>CAVONY010000036.1:0-387610 GCA_963697405.1 uncultured delta proteobacterium | reverse complement strand
TCATCGGTCAGGCGGATCATGGCCGCCACTGTCTGGCTGTTGAGGCCGATGTTGAGCACGGTATCCATCATTCCGGGCATGGAAAACTTGGCACCGGACCGGCAGGAGACCAGCAGGGGATTGGTGTCACTGCCAAAGCCTTTTCCCGATTCGGCTTCAACCGTTTGAAGGGCTGACAAGACTTGGTCCCACATGCCTTTGGGAAAGGTCCCGCCTGACTTGAGGAAGGCATTGCAGGCCTCGGTGGACACATTAAATCCGTGGGGAACCGGCAACCCGATGCGAACCATTTCAGCCAAGTTTGCCCCTTTTCCGCCCAGCAGGCCCCGAACGGCATCCCCATCCTCGCCCACATGGTTTTTTACGGCATCCAGTTCGTCAAAGCCAAAAACCCATTTTTTGGTTTTCATACCCACCTCCATGCATTGCCAAAAGGCTGCACTATTTCTCGGTTGTCATAGAAAAGACGACCGGTAAACCTGCCGATATATGCCGCCGGTAACATCGCGGCTGGGGGCTGCCGAATGACGGCAACGATTCTTGCTGATCGTGAGCGACGAAGAAGTGGAAGCGATCCACCGGTTTTAAAATGAGCCAATCGTTCAGAAACAGGGTCGGAAACAGGGTTAGAAATAATTCCACATCCGGTGATTTTTTTCTAACCGTGACCCCAGTTTCACAAGGATTGATTCTGGATCACTTCATGGGTTGAAAACAATTTTAACCGGTTGGTTGGAATTTTGCAATTTTAATCCGAGGGACTAAAAAGGAAACGGTTAATCGGAATGAAGCCGATTAACCGTTAAGGAGGAGAACAGATGAAAACTATTAGGTTGACATTAGACATCAGCAAACATCTTGCCAACTTCGATTTTCAGAACCAAAAAAATAACAGAATCGCATTATAAATAATAAATTTAGTCACCTACTATTTTTTTTCTATTCTTTCCGTCTGTTTCGCCAAGACGGCAAGCGCCGGATCATGATGTAATATGTTCATGATTATAAACTTATTGCCAGCATGTTAGGTAATAACTTGCTTATATGAAAGCGTAAAATAGTTTATTCCAGAAAGTTCAAGATTTTGAACTTTAACCCCCGCATTCTGGAAAAAATTAATAACCACCTTAAATATATAGGTTATCATATGTCTTCGTTTTTGAACCGTACCGTTTGAACCGCGATAGTGAGCGCATTCCTCGCCGCTTGCGGCGGGGAGGGTTCAAACCAGTGCCATTTCCCGGGTGCTTTTTTTCTGGGGTTGAAACCCTATCGGTGTGCACCGGCGAACAGACTGGTTTTTATCCTTAAAACCGGTTTCCCGGTCTTGACAAACTGCAAATCGCGCCCATAATTGTTCATCGTCGGTCGTCGAACTAATTATAACCATTGATAAAAACAACCATCAAAATCGATCAAGAACTGTTCAGGAGAGCCAATGGAAGCCAAGCAGGAAACCCATCAGTTTAAAACCGAAGTGCAGCAGATTCTCAACCTGATCATCAATTCCCTCTATTCCAACCAGGACATTTTTCTGCGGGAACTGATATCCAATGCATCGGATGCCATTGATAAGGTCCGATACAAGGCCGAGACCGAGCCGGGCATCCTGGGTGAAGACAGCGAGTTCAGGATTCAGCTGAAACCCGATTCCATCAAGCAGACCTTTGAGATTTCGGACAACGGCATCGGCATGACCTACGAGGAGGTCATGGAAAACATCGGCACCATCGCCAAGAGCGGCACTGCCGGTTTTATGGAGGCCCTGGAGCATGCCAAAGGGCAGGAGACCCTGATACCGGAATTGATCGGGCAATTCGGCGTGGGCTTTTACAGCGCTTTCATGGTGGCTGATCAGATCACCCTGGTCACCCGCTCTGCCGTTGCGGATGCGAACAAGGCCGTCAAATGGGTCTCAACCGGAGACGGATCCTACACCATTGAAGAGACCGAGAAAGCGTCCCGGGGCACCACCATCACCCTGGCTTTGAAAAAAAAAGAGAAGGACGAGAAGGATTTCACCGACCAGTGGACCGTCCGCGGCATTGTCAAACAGCATTCCGATTTCGTGGGCTACCCCATCACCATGGAGGTCGAGCGCGACGAGCCGCTGCCCGATGAGGAAATTATCAAGGATAAGGATGGCAAGTCCATCGGCGCCACGACGCGCAAGGTGATGCGTGAAGAGACCCTCAATTCCATGAAGGCCATCTGGGCCCGTAATTCAAATGACGTCAAAGACGAAGAATACGAAGAGTTCTACAAGCATTTGAGCCACGACTGGAACCCGCCCATGGAGCGGCTCCATCTCAAGTTCGAAGGTACCACCGAGTATGATGCCCTGCTTTATATCCCCTCGAAGGCCCCTTTCGACCTGTTCACACCGGAACGCCGCCACGGCATCCACCTTTATTCCAAACGAGTGTTCATTATGGACGACTGCAAGGAACTGATGCCCGAATATTTCCGGTTCGTGAAAGGCGTGGTGGATGCATCCGACCTGAACCTGAACGTCAGCCGCGAAATCCTTCAGCAGGACCGGTTGGTGCTGAACATCCGCAAGAATTTAGTGAAAAAGCTGTTCGACCTGTTGGGCAAAATGGATGCGGAGAAATACAAGCAGTTGTACGATGAATTCGGCGCTGTATTAAAGGAGGGGATTCACACCGATCCGGCCAGCAAGGATAAGCTCGCCACCCTGATCCGCTACAAGACCACCAAATCCGAAGACACGTGGACGTCGCTGGATGATTACGTGAAAAATATGAAGGCCGACCAGAAGGAGATTTATTACATCACCGGGGACAAGCTCTCTGCCCTGATCAACAGTCCCCATCTTGAACGCCTGAAAGAGAAGGATTTTGAAGTGCTGTTGATGACCGATCCGGTAGATGAGTGGGTGGTGCAGTCATTGACCGAATATGACGGCAAGCCGCTGAAGAGCGCCGAAAAAGGTGATCTGGATCTGGACACGGTGGATGAGACCAAAAAAGAAGCCTATAACGCACTCTTCGGCTTTATCAAAGGGCACCTGGAGAATAAGATCAAAGAGGTCAAGCCCTCATCACGGCTCAAAGATTCGGTTTCCTGCCTCTCCGGGGACACCTGGGACATGAGTGCGTACATGGAGAAACTGGTCAAGGCGTCCGGGCAAAAACCAAATGAAGTCAAGCGCGTCCTTGAACTGAACATGGATCACCCGGTGGTGGAAAAAATCAAGACCCTTTTTGAGAACGACCGGGACAACCCCGAGTTGAAAGATTTCAGCCATCTTTTATTTGACATGGCCGTGGTCAGCGAGGGTGGAAAACTAGACAACCCCGCCCGCTTTTCGAAAATGGTGGGCGATCTGATGTCCCGGGCCATTGGATAATCCAGCAAGACACAGCCAGGCTGCCCGGTAGCGGGCAGCCTGGCTGTGTGATTGCCAATCCTATCTATAGATTACGTGTTATATTTAAAAGACAGCTTCACGCGGGAGCGAAAAGCGGTGACCTTGCCCCCTTCCACTTTCATGTCCAGTTTCGAAATTTCCGCCACCCGCAGATCCTTTAATGACTTGGACGCGGTTTCGACTGCATTTTTCGCCGCATCCTCCCAGGATGCGGTGCTGGTTCCCACCAGTTCGATGACTTTGTAAACACTTTCGCTCATGATTTCCCCCTTTTGGGTTTCAGGTTAGTAATACGAAAACCCGCTGAAACGACAAAATCACTTCAACGGATGATTCCATGCCCGAACATTCAATGAAGGCTGCAACGGCCAACCAGAAAGCCCGGCTCGCTGGAAAAGTGATGTTCAACATCGACAAACAGACACAAAAAATCAGGAAGGAAAAATATACGTATAACATAATATGGGTATGCCCACCGGTCAAGGAAATTTCCTGTTGCGGTGTTGCCGGCGCATTGAAATGTGCATAGAAAACCGGTAGTATTGCTTATCGGCCATCGACAGCATTGTTCAGGCAGCCGCAATCGCGTCATTTTATGCAAAGGACCCGTTACAGCCCATGAAGCAGGTGAAGTGGCTTTTTCATCCCATACTGGTGTTTATCTTCTCCGTCACTGCCCTGGTGGTTTCGCTTTTTCTATATATTTACTGGTATATTGAAGTCAGCAGCGGCCTTCGGTCGGCCATGGTGCGGTTCAACGTCGAGCAGGATCAGGTGTTCGCCGCCGACACGTGGTTGGTGATTCTCGTCCTGAGCATACTTATCGGTATCATATTGCTTGGCATCTTCATCATTTTTGTATTCAGCCAGAAAACCATGCAGCTGTACCGGATGCAGAACAATTTTATCAACAACTTCACCCATGAACTCAAAACGCCGGTGACTTCCCTTCAACTGTATCTGCAGACCTTCTCAAGGTACGAACTCTCGCGGGATGATCAGCTAAAATACATCCAGTATATGCTCACCGATGTGGATCACCTGACCCAAAACATCAACCGCATGCTGAACCTGGCCAAACTGGAAAGCAAAAGCTATATGGGTGAGTTCGTTGTCTGTGATCTAGTTAAGACGGTGGACCAGTTCCTGGAAGAAAACGCCCACCTGTTCAAAAACTGCCGGGTTGTCGTCCACCACCCGGACACCACGACCGTGTACCAGCGAATCAACCGGCATTTGTTTGAAATGCTTTTGATGAACATTTTGACCAATGCCATCAAATACAATGCTGCTGAAATTCCGCAAGTGGACATCTTCATCGAACCCAAGCGCCAACGGACGCACATCCGGTTTACAGATAACGGCCTCGGTTTCGAACGAAAAGAGATGAAAAAGATTTTCCGCAAGTTTTACCAGATCGGCCAATCGGACGATATGACGGCCAAGGGAAGCGGGCTGGGCTTGCACCTGGTGCAAAACATCGCCCGGCTCCATAAGGGCAAGGTGCTGGCCGAAAGCCAAGGAGGGGGGAAAGGCTCGACGTTCACCCTGATTCTGCCGGCCCTGGAATAGTGCCCATCCACAAACGGCATTTTTCGGCCCAGAGGCCTGCGTTATCGCGCTTTTTAACTCCTCGACGAAGCGCAGCTGCGCCTGCGGTTTAAAAAGCGCTGCGGCCTTGGCCTGAACCAAAATCTACCATTTGTGAATAGGCACTAAACAGACGGAATTGCCGAGCAATATAAGTTATACGGATAATACAGGAGCCGCCATCATGGAACTTCCCAAAAAACTTATACTAATCATTGAAGATGATCGGCATATCGCCGAAGGCATCCAACTGAACCTGACCCTTCAGGGGTACGAGGTGGCAATCGCTCCTGACGGTGTGGCCGGCCTGAATAAATGGAAGGAGATCAGGCCGGATTTAGTGATTCTGGATATCATGCTGCCGGGCATAGACGGTCTCTCCATTCTTCAGAGCATCCGGCTGGAAGACGAGCGGCTGCCTATTTTGATCCTCTCGGCCAAGGGCGATCCGGATGACCGGATCAAGGGGCTTGCCTTCGGGGTGGACGATTATCTGGCCAAACCCTTCAACCTGGAGGAACTGCTTCTTCGCGTCGACCGTCTGCTCAAACGTGTCGGCTGGAATCAGGAAAACGGCGATCCGGTTCTCCCATCCTTCGACACCTTTCATTTTGGCGACAATCGCATCGATTTTAAAGCCCATACCGCACGCTGTCGTCTGGGTGAGATTTCCCTGACTGAACAGGAATCCAAAGTGCTCAAACTGTTTATTGCCAATCGTGGCAAGCCGCTTTCTCGTGAAAAACTGTTGCAGATCGGCTGGGGGTATTCCCGGAAAACCACCACCCGCACCGTCGACAACTTCATCGTTCGGTTCCGCAAATATTTTGAACGCGATCCCAGAGATCCGGTCTATTTTAAGAGTCTTCGATCCATCGGCTATCTTTTCGATCATGACCCCGAATGACCTGCCAGCTAATGCGAAATAATTTAACTACATGCGTTATTTATTATAATTCGCTTATCCGGATCGATTGCAATAACGGGTCAGTCATTGACCCAGCCCCCCTAACACCGCCACGGATAGTGAGAACTTTTTTTCTTAGTGGAAAATATTTTCCTAATAAATCGTTCATTATTTTCACATTGTTGTGCCGGCCCCAATTGTCAAAGCCTACAACTATTTGAAATAATTATTATTTGTAATTGAGTCGGAGAAGTAGCGCGATTCTTGCATGAAATGGATAAAAGCAAATCGCGTATGTCCTTCTATGACTTGACACGAGAAGGCGCCAATTAAATTACGTCCGAAAAGTGTCATCCTAACTCCACTGCAATCTAAGGCGAACTGAATTCTGATGAAGACAACGGCGATTCATGACAATGGTGGACGGCGTTCCGGGGTGGACCGACGGCAGTTTACCTACGCCGTTCACATCCCTGAGCGCCGCAGCGGAGAAGACCGCCGCACCAGTTGGGACCGACGAAGGCCTCGACAAGAGGCCCATTTGGCACATCCAAAGGCCCTTTTCTGAAATATTCCCGATCCTTTTCATTTCGTTCCTTCTGTTCAACCAATAGCACCGTGTCGCCTATTTTGCATCGGCCGGCGACAGGGTCCCCTGTTTTTTCGACCGATCCTTACCTAATCCGACGTTGAACCGTGAGACCAAAAAAAGACGGCCACCTCGATACCCTCCACAAGGTTGCCATTATTGAGGAACACTGACGTCTTGACGCAGTGATTGAACAGCGTCCATTTGAGAATGCTACGGGTGTGCGGCAGCCAGATGGTACAATCCGAAGAGATCCGTTCCCTCGACCATGTTTTTCAAAGCGATAAATTCGTCCATGGGCATTTCACCTGTGCCGATATTAGTCAATGAGATGGATCAGCGTAGCCTGGGGCACGTCGAGCGATTCATCGAACAATTCCGGGATACACTGAGGATAACGGATATTAAGACGGCAGCCCATGTCATCTCAGCCGCCGTGGAAGAGATTATTTGCTCGATCACCATCTTCGGTGAGAACCAAGATGCTGATCGGCTCATTGACGGCCTGGTGGATATGATTCATCGCTACCTGTTCGACTAAACGGCGGTGGCCGCAAGCAGTGCGCCGGACACCGCCATCACAATGGCGATCATCCGTGGCAGGGTTACCGGCTCTTTCAGGAAAACGGCGGCCAGAATAAAGGTGAAAATGGTGGAGAGCTGATTCAGAATGGCCGCCACGGAAACCAGCGTATATTTAAATCCTGCCAGCCATGCCAGCATGGCCAAGTAATTGCCCACAATAGATGCCGGCAGGGCAATCTTCCATGTTGATGACGGTAACAGCACGCCCAGGATCTCACGCCTTTCGGGATGAATCACCGCAATGACGATCAAGCCGGCAACTCCGGCGAGGAGCCTGACGAAGCTTGCCCAAAGGACGCTGGTCAATTCCAGCAGCGGCTTCACCATGACGACGCTTCCCGCAATCAGAATCACTGCCAGCAAGCCGAAGACAATCCCTATCCAAAAATCCTTCCGAGACATGGTTATCGAAGACCCGGAACAGGCGTCCGCACCAATGGCGGCAATCACCAGAAGGGCACCTACAATCCCTTTGATCCCGATGGATTCATTTAAAAACAGTGCGGATATGAGAAGGATGAATGGCAGGTAGAGGCAATCCACCACGGCCCATCGGCTGGCACCGAGTCGCCTGAGGGCAATGAAAAAAAAGGTGTCGGCCAATGTGATGCCCAAGACGCCGGATATGCCAAACATCATCCAGTCGCTGGCCGGTCGGACCGGGAAAAGCGGTATGCCGGCAAACCAGAGGGTTGGCACCAGCAGTAACAGCGTGACCACACCCTTGAAGAGGTTCAAGGCCATTGGTGAGAAGGTCTCGCCGCTCTTTTTGAACATGATGACAGCGGCGGCCCAGCAAAAGGCGGCACCTGTAGAGCAGAGTACGCCGATCATCTGCATGAAAGAACCTGCTGGTTAATGGCCAGATCAGTACTTGAGTAAAAACAGATTAACATGACGTGGATCAAGGTTGCCTGCATCCAGGGGCGCCAGTTCACGTTCAATTTCATCGAAAAGCGCCTCGAACACAGTGTCCAGGCGATTGGAAAGGTCCGCGGGTGACTGGCCCGAGGCCTTCGCGGCCCAATGGAGAAACTCGGTCTTTTTCCCGTCGCCGATAAGTCGTTGGCCCGCTTGGTCCGTCCAGAGTGCTCTATAGAATGCCTTGAAAGCTGAAAATGAGACGGCAAGGGTCGGCGTGACCGTGTCGTTCGGTGGCGTTTTCAACGATGCCCTGACCCACAGGGTCAGCAGAAGATTCTTGTATGTCAGACGCCGGATACCCGCATCTGCTGAAATGGTAACATCCATGCGCTTGAGCAGATGATCCAGAGCAATCACCTGGTCCAATCCACGACCGGTCGCTTCGGTCTCATCCCGTGTCAGAAAATCGCGGTAAATGGGACCGGATTCGGACGGATCATAGAACTGTGGGGGATTGATCAACAACCCGCCCAACAGCCCAAGCCATGCCTCATCCCAGAAGGTGAGATCTACCTGTTGTGACTGGCACCAGCTCTCTTTGCGCCAGCGCGTGGCCTGCCATTTCAGCTGCAAGGCGCTACCGAATCCGTTTCTGAAGATATCCGCCAGCAAATGACGTTGTAAAAGCGCAGACGCCATGGATTCCTGCTTGTTAGCCGTGCTTTCGGTCATCAGTTCAAGCCCGATGCTCAAGTACCCGCTGACCCTGGAAACCACCGATTTCAATTGGTCGCGGTTCCGGATTACCGCCTGGTCAGCCGATATGACCTGATTGCAGAGACCGGCCAGTTCTCCCTGGAGCTGCTGAATCACATGAGCGTCACGGATCCCTTTCAATGCACGTACGAAGAGGCTGTCCCCATCGAGGAACGTGGCGGCAAACTGGGGCACCGGAAAACGGGGATCCTCCGACGATGGCGGCCGAATTGTTTTATTTCCCCTGGCTGCGAGCTCTCCTGGCCGTAGCGGCTGGTAAACACCGACCGCCTCGTGAAAGGGAAAAAATCCCTTTTCGGCAAGACGCACGTTGCGCAGCCGGAACAATTCCTCCTCAGTTTCGCTGGGAATCAGGCTCACCGATTCCATCAGCAAACCCTGGTAACGGGGGTGATCAAAACCAGAAATACGGCGCAACAGCAGGCTCAGCATTTCATTGCGCCGTGCCTTGGCCGCGTCACTCTCGGGTGTGGCCACGGGATAGTCCACGAAGCGCACGTAGAAGGTGTCGTCATCCGTGAAAAAGCCGTCATCCAGATCCGATGAAAACTGATCGGACTCCCTGACCCGGAGTTCAATATTCCTGAACAGATATAATTCAAGGAACTCCAGCCGTTCATCGAAACACCATTTGACCAGCCGGTCCGGGTCCGCACGAAGCAGCAACTGCAACCAGGTGGTGGTCAGCGGGTAGTTCAGCTGATCCTTCTCCCAGACCTCCATGTCCAGCATATATTCCCACTGGCGGTTGGAGGCCAGGGTAACCAGGGGAAGGGCGTTGTCCGTCCCGAGGTCATGGATGAGAAAATGAAGATCTTCTTCCGGAAACGAGTGGACCAGTGCCGCCGGCTGCGGGTGGTCGAGGATAGCGGCCATGGCCTGTTCGGCAGGTATGGACAGAATGTGCCGCCGTATTTGCGCCAGTTGCCGGATCCGATCGGAATGGTTGAGGGTGGGGGATTTCGTTTGCGTCACCTTGGGGGTTACTCCTCCTGTCGATAAGTTCTGCTCTACCATAATCAGATAATTTATAAAAACAAGGATTTTAGCAGGGATCAGTCGGGGCGTTGGCCATTTATCCGCATAATCAGAAGCAGTCCGGGAAGGGCGATCAAGGTGCAGAAAATGAAAAACCCCTGCCATCCCATGTGTGTGGCCATAAAGCCGGTGGGGGCCGAGGCCAACACCCGAGGGATGCCCATGAGGCTGGTCAACAGGGCATATTGGGTGGCTGTGAAGCGCTTGTCCGTGATGCTGGCCATATAAGCCGCATAGGCTGAGGTACCCATTCCACTGCTCAGGTTTTCGAAAGCGATAACCGCTGACAGTGCCGTCAAGTTAGGACCGATAACAGTCAGCAAGGCAAATCCCGCGGTTGAGAGGGCCTGAAGAATGCCGAAAATCCAGAGACTGCGTAGGATGCCCAATCGGATCATGGCAACACCACCTAAAATGGTGCCGCCGACAGTGGCCCAGAACCCGAACAGCTTGACCACGGTCCCGATCTGGGTTTTGGAAAAACCGATGTCCAGGTAAAATGGTGTGGTCATGGCCGCAGCCATCGTATCACCCATTTTGTACATCAGGATGAAGGCCAGAATCCACATGGCATTCGCCCGGCTGAAATACTCCACCAGCGGTTCTACCACGGCGGCCTTGAGCGTGACGGGAAAAGAGGCTACGTGGGGTTCCGGTGTCAGTACGGTAGTGATCACCCCCGGCAGCACACACAAAGCCATGATCAGGTACACCGTGGAAAAGGGTAAATGGTCCGCCAGAATCAGGCCGCCGCCGGACGCCAACAGCATGCCCACACGATAGCCGTTGATGTAAAGCGAGGATCCCAGACCCAGTTCGTGGTCGGGCAGGTCCTCCCGCCGATAGGCATCCACCACGATGTCCTGGGATGCACTGAAAAAGGCCACGGCCAGAGCGGAGACGGCCAGCAGTTCTGGGTGGGCAACCGGATTGCTGAAACCCAACCAGACCAAGGCCGCCATCAGAGACAACTGAGATACCAGCAGCCATCCTCGCCGCCTGCCCATCAGGGGTAGGGTGTAGCGGTCGAACAGCGGCGCCCAGCAAAATTTCAAGGTGTAGGGCAATCCGACCAGGGTCATCAGTCCGATAGTGGTCAGGTCCACACCTGACTCCGTCATCCACGCCTGGAGCACGGACAGGGTCAGCAGGAGCGGCAACCCGCAGGAAAAACCCATCACCAGGGCCACCAGCATGCGGCGATTGATCACTGCTGATGCAAGTCGTGGATGGTTCATGGGATTCATAAGTTTGACGGTTCCGTAAAAACTCCGATATCTGCGTTACGCTTCATCCCTCGTTACTGCGGAGTACGGACAGTACACCTCATTCCTCGGGATTCGCAAGCCTTGATCTCGAACTTTTTACGGAACCGTCTGATTGACGACGTTTTAGGCGTTCATCAAGCTAATGGCGGTAAGCAAAAAGGGCGGCAGAAATTTCTTCTGCCGCCCTGCCGGTTCATTGAATGTGAGTGGCTTGGGATTTGAAATTCAGGGTCCTTCAAATAATTGCTCCGGTGTCACGATGGGACCGTATTTTGTCTTCAAGGCAATCAGTCCGTCACGCTGTTCCCGAAGCACGTCGAAGATCAGTCGAGGAATGTTTTCCTCCTTACCGTAGGCAGTCGTCTGAAGGTCGTTTCGGGCCAGGATGTTGTCCACATAAAGGGAGAACTGCCGGTCATAGAGATCTTTGGGGTAGGGCTTATGGATCAGGGTTTCAAAAAGCGCCTTCAAGTCTTCATAGCGGGGAATGAACCCGATGGGTGTCTCAATGGCATCCACGTCGCCGTGGGCGCGGCGTTCCAGCCATCCCAGCCAGACCTTGACGTCCTTTTTCTCCCCCAACAATTTCTTGCCGCTGCCGCCGCGGGCCTCGTGGGAGAGAAAATAGTTCAGCCCCGCCAAAATCGGCCGTTTGCCGTCTTTGATATCTGAACTGCCGAAAAAATCGAACTGGGCCTTCATATAGTCCCCCAGCGCGCCGGGAATGAAGGGTGCATTGGCCCACGGCGCCCGCTTCACACCGGATGCACCCACTTCCGTGGCTGTGGCTGCCGAAACGATGCAGGCACCGATCACCACGCCGTGGTTGGAGTTCTTAGCCGCCCAGACTGGCGGCATGGTGTCGCTGTCCCGACCGCTGTAGGTGATCACCCGGGTTTCCACCCCCTCCGGCGCTTCGGCTTTGTCCGAGTAGTTGGCAAGGACCGATGAGGATATGGTGCAGCGGGCGTTGGGATGGGAGATTTTGACTTCCTTGCCGCCGGAATCCGTCAGCCCTTTTTTCCAGGGCCCTTGGAAGTTGCGGCCCCGGGTGGGCAGGGTTTCGCCGTTGCCAGTCCAATGGGGAACGCCGTTTTCATCGATGAGCACGTTGGACCAGATCACTTCTGATCCGGGATTTCTCAGCCAGTCCATCAGCATCGGGTCACCTTCTCCGTTCACATCTTCCACGATGCCGAAGATGCCGCATTCCGGATTGATGGAGCGCACGCTGCCATTGTCGTCGATCCACATCTGGGCCAGATCATCGCCCACAAAGTGGTTGCCGGCCATGGCCGTGGTGGTTTTTCCGCAGCCGGACGGCGCCGCACCGGCGACCCAGGTCACCCGGCCCCCGGGGCCTTGGATGCCTGTGATGAACATGTGTTCGGCCAGTTCTCTGCCGTTGCCTTCATAGACGGCCTTGTCCACGGAAAAGCGGTGGTTGCCTTTTTTCAGCAGCAGGGTGTTGCCTGCGTAAGTGCAGTTAAACGCATAGGTGGTACGGTGGCTCCGGTCCATGAATACCCTTGCATTGGGCAGATCTTCGGGCCGGTTGAGCCCCTCGCTGTGGATGTTGGTGTAAAAGTGCCCCAGCCGGTCAACTTCTCGTTCGAAATCCGCAAAAGCGTTGCGGTAGAGGATTTCGGCACTGTGGCAGACATATGCAGAGCTGGTGATCTCGATTGCTGGATTGGAGGCTGCCGCGCCCACGGGACCGCGAATATACAGCCCCACCACCATGGTGGCCCCGCTCATGATGCCGGCCATTTTTTCCCGAACTTCAACCAGGGCATCATCCCTTAACGTCTTGTTTGCCAGGCTGCTGATCTTCTCATTCGGGTTGGCGATGTAAAAGGTCCGGTCAATGATGCGGCCCTGCTCCTCTTTGAGATCGAAATGGATGGTGTGCCCCTCCATAGCCAGAACCGCCTCTTCCCCCTTGTTCAGCGCAAGCTGTCGGATAAACTGACGATCCGCTTCGGACCCGGTGTTGATAAAAACCCGGGCGGGATCGCACATGGCAATGGCGTTGGCAATTTTGATCAGGATTTCCGGGCGGCTAAGCGTCCGTAGGCGAGACAGGTGCTCCTTGTCCAACCGTTTTTCAAACAGGGCCTGAGCCTGTTCGATGTTTTGGATTCCCCCCAACTCCTGGGCAATGTCGATTCCCTCATTTTTTTTCAACATGGAATTCTCCCCTTTGACTCTGGCAGCCGATAATTTCTGGCTCCGGCATATGCCGGTCGATCCATTTCATCACTTTGTCAAACTCATCCCGAAACCCTTGCAGCGCCTTACCCCGGTGGCTGACCCGGCTTTTTTCGGCCATGGACAGTTGGGCAAAGGTTTTGTTCAACGGCGGATAGAAGAAAACCGGATCGTAACCGAACCCGCTGGTGCCGGCAGGCGTATGCGTGATGGCGCCTTCGCAGCGGCCTTCATAGGTCAGCGCCGGTCCGCCAGGCACGGCGATGGAGATCACGCATTCAAACGCCGCCGATCGGTTGGCCTGGTTTCCCAGTTCGGCCAGCAGCTTGAGTCCGCGCTCGGCATCGGTTGCCTCGGGGCCGGCCCAACGGGCGCTGTGGACGCCTGGTGCTCCGTTCAGCGCCTCCACCACCAGGCCTGAGTCGTCGGAGAGGGCTGGATAGCCCAGGACCCTGGCAGTAAAGCTGGCCTTTTTGTAGGCATTCTCATCGAAAGTGTCCCCGTCTTCCACCACTTCAGGGATCGGACCGAAATCATCCAGGTCTTTGATGGTAACCGGAAAGGCGTTGAGCAGGTCCCGGATCTCGGCGGTCTTGCCCTTGTTCCGGGTGGCAATGACAAGTATCCTGTTTCTTATCATAATTCCTCTATTCTGGCGGGAATAAACGTGAGTGGAGTAACATAAAACCGGGTAAACATCCAGCAATAATCGGTCGAGTCAACAAGTGTTCATAAATTTGACGTGGCGTATGACAACAGGCCGATTGATGGTTATTCTTGAGGTGTAAGCATTGGGCTGATCACGTATGATGCCGAAGGTGGTTCCCGAATGCAGACCACCAGCCGTTATCGGCTGGCCCGTGAAAATCCAAACTATCATGCACCCCGGCATACCGGGGGTGTTATGACCATCAAGGAGGCTGTGCCATGTCCGACAAGAAATCAGATGCCCGTAAATCCGAGAGAAAGAAGCAGCAGCACAGCAGTGATCGCGCCGTTGCGGATAACTGCGGCTGTTTCCAAGTGGTCGATGCCTGTGGTTGCCGGGTGGTCGATCCCTGCGGCTGTTATGTGAGTCAGTGCTGCTGTTGATCAGCGGTTTTCTTTAACCACGGTAAAAAAATCTCGGGGGCCTGTCCATTGGACAGGCCCCCGTTTTCATGGAATCAGGACTGTGCTGCCCGTGGTTTTACGCTCCTCCAGATCCTGGTGCGCTCGGGCCGCGTCCTCCAGCCGGTAGGTCTGGCCTATTGAAATCGTTACCGCTCCTTTTTCCACCACGGTGAACAGATCGCGGGCATGGGCCAGCAGATCGGCCCGTTCGGCCGTGTAGGTCATCAGGCTGGGCCGGGTTAGAAACAAGGATCCTTTTGCCGCCAGCACCCCGATGTCCAGAGATGATACGGCTCCCGATGCCTGACCGAAGGAGACCATCGTCCCCATGGGCTTGAGGCAGTCCAGGGATTTCATGAAAGTGGCCTTGCCTACACTGTCGTATACCACGTTTACACCTCGGCCGCCGGTGATGGCGTTGACCCGCTCGGCAAAATCCACGTCTCCGTAAAGGATGGGGTGGTGGCAGCCATTTTTTTTGGCCAACGCGGCTTTTTCTGCCGATCCCACGGTGCCGATCACCTCGGCGCCCAAGTGGCTGGCCCATTGGCAGACGATAGATCCAACGCCACCGGCCGCCGCATGGATCAGGATGCGATCGCCGGCTTTCACGGGATAGCAGCCGTAAAGCAGGTAGCGGGCCGTCATGCCCCGAAGCATCATGCCGGCCGCCTGTCGGGTTTCGACGCTGTCCGGAAGCCGGACCAGTCGATGGGCCGGGATGCAGCGGTCCTGAGCGTAGGCACCCGGTGGGATGCCGGCGTAGGCCACCCGGTCTCCCGGTTTGAATTCAGAGACATCGCCACCCACTGATTCCACAACGCCGGCGCCTTCAAGACCCAATACCGCAGGCAGTGCGGGCAGTGGATACAGTCCGGTGCGATGATACACGTCAATAAAATTGAGCCCAACGGCCTCCTGGTGCAGCCGCACTTCCCCGGGTTCCGGAGCTCCGGGGTCATGGTCTTCCCAGCGCATGACGGCGGGACCTCCTGTTGCATGAATTCTGATTGCCTTAGACATGGTGCTTTCCTTCACGAATAGTATAGATGTCGATGGGGTTCCCGCTTATCGGGTTGTTTGTTGATATCCGCTACTATAATCATGGGTGGATCAAATCCAATGCCATCGATGCGGTTTGGGATGGGGTTCGCAAGGCAAAAACGCCTAAAGATAGTCCACCCAGGACCAATGGACCCGTCCATTTTCGGTGTTTCGGGTCAGATACCGCTTCCCGGCTGCAAATTCGATGGCCGCCCGGATTCGTGCCGGCGGGTGATCCAGTTCGCCGGACAGGCGGCGGATCAGCTTTCCTGTGGGGTGTGCATCCGCTTCGTCTGATTTCTCAGCCGGCCAGTCGCCCTTTTCTTCGATGAGCCGCTTCATCATCATGTCGTATATGACCACGGTGTGCTCCAATCGGACCAGGGGCCAGATTTCTTTGGCGGTGGCCCGCCCTTCTTCTCGGACGCGGCCGATGTCCCCCAGCCATTGGTCGAACTGCCGTTCACCATCGATCACAATGGCGTCCATGGTTTCCGATTGAACGCCGGTCGTACGGATGATGGCGCGATTGGCATGGTATCGGCGCCAATCGTCGGACAAAATCTGCAGATCATATTTATCGACGCGCTCCCGGACATCGGTGCCTGGAAAAGGGGCCAGAATGTGAAAGCCGTGGCTGACTCCCATGGCCTTGAGACCTTCACCGAATGCCAGCGTTTGCCGCAGGGTTGTCTCGGTTTCACCCGGCAGGCCCAGGATGAATGACGCGTGTGGATCGATGCCGCAATCCCGGCATAGCTGCATCGCATGAATGACCTGTTCAAGGGTGATGCCCTTTTTTATTCGCCTTAGTATTTCGGGACTGCCCGACTCCACGCCGAAGCTGACCGTGGTGCACCCGGCCTGGCGCATTTTTTCCAGCATCTGGCGCGAGACCGTATCCACCCGGGCAAAGGAGGTCCATTTGACCCTCAGCCCGCGGTTTAAGATTTCGTTGCATACCGCCAGGCAGTGATCTGCGTTGGCCGTGAACAGGTCGTCGGCAAGATTGATCTGGTGAAAATCCAAGGCACTCAGGTCTTCCATTTCGTCCACCACCCGGACGGGATCGCGATAGCGGACCCGTGCGCCCACCATCTTGCGTCCCACGCAGAAAATGCACTTATACGGACATCCGCGGCTGGTGGTCATGCTTACCGGCATGCCTAGCGCCCGATAGCGCCCCAAGGGGATCAGGTGACGGGCCGGCGGGGCCAGTTCGTCCAGATCCGCCAGAGGCGGTGCGGCAGTTGCAGCGATCCGGTGGCCGTCACGAAAGGCGATTCCTGGTATCCCTTCCCAGGGCGCATTGGATTCCAGGGCTTTGGTCAGGGCAACCAGGGTATTTTCTCCCTCACCGCACACCACCACATCCACCTGGTCGCAGGACTGCAGAATGTCCGTAGCACAGAAGGTGGCGTGGGGTCCGCCGATCACCGTGGTTATCGACGGATCCAGCGCTTTGACCGATTCGAGTGCTTCCAGGGCATGATCGACGGTCATGGTCACGGCTGTGGCGCCGACCATTTCCGGGTGGAAATCTCGCAGCATTGATGCCAGCAAATCCCGGCTAAACGGGAACACGACGCAATCCAGGAGTTTGACTCGGTTCCCGGTCCGCTCCAATGCACCGGCCAGGAAAGCCAGGCCCAGGGGCGGAGACGGGGTTTCGGAAATGGGGTAGTAGGGGTTGATCAGAAGTACGCGCAAGGTTGAAGACCCTTTGACGGATGTAAGGCATGGATCAGGTTGGGGTGATGAAATCGGTCAGGATCACCTGGTATAACTCTTCACCGATGGCAATACCCATATCGATGAATTGGGGACCGTAACGCCGTCCGGTTCGGGAGCGAAAGGTCCCGCGGATCTTTTTCAGAAGGGCCATACCTTTGGGGAAATGATCTACAAAAACATCCAAGGGCGGGTTCACGAACCCGACCATGTCCCAGACCGTATGGTTGAAGTTGTCCGGGCCCCAGCGAAACTTGTCCGCATCGTACAGGCAGTCGGATATTATACGGGCCTGGCGGGCCGGCAGCCGCTCTAATCGGGTAAAGGCTTCGTGGTTGCGAATGGCCGTGCATACATGGGAGATCTCTTCGGGCACCAGGGGATAGGTCCGCAGGATATCGCGCGCCGTTTCGGCTCCTTTTTCGGCGTGGGACTTCTCTTTGCGACAGATATCGTGCAACAAGCCGGCGCACTGGGCCAGCAGCAGGTTCCGCTGGACCAGTGCTTCGGTTTGGCCGGCCAGTCGGCTTTCGACAATGACCAAGGTCCCGGCATCGATGGCCACCTTTTCCACGTGTCCCATGCCGTGGCCGAAATCATCGTCAAGGCAGCCGGCCATGTCCTGGCGCAGTCTGACAATGGCACTGTCGGATCGATAGAACCGCTGCGAATCCCTGACCTCGTGCAGATGGTCCTCGTAAAAATCCGGCCGCGGAAAACCAGCCACGATTTTACGGGCGATCGCCTTAATTTCCAGGTAATGGGCGTCCATCGGTAGGCACCATCAGCCGGCTGCAGCCGGTTAAAAAAGAGCGCCGATTCCACTGGGGCAGTGAAACCGGCGGCAGACGATCAGCATTGCACTGGCGGCATGACCAACAGCGCATAACCGTTTGGCCATCTTCGCGTTGTATGACTTCAATTGGAGGCCGCTGGGCTAAACATCCAGGGAGAGGCCAAAAGGGGCACCGCAGACCTTCCACCTGCCGTCCTCTTTGGTCAGTTCCAGCGTCTCTTCGAACGGGCGGGCCTGCCCCAGTTGAAACAGTTTGGCCACGAAGGTGAAAGCCGGGTGAATGCAGGTCCGGCGCAATCCCTTCAGGTGAATGGTGGCGGATTCCGCATCCTGGGCCAGGGTTTCGGTCTTCACATGGTAAATCATCTGCCGGACCATGCCGGTACCGAATCCGCGGGCGTTGGCCTGATCGGTCATCGCCTGAATGTGGGTGGCCGTCGCCGACTGGTCTTCATCACCAGCCAACTCGCTGCAGATGTATTTTTCCATATCTGTATCTAGAAGAAAAAAGGCCTTGGAAAAATCGATGGCCGTTCCCGTGGCCGTCTGCTTGCAATCTGCAAAAACAAACGCCACCTGAAGACACACGGCCAGAACCACCACCAGTATCCATGCTGAATTGCTGCTACGGTTTGCCATGCTCAACGCCTCCTTGCAGGATCATCCCGGCACTATGCCAAGGCATCGCCAGGCCCGGGTTACCGTATACGGATGTTAAGGATTTGGGTAAAAAGGTCAGAATCGGCAATTACCATGGATCATGTCATTAAACAAGTCCTATGTGGCCTCGGGTTGGGGAACAATGGTGCTTGACAGCTTTTTCGACCATTAGTATACAACTGATAAAACCATAGAAGTACTTTGATCTGATACGTCCATAGGACTTTGGATCAGCGGCCTTAACCGGGTGCCGTGCCACCGCCATAGGCCCGAGAATCGCAGGCAGTCGGTTGAAACGGACCCCTTTTCATCCTCGGCCCCTTGTTTTTAATGGAAAATCAGGCTATCTGAATGCCCCTAAACACCATTCCATACACTCATGGCATTTTTCCTGTCGCCTTTTTGGAAACCTGATAAAAAAAGGGGGAAACCGATGACCACGCACGAAACCATTGAATTCGACGTTCTCTTTGTCGGCGGTGGACCCGCCAATCTGGCCGGCGCTATCCGCCTGATGCAGCTGGCTGCGGAAAAAGGCCAGGAACTGGAAGTGGCCCTCATCGACAAGGGTGCCGCCATCGGCTCCCACGCCATCAGCGGGGCGGTGATGAATCCAGCGGCCATCGCCGAGCTTTTCCCGGATTATCTGGCGCAGGGATTCCCCGTGGAGCAGACCGTGCGCGGCGACGGTTTCTTTTTTCTCACACAGCAGCGCAACTTTAAAATGCCGCTGGTGCCACGCCAGATGCACAACACCGGTTTTCCCATCGTCAGTCTTTCCCGGGTATGCCGTTGGCTGGGGGACAAGGCCGAGGCCATGGGCATCAATATATTTCCCGGCTTCGACGGTAAAGAGATCCTTATGGCCGACGACGGCATTACGGTGACGGGGGTTCGCACCGGCGACAAAGGGCTGGACAAGGACGGCAAGCCCAAACCCAATTTTGAGCCGGGCATCGACCTGCTGGCCAGGGTCACCGTGCTGGGAGAGGGTGCCCGGGGCAGCCTCACGAAAGCGTTGGCCGACAAACTGCCCATCCGTTCGGGCCGTCTGCCCGAGGTGTTTGAAACGGGAATCAAGGAAGTGATCCAATTGCCGGAAAACCATTTTTTTAGCGGCAGTGCCTTCAACGACATTCATACGATGGGCTTCCCCCTGGATCTGGACACCCCGGGCGGTGGGTTTGTCTATGAAATGGCCAAAAACCGTATCGCCCTGGGTTTTCTGATCGCCCTGGGCTACGAGAACCCGTCGTTGGACATCTACGACACATTCATGCGCTTCAAGGGCCACCCGATGATCCGGAACATCATCCGGGGTGGCAAGGTGGTGGAACAGGGGGCTCGCGCCGTGTCCACCGGCGGCTGGTTTTCCATGCCGCGCCTGGCCGTGGACGGTGCCCTGTTCACCGGAAACGGCGCCGCCATGCACAGCACACCGGCCATCAAAGGCATCCACCTGGCCATGAAGTCGGGAATGCTGGCCGCCGAGACAATCGTGGACGCCCTTGTGGCCGGCAACACCAACCGCCGCAGCCTGGATGGCTACGGCCAGCGGATCGAAGCCAGCTGGGCCGGTGCAGAGCTTCGGGAAGGCCGCAACTTCGCCCAGGCCCTGGCCAAAAAAGGGCCGCTCAAATGGGTCCACTTGGCCGCCCAGTATATTTCTAAAGGCAAGGGGCTGACCGATCGCCTCCCCGCTGTGGACGACGCCACCACACTGACACCTCTGAAAGGCGATGCAGCAGTCACCGGGCCTGACCCAGAGCAATCCAAGCCGGCCAAAGACGATCCGGCCATGGTGGACAAGCTTACCGGCGTCTACCTTTCCGGCACCATTCACCGGGAGGACCAGCCCAGCCATGTCCTCATTCACGACCAGCGGGTGTGCGTGGAGAAATGTTATCCCACCTATGGCAGCCCCTGCACCCGTTTTTGCCCGGGCGATGTCTATGAGTTGGAAACCCGTAAAGACGGCAGCGGCATCAAAGGCATCAAGTTGAACTTTACCAACTGCCTGCATTGCAAAACCTGCGACATCAAGGATCCCTTCCACAACGTCACCTGGACCTGCCCGGAGGGCGGGGAAGGACCCAATTATAAACAGGCCTGACCGGTTCAAGGAGAATCCAGACCATGCAGAACAATACGCGTTATGATGTCATTATTGTCGGTGGCGGTATTATGGGCTCCACCACCGCCTATAACCTGACCCGCAAGGATCCGGCACTGAAAGTGGCCGTCATCGAACGGGATCTGGCCTACACCCAGGCCTCCACCACCCTGTCCATGGTCAACGCCAGGATCCAGTTCAGCCTGAAGCAGAATGTCCAGATTTCCCAGTACGCTTTCGATGTGCTCGAACACTTCGAAGATGACATGACACTGGCCGGCAACCGCCCCAGCATCGCCTACCGCCGCGAGGGCAACCTTTTTCTTCATGAAGAACCCGCGGCAGCCGGCGCCAAAGCGTCCATGGCAATGCAAAAGGCGTTGGGTTGTCAGGTCCAGTGGTGGTCACCGGAAGAGATCAAGGCCAATTACCCCCTGTATGCGACCGAGGGGTTCACCGGCGGCACCTTCGGCGCCCAGGACGGCCATTTCGACGCCTACGCCGTGCTCATGGGTTACAAGGCCAATGCCAGGGGCCAGGGAGCCGTCTATATCGAGGACGAGGTAACCGGACTGGTGGTCGACAACCGGCAGATCACCGGTGTAAAGACTGCCGCCGGTGCCTCCTATGCATCTGCCGTCGTGGTCAACTGCGCCGGTGCCTGGTGTACTGAATTGGCCAAAACCGCCGGTGTGGACCTGCCCGTGAAGCCGGTCAAGCGCCAGTGCTTTTGCCTGGACACGGCCGTCAAGCCAGACGGTCCGCTGCCCCTGACCGTCCTTCCGTCCGGGCTCTACTTCAGGACGGAAGCCGGCGGTATGGTGCTGCTGGGAAAATCCATGGACGACGACCCGGTGGGTTTCAATTTCACCTGGGATCAGAACCGGTTTATGGACCTGTTGTGGCCGGAGCTGGCTGAATTTGTACCGGCTTTCGAGCGGCTGAAGCTGGTGCGGGGCTGGGCGGGTCTGTATGCGGTCAATACCTTGGACGACAACGCCATTCTCGGTGAATGGCCTGAAATAAAAGGTTTTTACCTGGCCAACGGCTTTTCTGGACACGGCCTCCAGCAGGGCCCGGCGGTGGGTCGATACATGAGTGAATTGATCCTTGGTGATACACCGACGCTGGATCTGGCCATCTTCAACCCCCAGCGCATACTCGAAGGCAGGCCACTGGCAGAGGGGGGGATCGTCTAATGGAAACCCCAATTGCCGGCAATATCGTTAGGGACAAAATCCGTGAAAGCAAGTTGGCCTGCGTGGGACTGGCCTCCATCCGTGAATTGAACCGGCTGGTGGGGGAAATCGAAGGGGCCTCCGGGCAGCGGTTTATCCGTATGGAGATGGGCATCCCCGGTATGGCCCCGCCGGAGATTGCCGTGGAAGGAGAGGTCGCTGCCCTGAAAAAGGGCGTGGGCGCCATTTACCCGCCTTTTGATGGCATCCCCTGCCTGAAGACCGAAATCTCCCGTTTTGTGAAGCAATTCTTGGACGTCGATGTTCAGCCGGCCCACTGCCTGCCCACCGTGGGCGCCATGCAGGGGTGCTTTCTTTCGATGATGATGGCCGGCCGCCGGATCGAAGGGAAGAACGGCATCCTGTTTATCGACCCGGGATTTCCCGTGAACAAGAAGCAGGCCCAGGTGCTGGGGTTGCCCCGGGAAAGTTTCGACGTTTACGATTTCCGGGGGGACCGGCTGCGGGACAAGCTGGAATCTTACCTGTCCTCCCATCGAATCGGCGCCTTGATGTACTCCAACCCCAACAACCCCTCCTGGATCTGCTTCACGGAGAAAGAGCTGGCCATCATCGGTGAGCTGTGCACCCGCTACGATGTTATCGCGTTAGAGGACCTGGCCTACTTCGGCATGGATTTCAGGCAGGACACCTCCCGGCCGGGGGTGCCGCCCTTCATCCCCACGGTGGCCCGGTATACGGACAACTATATTCTGCTCGTCTCCAGCTCCAAGTCCTTCAGCCTGGCCGGTCAGCGAATCGGCATGACGGCCATTTCCGATCGTCTCTTCGAATCCACCGGCGACGGCCTCGCACGCTGGTTCGGCACCGACCGGTTTGGCTACGCCTATATTTTCGGTGGCATGTATTCCCTGAGCGCCGGTGTGTGTCACACCACCCAGTATGGCCTGGCCAAGCTGCTCGAGGCGGTCAACGACGGCAGGTACGATTTTGTCTCTGCGGTGAGGGAATATGGCCAACGCGCCCGAACGATGAAGCGCCTGTTCACCGAGAACGGCTTTTCGCTGGTCTACGACATGGACGAGGATCAGCCGTTGGCCGACGGTTTCTACTTCACCGTTGCCTATCCCGGTTTCACCGGTGTTGAGCTGGTGGAGGAGCTGCTCTACTACGGCATCAGCGCCATTTCGCTCGAAACCACCGGCAGCAGTCGGACCGAAGGCATTCGGGCCTGTGTGTCGCTGACCGGAAAAGAGCGTTTTGGCGAACTGGAAGAAGGCCTAAGGTGTTTCGATAACGATCACAAACGGGGCTTGCGGGCTATCGACTAAACGATAGATGTCAGGGGGTCGATCGTCAACGGGATCGAATGCGTTGTTTCCACGTTCCATGGCATTTCGAATCCGATTCGATTTCCCCCAGCTTCCACCTTTCCGCCTTGAGCTTTCAGCTTCTCTGCTTGGCGGTCTTTACAGCCGCCCCTCCTCCACGGCGTGGCAGGCGACAATAACCTTGTTTTCCACGCTTCGTGCCTCAGGGATCTCTTCTATGCAGCGTGGGTTGGCGTAAATGCAACGGCCGTGAAAAACACAGCCGCTGGGCAGGTCGATAGGGGTGGGCACTTCGCCTTTCAGCCGGACGTGACCGCTTTTCTTGCGGCCCAGTTTGGGAATGGCGGAGAGCAGGGCCTGGGTGTAGGGGTGGCGGGGGCTGTCGAAAAGCGTTTTGGCCGGGGAGAGTTCGCACAAGGTGCCCAGGTACATCACCGCCACCCGGCTACTGATGTGCTCCACCACCGACAGGTCATGGGTGATGAACATATAGGTGAGTCCCCGCTGGGCCTGGGCGTCCATGAGCAGGTTGAGGATCTGGGCCTGGATAGAGACGTCTAATGCCGACACGGGCTCGTCGGCCACGATGAACTCGGGATCCACCATCAGGGCCCGGGCGATGCTGATGCGTTGACGCTGCCCGCCGGAAAATTCGTGGGGATACCGACCGGCCCATTTAGGATCGACGCCGACCTGGGACATGACCTCTGCCACACGTTCTTTGACCTGGTCCCCTGAAATGGACGGATTATGAAATACCACCGGCTCTTCCAGGGTTTGCATGACTGTTTTTCGCGGGTTCAGGGAGGCGTAAGGATCCTGGAAAATCATCTGCATTTTACGGCGAAAGGGCAGCATCTGCTGGGCGTTCTTGTTGTCGATGCGCTCTCCCCGATATAGAATCCTGCCGCTGTTGGGCGGATAGATGCCCAGGGTGGTGCGGGCCAGGGTCGACTTGCCGCAGCCGCTTTCACCCACCACGCTGAAGGTCTCGCCGGGGGCGATGGTGAAGCTCACGTTGTTCACCGCCTTGACGGTGGTGCGCTGGTGACTGATTTTGCCCTTTTCAAATCGCAGCCGATCCAGCAGGCCTCCGGAAATATCGAAATGCTTGACCACCTGTTTGAGGGCCAGCAGGCCGTTTTCATCGCTTTTCATCGGTTTGGGTTGCTCGGTCGTCATCTTGTTCCCATGTTGGGGTCGGGTTTTACCATGTGGCAGGCCACCATTCGCGTCATGTGGTCCACTGGAATAAATGGTGGTTCCTGGTCCCGGCAGATGGCCTCGCAAAGTGGGCATCTGGGGTTGAAGGCGCATCCCGGCGGGATGTCGGTCAGTGTGGGCATCATCCCAGGGATCTGGTTCAGACGGGCACCGGGCTGCAGGCTGCCGGGTAGGGCTTTGATCAATCCTTGCGTATAAGGATGTTTCGGGTCGTTGACCACCTGGTCGGTCAGGCCCGATTCGACGATTTTGCCGGCGTACATAACGGCGATCTTTTCGGTCACCTGGGACACCACCCCCAGGTCGTGGGTGATGAGGATCAACCCCGTATCTTCCGACTCGCACAGTTGCTGTAACAGATCCATGATTTCGGCCTGGATGGTCACGTCCAATGCTGTTGTGGGTTCGTCGGCGATAATGATTTCCGGGTCGGTGACCAGGGCGATGGCGATGACGATGCGCTGGCGCATGCCGCCGGAAAATTCGTGAGGATACTGGGCCAGACGTTTTTCCGGCGAGGGAATCTGCACCTTTTTCAGCTTTTTCAGGGCGATGGCCTCCGCCTCGGCCCAGGTGATGCTGCGGTGGGCCAACAGGGTCTCCACCATCTGGGTGCCGATGGTCAGCACCGGGTTGAGGGTCATCATGGGATCCTGAAAGATCATGCTGATCTGGTTGCCCCGGATCTCGCGCATCGCTTCCTCAGAGAGCGCCGCCAGATCCCGACCATTGAACATCACCCGGCCGCCGGAGATGAAACCCGGTTTGCTGATCAAATTGATGATGGCGAAACCGGTGACCGATTTTCCGGCCCCGCTTTCGCCGACCAGCCCCATGCGCTCGCCCTTGTCCAGGTTGAAGCTGATGCCGTTGATGGCGGTCAGATCGCCTTGCCTCAGACCGAATTTGACTTCGAGGTCGTTGACTTCAAGTAAGTGTGACATAAAAACCTAACCCGGATGAACCGGTGCCGTTGAAAAGGCCTGCGCCGCAAACAACAAATCGCAAGCACCAAATTTCAAATAAATCCCAAAATACAATATGCAAATCTCAAACAAGGATCAAAAATCAAAAATTGATTGTTATTTTGCTTTTTTAAATGTTGATAATTGGCATATCATTCTTCAAGATCAAAAGGGTTGGAATTTGGCTATTGTGATTTATTTGTCATTTGGTTCTTGGCTATTATAATTTACAAATAATCTTTTTTGCTCTGACATAAAAACCCCGAATTCCAGGATTAAGATACGATAACCGGGTGGATTACCCTTTATATAATTTGGGGTTGAGCACATCCCTCAGCCAGTCGCCCAACAGATTGATCACCAGTACCAGCAGCACCAGGAATATTCCCGGAAACAGGGTGATCCACCAGGATCCGGAAAAGATATACTCGAAACCGGACCGGATCAACGAGCCCAGGGAGGGCTTGGTCACCGGCATGCCCAAACCTAAAAAGGAGAGGGCCGCCTCGCTCATGATGGCGTTGGCCACCTGGATGGTGGAGATGACCAATACGGAGGTCATCGTATTGGGCAGCACGTGGCGAAACATGATCCGCCAGCGGTTCAGCCCGATCACCCGTGCCGCCTCCACGTATTCCTTGTTCTTTTCGCCCATCACCGATGCCCTTACGGTCCGGGCATACACCGGCCACTCCGACAGGCCGATGATGACGATGAGCAGGGGTACGGCCAGATCTTCGTAGTGGCCGATGCCGAAGGCCAGCTGAAAGATGGCACTGATGAAGATGGCCACCATGAGGTAGGGAAAGGAGAGCTGGATGTCGGCGATGCGCATGAGCACGGCGTCGATCTTTCCCCCTAAATATCCCGCCAGCAGACCGACGATGACGCCGAGGAATCCCTGCAGGACCACTGCCCCGCAGCCGATGAGAATGGACAGCCGCAGGCCGTAGATCATGGTGCTGAGCAGGTCGCGCCCCTGGATATCGGTTCCCAGCAGGAAGGCCGCCTCACCGTCTTGTGTCCAGGATGGTGGCAATTCCGAGTTCATGATGTCGATATTGGCCGGGTCATAGGGATCGTAGGGCGAAACCACCGGCGCCAGCAGGCCGGTGGCCAGCAGGGCCAGCAGGACCGCCAGGCTGAAGATGGCGGTCTTGTCCTGTTTGAAGCTGAACAGCAGATAGGATGTCTTGAATCGTTGCCAGGTTCGGTTCATTTTCTTCCCGCAATCCGGATGGTGGGATTCACCAGCCCGTAAATGATATCCACCACGGTGTTGACCACCACGAAAACGGCCCCCACCACCATCAGGTAGGCCACCAGCAGGGAGATGTCCGACCGCTCGACGGCCTCTAAAAACATGAAACCCATTCCCTGCCACTGAAAAACGGTTTCGGTGAGAATGGTGAAGGCGAACATGATGCCGATCTGGACGCCGAACACGGTGATCACCGGCAGCAGGGTGTTTTTGAAGGCGTGGATAAACCAGATGCGTTTGCGCCGCAGGCCTTTGGCCCAGGCAAACTTGATATATTCGGTCTCAAGGACCTCCATCATCTCCGACCGGATCAGGCGGATGAACAGCGGCAGCATGATCGAGGCCAGGGAAAAGCTGGGCAGGATAAGGTGCATGATGCCGTCGACGGTGAAAAAGCCACTTTCCCATCCGCCCAGGCTGACGGTCTCCCCACGTCCGTATGAGGGCAGCCAGTTCAGTTCGACGGAGAAGATATAGATCAGGACGATGGCGGTGAGAAACACCGGCACCGACACCCCCAGGGTGGAAAACGCCATGGTGAATCGGGAAAAAGCGCTGCGCGGATAGATTGCCGAGAAGACCCCGATAGGCAGGGAGATGAAGATGATGATCAGTGCCGCACCGAAAACCAGCTCGAGGGTGGCCGGGGCCTTGGCGGCAATGACCGCAAGGGCCGGCTTCTTATGAAAAAACGACAGGCCCAGATCCCCCTTCGCGGCATTTTTGGCGAACCGGATGTATTGGGTGACAAACGGATCGTTGAGTCCGAGCTTATCCCGCAGCAACTCCCGTTCGGCCGGTGTAACCCGCTCGCCCACCATGTCCCGGACCGGATCGCCGATCTCACTTTTAATGGAAAACCCCACCAGGCTGATAATCAGCATGACGAAGAGGGCCTGGGTGACGCGTCTAATTATAAATGCAAACATATTATTGCATTCCCAATCCTAGCTCGGATAAACCGAAAACAACAAATTACAAAAGCCAAAATTCAAATAAATTACAATATCCAAATCTTAAACAAGATCAAAACTAATAGTTGTCTGCCATAATCGTGCTCGCAAGGGAGGGCGGAGTTTTATCCCTTTACGAAATATAACCCCACCCTCCCATTAGCGTTCGTTCACAAATGGTAGATTTCGGTTCAGTTCAAGGCCGCAGCGAGGTTGAAACCGGAGGCGTAGCAGCGCTACGTCAAGGATATCAGCCGAGTGAGAACGCCGGTCTGGGCCGAAAGATGCCGTTTGTGCTGGAAACTACTTAACCACGATGTCCCCGAAATAGGGAAAATTCATGGTGTTGATAATCGGCGCCACATCCACATTTGCCTTGGCGCCGTAGGAGTGGTTCTGCCAGTGGAAAGGCACGAAGGCCGCATCGTCATAGAGGATCTGCTCGATCTGCTGCAGCATCGCGCCACGCTTGTTCAGGTCGGTTTCACTCTGGGCCGCCAGGGTCAGCCGGTCCACTTCCGGATTGCAGTAGTTGCCGCTGTTGTACTGGCCGTAGCCGGTCTCCTTGTTGGGGCACATGATCAGGAATTCGGAAAAGTTGCCCGAATCCTCCGTGTCCGAATGCCAGCCGATCATCTGGATGTCGGCTACCTGGGCGTCGAATTCATCCCAGTACTGGGCCTTGGGCATGGTTTTCAAATTGACCTTTATGTTGATCTTGGCCAGCATGCCCACCACGGCCTCGGCGATCTTCTCGTCGTTGACGTAGCGGTTGTTGGGGGCGATCATGGTGCATTCGAAGCCGCCGGCAAACCCGGCTTCGGCCATCAGGGCCTTGGCCTTTTTCAGGTCGTAGCGCGGCGTCAGGGCAGGGTTGAAGCCGGCATAGCCTTTGGGGCTCTGCTGGCCGGCGGGGGTGGCGGTGCCCTTCATGATCTTATTGACGATGCCTTCGTTGTTGATGGCGTGAACGATGGCTTGGCGGACCTTCTGTACACGGAGTTCAGGGCGCCGTTTCTGGTTGAGCTGCAAGGTGATGATGCGGCCGCCGGGATAGGTGAACAGGTTCACCTTGGGGTCACGTTCGATGCGTTTGAAATCCTGGGGGGGGACCGGGGAGATGAAGTCCACGTCACCGGAGAGCAGGGCCGCCACGCGCGTGGCGTCTTCCTTGATGGGGGACATCACCAATTGGTCCACATTGCCCGGAGAGGCGGTGTCCCAGTAGTCGGAAAAGCGGTCCAGAACCAGCTTCACGCCTTGTTCCCGTTCGGCGACTGTGTACGGGCCAGTGCCGGATTCGTTGGCCAGGGCGAAGGAAGGGCCGATCTTGACGATGGCATCCTTGGGCTGCCCGGAGGCGTCGGTGCCGGTATAGAACTGACTGTCCATGGGAAAGATGTAGGTGCACATTCTCAGCAGCAGGGCATAGGGTTTTTTGGTTTTGATGTCGATGGTATAGTCATCAACGATGGCAGCTTCGGTAAAGAGCTCGAATAGACCCTTGAAATCCACGCTCTTTTTCAGTCGCTCCAGGGTGAACTTGACGTCTTTGGCCGTAAAGGTGTTGCCGCTGTGAAACTTGACCCCTTCACGCAGGAAAAAGCGCATGGTCAACTCGTCGATGCGCTCCCAGCGGGTGGCCAGACGCGGTTCGATGGACATGTCCTGGGCATAGCGGACCAGCGGATCGAATACCCAGTGGGAAAACTGCAGCATGCCGCCGGAAAGCTGCACGTGGGGGTCCAGGGATACCGGGTCGGCATCCAGCCCAACTTTCAAGGTGGCGGCACCGGCAAGGGTCCCGAAGCCGAAAAGTACGGCAAGGGTCAGGGTTACTGCGAGACATTTTTTCATTTAGCTCCTCCTCCTGATTGTGTTGATTATGGCAACCGTGCACCGGGTAATGCCTGCGGTTGGCCGTTATTCTGATACACTTTTTTTCATTCGATCGGCCTCTCACCATCGTATGGAATGCAGCCTATCAAGGCCTGTCCATCGCTGTGGGTTCGGGGCTGTCCATATATGCGGTGAATGCCTCAGCACATCCGTAGGATCTGAATAGCTGTGTGAAATAACGGATCAGACTGTCGGGATAGTTTTTTTTCAGCTGTGGGTCGATGGCACTGCGGCACAACCGGGTTTCTTTTCTGAAAAGATTGATCATGGACGGTGAATCCGAGGAAAATCCCTGAAGGTTGACCTGCTCGCTGGTGGAATCGTAGTTATGGCTTTTCTTACCAAAAAAAAACACCTTCGGGTCGTCGTGGTCGTCACCCTGGATCATGTAGTCAAACCAGGGACAGCGTTCCATGATCCAGGTGCGGTGCTGATCCGGATTGGCCCGAATGGCTGAGGCGGCATTGGCGAAAAAACGCAGCGCCAGTTCAACCTGATTCCCCTGATCCGCACCCAAGACCTTTTTAACGTATTCTTCAAGGCAATGCCGACAGATATAGGTTTCGAACCGGGTTCCTGCGTCACAGCTCATTTGAAAAATTGCCTTGCGTTCCTTGAACAGTGCGCGGGTAAAAGCATGGTAGAAGCTTTTATCCGGCGGATCGTTCTCGTTTGTGTCGGTCTGGCGGCCCAAATAGAGTTCATCGGGCATGAACAGGACCGATGGCGCTTTTTTCACCAGTATCTTGGTGCCTCCCATGCGCTCCATGGGAGAAAGCAGCAGTCTGACGTGGATGTCATCGAACAGCGAGAGGGTATTTCCCTGTATTTTGCGTTTTTGGTTATTCTCCAGGATTTCCGGAATGTCGGGCGCGTCCAAGGCCTGGTAGTCATATCCGGCCAAGACCATGTTGATCTCTTCGATGGAATGGTTCAGGGCCAGCATGATGGAAGCGATCTTATCCTTGCCTGGCCGGTTGATGTTGTCGTTTATCAGCTTGGTCAGGTAAGTGTGTGAAATCCCGGAGGTTTTGCTGATGGTGTTCAGCTTGAGACCACTATCTCCGATGATGCCGCGGATGATGTTTTCAAAAATACGCATGATTGATAGGAAACATAACGGGTTGCCGCGCGTCGGCAACGGTGAAACGGTTATATAACCAAATTGCATTGATGATGCAATAATTTTTTAAATCAAGTTGGAACGAAAATAAAACAAGAGTAGGAAAGATAAAAAACAGCTAAAGTTGCCTCAGGACGGTGCCGATGATGACTGTACAGCGGCACATCGGGGGATTGCCGCTGAATAGCGTTACCGCTTTTCTTTCATCCAACTCCTTCTGCCTGCGGGGCGGTCCAATGACCGCCCCGTCCTTTTTGGGGCCGAGCGCTTGTCCCCACGCCGGCTACAGGTCCCCTTTTGCTCTAACCAGGGTATAGAGCAACTCGATGGGTTTTCCCGGTCGTCCGGGTTTTTTATCGATAATCACCTTCCAGGAGGAATGTTCTTCCAGTTTCCACATCATCTCGTGAATCTTTGCCAGAGCACCCCCGGCATCCCCACCGATGGTGTTGATGGTTTCGGATTCTTGAAAAGAGACGTTCTCGTTTTCATTCGTGCCGGGGCCAAGACCCACCAGAACGGATCCCTCCCCGATATCCACCAGGGCGCGGTTGATCGCCGCCGACAAGCGCGGCGCGATGGGCGACAGTTCCATGTGAATCAGTTTTGATAGTTCATACGGGGTCATCTCAGGTCAAACTCCTACCGATTATTTTTAGGGGGCAGCCCAGTTATAGTATGGCCAGCAGACCATAGATATCTTCCTTGCGGGAATAAAAATCGGACATGATGCGGTTTACCTTCTCTTCTGGCAGGCCAAGTTGGTCGCAGGCTCGATCGTAGTGGCCGTAATGGCCACAGAACAGCTCTCCGTTGAGGCCGGACATCGAACACATGCTGTCGGCCAGGTAGACCATTGCGACCGCTTTAGGAATGTCGGTCACCTCGTCTGTCAGGTGGTGGTTTTGAATGGTGCCGGCCAGCGCTTCGCTGAAGTTCCACTTCTCGGCGATTCGCCCGCCGAGATGGGCGTGATCGATGCCCAGTACCTGGCGTTCGGCCGCAACCAGACTCAGGCTGTCGACCTCCATGGCCTTGCGAATCGTTGCCATGGCTTCACCCATGTGACGGTCCAGGACGATGACGCCGATGTCCTTGAGCAGCGCCGCCGTGAACACGGTGTGCTTTTCCGGGGCCTCTATGGTTTCAGCGATGGCGCTGGCCATGAGGGCGCAGGAGACGGACTGCTTCCACAGCTGGCCCTCCTCAAGGCCGTACCCCTGGTGGGCGGATTTCAGCGGTTTGGTTACACTGTTGAGCAGCACGATTTCAACCACCCGTTTCAATCCCAAAAGGACCACGGCATCATGCACCGAGTCTACTTTTTTCTTGAACCCGAAGGCAGCTGAATTAGCCAGTTTGAGCAAGTTTGCAGTTACCAGCGGTTCATAAAGGATCAGCTCCGTAATCTCAGAGACGGGAACCTCCGGGTCGTCAACCAGATCCATGAGTTGATGAATCACCTGGGGTACCGGTTCAATCCTTTCGCTTTCCTTCAGTAATTGATCCAGTGACAGCATAGCGCGTTCTCCTTTACTTTAACCTCTACCTTTTTTTGACCACGAGTTCAAGCCAATGAAAATTATGACCTTCCGCGTTCATGCTGCTCAACCGCTGTGAGCACAGGACAGGAAGCCGTCGATGGTGATAGTCGCATACCCCCATATTCTCCTGGCTGCGTTGTTATTGAAGCAGATAAAAACGGTCTTATGGTTATTCTATAATGATATGGACACGAGGCGTGACGCTCATGATCGACGATACACCCTACATTATAGTGGACAACCGGAAAATCGCTCCTCTCAACCGGGTGACAACGCCGGGTTCGGTTTCCGCTGAAAAGCAAAATCGGGAGGATCCGCCCTTCGGGGTTGTCGACCGGGTCACCATTTCCAGTGAGGCAATCGAAAAATGCCGGCAGATGCAACGTATAGGTGAATAATAGCACTATTTCCGCATCTTGTTTTCCTGACCCACTCCATGATACCTTTTGATGGATGGTTCTGCACCTGCGCAAATATCCCAATGGGTGGGCGGGAAGCGATGAAGATCTTACTCGATCTCAAGCGTCATTGCATCGAAACGGAATTGAGGCGTTGCACGAATGCCGCTATTTCCCGATATTTTAAGGCGGATTCAGAGAAAACCGTCCTGGAATATGAAATTGCGCTGCTTCAGCAGGCATGTCGGGCGTTTGATTTTTTGCAGCTGAGAAGTCGTTGGTCGAATCTTTCCGGTGGCAGCGGAATCCGTGTTTTCTTGACCCGGGATGCCGCCGGCCAACCCCAACTCCGTTTTGAAAGCATCTGCATCACCCCGCCCGCAAACCAGAAAGCGTAATAGAACCAACGATGCCAGCCGTTGCAGCTCCGTAGCGACACATCGGGCCATTCATCGGACTGATCATCTGCCGATTATCTTGGGCAGATAGGAATGCAAGCAGGCCAACCAATCAGGCAAAATTTGCCGGATCATCGAAATAAATAGACGATAAAAATAGAATAACGTAATTATTTCAGGCTTATATTTTAAAAATTCGAATGTGTACGGATGTTGCATTAATCGTTATGGTTGTTAATCTTAATGGTCTGGAAGTCGGAACATGGCAGAATCCGCTGCGCTGGTGCCCATACCCTTCTACCCACCGGTTCGAACCGGTACCGGCACGCTTTTCAAATTCGGCGAATCGTTCAGACGCCCGTTGATCCTCAAGCCGCAGGTGTGGACGGTTGCACCCGAGCTGGACGACGGCCTGATTTACAGCGGCGGCGGTCGATTGGTTGCTGATTGGCGGGTCGGCACCCGGGTGAATATCTATGCGTGAACGCCCCCTCCGAAAAGAGGTACAAGCCTGCATTTTTTTTGCACAGGGTCCCCTGGCCACGGTATTGCCTGGTAGTTGTTTTTGACAACCAGGCAAACTGTGATTTTATTTAATCATCTGAATAAATAAGGCTTTCCCAGAATCAAACACGTGGAGGAAGGCATATGGAGAGAAGAAAAACCGACAAACGCCGGAAGGTTCACATGTTCGTCTCCGATGATCGAAGAGATGGGCCCTACGAAAGAAGAGACGACGAAACCAGACGCCGGGAAAGAGAGCGGGAAAGGGAAAAGATAGAAAGAATCCGGTCCTTTAAAGAGAAAGACAACGTGCCTTCGCCGGCCACACCGATGATCACCAAAAAGCGATTGATCTATGTGGGTATGGTCGTGCTGGTTTTGCTTGTGGCTTTGTTTCTGATCCAGTGATTCCATTTCCTTTCAGTTCTCCCGTGCTGAATATCAGCGATACCATTTTTGCATCGATTGCGGCCTTTCTTGCTATTTATCTTTGGGACCCTTTTTATGACTCCTCAGACAATCGGACCCAAAGTTGCCTAAACAGCGAAAAAAGTGCCCCGGCAACCTGAGGGGCTGCCGGGGCACTTTGGGTTCAGCGGTCTTTTTTTCAATCAACATCCGGGTTTAGAAAAACCGATATTGAATACCAGCCGCTACGCTCCAGACGGTTTTGTCGTAATTGATTGCCTGGCTGTCGTTGACGTCGTCATAGGCCACATAGAGGGCACCCAAGGTGACGTCCATTTTCGGGGTCGCGCTCCACACCACGCCTGCCGCGACCGCGTTGGCGTCGAGCTTTGGCTCTTCCGGTTCGTTGATCTGCTGGTCGTCGGCGACCTTGATGTCGGTCATCATATAGCCGAGGCTGGCCTTCCATTGGGGGTTGAAGGTGTACTCGCCCGAAATCCCCAAATCCCAGCTGTTGCCCTCGTCGTTGTAAGTGTCGATCTCGGCGTCTTCTTCCAGATAATAGGTGTAGTTGAGATCGACTTTGAGTTCCGGTAGGAAGCGGTAGGAGACGCCGAAGCCCAACAGACCCGGGATGTCGATACGGCGTTTGGATCCTTGGGCGAATCCCAAAGCCGGTGCGATGCCCAATGTGTCGCGCTTGACATCCATTTCATAGTCCATTTTCGTGTTGGAGATGAAGGTCAATGCGGCGTTCAGCTTATCGTTGGGCGCAAAATTGACCCCCAGGATACCGGCCCATCCGTCGGCGTCTTCTTCGAGGTTGAGGCTCGGTGTCAGGGGTGCATTCAGACCGCCTGGCGCGGGATTGGTTGCACTGATGGTCGCCTCGCCGTCAAATTCCCGCACCCCGCTGGAATAACGGGTCCCGACTGACAGCGACCACACCTCGTTGATGGCGTATGAGGCGCCCAGGGTAAAGCCGTAGACGCTGCTTTGCTTCACCTCGATTTTGCCGGGATCGATTTGATCATAATCAAAAAAAGTTCCAGGAATTGAGGCATTGGCCTGCGCCGCTACGCCGGATGCCAGTGCAACCGTCCGGGCATTGCCGTTTTTGTAATCCAGTTCTCCGCCCCCGGCCGGAATGGTGAAGGCAAAAAAACCGGCCCATTTCTTCTTTTTATAGACGCTGAATAGGGCCGGGACAATCGAGGGCTCGTCCTGCGAAAGTTCGCCGAATCCCGGCACGTCGTTTGAGTAATCCTTGGCGATATACATCACGTCCAGCTTGCCGTAGAGCCCGTCCTCCATCTGCATGATGCCGGCCGGGTTGTAAACGGCAATGTCGGCGTAATCCGTTGCTGCGTTACGGGTCATCGACCGCAAATAGTCGGTGCTCTGGTTCATTTTGTTGATGATCCCACCGGCCACTGCGGTGCCTGCCATGAGCAGCAACGGCAGCGTGATGGCCAGCGTTCCTATCGATAGCTTGATGAAACGACCTTTCATTTTGGCTCCTCCTTGTTAAAAACTTATTAATGATACACGGGCTGATCCAACCAACCGGAATACGCTTGATCACCTCCTTATCGTTGATGCAGTTGTCCAGGCTGCACCGACAATCCAGCATGTGGCTGACATCGGTCAAATTTTTAAAAAGTTTAGTTTTTATAAAGAGAACGGATCTTGATGAGGGATCTGGTGGCATCGACTAAAAATAAAAAATGACAAGCAACAAATCTCAAATAAATTCCAAATCACAATTTCGAAATCTCAAAGCGTACCAACAACGCATTGTAGATTATTGTGGCCCTGCCAGATCGTTTGTAATTTGGTGATTGAGATTTGTTTGTTATTTGGTCGTTGGATATTGAGATTTTATACCTGCTGTCGGTCCCCACTACTCGCCCGACAACTCGCCAATCTGTTCGACCACAATATTACTGGACTTGGCCTGGACCAATCCGGTGCTGACCACCATGGCGTAGACCGCCTCAAGCCGGCCGTCGCCGCTGAGGTCCGTTAGCGAAAAATCACTGATATCCCCGCTGCTCTGGCCGAACTGGCTGAACAGCAGCGCCGTATCGCCCGAATCAACCGCTGTCAGTGCGGCATCGGTACTGGCGCTGTTGCCGAATACGGTCAAGCTGCCGGTAACCACATAGTCGGCGTTCAGATCCCTGCCCATCTGGACGGGATCTTTGCCCGGGGCCGGCGCGTCTTCACGAAGCACGTTGGCCGACCGGCCGATGCGTGCGGCCATCATGTCCATGATGCCTTTGTTGAGAAAGGTCAGGTCTTTTTCTGAATGAATCGTCAGGGGCAGAATCAGGACCCGTTTGACTTTTTGGTCGGCCAGGGCGGGTGAAATGAAAAGGCTGGAAAAGGCAGTCAATAGGCAGAGAAAAACATTCAGCCGTCGTGGATAGCGCTTCAAGTCAGAGAGTCTCCACTTCCTATTTCAGGCGTGTGAACACTGTTAACATGAACCATGGAAAAATAAAAGTGCGATCTGTTATACCCGGCCGCCGCTCCATTTCAGCTTGGCCTTCAGGACATCGAAGTAATTATGATCGGGAAGCGTGATCATCTGGACCGGGCTGGGACTTTTGCTGATGATGATGGTGTCCCGCTCGTCGATTTTCATTCCCACCTGGCCGTCACAGGTCAGCATGATGTCTGACGTGTCTTCGGCCAGTTGGATTTTGATCACAGCCGAGTCGGGGACCATCAGCGGCCGGTTGGTCAGGGTGAAGGGACAGATGGGCGTGATAAGTATGCCGGGCACCGACGGGTGGATGACGGGGCCGCCGGCGGCCAGGGAATAGGCTGTGGATCCGGTGGGTGTGGCCACGATGAGCCCGTCGGCACGGTAATCGGTGAGGAACTGGTCGTCGATATGGGTACGAATCCGGGCCAGTCGGGCCAGGGCACCTTTGTTGATGACCACGTCATTGAAGGCCGACTCCCGGGCGATCTCCACGCCTTCACGCAGGGCCTGAATCTGCAGCCTAATTTGCGGTCGGGTGGCGAATTGATTTGCCAGGATAGCCTCGGCCACCTCACACAGGCGGTCCTCGGTGGTCTCGGCCAGGAACCCGACCTCACCGAATTTTACACCGATGATGGGGGTCTGCTGATCTCCTATCCAGCGAACGGCACTCAAAAAGGTGCCGTCGCCACCCAGAACAAATACGCAGACAAGCGATTTAGGCGACCGTTTCCGTGATTCTTCGGATGGCTTTTCAGCGGGAATCCCGATTTGTCGTCGGATAACGGTGAGTCCTTTTTTGACCAGCCAGTGCTCGAACCGGTCAGCCTGCTGCCGGGCGTTACCGTCATCTTTGATAACCAGACCAATGTGTTTTTTCATGATGGGGTGGCGGTCCTGCTCATTTTCCTGGTTTCGATTTTTAGTTCGCTTGATAACCCCGCCGCAAGCAGCGGGGAATGCGCTCACTTTCGCGGTTCAACAGATTGATCCATATTTACCGTCATACATGGGTTTGGTGGTCAGGGCAAGTTCAAGATCGGCAGACAGGAATATGGCCTGCATGGACGAATCGTGCGGAATGCAGTTGACATCAATTGCTCCGGATCATATACATTCATTGTTGGCCCATAAAAAAATGAATTCACTTCACTCGTGTCCAGATAGGCCTGCCGGCCGCGTGGCATATTGTCGATAACCAGATTCAAAGCATCTGAATTATAAAGTAATGAATCTATACCCACCCAGTTGGAAACACGGGTCTCCGGCAGCCTTTTAACTTGACTGACCATCGGCAACTCGATTATACAGTCGCGTTGACTTGGAGGGGAAAATTCACCAAAACCAATTGAGAAGGAGAGGCAAGATGAAAAAATGTTTGGTACAATTCATTATGGTTGCAGTCCTCGGTGCGTTCATGGTCGCCGGTACTGCCATTGCAGCTGATACCATCAAACTGGGTGTTGCAGGCCCCCACAGTGGAGACCTTGCCTCCTATGGTATTCCGACCATTAAAGCCGCTGAGCTGGTGGTTAAAGACATCAATGCCAAGGGCGGTGTTCTCGGCAAGCAGGTGGAACTGCTGGTGGAAGATGATGTGTGCAAGCCTGAAGTGGCCACCAACACGGCCACTAAACTGGTTTCCGAAGGCGTCCATGTGGTGCTGGGCCACATCTGCTCCGGAGCCACCAAGGCGGCTTTGGGAATTTATAATGACTCCAGCATTCCGGTCATGTCGCCGTCTGCCACCAACCCCGCGCTGACCCAGAGCGGCGACTACCCCAACTTTTTCCGTACCATCGCTTCCGATGACGCCCAGGCCCGCCTGGAAGTGGACTTCGCGCTGGACGTCTTGAAGTTGAAAAAGATTGCCGTTTTGCACGACAAGGGCGATTACGGCAAGGGTCTGGCCGAGTTCGCCAAGACATTCCTGGAAGCCGATTCCCGGGCGGAAGTCGTCTTTTATGAAGGCATCACCCCCGGTGCCGTGGACTACAGTGCCGTCGTACAGAAAATCAAGAAAAGTGGGGCCGAGGCGGTCATTTTCGGCGGCTATCATCCCGAAGCCTCAAAGATCGTATCCCAGATGCGCAAAAAGAGAATGGACACCATCTTCATCTCCGATGACGGCGTCAAGGATGACACCTTTATCAAAGTGGCCCAGAAGTACGCCGAGGGCGTTTACGCCACCGGTCCCATGGATGTCTCCAGCAACCCCATGGCCATGGCTGCAAACGAGGCCCACAAAAAAGCCTACGGTGCCGATCCGGGCGCATTCTACCTGAATGCCTATTCTGCGGCCCTCGCGCTTCTCAACGCCATCGAGCAGGCCGGCAGCACCGATTACGCTGCGGTGACCAACGCCCTTCGGACCAAGGATGTGGACACGCCCCTGGGCAAAATCCGTTTTGACGATCGTGGTGATGCCATCGGTGTGGGTTTTTCCATGTACCAGGTCAAAGATGGTGCCTATGTTGAATTGAAGTAGGGCAAGTGATTGCTTGAACAATCAGGGGGCAGACCACCGCGTGTCTGACCCCTGATTTGTATGAACGGCACCTTTCATCGCCCGAATGCCAATACCCGGCGATATCCCTTTACTGAATATGGTTCTATAAAATGGAATATTTTTTCGAGCTTTTTCTGGGCGGGCTCACCCGGGGCAGCATCTACGCGCTGATTGCCCTTGGCTACACCATGGTCTACGGTATCGTGCAACTGATCAACTTTGCCCATGGCGAAATCTACATGATCGGCGCCTTCACTGCCCTGATCGTGATCAGCGTGCTGACCATGCTGGGGTGGAACCAGATCGCCATCCTGCTGATTGCTGCTGCGGTGGCAGTGGTATATTCATCGGCCTACGGCTTTACCATGGAGAAGATCGCCTACAAGCCGCTGAGAAAGGCCCCACGGCTGTCGGCTCTGATCAGCGCCATCGGCATGTCCCTGTTCCTGCAAAACTATGTGCTTTTGGCCCAGACGTCTGATTTTATGCCCTTTCCCGGACTGATCCCCGATTTCGAATTCATGGAACCCTATGCTCACATCATCGGATCGCCGGAACTGGTGATCCTGATCACTACCGCTATCGTCATGGTCCTGCTGACGATTCTGATCAAGTTTTCCAAAATCGGCAAAGCCATGCGGGCCACGGCTCAGGATCGTGATATGGCCATGTTGGTGGGTGTGAATGTCAACCGCGTGATTTCGATGACTTTCATTATCGGCTCAGCTACGGCGGCCATCGGCGGGGTGCTGATCGCTTCGCACATCGGCCAGATCAATTTTTATATCGGCTTCATCGCCGGCATCAAAGCCTTCGTGGCGGCGGTGCTAGGCGGCATCGGTTCGATTCCCGGTGCGGTGCTGGGCTCTCTGGTGCTCGGATGGACCGAGTCTTTTTTCACCGGGTATATATCCAGCGACTACGAGGATGTGTTTGCCTTTATCTTCCTGGTCCTGATTCTGATTTTCAGGCCGGCGGGCATTCTGGGCCGGTCAACTGCGGAAAAGGTATAAGGGCATTTTAATATTTACTGTGGCTGGTAACCACAACCGGTCGGCCACCTGCGTATTGAGATAAAACCCCACATGCTTGTAGACGAACTTAAAAAATCATTGTTTGTATCTCTCTGGTTCATGTTTTTGACCTTTCCCATCATGGTGATCCAGGTCAACACGGTGGAAAACATCATCCAGTGGCGCTGGGCCAACCTGTTTCTCGTGGGTGTCGGCAGCTTCGTGCTGAGCGCCCTCTGGCGCTACCTGATTCAACGCAAGAAACGCGGCCTTCAAAGAACGGAGGTCGATGGTGTCGCCCGGGTGACGCTGAGCCAGCGCCTGCTTAATAATCGGCGCTTTACCATTCCTGCGTTGTTTATTGTCAGCCTTTTGGCCCTGGCCTTTCCCTTTGTTTTTTCCCTCTATCAGACCAACATCATGATTACCGCCATGATCTATGTGTTGCTGGGTCTGGGGTTGAACATCGTGGTTGGTGTCGCCGGCCTTTTAGACCTGGGCTATGCCGCCTTTTACTGCGTGGGCGCCTACTCCTACGCCCTGCTCAACTACCATTTCGGGTTTGGTTTCTGGAGCGTGCTGGGGATCGGCGCCGGGCTGGCGGCCCTGTTCGGTATTATCCTGGGGTTTCCCGTGCTGCGGCTACGCGGGGATTACCTGGCCATCGTCACCCTGGGCTTCGGGGAGATCATCCGCCTGATCATGGAAAACTGGAACGAATTTTCCTTCGGACCCAGCGGTATCGCCAACATCCCCCGGCCGGGATTTTTCGGTGTGGAGATGAACATCGAACAGGTCACCATCTATGTCTATTTCCTGATGATCGGGATGAGCCTGTTCACTATTTTTGTGGTCAATCGGCTGCAGGATTCAAGGATCGGCAGGGCCTGGATCGCCCTTCGTGAAGATGAGGTGGCCTGCCAAGCCATGGGCATCGACAAACGCAAAACCAAGCTTATGGCGTTTGCGCTAGGGGCTACCTGGGCCGGTTTTGCCGGCGTCATCTTTGCGGCCAAAACCACCTTTATCAATCCGGCCAGCTTTACCCTGTGGGAATCGATCAATATCCTCTGCGTGGTGGTGTTGGGGGGCATGGGATCCATCGTGGGGGTCATCGTCGGCGCCTTTGTCTTGATTCTACTGCCCGAATACCTTCGTTTTCTCTCGGAATACCGCATACTGGCATTCGGCGCGGTGCTCGTGGTGATGATGGTGTTTAGGCCCGGGGGCATCGTGGAAACGGTCCGGCGAACGTATCAATACAAGGAGACGGCCTAATATTTTCGTCTTGCCGCCCCTGGTGACGGTATGCATGCAAGGCGAAAGAATGGCCGAACAAGGGGCATTGCCTGAACAGATATGGATATGGAACCGATACTCGACGTTAAACAGCTGACAATGAAATTTGGTGGACTCCGGGCTTTGGACAAGGTCGATCTGGATGTTCGCCAGGGAGAAATCGTGGCCCTGATCGGCCCCAACGGAGCGGGCAAGACCACGTTTTTCAACTGCATCACCGGGATGTACGATCCCACCGGGGGTGATGTACTGATTTCTCCGCCTAAAAATGGACGAACCCAGCGGATCAACGGGATCAAGCCCAATAAAATTACCGAAAAGGGGCTGGCCCGGACGTTTCAGAATATCCGCCTCTTTCATAACATGACCGTGCTGGAAAACGTCATGATCGGCTGTCACTGCCGCATGAAGGCCGGTATTTTAGGGGCGGTGCTCAGAGGCGCCTCCACCCGCCGTGAAGAGGAGGCGGTAATTCAGAAAAGCTATACGATCCTGAAAAAAATCGGTCTTGAAAAGTACGTCAATGATTTCGCCAAGAATCTGCCCTATGGCGCCCAGCGGCGCCTGGAGATTGCCCGAGCCATGGCCACGGATCCGTTCATACTGCTTCTGGATGAACCGGCCGCCGGCATGAATCCTCAGGAAACGCACGAATTGGATGAACTGATCATCAGAATCCGCGAAAACGAAGGTATTTCGATCCTGCTCATCGAACACGACATGAAACTGGTCATGAGTCTGTCGGACCGCATTTTCGTCATGGACTACGGCAAGAAGATCGCCCAGGGCACCCCTAAAGAGATTCGCAAAAATCCGGCCGTCATCAAGGCCTATCTCGGAGAGGAAATCGATGCTTAGCCTGGCTGATATTCATACCTATTATGGTAATATCCAAGCGTTGAAGGGCGTCAGCCTGGAGGTGAAAGAGGGAGAGATCATCACCCTGATCGGTGCTAATGGCGCCGGCAAGACCACGACATTGATGTCCATCTCCGGCATCGTACCCCCGCGCACCGGGGATGTCCGCTTCATGGGCGAAACCATCACCCGGGTAAACCCCGACAAGATCGTCTCCATGGGCATCAGTCAGGTGCCGGAAGGCCGGAGAATTTTCCCCTATCTGACCGTGCTGGAAAATCTGGATATGGGGGCGTTCCTCAGGAATGACAAGGATAGCATTAAATCGGACCTGGACTATGTGTTCGGCCTGTTTCCCATCCTGGCGGAACGGCGCAACCAGGCCGGCGGCACCTTGAGCGGCGGCGAGCAGCAGATGCTGGCGATTTCCCGAGCCCTGATGGCTCGACCCCGCCTGCTGTTGCTGGACGAACCCTCTCTGGGGCTGGCTCCGTTGATCGTAAAACAGATATTTGAAATCATAAAGAAAATTAACAGTGAAAACAACACCACCATTTTTCTCGTGGAACAAAACGCCAATCTTGCCCTGAAGGTCGCCCACCGTGGATACGTTATGGAAAACGGCCGGATTACCCTTTCCGATGCCGCTGACAGACTGCTGACCAATGAAGACGTGAAAAAGGCCTACCTGGGTATTTAGCATTGCTGCCATAGATGGGATTTTCGGGCAGGCGCCTGAACCGCCACAGCGAGCGCATTCCCTCTGGCACGCCGTGGGGCGCAATTCATAGGGAACCTATTTCCCAATGTGGTGCAAATGCCATAGTTTATGATGAACGGTTTTCACACTAAAATGTTTAAGACCCGCACGGATAGCTACCTAACTGCCTTGAATTAAATATAGAATTTCTCATTTAGGGACGTTTCGGCATTCTATTTGCTATAAACTCCCTTAAGTACGACGCGAGGCGTTGCAGTTTATCGGTCAACCCTTATTAACGTGAACTATTATGAGTCCAGATAACCAACACCCCCAGATGGTTTCCAAATTGAATGATGTTGTCGTTTTTTTCGTTACTGTAGCCGTCTGTTCCTTTTTGCTTACCGCCGCCTGTACCTTCACCAAACAAGCTGATATTGAAGTGTATGCTACCCCTGTGCTGGCAATGCCGCAGCCTCCGGCACCGCTTGAACTGGCTTCAGGGCCCGAGTCCGATTTTCCGGTTGTTGAAGCGGCCCCGATGATGCTGGCCTTTGATGCGGCCGGGACAACTCCGGATATCGACATGGCCTGGACGCCGCCGGTATTTGATGTGTGTCTGGCATTCTTGGAAATCGAGGCGGATCCGGTCCGGGTCGACACGCTCACGGAAATATCACCGGTAGCGGATGCGGTCTTGCCCAACGAATCCATTCCATTCCACGGAATTATCATTCAGGCGGCCGGGCGATACGAAGTCGACCCGCACCTTATCCGAGCCATTATTTTTGCGGAATCCGGCTACAATCCGAAGGCCAAATCGAAAAAAGGGGCCCGGGGACTGATGCAACTCATGCCGTCCACCGCCAAATCCCTGGGTGTCGAGGATATCTATGATCCGGAGGAGAATATTGATGGCGGTGTCCGCTATTTCAGGTCACTGCTCGACCGGTTCGAAGGTGATGTGCAACTGGCCCTGGCTGCCTACAATGCCGGATCACGCCACGTTCGAAACTATGAGGGGATCCCTCCGTTCAAGGCCACACAGCGCTACATCAAAAAAGTGCTCAAGTTTCATAAGAAGTTCAAAATGCAAAAAACAGCCGGCTCCCGCAGGCTGGCCTGACGCCCAACCGTTCAAACTCAAATCAGGGGCTCTTGGCGACAATATACTGGCCAGGGCCCTCTTTCTTTTTCAGGGCATGATGATGAAATCAGCATCGGCGCGGGTCAGTGTAGCGGGCTCGAAGATGTCCGGGGTATGGGGCAGCAGCACGGTGGCCGGAATCGGCAATCGGCTCTTTATCTGGTAGGGAATTCCCATCTTGCGTGCATGGCCCGATCCGGCCAGCAGCACCATGACCCGATCAGGGTGCTGCTCCAGGTGGTTGAGGCTGTTGATGGCCATGGCCGTGTCCCAGACCAGCTGGGCTTCGCAAAAACGGATGAAATCCATGTTGCCGTGGCCGTGGGCACCGAAGGCACTGCGGATAAAATCCCGATACTCACGGGTCACATTGCAGGTGACGCCCGCCAGTTCTCCCCGCTGCTGATCGGAAAGTGAAGCAAACCCCTGCTGGGCCACTTGCCGGGTGATCTCCCGGGAGACATTTAGGCCGACCATGGGAATCCTCTTGTCTCGGGCGTAGACGAAGATGCTCCGGTACAGCGACCAGGGAAAATTCCAGTTGTCCAGATAGATCTTTTCGAAAGCGGCTTCATCCAACTCGCCTGCCACCCATCGATCCAATGCGGCCTGGCTATCCTTGCGAAACATCTCCAACCCGATGGAAAGGGGAACCAATTGCGCGTCCAGCGTCCGGATGACCTGCAGCTGAGCCTCGTGGTGGCTCGGATCGGTGTGGTGTTCACCCACCAGCACGAGGCGGGCGCTTTTCAGTGCCTCCACGGCCTGCACGCCGGAAAGAGACTGCCGCGTCTGAAGATCAAACAGGTTCAGCGGGGCGGCCTGTTTGGGTTCGCGGCAGGTGGCTGCCAGCAGCAGGATCGATAATGCCAGTAAACCCATGATCGGTTTGCGGCGAAAGATGGTCATGGCGGGGCTCCTTGGTTATTGGGTTGGTCTGGGTTCCAGCGGACCATTACCGGCGAAGCATTGACCGCCCACGTGCCCTTGACCCGGTTTTGTCCACCGCTGAAGGCCAGGTAGCTGTAACGGCCGTAATGGGGAATTTTCAGTGCTGCCTGATCGGCCGCCTCCTCAGAGAGCGTGTGCAGCAGGGCGACGTTCTTGCCGGGATGGTCGGGATGTCGGGCCACAGCGAACAGCACATCCCCTGATCCGTCGAAATGCTGTCCACCTGCGTCAAAGGCCTTGGGTGCCAGTGCCAGGTCCCGAGGAAACAGTCCTAGCACCTCCGGCTGACCGGGCAGGCCGATGAACAACAGATTGACAGCCTCGGCCTGCGCTGCAATAAAATCGGCTTCATGAACCATTCGGACGTTGTCCAACCCCATGGATTCGGAGAAATGGAGGGCGATGGCGTCGCCGCGCTGACCCAGGCGATCCGCTATCACCATCACGACGGATGTTGAGCCTCTAATGGTGTTGACCGTGGGGGGCATCTCTTCAGGGCTGAGTCTCCGGAAAAGGTGATGGTCAGGGTCGGCGGTGAGCGACCGGGGGCGCGTGGGGCTGGTGATTTCAAATTCCGTCAGGCGGTCGGACAAGCGGATCGACTGACCCACCGGTCCCTCATCGGTGTCCAGGGCCAGTTCCAGCGTAAGGTCGTATACGGGTGTGTCCTGGACCAGACGACCGACCGTCCGATATCCTTGGCTGCCCTCAATCAGCCGGACATTTTCCAGCCTTATCTGAGGGGCACCCTGGCGGTGGACCCATTGCCGGAAGAACGAATCCAGAGATCGTCCCGTTTGCTTTTCAAAGCGCTCCTGCAGATTCTTCCATGAAGCGTGTTTAAACCGGAATTGCCCATAAAGATCGCGCAGTGCAGCCCAGAATGCAGCCTCGCCCACTTCCTTGCGCAGCATGTGGAAGACCATGGCGGATTTATCATAGCCCACGGCCTTGGTGGCCGGATCGGTGCGGCTCCGGAAACGACTGAGGGGGAAGTCGGTCGTTGGCGATACCAGGGTTGCATAGTTGCGCAGGGCCTGGCGCCGGTAGTCCGCGGCCGCATTGGATGATGTCTGTTCTTTGATCAGATAGTCAGCTGTGTAGGACGCAAGGCCCTCGCACCAGTTGCCCGAGGCGACGTCCACCAAAACCCCGTTGCCCCACCAGCTGTGAACGATTTCGTGGGGCAAGCTTGTTTCCGGTATAAATGGCAGTCGCAGGACCCTTCCGCCCATGAGGGTGTAACCGGGAAAGCCGTAACCGGTGGGGAAAAAGTTCTCGACAACTGCAAATTCATCAAAGGGGTAGGCCCCAAAAAGATCGTTATACCGTTTCAGGTGGCGCAGGGAGGCCTCCAGATAACGCGGCGCCAGAACCTGATTTGCCGGGAAAAAGTAGGTGGTGGCGGTCAGCCCGTTCAGCGTCCGTTTCTCGACCACATAGGGGCCGGCGGAAAGGCTCAGTCCCTCCAGCGGGTTATCGATTTGCCAGCGGCTGACCGTTCTTGCGCCCTGGTGGTCGATGCCCAGGCGCCGGCCGGCGGTGACCGCCACCGTGTCATCGGGTCCGTCCACGGTCAACAAAAATGACTGGCTGGCATCAGCCACTCGAGGGTACCAGCCTGCGCCGGACAGGAGAAAGGTTCCCGAAGCGGAGATCGTGCCGCTGACCCCGTACCCCGGATTATCCGTGTTCACGGGGCGCACCGGCGCAGGATCGCCGAACCGGCAGGTATATTGAAGGCTCAGATCCACGTTCAGGGTCGATTCGCTGCGCTCCGGGTTCACGGTCAACCGTCCCCGGTCAAATGAATAGGGGTGATCATGGCCTCCTATCCGAACGGCCTGGATGCGGGCGTGGGGAGAAAGAACCAGGTGGACGGGGCCGGTTTCCGGTCGCTGGATACGGATCTGGTCCAGGCCTTCCAGTTCTGATTTTTCGGGAACCAGGCGAATGGTCAGATCGTGGACCGCGGTTGCATCCATTGCCGTCACTGCACCGACAATGCCATGCATCACGGCCAGGACCAACAGGTATATCAGAGCAAGGCGGGGAAGGGGGCTTGCTTGGCGTCTCACAGTGCTTCTCCTGACAGGGATACCCATGCCGGGTTTTCCGGCAGGTGGAATTGACCTAAAGTTGCCTAAAAACTTAAGCGTTTTTGCGCCAAAAGCAATCGTCAATGAATTTTCCTTTTTCCACCGAGCGGATTCATGCTAAGGCTCCAGCCTATGGAAAACTCGGTATACCATAAACTGGCCAAGCATTTGGATCGACTACCCGGGGGGTTCCCGTCTACCCCGGACGGCCTGGAATTGCGTATTTTAAAGCGTCTGTTCATGGAACCCGAGGCCCGGTTGGCCTGCCATTTGACGCTGATCCCGGAGACGGCCCAGGTTGTTGCCTACCGTTGTGGATCGGTTCGGGACACGGCGGCAACGATGCTGGAGGCCATGTGGCAAAAGGGGCTGATCCTGAAGCATGAATCCAAAGGGAAACTGCCTCGGTACATGGCTTGCCAGTTTGTGGTGGGTATCTGGGAATTCCAGGTCAATCGCCTGGACCGCGAGCTGGTGGCGGACATGGCCGCCTATATTCCGGTGCTTTTCAATGCCGACGCCTGGGGTCGCGCCCCTCAGATGCGTACCATCCCGGTGAACCGGAGCATCGATCCGAAGCTGCCGGTCCTGCCCCATGAAGCGGCAGGGGCGTTGATTCGGACCAAAGACCATTTTGTGATTTCCCCCTGCATCTGCCGAAAAGAGCGGCGCCTGGCCGGCCACGGTTGCGACGGCCCTCTTGACGCGTGCATCTCGTTTGGCGATGCCGGCAGCTATTTCATCCAATCGGGTATCGGCCGGCGGGTGGACCGGCAGACGGTGATGGATCTACTGGAGACCGCGGATCGCGCCGGGCTGGTCCTTCAGCCCAGCAACAGCCGGGATCCGGCGTGGTTATGCTGTTGCTGCGGGTGCTGCTGCGGCGTGCTGCGCACCGTCAACACCTATCCGAGACCCAGCGATTTGGTGGCTGCCCCCTTTGCCGTGCAGCTGAATGCCGATGGCTGCACCGGCTGCGGCCTGTGCGTTGGACGCTGCCAGATGGGTGCGCTGGCGTTAACGGGCAAAGCGGCTCAGTTGAACAATCACCGTTGCATCGGTTGCGGCCTGTGCGTGTCCACCTGTCCCACCGGGGCTCTCCGGTTAACCCGCAAGCCCCGGTCACAGCAGCCCAGGGTGCCGGCGAACATGGCTACCGCATTGCTGCGAACGGCCTGGAAAAGAAAAAAAATAGGACCCTTTCAGGTGGCGGCGGAAATTGGAAAATCCCAGCGGGATCGCTATCTGTCGTCCAGGCGATCAATAACTGATCTCTCGAACGAGGATCAACGCCGATGAAGCCGCATGCCATGCGCCCTATCCCTCCGGCGATCGACCACCCCTTCTGGAAAATCATGCGGTTGGATCAGATGAACCGCGAGCAATGGGAATCCCTGTGCGACGGCTGTGGGCGTTGTTGCCTGCAGAAATTTCAGGATGGCAAAACAGGAAAGGTGACCTACACCTGGGTCTCCTGTTACCTGCTGGACGTCCAGGCTTGCGGCTGCGGCGACTACGGCAACCGGACCACGCTGGTGCCCGGCTGCCTGGTGTTGACCGCAGAACAGATCCCCCGCCTGCGCTGGCTTCCGATAACCTGTGCCTACCGGCGGCTGTCCGAAGGCAAGGACCTGGATGCCTGGCATCCCCTGGTATCCGGTGACCCGGAGTCGGTTCACCGGTCCGGCATATCGGTGCGGGACAAGGCAATCTCAGAAGTCCATGTTCATCCGGAGGACATCGAGTATTACGCCATCGGATATCGTCTCTGAAATCGGCCCTGGGCCTTGACATATGGACGGCGTGTGGTAAGTACAGGCCAACTTTTGGGTGGTATACTCAACCGCTCGATACCATACATGATCCTCTATTATTTTCAATATGTTGAAATATATTGCGGTGCTGCGGATGCAGTCCCGGGACACGAGCATGGAGTAGACGATGACGGGTGTCTTCATTACGACCCTCGGGGGTCTTGGCATGTTTATCCTCGGCATGAAGATGATGACCGAGGGGCTTCAGATGTCCGCCGGAAAACGGATCAAGACCATTTTGAGCGCCGTATCCTCCAACCGGGTGGTGGGGTGCCTTACCGGTGCAACTGTCACGGCTATGGTTCAATCCTCATCGGCCACCACCGTGATGCTCATCGGATTCGTCACGGCCGGCCTGATGACGCTGCAGCAGGCGGTGGGCATGATCCTGGGCGCCAATGTTGGCACGACAGTCACGGCTCAGCTCATCGCTTTCAAACTGAGTGCCCTGGCCCTGCCCGCGATTGCTACCGGCGTGGTGCTCAAGTATTTTACCCAGAAGAAAAAGACGCGTTACATCGGTGAAGTGATCCTGGGCTTCGGCCTGCTTTTTTACGGTATGACCGTCATGAAGCTCGGACTGGCACCGATCAAAAGCGACCCCGCCTTTCTGGCCTTTTTTACCAAATTCGATCCCAGTTCGGTGGGTGGCCTGCTGCTGTGCGTGGTGGTGGGGGCTGTGCTGACTATCATGGTGCAGTCTTCGTCGGCCACCATCGGCCTCACCATGACCCTGGCCAGCCAGGGGTTGCTTACCTTTCCCGGTGCCATGGCCCTTGTGCTGGGGGAAAATATCGGTACAACGATTACGGCAGAGCTGGCCACTATCGGCTCAAACAACATCAACGCCCACCGGGCCGCAAGGGCCCATACCATGTTCAATGTTATCGGCGTCACCCTCATGCTTTGCATCTTTCCCCTGTTCGTCAATCTGGTGGACACTGTGACGCTGGGACTCGGGGCCGGCCCGGTAGACCAGGTGGTGGGCGACGATCTGGTGAATGTAGGGCGGTACATCGCCAATGGCCACACCCTGTTCAATGTGATCAACGCTGCCTTTTTTCTTTTAGTGCTTCCATGGCTGATCAGGGTCGCTATATGGCTTTCACCCAAGGAAGAAGAAGACATCGACTACTACCGGCTGCCCAACTTCGGCGACCGGCTCATCGATACCCCCATTGCCGCCATCGTGGAAACGCGCAGTGAGATTCTTCGTATGGCTGAGACGGCCAAATACACGTTTCGAAAAACGGTCAAGCGGCTCACGGACCGGGACTATAAGAAGCTGTCCAAGTGGCGCCAGGTCGAAAATCACCTGGACGACATGCAGCATGAAATCGTGGCTTACCTCACCCGGATCTACCAGAGCGGAGTGAGTGAATCCGAGGCCAAGGAACTCTCCAGCCTCATGCGCATGACCAATAATATCGAACGCATCGGCGATTCGGTGGAAAATATTGCCCAGGCCATCGAGGACATGATCGAGACTAATCTGACGTTCACCGAAAAGGCCATGGCAGATATGAATCAACTGGTGGACAAGGTGGCCGAGTTCATGGACCTGATCTCCTCCGCCATGCGGCAGCGACCGGCCAATTTCATGAATCGGGCCGACACCCTCGAAAATGCCATCGATGCCATGCGCGAAAAATATCGTGACGACCACATCCAGCGCCTTCGTTCCAGTGAATGCGGCATCGATCAGGGACTGGTCTACGTCAACCTGCTAACCAACCTGGAGAAGATCGGCGACTATTGCTTTAATATAGCCGAGGCGGTGGCGGGCAAAAAATGACGAATTCGTAAGAAGCCCGATATCTGCGTTACGCTTCATCCTTCGTCATTGCGGCGTACAACAAGTACGCCTCATTCCTTCAGGATTCGCAAGCCTTGACCTCGGGCTTCTTACGAATCCGTCGGAATTTCGACTTTTTACATTTTCGTCAAAAATAACTTAACGCTCATGGCTGAGAGGAAAAGGACATCTCGGCCAGTGGTTCAGGGTCGGATGTTCTTGGAGGGAATGCCCCAGACGAAATAGCGGATCCAATCAAAGCCGAAAAGCAGCAATTCCCGATCACTGGCGCGAAGTTTTTTAACCAGTGTCCGCTTGACCCGATACCGTTTTAAAAAACTGCTCTGAAACACGAAATCGCGGAACCGGTCAATGTTGTAGGCGGCCATGAAGGCCATTTTCCCTTTGGCGCCGTTCAGGCCTTCGGGTCCCCACGGGTTTTTTTGAAACAGCGCTCTGATCGAGGCCCATCGGGCGGTCATCTGGTTGTAAGTGTCGGCCTGTTGATCCTGCGCCCAATGGGCGAGGGTCAAGGCCTGGTTTTCATGCTGCCCCTGGCAGAAATCCGGCGGCCGGAAAAAGCTGACGATTTCCGATTCACCGGGCCGGTCGTTAAACAGCATTCCGTGTTCCACGGGAAAAGTTCGGCAGGTGTCGGGCCGGTCAGGGTATACCGTGCATCCCTCGTCGCATAAAAAAGGGCAGGTCTGGGATTCATTATCGGCCATTCGCAGCACAACGTCTGGGAAATAATTGCCCTTCCGCAGCACCACATCCACATGGGACTCCAGGAACCGGTCGGAATCCAAATCGAGGCTTTTTTTCAGGCGGAGCACATCGTAGGGGTAAAGAAACAGGTTCAGATTCCGGCAGCACCGGTTGAAGCAGGTCAGGTCCTTGTGGCACCGGAAGTTAAAGGTATCGGTCTTTTTCAGCGGTATTCCCGGCAGCCGGTCCATCTCTTCGGGTTTAATCGATTTCATAAATGTTATCCATGATGGACACCAGCATCTGGGCGATGGTGAGCTTGATTTTATCGGAATTTCCCGTTTTTCTTCGCAATTCCTGCTCCAGCGCCGCCATCTGCCGGTAAAAGGGGGTGCGGTCAAATCGAATGTAATCGGTCTGGCCACCTTGGCGACACTGATTGAAAAATGCATCGCAGCCCGGATTCTTGATGGGGTTGCCACCTGATCGCTGCAGTTCGTGGGGAATGCCGTGAAGCCGGCAGATCATGGGGCGGAACCGGTAAAGCATGCACCTCTCCTGCCGGTTCAGCGGGCACATGATGCGCAGGGTTTCTCCCCGACGATCGGTATCGGCCATTCCGGCACACACCGTCAGCGCCTTTTCATAGATCGTATGGCGAGCGTCGGGTTCAAGGGTGCGCAGGCCTTCCATCAGATACAGATACTCCAACACGGTGTGGTGGTAAAATCGGGTCAGGCAGCAGTTGTCCGCACAACCGTTGCACTGAAACCCATACTGCCCGGCAACGGCCATATAGGCCTGATCCATCTCGCTAAAAAGTGTCTCCAGCCGTTCCAGCAGAGGGAGATAACGATGCCTGGTAGTCAACAATCGTTCGGGGGTCAGGTCCATGGCGATCCGATATTGCCTCAAACGGTGGGTGAGGGGAAAAATATTTTCTGGTAAAGGCCGAGGGCATGGCGATCGGTAATGCTGGCGATGAAATCACAGACGACCTGCTCACGAGGTGAGCCGTTGCTCAGGCAGCCGGCGATGCCCATTCGGGTGAGTTCTTTTTCTAACACGCGTTCGTTGTCCATCAGGTAGGCGTAAAGTTCGGAAAGAATTTTTTTCGCTTTGACAAATTCCCGGTGAACCTGGACGGATCGGTAAACGTTTTCGTAGAGAAAGGCCCGTAATGTGGTCATGGCACCGAAAACCTCTTCGCTCATGTCAAGCCTTAGTTCTCCTTCAACCGCCCGGCTGGAAAAGATCAGGTCACGGATCATGGTGGTGGCCCGCTCCTGGTGGGTCCGGCCGATGACCCGTGTGCAGACGGCCGGCACCTGGTTTTCCCGAATGACGCCGCTGCGGATGGCATCATCCAGATCGTGATTCAGGTAGGCCATGATGTCGGATATCCGAACGATGCGACCCTCAATGGTGCAGGCCAGCTCGCTGCGGTCATCGGGCAGGATTTTTCCGTAGCCTTTGGAGTGCTTGACAATGCCGTCGCGAACCTCGTGGGTCAGGTTTAACCCGTTGCCGTTGTTTTCGATTACATCCACTACCCGAAGACTTTGCTTATGATGGGAGAAGTCCGGGGAGTGGATCTCTTGAAGCACCGCTTCTCCGCCGTGTCCAAATGGGGTGTGTCCCAAATCGTGTCCCAGGGCGATGGCTTCGGCCAGGTCTTCATTGAGAAACATCGCCCGGGCAATGGTGCGGGCAATCTGGGCCACCTCCAGCGTATGGGTCAGGCGCGTGCGATACTCGTCCCCCAATGGGTTGAGGAATACCTGGGTTTTATGCTTCAGCCGTCTGAATGCGTTGGCGTATACGATGCGGTCACGGTCGACCTGGAACGCGGTGCGGATGGGGCAGGCCTCCTCCGGCCGTTGCCGGCCACGGCTCTGGGCGCTCTGGCAGCCGAATGGAGACATGAAGTTCTTTTCGCGTTTTTCAAATTGCTCGCGGATGTTCATGGCACCCCGGTTGTGATTTCTCCATAGATGTACTATTTTAAAATGGTCATCTATTCACAGACAAAAGGCTTTGTAAAGCGGTATCTTGGCGACGGAAAGGTGGATCATGGGCGGTCATCATCTGATACTGGGGGAGCTTGGCGATTTCATCTCCGGTGAAATGCTGGTAGACACCCACGACGAGCGCTATCGCCAGAAAATCGCCCGTTTCCTCGTGGCCGACAAAGGTTATGCAAAGGCGGACATCCACCCCCGCAACCTGATGATCGTTGCCGCCGGAAACCGAAAGGGACGCCTGATGCTGGACTTTACGGTAACGGTTGACGATCGCAAGGCAATGGTGATTAAATACGCGCCAGGTTCCTTAGTGACCCGTTATCGGCCGACGTTGGCCATGTCGCGTCTGGTGGTACCTTACCAGATCCCCGTAGTGGTGGTGACAAATGGTGAGTCGGCGGATATCCTCGATGGCGAAACCGGCAAATTGATGGGATCGGGCTTTGATCGGGTTCCCGATAGGGAAAGCTTGGAGCAGGAGTTAAAGCGGGCCAGATTTTCGCCCATTTCATTAAAGCGTGCGGAAATGGAAGCAAGGATCGTCTACGCATTTGAAATTGACGGCGGCTGCCCCTGTGATGATACCGCATGCAGAATTCTATGAACCCTGAGGCGGTTTCGGAAAAAGATACAGCGTTCATGTCCGCGGCGCTTGGCCTGGCCCAAACGGCCCTGGTGGCGGGTGAGTTTCCCGTGGGCTGTGTGATTGCAGACGGTGAATTCGTGGTTGCCCGGGGGCATCGCACAGGCACGGCAGCTGGATCGGGAAACGAGATCGACCATGCTGAAGTCAATACCCTGAGGTGTCTTGGCGATGACAACCCGGACATCGATCGTTCACGGCTGTCCATATACTGCACGATGGAACCTTGCCTCATGTGTTATTCCGCCATTTTACTCAGCGGCATCGGCAGAATCGTCTATGCCTATGAAGATGTGATGGGGGGGGGGACCGGGTGTGACCGATCCGGTTTGCCTCCCCTATACCGAAATGCTCAATTGACGGTGATCTCCGGCGTCTTGAGAATAAACAGCCTGTTGCTGTTCAAGCGGTTTTTCGCCGATTCGGCCAACCCCTATTGGGCGGACAGCCTATTGAGCCGCTATACGTTGGCGCAGAAGGTATCTCCATGACCGTTCATGGGTGTAAACTACGCTTAATGAGGGATGGCCAGGTCCACCAATAGACCGGACACTTTTTTGTCTTTGTCCCTAACTCAGAACGTTGAACCCTGAACCCGTGAACGCGCAAGCCATTTTTTTCTTGCATTTGCCGGCGGCGTCATATATTGGAATAAAGTTTAGTAACGAGTATCGGGCCACCTTACGGCGGTTCGAATCGGAGGGAAACCATCGGTCTGCCAATGGTTGGCAGGGTAAAGAAAATCGAACGTTTAGGGCTTCAGGAGGTGGAAGTATAGCTGGTCCCAGATATAGACAGATGGACAGGAGGCCGCCCGATACCACCCGGATCAATCAGGGTATCAGGGTGAGGGAAGTCCGCTTGATCGACCCGGAGGGAAACCAGGTCGGCGTACTTCCGATTCATCAGGCGTTGGCCCAAGCGAATGATTTTGGTCTCGATCTTGTCGAAATTTCGCCCAACGCGAAACCGCCGGTATGCAAAATTATGGACTACGGGCGGTTCAAGTACGAGCAGACCAAAAAACAGCAAGAGGCCAAAAAAAAGCAGACCACTTTTCAGCTCAAAGAGATCAAGGTCCGGCCTAAAACCGGAGATCATGATCTAGAGACGAAAATGGGCCACATTCGCAAATTTCTTGACCGTAAAGACAAGGTCAAGGTCACGGTAATGTTCCGTGGCCGTGAAATTACGCTTTCAGACCGTGGTAGAGCACTGTTGCAGAGAATCGCCACTGAACTTGAAGAGATTGCCGTCGTGGAACAATATCCCAAGTTTGAAGGACGGACGATGATGATGGTGCTGGCTCCTCGATCCCAGATAGCGCCGCCAGGCCAATAACGGATTATGGCGCTGGCCCTCGGGCTCGGGCCATGGCTCGCACGAATTAGAAAAGCGCCGTTTCAACAGTTGGCGTGAACGCATGTGATCGTTCACGCCAACTGTTTTTGAAATGCGGTTTTCGTTCGATTTAATCATTCAGAATGATGCTCAATTTTTTTTAAGGAGAGGAACCATGCCGAAAATTAAAACCAACCGGGCGGCCGCGAAGCGGTTTAAGAAAACCGGGTCCGGTCGATACACGTTTTCAAAATCTCACCACAGTCACATCCTGACCACTAAGTCACGAAAACGTAAGCGTTCCCTGAAGAAGATGCAGCTGGTCAAAAAGAGCGACATGAGAGAAGTCCGGCTCCTTTTGCCCAACGGCTGATCGACGGTAAATTAGACTTTATATAGCAGGTTTCACCGATGGTGGCATCTGAGGCGCGATTCAGGACCGGGTGGCCCAGAAAACCTGTTAGCAAGGAGATGAGATCATGCGAATTAAAAGAGGCTTCAAGGCGAGAAGACGCCGTCAGAAAGTTTTAAAGCTGGCCAAAGGATATCGCGGTGGACACAGCAAACTGTTTCGGACCGCGGCAGATACAGTCGATAAGGCACTCAATTATGCCTATCGGGATCGCAAACAGCGCAAGCGCCAGTTCCGTCGGTTGTGGATTGCCCGCATCAACGCTGCGGCGCGTATGAATGACCTTTCCTACAGCCGGTTCATCAGTGGTCTGAAAAAAGCCGATGTGAACCTGGATCGAAAAGTGCTTGCCGATCTTGCAATATCCGATCCTCCTGGATTTGCCCAGATAGCCGCGCTGGCGTCACAGCAGGGTTAAGCCGGGTTGACCTGTCGCGGCGAATGCCGCACGAATCGGTATCCTCCCGCTGCCCCCTCCTTACCTGAGCCGCGAAAGTGTCCGCATACCTCAATCCCGCCCCGCCGGGATTGAGGGACGGCGACAATTCATATATAACAGAGCGACAATCGTGGAAAATACCATAGAACGGATATACGCGGACGCCATAGAATCGCTGGCGTCAGCCGCTGATGTTGATGCGGTAAACGATCTTTCCACTCAGTTTCTCGGCCGGAAGGGTCGCATTACCTATTATTTGAGAAACATCTCCAGTCTTCCCGTCGAGGAACGGCCTCAGGCGGGCAAGCGGGCCAATGAGATCAAGCGTTCCCTGGAATGTGAATTCAAGGATGCGTTGACCCGTCTGGCCAATATGTCCGATAGGGCGACCGACCGCATCGATGTCTCCTTGCCGGGTCGGGTTCCGGAGAAAGGATCGCTTCACCCGATTACCCAGATCACCAACCGCATCTGCAGCATCTTTTCCCAGATGGGCTTCGATGTGGTCGAAGGCCCGGAGGTGGAGACTGACTACTACAACTTCGAGGCCCTCAATATTCCTAAAAACCATCCTGCCCGGGACATGCAGGACACCTTTTATGTATCGGACAATGTTGTGCTTCGAACGCACACGTCGCCCACACAGCCACGGGTGATGGAACAGCAGCAGCCGCCGGTTCGCATCATCGCCCCTGGCAAGGTCTACCGGTGCGATTCCGATCTGACCCATACGCCCATGTTTCACCAGGTGGAGGGGCTGCTGGTGGATCGCCATATCTCGTTTGCCGATCTCAAGGGAACCCTGACCGCTTTTATTCACCAGATGTTCGACGACCAGACCACATTGCGCTTTCGACCCAGCTTCTTTCCATTCACCGAACCCAGCGCCGAAGTGGATATCCGATGCGTGATTTGCCGGGGAAAAGGCTGTCGTGTTTGTTCTCAAACCGGATGGCTGGAGATTTTGGGTTCCGGCATGGTCCATCCGGCGGTGTTTGAAAATATCGGCTATGACACCAGTCGATACACCGGTTTTGCTTTCGGTATGGGGGTGGAGCGTATTGCCATGCTTAAATACGGCATCGATGATATTCGGCGCTATTTCGACAATGACTATCGATTCCTGAGTCAATTCTAAGGGAGTGTTCCCGAACCGATGAAAGTTAGCTTAAACTGGCTGAAAGAATATGTGCCCATCGATATGGCGGTCCCGGACCTCGCCGATGCCCTGACGATGGCCGGGCTGGAAGTGGAGGCCGTTGCAGATCGCTATGCCTATCTGGAAACGGTGGTCGTCGGGCAGGTGGTCGATGTTTCGCCCCATCCCAACGCCGACCGGCTGAAATTGTGTCGCGTGGATGGCGGTAACGGCATTGTGCCGGTGGTTTGCGGGGCCCCCAATGTGACAACGGGGATGCACGCACCCCTGGCCCGTGTGGGCACACGGCTACCCGACGGCACCGTGTTGGCAAAGAGCGTCATTCGGGGAGAAACCTCCGAAGGCATGCTGTGCAGCGAGATTGAATTGGGTCTGGGGCTGGATGCTTCCGGGCTGATGTTGCTGGAGGGGGATTCTCAACCCGGCCTTTCCTTGAAAGCGGCGCTGAATCTTTTCGATTTCACCTTCGAGATTGGATTGACGCCCAACCGGCCGGATTGCCTGAGCATGATGGGTGTGGCTCGTGAGATCGCCGCCATCCAGGGCGTTCAGATGAATCCGCCGGTTTTCAGCCTGCCGGATGCCCAGGGAGATATCAAGGCCCTGACCTCGGTGACGATAGAAGCGCCCGACCATTGCCCCCGGTACGCCGCTCGACTGCTGGAACACATTACCGTGGCACCGTCCCCATACTGGCTCCAGGACCGGTTGCGGTCGGTGGGTGTGCGGCCCATCAACAACCTGGTCGATATAACTAATTTCGTCATGCTGGAGACCGGGCAACCCCTGCATGCCTTTGATTTTGACAACCTGTCCGGCCATCGTATCGTGGTTCGAACGGCTGCAGATCAAGAACCGTTCACCACCCTGGATCAAAAGGGGCGACGGCTTTCCGAGCAAATGCTCATGATTTGCGATGGTGAAAAGCCGGTGGCGGTCGGTGGTGTCATGGGCGGACTGAACTCGGAAATAGAAGATGCCACCACGCGCGTGCTCATCGAAAGTGCCTGCTTTGATCCGATCAGCATTCGCAAAACATCCAAGGCCCTATTGCTCAATACGGATGCTTCCCACCGGTTTGAGCGGGGCGTGGACCCGGACGGCACCCTTTTCGCCCTGAATCGCGCTGTCGGCCTTATGGCCGAGTTGGGCCAAGGACGTTTGGTGGGAGGTGTGATCGATGAGGATTTCAGAACGTCGGATCCCCTGACACTCGCTTTGAGCGCGCGGGCCACCAATGATCTTTTAGGCACCGATTTAGACTGTGACCGCATGGCCACCCTGCTGGAAAGCATCGAATTCAAGGTTCGGGCCGAGGGTGATGAGAGACTTCAGGTGCAGGTGCCTTCTTTTCGGGTGGATGTCACCCGTCCCCAGGATCTCATGGAAGAGGTGGCCCGGCTTTCCGGCTACAACCAGATTCCAACCACCTTCCCCGTGGTTCCGGCACAGGGCACGACCCCTTCTATAATGATGGTCCGGCGCAACCAGGTTAGAGATATTCTTAGTGGGTTCGGATTTTCAGAGGCCATCAATTACTCCTTCATCAGCGCTGATTCCTGCGACCGGATTCAATTGGATGCCGATGACTCCCGTCGTCACCATATTGCCTTGCTCAACCCGATTTCCGAGGAGCAGTCGGTGATGCGGACCACTCTGGTTCCCGGCATATTGGAAGCGGCTCAGCGCAATATCGCTCGGCAACAAAACAACCTGCGTGTGTTTGAAGTCGGAAAAATCTTTCTCCCGAAGTCGGAGGGGCCGCTTCCTTTGGAAAAGGAGATGCTTGTCGGTCTGTGGACCGGTCGGCGTGTCGAAGCCGCTTGGCACACCCATGAAACCGCCTGCGACTTTTTTGATATCAAAGGGACCGTCCAGGGACTGGGTTTTGCCCTGGGTATCACCGAACTGTCGTTTGCAGCGCTACCCGATGGCCAGTGCTGCTATACCCGAGCGGGGCAAACGGCACGGATTGTTCACGACGGGCGGACGCTGGGAATTGTGGGCGAGGTGGATGCCGAGGTGGTGGATGCCTATAGCCTAAAGCAACCGGCGTTTATTTTTGAGCTGGATTTGGAGTTGATCGGTAGACTGGCATCCGATTCCAAGCAGATGGCACCCATCCCCCGCTTCCCCGCAACGGCCCGGGACATTACCGTCATTGTCGATCAGACGATCGAATCCAGGGACCTGCTGGATACGGTGGCGCAATTCGGGGAAAAACTGGTGGAGGACCTTTACCTTTTTGATGTGTTCGCCGGCGATCCCATACCGGCGGGGAAAAAGAGTATATCTTTCCGGGTCGTCTATCGATCCGCCGAACGAACCCTGGAGGATGAAACCGTCAATGCGATTCATCACCATCTCACTCATCGCCTGATCGACGAATTTGGTGCGGCATTGCCGGCTTGATGATACACCTGAAGCCGCCGGCGGGGCTTCACCGACATGGATAACCCAGATGAAAGAAGAGGCCTACGGCCCGGTCGACATACCTGACAAGTTTTACTTCAAGATCGGTGAAGTCAGCGACATCGCCGGCGTTGCTCCTTATGTGCTGCGGTTCTGGGAAACAGAGTTCAAGCAGATCAAACCCAAGCGCACCGATGCGGGACAGCGTCTCTACCGCAAGCAGGATGTGGTTTTGGTCTTAAGGATCAAACACCTGCTCTATCAGAGAAAGTTCACGATTGAGGGGGCCCGGCAGTATCTGAAGAAGAAACCTGGCGCTGTGCCGGGACCAGTGCCGGTTGCCGCAGCACCAGACATAACCGAGATCAGGGAAGAACTGATTCGCATCCGGGAATTGATTGATGACCAACGGCGATAGTTTCCTTCTGTCAGCATGACGTGCCGATTGCTGCCGCGTCATTCGATCAATTCTACCGGCGTGGCATATTGGGGCTAGATAGAAAGATATTGACATAACATCTATTTTGCCTTAATTAATATTTCTTGGTGAGCGGGCATAGCTCAGTTGGTAGAGTACAAGCTTCCCAAGCTTGGTGTCGCGAGTTCGAATCTCGTTGCCCGCTCCATTTCAAGTCCGTTTTCGTCTATTCCGGTTGAGTTTGCCGGAATAAAGGCGGTTTTCCCGCCCGGCGTGGTTTTATGGACTGGTAAGTGATGGTATCCATTATCGGTTTGAACATGGAAACGGGCGGTTTGCCCGTTTTTGTTTTTTGTTCGGTGAGAATATGGCCAAACGTGCCGGAAAGCGAAAATTTAAAAGCGGAGCACCGGCGTCGCTCCGTCAACCGGATCCGGCGGTTTTAAAGCGACAGCGGGCCTTTGTCGATTCGGTGGCCCGTCTGGCCGATCCCCTGTGTATTGCCGAGGGGATGGAATTGGTCCATGTGGAGTACCAGCGCGAACCGGGCGGATTGACGTTGCGCCTATACCTGGACAAGCCCGGGGGAGTGACCCTGGACGACTGCGTCGACATCAGCCGCCAGTTAGCAGACATCCTGGATGTGCATGCGCAAGATGCACCGCCATATCGGCTGGAGGTTTCATCGCCGGGTCTCGACCGACCGGTGGGAAAGCTAAATGACTTTAAGCGGTTTATGGGCCATCGGGCAAAAATTCGCCTCACCACTGCCGTGGAAGGTCGTAAAAATTTCAGCGGCGTGCTTACCGGGGTGATTGACGAAATGGTCCAATTGCAGGTGGATAACGAGACGGTTAGTCTGAATTATAAGGATATTACACGGGCGCGGCTGATCAATTACAATGGAGAACGCTGATGTTTATAGCAGATATCAAACGTGTGGTGGAACAGGTAAGCCGGGACAAGGGCATCGATGTGGAAATTTTGATCCGCGCCCTGGAAGAGGCGTTGCGTTCAGCTGCCAGAAAAAAATTCGGCAGCAAGGTCGACATTGAGGCGCAGTATAGTCCCGACACGGGTGAGATCGAAGTCTTTCAATTTAAAGAGGTGGTGGCGGAGGTGACCGAGCCGGACCTGCAGATCGGCCTGACCGAAGGGCGCAAGCTCGACCCCGATTGTGAGGTCGGCGACAGCCTGGGTACAAAAATGGACACGTCAAGCTTCGGCCGGATTGCTGCACAATCCGCCAAGCAGGTCATTATCCAAAAGATGAAGGATGCAGAGCGGGATGCGATTTACTCCAGCTACATCGATCGCAAGGGTGAAGTGATCAACGGCATCGTCCAACGGGTGGACCGGGGCAATATCATTGTCAACCTGGGTAATACCGAAGCCATACTTCCTACCCGGGAACAGATTCCCAGGGAAAATTACCGGCGGGGAGACCGGATCCGGGCCCTGATTTTCGATGTGCTCTATGATACCCGAGGCCCTCAGATCGTGCTTTCGCGAACCCATCCCGACCTGCTGATCAACCTGTTTAAAACCGAAGTGCCCGAGATCAGTGAGGGAATCGTGGAGGTCAAAGGGGCTGCCCGGGAGCCGGGCGTGCGAGCCAAATTTGCCGTTTCTTCACATGATTCAGATATCGATCCGGTGGGGGCCTGCGTGGGTATGAAGGGCAGCCGGGTGCAAAATGTGGTTCAGGAGCTTCGAGGTGAGAAGATTGACATTATCACCTGGCACGTGGATGCGGCTAAATATGTATGCAACGCCCTGGCGCCTGCGGAAATTTCCAGGGTGATTATTGATGAACAAAATAATGCCATGGAGGTCATCGTTCCCGATGAATTTCTTTCGGTAGCCATCGGCAAACGAGGCCAGAACGTGCGCCTGGCCTCCAAGCTAACCGGCTGGCATTTGGACGTCAACTCAGCGTCCAAATACGATGAAATGATGAAGATCGGGTACGAATCACTGGTCAATATCCCCGGAGTCGGCAGCAACCTGGCAGATGCCTTCTTCGAAAAAGGCATTTACTCAGCAGAAGAGCTGGCCGAATCCGTAGTTGAAGAACTGATCGAAATCCGTGGCATCGGAGAGGAAAAGGCCGTGGTGCTAATAGAAAATGCACGGCAGTATGCCATCGAGGCTGCCGAGGCTGCCGAAGTCCGGCGTTTGGCTGAAGCGGCCCAAGCCGCTGAGGATGCGGCCCAGGCCGCTGAGGAAGCGACCCAAGACGCTGAGGAAGCGACCCAAGACGCTGAGGAAGCGACCCAAGACGCTGAGGAAGCGACCCAAGACGCTGAGGAAGCGACCCAGGACGCTGAGGAAGCGACCCGGTCCAAAGCAGAAGACGATGCGGTACCGGTTGACGTGCCAGCGGATGAATCGAATGAGGAAGCGGCTTCCGGTCCCGAAGCCCAGGAAAAAGAGCAGTAGTGGATCAGCGTGTATATACGGCAACAGGGTGAAAACTGCTTATAACAAGATTTGGGGGGTATGGATGGCAAAAATCAGAGTTTATGAATTTGCCAGAGATCTTAACATGACGAACAGGGAACTCTTGGACAAGATCCGGGACCTTGATATCGACGTCAACAGCCATATGAGCTCTCTGGACGAAGATGTGGTGGCAACGGTCAAATCGGTGCTTTTCGGCGAAAAGGACGATCAACTCGAGGAAAAACGGGTACGGCCCACCGTTATCCGGCGCCGCAAGGTTGTCTCACCCCAGGAGCCGGAGGCCCCCGCGGTCGAGTCCACTTCGGCGGTAGAACCGGAATCTCCTCCGGCTGAGACGGAAGAAAAGGCTCCGGCAGCCGTTGAAGTGAAAACCCCGCCGGGGAAAAAGCCCGTGGTGAAAAAGCGCAAGCCAGCCCAAACCGCCAAAATTATTGCCAAGCCCAAAACAGATACACCCGAAGCGCAAACGGAAGCGTCGGAACCTGAGCGGGTGGATGTGACGCCTGCTACCGAAGCGGCAGCCCCCGCCTCACCGGAACCGCCAACTGCCAACGAAAAAACACCGGTCAATGAAGCGGCAGCCCCCCCTGCCGGCACGACCGATGTTGATCCGGCTGTCAGTGAGCCCGTCTCCGTGCCGCCGTCCGCTGACGAACCTTCCAAGGCTCCCGCGGCAAAGGCCAAGAAAGCCAAGAAAGAAGCAGCGGCCAAAATTATCAAGCTGCCGACCAGACCCAAAATTTCAACGACGCCCGCATCGCGTAACGCTCCGGCGGGCTTGCCATCTCGACCGTCTTTGCAGAAACCGGAACCCGCCGGTGCACCCGTTTCCGCCAAGGACAAGAAAAAGAAGGGGTGGCGGAAAAAGGATGACGGAACCGATGGTGTCCGGTTTCCAAAAAAGAAAAGTGGTTTCCGTAAAAAGGAGATCGTCGAGGGTGCAGCCCTCTACAGCGGAAAAATGCGTGGACGGAAGGGCCGGAAGGGCAGCAGGCTGAGAGCCATGCCTGCCGGCCAGAAAACCCAGATCACTACGGCAAAAGCCATCAAACGGCGGGTGAAGGTTGATGAGACCATCGTGCTGTCTGAACTGGCTAAACGCATGGGCATCAAGGCCAACGAAATGATCGTCAAGCTCATGGGCATGGGTGTTATGGCCACAGTGAACCAGACCATCGATTATGACACGGCGGTCCTGGTGGCAGGTGAATTCGACTATGAGGTGGAAAGGGCGTCTTTCGAAGAAGACCTGATTCTGAAGAAAACCGAAGCGGATGATCCGGAAAAGCTGGCCTCCAGACCCCCTGTAGTGACCATCATGGGCCACGTGGACCACGGCAAAACATCGCTGCTTGACGTGATTCGCAAAACCCGAGTGACCGAAGGCGAAGCGGGCGGTATTACCCAGCATATCGGTGCGTATCATGTGGAGACCGAAAAGGGTGTCATCGCTTTTCTGGATACGCCGGGCCATGAGGCCTTCTCAGCCATGCGTTCACGCGGTGCCAAGGTGACCGACATCGTCGTGCTGGTGGTGGCCGCCGATGACGGGGTGATGCCCCAAACCGTCGAGGCGATCAATCACTCCAAGGCCTCCGGGGTGCCGATTATCGTGGCTGTCAACAAGATGGATAAGCCGGATGCCGATCCGGAGCGGGTTCAGCGTGAACTCAGCGAGCACGGCCTGATGTCGGAAGCCTGGGGTGGCGATGCCATTTTTGTCATGGTGTCAGCCAAAAAGAATACCGGTATCGACGAATTGCTTGAAATGATTTTGCTTCAGGCGGAAATACTGGAACTCAAGGCCAATCCGGACAAACTGGCCAGCGGCCACGTGGTCGAGGCCAAACTGGATTCAGGGCGCGGGCCTGTGGCAACCGTCTTGGTGCAGGAGGGTACCCTCCGTGCCGGCGATTCCATTGTCTGTGGAATGCACTATGGAAAAATTCGTGTGCTCCAGGACGATCTGGGACGCACGGTGGAATCTGCGGGCCCGTCCATGCCGGTGGAGATCGTGGGCCTTTCCGGCGTACCCATGGCCGGCGATGAACTCGTGGCGCTGGCAGATGAAAAAGATGCGCGCCAGGTGAGTCAGCACCGCACTCAGAAACAGCGTTCCAAGGAGCTGGCCAAGACGAACCGGCTGAGCCTGGAGGGGCTGTTCGAAAAGATGCAGATGGGCGAGGTCAAGGACCTGAACCTGATCATCAAGGCGGACGTGGACGGTTCCATCGAAGCGTTGAGAGACTCCTTGACCAAGCTTTCCAACGAAGAGGTCAGCATCAACGTGGTCCATGCGGCCACCGGCACCATCACCGAGTCGGACATTTCTCTGGCCGCGGTCTCCAATGCCATCATCATCGGCTTCAACGTCCGGCCCAATTCAAAAGTGCAGGAACTCTCCGTCGAAGAGAACGTGGATATGCGCTTTCACAATGTCATCTACAATGTCATCAAAGAGGTCAAGGATGCCATTGTGGGCATGATGGAGTCCACCTTCGAGGAGCGGGTGCTCGGTCGTGCCGATGTTCGCCAGACTTTCCATGTCCCCAAAATTGGCACCATTGCCGGTTGTTATGTGACCGACGGCAAGATGCAGCGGGGGCAGCTCATGCGGTTGGTCCGGGACGGCATTATCACCTACGAAGGCAAAAACAGTAGCCTGCGCCGATTCAAGGATGACGTGAAGGAAGTCCAGTCCGGCTATGAATGCGGCATCAGTATTGAAAATTTTAATGACATCAAGGTCGGTGACGTGATCGAAAGCTACTACATGGAAGAGATTCGACCGGAAGTGGAGTGATAAACCGCAATGGTCGTCGGTGTCGGACACATTGTTTTCAGGATCCATCAGTGCCGCTCCTTGAAAGAAAAACGCAAGGTCGTCAAGGCTATCGTTGCCCGTATCCGAAACCATTTTAACGCGTCGGTAGCCGAGGTGGCAGACAATGACATCTATCAACGAGCGGTAATTGGAATCAGCCTGGTAGGCAGTGACCGCCGCATGATCAATGCAAAACTGGATAAGGTGTTTAATTTTGCCGACGGCCTTGGGCTTGCGGAAATGATTGACTCCCAGTTGGAAATCATTTCCCTGTGATCGGCGGATCCGAAAGTGAGCGTCATAAATAGGTAACCAACGTGGCAACCCGATCATTTAATCGAGCGGAAAGAGTCGGCGGTCAGGTGCAGAAAGTACTGGCCGGCCTTATTCAAAAAGGCGTCAACGACCCGCGACTGGCCCAGGCCACCATTACCGGCGTGACATTGAGCCGTGATCTGCGGATTGCCAAGGTTTACTTTACCGCCCATGGTGATGCGCATGATGAACAAGCCCTATTGGCTGGATTTGAGAGCGCCAAGGGGTTTATCAAGCGGGAACTGGCCAGAGAGCTTGGCCTTCGATACATGCCGGAATTGAAATTTTTTTACGATGCGTCGTTTGACTATGGGGCCCACATCGACCGGGTGCTGAAATCCATACAAACCAATGATGAAAAAAATAATCCAACAGCTGACGAACAGTAGCCGCGTCCTGCTGGCATCCCACGCCAATCCGGACGGCGATGCCATCGGCTCCCTGCTGGCCATGGGTATTGCCCTGGAACGGCTGGGGCGCGATGTGACGCTCTACAACGAGAGTGCCATCCCAGCCGTATACCGGTTTCTGCCATCGGTGGACCGCATTCAGAAAGAGGTGACGGATCCGCAACGCTTCGATACGGCGGTGTTGCTGGACTGCGGGACCCTGGACCGCGTTGGGTCGGCAGTTGATGCCATCGCCGCCATACCGGCTATTGTCAACATCGACCACCACGCCACCAATACCCGCTTCGGACAATACCATCTGGTGGATGTGGATGCCTGCGCCACGTCAGAAATTATCTACCGGTTGATTCAATCCATGGGCCTTGAAATGAACCTGGCCATGGCGACGGCTATCTACACCGGCATCCTGACGGATACGGGTTCCTTCCGGTTTTCCAACACCAACCGGGCGGCCTTTTCCATTTGCGAGGCCATGGTGGCTCTTGGTGTAAGGCCGTCGATCGTGGCCCAGCATGTATATGGTACCTACTCCCTGGGACGGATCAAGCTGCTCAACCTGGCTCTGGACTCCATTGAGATATCCAACAACGGGAGCCTCTCCATCATGACGGTTACCCGGGAGATGCTGTCAAATACCGGCACCCAGCCTGAGGATGCGGATGGCCTGATCAATTATGCCCGACGGATTCAGGACGTAAAGGTCGCCGTCCTTATCCATGAGTTGGACAACGGCAATGGCGTGTCGACGGGCCAGAAGAAACGATTCCATGTGAGTCTGCGATCGGACGGCAGTGTGGATGTTTCCCGCATTGCTTCGGATTTCGGTGGAGGCGGCCACGCCGGCGCTGCCGGATTTTCCGTGGAGTCCAGGCTGGTGGAACTGAAGCGGACGATCTACAGTCTGTCCGAGGGTCTTAGCAGGACATGCCACCTGAACTGAACGGAATTGTCGTGGTTGACAAGCCCAAGGGGATTTCATCAGCCGGGGTTGTCGCCCGGGTTAAGGGCATCTTCGGGGTTAAAAAAGTTGGCCATACAGGGACGCTGGACCCGTTTGCCACCGGTGTCCTGATCTGTTGCATCAACCAGGCGACCCGGCTTTCCCAGTTTTTTCTCAAGGGTGACAAGGTATACGAGGCGGAACTGGTCCTGGGTACAGTGACGGACACCCAGGATGCGACGGGAACCGTAATGGAACGGCATTCGATGGGTGGCTTATCTGCGGAACAGGTCCAAGAGACGGCGGCGCGGTTTGTGGGAAGCATCACCCAGGTTCCCCCGATCTACTCGGCCCTGAAACATCAGGGGACACCGCTATATAAATTAGCCCGTCAGGGTGTGCCGGTTGAAAAGCCCGCTCGGCCGATACGGATTAACCATTTGGAGATACTCGAGGTGAACCTGCCGACGGTTCGATTCTCGGTGTCCTGTTCATCCGGCACCTATGTCCGCACGCTGTGCGCCGACATCGGTCGAAAACTGGGCTGCGGCGGGCATCTCAAGGCCCTTTGCAGAACAGCCAGTTGCGGATTTCCTATCGACGCTGCCTTCAGCCTCGAGGTGCTGGCAGAATTGAAGGAGCGAGGCGGGTTGGGCGAAACGGTGATCCCCATGAATGAGGCGCTACCCTTCATGCCTGCTGCGGTGGCCGATGATGGGCTGGCCAAACGGATCCGCAACGGTGCTAAACTGTCGGAAACAGACATCCCGATTCCGCCGCGGGTGTCCCACCAGGGCGTGTTCAAGGTGATCGACCCGCGCGGCCGTCTGATCGCCGTAATGGCCGAATCGCCGGCCACGGGCAACTATAATTATTGTTGTGTTTTTTCGGCGTAAAGGTGATATTTATTCGGTAACCATTTTAAGGAGGATGAAACATTGGCGTATACAGCGGAAACCAAAAAAGAACTCATTGAAAAATACAAACAGCACGACTCCGACACGGGTTCTCCGGAAGTCCAGATCGGTCTGCTTACTCATCGGATTTCCTATCTGACCGAGCATCTGAAAGTGCATAAAAAGGATCACCACTCCCGCCGGGGATTGCTGATGCTGGTAGGCAAGCGTCGCAGACTGCTCAATTACGTCAAGGGCAACGATGTCCAGCGCTACCGTTCTATTATCGAAACCCTTGGCCTGCGGCGCTAAGGTGAATCGACAACGGCAACGAAGCGTTGCCGGATCCCTGTTGCCGGTATTCACGGATGCGGTCACCAACAGTTTGGCTGTCGCCGGCTGGGGTGCGTGTATTTTGTGGCCTTGTGTTTATCCACAGACCTGACCAACGGCAATTTTACAGGCAGCGGTCGGTATTCTATCCACTGCCGGAATATCATCAGGAGAAAGAATTCTAATGGAACATACATTCAAGGCGGATGTAGGGGGCAAGTCCCTGAGCATTCAAGCAGGCAAGGTCGCCAAACAGGCATCCGGATCCGTTGTGGTTCAATACGGCGATACGGTGGTTCTGGTGACGGCGGTCTCCGCCAATAACGAGAGAGATGTCGATTTTCTGCCTCTTTCCGTGGAATACCAGGAAAAGATCTATGCGGCCGGTCGAATTCCAGGCAATTATTTTAGAAGGGAGATCGGGCGACCCAGCGAGAAGGAAACCCTCACCGCCCGGCTCATCGACCGACCCATTCGGCCTCTGTTTCCCAAGGAGTACCGTTTCGAGACCCAGGTTATTGCCACGGTGCTCTCCATGGACCAGGAGAACGATGCCGACATGCTCGCCATGGTGGGCGCATCGGCGGCATTGGAAATCTCGGACATCCCCTTTGCCGGACCCATTGCCAGTGTTCGCGTGGGACGCATCGACGGTCAATTTGTGGCCAACCCAACCCTTTCCCAGATGGTGGAGAGCGATATCAACATCATTATCGCCGGTTCGCGTACGGGTGTGGTCATGGTGGAAGGCGGCGGCGATGTGGTGACTGAAGCGGACATGCTGGAGGCCATTTTCTTCGGCCACCATGCCATTCAACCCATCATCGACATCCAGGAGCAGCTCAAGGCGCAAATCGGCAGGCCCAAGCGGCCCTTTACCCCGCCGGAAAAAGATCCGGCCCTGGTGGAGATGCTACGGGAAAAGGCCTCTGCGCCATTGCACGAGGTCTTGATTATCCCTGAGAAGATGAAGCGGTATGAGGCCGTGCGAAAGGTCAAGTCCCAAATTGTCGAATCATTGGGTGAGGAGATGGCGGATCGGCGCGGGGAAATCAGCGCCATTCTCGGCGATCTCCAGAAGCAGATTTGCCGAGACATGATTCTCAAAGAGGGTCGCCGCATCGATAACCGGCGGTTCGACGAGATCCGCCCCATCACCTGCGAGGTGGGGGTGCTGCCACGTCCCCACGGCAGCGCTCTGTTCACCCGCGGTGAGACCCAGGTGCTCGGCATCCTGACCCTTGGGGCGGGCGGTGACGAGCAACGGGTGGAAACCCTCAGCGGCGAGGAGAACCGACCTTTCATGCTCCACTACAATTTCCCCCCCTACTCGGTGGGTGAGGTCAAGCGTGTGGGATCCCCCAGCCGGCGGGACATCGGCCATGGCGGCCTCTCCACCCGTGCCATCGAACGCGTGCTTCCGGACAAGGAGGATTTCGACTACACGATCCGGATCGTTTCTGAGGTGCTGGAGTCCAACGGTTCTTCATCCATGGGCACCGTCTGTTCCGGGATACTGGCGATGATGGACGGTGGCGTGCCGATCAAGGCGCCGGTATCGGGGATTGCCATGGGGCTGGTGAAAGAGGGTGACCAGGTGGTGATCCTTTCCGACATCCTGGGCGACGAAGATCACACCGGTGACATGGACTTCAAGGTAACCGGCACCGCCGAGGGCATCACTGCCCTTCAGATGGACATTAAAATTCACGAGCTTTCCCGGGAAATCATGCACAAAGCCCTGGAGCAGGCAAAAGCGGGCCGGTTGCACATTCTGGACAAGATGCTTCAGGCGTTGGCCGTCCCCCGCGTGGAGATTTCTCCCTTTGCGCCGAAGATCATAGCCATCAAAATCAACCCGGACAAAATTCGCGACATCATCGGCCCCGGTGGAAAGGTGATTCGGGCCATTCAGAGCGAAACCAACACCAAGATCGAGATCGACGACAGTGGTTTGGTGAAGATCGCCGCCACATCGGCCGAAGACGGTGAGGCAGCCCGGCTGCAAGTAGAGACGTTGACCATGGAGCCTGAAGTGGGTACCATTTACGAGGGAAAGGTGGTCAAGACCACGGATTTCGGCGCTTTCGTTCAGATCGTTCCCGGCACCGATGGACTGGTGCACATCAGTCAGCTGGCCAACCACCGGGTTGGAAAGGTGACCGATGTCGTCAAAGAGGGAGACTTCCTGAAAGTCAAAGTCCTTGAAATTTCAAAGGACGGCAAGATCCGACTCAGCCACAAGGCCGTTTTGGAAGATGAGCGTGAATCCGACGGTCAATAAAACCATACTTGATAACGGGGTTCGCATCGTTTCCATGACCATGCCCCACGTGCGCTCAGTTTCCATGGGTGTCTGGGTTCACGTGGGGGCCCGTGACGAATCCGATGCCGAAAGCGGGCTGTCCCATTTCATCGAGCACATGATTTTCAAGGGCACCGTTCGGCGCAGCGCTTTTCAGATCGCCAAGGAATTCGATGCCATCGGCGGTCAGACGAACGCGTTTACCTCCATGGAGCACACCTGCTACCATGCGCGGGTGCTGGACACCCATCTGGAAACCATGGTGGATATCCTCTCCGACATCTTCCTGAATTCGATTTTTGATGAAAGGGAAGTGGCGCGGGAGCGGCCGGTGATTGTCCAGGAGATCGGCATGGTAGAGGACAGTCCCGAGGAATGGGTCCACACCATGATGGGCCCCGCTTTCTGGGGCGGTCATCCGCTGGGGCGGTCCATCCTCGGTTCCAGGGAAAACATCCAGGCGTTCGACAGCCAGACCATCAAGGGTTTTTTCAAGCGGCTCTACCAGCCCGACCGGATTGTTATCGCCGTTGCCGGAAATGTGGCTCACGATCGTTTTGTAGAAAGGGCGGGGCCCGTTTTTTCCACCATCGCTGCCGGCAATGGGTTTGCTTCCCGGCGTGTGCCGGCCACTGGGTGGGGTATCGAACTGAAGCACCGGGATCTTGAACAGTCGCATATCTGCCTGGGCATGAACGGGGTGTCGGTGGCCGATCCCCGCCGTTTTGCCGCCTCCCTGATCAACACCATTTTCGGCGGCAACATGAGTTCCCGGCTTTTTCAGATCATCCGCGAGCAGCGGGGGCTTGCCTATTCCATTTACTCATTTTTAACCGCTTTTGCCGATACCGGAATGTTTGGCGTTTATACAGCGGTTGCCCCGACGGACCTTCATACCAGCGTCGATTTGATCATGGACCAGATCCGACGGCTGAAACGGGAGCCGGTATCGGACGGTGTGTTAGCGGATGCCAAGGCGTTCACCAAAGGCAACCTTCTCATGGCCGCGGAAAGCCCGGACAACCAGATGGTCCGATTGGCTCAGAACGAATACTACTTCGGCCGGACCATTCCCATTCAGTCGGTGATCGACAACATCGATGCCGTTACGGCCGCTGAACTGCTTTGCCTGGCCGAAGACCTTTGGAGCGGCGGCAATGCCGCCCTGACCATGCTGGGGCCTGGTGTTGACCGGACCGATCTTTCCGGACTACTGAACCTGTAGCGGACGTCTATGCACCCTTCGCCATCAATCGATTTTCTCAGGTTGGACCCTGATAACAATCAGGATATTCCACTGCCCCGCTACATGACCGCCCAGAGTTCCGGCATGGACATCTGCGCCGCGCTGAACGATGATCTGGTGCTGGCCCCGGGTCGTATCAGTCTGGTGCCTACCGGTTTCGCCATGGCCCTGCCCGACGGCTTTGAAGCCCAGATCCGCCCCCGCAGCGGATTGGCGGTCAAACACGGCATCAGCATTATCAATGCGCCGGGAACCATAGACGCCGACTATCGGGGAGAAGTCAAGATCGCCCTAATCAACCTGGGTCAGGAACCGGTGACACTCAAACGGGGAGACCGCATCGCCCAGATGGTGATCCAGCAGGTCTGCCAGGTCCGGATCAACGTCGTCGAACAACTCAACGACACCGACCGCAGCGTCGGCGGATTTGGGCATACGGGGCGATGACAATGAAACCGTCGAATGAGCCGGAAGGGGCGTCCCAAGGCGATGGCCGCCGTCTGTCGGTCAGTGTATTGGCCAGTGGCAGCCGGGGGAATGCCACCTACATCTCCGATGGCCGTACCGCCATTTTGATCGATGCCGGTCTGTCCGGGGTAGAGATTCAGCGTCGGATGGCCCGAAAAGGATTGGATCCCGGCAGCCTGGATGCCATCCTCGTTTCCCACGAGCATGCCGATCACATCCATGGCGTGGGCGTCCTTTCCCGGCGTTTTGGCCTGACGGTATACATCAATGACGGAACCCGGCAGGCATCAGAAAACGCTTTGGGCAAGCTTTCCAGGTTTTCCCCGTTTTCATGCGGCCACGCGTTTACCATCGGCAGTCTGGCCATCCACCCTTTTTCCATCTCACACGACGCCGAAGACCCGGCTGGTTTCACGATTTCATGCAATGGGGGCAAGGTGGGTGTAGCCACCGATCTGGGAATCGCTACCGGCGTGGTGAAGACCCACTTGCAGGCCTGTGACATCCTTATTCTCGAAGCCAACCACGACCCCGAGATGTTGATCGACGGACCCTACCCGTGGCCCCTGAAACAGCGCATCCGCGGCCGCAGCGGACATCTGTCCAATGACGACACCGCCCTGCTGCTGGAGGTGCTCCAGCACGACCGCCTGGCCCATGTGATTCTGGCCCATTTGAGTGAGGAGAACAATACGCCGGACAAAGCCAGGCAGGCGGTAAAGACCGTTCTAAACGGTGCCAGCGTCAAACTTCATGTGGCGTCCCAGGCAGCCGGCAGCAGCGTCCTGATCCTGCGTTAAGTTTGACGGATTCGTAAAGAAGCCCGATATCTGCGTTACGCTTCATCCTTCGTCACTGCGGAGTACCGTAAGTACGCCTCATTCCTCAGGATTTGCAAGCCTTGATCTCGGGCTTTTTACGAATCCGTCGGAAATGCGATTTTTTACGCGTTCATCAAGTTTACGCGCGACTGTGCTCGCCCATGCAGGTGCAAAGACCGGTGCGTTGTCGCTTCTATCCTTAAAAAACCGATGGGCGCCGTCAGGCTTGCTGAGTCGGGATCTGGTTGTTGATGAACGCGATAAAGGCCTGGCACAAGGGAGAGAGGCTTCGCTGGCGGTGGTGCGTGAGGTAAAAGGCCCGTTTGAGATTCAGACCGTCGATGGGCAGTGTTTTTAATTTTCCCGCCGCTACATCGTCGGATACCGCGATGGCCGAGAGAATGGACACCCCCATACGGTTCTTGATTGCCTGGCGGATGGCCTCGGTGCTGCCGATGCGTGCCACCACGTTCAACTCGTTGAAATTCAGACCCGCCTCCGAAAAACTGGTCTGGATGGATTTGAGGGTGCCCGATCCGGGTTCACGGATGATAAAGGGCTCTGTAAACAGCTGTTTTGTCGTGACCCTTTTTTTTTCGGACCAACGGTGATCGGCCGCCACTACCAGACCCATTTCATCTTCAACCAAATGGGTCTGCAAAATGCTTTTATTGGTGGACACGGCACCCACCAGACCCATTTCCAGATCACCGCACAGTATCGCCTCGATGATCTGGCGGGTATCGGCAATGGAGAGGTTGACATTGACTTCTGGAAAGCGTGCGGTAAAGGCGCCGATGATTGCCGGTAGCACAAAGGCGCCGGGGATCGTGCTGCCACCCAGATTAAGGCTGCCTTTGACCTGGCCCATGAACTCGGCCATGGCGCTGTCGGTTTCATCGCGCAGGGCGATCATCCGTCTGGCGTATCGGTAGAGCAGGCGTCCGGCCTGGGTTGGCAGGGCCTCCTTGGACAGGCGGTCGATGAGACGGCAATCGAAGTGATCCTCCAGATCCTTGATGTGACTGGAGACGGTGGGCTGAGAGAGGTGCACGGCCCGCCCGGCCAGCGAAAAGCTTTTCAGGTCCACCACCTTGCAGAAAATTTGAAGCTGCCACAGATCCATGGCTTAAAAGCCGAACTTGGTTTTGATTCGGTGATTGACGCCGGGGGGCACCATGTCCGAGACGTCGCCACCGAAGCGGGCGGCCTCCTTGATGATGGATGAGCTGGTAAAAATCCAGCGCAGGCCAGTCATCAGAAAGACCGTTTCGACCTCCCGGTTTAGTTTTCTGTTCATCAGCGCCAGCTGGAATTCGTACTCGAAGTCGGAAACGGCCCGCATTCCCCGCAGAACGGCGTTCGCCTTCCGATTCTGGGCGTAGTCCACCAGCAGGCCATCGAAGGTGTCAAATTCGACATTGTCGATGCCTGTCATGGATTCATCAAGCATTTCCAGTCGTTCATCGACGGTGAACAGCGATTGCTTGCCTGGGTTGAGCAGAATGGCGATGATGATTCGGTCGAACAGCTTCAAACCGCGTTTGGCAATGTCGATGTGCCCATTGGTAACCGGATCGAAGGATCCGGGATAGATGGCGATACGTTGCATGAAGACTCCCAGCGGTTGAATACGGTAAAGGGATCGAATGGGATTTAACGTTTTTCGGGAACGGTCTATAGCATGGAATCCATAAAAGAAACAAGGGTTTTCCCGAATCGGCGCTGGTCAATGAGGACCAGCGTGCCCATGGGTTGGACGATGGGCTCCCGGCTGCTGTGTTCGATAACCACACGGCAGCCGGCAGTCAGCGCCCCGCATGACAAAAGCCCAGCCAAGGCGGGGGATATGGCATTGGTTTCATAGGGAGGATCCATAAAGACCAGGTCGAAGGTATTTCGCTCAGGTATCAGGCAGTTGAGGTCCTTCAGGATATTCCACTGGATCACGCGGGTACGATCTTCCAGCCCCAGTTTCCGGATGTTGCACCGGATGGCCGAAAGGGCCGCCTTTGCCTGATCCACGAAAACGGCGGATGCCGCGCCCCGGCTCAACGCCTCGATGCCCAGAGCACCGGTACCGGCAAACAGATCCAGAACCCGTTTGGTCAGGACGCTGTCGGCCAGGATATTGAACACGGACTCTTTGATCCGGTCGGCCGTCGGTCGGGTGGCCATGCCGGCAGGAGCGATCAGCCGTCGGCCTTTCAATCTCCCGCTGATGACTCTCATCCTTTTTTTACCGTCATCAACGAGCGTATATATTTTGGCTTCACACCGATGGCCTTTGCGGTTCTGCCCACATCATTGTCATGGACAGCCAGTTTTTTGCGGACATATTCGGCTTCGAAAGCGATGCGGGCCTTTTCCATGCCTTCAATGGAAAAAAGCTCACCCGCAGCGGTTTTCGGGTCTGAGAGGTTGGCGGGCAGATCCTTGATGGCAATGGTCTCTTTTTGAACCATGATGGCCAATCGTTCAATGAGGTTTTTCAGCTCCCGGACATTGCCCGGCCAGGTGTATTTCGCCATAATTTCAAGGGCATTGGGGGCAATCGTCTTGCGCTTCTCACGGTTGCTGGCGGCAGCCTCGGCCAGAAAAATGTCAATCAGGGCGGGGATGTCCTTTCTCCGATCCCGCAGGGGTGGGACTTCGATGGGGACCACGTTTAGGCGGTAATACAGATCTTCCCTGAAGCTACCGTTTTCGATCTCCGCCTCCAGATCCTTGTTGGTAGCCGCGATTACGCGGACATCCGTTGTCAATACCCGGCCCCCGCCCTCCCGCTGATATTTCTTCTCATCGAGGACGCGCAGGATTTTGGCCTGGGTGACCAGGCTCATGTCACCGATCTCGTCCAGAAAAATGGTACCGGTGTTGGCCAACTCGAACTTGCCCCGTTTTTTGGTACTGGAGCCGGCAATGGCACCCTTTTCATGGCCGAACAGTTCACTTTCGATGAGTGTTTCGGGAATGGCGGCACAGTTGACATCGATCATCGGGGATTCGGCGCGGGGGCTCAATTGGTGGATGGTTCTTGCCACCAGTTCCTTGCCGGTGCCATTCTCCCCTTTGATGAGCACCCAGGATTCGGTCGGCGCAACGGCGGCGATCTGCATCTTCAGCGCCTGCACCGGTTCACTGTCGCCGCTGATAGAGTGCTTCTCGATGGTTTTTTTGCGAAGATAGCGGTTTTCTTCCTCCAGGCGGCGGAAGTTGAGTGCGTTGTTGATGGCAACGATGACCTTGTCGATATTCAAGGGTTTTTCGATGAGGTCGAATGCGCCCAGTTTGGTCGCTTTGACGGCGGTTTCCACGTTGCCATGGCCGGTGATGATGATCACCGGCAGGGCGGCGTTGTTTTTTTTGATTTCTTTCAATGTTTCTATGCCGTCGATTCCGGGCATCCAGATGTCCAGCAGCACCAGGTCCGGTGCTTCGGTATCGATAACCTTCAGGGCTTCATAGCCATTGTTGGCAGTGATGACCTCGAACCCTTCGTCGGTGAGCAAACCGCTGAGGGACTGTAGAATCGATGGCTCGTCGTCGACAATCAATATGGAGGGGAACATGAGGAAGTCTCCTTTCAAACAGGCAGTTCGATAACAAATTTCGCCCCTTTGGGTAAATTATCCTGTACCCGTATCATACCGTTGTGGTCGGTGACAATGGAGTTGACGATGGTCAGGCCCAAGCCCATGCCGGCCTTCTTGGTGGAAAAGTTAGGTTCGAACAGCCGGATTTTGTCACTGTCGGCGATGCCGGTACCGTCGTCGGCCACCTCAAGGCGGACCAGCTTCAAAATTGGATCAAAGGCAGCAATGATGGCAATGTGACCCTGGTTGCGAACAGCGGCCACGGCGTTGTCAACCAGGTTGATCATGGCTTGTTTGAACTGCTGACGGTCCAGGTTCATCTTAGGGATATCTTCACCGATTCGGATATTAAAGACGATATCCGGATGACCTTCTCTGTAGAGGGAAACGGTCTCTTCGATGATGGGTGACAATTGGCAGGGCTTGGGATCGGCCGTGGGAAAACGGGCAAATGTGGAGAACTCATTGACCAGGTTTCGAATCAGGTCGACGTGGTCGATGATCATACGGGTACACTCGTCGAACACCGGCTCGTTGATACGCTCGGAATACCGTCTCTTGAGCCGCTGGGCTGACAGGCTGATTGGGGTGAGCGGGTTTTTCACCTCGTGGGCAATGCGCCGGGCCACTTCGCGCCAGGCGGCCATGCGCTGGGCTTTTTCCAGTTCCGTGAGGTCATCGAACACCATGACGATGCCCATGGGACTTCCTGTTTCATCTTTCAAGGCGTTGACATATACGAGGAAGGTCCGCGGTTGCCTGTTTACCGAGACCCGCAGGGGTATTTCCAGGGTTTGGTCCCGCACCGAAGTGACTCGATCCATGATATCTTCGGCGAACTGGAGGTGATCGGTGACCAGTAAATCTCCATAGTGCTTGTCCAAAATGTTTCCGGCCTCCAGATTGAGCATTCGTTCCGCCGACTTGTTGAATGTGGTGATGATTCCGTTGGCATCCAGGGTGATGACGCCGGCGGAGACATTTTTCAATACGATCTCCATATACTGCCGCCGTTCCTCGATTTCCTGGTTCTGCTCGGTGAGTTTTCGGGCGGATAATTCAAGCATCTGGCGGCCGGACCTCAGGTCCCGCGTCATTTTGTTGAAGGCATCCACGAGACTGCCAATTTCATCGTCCGCCGCATTGCTGTCGATAGAGACGGTGAGGTCCCCCTCGGCTACCCGCCGGGTGCCGGCGGCCAGTTCCATGATCGGAATGGTGATGGTTTTGGCCAGGTAGAAGCCGAACCATACCGCGCAGAAGATGACCAGCAGGGCCACGATCGAAAGGGTGATGTAGTAGGTGATCTGGATGGGTTTTTTCAGCAGCTTGATCTGCTGGTATTCGTCGATTCCTCTGGATATGGATTCAAGATTCTCCGCCAGGTCTGGTGGAATAAAAAGTCCCAGAACCACGTGGGCGGTTGCCGTTTCAGGCGCGACCCCAAAAGGTACCGTTCCGATCGTGCGGAGCAATTCACCGTCACTCAGCGTTTTGGTAAGGGTGCGCACGTTCTTTTCACCGGCGTCTTTGACAAAGGCCCCGGGGGGGGCCGCCTCCAGGGGGATATTTTCCAGGTCTTTTCCCAGGGCATAGGTCAGTCGGTTATAATTCGCCGAATAGACTTCCACTGCGTCAAGGTCGAACTCGCGCTGAACCACCTGAATGTAATGATTGAGTTCATTGAGCCTGTCCGGCTCGGTCATGGCTTTGCGTTTGATCTGGAAGGAGATCCGTTCCAGGAAAAAGCGCTGGCGGATTTCGTTTTCACGATAGAACTGCTGACCCACAAGAAGGGATTTCTCCAAGGCTTTTTCCACGGGTACGGTGAACCAGAATTCGATGCTGTTGGTGATAAAGTTGATGGAAAAGAAAAACAGGATAATGGTGGGCAGCAGGGACAAGGCCACAAAGGCCATGACCAACCGGGATCTTAGCCGGGCACCCATGACTTTTCGGCGCCGGGCGTAGAGCAGCTTCACCAGGTTTCGAAACACCAGAAAGATCAACAGGATCAACAGCAGCATGTTGATGTTGATCAGGATAAACATCAAGATGGTGTTCGAAACCGGGATATCGGCGCCGAAAGTAATCAGCCGGTTTTCCACCAGGGTGAGTACTGCCACCGCCACGATAATGATGACGGAGAGCACCGCCTCCCGTTTCCGGCGTTTGCGTTCTTCTACCGATAGGATCGGTTTTGGCGTAGGGCTGCGTTTGCCGAATATCATGAGGGCATGGGCGAAAAACGGTTAATAGATAAAATCGATGGTATACCAGTCGGTTTCAAAATCCCAGAGGGAGAGAAAAAATAGGACGTTGTGCAGGTAATAGGGCAACGTTACCCGGCTGAGTTTTGCCTTTGCCTGGATTTGATACTGTTTCCCCTTTTCCAGCAATTCCAACGGGGTCACCTTGAGGCTGTCGATCTCGGTCATCAGTTTTGTCGCCGCATCGAAGGATTGAAGGACCACGGGGCTGTTGCTGTCCCAAGAACGGGATACGGCATATTCTTTTTTAAGGCTATTGTATTTGATGGTGTGGGTGATGGTCAGGTCCGCCATTTCCTTGTCTAACCAAAAGCTTCGGGTCCGGTAAAGCTTGACGAAAAATGAGAATGATGTGGGAACGCCATTTTTGACGGCACCCTCCATTTTTTTTGTAAAGGCGCCATCTACCGACAGGTAGACCAACAGATCATCCCTGGTGTTGGTAACGATGATGTTGGTGAGCGTGGCATCTTTCGCCATGGCCAATCCATAACCAGACAAAAGCAGGACAACCAGCACAAGAGAGCCTGCTGCGCGTTGACTGAATCGATTCATGGATCTGCCGCAATAATTTCAAGGTTAACTAAATAGAAGAAAACAATACGAAAAAAAACATACCGGAACGGTTGAAAAATGGCAAGGTGTTTTGCGGCGGGTGCGGAGAAGTGGGGCCGGTTTATGCCGGGTGGCTGGTAAGGGTGCAGGTTTCCCAGGAACCTTTTTCCTTGAAGAATTTTTCCAAGAAGGCTTGGTTGAAGGCGTGCCCGGATTTGATGGCTACAACATGCCCCATGATAGGCATGCCGATGAGGGAAAAATCACCGATGCAATCCAGCACCTTGTGGCGAACGAACTCGTCGGGATAGCGCAATCCACCCTCGTTGAGCACGTGGTTGCCGTCGATGACCACGGCGTTGTCCAACGAGCCACCCCGTGCCAGGCCATAGCGTTTCATCATTTCCACCTCGTGAAGAAAACCAAAGGTCCGGGCCGCACAGATCTCTTGCTCGAAGGTTTCACGGTCGATGACAAAATCGCATGTCTGAGTGCCGATGAGCGGGTGATCGTAGGCGATGGTGCAGGTAATTCTGAATTCGTCGGCCGGATAGACAGTTACCGATTTGCTGTTCTCAGACAGGGAAATGGGCTTGTTAACTTTAAAATAGCATTTGCTTCCCTCCTGGCGAAGCGTTCCCGCTGATTTGATCAGCTGGGTAAATGGGCCGGCGCTGCCGTCCATGATGGGCAGCTCATAGGCGTCCACTTCGACAATGGCGTTGTCAATGGACATACCGGTCAATCCGGCCATCAAGTGCTCAACCGTGGAAACGATGCAGCCTTCGGCACCGATGACGGTGGCCAGGCTGGTGTCCACTACGTTATTGAAATGGGCGGACACCCCGGGGTGACCGGGAAGATCCCTGCGGACAAAGCGGATGCCGTGGTTGACCGGTGCAGGCTTGATGGTGAGGCTAACGGTTTTCCCCGAGTGAACCCCGACACCGGAACAGCTTACCGGCGCGTTGATGGTTTGCTGATGGTGTTTCATTTTACCGATCTTAATCACCGCCTTTTATTTTGACAACAATTAATTGGTATTCCGTCAGATTTGATTCCGATACAAAACCGTTGTTCTTGGCCGTCAGGCTTGATATATGTGCTACCACGCTAATTATGCACGAAGTAATCAATTGCTATCAAGGGAGGTGGCCTTTGCTGGCCAGGGTGTTAAGCAGTGCCGTCATCGGTATCGATGCCTATCTGGTGGAAGTAGAAGTGGATATTGCCCAGGGATTGCCGACCTTCACGACCGTGGGACTTCCGGAAGCGGCGGTCAAGGAGAGCCGGGAACGGGTCAAATCTGCAATCGCCAACTCGGGTTATACATTTCCGGCGGATCGGATTACGGTGAACCTGGCCCCGGCCAACATTAAAAAGGAGGGGACCGGTTTCGATCTGCCCATGGCGTTGGGGATCCTGTCCGCAACCGGCATTCTTCCTGAAAAAGCCATCGCCGGGTACCTCTTTTTGGGAGAGCTGTCCCTGGATGGCCGCGTCAAGCCGGTCAATGGCTCCCTGCCCATGGCCATCGCCGCTCAAAAGGCAGGATACCGCGGCATTGTGGTTCCGGCTGATAACGGCAAGGAAGCATCCGTGGTCTCAAACCTTTCTGTTTATCCGGTTCATACCCTGGGTCAGGTTGTGGATTTTCTCAGGGGGTTCAGTTCCATTCTACCGCAAAAGACCGACCTGAAGGCTGTATTCGATGTTCCTGATCGTTCAGGGACGGATTTCGCCGAAGTGATGGGTCAGGAGCATGCCAAGCGAGCCTTGGAAATCTCAGCGGCCGGCGGTCACAATGTGATCATGGTCGGTCCTCCCGGCTCGGGTAAGACCATGCTGGCCCGACGGATTCCCACCATCCTGCCGCCCTTGTCCTTTGAAGAGGCCATTGAAACCACAAAAATTTTCAGTGTTGTGGGAATGTTGAACCGGGAACAGCCGCTGGTCACCCGAAGACCCTTCCGTTCCCCCCATCACACCATCTCGGATGCCGGCCTCATCGGCGGCGGACACATTCCCAGACCCGGGGAAGTGAGCCTGGCTCACAACGGGGTTCTCTTCTTGGACGAATTGCCCGAGTACAAAAAAAATGTGCTGGAGGTGTTGCGCCAGCCGCTGGAGGATCTTCAGGTGACTATTTCCCGTGCAGCCTCCACCCTGACTTATCCATCCAGCTTCATGCTCATCGCTGCCATGAATCCCTGTCCGTGCGGTTATTTTGCCGACCCGCGTCACGCCTGCCGGTGCACGGCCCACCAGATTCACCGCTACCGGTCTAAAATCTCCGGACCGCTGCTAGATCGAATTGACATCCATGTGGAGGTCCCCGCCGTTCCCTACAAAGATTTAATGGTGGAGGCACAAACCGAGCCTTCAGAGGCCATCCGGCAGCGAGTGGTGGCGGCGCGCCGGATCCAGATCCAGCGTTTCAAACGCACAAAGATTTACAGCAATGCGCAGATGGCCAGCCGTCATATCCGTGCCCACTGTCGCATCGGTGATGATGCCCGCAGCCTCTTGGAATCGGCCATCGACCGCCTGGGGCTGTCGGCCAGAGCTTACAACCGAATACTAAAGATTTCCCGGACCATTGCCGATCTGGATGCCAGGGGCGACATCCAGGTCCACCATATCACCGAAGCAATTCAATACCGGAGCCTGGATCGCACCCGGCATAATCTCTAAGCATTGGACACGTGGAATAATGAAGCAATAATTGAAGGCATCACTGTGATCAACCGTTATTGTGGAGTCTCCATCATGAAGACCCGGGTACTGCCGTCACTGTTACTCCTATTTTTTTTCTTTTTTGGTCCCATGATCCATACCGCCACGCCGGCATCCTCAGACCTTGGTTCGGGTAAAACCCCTGATATCCTTCGGTTCGGGATCCACGTGAGTGAGATGGGCAACCTGGACCCTCATTTTGCCGCCGGCTCCCAGGATCGGGCCCTGGCGGACCTGGTCTTCAACGGGCTGCTGCGTTACCAGCCGGGAAACGCGCCAAAAATAGAACCCGATCTGGCTGAACAGATCCCCGGGTTTGCAATGATCGGTGGCCAGCAGGTGTGGACCATCAAGCTGCGTAAAGGGATTATGTTTCATGCCGGCCCGCAAACCTCAGCCTATGAGTTGACCGCTGAAGATGTGGCCTTTTCTCTTCAAAAATCAGCCCGTCGTGAATTTTGTGCATACGCCGGGGAATACGAGGGGATGACCGTCGTCCCGGTTGACCGATATACGGTTCACATCATCGTTGAAAAACCGGTTTCCTCCATTCTTTTCCTGCCTAAGCTGACCAATTATGCAGGCGGATTTATCGTCAGCAAGCGGGCCATTGAAACCATGGGTTATGATCGGTTCAAGCGGCATCCGGTCGGCACCGGACCCTTTATCTTCAGCCACTACACATCCGGTGAAAAATTGGCTTTAACGGCCCACGACGGTTATTTTCGCGGCCGACCGCTGCTGGATGGCGTCGAATTTCATTTCATTCCTGAGATCGACCGGCGTGAAGCTTCGTTAAAAGCCGATCGGCTGGATGTGATCATGGGTTCCGGCGAGAAAGGATGGCCCGAAAAGATGGCCCACGAACCAGGCATCACGGTCGATACCCACGGTGTCGGAGAGGTGGCCACCATCTATCTCAACACCCGAATGAAACCGCTGGACGATGTCCGCGTGCGTCGCGCCATCGCATTCGCACTGAATCGGGAGGCGTTTTTGGATACCGCGAGCAAACAGTTCGTGGGAAGCGTCTACTCGCCGGTACCGGCCCAGTTTCTGCCCGGCGGACTCACAAAGGCCGATGCCGAGCTGCTTCATCTGTCCTATGATCAGGACCTTGTCAAAGCCAGGCGACTGATGATCGACGCCGGCTATCCTGACGGTTTTTCACTTGACCTGGTGACATCTGAAAAGCGGCTTTACCGAACCTATTATGACGTCATGCAAAGGCAGCTGTCTGAGATCGGCATCGACTGCCGGGTCACCGTCATGACCCATTCAAACATGCACAAGCGGATTCGGCAAGCGTTGACACCCATCGTGATTTATGTCGCCTGGCGCCCCAATGCGGATGCCTATCTAAGCCGCTTTTTTCATTCGGACGCCATTGTCGTCAGCGGCTCCACGCCCGACACCAATTTCGCTCATTATGACAAGGTTGACCCACTGATCGAGGCGGCACGCCTGGAGATCGATCCGGAAAGACAGACCCAACTATGGGCCCAGGCCCAGATTCGGATCCTGGATGACATGGCCGCTTTTCCGATCATGTTCACCAAACAGTGCTATGCCCGCAAAACCAGGGTTGATTACGGACACACCTTGATTTCCACCATGGCGCTCTATCCCCAATTTACAGAGAGAACACGAATAAAACTAAGCCCGTAGAAAACCTTGCGCCCCTATCCGCAGATAAGGATGACTGATGAACACCTATTCCAAAGTCTTGATCTATACGCTGCCGCTGGTTTTTCTCTTGCTTCTTTCCACCGTTGGCGTCGCCTATCATTTTTCTCGTACGGCGCTCACGGAATTGGCCGAGACCTGGCTGGACACCCGGCTTTCCGAGGCGCTTCAGATTGCCGTCGGGCAGGATGACATGCTCCATCGGTATGGCCTGGAGGATATCCCGGCCAGTATCGCCAAGGCAAAAATGGATGCCGGCGTAGCCATGTCGGCCATCGAGGTGGGAGAACGGGGCTTTGTTTTTGCCATCGACCGGCAAGGCCTTTTGGCCGTGCATCCTGATCCCGCCATGGTTGGCCGGGACATGAGCCAGGAACCATGGTTTCCAACCCTCCAGCCGGGGAGAAGCCGGCTGATCCATCAGACGCCAGCGGGCAGGAGCCTGGCCATGGTCGACTACTTCGAACCCTGGGAATGGTATATCCTGGCCAGCGATCCCGAGCGCGAGGTTTATGGTGTGGCCAACCGCATGAAGCCTTATCTGCTGTATTTGGGTTTGGTCGGATTTTTAGCCATGACCGTGGTACTGATGTTGCTGACGCGACGACTGACAGAACCGCTGCATCTGTTGACCGTCGGGGCCGAAAAAATCGGCAAGGGTGATCTCGACACCCGCATTGCCATTCGTTCACGGGATGAATTCGGCCGTCTGGCGCAGGTGTTCAACCAGACGGCCGGCCAACTCCAGGAGACACTGACCGAATGTCAGCAGCGGGAAGAACATTTCCGGTCCCTGATCGAGAATATGTCCGATATCATCGCTATTTTGGATGCCGAGGGAGCCATCTTATACCTGAGTCCCTCCATCGAGCGGGTTCTCGGATATCCGCAGGATGTAGTGATGGGTCGGCGGGCCTTCGATTTCGTCCATCCCGATGACCAGGAGCAGTCCATTCAACTGTTCAACAACCACATCCAGTCTGCCATGATTGAGCCGCCACCACCATCGGAGATGCGTCTGCAACACCAAGACGGATCCTGGCGAACCCTGGAGGCCACAAGCAAGAACCTGCTGAACGATCCTGCCGTGGAAGGCCTGGTGGTCAATGCGCGTGATGTGACCAAGCGCAAAGCGGCCGAAGCAGCCCTCCAACAGTCCCACCACCTGTTGGAAGACCGGGTGGCGGAGCGCACGGCTGAGCTGTTCAAGTCTAACGCGCAGCTGCGGCAGGAGATCCAGGAGCGCGAACAGATGACCCGTGAGAAAGAAAGCCTCCATGATCAACTGCTTCAGGCTCAGAAAATGGAAGCCATCGGCACCTTGGCCGGGGGGATCGCCCACGACTTTAACAATCTGCTCATGGGCATTCAGGGCAATGTGGAAATGATGGCGCTGGATATGGAGTCCTCCCATGTCCACAGCGGCAGGCTCAAGACCATTCGGGACTGTGTGCAAAGCGGCGCCCGCCTCACGCAGCAGCTGCTCGGATTTGCCCGAATGGGAAAATATGAGGTCAAGCCCACCGACATCAATGCGCTGGTTCGAAATAGCGTCGATATGTTCGGCCGGACCCGACAGGAACTGCGGATTGCGCTTACCTGTGCGGAGAAGGTATGGGCCGTGGAGGTGGATCGGGGCCAGATCGAACAGGTGCTGCTGAACCTGCTGATCAACGCCTGGCAAGCCATGCCCGACGGCGGCAGCCTTTATCTGGAAACCGCCAATGAAATTCTGGACGACCGTCAGGTGCTGCCCCACGGGGCCGAGCCGGGAAACTATGTAACAATCACCATCACCGATACGGGAACGGGGATGGATCCGGCTACCATGGAGCGAATCTTCGACCCATTTTTTACGACCAAAACCGTTGGCCAGGGGACTGGGCTGGGACTGGCCTCCGCCTACGGCATTGTTCGAAATCACGGTGGTTTTATGGATGTGAGCAGCCGGAAGGGGCAGGGAACCACCTTTTCCATCCATCTGAAGGCAACCGACGCACCGCTGGGCGACGCAACCGTGATTCGCGCATCGGCACAAGAAGGCAACGAGACCATCCTTTTGGTTGATGACGATCCACTTATTCTCGATGTCGGCCAGGCGATGTTGGCCGCCCTTGGCTATGCGGTTCTTGTTGCCAAAGACGGGAAAGAGGCCGTCGAGATCTACCGGAGTGATGGGGACCGGATCCGTCTGGTCATTCTGGACATGATCATGCCGGATATGGGCGGTGGCCAAACCTACGATCAATTGAAGGTGGTCGACCCCGGTGTCAACGTGCTGCTTTCCAGTGGTTACAGCATTGATGGACAGGCGACCGCCATCCTGAAACGGGGCTGCAACGGATTTATTCAAAAGCCCTTTGACCTGCAATCGTTATCTGAAAAAGTGAGAACCATTATGGATGCTGTGGATTGAGGACGGTCAGTATCTCAGGGTCAGTCCGGTCATCGGGCAGCAAAGGGGGTATTTTTGCCACGTCGGTTGGTTTTCTGCGGCACGCAGCATGTTTTGCCATCCGAAGCATCCGCGGCATTGACATCCGTTGTGGAGGCACGGGGGCGCATCCCCATTTTGGATTATGCGGGGTTTAAGCGGTTGCTTGGATCGGTGTAGAGGTCTTTTTTTCATTGGATAGAATCACCGTTGACATGTTTATGCATGTTGCGGGAATCGTCGTGGAATGTCAACCAGGGGGGATTTGTCTCCCTGGAAAGCTACTCCGATTTTGTCTGTGTCAACGGCCACGCCTATCACGACCGCAAATCCACCAACACCAACTTCGCTTTTCTTTCCAAGGTGGTGCTCACCGAACCGGTCACCGACAATCAGGCCTATGGCGAGGCCATTGGGCGCCTGGCGACCCTCATCGGCGGCGGCAAACCGATCCTGCAGCGTTTCGGCGACCTGAAGCGGGGCCGTCGCAGCACCTGGAACCGCATCAGCAAGGGTTACATCGAACCCACGCTGACCAACGTGGTGTGTGGTGACATCGCCATGGCGCTGCCCGAGCGCATTCTCACCAATATCATCGACGGGTTGGAGCAATTGAACAGTGTAGTGGCGGGGGTGTCCAACGATGAAACCCTGCTCTACGCCCCGGAAATCAAGTTCTTCGCCACCCAGGTGGAGACTTCCCCTCAGCTGGAAACTGAAATCAAAGGCATGTACGTAGCCGGTGACGGGCCCGGTGTGGCCGGCAACATCGTGTCTGCGGCCGCCACCGGTTTGATTCCGGCCAAGGCCATCTTGGAAAATAGACAGCCGCCTGAAAATAAGATCAAGGGAGATGATGCCGTTTAACTCCCCATTGCGTTCTCGATAAAATACCAACACTCCGTCTGTCGATCTACGGGTTGCCGGCTACCAGGGTGCGGATGACATCCAGCAAGGGCGGTTTCAGGGGCCGCCAGCCGGGAAACAGGGCTTTGTCGCCGTGCCATTTCAGATCGACTACATCGTACTTTTCCGGGATGACTTTTTCGGACTCCCGTCCGTAGGTCTCGCGGGGATAAAACTCGACCAGCACCATGCGGTTGTGGTCGATTTTGAAGCGGTGGACGATGGTGGTGGCCACGTGGCTGATGCAGGCCCGCACGGAGACTTTTTTCAGGGCGGGTTGACGGTCGCCGGGCAGGTCGGAAACCACGGCGATGATGGGCTTGAGCAACGGTACCCCTTCCGAGTCGTCCCTAGACAGGTCAAACAGCCGCAGCCGGCAGCGCCCGGCCGCCAGGTTGAATTTCCCCCCATACCCGTCCCAGTTCAAGACGTCGTCGAAGATTTTCAAAGCCACTCCTTTTCATCAATCATGTGTCCATTCAGAAATGGTAGGTTGCGGTTCAGGCCAAGGCCGCAGGGTTTTCGCAATTGACGGCGCAGCCGTTGGAGCGATAGCGTGCGTAGCAGCGCTACGTCGAGGATTGCGGGAACGTGAGAACGCCGGCCTGGGCCGGAAGATGCCGTTTCTGGATGAACACATTCTAATGTCGGGTCAGCCTACTGTAAACCCTCACCAGCCTGTCCGGCAGGTCCCGGATATTGCCGATGCGCGTGTGGTGGTTACTGCCGTAAAGCCGATCCAGCTGTCTGTTGTCGCTGGTGTTGACGGTGATGGCCTTGACATGGATGGCGGCGGTGCGGGCCTCCATGACCGCCCGGCGCGTGTCTTCGACTGCATACGGTCCCTTGTAAGCCAAGTCGTTGGGAAACCCATCTCCGAGGATGATGATCAGCCTCACCCGGGCCTGCACCGGGGAAAGCAGGGTTGCGGCGTGGCGGATGGCCGCTCCCATGCGCGTGCTGCGCTGGGGGGCCATGGCGCTGATGCGCCCTCTTGCGTTATCGTCAAAGGGTGCGTCCATGTCCTTGATTCGATAGTAATCCACACCCAACGGGCCGGTGCCGGAAAAGCCCGCGATGGCGAATCGGTCTCCCACCACCTGCAGGGCCTCGCAGAGCAATACGATGGCCTGCTTTTCCACATCCAGAACCGTCGTGCCGCGATCATCCACGGCGTTAGCCGTGGACCGTGACTGGTCAACCAGCAGCAGGGTGGCCACGTCTCTCACCCGTTTCATTCGTTTGATGAACAGGCGGTCCGAGGGCATCAGCCCCGCCTTCCTCTCTATGGCATAGTTCAGCAGGGCCCGGTAGTCGAAAGCGTCCCCCTCCCGCCACTGGCGCAGGATGGTCATCTCCTCGGGGCGCAGCAGCTCGAAGGCGTAGCGGATGCGTCGGACCATCCCGCGGAAATGATCGAGAGTTTGCCGATAGAATCCGGGGTTCGACCCGCTGGTTTCACGTTCCAGCACCCGGACCCGGTCCGGAAGATAGTCGCCCATGCAACAGTCCCATTCGTGGTAGCGAAAGGCATCGGCACCGTTGGCATCGTCTGCCGGCTGCCCGAGGCCATGGCTGCATGCCAGGGAATCCAGATCCAGCCAGGAAAGGTCAACGGCAGCTGCCGTTGGGGGGGTTACGATCAGTGAACGAAGGTCCGCTGCCGAAAGCCGTCCGTCCTGTCGGACGAGCAGGTGCTGGATCTCCGACCGGAAGACGCGAACGTTCCGTTTGGACAGGTGGTCGCGGACGTCTGTGGCCAGTCGATGATAGGCGGTGTGAAAAGGACCGAAAAAAAACGGTTCCAGCCGGCGGCCGAAAGGCAGGGCCAGGGGGCGATAGGCGGACGGTTCGGTCGCGTCAACAAGACCGGCCAGCGTTGGATAGAATTCCATGGTCAGCCGCGCACTGGTCTCTGCCGTGTCGTCATCTGACCGGGTCATTTGGTTCAAGCGATCCGCCATGGCCTGGCCCGTGGATTTCAAGGCCGGATCCGCCACCGGTTCTTCATTCATCACCAGTTGCCGGTAAAGGGGAAACCATGTGCCGCCGATCCTTATTGCGGCGCTGGCCTGTAGATCGGTGTCGCTGAGGATTTCGGTGAGTCGGCGAAACAGGCCGGGATAGTGCCGGCTGACCTTACCGGCGATGCGGGCGTGTTCGCAAATGGTGAACAGGTCCAGGGCCAGGATGGGGTGTTCGAAACCCCCCAGGAAACGGCTCAGGTCGGATTCGGCTGCGACGGCTTCAGCTATATCCAACTGTGGAGCAGCGGCGGCGGTATCCGGGACTTTTTCAACATCCAGGTCATAGGTGCCGAATTCGATGGCGCCCGCTTCCAGTTTGGCCAGCAGCTTGTAAAGGGCGGCGTTTTCCGCTCGCCGTGCCATGAGGTCCATCTCGTCAGGCAGGTAGATGGCCCGTCCATCGCAACGAACCAGCGGTGCGCCCGGGTCGCTGGTTCGCTGTTTTTCCGACCATGCGGAAAGGGGACGGATGGCCACGGCCAATCCCGTGCGGGCATGCAGGTAGCGCTCCAGCCCGGACCGGACCGCCGACAGGGGAACGGCCATCTGGAGGTCGCGGCAACTGTCTAAAGCGGGCCGGGATTCGAGGGAAAGGAATCGGGCCCCCAGATCCGGGGTTTTTTGATACAGCTGGATGGCCCGATCGATAAATTCGTTCAATGCCGCTTCCGACAGAAGGCCTAATCCTGAGGCCAACCCGTCGAGGTAGTTGTCGGCCAGGCGCTCATCCACCCGGATGATGCGCGCCAATCCCCGGATCTGCCATAACCGGCGGGAACGGGCGAATCCGTCCACGGCACGGGGCAGGGTGTGCGTCAGGTAAACCGTCCGGTTGTAAGAGGTTTCTAAATCATAGGTGATGGACAGAAGATCGAGAAAGGCGTGGGCACAGGGCATGTCCTTTTCCTCGATCAGGGTGGAAAGGGTCTCCAGCGGGGCCTTAAGGGTATAGGTGCCCTTTTGCAGCATGATCCGGGTGGTTTCCCCGAACCGATCGGCGAGGTGGTCATCACCGCAGACCAGCACCGGCACCAGGTACCTGGCAAAGAGTGCGGCCAGGGCGGGACCTCTGACGGCGGCCATTTTAACCCGGCGGCGGTATCGGTCCAGATCGACCAAGCGCCCGGCAGCCAGCATCCGGCCCATCCCGTCGGCCAGGTCGCGCCCGAAGGAGACCTCCATGGCCAGGGCTTCAATGACTTCATTCACGATCCGGGTGAGGCGGTGGAGGTATCGTGAGTGATCTGAACCATTCAGATGGCCGAACATCCGTTGGGCGGCCTCTGGATCAGCGATGGACAGATGGTCCATTAGGCTCCGGACCGTCCGATCGGTGGCGGTGGGCATGACCGGATCCATATTACAACAGGTCGTCAATGAGGTCGTTGAGGGTTTCCTGCAGCCGGTCGTCATCGGTGAGCGGCTGGCACAGCGCAGCGGTGCAGGCATTTTTAAAGGGGATGCCCATTCGGATCAGGTTGGCGGCATAAATCAGCAGCCGGGTCGACGCGCCTTCGGTGAGGCCGTATTCCTTGATATTGCGGATCTTCCCGGCCAGGGCCACCAGTCGGACAGCCGTATCGTCGTCCACCTTCCCTTCAACGGCCACGATTCGGGATTCATCGTCCGGGTCCGGGTAGTCGAAGGCGAGGGCCACGAAGCGCTGGCGGGTGCTTTGCTTCAGGTCCTTGAGCACCGACTGGTAACCCGGGTTGTAGGAGATCACCATGAGAAAGTCAGGATGCGCCTGGATGACTTCCCCTTTTTTATCGATGGAAAGGGTCCGGCGGTTGTCCGTCAACGGGTGGATAACAACCGTGGTATCCTTGCGGGCTTCGACCACCTCGTCCAGATAGCAGATGGCCCCCATGCGCACGGCCTGGGTCAGAGGACCGTCGACCCAGACGGTTTCATCGTTTTTCAGCAGGTAACGGCCGATCAGGTCCGAGGCAAACAGGTCCTCGTGGCAGGCCACGGTGATCAAGGGGCGGTTGAGCCGGAAAGCCATGTACTCCACGAAACGGGTCTTGCCACATCCGGTCGGACCTTTTAACATGACGGGCAGGTGGGACGATGCCGCGGCTTCGAACATGCGGACCTCGTCGCCGGTGTTCTGGTAAAAGGGTTCGGTGTCGACGGTGAACGGGTTTCTTGACGTGTGATTTTTCGGCATCAGCTTGTCCAGCCCAGTTTCGTAATCGCCGACATCATGGATGTCGGCTTATCGGTTTCGGAGGTTCGGCTCGCGGGGAATCATTAATTGACATCACCGGCAGAGCGTATATATTGGCTCAGCTCTAAACTGCCGGGAACTTTCCCGACAATAAGGAAAATAATATATATTCGATGAACGATAAACTCAACAGTGAGATGCTTCACTATCTGGATCATGCCGGCAAACGGATTATCCTCGTCGGTACCGCTCATGTGTCAAAAGAGAGTGTGGATCTGGTCGAAGCAATTATCGAAGACGTCAAGCCCGATACGGTCTGTGTGGAGCTTTGTGAGAGCCGCGCCCAGTCCATCCGCCAAAAGGACCACTGGCAGGAGATGGACATCATCAAGGTGATCAAAGAAAAAAAGGCGTTTCTCCTGCTTTCCAACCTGATGCTGGCATCCTTTCAAAAACGAATTGCCAACCGGTTGGAGGTGGCTCCCGGCCAGGAGATGATCCAGGCCATGGATTCGGCCGAAGCCGTGGGTGCCGCGGTTCATCTGGCGGATCGGGATATCCGCATCACCTTGTCGCGGACCTGGCGAAGCATGGGGCTGTGGGGCAAGATCAAGTTGCTCTTCCAGCTGGTTCTGTCCCTGGGAGAGGTGGACGAGATCAGCGAGGCGGATGTGGAAAAAATGAAGCAGCAGGATATGCTGGCTTCTATTCTGGACGAAGTGGGCAAATCCATGCCCCAGGTGCGTACGTGCCTCATCGACGAACGGGACCGCTACTTGACGGAAAAGATCCGCACGGCACCCGGGCAGACCATTGTCGCTGTGGTGGGCGCCGGCCACGTACCTGGCATCAAGCAGCACTGGGACCAGCCCATCGACGTCAATGCCTTGGAGTCGCTGCCCGCCAAAAGCCCGCTGTCAGGATTCTTTAAATGGTTCATTCCCTTTGGTATCTGCATCCTGATCATCTATGGTTTTTTCCGTGGCGGTGCCGATGCGGGTGCCGATATGGTCACCTGGTGGATTCTGGCCAACGGCATTCTGGCCGGCCTGGGGGCCCTGGTTGCCCTGGGACACCCGCTGACGATCCTCTCGTCCATCCTGGCGGCGCCATTGACCTCTCTCAACCCCATGATTGCCGCTGGGTGGGTGTCCGGCCTGGTAGAAGCATTTTCCCGCAAGCCCAAGGTAAAGGATTTCGAAAACCTGCCCCTCGATATCCTCTCAGTCAAAGGCTTCTGGCGCAATAAGGTTACCCGTATTCTGCTGGTTGTGGTGTTTACCAATCTGGGCAGCGCCGCCGGCACCTTTGTGGCCATTCCCATGATGATAAAATACCTTTAATCGGGTGGAGCGATTTTTACCACAGTGCGCTGGAAGACCCGGCCGTCGTCGAGGCGGTGGGTCATGTTCACGGTCTTCATCAGTCCCCGGGCAAAATTCTGGATGCATTGCGGATAGAGCTCCCACTCCTGTTCCAGGCCCTTGCGCTTGACGTCGTCCAGAGTGTCGGTTTCCAGGATGGGAAAGGCCCGCTGGCCGATGATGGGTCCCGAATCCTCTCCGTAATCAATAAAATGTACCGTGCATCCACCCACCTTGCAGCCATAGCGGAAGGTGTCCCCGTAGCCGTCAACACCTGGAAAGGAAGGTAAAATAGCCGGATGGATGTTCATGATGCGCGGATTGCCCGTATCGGTGTTGAAGCGGTCGATAAAATAGGGCGTCAAGTTGCGCATGAAACCGGCCAGCACGAGAAGGTCCACCGGTCCGTGGGCGTTTATTTCGGACAGCAGGCGACTCTCGGCAGCCGCCCGGGTGCAGAAAAAGGACCGGATGCGTTCCTCGGGGCCGTCGGTGGGAAACAGGTGCTGTTTGGCACGTATTTCTGAGAAGTCGAAATCGTCAGGCAGCGCAAAGTGCGCCGGATCCTGTCGGTAGGCTTGAATGAACGGACCATATTCCACCACGAAACTGGCAATGTTGTGGTTGCGGGCCCGCTCCAGGCCTTTCACCCCGGATTGGTCCGACGCCACAAAGGCCATCTCCCCATCGATCCGGCCGTCTTCACAGGCGTCGATAATCGCCTGAAGGTTGGTCCCGCCGCCTGAAATCAGTGAACCGATGCGAATTTTTTCACCCATTGGCATCCCCTTTTCTCCTCGAGGTGTGTTTCCGGACAGTTGCGCCCTTGCATAAAAGAGGTAACAGAGATGGCCGGTCCATGTCAATTTCCAGATGGCGCTGCAATGGTTAAAGTTATGGCTCATGGGGTCGATAACTAACCCTGCGGGATCCGGCCCATGCACCATTGCGTAATAACCCTACGGCAACAACGTGATAGAAACCCATATGGAAAATGTTTACGTCGCCAGGCAGCCCATATTCGATAAAAACAAGAAAATTTTCGCTTACGAACTCCTGTTTCGTGACGGAACGGCTAACTGTGTTCCCGATATCGACGGGGATGTGGCCACCACCAGCCTGTTGGCCAACACATTTTTCACCATTGGGATCGATACCTTGGCCGGGGGAAGAAAGGCGTTTATCAATTTTACCCAGAACCTGCTGGAAAAGCGGGTTCCCCTTCTGCTGCCCAAAGCAACCACGGTGATCGAAATTCTCGAAGACGTCAGGCCCGACCCTGCGCTGATCGATGCCTGTGCGAAAATGGCGGCCGACGGCTACACCATTGCCCTGGATGATTTCGTATATTTGCCGGAGTTGGAGCCGCTCATCGCCATGGCGGACATCATCAAATTCGATTTCCGGCTCACGCCAAAAGCGGCGATTGATAATTACCTGAAGCAACTTTCCAGAAACAGCCTGTGCCTGCTGGCCGAGAAGGTGGAGACCCACGATGAATTTGAGGCAGCCCAGAAAATGGGATTCGAATTGTTTCAGGGCTACTTTTTCTGCAAACCGGAGATTATTCAGGGGCGTGAAATCCAAGGATCCCAGCTAACGCTGATGAGGATCATGGCCCAGATCAACTGCGACACCTTTTGCTGTGACGAACTGGAACAGTTGATTGCCCGGGACATGGGACTTTCCTACAAGTTGTTCAAGTATCTGAACTCCGCCTTTTTTGCCCGTGCCTGCAAAGTGACTTCCGTGAAGCAGGCCCTGGTTTATTTGGGGGAAAAAGAGATCCGCCGCTTTGTTTCTCTCGTCGCCATGTCACGGCTGGCGGAAGGCAAACCCGACGAGCTGATCCTGGCGGCCTGCATCCGGGGCAAGTTCTGTGAACTCCTGGGTGCCGACGCTCAGGAGCAAACATCCCCTTCGGAGATGTTCACCCTGGGCATGTTTTCCCTCATCGATGCCGTCATTGACCAGCCCATGGACAAGATATTGGGAGAGCTGCCCCTTTCCAGCCAGATCAAACACGCCCTGGTCAACGCCAAGGGGCGCCTCGCCGGATACATCGAACTGGTGCGGTCCTATGAGACCGGGCAGTGGGACCGGGTGTCCCGCCTGTCCCAAGCGCTGAAGCTCGATGGCAATGCTATCCCGGCTCTTTATCTGCAGGCCTGCCAATGGAGCGACATCGCCGCTAAAGCGTCTTGAGGATAAGCCATGGCTGCGATTCCTTTGGCTTTAAAACGTCAAGCATACAGGAACGGTTGACAATCTATGGCCGTATTATTATCTTGATTAGAATTTTTAGCTTCCCCAACCATTATTGAAAGGAAATCTCATCATGGCAGAAGGTATTATGGAAATAGAAGACAGCAGCTTTGATGCAGAGGTAATGAAGAGCGATAAACCTGCTGTGGTTGATTTCTGGGCCCCCTGGTGCGGCCCATGCAAGGCCATCGGTCCCATTCTTGATGAACTGGCCAAAGCCTATGGGGACAAAGTGAAATTCACCAAGTGCAATGTCGACGACAATCCGGTAACACCGGGAAAATTCGGCATCAAGGCGATTCCTACCCTGATATTCTTCAAGGATGGTGAAGTGTCGGACCAGATTACCGGTATGGTGGCCAAATCCAAGCTGGAGGAGGCCCTGAAAAACGTTCTGTCATGATGTGACATCGTCTTCTTTTCTGCCCTTTTCCATATTAGGTGATTGGCCGGCGGCGCCCCGAAAGGGAACTCCGCCGGTGTCGGTTATGCCAACGGGAACCATCGCGTTCCCATACGCAACGGGGTACCGCTGATCATGAAACGGTTGCTGCTTGCCTGTGTGAGTGTCCTACTGATTGTTTCCGGGTGCGCGTGGTTTGAATCCAAAGAGGAAAAGCCCGCCCAAGAGCTGGTTCAAGACGGCGTCGATTACTTTGAGGACGGCAAGTATAAAAAAGCCATCGAATCCTTCGAGAGACTGCGGGACTGGTATCCGTTTTCCCGATATGCCATTCTGGCGGAGCTGAAGATTGCCGATGCCTATTTCAATCTGGAATCCTATGATGATGCCATCTTTGCCTACGAAGAGTTCGAGCAGCTCCACCCACGTAACGAGGCCGTTCCTTATGTGATTTTTCGCATCGGTCGTTCTTATTTCAACCAGATCGACACGATCGACAGGGATCAGTCCAATGCCGCCAAGGCCCTGGAAACCTACCAACGCCTGGTTCAGCAATATCCGGATGATGCCTATGCCGGCATGGCCCGGAGTGATATGGTGGCTTGCTACCAGAGCCTCTCCGGTCATGAGTTCTACGTGGGGCTGTTCTACTACAAGAACAAGAACTACAAGGCGGCCAAGGGCCGGTTCACGGCTGTGGTAGAGAAGTATCCGGATGTGGGTTATCTTTACGAGGCGCTCACCTACCTGGCCAACTGTGATGCCTGGATTCGGTCCGAAATGCAGCCGCCGGAAGTGCCTTCGGCGCCATGATTCTCGTCAGCGCCTGTGGCCAGCCTCGCCGATACAAAAATACTTTACAACCGTTAAGATTTAATGTAACAAACCCAAGTTTGAAAAAACAGCTGGCGCCGAAATCGCCTGTGATTTGATCAAAGCCAAGCAAGGGAGAATATCAGTCATGTCAAAAATGTGCGAAATATGTGGCAAGAAACCCATGGTGGGAAGCAACATCAGCCACGCCCATAATATCACCAAGCGCCGGTTCAACCCCAATCTGCAGAGCGTTCGGGCGCTTCACAAGGGGCAGGTGAAAAAGATGGTGGTTTGCGCCCAATGCATCAAGTCGGGCAATGTGGTCAAAGCCGCCTAACTCAACCGTTTGACTTCCAGCACCTGCTTGACATGCTTTAGCGACTCCACCACACGGGTCAGATGGTCGGTGCCTTGGACCGACAGCGTAAAATAGCTGTCCACGGTTTGGTTGTCCTGGGTTTCCGTATTGGCACTCAATATATTGGCGCCGCTTTTGCTGATATTGGCCGCCACATCCGCTAGCAAGCCTACCCGGTCGAGGGAACGCACGACTATTTTAACCGGGTAGGATTCGGTCATCTCCTGGTTCCATTCCACCTCGATCTGGCGTTCCGGATTTAATTTCAAGGCATTGACGCAGGTGGTGCGGTGAACGGTCACGCCGTATCCCCGGGTGATGTAGCCGGTTATCGGGTCACCGGGCACCGGTCGGCAGCATTTGCCAAAGCGGACCAGAATGTCGTCTACGCCCTTGACCACCACCCCGCCTTTTTCCTTTCTTTTCTTTTCTTTGGCGACAATTTTGTTGAATAAGGACTCGGTGTCGTCCACTGCTTCCTTGGGCGTGATTTTTCGGATGATCTGCAGCGGCGTGATTTTGCCATAGCCCACGCTGGCAACTAGATCTTCGGTTTGCTTAAACCCGAAGCTCTCCACGACCTTTAGCATCTCTTCGGTTTTGATCAGGGCATTGAAGTTCAATCGGTACTTGCGGAAGGCCTTCTCGCACATCTCCCGGCCCAAAGAGATGCTGCGTTCCTTTTCCTGGGTCTTGATCCACTGCCGGATGCGGGATCGTGCCTTGACCGTCTTGACAAAATTGAGCCAGTCCTTTGACGGGTGGTGCCCCTTGCCGGTGATCACCTCTACAATTTCACCGGTTTGAAGCTCATATTTCAGGGGGACCATCCGGCCGTTTACCTTGGCGCCGACACACTGCGCACCCACTTCCGTGTGGATCAGGTAGGCAAAATCAACCGGTGTGGCTCCCTTTGGCAGTGACTTGATCTGCCCCTGGGGGGTAAATACATAGACCTCATCGGGAAAAAGATCGATGCGCACATTCTCAAGAAATTCATTGGGGTCCCTGAACGCTTCCTGATTTTCCACCAGATTCTGAACCCAGGCAAAGGTTTTTGAGACATTCTCGTCGATGACCTTGCCTTCCTTGTAGCTCCAGTGGGCAGCGATTCCGGATTTGGCCACCCGGTCCATCTCATGGGTGCGGATCTGGACTTCGATGCGTTCACCAAAGGGGCCGATGACGGTGGTGTGAAGGCTCTGGTACATGTTTGGCTTGGGCATGCCGATGTAGTCTTTGAACTTTTTGGCGATGGGACGCCACAGGCTGTGCATGAGCCCCAACGCTTCGTAGCACTGGGGAATCGTTTCCAGGATGATCCGGAAGGCAATGATGTCGTAAACTTCTTCAAAGGGCAGGCTCTGATTCAGCATTTTCTGGTGAATGCTGTAAAAATGCTTGTAGCGGCCGCTGACCTCGGCGTTCAGACTGTTCTCGTCCAGCTTTTTCTGAATGTAGCGCTTGACGGTTTCCACATAGTTTTCCCGGTCCTCCTTGTCTTTGTCCACCCGGCGGTGAATATCTTCGTAGGCCTCGGGATTCAAAAATTGGAAGGATCGGTTTTCCAGTTCGTTCTTGATCCAGTAAATGCCCAGCCGGGAAGCGATAGGCGCATAAATGTCGAGGGTTTCCCTGGCAATCTTCTTCTTTTTGGCGGCGCTTTTGTGAAATTGTAGGGTCCGCATGTTATGGAGACGATCGGCCAGCTTGATGAGGATGACCCGGATGTCGTCGGCCATGGCCAGCAACATCTTGCGAATACTCTCCGCCTCCCTGGCCTGGGCGCTGTTGAAGGGCAGTTTGCTCAGCTTGGTGACGCCGGAGACGATATGAAGGACGTCACGGCCGAACATCTCACCGATTTCATTTTCCGTGGCATGGGTGTCCTCGATGACATCGTGGAGCAGGCCGGCGGCAATGCTTATCGAATCCAGTTTCATTTCTGCCAGGATGCCGGCGACCTCCAGCGGGTGGGAGAGATAGGGCTCACCGGACAGGCGCATCTGTCCGTCATGGACCCGGGCCGAGAAAATATAGGCACGGTCGACGATGTCCACGTCCGCATCCGGGTGGTTTTCAAGGACTTTGTCGAGGATGTCGGTGATTCGAATCATAATTCGTGACGGTTTCGTAAAACATCCGATATCTGCGTTACGCTTCATCCCTCGTCACTGCGGCGTACGATCAGTACGCCTCATTCCTCGGGATGGAACATGAATGTTCGCCGTACGGATGAAGGTCTATTTGCTGTTCGCTCGCTTAAGCTCGCTTTCGCGGCCCGCAAGCCTTGATCTCGAATGCTTTACGAAACCGTCGGCTAAGCGATAATGCTCGAGCTAATCGATCAATACGCCTTGGCGTACACCACACGCGTGTGACTGGGTTTACCGCAGCAGATACAGGCCCCAGGCTCCTTTTTCGCCGTTAAGGGGATGCAGCGGATGGTGACGTTGAGATCCGTTTTGATTTTGGCCTCGCAGGCCTCCTCACCGCACCAGTGGGACATGGCAAAGCCGCCGTGGATCTCCGGTTTCTCCAGGTTCTTGGGCGTGAACCAGTCGTAGAAATCGCCGCTGTCATCCACCGTGCGGGTGTGTTCATCCCTGAAACGGCAGGCCCGCTCGAAGAGGTGGCCCTGAATGTCGTCAAGGATGGCGGGCAGTTGGGCCACGAAGGCCTCACGCTTCATCGCCGTTTTATCGCGATGCGATTTGTCGCGACGGCCGACGAACACCGAGTCATCGGCCATATCCCGCGGGCCGATTTCCACCCGCACGGGGATTCCTTTTTTAATCCAGTCCCAGCCCCGGGCGCCACCAATATCCCGCTCGTCCACTTCCACCACCAGATCCCGGCCTGCGTAGACCATCTCCCTTAAGGTTGCGGCCAGTCCATTGACGTAATCCATCACCTTTTGCCGGTCGTCCGGTTTTCTGAAAATGGGCAGCAGAACCACGTGTGCCGGCGCAACCCGCGGCGGCATAATGACGCCGTCGTCATCGCCATGGGTCATGATCAGACCTCCGATCATGCGCGTGGAGGTTCCCCATGAAGTGGTCCAGGCGAAGTCCTCGGTTTCCTTTTCTGTCTGGAATCGAATATTGGAGGCCTTGGCGAAGTTCTGCCCTAAAAAGTGTGAGGTTCCTGCCTGCAGGGCCTTGCGGTCCTGCATCATGGCTTCGATGCAAAAGGTCTCCACGGCGCCGGGAAAGCGCTCCGCCGCAGTCTTGCTGCCCTCGATGACCGGCATGGCCAGATCTTCCTGGACCATGCGGGTATAGACCTTGAGCATCATCTTCGTCCGCTCGATCGCTTCCGTATCCGTGGCATGGGCGGTGTGCCCCTCCTGCCACAGGAATTCGCTGGTACGCAGGAAGATCCTCGTGCGCATTTCCCAGCGTACCACGTTGGCCCACTGATTGATCAACAGGGGCAGGTCACGGTAGCTGCTCACCCACTTGGAAAAAGAATCGCCGATGATGGTTTCCGACGTTGGACGGACCACCAGGGGTTCGGTGAGGGGGCCGCCGGGAACCAGTCTGCCGTCGGGCCCTTGTTCCAGCCGGTGATGGGTGACCACGGCGCACTCTTTGGCAAACCCGTCCACATGCTCGGCCTCTTTTTCCAGAAAACTGATGGGAATGAAGAGCGGAAAATAGGCGTTTTTCACGCCAGTGGCCTTGAACAGGCGGTCCATCCGGGCCACGATGTTTTCCCACAGGGCGTATCCCCATGGTTTGATAACCATACAGCCACGCACCGGAGCGCGTTCCGCCATATCTGAAGCTTTAATAACCGCTTGATACCATTCCGGATAATCTTCATCCCGCGAGGGCGAGATAGCGTTTTTCTGCGGTTTTCCCATGTGTGTGTCCTAACTGTTTTTGGAACCGTTCTGGGTTCAACGGTTCAGGGTTCCCTTGGTTGAGATCTTCGATGAACCCCGAACCGTTGAACCCTGAACGGATATCTGTTGATGGTCAATGTGATTTGGTCTGTTGTTCAAACGCGTCCACGGCTTCCAGAACCACTTCCACCAGCCGGTCTTCGGGAAATTTTTTGACGACTTTCCCCTTTTTGAACAGGATACCTACCCCGCAGCCGCCGGCTACGCCGATGTCTGCTTCGCGGGCCTCTCCGGGGCCATTGACCACGCAGCCCATGATCGCCAGTTTTACCGGGGTGGTGCGGGTCATCAGTGCTTTTTCCACCTTGTCCACGATGTCGAACAAGGGGATGTCGCATCGTCCGCAGGTGGGGCAGGAGATGATCTCCGGTCCGCGGTGGCGGATATCCAGTGCCCGAAGGATTTCGTAGCCCACCCGGATTTCCTCCACCGGGTCGCGGGTGAGGGAAACCCTCAGGGTATCTCCAATGCCCTCGGCCAACAGGGTGCCGATACCCAGGGCCGACTTGACGATGCCTGAATACAGCGACCCGGCTTCGGTAACTCCCACGTGAAGGGGCAGGTCGGTTTTTTGCGACAGCAGTCGATAGGCCTCGAGGGTTCGGGGGACGTCCGAGGCTTTGATGGATATCTTGATTTCGTGGAAATCCAAATCCTGCAGCAGGGCCGCATGTCGCATTGCGCTTTCGACCATGCCTGCAGCGGTGACACCCTCGTGCGCCTCGAGGATATCCTTTTCCAGGGATCCGGCATTGACGCCTATGCGAATGGGGATCCGGTGGTCCCTGGCGCAGTCGACCAAAGCCTTGATGTGCCTTCGGCTGCCGATGTTGCCGGGGTTGAACCGCAGGCCATCGGCACCGCCCCTGGCTGATGCGATGGCCAGGCGGTGGTCAAAATGGACATCCGCGACCAGGGGGATGGCAATTTGTTTCTTGATCCGGGGGATGGCTTCGGCAGCGGATCGGTCCGGGACCGCCACACGGACGATTTCACAACCGGCTAGTGTCAGCTGCTGAATTTGGTCCACGGTAGCCGTGACATCATCGGTTTTGGTATTGGTCATGGATTGAACGCTGATGGGTGCCCCCCCACCCACGGCAACGCCACCCACCGTGATGCGGCGGGTTTTTTTTCTGGATATGGATTGAGGCATGGTTTGGTGTTATCCCATCCCGCAGAACGGGTTGGTTCTTTTTTCAACCCCGATGGCGGTGTTTCCCATGTGTCCCGGATAAACCGTGACGTCTTCATCCAGGGTAAAGAGCTTGGTGCGGATGCTGTTGATCAGGGTGTCGAAATTGCCACCGGGAAAATCGGTCCTGCCGATTGAGCCGGCAAAAAGGGTATCGCCTACAAATACTGCCTTTTGCAGGGCGTCCGCCTGAGTGTGTTCGACGTACAGGCAAATGCCGCCGACGGTATGGCCGGGGGTGTGAAGCACCTTCAGGGTATGGGTGCCAAAGGAGATGGTATCCCCGTCTTCCAGCAGCCGATCAGCTGTGGGAGAGTCTTCCGCCGCCAGACCCCAGGCGGCCGCCGTGGCCGACAGCTGGGTGAGCATGGGGGCGTCGGCACCGTGGATGAGAATATCTGCACCGGTCGTCTCCTTGAGCCGCTTGTTGGCGCCGACGTGGTCGAAGTGTCCGTGGGTGTTGATGATATGGACGACGGTCAACCTGTCCCCGGCCAGGCTGGTGAGGATGCGGTCGGCATCGTCCCCGGGATCGATGACCACGGCCTGGCGCGTCTTTTCACATCCCAGAATAAAACAGTTTGCCTGAATGGGGCCCAGGGCCATTTGACGGATTATCAATTCGTTCCTCCTGTAATTTTGTCTTCCTTCATGGCCAACCGGATACTGTCCAGGATGCCATTGATAAAGGCGCCGGACTCATCGGTGCCGAAGCGTTTAGCCACGTCGATGGCCTCGTTGATGGAAACTTTGGGAGGGATATCGGCGCAAAAGAGCAGTTCGAATACGGCGATGCGCAATACATTGCGATCGACGCAGGACATGCGCGAGAGTTTCCAGTTGCTGGAGAACTGTTCGATCACCGTGTCGATCTGTTTGCGGTTTTCCTGAACCCCGTTCACCAGACGGTGGAAAAACGGCTGGGTGGGTTTGTCCTGGGCGAAACTGCTGCAGAACTGTCCAACTGGGTCCTCCACCGGGTCCCGGTGCATGTCCATATAAAACAGAGCCTGCAGGGCCCGCTCTCTGGATAATCGGCGGGTTCCCATGGTCACCCCTTGTCCACCGTTTCCATCAGGTTGGCCATCTCGATGGCGGAGACGGCCGCACTCCAGCCCTTGTTGCCCGCCTTGGTGCCGGCCCGCTCGATGGCCTGTTCAATGCTGTCTGTGGTGACAATACCGAAAATGACAGGCACCTGGGTCTCCATGCTCACCTGGGCGATGCCTTTGGAGGCCTCGGCGCATACATAGTCGAAATGAGGCGTGGCACCACGAATCACAGCCCCTAAGCAGACGATCGCATGATACTTTTTGCTTTTGGCCATGCGCTGGGCCACCATGGGAATTTCGAAGGCCCCGGGCACCTTGACAAGATCGATGTCAGCGTCCTCGGCACCGCTGCGGGTCAGTGCATCGACGGCCCCTCCCACGAGTCGGTCGGTAATGAAATCGTTGAAACGGCTGGCGATGATACCGAACCGCTTACCCTTGGCAACCAGGCCGGCTTCGATAATATTCGGCATAGGACGGTTTTCCTCTCCTTATTGATGTTTTACGGTTTCTTCAAAACTGAGCGTATGGCCCATTTTGAGCTTTTTGCACTCGAGATAGCACCGGTTGTACTCGTTGGGCTCAACCTCGATGGGCACCTGCTCCTCCATGCTGAGCCCATAGCCCTGAAGCCCGACCATCTTTTTGGGGTTGTTGGTTAACAGGCGCATCTTGCGCACACCGATATTGACCAGCATCTGAGCGCCAATGCCGTAGTCCCGCATGTCATCCTTGAACCCCAGTTTCAGGTTGGCCTCCACTGTGTCCATGCCCTTGCATCGCTGCAGCTCGTAGGCCTTGAGCTTGTTGATCAGGCCAATGCCCCGGCCTTCCTGGCGCAGGTAGAGAATGACACCGGACCCTTCGGCTGCCACCATCGCCATGGCCTTGTGCAGTTGGTCACCGCAGTCGCAGCGCATGGAACCGAAGATGTCACCGGTCATGCATTCCGAGTGCACCCGCACCATGGTGGGCGTTTCCGGATCGATCTCCCCCTTTACCAGGGCGATGTGCGTGAGATTGTCCACGTCGTTTTCAAAAGCGATCATTTTAAAATCGCCGCCGTGGAGAGTGGGGATGATGGTTTCCGCGGCCCGGTGAACGAAACTTTCCGTTCGAATGCGGTGCTCCACCAGATCGGCGATGGTGCAGATACCGATGCCGTGCTGCCGGCTGAATTCTTCAAGCGCCGGCATCCGTGCCATGGTGCCGTCGTCGTCCATGATTTCGCAGATGACGCCCGCCGGCTTGAGGCCGGCCAGCCGAGCCAAATCCACGCTTCCTTCGGTCTGCCCCACCCGCACCATGACCCCTCCATCACGCGCCCGCAGCGGGAAAATGTGTCCAGGCCGGGTCAGGTGGCCGGGTTTGGCGTCGTCGGCCACCGCGGCGGCGATGGTGGTGGCACGATCGGCGGCCGAGATACCGGTCGTGACCCCGCATTTGGCCTCGATGGAGACGGTGAATCCGGTTTCAAAAGGGCTGGTGTTGTTTTGCACCATCAAGGGCAGGTCCAACTGGGCACATTTTTGAGTGGTCAGTGACAGGCAGATGAGGCCCCTGCCGTATTTGGCCATGAAGTTGATGGCTTCGGGGGTCACCTTTTCCGCAGCCATGGTCAGGTCGCCTTCGTTTTCTCGATCTTCATCGTCGACAAGGATGACCATTTTGCCATCGCGGATATCTTCAATGGCCTGGCCGATGTTAATTTTTGGCATGGTGGAACGTTCTCCTGCAGCGCGTTAATTGATCAGATAAATCCGGATTTGGCCAGCAACGCCATATCGATGCCGCCACCGGATTTCTCGGGCTCTTGGTCCACCGGTTCGCGGTTCAGGACAAAGCGTTCAACGTATTTGCCGATCATATCGGTTTCGATGTTGACCGCGTCTCCCTCCTTTTTAAAGCCGATGGTGGTCATGCCGGCCGTGTAAGGAATGATGCTTATCTCGAACGTGGTGCTGTCGCAGCGGTTGATCGTCAGGCTGGTGCCGTCCACGGCCACTGACCCTTTTTCAATCATGTATCGGGAAAGGGACGGGGCGACGCCGAAGGTGATGATGATGGCGTTGGCCAGCGTTTTTCTTTCGCGCAGGGTGCCGATGCCGTCGATGTGACCCGAAACCAGGTGGCCATCCAGGCGGTCCGACAGCCGCAGGGCCCGTTCCAGATTGACCCGTTCACCGAGTTTGATCCTACCCAAGACGCTTCGCTTCAGGGTCTCGGGGGAGACGTCCACGTTAAACCGGCTTCCCTGTAAGGTCACGGCGGTCAGGCAGGCGCCGTTCACGGCAATGCTGTCTCCGATGCGGGTTCCGGTAAGATCGAAATCCGAAGTGATTGAAATCCGGCTCCCCTGACCAGACGGGTGGATGGCGGAAATGGTGCCTAAACCTTCGATGATTCCTGTGAACATATCCGTAAGAATAATGTGTAAACGCTTGTTGTCAATGAATCAAAAGGGTTTCAGATAGCCCTGAAGCATGACGTCGGTGTCGAATCGGAGCACCGACAAATCATGGACGGCGATGCTCTGGTGCATGCGCTCCGGTCCCGCCCCCCGGCAGATGGGAATCCCATCATCACCGCCCAATATTTTCGGCGCGTAGAAGAAACATATTTTATTCACGATGTCGGCTGCAAACGCTGAACCGATGACCGTGCTCCCGCCCTCGATCAGCAGGCTGGTGATACCCATTTCGCCAAGTTGTTGCATCAGGGCCGACAGGTCGATGCGGCTATCTTTCAACGGGGCGGCGACGACCCGTGCCCCGGTATCCTCCAATTCGGCTTGTCGATCTGCCGGTGCATTCGTCCCGCAGACCACCCACGTGGGGGCGGTGGATGTCTGGTGCAGCAGCTTGGATGTCAGCGGGATTGACAGGTGGGTGTCCAGGATGATGCGTGTCGGGTCCGAGCCGGCTGCTCCATCCAGGCGCGTGGTCAGACTGGGGTCGTCTTTTTTAACGGTCGTTACGCCTACCATAATACCGTCGACCGCATGGCGGACCTGATGGACGAACTGGCGGGAGGCTGGACCGGTGACCCAGCGGGAATCGCCGGTGCGGGTGGCAATGCGTCCGTCGAGGGTGGCCGCGCATTTGACAACCACAAAGGGACTGCCGGTGGTGACCCAGGTGATAAACGCTTCGTTAAGCACCCGGGCCTCCTGTTCACAGATGCCCGTGGTCACATCGATGCCGTGGTCCTGCAAGTATCTGCTGCCGCCCCCCTCGACGCCGGGGTTCGGGTCGCCCATCGCCACCACCACCCGGTGGATGCCGGCATCCAGGACTTTGTGGGTACAGGGTGGTGTGCGGCCGAAGTGGTTGCAAGGTTCCAGGGTAACATAAAGGGTCGTCCCCCGGGCCCGCTCGCCCGCATTGTCGATGGCGTTGACTTCGGCGTGGGGCCCGCCCGCCCGCTGATGATACCCCTGACCCACGACCCGGCCGTCCTTGACCAGCACGGCGCCGACCATGGGGTTGGGCGAGGTCCAGCCCCGGCCCTTTTCGGCCAGGGCCAATGCCTGCTGCATATATTTAATATCGCTCATGAATATTCTGGACCCTTGGATCCTTGACCGCTGGATCCCTTCCCTCTTGGAAACGCGCTACTTAGCCGGGTGGCTCAGCAGACGCTTGAGTTCAGATACAAAGTCGTTGACATCCTTGAACTCGCGGTAGACAGAGGCGAAGCGGACATAGGCGATGTCATTGAGTTCGTGCAATTTGACCATGACCCGCTCACCGATTTCGTGGGAGGGAATTTCCTTTTCACCCGTTTCCCGAAGGTCCCTTTCCAGGTCTTCGATGAACGCTTCGATGGTGTTCATGCTGATGTCCAGCTTCTGGCAGGCTTTGCGGATTCCGGACCCCACCTTTTCGCGGCTGAAGACTTCCCGGCGACCATCCTTTTTAATGATCATGATGGGAATTTCTTCAATGTGCTCGTAAGTGGTGAAGCGTCGGGTGCAGTCGATGCACTCCCGCCGGCGTCGGATCACGCTGCCATCCTTGCTTACTCGAGAATCGATAACTTTGTTGTCAAGCTCTCCGCAAAATGGACATTTCATTAAATACCCTCCCGGTGGCTGCGTAATGTTGAACCGCGATAGCGAGCGCATTCCCCGCCGTTTGCGGCAGGGTTAGCGAGCGAACTGAAAATCGATTTTTTATCCTTACGGTGAACCCTCCCCGCGGGTTGCCGCGGGGAGGGTTCACCAACCGGCGTATCATGCAACGGATCAGACATCATTCCTTCTCCGTAAATTGGATGGACACCACCTGACTGGCCGGCATCAACTGGCGACAGGCCACCCCGGCCTGGTCGAACATTCTTCTGGAGGCGCGAACGGAATCGGTGTCGGCATACTTGTCAGACAGGTAGACCACCTCGCGGATACCCGCCTGGATAATTACCTTGGCGCACTCGTTACAGGGAAACAGGGCTGTATAAATATGACAATCGGTGAGGTTCCCGGGGACACTGTTTAAGATGGCATTGAGCTCCGCGTGGCAGACGTAAGGGTATTTGGTGTCAAGAAAGTCTCCTTCGCGGCACCACGGCAGGGTGTCATCGGAACAGCCGGTGGGAAAGCCGTTGTACCCGACGCCTACGATTCGCTTCTGGCGATTGACGATACAGGCACCCACCTGGGTGTTGGGGTCTTTGCTGCGCTGGGCCGACAACAGGGCGACGGCCATGAAGTAGTCGTCCCAGGAGAGATAGTCCGATCGTTTACCGTTGCTGGCTGCAGTCATTGCAAACGTTCCTTTACCGTCCGTGTCCGTGTGCCTGTGGATAAAGGGGAAATTCATCACACAGCGCCTGCACCCGATCCCCTGTCTTTTTCAGCAGCGCCTCGTTCCCTGGATTACGCAGGACCTCGGCCATGAGGCCGCCGATGATCTTCATCTGCTCGGCCATCATTCCCCGGCTGGTTACAAAAGGGGTGCCGATACGGATGCCGCTGGTCACATGGGGGCCGCGCGTTTCGAAGGGGATGGCATTCTTGTTTACGGTGATGCCGGCACGACCTAATGCGTCCTCCGCATCCCGGCCGGTGATACCCATGCGGGTGAGGTTGACCAGCATGAGATGGTTGTCCGTGCCGCCGGACACCAGATCCAGGCCGTTATCTTTAAGGCTGTTGGCCAGCGTCGCCGCATTGGTTACGGTGTTTTTCTGATATTGTCTGAAGGGGTCGCCCAGCGCCTCCTTGAAGGCCACGGCCTTGGCGGCGATGACGTGCATCAGCGGGCCGCCTTGAATGCCGGGAAACACCTGGCTGTTGATTTTTTTACCCCAGCCGTCCCGGGCCAGGATCAGGCCCCCGCGGGGGCCTCGCAATGTCTTGTGGGTGGTGGAGGTGACCACGTCGCTGTGGGGAACCGGTGAGGGGTGCACCCCGGCTGCCACCAGTCCGGCGATGTGGGCCATATCCACCATCAGCAGCGCATCGATTGATCGGGCGATCTCCGCCAGGGCCTTGAAATCGAAAAAACGGGGATAAGCACTTGCACCGGCCACGATCATTTTTGGGCGGTGCTGCCTGGCCAGGCGTTCCACCTGGTCGTAGTCGATGACCTCCGTCTCCCGGTTGACGCCGTAGTGGACGAAGTGGAAAAGCCGACCGGAAAAGCTGACTTTGGCACCGTGGGTCAGGTGACCACCGTGGGCCAGGTCCATGGCCAGAACCGTATCACCGGGTTCGAGAAGGGCAAAGTAGGCGGCCATGTTGGCCTGGGAGCCCGAGTGGGGCTGCACGTTGGCGCAGTCGGCGCCGAACAGGGCCAGGGCCCGGTCGATGGCCATCTGTTCGCCCCGGTCGACGAACTCACAACCCCCGTAGTAGCGTTTTTCGGGGTAGCCTTCGGCGTATTTGTTGGTCAGGATGCTGCCCTGGGCCGCCATGACGGCCTGGCTGGCGATATTTTCCGATGCAATCAGCTCCAGGTGAGACTGCTGACGCATCGCTTCGTTCTGGATGACCCGGGCGATTTCGGGATCGGTTTCTCGAATCAAGTCGATGCTCAACGTGCATTCTCGCTTTCTATTTTACTTTAGATACTGTCAAACTTGTCCAGCCGGCGCTGATGCCGACCCGCCTCGAAGGCGGTTTTCAACCAGGTGCTCAGGATTTCCAGGGCCAGGATATCACCGATAACCCGACCGCCCATGACCAGGATGTTGGCGTTGTTGTGCCGCCGGCTCATGGTTGCTGAGAACAGGTCGTTGCAAAGTGCCGCGCGCACGTGGGGGTATTTGTTGGCCACCATGGACATACCCAGTCCGGTGCCGCAGATGAGAATACCCCGCTCGTATTCGCCCGAGGAAACCTTTTCGGCCACGGTCTTGCCGGTGTCCGGATAGTCCATGGATGCCTCGCTATGGGTGCCGACATCGGTAACGGCGATACCTTGGGCCTCTATTGCTGTTTTGAGCGTTTCCTTGAGCCGGTATGCCGCATGGTCGCAGCCGATGATGATTCGCTGTGGGCCGGATGCCTCGGTCATGGTCCTTGGTTCCTTTCGGGGGAGAAAGCGTGATCGATAAAAGGCCTAACGTGTTTACATATCCAGAACCAGCCGACACCGCAAGAAAAAAAAGGGAAGTGTTTAGGTTGGTTAGGCACTTGTGTTTGATGTTTTACGTTTTTTTTAAAACGAAAACATACCATCAAATCACAATAGCCAATAGCCAAATAACAAATAAATCACAATGACCAACATTCCAAACAAAGAGGATGTTGATCTCATTTGAGATTTGGATATTGGGCTTTGAAATTTGTTTGTAATTTGGTGCTTGTAATTTGTTATTTCCGGTATGTCGCGAAGCGGCTAATTCTGAACGGGGAACCCTGAACCGTTGAACTCAGACCGACAGTAGGTTCATCAATTATGGTTCGTATCGCTTGACCACCAGGCTGGCGTTGGTGCCGCCGAAGCCGAAGGAGTTGGACATGGCGTAGGTAATATCCGCCTTGCGGGCCACCTTGGGCACGTAATCCAGATCACATTCGTCAGCGGCGTGCTCGAGATTGATGGTCGGCGGGATGATGCCGTTTTTTACGGCCATTACGGTAAATGAGGTTTCAATCCCGCCGGCACCGCCCAGCAGGTGTCCGGTCATGGATTTGGTCGAAGAAATAGGCACCTTAGGTGCGAAATCGCCGAATACCTTTTTGATTGCCCGGGTTTCGTAGAGATCGTTCAGCGGGGTGGACGTGCCGTGGGCGTTGATGTAGTCGATGGCTTCACAGGAGATGCCTGCGCTGTCAATGGCGGCTTGCATGCAGCGGATCATGCCATCGCCGTCCGGAGATGGGGAGGTCATATGATAGCCGTCTCCGCTCTGGCCGTAGCCGACCATTTCAGCCAGGATGGGTGCCCCCCGCTCGCGTGCATGGTCCAGCGCTTCGAGAATCAGCATCCCGGCGCCTTCTCCCACCACGAATCCGTCACGGTCACGGTCAAAGGGCCGTGAGGCCTTCTGGGGATCATCGTTGCGTGTGGACAGGGCTTTCATGGCGTTGAAGCCGGCGATGCAGGTGGGGGTGATGACCGATTCCACGCCGCCGGTGATCATGGCGTCGGCCTGCCCACGTAAGATGGTGTTGCAGGCATCGCCGATGGCGTGGGCGCCGGCCGCACAGGCCGTGGCCACCGAAATGTTGGGACCTTTGGCACCCAGGTGGATGGAGATCATTCCCGGGGCCATGTTGCCGATGAGCATGGGAATGAAAAAGGGGCTGCAGCGCTTGGGGCCCTTTTGCTGAACGGTGTAGGCAGTCATCTCCAGGCTATGCAGCCCGCCCAATCCGCAACCGGTGATCACGCCCACGCGGGGGCCATTGGTGTCGTCAATGGTCAGGCGGGCGTTTTCGACGGCCATCCGGGCGGCTGCCACGGCGTAGGCAATGAATCTTTCAGTGCGTTTGGCCTCTTTTTTGGGAAGGAAATCCTCCGCGTTGAAATGCTTGACTTCCCCCGCAATTTTGGTGGTAAATTCGGTTGTGTCGAAACGCGTGATTTCGCCAATGCCGGAGCGGCCTTCACACAGGGCCGACCAGGTTTCATCGACGCCGATACCCAGCGGTGTTACGAGTCCCAATCCGGTGATGACAACCCGTCTGCTCAACGATTCCGTCCCTTCTGGTAAAATAAAATTAATGGTTTTTAATGTAGTCGAAGGCGTCTTTGACAGAGACCAGCTTTTCGGCGTCTTCATCGGAAATATCCACGTCGAACTCTTCTTCCATGGACATGATCAGTTCCACCAGGTCGAGGCTGTCGGCCCCGAGGTCGTCCACAAAAGAGGCCTCCGGAACCACTTCGGCAATGTCTACACTGAGCTTCTCCGCGATAATCTTTCTAACTTTATCTTCTGCTGACATGAGGATCTCCTTTCAATAATTAAACAGAACTAAGGGATTGAGGAATTGAGGGATTCCAGAATTGAAAGGCATTGAATTCCTCAATTCGCAATCCCTCAATTCCTCAATTCTACAATTTTCACATATACATGCCGCCGCTTACATGGATGACCTGGCCGGTGATATAATCCGCGGCTGCAGAGACGAGAAAAGCGACGACGCCGGCAATGTCGTCGGGAGTGCCGATTCGCCCAATGGGGATCTGGCCGATCATGGCCGCCTTGGATTTGTCGTCGAGATCGCCGGTCATGTCGGTATCAATATAACCGGGGGCCACGGCGTTCACCGTGATGTTCCGGCTGGCCAGCTCCCGGGCTACGGCCTTGGTCAGACCGATGATACCCGCTTTTGAAGCCACGTAGTTGGCCTGTCCCGGGTTGCCGGAAACGCCCACCACCGAAGAGATGTTGACGATACGCCCGTAGCGCTGCTTCATCATGACTTTGGCGGCCACCTTCATGCAGTTGAAGGTCCCTTTCAGGTTGACGTCCATGACTGCGTCCCAGTCGGTTTCCTTCATGCGCACCAGCAGGCCGTCACGGGTGATGCCGGCGTTGTTTACCAGCACGTCGATCCTCCCGGACTCCTTCAAGACCGCACCCAGGTAGTCGGATACGGCGCTTTGCGAGGCCACGTCCACCTGGTGGAAGCACGCCCTGCCACCGCCGGCCGAGATGGCCTTGGCCGTGGTCTGGGCTGCATCCAGATTGCTGTTGTAGTTGAAATAGACGGTGGTTCCCGGTGCGCTCAGGCCGGCGCAGATGGCCCGTCCGATGCCTCGTGATCCCCCGGTGACCACGACGATTCGTTCGCCCGATCCGGTCATGATGTCCTCTCAAAAATCCGGTCGGTGAGGCGGTCCATGTCGTCGATCAGCCCCCGGTAGCTGCCCTCCAATGCGGCCAGATCCAACGACGGCAGGAATTGATCCGCCGTTTCAGCGGCGACGACGTCGCTGCCCATCACGATCAACCTGGTTTTTTCGGCCACCAGGCGGGCGCAGCTGTTGGCAAAGACCCGAGCCGTGGCCAGGTTAATCTCGTCCGCTCCGTTCACGGCCAGGCGGGCCATGCTTTCCCCCACCTCCACGTGGGTCATCATGTCGGCCAGGGCGAACATGACTTGCTGGTGCCGCGTGAGGCGGTTTTCGTGGGCAAAATCGATGGTACGGTTCAACGCCCGCGCACAGGCGGCCAGGGTCCGGCAGCCGGCCCGATCGCAGTCGCCGTGGAGCCCATCCAGTCCGTTGGCCATCTCTTCGTAAAAGGCGCCTTTGGTTTTACGGGTTTTTTTCCAGCGAAACGTGGAGATGATGTTCTGCTGGATTTCACTGGTGCCTTCGTAGATACAGGTTATTTTTACATCTCTTTTAATTTTTTCTACACCGAATTCGCTGATGTAACCATAGCCGCCCAGGGCCTGCATGGCATCGTCCGCCGCCCGGTTGGCGGCTTCGGAGGTGAAGAGCTTGGCAATCGATCCTTCCACCTGAAAGTCCTCGTCTTCGCTGTCTATTCGGCGGGCAATGGCTTCGATGTGGGCGGCGGCGGCCTTCAGGTTGACCCAGTGGGGGACGATCAGTTTGTTGGTGTAGCCCTTTTTATCGGAAAGGGGACCGCCAAACTGGATCCGTTCATGGGCATAGGGGATGACGATTCCCTCCAGGGCAGCCTCTCCGGCCCCCAGGGCCATCGCCGCCACCATGAGCCGGGTGTAGCCAAACACCTGGTTGGCCTGCTTGAGCCCTTTACCGGGGGCATCGCCGATCATGTTTTCCACGGGGACGTAGACATCGGTAAAGGTCAGGGGTGAGGTGTTGGACGCCCGGATGCCGTGCTTCTCCTCGCCCTTGTGCTGCTCGAAGCCTTGGGTGCCCTTTTCGACCACAAAAAAGGTAGGGCCTTCGGGGGTCTGCGCCAGGACGGTCACGAAATCGGCGTAGCCGCCGGTGGAGATGAACTGCTTGGAACCGTTGATCCGGTAGCCGGTGAGCGTGCCGGAATCGTCCATGACCGGTTCTGCCTTGGTCCTGAGGGATGCCAGGTTGCTGCCGGCCTCCGCTTCGGTCACCGCGTAAGCCACCAGGCTGTGGCCGTCGGCAACGGCGCCCAGCCAACGCTCCTTCTGGGCTTCGGTGCCGCCGACGATGATGGGGTCCGAGCCCAACTGGATGGCGAAAAAGGCGGTTCCCACACCCAGGCAGATTTTGCTCATCTCCCGGGTGACGGCGCAGCAGTCCATGGCGCCGCCGCCCATTCCGCCGTAGGCTTCGGGGATGAACAGCAGTTGGAGCCCGATCTCCGGGCTCAGCATCTCCCGGACGGCGGCTTCGGGAAAAATTTCGTCACGGTCCCATTCCAGGACGGCTTTTTTGGTAAGCAGGCGCTTGGACAGCTGGCGGACGGTGTCGACCACCATCTGCCGGGTCTCTTCGTCCAAACCACCCTGCGGGCGATGGGATCCGGTGTCGGTCATGATTGGCTTTTCCTTTGGGGGAAATCGTCTGAAGGTTGTGACCCGATAGAAATCGATCAGTCGTCTTTAACGATAACGCTTTTACCCTTGTACTCGCCGCATTCGGGGCAGGCATGGTGGGGAAGTTTGGCTTCGCCGCATCCCGGGCAGGTTCCCACTGCTGGCGCGTCAATTTTGTTGTGGGCGCGTCGTTTATCCCGTTTTGACTTAGATGTCTTGTGCTTCGGTACAGCCATTAGTAATCTCCTAACATATTAAAATATTTATAACTATTACAGAATTAGCCCTGTTTTTAATTGGTTGCGCCTGTAGTAATTAAAAAGCCGACGAATGTCAAGGTTTTTCCAAAAAATCTTTCCCGCCGCACCCTTGTTCCCCCTTTGGGGATGTGGTAATGAGGTGGCCTGAAACTGGCCGCGATTGGCTGGTTTCGATTTCATTGATTGTTATTACGATTGGTTAACCTCATAGCGAAGATATCGGTTGGCTGCAGACAGACCGGCGGTTGGCTTCCCGATTGAGGTCCCGCGGCTGCCGGTGAGCATGGAAACGGCACGACGCACTGTGACCGATAAATGACTTATTGTTTAACTAGATGTTTCATTTTCATCAGTTTACGAACGACTAACATAAGGCAGATCAACAATGGAAACCATCGTTACTCGATTTCCCCCGAGCCCCACGGGTTACCTGCATGTGGGCGGCGCCCGCACGGCTTTGTTCAACTGGCTTTACGCCCGTCAGAATCACGGAAAGTTTGTCTTGCGCATCGAAGATACGGATACGGTGCGTTCGACCCAGGCATCCGTGGATGCCATTTTCGAGGCGATGCGCTGGCTGGAACTGGACTGGGACGAAGGTCCCTATTTTCAGACCCAGCGATTCGACCTTTACCGGGAATACCTCCAGAAATTGCTGGATTCGGGGGATGCCTACTACTGCACCTGCACCCAGCAGGAGGTGGAGGCCATGCGCCAGAAGGCCAAGGCCGAAGGCGGCAAGCCCAAATACGACGGCCACTGCCGGGAACGCGGCCTGCCCAGATCGGACAATGCCGTGATTCGTTTCAAGTCCCCCCTTGCCGGTACCACGGTGGTTCAGGACGTGATCAAGGGCAATATCGTTTTTCAGAACACCGAGCAGGACGATTTTGTGGTCTGTCGCAGCGATGGAACGCCCACGTATAACTTCGTGGTCGTGGTGGACGACATCACCATGGGCATCAACACGGTGATCCGCGGTGACGACCACGTCATGAACACACCCAAGCAGATCCTGCTATACCGGGCGCTTCAATCACCCCTGCCCGTTTTCGGCCATGTGCCCATGGTGCTAGGAAAGGACAAGACGCGGCTGAGCAAACGCCACGGCGCCATGTCGGTGACCGCCTACCGGGATATGGGCTACCTGCCAGATGCCTTCATCAACTACCTGGCACGGCTGGGGTGGTCACACGGCGATCAGGAGTTCTTCACCCGCCAGGAACTGGTGGAAAAGTTCAGCCTGAAGAACATCGGTAAATCTGCCGGCGTGTTCGACACGGACAAGCTCACCGCCCTGAATGCCGACCACATTCGGGCCACGTCGGTTCGGCAGCTCGCCCCCCGGGTGCTGCCTTTTTTCAGGGACAAGGGTTACGATGCCGCCGATGACGACTACCTGACGGGTGTCATCAGCAGCCTGCATACCCGCAGCAAGACCCTGGTGGAGATGGCCGACGGCGCTCATTTTTACTACCGTGAAGAGGTACGGCCCTACGACGACAAGGCGGCCAAAAAGTTCCTGAAACCGGAAACGGCGCAGGTGCTCGCCCTGCTTGCCGAACAGCTTGGGGAACTGGACAACCTGGCGGAAAAGACCCAGGAGGGCGCCTTTAAACGCGTGATGGACGAAACCGGCCTGGGCTTCGGCAAGATCGCCCAACCGGTGCGGGTCGCCCTTACCGGTACGACCGTGAGTCCCGGTATCTTCGAAGTGATCGAAGTGCTGGGTAAGGATCGGGTGCTGGCGCGGCTGCATACAGCGGTGGAATTTATCGAATCGATGGGGAAATGATTGCAATGTTAAACAAATTCCAAAACCCAACATTCAAATTCCAAACAAATTCCAAAATACAATATCGAAATCCCAAAAAAAAGCCGATCCGGTCCTGTTTGTTATTTGGCGTTTGGTTATTGGGATTTGTTTGAGATTTGTTTTTTTGGATATTGTGATTTTTCTTCTCCTTATTCAATTTACCAAGCAACCTGGGGCTGGCATGCACGTGCGTGCCCCATTGGCGCCAACGATTTGGTCTTGACTCCCCTGCCGCTTTTGTGTAAACGGGCACCACCTGATGCTGGGGGATCGTCTAATGGTAGGACAACGGACTCTGACTCCGTCAATCAAGGTTCGAATCCTTGTCCCTCAGCCAACGCCTATCAAAGGCTTACGGCATTTGCTGTAAGCCTTTTTCCGTTGGTGCGACCTATATCCAGCAGGGTGACCATGCAGGCCCCTGTGCTTTCCCCACCGGCCGTGGCCTGGCAGATCGGCGTCTGCCTCATCGGTGGTGACACCGGGCACGATTGCTGACCTGCCTGCAGAGGTGGGACGGTTATTGTTTTGCAACCATTCATGCCTATATTTAGCGGGAAAACCGTTTCTCGAAATCTCAGACAAAGGAGGCTGTCATGTCACTTCTTGAACGTCATCAAATAATATTGCGCGTCCGCCTTGGCGGATATATTGCGCTGGCTGTGCTGGTTCTGATGCTTGCCGGATGTACGAAAAATCAGGGCCACTTCACCAAAAGTGCCGAGGTAGATCTCGCCTTTCGCCAGGGAGACCACCAACCCGACTACCAGTATTTTTATGCGGGCAGAGACAACATGCCCTATGCCATTATTGGTATTGACCGCAGCTACACGGTTCCATCGCGCTATTGGGTTCCCTTTGAGCCGGAATCGGAAATGCTTAGGAAGATGAGTGGAAACATGTATGGCAAGCATACCTACTATCCCGCCGGATTCCATATTCTGGACCCTGACGGAAATATCATCGGCGTCTGGTTTTCCAGTGTCAATCAATTCAGTGTGAGCGTCGATCAACAAAACCAAACGGTTGAGTTGCTATACAGGAATCCTGAAAACAGCCGCAGCATGTCGGTCGGACTCAGCAGCCGAAGCAATTGGTAATCAAACCGGATCGGTTCATAATGCAAATCAGGTTGTCATCCACCACCGCCCGGTTTGCGGCGGTGGTGGATGACAACCCGGACCGATTGGCGGCGCATGCTGAAACCATACTGAATCTAAAGGGAAGTGGACCGACATCCGAATGCCAATCCTGCAACGTCTCTATTCCCACCACGGTGAAAAACCCCGATGAAATCGATCTATTTCCTCAGTTTCAACATGATTTCTTTTGTTCCCTACGCGTTCGGTTTTTTAAAGGGCTACGCCCGACAGGATCCCCTGATTGCTGCGGCCTACCGCTGGCACCCGCCGTTGACCACACCACAGCCGGTGGATGCTGTGGTGGCGGGCATCAAAGACCCCGACCTGTTGTGCCTCTCCTGCTATGTCTGGAACCACAACCAGCAGATGGCCATCGCCCGTCGGGTGAAAGCGAATTATCCACACTGCCTGGTGGTCTGCGGCGGGCCGCATGTCCCCGACCGGCCCGGTGACTTTTTTTCGCGATTCCCCCATGCAGACGTCCTGGTACACGGGGAAGGGGAGATTCCCTTTGCCCGCCTGTTGAAGGAACTGCTCGAGCAGCATCCCGATTTCGGGCGCCTGGAGGGAATATCGTTCAACCGCTCCGGCAGCACGGTCACCACGCCCATGGGGACGCGGCTGGGCAAAGATCTGCCGGTGCCCAGTCCTTACCTTAACGGCAGTCTGGATGCGTTTCTGGGTGAGCAACACGGCAACCGGATCGCGCTGTGGGAGACCAACCGGGGATGCCCGTTTGCCTGCTGTTTCTGCGACTGGGGCGTGCGCACCAAAAACAAGGTCCGTCTGCACGCACTGGACCGGGTCGCCGAAGAAATCAACACCATGGCCGATAAGGGCGTTGCCGACATATACATCACCGACTCCAACTTTGGCCTGTTCAAGAGGGATCTGGAGATCGCCCGGCTATTGGTCGCTGCACGCCATCGAACCGGATTTCCCAAACGCGTCCGGATCCAGTTCGCCAAGACCTCCAATGAAACGGTCTTTGCCATCAGCCGGCTGTTGTTCGAAAACGACATGCTCTGGGGAACGACCCTGTCAATGCAAAGCGTGGACGTGGATGTGCTGGAGGCGGTGGCGCGTCCCCATGTGGACATCGGCGTGTATGCCGACCTGAAAAACCGTTACCAGCAGCACCATATCCCCACCTACACGGAACTGATCCTGGGTCTGCCCCAGGAGACGCGGGAATCCTTTGTGGACGGCATCGGCCGGCTGCTCGAAATCGGTATGCATGACGACATCCGGGTGTTCGAACTGGCACTGCTGCCCAATGCCCCCTTAAGCCAGCCCGGCATGCGTGAACAATACGGCCTGCAGACCCGATTCAAACCCATTCGGATGACCGAGGCGGGTTTTCAACGCGAGCTGGTGGAGCTGGTATTCGGCACCCGGACCATGCCCTATGCGGACTGGGCCTATTGCCTGCTTTTTGCCGAGATGATTCAGGCCCTCCACAACGGGGCCTATACCCGGTTTATCGCCATCTACCTGGATCGTGAAGGGCTTTTGTCCTATCGGCGGTTCTATGACGGGCTCCTCGGTCGCCTGTTGGCGGATGAACGGGGCATCGGACGCGCGTTCAACCGTCTAAAAAAACTCATCGACGATTACCATGCGGACCCGGACATGCCCCAGGTCAACCGCATCCTCACCCAGCCGGACATGCTGGCCCTGCTGCGGCAATATCACCCGACCCGCAGGGGCTGGCCGTTGTGGACCTGGCTGTGGCTGAGCGTCTGTGAGGACCGGGCAGAATTCTACCGGTCGGTGGCCGGCTTTATCGCTTCACAGGGAATCGAACGTGATGCAACACTGGAAGACCTTCTGCATTACCAGCAGGCGATCATGCTGACGCCGGCGTATGATCCCGGGTGCGGCAAGACCATCGCCTGTCGATACAACTGGCAGGCCTATTTTTTCGAGGCGGCCGACCTGGCACCTGCGGAAACGACCTTTCACTTTACGGACACGCACATGGGGCCCGGCCGTCAATACCCGCTGGTTCCCGATGACCGGCAGGCCTTCGTGACCGCCGCCGTCGGGTATTCCTACCCCTACTCGAAGTTCAGGCACTTTTTTCACCAGCCGGACCGGGTGAAAAATTCCAAAAATCAAGCACCACATACCAAATAAATGCCAAAACCCAATATCGAAATCCCAAACCGGGGCGCAACCATGTCGGTTTATTCGTAGGAGCGGCTTCCAGCCGCGATAAACAACATTTAGCATCGCGTAATCGCGGCTGGAAGCCGCTCCTACGATAGCCACACGTGAAGTTGAAAAAGGCTGTTGCCGGCCGAAAAGTGTTGATAGACAGCAACATCATCATCTACCTGACCGATTCGGTTAATCCCTATCAGAAACTGGCCAAGCTGTTGTTTCAAATGGTGGAAGCCGGGGATGCTGCGGCCGTCATTTCAATCCTATCTGTCGGTGAAGTCATGCAAGGCCCGATCAATCAAAACCAGCATGCCCTGGCGCTGGAAGTTAAGGACTACCTTATCAATTTCCCGAATTGTCGATGTCAGGAAATAACGTTGGGTGTGTTGGAGAGGGTCGGGAGCGACAGGACAATTGAATGGAAAGGCCTCAGGTCTATTGACAGCCTTATCATTGCTTCCGGCATCGTTAACGGGGCGGATCAATTTATGTCCAATGACCGGCATTTTTTAAAAGCCATCCCCAAACCCATGATACTTTCGTTTGATTGACACGCGTCGAATGACATCATACAATTCAACATTGCCTATTGGTCCTGAGTGTTGATCAATGAAGACTACCCAATATTTTCATTATATGAGGAAACGTCCTGATCGAGCCCAGATCAAAGAGGCTTGGATAATGAGGGCCATCGAGAACCCTGAGAAAGTTGAAATACAATCTGATGGCAGGTTAAGGAAGTGGGCAAAAATACCAGAAGTCGGAAAATACTTGAGGGTGATCTTGCTGGAAGATGGCCAAACCGTCCACAATGCATTCTTCGATAGGTCATTTAAGGAGAAGTAGAGCATGAAAATTAAATATTTTTCCGACACGGATACGGCTCACATTGAATTTACAGACAAAGATGTTCTTGAAACAAAAGAAATAAGCGAGAATATTTACATCGATATCGATGGGAACGGCAACATCGTTGCTATGACAATAGAACATGCAAAGGACAGTGCTGGGGGTTGGGAATTTTCATATCAAGAGATGACTCGTAAAACTGCCTAACCAATGTGCAAGTTGCAACTGCAACTTTAAAATTACACCTTTTTGCTTGCTTTCGTTGCAGCGGTCCTTGGGGTTTCACGATGTACCGACCTACTGGAAAACGACAACCGCTAGAAGTCGCTCCTGCAATTCCCCAATTCGGAATGCTGTTCGCCGCTCTCCGGCTTCTCTCCTCAGTCATCGGTCTTGCGACCTCCGCCCCCGGTCAGTGGTCAAACCGTACCTAAACACCCAAAAGCAATGTTAAGTCTAATTATAGGTAATTAAGCATAGGAGTATTTCTTTAATAATTAATTGTAAGCCATTAGCGGTAATAACACAAAATATGACGGCGGGTGGCCTAAAAGCCCCATGATATAGTGTCGTATCAGGCCAAACGGCCGTTTACGGCCATGATGAACAATGCCGCTGACGTTGTTTTAACGCTAAAAAGCCTTGACAGGCTCTAATGCCACTGGTAAAAATCACTTAAATTATTAGGCGTATATGTGCGGTTGTGTAAATTATTATTTAAATTCAGTGGCTTAACCACAACCGAGCGCTCTTTCAGAACCTGCTTTGAAAGTGGATTTTTTTGTATTTTAAACGTTCAGGTATACTATCCTTCGCTGAGGACCTGAAATTTTAAAATAAATACCAACGGAAAGGAGGTGGTTCAAGAGCAGCGCGCAGTACCGGTAATATGCAATACAATGACAATTATTAGGTTGCAGTAAATCAGATTAAAATCGTTAAGGAGGAAAGACCCAGATGAAAAAACTATTTATTATCTTTGCCGTTCTGTGCCTGGCCGCTCCGGCCATGGCCGCCGACTGGAACTTTTACGGCAGCGCCCGTTTCGCTACTTTCTATGTCATGGAAGATTTTGATAATGATGGTCTTGGCGCTACCTTTGAAGACGACGACGACCTCCAGTGGGCCCAGCAGGGCAACAGCCGTATCGGCGCCAACGTCAAGTTCAACGACCAGATCGGCGGCGGCTTCGAGATGAGCGACAGTTTCGGCAAACGTAAGCTGTTCGGTACCTACACCTTCGGCGGTGGCAGCCAGCTGCTGATCGGCCAGACCTACGCCCCGAGCGCATGGTTCTACTCCAACAGCGTGTTTGACGGCGACGGCGACCTGCTGGGTGTCGGTGAATTCTACGAAGGCCGTGTGCCCATGATCCAGTGGAAGACTGGTGGGTTGAAGATTGCCCTGATTTCCCCGGCCGGTCAACGTGCTAGCCTTAGTGATGATGTATATGACGTCACGTTCCCCAAAATTGAAGTCGGCTATGGCTTCAAAAGCGACATGTGGTTTTTAGATGTTTTCGGCGGCTACCAGACCTTTGAACTGGATGGCGGGAGTACCGGCATCAGCGAAGACGTGGACTCTTATGTCGTCGGGCTCGGTGGTGGTGTTAACTTCGGCGCCCTGTACATCAAGGCGGGAGCCCATATCGGACAGAACCTGGGCGACTACGGCGGATACAATCCCCTGGACTTCGACGATGAGGCTTTTATTGTCGCCTTGGCTCCTAGCTATAATGTCTATGACACGGAAGGCTTCGGCGTCTTGGGCGTGGTCGGTTTCAATGTCTCCGAGATGCTTACCATCGAGGGCGGCTTCGGTTATGTGCAATACGAAAAAGACGATATCCCTGGCGTTGCCACCGAGGACGAGACAGGCATGCAGGTTTACCTCAATGCCACCATCAACATCGCGCCGGGCTTCTTCATCGTTCCTGAAGTTGGCTACATCACGGCTGATTACGACAATGCCGGTGCAGCTGTTGATCCCGAGCCCAACATCACCTACTTTGGCGCCAAATGGCAGATCAACTTCTAAGCTGAGCGGACTGTCCGTTTGACTGGAAGTACAAACCGTAAAAAAACCCGGGGCTTCGGCCCCGGGTTTTTTTTATGACTGCAACTGGCGGCGTTCAGCTTCCGACCAATCTAGGTACGTTTGCTTGTGCTTGAAACGATCTTTCCTCACTGATCCAACCGACCCGAAAAAGCAAATCCCTATATTCCAAGCCCCAAATCCTACCAAATCCTAAACGATCGGCTTGGAATGGTTTGAAAACGATGCTCTGATTTCGGTATCTTGAAAGACAATATCCAAGGGTGTGGGATGAGGCGCCCAGGTGACTTACAGCGTAGGAGCGGCTTCCAGCCGCTATTTGCTATCGAAATCGGCTAAAGCGCTTCGCGGCTGGAAGCCGCTTCAACCCCGGAAAGGCGAAGCTCCCGTTGTTGACACGCTGCTATTGAAAAACCCATTGCAACCACCTGAAGCGGTCGGCCGACCTGGTTTGAAATTTGAACCGCGAAAGCGAGCGCATTCCTCGCCGCTTGCGGCGGGGTTAGCGAGCGAACTGAAAATAGACTTTCATCCTTTCGGTGAAGATTCCCCGCGGCTTGCCGCGGGGAGGGTTCAATGTTGGACGTTATTTGGAATTTGGAGCTTAGAACCTGGTATTTCCCTTCCACGGGCGTTGGTTTGATCGGCACGCTGGACCGCCTGCGCAGGTAATGGCAATAAAAACGCCCTCCACCTGACCGGCGAAGGTCGTTGATTAAGCGGTGTTCAGGAGGGCGTTGGGTAGACGTGGTTACTGAATGTTCAGGTCAAAGGCGATCAGGTTGCTCACGGCGTCGGTGAAGATCACGGCACCCTCTTTGGCAACCACCGCTACCACCATCTCATCGGCACCGTCGTTGTCGAAATCACCCACCACAAAGTCGCTGGCGCGACCGTCAAACTCCTGGGTTGTCCACTGGGTGGCAAGGGTCAACCCATCCCAGACCCTGGATTCCAGCCGGGCTTTGCTGTAACTCCTGAAATCCTTGGCCAAGTTATTGGTCAGCTCGTTATGGCGGGCCACGAGCACTTCGGTTTTACCGTTACGATCGATGTCCGTGAGGCGGATTCTCAGGGGGAAAAACTGTTTGCTATCGACCCCCGGCTCTGCCCTGGGCGGTTTAAAATAGGCCATGTTGCCGCCGCTCCGTTCGCTGTCTTCCCACATATACTCGCCGGAGGCGTTGTAAATGCGCAGCCGGTCGACGTCGGAGTAGGCGATCACCTGGCTCTGGCCGGTCTGGGAGAAATCACCGTAGGCCACACCCGGCAGGCTGGCCTTCCTGCCCGGGAGCAGCTGGTTGCCTGGAACCAGACTATCGCCCTGCCACTGCATTTCATGGATGGGATTATAGAAAACGGACTCCTCGGCGCTGCGCAGCCGCTGTCCCAGCAGGACGGTCCCCCGGTCGGTGGTCGTGGCCACCCGATAGAGCCAGTTGTCATTGTCATGAATCGTTTTGAAATCGTTTCCGTTGAATTCCAGCACGAAGGAGTCGACGCTGGAGCGGTTGGGGCCCAGGCTGGACACGTAGATTTCGCGGGTGCCGTTGCCGTTGATGTCGGCCACGTCGACGCCGATGTAGCTGCTGGTATTGGTTTCTGCAGTTTCGGCCACTTTGACCAGGCGGCCGTTTTCCATTCGATAGATGGACACCAGCTTCTCGGTGGCCATGACGATTTCCTGCCGTCCGTCATTGTCCACGTCGGCAATGTCGATGCCGTTGATCAGCGTCTTGAAATTCCGGCTTTTCCAGAATGTGCGCCTGCCGGCGGCAGCACCCGCGCCGGCGGCGGCCACGAAGGCCGGATTAGGTGTATTGTAAGGCTGGCCGGCCACCGGCACCTGGGTTTCGGACCCAACGCCGGACTGCAGCAGCTTTTCCGGGTGCATGCGCGGGTCGGCGACCGGCGGGGCCGTCTGGGCCTGGCTGGCCGGAACTGTTCCGGTCTGCACTGCCGCCGGCCGCTGGGCAACGTCGCGGCCGAATACCGTGGCGTTGATGTTGGTGGCGAACTGGTTGATCTGGGGAATCACTTCGCCCATGCCGCGGGTCTGGGCGAAAAAGGGCAGGGGCGGCTGCTGGCCGCTGACATCCGCCATCTTGGCGTCGATGCTCACGCTTTCGCCGAACACCGTCAGGCTCCCGAAAAGCACAAAGTCGGCCTGGAGCTTGCCGCCCACCAACAGCGCCCGGCTCTCCCCATCGAAGCCTTCGACAGTTGCCAGGGCGGCCTTGGTTTCGTTCTCGCTGATCACCTCCACCTTGTCACGCCAGGCCAGACGGGAGCCGAGCATGTCCAGGATGCCCTCCTGGAGAAAGGTCATGTCTTTTTCCGCGTTGATGTCGAAGGGGAGGATGGCCACCCGGGCGGGGGCGGCCAGGGCGGGGGCGGCGGTGAAAAACAGCAGCAGGAAGAATATGGCCAACATGGTATTGCGGATCAGAATCTTTGATTGGTTCTTCAATGGGGATCTCCTGTATCTGAAGGTGGTGCGTAAAGCGGGTTAACCGGAAATCACAAACCACAATATTCAAATTCTAAAAAAAATTCCAAATTTCAATATCGAAATCTCAAACGAGATGGAAAATCCTTACCTCTTTAGCGAATTGGAATGTCCTTTCTTCAAGATCATATGGTTTTCCGTTTGGAATCCGGGTCATTGTTCTTTTTATGATTTAGATTTTGGGATTTGTTATTTAAAATAGGCTGGTACCAATCCTTCCAACATTGGATAGTGCTTGAGGTTAAGGGTTTTGAGCGCTGCGTTCTCAACTTTGGCGGAAGCGGCTATAATTGCATCAGCAAGGCCGACACCGTGTGACCTGCCATATTGACGCTTGTAGAGGCCTCCGATTTTTGCGATTTCGGAATCTACCGGGACGATACGAAAAAGACAGATAAATTTATCCAACGTATTGCGCTCATCATCGCCCTTCACCCCGGCGTACAATTCCGCAACGACGATGGCGGACAGAATAATCCGATCGGCATGCGAATTTACAAAGGCTGCGCCGTGGCTTTGCCCGCGAAGGAAGTCGACCAGAACATCCGTGTCGAGAAGAAATGGGCGCCCCATGATCATGTTCTGTCCCAATCAGCGCGAAGGGCGTTGAAGTCGGGTAGATCCTTGCGATCCTTCCAGATTCCGGCCGTTTCCTGCAATATGGCCTTACGCTGACGGTTGCTCGATTGATCAATGAGGCGGTCAATGGCTTCACGGATAAGTTCGCTTTTTTTCTTTCCCATCGTTTTCGCCATAGCTGCCAATTCATCACGCTGGCGTTCTGTCATGTAGATTTGAGTTCTAACCATCTCACACCTCTGTAATGTATACACCGGCATTATACATCAACGCCTTGCTTTTTCAAGACCAATATTGACACGTTTGCAAGAAGGCGGGGATCCAGTCCTCTTATCCCAATTTCTTCCGCAGTATCTCATTCACCACCTTGGGATTGGCCTTCCCCCTGGTCTGCTTCATGATCTGGCCGACAAAAAAGCTGATCAGCTTTTTCTGGCCGCCGCGATAGCGTTCGACCTCGTCGGGGTGGGCGGCAATGATGCTATCGACGATGGGGTCGATTGCCGATGTGTCGGACACCTGCACCAACCCCTTCTCCTTTACAATGGCTTTGGCCGGTCGGCCGGTTTCGGCCATGGCCTCGAAGACGGTTTTGGCGATTTTCCCGCTGATCACATCGGCTTCCAGCAGCTTCAACAGCCCGGTCAGGTTGGTTGGCGAGACCGGCGAGTCCACAATGTCCAGGCCCCTGGCGTTGAGCAGGCCCAGCAGGTCGCCCATGATCCAGTTGGCCACCGTTTTGGGCTGATCGAAGACGGCCAGGCAGGCTTCGAAATAATCGGCCAGTTCGCGGCTGCCGGTCAATACCCGGGCATCGGCGGATGGCAGGCCGTAGTCTGCCATATAGCGCGCCTGGCGCTGGGCAGGAAGCTCGGGCATCTGCGTGCGCATGCGCTCGATCCACGCCTCGTCGATCACCAGGGGCAGCAGGTCCGGATCGGGGAAATAACGATAATCATGGGCGTCCTCCTTGCCGCGCATGGACACCGTCTGGCCTTTGTCCGGCTGCCACAGGCGGGTCTCCTGGTCGACCTGGCCGCCATCGAGAATGATCTCCTTCTGGCGGGCAATTTCATAATAGATGGCCTTTTCCACGTGCTTGAAGGAGTTGAGGTTTTTCACTTCGGCCCGGGTGCCGAAGACGCTCGACCCCTCGGGCATGATGGAAACGTTGGCGTCGCAGCGGAAGCTGCCTTCCTCCATGTTGCCGTCGCTGATATCCAGGTATCGCAGGATGGCGCGAAGCTGGCGCAGGTATTCGCCGGCGGCCTCGGGGCTGCGGATGTCCGGCTCGCTGACGATTTCCATCAGCGGTACGCCGGTTCGGTTCAGGTCGACCCGGCTGACGGGGCGGTCCGGATCGTGGATGAGCTTTCCCGCATCCTCTTCCATGTGAATGCGGGTGATGCCGATATGTAAGGGCTGTCCGTCAATCTCGATGTCCAGGTAACCGTCGGTGGCGATGGGCAGTTCGTATTGGGAGATCTGATAACCCTTGGGCAGGTCCGGGTAAAAATAGTTCTTGCGTGCGAACCGGCTTTCCGCCTTTACGGTGCAGTGGGTCGCCAGGGCCATTTTGACGGTGCAGTCGACCACCTTTTTATTGAGCACCGGCAGCACCCCGGGCATTCCCAGGCACACCGGACAGGTGTGGGTATTCGGGGGCGCACCGAAAGCGGTGGAACAACCGCAGAAAATCTTCGTGCGGGTCTTCAGCTGGGCGTGAACTTCTAAACCGATAACTGGGGTGAATTCCATCTGATCGTTCCATCCCTGTTTTTGTCTGGCTGTCGTGCTTTCGTGAAACCTCCCTGAAACCGCGCAAAGGCATGCATTAGCATCAACGGAAAAAATTGTAAAGATTGGTGTGGCGGTGCTTTAAAATGCCCTTGCCAGGTTTAAAAAAGGGAGGCATCCTCCGCTCTTTTCTGGTATACAGGGGAAAGCGTAGACTTACCGATTGTCTGAGAATGACACTGCCGTATCCGTTCACGGGTTCAACGGTTCATGGTTCAGAGGTTCCGGGTACACCGAAAACCTCAGCCACAGGGACCACTTGCGAAAAACTTATAAAGCAAACCCTGAACCTGTGAACTCCCTTCGACAGCGTTTTAACCGGCGGCCATCGGACAATTAATTGTTTTTGCATGCACCTTTGATGAACCCGTAAAAATTCGAATTTTAGACGGCTTCGTAAAAGGGCCGAGATCAAGGCTTGCGAATCCCGAGGAATGAGGTGTACTTATCGTACTCCGCAGTGACGAGGGATGAAGCGTAACGCAGATATCGGACTTTTTACGGAGTCGTCACCTTTACACACTTCACCACCAAAGGAGGAATTACATGGCCGAAACGGTTATCGTTGAGATGTTGGAAAATCACATCGGCGAAATCACCCTGAACCGCCCGGAAAGCCTGAATACATTCACGCTGCCCCTGGCGTCGGCACTCAACGCGGCGCTGCTTCGGCTGGACGGTGACTCGGCGGTGAGGATCATTATCCTCAAAGGCGCCGGCAAGGCCTTTTGCGCGGGAATTGACGTGGGGGATTTCTTCGGCAAGAGCACCAACGAATACCGGGAGTGGATCACCTGTATGGAGACCCCCTTGGAGACGATCAGCCGCATGAAAAAACCAGTGATGGCCCAGGTGCACGGCGTGGCTGCGGCCAACGGTGCGGGCCTGGTGGCTGCCTGCGATCTGGCGATTGCCGCCGACAACGCGCGCATGGGCCTGACCGCCATCAACGTGGGCCTCAACTGCGTGGGGCCCGTGATCCCGGTCACCCGGTCCGTGGGCCGCAAGCGGGCCATGGAAATGCTGCTCTACGGGGAGTTGCTCAAGGCCCCGGCAGCGCTGGACATGGGACTGATCAACAAGGTGGTGCCGGCGGACGACCTTGAGATAGACGCCCGGCGCTGGGCCGCCGTGCTGGCCGCCAAGAGCCCCGTAGCCGTTCAGAACGCCAAGTCAGCCTTCTATGCCGCCGCCGACCTGAGTTACGACAAGGCGTTTGCCTACATGAACGAGGCCTTTGCCCGGCTGTGCTCCACCGAAGACGCCAAAGAAGGCGTTTCGGCCTTTCTGGAAAAGCGCAAACCGCAATGGCAGGAGAAGTAAGACCGTTTCGGGCATCGTGGACCGCTCACGATAATAATCTTGACGCCCGGAAGTTGTCGAACTACGCTTATCCTATATCCAACATGCAGATCGTTCCTCCCGGGCGCCGACACGGTTTCGTCATCACGACCCTCTCGCAGATTCCCTATCTGACTTCAATGGTTGCAGTGCCAGTTGAGTGTTTAAATTCCGGGGTCGCATCCCCCTTTGGGACGCTGTGGCACCCGTTCACCGATGCAGGTGCGGCCTTCCGCTCACTGCCGAGCCCATAGACAAGGAGATGCAACAATGATCAGAATCCACATTCGGCGGCGTGTATCCGAGGACAATCAAGAAGCGTTGATGACGCTGATCAACCAGATGCGGTCGGCAATCGTGGGCAATCCCGGTTATGTGTCCGGCGAAACGCTGAAACGGATCGATCAATCGGGTGACAATCTGGCGGGTGACAATCTGGCGGGTGAGATTCTGGTGGTATCGAAATGGCAATCCCATTTCTACTGGAAGCAGTGGCATGAAAGCAGGGAGCGCGGAGCCTTGCAGGCCGATATTGACCAGCTGCTGGGGGAGCCGACCCAATATGAGATTTACGAGTATGAATAGAAATCAAGAAATCAGCTGAAGCCGGATTAATCCTGTCGCCCGCCGCACGCGAGCCTGCCCGCCAGGTCCGGTGCTCACATCTTTTTCACCTTGGCGATCAGTTTGTCGAACATTTCAACCTCGACAACCGGTGAAGTCGTGAATGCAATTCCGGTCAAGGTATTCAGGGCCACCGATGTGGCAAAGGCGTTATCCGCATCCGGAAAATCCAGCGTAAAAACCAGGTCGTGCTTGCCCATGACCGCATACATCGATACGACCTTTCCACCGTTGGCTTTAATCACCTCCACGGCTTTTTCCGTCCTGTCCGGGCTGATGTTCTGCATTGCCTGTGTCGTGTACTTTCCAAACATCATGAAAATCGGCATTTTTCTCCTCCTTTGAAGACGATAGATGAATGTAATCAGTGGTATAACTGGATTATAGACGATAATCATGTGTGCGGCAAGGCCTCGATCCTTCGGATGGCAGGTTGAGGATAACAAAAACTGCGGACTGGCGGCAAGCCGTGTCAATGGTCTTGCCTTGAATCATCCGCTGATTTAAAAAGAGCGGACTCGAGGAAAACGACGATCCGAAAGTGACTGCAGTATGAAAAAACTCATTGTTGACCCCCCATCTTTCATCCGGCATTGATTAATTCTGACAGAGGCCTTAACGTGGGTCGTTGCCTTGAAGCGGGAATTCCATTAAAAAGCAAAGCAATGGCAAAAAAAAATGGATCTGCTGCCGGAATCTGGCAGGCCTTCAGTCTGAAACCGTGAAGTGGAATAAATATGGCGGCCTCCTACGATATTCAGATGAAAGTACCTTTCCACGACCTGGATCCCATGCAGGTGGTCTGGCACGGCAATTACTTCAAATATTTTGACGTGGCCCGATTCGGTCTCTTCGAATCGGTGGGCGTCGATCTATACGGCTATCTTAAATCCCGGCAGATGGTGTTTCCCATAACCCGGTCTTCCATCAAGCACATCCTGCCGCTGCGGTTTGACGACACCTTCATCTGCCGGGCGACAGCGACCGAAGCCCGCTATAAGATCGCCATGGATTTTGAAATCCGCCGTCCCGACACCGGCGAGATCTGCACCCGGGGAAAGGGCGAACAGGTGGCCGTGAAACTGCCGGACATGACCCTAGAGTTCGAGATCCCGCCGGAGATCACCCGGGCGCTGGGGTGTTGACCATGGATCGATCCTTCCCTCAGCCCTTCACCCGGGCCCTGGTGGCTGGCTGCGAGCGGGTCGCGGCCTGGGCGGACCTGCTGGACGAGATCAACGTCTTTCCCGTGGCCGACGGTGACACGGGCCGCAACCTGAAAATCAGCCTCGGTCCCCTTGGTCGCACCAATGGGGTTCCCTCCGTGCTCGCTCATGCGCTGATCCGATCGGCCACGGGAAATTCCGGCAATATCGCCGCCGCTTTTTTTTCAAGGTTCCTGTCGGAAGCGGAATCGGGCGTCATGCATTCGTCGCTGGCAGCCGGCCGGGATGCCGCCTGGCATGCCGTGGCCGATCCCAAGCCCGGCACCATGCTGACGGTGTTCGACGCCCTGGTCCAGGCCACGCAAAAATGGCCGGGCCGCGTTTTCAAGGTCGATGTCGACGGTATCGTCGACCATCTGGACAAGGCGGTCCGCTCGACAATTGAGCTGCTGCCGCAGCTGAAACGGGCCGGTGTGGTGGATGCCGGCGCCCTGGGCATGTTCATCTTTTTCGAAGGCTTTTTCTGTCGGCTGGAAAGTGAAACGGCGGATATGGTGCCGGTGACCGAGCGCTTTGCCGGTCTGCTGAAAGTGACAGGCGACATTGAAGGCGGTCAATTTCCCGGCTATTGTGTGAACACGATCATCCGTGCACCGGGATCCGTTCACCTGACATCCGGAACCACAGGCCTGGGGGAAAGCGTGGTGGCCGTTGCGGACGGCGATCGCCTCAGGGTTCACCTTCACACCCACAATCAACAGGAAACCCGGTCGCGGCTCGAAGCCCTTGGCGATATTGTCGACTGGCAGGCGGAACCCATGGACGCCGGTACGCCCGGGCCGTTTCCTTTGGTTGACGGCCAATCGGTTCACGTGATGACCGACGCGGCCGGATCGATCACCCGGGCGGAGGCCCGCACGCTCGGCATCACCCTGCTGGACAGCCAACTGGTGCTGGACGACCGCAGCGTTCCCGAAACGCTGTTCGATGCGCAGCCGCTTTACGGGGCCATGTCTGCCGGACGGCGGGTGTCTACTGCCCAGGCCTCGGTGTTCCAGAAGCATCAGAGCTACCAGAGCGCCCTGGGCCGATACGACGATGTGCTTTACCTGACCGTGGGCTCGGTATACACGGGCAACTATGCCACGGCCAGCCGGTGGTGCGAGACACGCGGTATGTCAGACCGTTTCATCGTGATGGATACCGGCGCCGCCTCCGGCCGCTTAGGCCTCATCGCCAAGCTGGTCGCCCGGTTTGCCCGGTCGGGAAAACCGTTGAAGGTGGTGGCTGAATTTGCCCGACAGGCCATGGATGGCTGCGGTGAACTGATTTTTCTGGACCAGCTCAAATATCTGGCCGCCGGCGGACGAATTTCCAAATCCAAGGGATTTTTCGGCGATCTTATCGGCATCAAGCCGGTGATCAGCCCCACCGCCGACGGTGCCGCCAAGGTGGGCACGGTCAGAAAGGTCGCCGATCAGTTGCCCTTTGCACGGGGATATCTGAAACAGCGGTTTTCGCCAGACGACCGGTTGACGATTCTGTTGCAGTTTTCCGACAACGAAAAGCGGGTTCGGGAAGCCATTGGGCCTGAACTCCAGCGGCAATTCCCGCAGGCGTCGATTGCGGTGAGCCGCCTTTCCCTGACCGCCGGCGCCCACATGGGGCCGGGGACGTGGGGGGTGGCGTATTGCCCCGATCTTAATGGTGTCCATCCATAATTGGCATCTTGCGGCCCGGGCCGGCGATCTCGCGCTTGCGCAATCCTCGACGTAGCGCTGCTGCGCCTGTGGTTGCACAAACGCTTCGGCCTTGGCCTGAACCACAAGCCACCAATTCTGAATAGACACTCATGTGGAAGAAAATCTTCAAGGGGGGTTACCTATGAAGCATGCCCGAATGATAGTGGTGCTGATGGTGGCTGCCGGTCTGATGCTCCTTTCCGGCTGCGCTTATGTGAATGTGAAATCACCCCTGGATGTGGATCTGGACCGGACCACCCTGGGCGAAAAGACCGGCGTGGCCGAGGCCCGCAGCGTCCTGTGGCTGTTTGCCTGGGGCGATGCCAGCTATGCCGCCGCAGCGGCCAACGGCGGCATTACCACCCTGCGGCATGCGGATCAGGAAATATTCAACGTCCTGTTTGGTCTTTATACCCGCTGGCGGGTGGTGGTCTATGGTGACTGACGCAATCCTTACGGTCCGTTCGAGGATCGCCTGGGTCCTGCTGGCCATGGCCGCGATGGTGAGTCTGGCCGGTTGTGGCACGGGTCCGCTGGTGGGAATCGTGTACACCAACGTTAAAATGCCCCTGACACGGGACCTGAAGTCGACCCCGCTGCCGGCGCATCTGCCCGTTTCCGATCGTATCATCGAGATCAAGGAGCCATTTTCAGGTCTGGGCATCTATGCCCGGGTGAGCTCCAATGCCCTTGGCGACATCGCCCGGCAAAACGGTGTGGATCCGCTTTACTTTGCCGATCAGGAGGTGTTCAGCATACTGGGCATCTGGAAGACCCAGCGCGTATTTTTATACGGGGAGACCGCCGGCGGCCCTGAACGGAACGAAGACGGAACAACTGTTGACCCATGATGATCGACCCCGCATCTGTTGAAAAACGGTCCGGCGAACCCCGCTTTGCCGTGATTATTCCCACTTACAACCATGGCGGCCGGGTCGCCGCGGTGGCGCGTCAGGCGATGTCGCTGGGATATCCGATTTTCGTGGTGGATGACGGTTCCACCGACGATACGGCAGCGCGGTTGAGATCTGTTTCAGGCGTCCATCTGTCGGTCCACCCGCACAATCGGGGAAAAGGTGCCGCCCTGGTCACCGGTATGCGTGCGGCAACCGAAGTTGCCGACTATGCCGTCACCATCGATGCCGACGGTCAGCACGACCCCGTCGATGCCCTGAAGCTGATGGCGGCCATTCCCGCAAACCGGCGGGTCATTGTGGTGGGACGGCGGGAAATGACCGACGCGCCGTGGACCAGTCGCCAGGGTCGCCACTTTTCCAACTTCTGGGTGCGTGTGTCCGGTGGGCCGAAGCTGGCCGACTCCCAGAGCGGATTCCGGATTTACCCGCTGCCGGAGACGCTGACCCTGGGGGTTGTCGCCAGACGATACCAGTTCGAAGTGGAGGTGCTGGCAAGAGCGGCTTGGCAGGGGATACCGGTGGTGGAGGCGACGATTTCCGCCCACTACGGATCCGCGTTGCCCCGCATCTCCCATTTTCACCCGTTCATCGATTTTATGCGTAATTTCGGAGCCTTCAGCCGGCTGATCACCCGCCGGGTCTTTACCCCGGCCCTGTGGTCCATCGGGCGGAAGAGCAAATAGGTGCCGATAGCATGATATTCCAAAAGTGCTTTTCATCAAATTGGCATTTTAAGCGGTCTGACCGACAATTATCGAATCACGAACAAGGAATGACGACTTAAAGCATACCCAGAACGGTGAACCCAGAACTTGTGAACGCTTACGTCCGTTTCTACCGAATCCTGTCCCTGTTGACCCGATGGCTGGGGCCGTGGTTCTTCAGCTTGATTGCGGGTGGCATCGCCGCCGGGTATTTTATTCTGTTTCCCAAACGGGTGGCGGTGGGCATTCGCTTTTACCAGGCCCTTTTCCCCGAAAAAAACAGGGCTTATCACCGCTGGTGCACCTTTCGCCAGTTTCTGGATTTTACCCATGTGTTCCGGGATCGGTTGTTACTATCGGATCCGGTGAAAATAACCAGCGACTTCGATGGCTGGGAGCGCCTGCGGGATGCCATGGGAGGTCGGGGCGGCATTCTGCTTATGTCCCACATGGGCAATTGGGAGGTGGCAGCCAGGCTGCTCAAAAAAACCCTTCCGGACCTGCGGTTGATGCTCTACATGGGCGTCAAACAGAAAGAGCAGATTGAAGGCCTGCAGAAGCAGACCGTCCGAGGGAGCGATATCTCCATCGTCGGTGTGGATGATGCCGGCGGGTCTCCTTACGACGTTGTCGAAGGCATCCGGTTTCTCCGCGACGGCGGGCTGGTATCCATCACCGGGGATCGGGCATGGCGCACGGACCAGCGAACCATCGCGGTTCGATTTCTGGGGCAGACCGTCCATTTGCCTGCGGCGCCTTATGTTCTGGCAATGGCCGCTGGTGCCCCCATATATGTTTTTTTCGCTGTGCGCACCCGCAGATGCCACTATCGTTTTTCCGCCTCGCCGCCCATCGTCGTGCCGGCAGCCGACCGCAGCCAGCGTGAATCGGCCATGGCCCGCGCCGCCCAGCAGTATGCCGAATTGCTGGAAGCTGCCGTCCGTCGCCATCCTTTTCAGTGGCACCATTTCGAGCCGTTTCTGGACGCCGAACTTCGGTGATGGGCCATAGCGTAAATACAGTTCATCAATACTGTCATGCCGGACTTGATCCGGCATCTATTACCTTTTTATGAAACGCTACGCCAACCTGAAGAAATCACCCCTCACCCCGGCCCTCTCCCCTCAAGGGGCGAGGGAGGCAGGGAATGTAGCTATGTTCCAAAGATGAACGAAAGTTAGGTTAACGTTCCCTCGCTCTTTTGGGGAGAGGGACAGGGTGAGGGGATTGACCATCGGATTTCAACATTTGTCATCTTTTTAGCGCTCTCTTTGAATTATCTTTGGTTTTGTAGTAGAAAGCGAGCTCACTGATTTTGCCGACAGGACGTTTGACCTATGACACGCGACGAGATTGAAACAGCGATCGTCAGAATTTTCGCCGATCAATTTGAGATTGACAATCCGGGCCTGGACGACGACCTGCGGGAAACCCACGAATTTGACAGCATCGATGCCATCGAACTGCTGCGGGAAATCGAGATCCTGCTGGGAGTCCAACTGGCCCGTGAAGATAAAAAGGCCGCCATGGACATCCGCACCATCAACCAGATCGTGGACTATGTGGTGAGGCTGGACGGTAAGACCGAATACTAAATTGGGAATTGAGGGATTGAAGAATTGGCAGTATTCCCGCCGAATCCAAAACCCAATCAACCCAATCAACCCAATCAACCCAAAGTGTTATGGAACGACGCGTTGTCATCACCGGCGGAGCGGCCATCACCCCCATCGGCTGCACCCGGACCGAGATCATCAGACACCTGACCCAAGGCCTCTCCGGCGTTCGCAGGATGAAGGACGACGAACTGCTGGTGGCGCATATCCACTGCAAGGTCTTCGGTACGGTGTCCGATCCGCCGGCGTTCAATTTTGCCCGGCGAGACCGCAAAACCATGGGGCCGGTTGCCTATTACGCCTGCCAGGTGGCCAAAGATGCCCTGGCCCAGTCGGGCCTGTCCGATGAATTCATCCGCAGCGGCCGGTTGGGGGTGGCCTTCGGCTCCACCCATGGCAGCCCGACGGTCCAACGGGACATCTACCGCACTTTTTTCAGCGATGATTCCTCAAAGCTGCACAACGTGGGGGCCGTTGATTATCTCAAATCCATGGTGCACACCACGGCGGTGAACATCACCAAGATGTTCGGCATCCGGGGGCGGGTGATCAGCTCCTCCACGGCCTGCACCACGTCCAGCCAGTCCATCGGGTTCGGCTACGAGGCCGTTAAATACGGGCTCCAGGATGCCATGCTCTGCGGTGGCGCCGACGAATATGACACCACCACGGTTGCGGTATTCGACAACCTGCTGGCCTGTTCGACGGATTTCAACGACACACCGCATCTTACCCCACGGCCCTTCGATAAGCGACGGGATGGTCTGGTGGTGGGGGAGGGTGCCGGGGCTGTGCTGCTGGAAGATCTGGCGTCGGCCCAACAGCGCGGCGCCACGATCCTGGGCGAAGTGATCGGTTTTTCATGCTACAACAACGGCGGTGATCTCATTCTGCCCAACCGGGAAGGCATCACCCTGGCCATCGAGCAGGGATTGGTCAATGCCCGTATCACCGCAGCCGATGTGGATTGGATCAGCGCCCACGCAACGGCCACCAAGATGGGGGATGTTACCGAGGCCCAGTCCATCGCCGCCGTTTATGGCGGCCGACCCCGGGTCACCGGCCTGAAAAGCTATATGGGCCATACCATGGGGTCCTGCGGGGCCATCGAAACCCTCATCGCCCTGTATCAGATGGCAGAGGGGTTCATCGCTCCCACGCTGCACCTGGAGGCGGTGGACGACCGCTGTGCCATGCTCAACCATGTTACCGAACTGGCGGCGGCCCCCATCGACATCGCTTCCATCCAGAACTTCGCCTTTGGCGGCGTCAATACCTGTCTGTTCGTGAAACGATTCTCTGATTAAACTGTTGGTTTTATTTTATAAAAAAAGGAAATTGCAAAATAACAATAGTCAAAACCCAAATGACAAATAAATCACAATAGCAAAATTCAAAATTCAAAACCTCATGATTGTGGAAAGGTACATTCCAATATCAGTATCGGAGAAATCAAAGTATCAATCAGCTGTTGGTTTTTGGTCATTTTTGAGATTTGGATGTTGTAATTTGGAACTTATTTGAGATTTGGTGCTTGCGATTTTGTTGTTTATGGTTGGCCCAAGCCAGGTTCATTCAATATGCAAAACCGCCGGCAACGAAAATGGTACCATTCACTCAAGGACATGATGGTCACCCTGATTCTGTGGAGCTACTACACGATCGGGTTTGTGCTCCTGTTCGCGCCGTTTTATGCCTGTGCCCGGCTGTTTTCAAAGGACGTAGCCCTGGCCTTTCAGCGTCTCAATTCCCGGTTTTACCGGTGGTTTTTCGTGCTGCTGCGATTGTTGGTGCCCGTCTGTCAATGGCGGGTGGACCCTGCGGCGAAGACGATCAGGGGCGCGGTGATTGTGGCCAACCACGTCTCCTACCTGGATCCGATCCTGTTGATATCTTTTTTTTCGCGCCACACCACCATCGCCAAACAGCGGCTGTTTCACATCCCGCTGTACGGTCGGATGCTGCGTCTTTCCGGCTACATCCCCTCGTCGGCCGATGGCGCTCTGGCGGACATCATGCTGGCCAGCATGGAAAAAATGCCCGCTTTTCTTTCCGGCGGCGGCAACCTGATCATTTTCCCCGAAGGCACCCGCAGCCGCGATGGGCAGATCGGCCTTTTGAACACGGGTGCCTTCAAGATCGCCCGGCTGTGCAAAGCGCCCATCCATGTGCTATACATCCAGAATACGGCCCGGCTCTTCCGGCCGGGACGGTTCCTGTTCGACACCCGCTCGGCCAATACCGTCCGCGTGGAACACCTGGCCTGCATCGAACCCGGCTATGACGATCCCCATTTTTCCCTCAAGGATTTGATGGCGAGGGTTCGTGGGCTGCTGGAGGCCCGGCGGTCACGGGAGAGATAAGCGCGGTACGCTAATCCAACTTATTTTTTTAATTGGAATTTATTTGGGGTTTGGTACTTGTATGTTGCTATTTGATTAAGATTTGTAGCATGACAGACTTTTTTTTGTCATGGAGGTTTAATGAAGATCCTGCTTTTATCCATGCCCGACGTGGCGCCGGTGATCATGCACGAGTCGGCCTTTCATATGCCCAACCTGGGCATCGCCAGCATCGGTGCCAATATCGACGACGGCCACGAGGTTTACATCGTTGACTTGATCCGCAAACGTCTGGGGCTGAGAAAGCACCTGGTGCGCATACTCGGCGCGCTTAAGCCCGACCTGGTTGGCCTATCCACCATGACCTGGCAATACGCCACCTGCGTCAAGATTATCCGGCTGATCAAGCTATCGCTGCCGGAGGCGAAGATCGTTATCGGCGGCTATCATGCCACGCTCATGTTTGAAGAGATCGCCGCATCTGACGAGGCCCCAGACATCGATTTCATGGTTCGGGGGGAGGGTGAAGAGGCCTTCCGGCGGCTGGTCAGGTCTCTTGACGGCAAGGACCGCCTGGCGGATATTCCTTCGCTGTCCTACAAGACCGACGACGGTTTCATCCATAACCCCAAAGGCGATCTGCTGGATCTGTCCGGACTCAAGCTGCCCATTCGCGACCGGCGGCGCCTGACCTGGGGCTATCACATCATGAACCGGCACGTGGAGGTGATGGAAACCTCCCGCGGCTGCACCCGTAACTGCAATTTCTGCAGTATCCGGCATATGTACGGGCGCTCCTTCCGGCCTTTTCCCATGCAGCGGATTTTGTCGGACATTGACGACATCTACCACAAGCGCAAGGTCCGCTGGATCTTCGTTTCCGACGACAACCTGGTGTTGGATCCCGAGCGGGTGATCCGGCTGTGCGACGCCATCATCGCACGGGGGTACCGCCACTTGAACTTCGTGGTCCAGGCCGACTGCGTCACCATGTCTCGCAACGAGAAAATGGTGGCGAAAATGGCCCGGGCCGGATTCAAGTCGATCTTTTTAGGCATGGAGAATGCCTCCAAAAAGAACCTGGTCGCCGCCAACAAGGGCGACATCCTGGATGCCTCAAAAAAGGCGGTGGAGATCTGCCACAAATACGGCATCATGGTCGTGGGGGGGATGATTTTCGGATTTCCGGACGATGGCGAAGCGGAGATCATCGAGAATTACCAATTTCTTAAATCCACCGGTGCGGACACCGCCTACTGCCAGATTCTCACCCCCTACCCCAAGACGGGCATCCGCCGGCAATTGCTGGACCAGGGGCTGGTTACCAATCCCTATGATTATACCCGCTACAACGGCATGTGGGCCAACGTGAAGACCCGCCAGCTCTCTTCCGATCAGCTGCAGTACCTGTTCTGGTACCACAACCAGAAGATCATGGGCTGGTGGCATCCGTCCGAGCGCATCCGGACCCAGGGCCGGTTGTGGACCTCCATCTGGCTGTACGCCTTCAAACCCCTGCTGAAGGTGCTCATCGCCCGGCAGCAGAAACGCATCGGCTGGCGGGGACGGTTCGAGCGGGAGATCAAAACCCGGGCGGCGGTTAACCGGTTTGCGGATTTGGACTGATATGGAGAGATACCATGAACCTGGATACAATCGTTTTCAACGACATCACCGTGGGCCGGATGCTGTTCTGGGTTGCCGTTGCAGTGGCGATCTACCTGGTGCCCAAAATGGTGCCCAAACTCTACAAGCTGATATTCGGCAAAAAAAAAGTGAACCTCCAGCACACTGTCTACTTTGCCTGCAGCAACTGCGGGTGGGAAGGCCACATCAGCAAATTCGGCACGCGCTGTCCCAAGTGTGATGTACCTGCCAGAGATCTCAGCCCTGGATCATGACAACCGATTTTCATGGCTGTCATCAACAAAGGCGGTCATCTTTTCATTCGTTGCGGCTGGCGGCCGATCCCCTTTACACACTTCCAGAATGTCTTCGATACAAGCGTTGACGGATTCGTAAAAAAGCCGATATCTGCCTTACGCTTCATCCCTCGTCACTGCGGCCTACTGTCAGTAAGCCTCCTTCCTTAAGGGTGGAACATAAATGTTCGCCGTAATGATCTTGACCGATTTGCCATTCGCTCGCCTGAGCTCGCTTTCGCGGCCCGCAAGCCTTGATCGCGGCGTTTTTACGAATCCGTCGGAAATGCGACTGTTTGCGAGTCCACCAAAATTACTAAATAACAAAATAATAAAAAAGTAATACAATATAATTGACATATAATGATTCTGATTTATGATTGGTTCATATCAATCAACACGGGTCCTGTCGGCCCCGTATTCAAGGAGGAACAGAAAATGAGTAAAACCATCGGAATCGATCTTGGAACAACCAACTCTTGTGTGGCCGTCATGGATGGGGGCGACGCGCGGGTGATCACCAATGCCGACGGCGGCCGCACCACCCCGTCCATGGTGGCTATTTCCAGCAGCGGTGAACGGCTGGTGGGGCAGATCGCCAAGCGCCAGGCGGTAACCAATCCGGAGAACACGGTCTTCGGCGTCAAGCGGCTGATCGGCCGCAAAGCCGACGCCAGCGAGGTGATCAACGATAAGAAAAACCTGCCCTATGCCGTGACCCAGGCGGAAAACGGGGATGTTCGCATTTCCCTGAAAGGTCGCCAGTACAGTCCGGCGGAGATTTCGTCATTCATCCTGGCGGATTTGAAAAAATCGGCGGAAGCCTACCTGGGCGAACCGGTCACCGATGCGGTGATCACCGTACCGGCCTACTTCAATGACAGTCAGCGCCAGGCCACCAAGGATGCGGGCAAGATCGCCGGACTGAACGTGAAGCGCATCATCAATGAACCCACGGCGGCATCCCTGGCCTATGGGCTGGACAAGAAAAAGGAAGAGAAAATTGCCGTATTCGACCTGGGTGGCGGTACCTTCGACGTTTCTATCATGGAGATCGGTGACGGGGTTTTTGAAGTCAAAGCCACCAACGGCGACACCCACCTGGGCGGCGAGGATTTCGATCTGCGTATCATCGACTATCTGGCCGCTGAATTCAAGCGGGAGCAGGGGATCGACCTGCGCGGTGACAAAATGGCGCTGCAACGCCTGAAAGAAGCGGCGGAAAAGGCCAAAATGGAATTGTCCAGCGCTATGGAGACGGATATCAATCTGCCCTTTATTACCGCAGACGCCGGTGGACCCAAACACCTGAACATCAAGATGACCCGGGCCAAACTGGAAGCCCTGGTGGAAGATCTGCTGGACCGCATGGACGAACCCTGCCTTACGGCCATGAAAGACGCCGGTTTTTCGGGAAGCGACATCGACGAGGTGATCCTGGTGGGCGGCATGACGCGCATGCCGGCGGTGGTGCAGCGGGTGAAGCGGCTTTTCGGCAAGGAGCCCAGCAAGGGCGTCAATCCCGATGAAGTCGTGGCCATGGGCGCCGCCATTCAGGGAGCCGTGCTGCAAGGCGATGTCAACGACGTGCTTCTGCTGGATGTGACCCCGCTGTCGCTGGGCATAGAAACCCTGGGCGGTGTGATGACCAAACTGATCGATAAGAACACCACCATCCCCGCCCGCCAGAGCCAGGTTTTCTCCACGGCCGAGGATAACCAGCCGGCCGTGACGGTTCATGTGCTCCAGGGCGAGCGAAAGGTGGCGGATGGCAACAAGACGCTGGGCCGCTTCGAACTCACCGGCATCCCGCCGGCACCGCGGGGGGCACCTCAGATCGAGGTGACCTTTGACATCGACGCCAACGGCATTGTGGAGGTGTCGGCCAAGGACCAGGCGACGGGCAAGCAGCAGAGCATTCGTATCACTTCGTCCTCGGGCCTCTCCAAAGCGGAGATCAACCGTCTGGTGAAGGATGCAGACATGCATGCCGATGCCGACAACCGCAAAAAAGAGTTGGTGGATGCCAAAAATGCCGCCGATGCGCTAGTCTACTCGACGGAAAAAACGCTGAAGGAGATGGGCGCCAAGGTCGACGGCAGTCTGCGCATGGAGATAGACGACGCGATGTCCAACCTGAAACGAGCCATGCAGGGCGACGACCCCGCTGCGATCAGGCAGACCACCGACGTGCTCACCAGTGCCTCCCGCCGGCTGGCCGAGTCCATGTACCGGCAGCCGGGCAACCCCCATGACGGTGGGCCGCAGACAGGCCAGGGCGCAGGAGGGCGGGCCGGCGCAAAGGCACCGGGGGACGACGACGTGGTGGACGCCGAGTATCAGGAAGTGGCCTGATTAACCCTTGTTTAACAGTCACCGCATGCCTACAAGTGCTGCATGCAATCGAAAAAGCCGGGCAGCCGCCCGGCTTTTTCAGTTCAAAAAGATGTAATAAGGTACCTTTCGTTTCCCGGGATGCAGCAGTGCCCGTTAAAAGGCGACTGGCGGCGACGAGAACTTGACGCCTTGTCGGGCAGATGCTATTGACGCCGCTGAATGGGCTTTGTTAAGCGGTCATTTTACCTGTTTGCCCTATCGATGAATCGAGGACACGATGAAAAAAATAACCCCCCTGGCGATACTCGCTGCCGCAATCATTCTTATTGCCGGCTGCGCCAACAATCCAGACCAGATTAAGATCCCCAGGGACGCCGCTGAGATGACGGTGGAATTTTCCTGGGAAGGAATCGCAGCCTGCACCCATGATTCTCCGGAACTCCGGGTCTCAGCCGTTCCGGACGGTACTGCCGATTTGCGGGTCAGGCTCAAAGATATCAGCCTGCCGGAATGGAACCACGGAGGCGGCAAGGTCAAGCATGATGGGTCGGGGGTCATTCCTGCCGGTGCCCTCAAACTCGGCTATAACGGCCCCTGCCCGCCGAGCGGCAGGCATAAATACGAGTTTTCAGTCATGGCTTTAGATGCTGACGGCGTCATTATCGGTTTCGGCAAAGCCAGGCAGTCATTCCCACCTAAAAAATAATCGATACGATCTGCAAAACCGACACACCACCGCGCATTTGACATAATTATGCCTGTTGGAAAACTGAAGGATTTCAGAAGAAGATCCTACTGCCTGGCCTGGCAGTCCGGGCAAATGCCGAAGAAATCGAGGCGGTGACGGGTGATGGCGAAACCGGTTTCCTGCGCCAGTTCCTGGGTCACATCCTCCAGGGCCGACATGTCAGGATCGAGGATTTTCCTGCAAACGGTGCATATTACGTGGGGATGGTCGTAAGGCTTGTTGCCATCATACCGGTTGCTGTCATCACTGAAACCCAGTTCCAGCAACTGATCGAGGTTTTTGAGGACAGCCACATTTTTGTAGATGGTGGCCAGGCTGGTGGTGGGAAAGCGGGTTTTAACCTGTTCGTAGATTGACTCAACACTGGGGTGTCCCTTGCTCTCGGCAAGGACTTTCAGAATAGCCAGGCGCTGGGGAGTGATTCGATACTGGTTTTCCCGAAGGGCGTCCACCATTTTTCGCATTCGGATCTCAGGATCTGGCATTGGCATACTCGATGATGGTGGGCTATTTTATGGAAAATGATTATCAATAAGTAGCAAAGGCGAGGTATGGGTGTCAACAGCCCTAAAAACAGGGCCCCTATTCGATGGCCTGAAACGCTTTCATGAATTTCCGGTCGATATAGTCTTTGATAATAAACGCCGGTCGTCCGCCGAATTCCAGCCAGCGCTTTTTAAGAACACCGGATACGCCGCCCAGGTTGAAGATCAGCAGGTAGTCGCCGCCCGGGTCGAAGGGCATGAGTTCACCCCCGTTCAACTGCGCCAAAAGGTTGTGGAACAGAACCGGATTCTGGCGGACCGCATAGACACCCACCTTGTCCAGGGGCTGGTCCTGATAGTAGATGCAGTCACCGCCACCGAAGATGCTGGGATGTTGGGTGCTCTGCAAAAAGCGGTTGACCCGCAGGCCGCCGTCGGGTCCCGTGGCGATGTTGGAATCTGTAAAAATAGTGGATGGCGTGACACCCAAGGCTAAAAAGATGAAATCTGCGGGCAGGGCTTCGCCGTTGTCCAGGGTGATGGTATCGCTGGATACGGATTTCACGTAGGCGCCCTCGCGGATGGTGATCCCCCGCCGACCCAATGTGCTGGCGATCCTGCGGCCGACCGATGCGGGAAAGCCGGACATGAAGGCGTTTCCGGCGCAGACGGTGATGCGCGGCATGTGCCCGCCGGTGGTTGTGGCCAGCTGCCAGACGTTGCCGGCCACCTCTGCCGAAGAGGGACCGCCGCCGACGATGACCACATCCGGGGCGTGCCGGCTGAAATGGTCGACCAGGCGGTCTTTGGCTTCCATGAGCCGCTCGATGGGCTTGACGGTGAAGACGTCGGATATATCCCCTTCAATGGCCGGTTTGGGCACATGGCTGCCCGCGTTGCAGGAGAGTACATCGTAGGGCACGGTGTGGCCGTTTTCCAGAATCACGATTTTTTGTTCGGGATCGATCGTGGCCGCTTTGCCGTGCAGGAATGTGCCCCCCTGCTTTTCAACCACATGCCGGGTGGCGAAACGAATTTCCTCGGGCCGGTAGGTGCCGGAAAGCATCCCCGGCCCCATGCCCGAGTAGTAGTGAAATTCCGACGGGCCGATGACGGTGACGCCGTGACCTTTTCCGGTAATGGTGGCCAGGTTGGCCAGTGTGACCATGTGGGCGTGGCCGCCGCCGATAAGGACGAGTCTTTTTTTCATGTCAATGTTTCCTCCATCAACTGACCCAGCCTTGCCAGATGTGCCTTTTCCTCGTTGGCGATCTGGATCAGGGCTTTTCTGCCGGCTTCGTTTTGCGCCTTTTCCGATGCGCGAAGGTAGAGATCCAGGGCCTGGGCTTCGATGGACATGGCCAGTTCGATGATTTCCTGTACCGTGTCGTAAGCGGGCATGAGCAGGTTGGCATACTCTTCGGTGGTCAGCCCCCCCTCCAGCACCTCCGGCACCTGTTGGGCCTCGAAGGTTTCCCGGGTGACCGGTTTGCCGGTCAGCTCGGTGTACTGCTCGAGAATGCGATCCTGATGTTTCACCTCAATTTGAGACAGTTGGTGAAACAGTTGTCTCGCCGGGTCACTGTCAACCTTCACTGCCATGGTGTCGTAAAAGTCCTTTAATCCCGCTTCGAGCGAGTAGGCCACGGCCAGGGCGTTTTCCACCGACGTGACCCCATCGAAAAGCGCCAGCCCCTTCTCTTGGCCCAGGAATGCCGCTTCGCCGGTCCAGGCATTGAAGCCGCCGGCCACGTTGATGATGTGGTTGAAGCCCTGCCCGGAAAGCAGCTGGGCCGCCATGCGGCTGCGGCCGCCGGATGCACAGTAAACCATAACGGGTTTGGTTCGGTCGATACGCAGCATGTGGTCGGTGAGCTCCGGCAGCGGCATGAGAACGGCGCCGGGGATGTGTCCGGCCTTGTACTCTAACGGTTGGCGCACGTCCAGAATGGTCACCTCGTCCACCTTTTTGTCCGCAAGATAGGATTTGGCCTGGTCGGTGTCGACAGATGTCACGGGGGTCAGGAATTGTCGCCAGTTCATGGGGTCCTCCGCATGGATAGGGTTTTTTTTAGTGCAGATCGGAAGGGTAACCCAAGTATACACAAAACAAGCCTTTCTTGCCACGGCTTTTTAGATGGCATGCGGTTTGCTTTTTAAAATTGCAGCATTAACGTCTAAGCACGGGCCTTATGCCTGTATTTCCCCCAATCTTCTTCAAATCAAACGGAGGGTATCATGAAACTGAGCGAGTACAAGGATATCATCAAGCAGGCCATCGCCAACGAGGTGGAGGCCAGAAAATTTTATGACAATGCGGCCAGTACGCTCAAAGATCCGCACCTGAAAAAACTTTTCGTTTCTCTGGCCGAGGAGGAGAAGAAACATCGGGATATCCTGACCAAAATTTACACCAGCAACACGATGGACCGCTACTTTTCCGAATCGCGGGACTACAAGGTGGCCGAAACCGTGGACGAGCCGGAACTCTCCATGGCGATGAAGCCGGCCGACGCCTTTGCCCTGGCCATGAAAAAGGAGGAAGCGGCCATGAAACAGTACACCGAAATGGCCGAGATGTGCGATGACGACGGTAAACGGCAGGTGTTTCTGGACCTGGCGGCCATGGAGCGGGATCACAAGCTAAAAATGGAATCCGCCTTCATCGATATCGGCTACCCCGAGGTCTGGTAAATAAAGGAGTATTGACCATGACACAATCAAAATGCCCGGTCTGCGGCTGTAAAAAATTCCATGTCAAAAACCCCGACGACGACTACGATGTTTACGAATTCGAATGCCGGGACGGGGAGGTCTGTTTCGACGAAGATCTGGAGGATGACGAGTGCCCAGAGGTCGGCGATGGCACGGAAACCTTTTGCAATGCGTGTGCATGGCATGATAAGTTAAATAAAATCAAATAGTTTTTATCCCAACGGGGAGACTGCCATGGAGACCCATGACGTAACCGTGTTCAAAACCTATCCGTTCAGGGTGGGTCAGAAAATCAACATCGAAGGCGGACCCCGCAAGGGGGACTGGGAGGTGGTGGCCATTTCGGACCGCAAGGTCAAACTCCGCTGCCCGTTCAGCCATCGGGAACTCGAATGGAACCGGTTCTGCTATGTGGTCGATGAACAGACCGGTGTTCAATGGCCCGGAAAAGAATAGCCCTCCTGTTCAAACGCAGACCAAGCGTAAGATCTGCACCCTTGCGCCCCTGGGGTGGGGGATGATGGACGCGTAAAAGGTCGCATTTCAGACGGTGTGGTAGAACCGCCCAGTCATCTATTGTTATCCCCTCGCCGGCACGCCGACCACAACCCGTTTTGCTCGAGCGGGCAAAAACGGTGTAAGGTTCTCTTCCGTTGAGCGACCAACCAGAAAAACCGAACTGCGATCAACAGCATTCACTTTCCCAAGGGGGCCATATGAAATCGATTTCCATCGTAACGACCATCCTGATTGCCGGGATATGGGTAGCCGCAACCAGCGTGCATGCCGCCCAGGTGGACCACGCCTTGTTCGCCTCCCTGTTGAGCAGCCATGTCAAGGACGGCGTCGTGGACTACAAGGGCTTTAAGGATGACGAGGCCATTCTGGATCGATACCTTGACGCGCTCGCCGCCGTCGACCCGGAACCGTTGTCGCCAGACGATCAATTTGCTTTTTTCGTCAACGCCTACAACGCATGGACCATCAAACTGATACTGTCCCGCTACCCGGATATTCGTTCCATCAAGGATCTGGGAAGCCTGTTCTCATCTCCCTGGAAAAAAAACATCGCCCGTATCGACGGCAACACGATGACCCTAGACCAGATCGAACACGACATTCTGAGAAAACGGTTCAAGGACCCCCGGGTCCATTTTGCCGTCAACTGCGCATCCAAGAGCTGCCCGCCCCTTCAGGGCGAGCCGTTTGCGGGAAGCCTCCTGAACGATCAGCTGAACCAGGCGGCTAAGGCATTCATCAATACCCCCCGGTTCAACCGGTTGGAAGGCAATACCCTGTGGGTCAGTAAAATTTTCGATTGGTTTCCGGAAGACTTTGATGATGACGTCATCGGATATTTCATCAAATTTGCCGACCTCCCGATGAGGAATCAGCTGGAGAAAAACAAAGCGCGGATCAAAGTCAAATACCTGGACTACGACTGGACCCTCAACGGAACCTGAAGGAGGAGACGATGGCAAGCTACGACTACGATATCGGCATCATCGGCGGCGGCGCAGCCGGGCTTACGGTAGCTTCGGGCGCGGCGCAGCTGGGTGCCAAGACCCTGCTCATTGAAAAGGAGCCCGCCCTCGGCGGAGACTGCCTGCACTATGGCTGCGTGCCCAGCAAGACCCTGATCCGTTCGGCCCACGTTTACCACGACATGAAACATGCCGATCGTTTCGGGCTGCCCAAAGTGGCCCTGTCGCCAGTTGATTATACTCAGATCGCCCGGCGGATACAGGATGTCATCGCCGTCATCCAGAAGCATGATTCGGAAGAACGGTTCTGCAAACTGGGGGCAAAGGTGGCTTTTGGGACCGTTTTTTTCAAGAATGACCATACCGTGGATTTGGATGGCCGGGCCATCACGGCCAAGACCTGGGTCATTGCCACCGGATCTTCTGCGGCCGTCCCCCCCATACCGGGGCTGAAGGAGATCGACTATATCACCAACCGTGAGATCTTTTCTCTCGATCGGCTTCCCGGCAGCATGATCGTGCTGGGCGCCGGACCCATCGGCATCGAGATGGCCCAGGCATTCAACCGATTGGGATCTTCGGTAACGGTGGTTGACATGGCCGGACAAATTTTAACCAAGGAGGATCCGGACATGGCCGATGCCGTCCAGGCGGTCATGGAATCCGAAGGTGTAAAATTTTACCTGGGTGCCGCCGTCGAAAACGCATTTGCAGTCGGTGAGAAAAAAAGCGTGGCCCTGAAGCTGGGAGACGGCGCCTCGGTGGTTTTAACGGCCGATGCGGTGCTGGTGGCCTTGGGCCGCTCGATCAATGTCAAGGACCTGTGGCTGGATGCTGCGGGTGTGGCCTTCGACCGAACGGGCATCACGGTAGATGCACGGCTGCGAACCAATCGGAAACATATTTTTGCTGCCGGTGACGTCAGCGGCGGCTACCAGTTCACCCACGCTGCCGGCTACGAAGGGGGCATCGTCGTCAGCAACGCGGTATTTCACCTTCCGCGCAAGGTGGATTACACGTGGCTGCCCTGGTGCACCTACACGGATCCGGAGCTGGCCAGCATCGGACTGAATGAACGGGCGGCAAAAGATGCGGGCCTCGACTATTCCGTCTGGACGGAAGCCTTTCAGGACAACGACCGCGGGCTGGCCGAAGGTCAGACCGCAGGCCGGATCAAATTGATCCTTGATAAAAAGGAAAAGCCCCTGGGGGTTCAGATTTTAGGCCCCCGTGCCGGCGATCTGATTGCCGAATGGGTGGCAGCATTGAATGGCGGTGTAAAGCTTTCCACCATGGCTTCGGCCATTCATCCCTATCCCACACTGGGAGAGATCAGCAAACGGGTGACCGGCAGTGTCTTTACGCCGAAAATATTTTCCGAGAAGGTGCAAAAAGGGCTCAAATTCTTCTTTAACCTGAAGGGGCGGGCGTGTACGCCGGAGGTGTGCGAGGATAAAAGCCTGATGTCGGAGGGCTGAAGTCTTAGAAAGGAGACGACCATGGAGACCTACTACAAACCCGATGACCTGCCCAAATTCGGTGATATCGGTAAAGACAATCCCAACCTGGCGAAAAAGTTTTTCGAGTATTACGAAGCGGTCTTCGCCGAAGGCGAACTGACGCAACGGGAGAAATCGCTGATCGCCCTGGCCGTGGCCCACGCCGTCCAATGCCCCTACTGCATCGATGCATACACCCGCTCATGCCTTGAAACCGGTTCCAATACGGCGGAGATGATTGAAGCCGTCCATGTGGCCACCGCCATACGGGGAGGTGCTTCTCTGGTGCACGGCGTCCAGATGAAAAATATTGCCGAGAAGATGTCCATGTAATTGCACTGCGAAGAGGTAATTATGGCTGGCGACCAACCGTTTCTTCCTGAACTATATACTGAACCCACGGGGTTTTCCAGGACCCTTGCCCGGCATGGGTTGAAATTGACCCGGGGCCACACACAAATTCTCCAGGTCAACGTGGGGCTGCTGTGCAATCAGACGTGCGGCCATTGTCACTTGAATGCCGGTCCCGGTAAAACCGAGGTCATGACGCGTCAGACGGCCGACCAGATTGCAGACTGGGCCGGGCGGGTATCCTTTGAAGCGATCGATATCACCGGTGGTGCCCCGGAGATGAACCCCGACATTGTCACCATTGTCAAGACGTTTGCCGCCCTGACGCCGAAACTCATCTTCCGATCCAACCTGTCGGCCCTGAACAGCGGGGGGCGTGAGCATCTGATGGACCTGCTCAAAAGCCTCCAGGCCACCATCGTGGCCTCTTTTGCTTCCATCAACGAGGCCCAGGCGGATGCCCAGCGAGGGGATGGGATATTCAAGGCCAGCGTTGCCGCTCTCAAAAAGCTCAACGCCATGGGATACGGGCAGCCGGGAACGGGCTTGGCGTTGAACCTGGTTTCCAACCCCACGGGCGCTTTCATGGCCGCGGATCAGGCCCAGACGGAAAATCGGTTTCGCCAGATGCTCGAAAGCAAGTGGGGAATCACGTTCAATCATCTGTTCAGCTTTTCCAATGCGCCTTTAGGTCGTTTCAGGCGGTGGCTGGAGCGCTCCGGCAATCTGGCGGCCTACCTGAAGAAACTGGCGGACGGGTTCAACCCGTGTGCGGTGGACGGGGTGATGTGCCGTACACTGGTGTCGGTTTCCTGGGACGGTTACCTGTACGACTGTGACTTCAACCTGGCCCGGGGACTGCCTATGGGCCGAAACCGGATCCATGTGACCGATATGACCGGACGCCCGGAGCCAGGCAACCCTATCGCCACGGCAGACCACTGCTATACCTGCACCGCCGGTGCCGGATTCACCTGAGGCGGGGCTATCGGCACCTGAGGGTCAGGTGATTCCAAAACCGGTTTCATCTTGAGACATCCTGTCTCAAGTGAACAATCGATTCCTTTTCGGCAACCATCCAATCGATCCGTTGCACCGGTTGTCCGCCGGACGCAGCAAATCGGTGTCGCCGGACCTTTTTGCCTTGACGATCATGGCATGGATCTTGTTAGTATAATAAAATCTCAATTCCTTCCCACGGAGAGAGAATGGAACAGCAGATCCAGTTCGACAACCCGATGGGGGAAAGCCTATCCGGAACCTTACACCAGCCCGAGCGTCCACCGGTCGGCGCAGTCATCGCCGGCCACTGTTTTACCTGTTCCCGGCACACGGGTGTCCTGCGACACATCTGCAACGCGCTGTGCGAAGCCGGGTTCATGGCCCTGCGATTCGACTTTTCCGGAAACGGCCAGAGTCAGGGGCGGTTTGAACACTCCACCTGGTCCAAGCAGGTTCTGGAGATGGAAGCGGCCATTGCCCTGATCCAGGAAAAAGGCGCCCCTTGGATCGGTCTGGCCGGGCACTCATTGGGTGCGGCGATCGCCCTGCTTACCGCCCGGCGAATCAAGACCGTATCGGCTGTCTGCCGGGTGGCCGGGCGCGTCAGCGCAACACGACCCATGCATTTTCTCACACCGCCACAGCAGCAGGCCCTGGCGCAGACCGGTCAGGTGGAATTCAGCAGCCGCGAACGGCAACTCAAGCTTACCAGCGACTTTTTTGATGATGCGGATCGGCACGACTTGACGGATGCTACCCGATCGTTGACGATTCCCATGCTTGTGGTTCACGGCGACCGGGACGAGATCATTCCGGTCGCCGAAGCGCATCTGGCCAAAACGGCAAACCCCCGGATGGTCGAGCTGGCTATTGTCGCCGGGGGCGATCACATGCTCGCCCAACCGGACCACCAGCGGCAGGTGGCCCGGACAGTGACCGAATGGTTCTGCCGCCAGGCCGGCGTACCGGCACCCGGCGACCCGAGCCGTTAACAATGATCAATTCGTAAACAGTCGCCCATAGGAGACGTTGAGAGATGAACCTGTCCGAAACCCTGAGCGCCGATTTTATCGACGCCCAATACCGCAAATGGAAATCCGATCCATCGTCGCTTTCGGATGACTGGCAGTTCTTCTTCAAGGGATTCGAATTGGCCGGGGCAGCCGGACCGGCGGGTGGCGACCCGGAGCAGGCCCTGCGCCAGGCCAACGTGGGTGAGCTGATCCGCCGTTACCGGGACATCGGCCACTTGCTGGCCTGCATGGACCCATTGTCCGCCTGTCCCACCTCTCACCCGCTTTTAGACCTGGATGCCTTTGGCCTGGACGTGTCCGACCTGGACCGTACCTTTGCCGCACCGGGTTTGATCGAACAGACCGCGGCACCGTTGAAGGAGATCGTGGGGCGGCTCAAACAGACCTATTGCCACAGCATCGGCGTGGAGTACATGCACCTTCAGGACCCGGACGAGCGCCGCTGGCTTCAGGCGCGCATGGAACCGGAGAAGAACCAGGCTGAACTCACGGCGGCAGAACGGGTCGACATCTTCAACAAGCTCTCCGCGGCATCCCTGTTTGAAGGGTTTCTCAATAAAAAGTATGTGGGTGTGACGCGTTTTTCGCTGGAGGGCGGTGAAGCCCTCATCCCTTTTCTGGACGTCCTGCGCCGGCGGGCGGTTGAATCTGGATGTCGTGAAATCATCTTCGGAATGGCCCACCGGGGACGCCTCAACGTGCTGCGCAACATCCTTGAGAAGCCGGCCGAAGAGATTTTTTCGGAGTTCGAAAGCTGCTACGATCCCCAGGATTTGGTGGGGTCCGGGGATGTCAAGTATCATATCGGCTATCTCACCGAACACAAAATGGCCGACGGCACCTCGCTTTCCCTCTATCTCGTGAGCAACCCCAGTCACCTGGAGGCGGTGGATCCGGTGGTGGAAGGCATCGCCCGAGCGCGGCAGGATCAGCTGGCAGCCGACGGCGACCAGGCAATCCTTCCGGTGCTGCTGCATGGCGATGCGGCCTTTGCCGGGCAGGGGGTCGTGGCGGAAACCCTGAATATGTCTCAATTGAAGGGCTATCGAACCGGCGGGACGGTGCACGTCATCATCAACAATCAGATCGGCTACACCACTCTGCCCGAGGATGCCCGCTCCACCCGCTACTCGACCGATGTGGCCAAAATGCTCATGGTGCCGATCTTCCACGTCCATGGTGAAGATCCGGAGGCCGTGGTTCACGTGGCCCGGCTGGCCGCTGACTACCGTTACCGCTTCGGCAAGGACGTGGTCATCGACCTGGTCTGTTATCGCCGCTACGGTCACAACGAAGGGGATGAACCCTATTTCACCCAGCCGACCATGTACCAGCGCATCCGCCAGCGTCCGCCGCTGAACCGGGTATACGGCGACCGGCTGGTGGCCGAGGGCGTTTTATCGAAAGCAGAGATGGATAAAATAGAACAGGGCGTGACTAGCGGTCTCGATGCGGCCTACGAGGAGGTCCACGGCGATACCTGCCTTTTTCCCGACCCCAGGTTCTTTCCGGAATGGGAGACAATCAGCGGTGCGTTTAGCCCTGACCCGGTCGAGACCAGGGTGGACAAGCAAGTCCTGGTCAATCTGGCCGGCCGGTTGGCTGAGCTGCCCGAGGGGTTTACCGTCCACCCCCGGCTGAAGGGTGTGCTGGACAAGCGGCTCGACGCCGTCAACACCGGTGAAGGCATTGACTGGGCCGGCGCCGAAGCCCTGGCCTTTGCATCCCTGCTTGCCGACGGACACACCGTGCGGCTCAGCGGTCAGGATGTGGGCCGCGGCACCTTCAGTCAGCGCCACAGCGTCATCTGGGACTATGAGACGGGACAATCCCACACCCCGTTGAATCATCTGGAAGCGGGTCAGGCACCTTACGAGGTGTATAACAGCCTGCTGGCCGAGGCCGGCGTGCTGGGTTTTGAATATGGTTACGCGGTGACCCGGCCCCAGGTGCTGACCCTGTGGGAGGCCCAGTTCGGCGATTTTGTCAATAACGCCCAGTGCGTCATCGACCTGTTTATCGCCAGCGGCCAGACCAAGTGGCAGCAGTTGTGCGGATTGACCCTGCTGCTGCCCCACGGCTGGGAGGGCCTGGGACCGGAACATTCCAGTGCCCGCTTGGAACGCTTTCTCCAGCTTTGTGCCAATGACAACATGCAGGTGGCCAACCCGACCACCCCGGCGCAGTACTTTCATCTGCTGCGGCGGCAGATCAAAGCGCCGTTCCGCAAGCCGCTGATCCTCATGACGCCTAAGAGCCTGCTGCGCCATCCCATGGCCGTCTCCTCGCTGAAAGACCTGACCCATGGGCGGTTTTCACCGGTCCTGGACGATGCGGAAACGACGACGTCAGCCAAAAAGGTCATTTTCTGCAGCGGTAAGATTTACTATCAATTGATTGCCCGGCGGCAGCAGATCAATGCCGACGACACGGCCATCATTCGGGTTGAAATGCTTCACCCGTTTCCTGAAAAGGCCCTCGAGGCGGTCATCGGCCGATATAAAAAGGCCAAGGAGTGGACCTGGGTGCAGGAGGAGCCGGAGAACATGGGTGCCTGGCAGTTCATGCGGCCCAGACTGGCGCCACTGCTGAAAAAACCCCTCGACTACGTCGGTCGAAACGCCGCGGCGAGCCCGGCCACGGGTTTTCCCAAGATTTATAAAATGGAGCAGGACGGCATCGTCGACCGGGCCATCGGCCCCCATGACCAAGCGGGGGGGATGGCGGGATGACAAATAGCAAATAAATCTCAATAATTAAAAAAACAAATTGCAAATAAATCACAACAACTAAAATTCCAAACTTCATACGCTTGTTGGTTTTCGTCTTTGTTTGAGACTTGGTTATTGTAATTTGGAATTTATTTGAGATTTGGAGTTTGCGATTTGTTATTTTCGATTTGATTAGGAAATCAAGCTCAACAAAAGCGATGAAATACCTAAAACCTTCCACCTTCCACCGAAAACCCTTACCAAGGAGCCTGCATGTCCATCGAAATCAAAATTCCCAGTGTTGGCGAGTCGGTCCAGGAAGCAGTCCTGGCCGAATGGTTCAAACAGGACGGCGACACCGTCCGCAAGGACGAACCCCTTTTTGTCATCGAAACGGACAAGGTGACCCTGGAGGTGGTGGCCGAGGCAGACGGGGTATTGACAATCTTGGTGCAGGCCGGTGAAACGGTGGCTATCGGTACGGTGGTGGGTTCTCTGGAACCCGTGGATGCAGCAGCGACGCCACCTGAAAAACCGAAAGCCGAAGCTGCACCGGAACCGGAAAAAGCAGCGGGCCCGGCGCCTGCCGCACCGGCAGCCAAGCCTCCGGCGCCTGCTGCTCCGCCCACGCCTGCCGACAGCATCCCCCTGGCGCCGTCGGTGCGCCGCTTGGTCGCCGAAAAGAACCTGGATGCCTCGAAAATTCAGGGTACCGGCCCCGGCGGGCGCATCAGCAAGGGAGACGTGCTGCTCTACCTGGAAAAGGCGCCGGCCGGCATCCCCGATGCGGCACCCACCCCGGCGGCTCAACCGTCGGCGGCAGCCATGGAAGAGCGAAAACCCATGACACCCATTCGCAAGCGCATCGCCGAGCGGCTGCTGGAGTCCAAACAGAGCACGGCCATGCTCACCACCTTCAACGAGATCGACATGGCCCGGGCCATGGAAATCCGATCCCTGTACAAGGAGGCGTTCCAGAAGCGCCACGGCGTCTCGCTGGGGTTCATGTCCTTCTTCGTCAAGGCATGTGTGGAGGCCCTCAAGGAGGTGCCCGAGATCAACGCCTTCATCGACGGCAGCGATATTGTCTATCACAACTACCAGCACATCGGTGTGGCCGTGGGCACCCCGCGGGGACTCGTGGTGCCGGTGATCCGCCATGTCGAACGCTTGAGCTTCGCCCAGGTGGAACAAGCCATCGTGGATTACGTGACCAAGATTAAGGACAACCGGCTGGAGCTGGCCGACCTGGAGGGGGGCACCTTCACGGTGAGCAACGGCGGCGTATACGGCAGCCTGCTCTCCACCCCCATCCTCAACATGCCCCAGAGCGGCATCCTGGGCATGCACAAGATCGAAAAGCGGCCGGTGGTGATCGATGACCAGATCGTCATCCGACCCATGATGTACGTAGCGCTCAGCTACGACCACCGCATCGTGGACGGCAAGGGCGCGGTGACCTTTCTCAAGCGGGTCAAGGATTTCGTCGAAAACCCGGAACGCATGGTATTGGAGGTGTAAGATGGCACAACAAGCACAGTTCGATCTGGTGATCATCGGCTCCGGACCCGGCGGATACGTGGCGGCCGTTCGTGCGGCCCAGCTCGGCATGAAAACCGCCGTGGTGGAAAAAGCCTCCCGACTGGGCGGTGTCTGCCTCAACGTGGGGTGCATCCCCAGCAAGACCCTGCTGGATTCCTCCGAGTACTATCACCTGGCCAAGGACCGTTTTGCCGAATACGGCATCAAGACGGGCAAAGTCTCCTTGGATTTGGCTGCTATGCTGGCCCGCAAGGACAAGGTGGTGGAGGAACTGACCGAAAACGTGCGCAAGCTGCTGGACGGCAACAATATCGAGATCATCCATGGCACGGCATCGGTCACGGCCTCCGGAACCGTCGAGGTGAATACGGGCAAAAAGAAAAAGAGGACCCTGGCGGCCAAGAACATTCTGTTGGCTACCGGCTCCGAACCCATTGAAGTCAAAGGGCTGGAATTCGACGGCAAGCAAATCGTCAGCTCCACCGAAGCCCTTTCCTTCGACAGTGTGCCCAAACGTCTGGGTATCGTCGGCGGCGGTTACATCGGTTTGGAACTGGGATCGGTGTGGAGCCGGCTTGGTTCAACGGTCACCGTCATCGAGATGCTGCCCAAGATCGCCACCACACTGGACGGCCAGGTGGGGCGGACCCTGGATCGTATCCTCAAACGGCAGGGTTTGAAATTCCGGCTCAATACCAAGGTGGCCAAAGCCGTGGTGGCCGGTAAAAAGGTCAAGGCCGTGCTGGAAAGCAAAGGAAAGACCGAGGAGATGACCTTCGACCGGCTGCTGGTGTCGATCGGCCGGCGACCCCTCACCCGTGGCCTGGGCATCGAGGCGCTGGGCATCGACACCGATCCGAAAACCGGCCAGATCCTCGTGGACGAAACATACCGCACCAGCGTTGACGGCATTTACGCCATCGGTGACCTGGTTCCCGGTCCCATGCTGGCCCACAAAGCCTCCGCCGAAGGCACCGCGGCGGTGGAGTGCATGGCCGGCCGTGCCGGTGAAGTGAACTACGATACCATTCCTGCGGTGGTCTACACCTGGCCCGAGGTGGCCAGCGTGGGCCTGACCGAAGAGCAGGTGCGTGAAAAGGAGATCCCCTACTGCGTGGGCAGCTTTCCCTTTTCCGGTGCGGGGCGGGCGCGCTGCATGGGCGAAACCGACGGGTTTGTCAAACTCATCTCTCACGGCAAGACCGACCGGATCCTGGGCGTCCACATCATCGGCCCCCGGGCGGCGGACATGATCGCCGAGTGTGTGCTGGCGCTGGAGTTCGGTGCCAGCTCGGAAGACATTTCCCGCACCATCCATGGCCACCCCACTTTTGCCGAGGCGCTGCAGGAGGCGGCTATGAATGTGAGGAAGTGCTCCATCTACGCTTCTTAATATCCGCCCTTAAACGGCATCTTTCGGCCCAGGCCGGCGTTCTCACAATATTGAAATCCTCGACGTAGCGCTGCTACGCCTCCGGTTCCAATATTGCTGCGGCCTTGGCCTGAACCAAAAGCTACCATTTATGGGCAGACATTGTATGCAAAACAAATGTGGATAAAAAGCTGTAGGTTTAAGTTGTGGTAGACTGTTCCCCATTTTTTTAAATACAGAATTAATTCGGCGAGACAGTTTTTGTTTTATCTCTCCCCGGTCCAGCAAAATCGAAAGGAATCCGTATGAAAATACTGGGAATTTCCGGCAGTCCCCGAAAAGAGAGCCAATCCGGTGTATACAAGCTGGTCCAGACCGTGCTTGAGAATACCGGTGTAGACTATGAAATCGTCTCTCTGCGGGGAAAAGCCATTTCAGGATGCATCGCTTGTCAGGGGTGTGTCAAAGATAACGTATGCAAAGTGGAGGATGACCTGACCCCGCTGCGTGAGAAAATCGTGGCCGCGGACGCTTATGTGTTCGGCGCGCCCAACTACTACTCCACACTCAATGCCGCCACCCATGCGCTGCTGGAACGCTGGTTTCAGTTCCGCCATCAGACCGGCGACCTCCTGTGGGGCAAGTTGGCCGTGGCCGTCGGGGTGGGCGGCACCAGCGGCCGCTTTCCGGCCGACGAACTGGAAAAGCTCTTCCTCTACAACTTTATCGAGACGGTGGCCAAGGTGACGGGACAGGGTGCCGCTTCCTGCTATACCTGCGGTCACGGAGAAACCTGCCAGGTGGGAATCCCCCTCATGGTCCATGGCCAGGGGGTCAAGATTACGCCGGATATGATCCCGGATGTGGCCAAGCAGCCCAAGGTCATGGCTGCCGCCGTCGAGGCCGGAAAATTGCTGGGCCAGCGGCTGAAAAACGGCCACGACCGCATGGCTGTCACCCGGAAGGTGCAGGAGAAGATGATGGCGATGTTCGCCTCTTCCGCTTGATCCGGCGGATCACTTCCACTTCCATCCTGACGCGTTTCTTTTCGATCCGTTCAATTTTACCAAGCAGGGCGGCCGCTGTGGACCGCCCTTTTCTGTTGAGAACGGACAGCTGGGTCGGGCAGATATACCCGATACACATCCACGGTCGGATTCGTGGAGGCAGACGACATCCGTGGTGGTTTAAAAACGGACAGGGGTCGTTGGAATCCGATGCCGCCTGACAGGGCGGAATGGGTTCTTCTATCAAGTGGAGAAAAAGCAGATCCCGAAAATCGATCCACACCGTGTTGCTGATGCAGCAGGGTTCGGGGCAGAAGCGGCAGGTCCGATTGCACAAGGCCGCCATCAGTGGCGTCAGCTCGTCTATTCCACGGCGGATTTCCACGGCCACCGCGATCGCTCTCCCGAGAGACCGGTGGTGGATTGCCAGCAGGCTGGCTAGCGTGCAGTTCGACGCTCGCCATTGCGGGGTTTGGGGGGCAGCACCGTAGTTTGGCCAAAAGGGTGGGATAAATTTGCCGTCAGCGCTTTTCATGCCCAATCCTGATCAGGGGCTTAAAAAATAATCTTAACGGATGTCGACCTCCCGGTGCAACCCATAACCGGTCTCGTTCACCATCGCCGCGATTGATCGGACGATCTTAGTTTGTGTCCATCCAGAAACGCTTATTTTGTCCGATATCTGCGTTATGCTCAAAATTTTATCCTCGGAATATCAACTATATGCACCCCAAGGGCACTTCTTTCAGGGCGCCTGCGGTAAAATTTTTCGCATGCCTTGATCTCGACCAAAATCCCTCGTTTCTGGACGGACACTATTTTATGGTTTGCCTCTTGATTCTTTTGCTTTCGATGTTATTTTCTGGCCCGCTCCACCATCGATGCATGGTCGTGCGTGACGTTTTTAATTGATGTAAACGCCTTCCGTCAGGATAACTGAATGAATATGCAAGACATCGACTATTTTCAAAATATGTTGCAGAACGAGCTTGATGCGCTAATGGCCAAGGCCGGAATTGCAGTGCTGGAACTGATTGGTTCAGACTACACCAATGAGGCCGACCCGCTGGACCGGGCCACGGAGGAGGAGTCCCGTAACCATCAGCTGCGCATTCGGGGCAGGGAGAGCCGGTTGATTGCCAAAATCAAAAAGAGCCTCCAGGCCATTGATGAAGGGACCTATGGCATCTGTGAAGAATGCGAGGAGCCCATTGCGATTGCCCGCCTGAAGGCCAGACCGGTCACCAACTATTGTATCGACTGTAAGACCAAGCAGGAGGCCTTTGAACGAGTCACCGGCGGTTAGCCGTGATATTTTCTGCCAACGTTACCCAATCCCTTCCCGGACAAAGCCACACCCATACTGGTCATACGCGCTCGCCGTGATTCCCTTATACAGCTCTTGGATATCCTGCATCCATGCCGCCGGTGTCACATTCGTCTGGAGACCGGACCGAAGAGTTGAAAAATCCCATGAATTATTGGATGATGCCGATGAGGATCCAGGTCGGGTGTGATCCGGTTAAACGGGTTTGTGTGTATTGCTCAGGGTAGTGCCCATCCATAAATGACCAGTTTGCCCGATATCTGCGTTATTCTAAAAATTTTATCCTCGGAATATCAAACATATGCCTCCGGTAAAATTTTTCGAAAGCCTTGATCTCGACCCAAACTGCCTATTTCTGTATGGGCACTATGGTAGAAGCGTCAGCACAGGAGATGCCTCATGGTAAGTGACACGATACTGGTGGTAGATGATGAAACCGATTTGGTTCATGGCCTCCGGCGAACCCTCTCCATGGAAATCGATTGCCGCGTCCTGACAGCCGAAAATGGTGTCCAGGCGCTTGACATCCTGTCGAATACGGCCGTCGATGTGGTCCTGGCCGATGTTCTCATGCCGCAAATGGATGGACTCACGCTGCTTGAACGAATCAAATCCCGGGATCCTGCGGTAACGGTGATCATCATGACCGCATACGGTACGATCGAAAAAGCCGTGGAAGCCATCAAAAAAGGGGCATACGACCTGATCCAGAAGCCCTTGGATGAGGAGCGGCTGATCCATCTGATCAGAAAAGGCCTCGAACTGAACCGGCTGGTAAGGGAAAATGCCCGCCTGGCCGAAGCGATTTCCCGGAAGGAAATGTCTGGCAGCATGGTGGGCCAGAGCCGTCCCATGCGGGCGGTATTCGATAAGATCAATATGCTGGCCCAGTCAGACGTAACGGTTCTTATCCGCGGGGAGACCGGAACGGGTAAAGAGCTTGCCGCTCAGGCGATTCACAAACTCAGCCGGCGGGGGCGCCGCAACTTGATTACGGTCAACTGTCCGGCCCTGCCGGAAACCATTCTGGAGAGCGAGCTTTTCGGCTACCGGAAGGGTGCCTTCACGCATGCCATTGCCGATCATACGGGTATGTTCGACCAGGCCAACGGCAGATCCATTTTCCTCGATGAAATCGGGGACCTGACCCTCCCGGTACAAACCAAGCTGCTGCGGGTTCTGCAGGACAAGGAGATCCGTCCCCTGGGATCGAACCGAAGCCACCGGGTGGACACGCGCATCCTGGCGGCCACCAACCAGGATCTCGAGCTGAAGATAACTCAGAACCGTTTCCGGGAAGACCTGTTTTACCGCCTGAACGTGGCCACACTGACCCTGCCCTCCCTCGATACCATCCGTGAAGACATCCCCCTTCTGGTCGAACATTTTTTAGATCGGGTGGCCCGCGAACAGGACAAGGCCAAGAAAACCGTCACCCCTGCCGTGCTCAACCACCTGATGGGCCAGGAATGGCCCGGAAACACCCGGCAGTTGGAAAATCTGATACGCGGCTGGTATGCGGTGATACCGGATGCGGAGATCACTCCCCGCCACCTGGCGGCGGATGCCTGCCCCTCAACCCTCCAGGCCGGCGAGATAAATCTGGACGAACCCTATCAGGACCTCAAGGAAAAGGCCATTGAATCATTTACCCTGGCGTACCTGGACCGGTTGCTCGACCGGACCGCAGGCAACGTCTCGGCGGCTGCGAAGCTCAGCGGAATGAAGCGCCAGTCCCTCCAGAAAATCATCAAACGCTACGGCGTCGATGTGCAGCAACTGCGTTCGTGAACCGGGACCCTTGGCGCAGCCAGTTGATCTGCTCGCGATGCGCAGGAAAATAAACTTTATGCAGCGCTATAAAATTCTTCATCGCACCTATTACAATTTTTCCGGACCAGTGAGGCTCGGACCGCATAAATTGCACCTTCGTCCGAGAGAGGACTATGATCTTCGCATCGAGTCTTCAACACTTACTATCACACCGGCAGCAACCCTGCTTTGGCACCGGGATATAGAGGGAAATTCGGTTGCCATTGCGACCTTCGATTTGCCCGCCAACCAGCTGGTGGTTGAGAGCGAAGTGATTATCCAGCAATACAATGAGGACCCACTGGATTTTATGGTGGCCGATGATGCCATCGAGTACCCGTTTTCCTATCCATCCGATGACAAGATTTTGTTGTCGCCCTACATGGTATTCTCCGAAAATCAGACAAAAAATCGGCTGACTGATTGGATGGCGAAGCAATGGCAGCCGGATGAACGCATTCAGACCTACACGCTATTGCATCGGATTTGCACGCATATCCATCAAACGCTGTCGTATCAACTGCGGGAAGCGCCCGGGGTGCAAACTGCGGAGCAAACCCTGGCCAGCGGCACCGGCTCTTGCCGTGACTTTGCAGTGTTGTTTATGGCGGCCGCGCGGCATTTGGGGATTGCCTCTCGTTTTGTAAGCGGTTACTTGCACGCGCCGCCGTCAGCGACCAACCTGGGTGCAACCCATGCCTGGGCAGAGGTGTACCTGCCAGGCGCCGGCTGGAAGGGGTTCGATCCCACCATCGGAAAAATCGCCGGGACGGATCACTTTGCCGTGGCGGTTGCGAGATTGCCCGAATCCGTGCCGCCGATAGCGGGGTCATTCGTGGGTGCGCCGGGGTCGCGTCTCGATGTGGGGGTATGGGTAACGATGTGCTAAGCGCTCCTCCTGTGTCATTGACGCAGGGCCTCGTTAACGCTGAACAGCCTGTCAGTGACATCCGCATTCATCCCTTTATAATCCGCCGACCACCGTTTTGCGGTATCCGACGTGCGGCTTCAGGGAAAAATCGCTTCGGCAAGCTGCCGGCGCAGGCTGGTGACGCTCTCTTCCATGAGTTTGATGATGCCATTTACATCTTCGGTGGTTATTTCAAGGTGGGGTTTAAGGGCTGCATCGAAATCCCGCTCCACCTGGTTCAGGCGGTTGAGGAAGAGCAGGTAGTTGGTGCGGGTTTTGTAGGTGGATTTCACCAGCGCCGGGTAACTGCTGCCATGGGCAAGGATCAGGTCCCGGTAGTGCCCGACGAGAAGGGTCACCCAGGGGCGGTAGCCCTGCCGGGTCTTAGCCGGAATGTCAGACGCCTGTACCAGCGCCTCAATGTCCGGGGCTTTCCCGCTTTCAGCGGACCGCAGGGCTTCGTCAAGCGCCCGTTGCCGCGTGATCAAAAAATTTTCGGCAAAGGTTTTGCGGCCTTTGGCGTATCGCTTCAGCTGCCAGAAATAAAAAATGAAGAACACGGGGATGAGGATCATCCAGACATCCAGCCGGGGTTTGTCGATCACCTTTACGGAGACCCGGGCGGCAAATTGCTTTTCGTCGGCCAGGATCAGATCCCGTTTATGGGCCATGGTTTGCTGGTTGGTCATCCGGGTCACTCGGGCAGGTATCTGAATCCGACGCACAGCATGACGAGGCAGGTGACGATGCCGGAAATAAACGGCCATGTGAGGCCGAACGCGTCCGGATCACCCATTTCAAGGGATTGCCTCAGGTATTTTTCCCCGCTGTAGGATCCTTCGATTTCGGTGTAGAAATAGGCGCCGGAGTCGATGTCGTTCTCCTCGATGACCTGAACGATGTCGTCCATGCTGTAAATGTGGTGCTGCAGCCAGGGGCCGACCACCACGGCGAACAGCCAGAGCGATAAAAAGGTGAGCCCCAGAATGCCCCATGCCTTGGCGCGGGGCATGGGCCGGTTTTCAGTCGCTGCCGTTGATTCCATCGGGATTGACTCCCTTTCGATAATTACCGTTGAGGGATACTCCCCGGCGGCGCAGGCCGTCCGGGGAGTGCTAAAATTACATTACCTCTTTTAGATGGTGGCGGTCAACTCGGGGAAGACCACATAGAACATGATGTACGCCACTATCAGGGTCAGCATCAGGTTGAAGGACTGTCCAAAGACATAGAGGATGAACGGCTTGCCGCCGACCAGGTGCTCTTTAAGCTCCCGGAAGTTGGTGGCCAGGCCGATGCTGACGAAGGAGAGGCAGAAGAACCACCCGCGGAACAGGTCGCTCATGCCCTTGATGACCCCCTGGTCGATCATGGCGGGTCCCAGTCCACCCACCTGGCTGTTGAAGGAGGTGTAGATCAGGGAAAAGATGATCGAGGCGCCGATGAATCCGAGAACGAACTTGGGAAAGCGGTACCAGATTTCAATGGCGCCGACTTTCTGCCCTGTTTCCGCGGCTTCCACCCGGGTGGTGAAGTACAGGGCCACGAAAAAGGCGATGACGCCGATGAGCACGTTCTGGATCATCTTGATCGTGGCGGCCACGTACAGGGCTTTTTCGCCTAAAAACGCACCGGCCGCAGCCACGGCGCCGGTGGCGTCGATGGTGCCGCCCATCCAGGCGCCGCCCAGGATCAGCTGCTTGTCAACCGGGAAGGTGGCTTTGATAACCGCCGGCATGACGATCATCATGATCGAGGTGAAGACCAGGGAGAGGCCGACGGCGAGGGTCAGTTCCTCTTTCTTGGCCCTGCAGGCCGCGGCCGTGGCGATGGCGGCGGAGACGCCGCACACGCTCATGTCCGAACAGATGGTGGCGTTGAGACGCTTCGAAGGCATTTTGACGATCTTCTGGCCGAACCAGTAGGTCACGAACCAGACCGTGGGGGTGACCACCCAGGCCACGAAGATGCCGGCGGTACCGATGGTGATGATCTTTTCAAACAGGATCTTGGCCCCCAGGAGCACCAGGCCGGTCTTGATGTAATACTCGGTCTGCACCGCCGGTTTGGCCCACTCGGGAGTTCCTACCGTATTGGAGATCAGCATGCCGAAGAAGATGGCCCAGGCGGCGTACCCGATGCCGTAATGTTTCATGGTTGCCTGGCTGCTGGCCAGGTAGGCGAGCAAGGCCACCAGGAAGACGAAGACGAAGCCGACAACGAATTTGCCGAAGTCTTTGCCCATGGCCTTGATGCCGATGCCGAAGAAGACGGCGAAGCTGGCACCCAGAAAGAAGAGCCAGCCGATCTGGTTGTAGGGCTTGGCGCTGGTTTTTTTCTTGGCGTTGCCGGCCGCCAGGTGGGCATCGCGCCACGTGGCGATGGATGCCTTGGCCTGGCCATTGAGTGCCGCATCGCTGAATCCGGCGGCTTCGGCGGCGGCTTCGGCGGCGGTGGCCAGGGCCAGGGCTTCGCCCTCCGCGACCTTGGCCTTGTCATACTTAGCGACGCCTTTGGCCTTCTTGGCGTCCGCTTTTTCCTTGCTCATGAAAAAGGCGTCCATGGGATTGGTGCTCCAGCCATGGGTCTTTTTCGAGAAGGTGGACATAAATTTTCCGGCCGGGATGGAATTGGCCTTGACCCCTTTTTTGGCGTCATAGAGCTGGTACCAGGCAATGGTCTTGAATTTGTCGGTGCGCTGGGCCGCCTGGGAATATTTGGTTTCGATGTCCATCAACTTGGTTTTCATGGCTCCGGCTTGGGGAAAATAGAGCACGGCCCCCGCCAGGAGAATGAAAAAACCGAGCCAGATGGCCCACCAGTCTTCCTTTTTCCACAGTTCCGACCACTCCCACTTGCCAACGTCTTTGACGACCTGGCCGTCCGAGTTCGCTGCCATTTAACGCCTCCTTTGGTAATAGAGAAATGTTGGATCAAGGGACCGGTGGTCCCGGTTATCAATTTCAGGTGATCGGGTTCAGGCGATCGGGCCGCAACAGCATGCAAACACTCAGGGTATTATGAACAGCAATATGGGTGCCACTCTGTAGAACTTTGAAAAAATAGAATAAAAACAAATTGATAGGGTGATAGTTGGCGGTGGGGCATGGCGGCAGGGTGTCACCTGCAGGTGGCATCAATTTTTGAGGCAAGCCGGCAATAGCCGATTCAATTAAATGGTAACATTTTAAATTTATATGAAATTAAATCATTCCCCGGGCGTTGTCGTGAAATCAGGAGCGTCTGCAGCTTTCGGTCGGCAGTGCCGCACTGGGGCTGCAGGAGCTTATACGATCCAAAGCGATTGTCTCATGCAATTACGGTTGATCCGCAGGCAACAGGATGTTGAAAGTGGTGCCTTTTTCGTGGGCGGAATCCACCGTGATGCTACCTTTGTGCTGCTGGACGATGCCGTAGCTTACCGAAAGCCCAAGTCCGGTGCCTTTTTCCGGTCCTTTGGTGGTGAAGAAGGGATCGAAGATTTTGGAGATGTTTTCTCTGGAGACGCCCTGTCCGGTATCGGATATGGCGATCGCCAGTTGCTTGCCGTCTTTTACCATCCCGGTTTTTACGGTAATCCGGCCGCCGTCCGGCATGGCCTGGCTGGCGTTGATCAGCAGGTTCATCAGCACCTGTTTGATCTTGTTGCCGTCCACCGTCACCCGGGGAAGGGTTGCATCGAATTGCCGTTCGATGGTGAACTTATCCTTTTGAAGTTGAAGATCCAGCACACGGACCACCTCTTCGATGCAGGCATTGATGTCGGTTTTGTTCATGCGGGGGTCGGCGGCCCGGGAAAAGTTGAGCAGCGCTTCGACCACGCCTCGACACTGGTCGGTGTGCTTGCGGATGATTCCCACGTCGCTGAGTATCTGGGGGTCCGGTGGCTGCGACTTGGCGATCAGATTGGCATAGCACTGGATGACGCCCAGCGGGTTGTTGATCTCGTGGGCCACGCCGGAGGCCAGCTGGCCGATGGAGGCCAGCTTTTCCGTCTGGGCCAGGTACGTGTCCATCCGTCGCATCTCGGTGACGTCCCTGAGCATGGCGGTGATGCCCGCAAAGGCACCATTTTCATCCCGCCTGGCCGTTGCCGAGACCATGATGGACATTTTGTTGCCCTGCCGGTCCACCATTTCCACCTCCAGGCCGTTGACGAAACCCTTTTCCTTGATTGTCCGGGAAAATTTGGCGGCATCCCGCGTGTCGAAAAATATCTGGAAATAGGTTTCCATGGACAGGGCTTCGGCGCGGTCCATGAAGCCGAACAGGGCAATGCCTGCCGAATTGATATCCCTGACCCTCTCCTGGTCGTCGATGATGATGATGGTGTCCTGGCTGGTCTCGAACATGAGCCGGTATTTGGTTTCAGAGGCTTTCAGATTGTTGTGGGTTTGCTGAAGCTCGAGGGCGGCGATTTCGAAGGCCCGTTTCAACTGGTCTACCTCATCACCGCTGGTCAGGGGCAGCACCACGTCGTCACTGCTCGTCGGGCCGGGGATATTGCGAAAGGTGGAAAGCAGGCCCTTCAACTCCAGCACGACGGTCCGGTTGAACAGCAGGTAAAAAAGCCCCCAGAGGAAAAACAGGGAGACGATGGCCACCAGAAAGGTGAGCCAGGCCGCCTCCTTGATCCTGACGAAACTGAATCCCACCGGGATGTAAATCGTATCGGCCGCCACCACGTCCCCCTCCCGGTAGCCGTATCCCCCGGCGATGCCGTAGATATTTTTCATGTCCGCCGGCGCATTGGCCGGCACGCCGTGGCATTGCAGGCATTCGCTTTCCGCATAGATGGCGCGCATGCGGGCGTAATAGGCCTGGCCGGTTTTGGTGATCATGCCCTGCCACTGGTCATGATCCCGGTTGTCGGCGAACCACCGCAGCATTTCGTTTTCAAATTTGTCCGCCTGGTTGATCGGGTTCATCGGGTTGGCGGCGGCCCGCCGGTATTCGAACTCCGGAAAGCGCTCCCGGATGCGGGACATGACCTCCCGTCCGACATAAGAGGTCGACATGGCCTGGGGCATGAAGCCGTCCGGGGGCATCAGCGCCGCCACATGTGGGCGCAGCACATCTTTGACGTAGGTGCGGGTGGCATCGGCCACGCTCTCTAAGAGCTGGGTCTCCTTGTAGATTTCATCTTCGACCATTTCCTTCAAGAAGTGATAGGCGATGATTGCGGCGGTGACGCAGTATAGAAAAAGGATGCAGCCGGCACCGAACTGGAATTTGGCTTTTACGGAAAGTTTTTTCATGAGCAACGTTCCTCTGTGATCGGACATTACGCGGTTGACGCTAGCGCACTTCCTGATCATTATACAAAACGAAGTAGTTAGGCAACCATTGCAGCGTGACCCGCCGGTTTCGCCCTCGTCCCCTCATCGCCACCAAATGGTCCCGAATCGTCATGATCCAGCCATTTGGCAAAAAAACGACACCCGTAGGCCAGGTTTCGCCGCAGGCGTTACCTGACAAACCTTACCTGCCATTTTGAGGTCGTTTCCAACCAATACCACCGTCCCGTCACAAGACGGGTTTTAATCGGAAATGAAACATTGAGCAAACGTCTGAATGCTCAAGGGGATTGTGAAAAAATGAACATCGAATGCAAAGATCGCTTCGCGCCACCTGATCCAATATAGATAGAATAGCTCATTCGACGGTTGATGCTCGATGTTGGACGTTGAGCTGTTTAATTTCGGGCAGGGACGTTTCTTATGAGCGACACCGCCGACTGGGGGTCAGTTTAAACAGCGAGACAAGCTAAGCATTCCCATGCGTGTCGGGAAAATCAGGGCTTTGGGAGTTGCTGGAGCGGTTTCCATCCGCGATCAGTGATACTCCTTCCTGCGGGCGCCGGTCAGTGTTCATTGGCAGCCGCGAGCGGTTGGCCGGCAGGTCGATTTTTGCAAGGGAAAGGGCATTGCCGGCAAGAATGACGGCCACACCCGCCACGGCGGGCAGCGACCATTGATAACCCTCGAACACGGTGGAGATGATCAGGGCGATGATGGGAAACAACAAGGTGGCGTAGGATGCCCGATCCGCACCGATGCTGCCCACCAGCGTCAGATAACAGCCGAAGGCGATCACGGAGCCGAACAGGGCCAGGTAGAGCAGAGAGATGATATAGGCTGCGGACAGATCGATGGTGAAGGGTTTTCCCGCGATCAGGGCGGCCGACAGCATGAGCAGTGTCCCGTAGGCCATGCCGTAAGCGTTGGTCTGGACCACCGGCAGCCCGTGCCGCTGGTTGCGGGCGGAGAGGATGTTGCCGAAAGAGGCCAGAAGCGTGGCGGCCATGCTCAGCAAGAACCCCTTGAAGCCGTCGTCGGCCAGGCTGAAGCCGGACAGCTCGGGCCAGAACACCAGGCAGATACCCACGATACCCAGGACCGCGCCGCCGATTACGTTGGCCCGCAGCGGGGTTTTCAGAAATACGCGACCGTTGAGGATGTTCCAGAAGACGATGGTGGAAAACATCACCGCCACGATGCCGCTGGTCAGGTGCACCTCGGCCAGGTAGAACAGCCAGTAGTTGACCGCAAACAGGCAGGTGCCCTGAAGGGCGATGAACAGATGGTCGCGCAGGGCAAAGCGCATGGGCAACCCCCGCAGGCTGCACCAGGTGAATAGCATAACCGACGCCAGACAGAACCGGTAAATCACGGATACCAGTGGATCCACCTCGCCCAATTGGAACTTGATGCCCAGCCAGGTCGATCCCCAGACCAGTACGGTAACGGCATAAAGTGACAGGTTTCTGATCAATGCGGCACCCGCTTCGTTGTTGTTGCGTCGGTGATCTTAATTGCAAGGCTGGATCTGCCTTGCGCAGCCGACCTGGACTCTGTCTATCACTTCGCCGGTACCAGGTACAAATGCAGAATCCAAAATTGACAAATCACCGCGATTCTGGCAAGTTGCACCGATCCTTATATCGAGACGGCTGGCAATCTCAAAAACGCCTCAACCCTTTCACACGCATTGAAAAGCCATGAGCGTAGACGCGATGTTGACCCATCCACGACTGAAGCTGTTTCTGGCCCTGTCCCGCACCCCCCACGGGGTGATCGATATCGCCACGCCGGCATTGGCTGCACTGCTGTGCCTGGGCCACTTTCCTTCTCTCGTTACCACCCTGCTGGGGCTGATCACCGTTTTTGCCGGGTACACGGCTGTCTACGCCCTCAACGATCTGGTGGACTATCGCACGGACAGAGAGAAAGTCCGCGTGGGCGGATACGGTGACGGCGAGGTTTACCTGGACGGCGTGCTGGTTCGTCACCCGCTGGCCAAGGGGGTGCTGACTCTGCCCGAGGGCATCATGTGGGCCGGGGGATGGGCGCTGGTGGCCATGGTCGGGGCCTGGCTGCTCAATCCGGTGTGCTTTTATATTTTCCTTGCCGGCGGTCTGCTGGAGGCCATCTACTGCCTCTTGTTGCGAGTGACGCCTTTTCGCGCGCTGATCAACGGCATCGTCAAATCGCTGGGTGCCGTGGCCGCCGTTTATGCGGTCAATCCCCAGCCGTCGATCATCTTTCTCATCGTCCTCTGCGGCTGGATTTTCTTCTGGGAAATCGGCGGGCAGAACATTCCCAACGACTGGACCGACATCGAGGAGGACCGCCGTTTCAAGGCCAGGACCATCCCCGTTGAGCTGGGGCTGGCGAGGGCTGGCTTGCTGGCCGTGGCCTGCCTGGTATCGGCCTTCCTGTTTACCTTCCTGCTGGTGTGGAGCTCACCGCTTACCTTCGGGATGATTCACCTGCTGGCCCTGGCCGGACTGGGTGTCTGGCTGCTGCTGCTGCCGGCCCTGCGGCTGGTGGAAGCCAACGACCGCCAACAGGCCATGGATCTGTTCAACAAGGCCAGCTATTTTCCCTTGGGTGTATTAGTGGTGGTGCTGGTTCGTCTGCTGCTTTTTTAAGTTGATCGATGACATCTTGAGGCCCATATCGGCGTTCTCGGGTTGTTGAACACGCAGTGAAGCTTCAGCGCTATCCTCGACCTAGCGCGGCGACGTCTCCGGTTCCAAAAACCCTGCGGCCTTGATCTGAACCTCAACCTGCCATCGATGGCTTCCTGTTGATCACTGAATCGACAGAATACCTTCCCTTGACTCCTTGAACCCTCGGATCCTCGAACCCTTTCCATCCTTTTTTCTACGCCAACCAATCAAACCAACACAACAAATTCAACCAACTCAACTTTCCCGCTTTACCCCCACATGCGCCACACTGATCCCATTGGTCATGGACGTCCAGCGAACGTCGTGCAGACCGACCTCCGCCAGCATGACTGCCAGTTCGTCGGGCAGGGGGAACATGCGGATTGTCTCGGGCAGGCAGGCGTAGGACTCCGCCGAGCCTGCCAGCAACTGGCCCAGGGCAGGCATGATGTTGAACGAGTAGAAATCATAGAGACTGCGAAAGACGAGATTGGTGGGCTGTGAGAATTCCAGGCACAGGAACCGCCCGCCGGGTTTGAGCACCCGGACCATCTCGGCAAAGCCCTGTTTCAGGTGGGTGAGGTTGCGGATGCCGAAACCCACCATGGCGCAGTCAAAGGTGTTGTCTGGAAAGGTGAGGCGCTCGGCGTCCCCCTGGACGTAGCCGATGTGGGCGAGTGCAGGGAAGGGATCGATCTTGTGGCGGCCGGCCTGAATCATGGCATAGTTGATGTCGTAAATCGTCACCTGACCCATCGGACCGGTGCGCCGGGCCGCCAGGATGGCCAGGTCACCGGTGCCGCCGCACACATCCAGCACCTTGTCCCCTCGCCGAACGCCGAGCATGCGCACGGCAGCGCGTTTCCAGGCATGTTGAATGCCGAAGCTGAGCAGCGAGTTCATGAAGTCGTACTTGGGGGCCACCCGGTTGAAGTGAATGCGCACCGCATCCACTTTTTGTTCCTCATCGAACTCGCGAATGCCGAACCGGGTTTTTCCGGTGGCGCGAATGTGGTCGTCTAGCAGTTCCTGTCGCTCTTTATCGTCAAACCAGCGGGGATTGTTCCAGAGATCCATCAAAATCCTTTCTAAAATGCATCAAATAATTCATGCGGGTGCTGCGGCAAAGGGCCGCGTAGCCCCACAAGGGGATGTATCGCAGGCCGGACAGGTTCGAGAGGGTCAATCCGGCCGCGGCACCCCATTGTATTAATTCTTCAGGTTTCACCAGTTTGCGGTATTCGTGAGTGCCTTTTCTGACGACGCCCAGCACACGCTCGGCGGCAACGATCACCAGCAGCCATGCCAGCCAGGTGCGATTAACTGTGGCGAAAAACAGGTCCCCACCGGGCCGCACCAGCCGCGCACAGGCATCGATGATCGAAGCCGGCCGGGGCACGTGTTCGAGCAGTTCCATGCAGACTACCACGTCGTAGCGTCCCGGTTTTTCCTCGGCATGGGCTTCGGCCGTGATCCGGCGGTAGTCGATGACCAGGCCGCTGGGCTGCAAGTGGGCGCGGGCCACGGCCAGGGATGCCTCGGCCATGTCGATGCCGGTCACCCGGCCACCACGGGCGGCAAGGGCCTCGGCGAGCAGTCCACCTCCGCAGCCCACGTCGAGCACCATTTTCCCTTCAAGGCCGGCGCACCGGTCATGCACATAGGCCAGACGCACCGGGTTAATGTCGTGAAGGGCCTTGAACTCACCGTTCCTGTCCCACCAGATCTCGGCCATGGCCGAAAAACGGGCGATTTCACCGGCGTCGATGTTGTCGGTTGGATTCATTGCCGATTGATTTTTTCTGTGGTGGCGGCATCCTGACGCGAACGCTCTATCTCTTTCGAGGGAGAGAATCCGGGCGAGGGCAACCGTTCTCCTATCATCATCCTAGTATTGAAACATGTATGTGAAATAGCAGATGGCCATAAAGGGATCAAGGAAATGGTCAAAGAAATAGCCACTCGAAAGTGGTCAGCTATCGCGCGTCACTTATACTTGACTGATGCCCACCCCCAGTTGACACTGTAAAAGCCCGCATTACAGTTACCTAACCATCTGCACGCAGCGGGCAACACCGATGGAAAAGAAATAAGCGTTCAATATCAAACTGCAATCCTGCAATAGACCGCGCTTACCGGCCAACGGGCGGCGGGCTCCCAATGCACTGCCCCTGAGCCCCGCCATCGATATGACCGCCGGTAAAAACGCCAAGGAGGTCATATGAAACGATCCATCGTTACCCTTGCTGCCACGATTTTGATTGTCGCGCTGGCGGCAAGCCCGGCGGCAGCCGTGGCTCAGTCAACGCTGCACCGCATCCTTGAAGCCGGAGAAATCCGGGTCGGCACCACCGGTGACTGGAACCCGATGACGGTCCGCGACCCGGCTACCAACACCTACCAGGGATTTGACATCGACGTGGTAACCGAACTGGCCAAGGATCTCGGTGTTCGGCTGGTCTTTGTTTCCACTGAATGGAAAACCCTGGTCAGCGGCATGGTTGCCGGCAAATACGACATCAGCACCAGTGCATCGGTAACCCCATCGCGCATTCGCACTGTCGGCTTCACCCGCTCCTACTTCCAGGTCGGCACCGTTCCCGTGACCCTGAAAAAAGATATCGCCCGGTTTGCCGGCTGGGACGATATTAACCGGGCCGATGTTCGTGTGGCCGTCACGCTGGGCACGTCATTCGAACAGCAGGTCAAACAGTTTTTCCCCAAAGCCGAAATCAAGGCGGTGGAAGCCCCGGCTCGCGATTTTCAGGAAGTCCTCAGCGGGCGGGCCCAGGTGTCGATCACCAGCAACCTGGAAGCCTCCCAGTTGGTCCAGACCTACCCGCAGCTGGCGATTGTTCCGGTAGACAAGCCGCGCAGCCCGGCAGATTTGGCGTTCATCACCCCGCAAACCGATCAGGTCTGGATCAATTACCTCAATCACTGGATCACCATCAAAGCCAACCAAGGATTTTTCCTGGAACTGCAGGAGATGTGGATGCCGCAACCATGAAAATTCGCACCCCATGGCTGCTTGTGGCCCTGGTGATAATTGCGGCCGTCGGCTGTAGCCGGCAGGATTATCAGTGGGGCTGGTATGAGGTCCTTCCCACGACCCCCCAGGGTGCGGCTCACCTTAAGTTTCTTCTGGCCGGGTTTGGCCTGACCATCTCCATATCGACGATTTCATTGACTGCGTCGATCATCCTCGGGCTGCTGGTGGCCCTGCCCGGGTTGGCCAGGCAGCCGTGGCTCCGGGCGTTCAACCGCATTTATGTGGAAACCTTCCGGTCCATCCCGGTGCTGGTCATGATCCTATGGGTCTACTATGGTTTTCCCGTCGTGATCGGCCTGGCCCTTGGCCCGTTTATGGCAGGCATCCTGGCATTGACCCTGTGTGACAGCGCTTTCGAAGCCGAGGTGTTTCGCGGCGGCATCCAATCCATCGCGCAAGGGCAGATCGAGGCCGCCGACTCGCTGGGCCTTAATTATTATCAGAAAATGCGACTGGTTATCCTGCCCCAGGCCATCCGCAGAATCCTTCCCCCGCTGGGCAACCAGTTCGTATACATGCTCAAGATGTCCTCGTTGGTATCGGTGATCGGTCTGCAGGAATTGACCCGCCGCGCCAACGAACTCACGGTTACGGTCTACCGGCCGCTGGAGATCTATTCGGTGCTGGTCGTCGAATACCTGCTGCTGATCCTGGTGGCATCCTGGATGGTGCGGCGGCTTGAAAATCGGTTGCGGGTGCGAACCTGAGGCCTGAACCGAGCGTCTGGCGGAAAGTTTCGCTTCGTTTTTCCTGAAAGCCTTTTGCCAGTCAGGCATCCTACTATTCATCCGCACCAGAAAACTGCTTGACCGCGACCCAGAAAATGGGTACCTCAAAGTAGTCTAATCCTTTTCAGTCATCCAGATTAATCAACCCACACAAGACATGGTCCGCTGGACCAGGATGCCATACCATATCGTGGCTGCATCTCAGCTTTAGGCGGGGTTGCCCCAATAGGCGAAAACCTTTCATGAACACATGGTCAACATGAAGAAAAAAGAAGACTTAAAGGTATTTATCTCGGCTTCGGACCCCACGTGTGACGAGTGTAAGGAGAATTTAGGACGTGGTGCGTGGATCACCCTGGCCGGAGAAAAAGGTGCCCTGTGTCTGTCTTGTGCCGACCTGGACCATCTCGTCTTTCTGCCTGCAGGAGACGCCGCACTCACCCGGCGTGCCCGAAAATACGCGACATTGGCGGTGGTTGTTTTAAAATGGGCGCGGGCGCGGAAGCGATACGAACGGCAGGGTTTGCTGGTGGAGGCGCGGGCGCTGGAGCAGGCCGAAAAGGATTGCCTGGCGGACAGCGAGGCCAGGCAAAGAAGAAGGGCTCGCGAAGCAATCCGTCGGGAACGCCTGGATCGTGAATATACAGAGCGTTTTGCACTGCGGGTGGGTGAACTCTTCCCCGGATGCCCGACTGGACGGGATGCAGTCATTGCCGAGCATGCCTGCCTCAAATGCAGCGGCCGGATCGGTCGCACGGCGTGGGCCAAGCGCTTGGATGAAGAGGCGGTCCGCCTGGCTGTCGTTGCTCACATCCGGCACGCGGAAACGACTTACGATGAGCTTTTAATGATGGGACATGATCGCTGGGAGGCTCGAGATATAGTTACGGACAAGGTTGATCGTATTCTGGAACAATGGGAGTCGCCGACACCACAGGTTCTGTAATGGGGTCGCATGGCAAGCAAGATGAAGTCGCAAAAGGCCCGCGATCAATACTGTCGAAACGCGAAGAATGAGTCCTAATCCAGATCCTCGTTAAAACGCGTCCAGATCACCCGAAAAATAAGGTGCTTCGGTGCCGTGGCCAGTTTTCAGCCGCAGCCAGCGCCAAATTGGATCAACGGGTGTCCGGTCGCTGAAGTTGACATGGGTGCGGTGCCATGCTCTATTAAACCGGTATACCGCTTGGGCTGTATAGGTCTCCGGTCGAAATTAATTTACTGGTCGTCTCAATGACAATGCGTACCATGCTGATCCGATACCTGACCCTCTGCCTGCTCCTGTCATCCTCTGGCGCTGCGGGGTTTTGCGACATCCACGCTGCGCCGACCCCGCCTACCGTGACCATCCTTTGCTACATGAACGGAGACAATGATCTGTCCAATGAGGTCCTTCATGCACTGGACATGATGGAAATGGTGGGCTCTTCCGACAGGGTCAACGTGGTGGCCCTGGTGGACGGCCACCCCAAATGGCTGGGACCCTATGATGCAGCCTGGTCTCGGACGCGGCTGCTTCACCTGCAGGCTGATCCGCGTATCGGTCGTATCACCTCGCCGGTGCTGGAAGAGTGGGGCGAGGCCAATATGGGGGACCCCCACACCCTGGAGCGCTTTTTGCGGACGGCCATGGAGGCTTATCCTGCTGAGCAGGTGTACTTTTACATCTTCGCCCACAGCCAGGGTGTCCTTGACACCCGTGATTATGGGCCAGTGGCGCCGGTCAAGACCGTTTCCATGTCCAGGGACGACACCAGCGGTGAAAAAATGCCTCTGGACGATTTTCACCAGGCCCTGAAACAGGGTCTGAATGGTCGCCGCTTCGAACTGATGGTATTTTTTTCCTGTCTGGCCAACATGGTGGAGGTGGACTACGCCATGAGTGATGTGACCCGCTATCTGGTGGGCAGCCAGGACGAGATCCGTCTGGTGAACGAGCCGCCGGGCCGATATCAGATTCGTGGAATGCGAGTTGAGCAGTTGATCGCAAAGTTGAAACAGGCGCCTGCAGCCGATGTCCGGGAGGTTGGGCGGGCTCTGGTGGACAGTCACGTCGATAGTTATGAAAAGGCGGTAAGATTGCCCTCAGGTGACGGCGCTGGACAGACCTGCCGCTTTTCAGGTGGAATGGCCCTGGTGGATACGGCTGCCATGCCCCAGCTGGTGTCTGCGTTGGATGTCCTGGCCCAACAGCTGATTCGAGACGCTGAAAAAGCCGGCGTGGTGCAGGCCATGCGGGCCGCCTTGTCCGCCGCCCAGCCTTTTGCCAGCTTTTTGAAGATGGAATATTATGATCTTTTGGGTTTTGTGCGCCATTTGCGTGCCGCCGTTACCGAACCCGAACTGGAAACCGCCTGCGATCGCGTGCTGGATCTACTGGTGAATCGTGTCCTCGTCTATGCCCGTCACACGTCGGATTGTGCAGCCACCGGTATCTCCATCTACCTGTCGCACCCTTTGGTTCCCGACAACATTTTCCAGACCCACCAGGCACTTTACCAGGCGAACCGATTCAGCCGGGAGACCCAGTGGGATGAAATGATCAGCATATTCCGGGCACGCCTCAAGGGCACCCGGGACGTCAACCAGATCCAGCCTATGGCCATAAAAAAGGGGCGGGCCTCGTCTACAAGCACCCACCCCTGAAGGGTTTTTTTTGGGACGGTCATTCCAGAGGTCTCAAGCGGGGTTTTACTCCGGAATAAGGACCTCGTTGATGACATGAATGACCCCGTTGCTGGCAGGGATATCCGCCTTGATTACGGTTGCATTACCCACCATCAGATTGCTGCCCGATTCGGTAATGCGGAAACTCTGACCATTTACGGTTTTGGCCGAGGTGAGCATGGCGGCGTCCGAGGCCATCACCTTGCCCGAGACCACATGGTAGGTCAGGATGGCTTGCAGCTTGGATTTATTTTCCGGTTTAAGCAAGTTTTCCACGGTGCCTGGCGCTAGCTTGTCAAAGGCTTCGTCTGTCGGTGCAAACACGGTAAATGGCCCCTCGCTTCTCAACGTCGCCTCCAGATCGGCGGCCTGCACTGCCGCAACCAGGGTATTGAAGGAACCCGCCGCCACGGCGGTGTCGACGATGTCGTTGGTGCTCATGGCGTCCGATGTCTTTTTCGATGTTCCGTAGTTGCCGGCAAATGCCGATAGGGGCAGGAGAAGCAGTATGATCCACACGATTCCGAAATTTAGTTTTTTCATGTCTATTACCTCAATGTGTTGTTGGTTTGATATAACGAGTGACCTGTCGTTTTTGCACCGCTTTAGCCAAGCGCGTGCCGCCACTCCAATGATGAAACAATCTAACTTGCTTTGAGCCGAATGACAAGCAGTGCAGATTAGGGGCATAGTGATAGACAGCACCTATCACTGGATCTGACAGCATCCATACCATAATCAGGCCCAACCGAATGAAAACCAAATGTCATGCGCCCCATTGCCCCTTGTGCAGTGGTGACGATATCGATCGATTTTACGAGGACGACAACAGGATCTACCTGAGCTGTTTGAATTGTAGATTGGTTTTTGTTCCCCAAGGCTATTGGCTTGACGCCAAAGATGAGAAAACCATCTATGATTTGCATGAAAACGATCCACAGGACCCGAGATACCGCCGATTCCTATCTCGATTGGTGTCACCACTCGCAGAGAGGTTAAATCCAAACCAAAAGGGCTTGGATTTCGGTTGTGGCCCCGGTCCGACCCTGTCGGTCCTGCTGGAGGAGCAGGGGCAGCAGGTGGATCTCTACGACCCGTTTTATTACGACGATCCTTCAGTGTTTCATAAAAAGTATGATTTCATCTGTGCCACCGAAGTCGTCGAGCATCTGCGCGATCCCAAGCGGGAATTTGCTTCCTTGTTCAAGATGTTAAAACAGGGTGGATGGCTGGGCATCATGACGAAGCGGGTGACGGACAAACACGCTTTTGGTCAATGGCACTACATTCGTGATATGACGCATATTTGCTTTTATCGTCCGCATACTTTTGAATACCTCGCGCGACGGTTCGATGCCCGCCTCAACGTCCTTGCCGATGACGTGATTCTGCTCTACAAGAAGTAAATGGTTAGCCGAATGATCGATACGTTTAAGCAAATCGCACAAGCCATTCAGGTGCTTCGCCTGCCATCGTTAGGGGTTGGGCTGATTTGCCTGGCATCACTGGTGGCGATCATTCTTTTTTTCGCAGCAGGCCAGGGTGATTTATTTATTATTCCCTGTGTCGTCGGTTCGTTATGGGGGTTGAGCACGTATTCATTTATTGTGACCTTCCGCGCCGTACCGGATAAACCCAGCGCCCCCTTGAAATTCTTCAGTAATCTGAAGCACACCATTACCCGGGTGTGGTATGGATTGGTCGGTGTCTTTTTCATTGGCGCCACCGCCGCCATGCTTGTGGTTACCATTCGGATGGTTTTAATCTGGTTGCGGGACTATGGGGGCTGACCCGGCTACGGCCCATCCATCGCTTGAGCAAAGCGAGGAGGTGAAACGAGACACTCACCGCAGAGCCAATTGCGTTCCAAGTGGATGGGGCCACATAATAATACTGCGATCCGCTTATCCTATTAGTGGGTTATCCCCGGCACTTGCCAGCTGCGTTCCTCATCCAGTCGCCAGGATCCGTCATAGGTCCGGCAACCGGCTCCCTCGTGTCCGGTTTCATCGGCAAACCGGGCAAACTGCGCTTTGGTGATTTCGTACCGGCTTACGGCCAGCGCATAGTCGATGGCCACCAACCGCCCGGGAACCTCATTGGTTTCACTATCTTTTCCCGCTGCAACGGCACCCTGAATGAACGTCCCGGCGGGAATGACAACCATTTCCGGGCAGGTGTCACAATCTTTGAAGGCCGTGCCGGGCAATGCTGCCGCCGTCTGCTTGTCCTCCCGGCCAACTGGCAGCAGGAACCAGGCCGCCAGGGCAAAGCCGGCCGCAGCGGCAAGGATGGCAACTGCGGCAAACCATTTTCTTCCGGTCTTGGCCGCAGCGACAGCTGCGGAAGGGTCGTCTGTCCGAATAGGACCGGGTTGGACAGGTGACGGTTCCGCGACGCGCGGCGCGTCGGTAATCGCCGAAAAAGCATGATTCAAGGCAGCAGTAAATTCACCGGCGGTTTGATAGCGATCGTCCTTTTTTTTGGCACAGGCTTTGGCCACCAGTGCATCCAGGTTGCCGGGCAATGTGGGCTTCAGGTGCGACGGGGGCGCTAGATCGCTGTGGATGACCTTGTAGATTACCGAAGCGAAGGATGAACCGGTGAAGGCGCGTTCGCCGGTGAGCAGTTCATACAGAACAATCCCTGCAGAATAAAGATCGGATCGCAGATCGACGGTTTCCCCGAGGAGCTGTTCCGGGGACATGTAACCGGGGGTGCCGAGAATGGTTCCGGTTTGGGTCAGTTCCGACGACTCGATCCGGGCAATGCCAAAATCCATCACCTTGACGGTGCCGGTGTTGTCCCGCATGATGTTTCCGGGTTTGACATCCCGATGAATCACACCCTTGCGGTGAGAATAGTCGAGGGCGGCCAACACGCTGCTCAGGATCAGCTGTATGTCGGCCAGGGAAAACCGGTGTTTTCCTTTGAGCAGGTCGACCAGTGTCTGCCCCTCCACATACTGCATGGCGATAAATGCCCGCCCGGCGTCTTCACCGTATTCATAGATTCCCACGATATTCTGGTGGTTGAGGTTGCCGGCTGCCTGAGCCTCACGATGGAACCGCTGGGCGATATCGTCATCCGGTGGCTCCGTAAAGCCGAGATGAATGGTCTTCAGCGCCACAAACCGTTTGATCATGGGATCGAAAGCCTTGTATACAACACCCATGGCCCCTTTGCCTAGTGGCGCGACGATGTCGTACTTGCCAATTTTTTGTTGGTTGGCGTCCATGATTCTTCCAGGCGTGAAAAAGTGATACATCGTGGTATGCTTACATGTTGATAATAGTAAGAATACGCATGCTGATGTCAAGCATTCCGCCGGGACCGGCGCGCACCATCCTGCACCACCGAGGCCTCGAAACCGATTCAGCGGATATCGTCCTATGAAATCTCAGATAGCCAGCAGGCGCACAGTTCGGTGTTCAAGGCCCTGGCGCTGCTGGGACTGGGCAAGGATCGCATCGAGCACGTCCCGGCAGACAGCCAGGGACGCATCGATACCTCACGGATTCCCGTTCTGGACGACCGATGCCTGTTGCTTCTCCAGGCGGGCAACGTCAACACTGGGGCCTTCGATGCATTTGAGGTGATCTGCGACCCGGCTAAGAAAAATGATGCATGGGTGCACGTGGATGGCGCCTTCGGCCTGTGGGTGAAGGCATCCCCTGCACGAAAGGCGCTGGCACAGGGGGTCGAGTTGGCCGACTCATGGTCTGTGGATGGCCACAAGACCCTGAGCACGCCCTATGACTGCGGCATTGTGCTGTGCCGGCAGCAAGATTCACTGGTGGCTGCCATGCAGGCCAGCGGCGCCTATATCCAGTACAGCGAGCATCGGGACGGGATGATGCATGTGCCCGAGATGTCCCGCCGCGCCCGGGCTGTCGACCTGTGGGCGACCCTCAGGTACCTGGGCAAAAATGGCATCGCTGACCTGATCGATGGGATGTGTGAGCGTGCGGCGCAATTTGCCGAAGGGTTGGCTGCCCACCGGTTTCGCATACGCAACGAGGTGGTGTTCAACCAGGTTTTGGTTGCCGGTGACACACCGGGGCAGACCCGGGAAATACTGTCAACCATTCAGGCGTCAGGCGTCTGCTGGTGCGGCGGGACGCAATGGGACGACGAACCGGCCATCCGCATCAGTGTCAGTTCCTGGGCCACCACCCCGGCTGATGTGGACCGATCCGTGGAAGCCTTTGTCGACGCGCGATCGAAAGCCGGGCCGGACGATGTGGGTGGGTTATGAGACTTTCGGCAGGAAAATTTGAACGCAGGTTCCTTTTTCGATTTGGGAGGAGACCTTAATCCAGCCCTTGTGACGCTTGATAATGCCGGCTACCGCGGCCATACTTAGTCCTCTTCCTTTAAATTTGGTTGAATAGAAAGGCTCGAACAATCGACGCAATGTATTGCCGTCCATTCCTGTACCGTCATCCTGAAAGCCGATGCATGCGTAGTCACCGGGCGTGAGCTCGGATTTTATATCCTCAGGAATCGTGGTCCATGGGAAGAGTTGACTGCTGATTCGAATAGATCCTTTACCAGCAATGGCCTCGTCAGCATTGGTAATGATCGCTAAAATGACCGTGCGGATTTGAATCAAATCAACATCAACGGTAACCGATTCATCGGTCAATTCTGCATCCAGCTGCACCGTCTCTTTAATGGAACGCTTAATAACTGGGAAGACCTCATTAAAGAGTGCTTTCAAGGAAAGGACCTGGGTGGCAATGAATGTCCCTCCTTGTGCATAAGCGATCAGCTGATTGGTCAGATTAGACATTCGCTCGATGACGGGGCGTGTTCGTTCAATGTAGGGAAGGATCTCTGATTCGCCTTGGACAATCATGGAGATAAGATCGATATTGCCAGTTAAAACGTGTAACGCATTGTTGAACTGGTGAGCCACACCGCCGGCTAAAGCGGCAATGGCCTCCATATTTTGGGCCTGGGTCAATTGTTTTTCATAGTGGATCAGCCGATGGGTTTTCCGCGCTACTTCTTTTTCTAATTTCTGCTGCTGCTGCCGCATCATTGACGAATAGATCAGGCTTTCGATTCCGTTGACCGCATTGCGAAGGATGATGGACACAACTTCCAGAGAACCGTCTTGAAGCTTTGACGGTTTGGGTGGAAAAACTCCAATAAATAGTCCTCTGATACGCGAATACGTCGCCATCACATGGAGCAGGATTTGACGGCTGCCGTCTTTTGAATTTACGGTGATCCCCCGCCTTTCGCGTATAGCCCAGGCCACGAATCCATTCTCAATCATAAACGCCAATTCATCTTCCAGACCATTTTGTGCATCGGTGGGCGCGCAGGCAGACATTTGCATGTCGGATGTCTGTTCATCCACGAGATATATGGCACTGGAATCAAAATTGACTAAACGCCCAATGCGTTCGATCGTTTCTGAGGTGACGGTCTCCGACGTGCATTCACTGTTGACTTCTTTTTGGAAATCACCCAACGTTAACGCAAATTCAATGGCATTGTGAATAAACTGAATACTTTTTTCTTTGGAATCCGCCTGAATAATTTCTTCTTCGTCAATGATCATATTATCTACCGTGCTCACTAATTGCTGAAAATAGCGTCCATTAGACCAAATTGATGCACAGTCTGACGGATAACCATGTTTATATTATTGGTCGAGATGGCAATTTTATCCAAAATGGTATGGTCAAAATCGGGTATACATCGCTCTCCACTGCTTCCGATACCGAGTCCATGCGCGATGATATCTGCCAAATGGACCATACCGGCTTTTTCTGGGTTTGGTGCTCTGCTGGGTGAGTGGTGGTGGACACTATTGGCTGTTATCTCATCTGGAAGATTCCATTTTTCCAATAATAGTTTGGTAAGCTGAGAATGATTCATTCCGATAATCTTTTTTTCCGAGTGGAATATCGATGTGTCGGAAGTATTCCCTAATTCAATGCAAGCTTTGGCATGTTCCGGATAATACTTGTGAACGATTAATTTCCCGATATCGTGCAATAACCCGGAAACAAACAATTGCTCGGTCTGGGCCACATTATTCAAAGCGGCCAGGATGCGTGATACCATTCCACAAGCCAGGCTATGACGTATAAACGCTTCCATGTTCAGGACTTCTTTAGGAATATCTTTAAACGCATCCATTACGCATATGCCTAACGCTAACCCGCTGATCTCCTTTGTCCCGATAATGGTTACGGCGCGTGATATGCGGTCAATCTTGGATGGGAAACCATAATGAGCCGAGTTGACAATTTTTAAGAGCATGGCAGCCAGACTGGGACTTTTGTTTACAATCTGTGCAACGTCATTGGAAGTGGCAAGTGGGTCGGCCATGACTTGGTTGAGGTCTGATATTATCGTAGGCGCCTCAGGCAGTTTGATGTCCGTCCTCTCAATTTGACCTTTAATTTCATTGGGTTTAGTCAGAATTTCGCTGTCTGCGAAGGATTGGCGGGCCGGCGGTGGAACACTACCAAATGTGCCCTTCAGTCGATGAATCAAAGAGGTCTTGTAGATTTCCCTCAGTACTGAATGGTTGAGGTCAGCGTTCTGAAATACGAGGTTGATTGCATCTTTTACGCGCTCTACGTTTTCATCATCCATCGCCGGGGTTTCGGCTGCCTTATCTTTTGGACGTCCGACGACACTGACACCCATTACACCCCATATTTTGAGTATTCTAATATGTTTCTGGGCTATTTTCTGCCCTTTGGATAGCAGCAAGCGGGTATTAATGTCGTGAATATCTTCATCCAAGACCATTCCTTGTTCCAAATTTTCAACAGCGATATAGCCCATTTGAATCCTGTCCAATCCATTTTAGCCGAACGGTTTTCACATCGGTTGCGATAATATTGGTTCTAAAACATTCTATCGCCTCAACGTGTTAATACTTAATGAAATATTTAACCAACGGCAATTAAGCATCGACAGATTATTAGGAAAGGATACAATCGATTTTGCATCGACTCGTCGTAATCATTTGAAAATTAATGAAAATAATTAAATGGTTAAATGTAAACGGGTGATATCATAATATCTGCGCATGACGGTTTTCAACATCCTGATAGATGTTAAACCGCTTTTGATGGGTTGTTTATCGGAGGCATGTTGTTTTGTGACGAGATACCAAAATTGGCATCTTGAGCGCTTGCCAGCTTAAACCTGGTGATTACTGTAACGGGTATTCTATTTCTTGTCTCAAAATATGCCAAGCGGCAGGCTTGCACCATTACCGTCCATACCGTCAAGCGCCGTTTAAACTATCCGATGCACCGTTTACCTGTCCTGAAACGATTGGGTAAATCGAGATGAGAAACCATTAATAAGTTGGTATAAAGGGGGAGGACGTAATGAACAATCGTTTTCTGTTTGTAGGGTTAATCTTGGTATCTATCGTCGTCTGTTCGGCAACGCAGGTACCCGCGGCTTCATCCAGAAACCCTGAGCAGCTGGTCAGCCAATTGGAGGCCGATCTGGCCACGGCACGATCCAATCAGGTGGATGTGCTTTCACCTCGCTTTTTCAGCGACGCCCGGTCCGCATTTATCAAGGCCAAACAAGGTCTGGAGAAAGGTGCCAAGCTGTCTGCCATCAGCGACTATGTCGCCGAGGGGAAGGCCAGTTTGAAGAAGGCCGAAGAGATCGCCCAGGTTTCGCGGACCGTGCTCCGTGAAACGAACAAGGCCAGGGATAAAGCCCTCAAGGTGGGGGCCGACCGACTCGGCGAACCTTACGACAAGGTGGAGAATGAATACCTGAAGCTCACCACAGCCATTGAGAGAGACAATCTGAGTTATGCGCAGGGAAAGGCCGCTGACGTTCAGGCAGCCTTCCGGGATCTGGAAATCATGGCCATTAAAAACACTGCCATCGGCAATGCGCGTAAGATAATGACCGACGCCGATAAGGCCAGGGTCCAGAAAATCGCCCCGTCAGCCTATAACGATGCCCTCCTGGCCTTGAACGAGGCCGACGCGTATATCGGCCAGAATCCTTACGAGGCGGACACGATCAGCCAAAAGGCCGCCCATGCGGAGTTCATGGCCCGGCGGATGATGACCATCAGCGAGAACAGCCAAAAATTCAAGGCGATGACACCGGAAGCATCCGCCCTGTACTTGGAAGGCCTGCTCGCCCGTCTGGGGGAACCCATGAATACCGGTGATTTGCGCGACAGGGGGGTGGAGGGCCAGCTCAGTCGATTGACCGGTGCCGTCGAATCGATGGAACAACAAGCGAAGTCCCTTGAAAAAGATAATCAAACTTACCAGGCCCGGGAGGCATCTCTGGAGCAGCAGTTTGGCCGTTTAAAAGGCTATTCGCGTGAGCAGGCAGCGGCCCGGCAAAAACTCGCCGCCGAACGCGAATTTAACCAGCAATTCATTACGGTTCAGCGCAATTTCAGGCCTGACGAAGCAGATGTCTACAAACAGGGCAGCCAACTGGTGATTCGGATGCGAGGCATCAAGTTCCCGGCGGGACAGGTCACCCTGACCCCTGAAAACTATATCCTGCTCAGCAAGGTGCAGCAGGCCATCCAGACGTTTGGTCAACCGACCGTTACCATCGAGGGCCATACCGATACCACCGAGGGCGCCGGCTCCGCACAATCCAACCTGGCGCTTTCCCAGAAACGGGCCGAAGTGGTAAAGACCTACCTGGTTGCCAACAAGACCCTTCCGGCAAATCGCATACGGGCCACGGGGTATGGTCCGGTCAGACCCCTGGCGCCCAACACGACTGCTGACGGACGAGCCACGAACCGGCGCATCGATGTGTTGATCACACCGGTCAACGCGCAATAAGTCGGTTTCAATCGGGCTATCCCTCCTGAGTGCGGTTTTGACGGCTGCCGGTCCAGTGGCCGATGGCCCGGGCGATCTGGGCGCGGGCTTTTTCACGGTCGAAGTAAGCGGCGGTTTCGCTCATTCTGGAACGGTTGTAGGCCAGTTCGGCTTCGAGGTAGCGGGTGATGTCGGCTGCCCCCCCCTCGTACTGGCGCTTGACCAGTTCAAAGGTTTCTTTGGCCGTGCGTACATTGGAGGTCGTCACTTTAAGGCGTTCCTGAGCTTCATTGAGGTTGAGGTAGGCTCTTTTTACGTCGAACTTGACGGCCAGCAGGGTCTTGCGGTCGGCAGCCATGGTTTCCTGCAATTGGGACAGCGCTTCGGCCCGGTCGCTTTTTGTGGCAAATCCATCGAAGATCTTCCAGTTCAGGTAGAGGCCGGCGGTCCAGTTGTCCCGGTCGGTGCTGTACTTCATGTCGGGGTCGTCGGCATAGTAGCGGGTCATGAAGTCCACCTGGGGCAGGTAGCCGGCCCGGGAGGCATCCACGGCCATCTTTGACCGGCGCAGCTGCTCGTGGATGCTGGCCAGTTCGGGTCTATGCATCAGGGCGTAGTCGAGTGCCGATAAAGGGTTGTCGGGGACATTGACGGCCTGGGGTTGTGCATCGACGACACCGAATGGCACATCCGGTTCAACACCCAGAATTTCCGCCAGGGCGGCTTTGGCCAGGCGTTGCCGGTTGCGGCTCTGGACGAGAATCTCTTCGGTTTCCGCCATGCGTACCTGCAGGGAGAGCAGATCGGTCTTCAAGGCGCCGCCCGCTTGAAATCGGACATCCATGATGCGCAGCTGGGAGCGGGTGGTTTCCACGGATTCTTCGGCCACGGTGGTGAAGTTGGCGGTGGCGAGGACATCATAGTAGGCGCCGATGGCGGTGGCCATGACCTGGTTTTCGATGCCGTCCCGGTCCAGTTGAGAAATGGTCAGGCCGGTTCTGGCCATCTCCCGGTTGAGGCCGTCTCTGCCGCCGTTGAACAGGTTGATGCCGGCGCTGACCCCGCTTTCATAATTCTCGAACCATCCCGGGTCGTTGAAGTCGGTGCCCGGGGGCAGTTTGCGCTGGTCGATGGTCTTGAACAGATAGGCTGACGGGGCGTCACCCTGAAGATATTCGGTGTAGACATTCACCTGGGGGTAGAAGGGGGCGGCTGATTTTTCCAGCATCGCCCGGGCCCGTTCGATGCGGGCTGCGGCCATCAGCAAATCCGGGTTGTTGGCCTGGGCGATATCGAGCACATCCTGTAATGTCAGGCTGCTATTTACGGCACAGGTGGCGGGTGGCGTGTCGGCCGCCCGGGATTTACCCAGATTGCAGACCATGTCGGCATATTGGGTCTTGATCGTTTCGTAGCGGTAGGAATCTTTCGATGCGCAGCCGGTAAACGCTGCGGCCCAGGGTAGGGCGCAGGCCAACATTAGTAAAACTGCGGTTCTTGGCATTCCCTCCTCCTCATTGACGGTCGGATACTTCGTTTCAATATCCAGTTAGAGACCCATTTCGCTTTCAGGTTACAGGTGTAACGATCCCTCTGGTGGTCGCTAATCCTTCGGTCAGGCGTCAACGCGAACGCCGCTCAAAGCTGCGTTGGCCAGTTCGGCGACGGTGGTTTGTGTCATGCGCATCTGCCGATAGAGCCGAAGGGGTGCCGCATCTGACAGTCGGGCTTTTAAAAGCGGGCGCATGGCACCATCCAGGATAGGGCCGGCCGCCCATATCGACGTGCCACGCAGGAAAGGGTCGGGTACGTCGAAAAACGCAGTCAGAAAAGGGGCCGCCGGTTTGGCCAGCAGTGGGCGGGCATGGGCCAATCGTCCCACACCCCACAAGGAGCCCCGTTGGAGCATCTCGTGTTCGAGAAAATTGCCCTGCGGATCGATATAGGAAATCAGGATGCAGGCAAACTCATCCGCCAGACCGGTATGGCCGGCGGTGATTTCACCCATGGCTTCAGGCGATCCCCAGCCGATACCGCCGGACTCGTCGTTCAGGTTCCACATGAACCGGCGCATCACCACCCGTGCCGACTCAATGGCGGTGTCGGCCAGGTGGCCGACCACCGCACCCATGGCCGTGACGGCCCGCCAGCGGATTTCCTCTTCTCCTGAATATAAAAAAGAGAAGAGGGGGTTCACGGCCTGGCGCCCAGGCATCAGCCGGAGGGTTTCCAGGGCGTTTTCGAAATCGTCCTGGCCGAGCAGCTGCCCGATACGGGCTTTACGTTCACGATTGCCCATGATTTCATCCCTAAAAGGAGATGACCTCGAATCCAGCTTCGATATACCGGGACATGGAGGGGTGGCCGGACATGTCGTCCAGCAGGGCCAGACCCTGATTGACGGCTTCTTTTGCGGTACCCATTTTGTGGGCGCACCCCTTGCACACCCCTTCCACGATATTCTGCGACTTGGCTTGCTCCCACAACTTGTGAAGGGGATTTTCCGGTTTGGCCAGTTCGGGCAGCAGGGCGGTGGCCGACCCCTCCACGATGATTCGGCCGTCCATGCCCTTGGCTTTCATATCCAGCCCGTTGAGCAGGACATGGATAAAACAGACCGGGTCCCCGTTAAAAACGAAAAGCGCTACTTTTTTCATGCGTTCCTCACTAATACTCTTCCCAGCTGATACAGTTTTCGGGGCAGTATTTGATGGCCTCGTTCACACATTCTTCGGGATGGGCGTCCAACTCGATGACTTCAATGTATCCGGCATCGTTTTCGCGGAACACTTCCGGGCAGACGGCCACGCAGCCCATGCAGAGGGTGCAGGTGCCGATATCGAGGACTGGTATTCTCATCGTTTGGCGTTTACAGCGTCGCCGATTTTTTTACCGTATTCGATGCAGGCATCGATACCGGCGTCACCGGGAACGTACTGAATCCGGGGACCCGGTTCGATCAGCGTGAATTTCATGGCCGCCAGTTCCGCCGTCACCAGCTTCACCGCTTCACCGCTCCAGCCATAGGAGCCAAAGGCGCCGCCGATCTTGTTTTCCGGTTTAAGCCCTTTCATGTACACCAGCACGTCCGCCACCGTCGGGAACATCTGGTTGTTCAGGGTGGGTGATCCCACCACCACGGCCGCTGCATCCAGCACATCGGTCATGATGTCGCTGCGGTGGGAACTGCGGATGTGGATGGGCTTGACCTTGACACCGGTTTGCGAGATGCCCTCGGCGATGGCGTTGGCCATGGTTTCGGTGCTTTTCCACATGGTGTCGTAGACGACCACCGCTTTCTTCTCCTGCTCCTGCCGGCTCCATCTCAGGTAGGCGTCAATGATCTTGCCGGGGTTGTCGCGCCAGATGACGCCGTGGTCCGGGCAGATCATGTCAATCTGAATTCCCGAGGCCACCACTTTTTCGATCAGCTTCAGAATGCGGGGCGCGTAGAGCAAAAGGATGTTGGCATAGTATTTTTTGGCCTGCTCCATGAGATCCGAGCTGGCCTGGTCGTCGAATTTGTCGAATCCCGCGTAATGCTGGCCGAACCCGTCGCTGGAAAAGAGGATGTGATCCTCCTTCAGGTAAGTAAACATGCTGTCCGGCCAGTGGATCATGCGGGTTTCCATGAAAGTGAGGGTCCGCTTCCCCAGGCTGAGTTCTTCGCCCTCTTCAACCGGGTGATAGTTCCAGGCGTTGGGGAAATGGCTGGCCAGGTTTTTGGCACCCATTTTGGAGCAATACAGCGGTTTGTCTTCTCCCACCAGGTTCATGATACGCGGCAGCGCACCCGAGTGGTCCATCTCGGTGTGGTTGCTGACGACCACGTCGATCTTTTTCGGATCGATAATCTGGGAGATGTTGCCGATCAGCTGGTCGGCAAAAGGTGCCTTCACCGTGTCGATGAGGGCCACCTTCTCATCAACCACCAGATAGGCGTTGTAGCTGGTTCCCCGGTCGGTGGAATAGCCGTGGAAATCTCTGATGTTCCAGTCGATGATGCCGACATCATAGATGCCGTCTACAATTTTAGTCGGTCGCATATGCGGATTCCTGGTGCGGTTTTTTATGCGGCATTGTGGGTCAACGCCGGACGATATCGCCAGGCGTGCCTGGTCGGCCGGGTGTCCTCATGCGTGGGTTGATCAATAATCGAGATGCCCTTTTCCCATGAGCAGAAAAAGGGCATCTGGAGTCAGCCGTGAAAAAAAAGACGATTCGCAGGGACGGTGTAACTTATTCTTCTTTTTCGAAATCGTCTTTGCCCGCGCCGCAGACCGGGCATTCCCAGTCCCCGGGTACATCCGCCCATTTGGTGCCGGGAGCCACGCCATTGTCAGGGTCGCCCGCTTCGGGATCGTAAACATAGCCGCAGAGAGTGCAAACATACCTGTCCATTGTTACCTCCGTAAAGTTAAGCGTTGATTGTAAAACATGCCATCATGGGTGATGCGTTCATGTTGAAGTAAGTGTCTCTCTCCTTACCACGGGAGTCTCGTGGTGTCTAATCGAAATTGACGACGATTATCCCAGGGGTTTGAACATCTTTTTCCCGGCGCCGCAGATGGGGCATTTCCAGTCATCGGGAAGATCGTCAAACGATGTTCCTTTGGCGATTTTGCCTTTGCGGTCTCCCTTGTCGGGGTTGTAGATGTACCCGCAGGTGGCAGTCTGGCACTGGTACATTTCGTGGGGTTCGGCCATGCAATGCTCCTTTCCTATGCGTTTTTGTTCATTCAAGAAATTCCATCAGGGTGTCGACGTGCGCCTCGATTGCAGGGCGCAGCCGGTCAATGGCTGCCTCATCCGGGGAAACCGGTTCGGGCAGCGACCACCGCACCGTTTTTACACCCGGAACCGGGACCTTATCAACACCGTCGCCGATGGTGATCGTAAGATCGGGGGTGGTGCCGTATAGGGCCTGTTCAATGGTCTGCGGTTTGCGGTAGCCCATGTCCACACCGACTTGCTGCATGGCCCGGTTCATCGGCGCAGACAAATCGGACGCCGGTCGCAGGGCGGCGAATCCGGTGCGGATACGGTCGCCAAACTGCTCTTGGGCCATGGCTGCCGCCATGGGTGCCCGGCAGGCGCCTGTCGGTGAAAAGAAGAGAACATTCTTGCGTTTGACCAGGGGCAGGACGGTTTTTTGGATCGCCTCGTCAATGTCCGCGGCCAGGCCTTCCTGATGGCCGATGGCGCCCTTGGATTCAACACCCCGGTAGGTCAGCGCATGGCTGAACTGGGCGTCGATGGCATCGAAGAAGTACTTGGCGGTCAGGTGGATGCCGTCGAACAGCTGGCGCCCCTGAGACGCCGCGACACTGAACAGCAGTCCTTTTCGGGTGGCCGCCAGCGGATCTTTCAATTTATACACGTATTTTCGAGACCAAAGGGTCTGGCACCGGTCGATGAGGACTTTGAGCTGGGCGGAGATACCGTAGAAAAAGACCGGCGTCGCGGCCACCACCAGGTCCGCTTCCCGCAGCAGGCCGTATAGCTCCGTTGACATGGGATCATCGGCAAGGACGCAGGTGCCGTGCGTTTCACAGTAACCGCACCCGATGCATGGCACAATGCCGGCCCGGGCCACCTGGATGGTTTTAACGGCAGCGCCCGCCTGGCCGGCCTTTTCCAGAAAAAACGCCAGAAGGGTGTCGGTGTTTCCACCTTTGCGGGGGCTGCCCTGAAGTCCTAAAATCAGCATGGTTGGTTGTTATTTGACATGGCAGGTTTTACAGGTCACCGGGCCATGGGGCTTGCCCGTCTTTTTCTCCTCCTTGTGGCACTTGATGCACTGGAGGTTCATCACTTTTTTCGGCTTCAGCATTCCCTCCTCCTTCATCTTCTTAATCGCCGCTGTTTCCTGGGGAAAGACGCTGTGGCAAACGTTGCAGTCTTTGATTCGGTTCTGATGCTGGGCGTGGGGAAAGGGCACGTTGCCCGATCGGCCGCCGAAAATGTCGATACGGTCCGGCCCCCGGCTGGCGGCATGGGGTGCGGCCATGGAGAGGCTGACAATCAGGGCGGTGGCGAGGGTGATCACGATAATAGGGCGGCTCATGTATTACTCCGTTTAAGGTTTTTTCCGGTGTGTCAACGAAAAGCACCCGCCGCGTCGCTCGGGGATCTCCCGGGCAGATACGGCGGATGTTATCTGATCGATCAATACATCTCTTCGTGGGCCAAGTCGTCGTCGGTCACCTTGACGCTGAACAGCTTGTAGGCCCAGATCTGGTAAGCCAGCACCACGGGCACGAAGAGCAGCACCACGATGAGCATGATCTTCAGGGTCAGGGGGCTGGACGAGGCATTATAGGCCGACAGGCTGTACGCGGCATCGATGCTGGAGGGGAACAGGTTGGGAAACAGCCCGATAACGCCGAAGAACGTGCACGACACGATGGTGGTTGCCGATGCCAGCCATGCCTTGAAAAAGGCTTTTTGCATCATAAAGTACCTGATCCCCACGATGGCGGCAACGGCTATGGCCGGTACCAGAAAGAGGACCGGGTTGGCCCGGTAATTGTTGTACAACGGCGTGAAGACGTAACTCGCCGCCAGAAAGACGACCGCTACGCCGGTGAGTATCGGCCACAGCTTGCCGGCCAGTCTCTCGGCCCGTTGGGCCAGATCGCCGTCGGCACGCACGGTTAGCCACAGGGCGCCGTGGACCAGAAAGAGGCACAGAAACAGCACGCCGCCCAGCAGGCCGTAGGGGTTGAGCAAGGTGAACAGGTTGCCCAGGTAGATGCCGTCCTGGTCGATGGCGATGCCTTTGAAGATGTTGGCAAAGGCCACACCGAACAGCAGGGCCGGCAGAAAACTGCCCACGAAAATGCAGGTGTCCCACACCCGCTTCCATGCCGGATTATCTACCTTGTTGCGGAACTCAAAGGAAACGCCGCGCAGGATCAGGGCGAAGAGAATCAGCATCAGCGCCGAGTACAAGTGATGAGAACATCACCGCGTAGACCAGCGGAAAGGCGGCGAAGGTGACCCCGCCGGCGGTGAGCAGCCAGACCTCGTTGCCGTCCCACAGCGGCCCCATGGCGTGGATCATCATGTGTTTGTCGCGTTCCGATTTGCCCAGGAAGGGATACAGCGTACCGATCCCCAGGTCGAAGCCGTCCGTCATGAAAAAGACCGCCCAGAGCAGGCCCCAGATAAAAAACCATACGGTTTGTAATTCCATTGATAACCCCTGTGCATTGTCTGTATTGAAAAATGGTTCAGCTATTGGCCAATCGGTTGTCTGCTGCGGCCGGTTTCGGGCCTTTTTTGGCGAAATCGGCGATGAGGTAAAAGCCGGCGATCCCCAGCAGGCCGTAAACCAGAATGAAGCCCACCAGGGAAGTCATTACCTGGGAGGCCGCCACCGGTGAGGCGGCATTTGCCGTTTTCAACAGGCCATAAACGATCCAGGGCTGGCGGCCCACTTCGGCCAGCACCCATCCCATCTCGATGGCCAGGTAGGGCAGCGGGAGGGCAAAAAGCATGACCCACAGGTACCAGCGGGATTCAAGGAGTCGGTTTTTCAAAAATAAGCCAAGGATGGTGAGCAGGGGAAAAAGGGTCCCTAAAGCCACCATTGTCCTGAACGAGACGAATGTCGGCAGGACCGGCGGCCGTTCATCTTTGGGGATGTCCTTCAGTCCGGTCACCGCCGCATTGACGTCGTGGTGCCCCAACAGGCTCAGGGCGCCGGGCAGGCGGCCGATTTCGACCGCGTTGCGTTCGTTCTCTTCATCCGGAATGGCGAACATGACGATGGGGGCCCGGGTCTGGGTCTCCCAGTGTGATTCCATGGCAGCCAGCTTGGCCGGCTGGGTCTGGGTGACGTGAACGGCGTGCATGTCGCCGGTGATGGCCACCACGATCGAGGCGACCAGGCCGACCACCAGGCCGATATTGAAGGAGCGGGTGAAGAACTCGACGTGCTGCTTTTTCAGCAGGTGCCAGGCACTGATACCCATCATGAAAAAGGCGGCCAGAACGAAAGCGGACGGTATCATGTGAAGGATTTCAAGTATTCCGAACTTGTTGGTGATTACGGCCAGAAAATCGGTCAGCTCTGCCCGGCCGTTGCGGATGGTAAATCCCACCGGGTGCTGCATCCACCCGTTGGCCAGAAGAATCCAGATGGCAGAGACATTGCCGGCGCCGGCCACCAGCCACATGACCGTGGCGTGGGCTTTTTTGGACAGTTTTTTCCATCCAAAAATCCAGATGCCGATAAAGGTGGATTCCAGGAAGAATGCCACGGACGCTTCGATGGCCAAAAGCGACCCGAAGACGTCACCCACGTAGGCGGAGTAGCGCGACCAGTTGGTACCGAACTGAAACTCCAGTGTGATGCCGGTGACCACCCCCAGGGCAAAATTGATCAGGAAGAGTTTGCCCCAGAACTTGGTCATGCGCAGATAGGTTTCATCACCGGTCCTTACATACCGGGTCTCCATGTATGCCACCAGAACAGACAGCCCCAGGGTCAGGGGGACGAACAGAAAGTGGAACATGGTGGCGGCGGCAAACTGGAGCCGCGATAACATGACAACGTCCATACCAATACCTCCTAGAACCGATGCCGGCAACCAACCGGCAGGGTCGGCCGGCCTATGAATAGTGGGTCATTTATTGCGAAGCATCGGGTCTAATACCCCTTCGCTTGCGACGATAAAAAAAACCCAATCCTTAGTTGATACCCCGCTGCTTGCGGCAGGGTAGCTCATTGTGTTCATTCAGGCGGTCCCCACCCCGTGAGGCACTGTCGAGTCAATCAACGGGGCCGTGTGGGTTGGAACCCAGGGAGTTGCAATGATATTGGTTCAGCCAACAGCTCCTGGCGGCAGGCTATACGCCCCCATCTAATGTGCACTGGGTAAAGTCGATGGGCTTGCCGCATTTCGCGCAGGTGTGATCCTTGTTGAACTCGTCGGAGAAGATCTCTTTGCTCTCGCCGCATTCAGGGCACTTGCAGATAAAGGATTTCAGGGTCTTGAACGTCTGATAACCGGGGCAATGTTGGGGTGTTGACATAGCATCCTCCTTTTTTCTATCTGGGATATTGTGGTGGTTTACCATTTACATCGATGGTCAGGATAGTTTTTCGGCAATCTCCCGTCCGTAATCCTGGGCCATTTTCAGGCCTCCGCCCAGGTTGGCCGATTTGAGCCGCAAGGGGATGCTCACCATGGTCATCTTGAAGATGTTTTTCATGGTGTCAAAAATGCGGTCCGGGGCTTCACCGCTCCATCCAAAGGCGCCGAAGGCAGCACCCACCTTGCCCTCTAATTCAGCTTTTTCAGCCATGAACAGCAAGGTCTTCATTCCCTGGACCATATCCCCGTGGTAGGTCGGAGAGCCGAACACCACGGCATCGTACCCCTTCAGGTCTTCCTCTTTTTTAATCTCGGTCACGTTGACCACATTTGCCTCATGGCCGGAGAAACGAATCCCTTCGGCGATGATATTGCCGATTTTTTCGGTCTCGCCTGTGCGTGTGGCATACACGATGAGCGTTTTCGCCATTTCCCGCTCCCTTTCTTCCTATTTGATTCTTGGATCCTTGCCTTCGTACTGGCAGTCAGGCGTGTAACAGGTGTTGTCCAGAAAATCACATTTTTCCTTGCATGACGGACATTTCTCAGGCGGCCTGTCCGCCTGCAGTTCATATCCGCAATTTCCGCATTTCCAGCTGCCCATGAGGCACCTCCTTGTGGATGTTGATCGTGTGGCCGGTGTCCGTCTATAGGCTTTAAGGTAATTGATTTGGACCGCGTTATCGGTCGGCGCAGTATACCAAATACGGCTTCCTCCCGCTTGCCTTGCCAAATAAATTACCTTAAAGCCTATATCCTGCTGGCACGAATTACGTGCTGTCCCTGGTGTTTAGCCAGGACCGGCCTTCGGTTCTCGGGAGACGGCAGCCAGGGGGGGGCACCGTCTCCCGACTTTTATAGAGACGCAGGGTTACGCTTTCCACAGCCCGTGAAGGTTGCAGTATTCCCGGGCGGAAACCGATGCTGCATCGACTTTGAACACGGCTTCGGGCGTCTTGCCCGGGTCGAGAAACTGAAAGTAGGATTTGCCGTCCGCGATCAGCTCGATCCACTGAATCCAGTGTTTCTCTTCCATGGGGTGGGGGATGCCGCCCACTTTGACCTTGTATCCGCCGTCGATCTTTTCGACCACCGGCACGTGCTTTTCCTTGGCCGCGTCAACGGTGTTGGCCGTCAACTTCTTCATGGGTTCTCCGCAGCATACCAACTCGCCGCCGCCGCCGACGAGCACCTGAACGATGTTGCCACAAAGATCGCACTTGTAAACTTCATATCTTTCCGCCATTTTTTTCTCCTTATCGGTTGGTTGAACGGTTGATAATGGGGTGATGCCGTTTACCAGTTCTCACCCAGAATTTCAAAATGGGCTTGAGGGTGGGCGCAGGCCGGGCACATCTCGGGGGGGTCGGTGCCTTTAATCGATGCCAAGCGGTTTCCTCCTTTAGATCTTTAGGATTTAATATGTGGATGCTGATCTTACGTCAGCGAGGTTCATCCCACCAGCCTTTGGCGATGTGGTTGCGTTTCTCCGCTTCGGCCAGTTGTTTGATTTTGTAGCCCGAGTCGCGAAGCATGCCGTAAAGAATGCCGCATCCGGTGTCCTCACGGTCGTCGTCGCCATCGTGGGCCAGTTTGATCATGCGCTCGGCCAGCAGAATGACTTGTCTGAGATGGTGGTCACACGGTTTCACAGGTTCAAGCTCTCCGAAGGGGTTTGGGAGCCGCCGGCCGGTCTGGCAGGGCCGTCAGTATCACTACATGAGAATATCAAGATGCGTGCCAAAGTTCTGATGTTGGTTGGGATGCCAAGCAACTTAATGAAAATATTTAACAAATAGGTTTTCTTGCGTTCTTGGGCAACCCGTTGTGCCGGTCACGCCGGTTTTCTTGGAAACGTGTGTGGTGAAGGAGGCGGCCGGGATTACTTGAGATGGTTAAAGGAAACGTCCGTCATTCAGAGTCTCATGTTTTCGTGATACACAGTTGTCTCGTAAGACAGAAAGCGCGGGACGGTTTAACCGTTCTTGGGTCACTGAATCGCCTGTAACGCACCCACGATGTCTTTCAGATTGGGGCGTCGATTGATATCGGATACAGTGGTGAAGCGGATGATCCCGGCTTTGTCGATAATGAACAGCGCCCGTTCGGCAGTTCCGTCCGTGCGCAACACACCAAACCGCCCTGCCGCCTCACCGTGTGGCCAGAAGTCCGACAGCACGGGAAACCAGAGCTGGCCCATCTGCCGGGTCCAGGCATGCAGGGTGGGCAGATTGTCGACGGTGATGCCCAACAGGATCGCATCGTGCTGCTCGAAAACGTCCCTGACGATATTGTATCCGGGCCATTGATCCGAACAGACCGGCGTCCACGCCGCAGGGACAAAGGAGATCACGACGTTGTGGGTGCCCCGGTACTGCGCCAGGGAAATGGTTTCACCCGTCAGAGACGGCAGGGAAAGGGGCGGGGCCGGATCACCGACCTTGACCTTCAACACACTGTCCACCGGCTTGAGCTGGCCGGGATCATAGATCATGGTTTGGAGGGTTTGTTCCTGGGCTGCGCCTGGGCCAGGACTGATCGCAGCCAACAGCATGGCGACACATCCCAACACGTGCATCAGCAGTTTTGTATCGTTCATCGGTTTCACCGTTAATTTCAATTAATTTGAGCGTTCCCAAATTAATTTAACAACCTGACCAGCGGGAGATTTGAGATCGTCAGGGCAAGGCAGGTTATCCGACAGGCTGGACAATCAATCCAGGCTTAAAAAACCGTTCAGGCGGTTGATGAAGGTTTCCACCATGTCCATATTTCCGGCACCGGTCCACAGGACCCGCCCCTTGTCGTTCGGTCCGATGTCGGCGATGATGAAAAACGGGGTGCGAACCGCTCCCACTGATTGGTGAATGACAAAATCTTCGTCAGGGAACAGGGGAAACGCCACTTGATAGTGGTTGCGGAAGTGGTCGACTTCGTAGGCGGAATTGCCGACCCCGATCCCGATCATTTTCACCCGGCCGCGTAAGGTTTCCGACGCTTGGATGGCTTGGTACAGGCGGTTGACGGCCGGTGCCTCTCGCTGGCAGTGGGGACAGTACATGCTGAAAATCTCGATGACCAAGAGTCGTCCAGCGATAGTCGTGGGATTGAAGCTGCCGCTGTCGGTAAGCCCCAGATAGGCACGCTCTTCAGGTGTCTCCGGAGCCTCCAGGCGAATGTCCACCAGCAGTTCTCCAGCTGCCGGCGCCTTTTCCGCCGATGCCATACCGGGCAGGGCCAACACGACCAGAGCGATCGTCAACTGCAGGCAAAGGGTTCTCATCATGTTACCTTTCCATCAAGGGTTTTTCCGCATGCTATTCGGCAGGATGGATAAGCGTATCAGGTGCGAACCTGGCACACTGGTGTCTCATGCAACAGCCGAAACACCACAAACAGAGGAAGGCTGAGGGAAGCGCCCGAGTCATATGGACGAGGGTGCTTCCCGTTTTTAAAACGATAGACCGTGACGACCGGTCACTTGGTGGCAATCAGGCGGCGGCTGAGTAGATTGATGTGGGACATCTCTTCCTTGATGATGCCGTCCAATCGGGACTGGCCCAAGCCTTCCGGTACCAAGTCTTTCATCCCCAGATAAAATACAATCGAATCTTTTTCCGCCAGAATGGCGGCCTTGAGAATCGCCTGTAAAGATTGGGTATCGATCTCTTTTTCGAAAAAGATGCGGGTGTCGGCCAGGGCCTTGAGGTACGATCCCGCTTCGCCTCCCGGGTCAAACACCGTCGATGTTTTTTCCGCTGCGGTGAGCTTTTTTCTCATGCTGGAAAATGTTTTTTCGTGGTTATCTTCCATGGTCGCCAGGTCCGAGAGAAAATTTTTGGCGTCCGGGTCCTTGATATCGGCGGCGGCCTTTCTGTAGAAGACGGCGCCGTTTCTTTCAATCTGCTCAGCCATCTCAAATACATCATCCGCATTATAATCGTAGCTCATGGTTGGATATGCCTTTCTTCCCTGACGTGAGGGGGTGTCTCTAAAGGGGTATTTAGCAGGATCGCTGCTAGTGCCCGATACATGCCTACTTCATTGGTGGGCGGTCAACCTAAAAACTGAACGAAACGCCCGGCGGATCAGGCCTTTTCTTCGTTCAGGCGGCACTCATCGTCCCATTCGGGACAGGCGCTTTTGCGTTCGGCTTCAAATTGGAGCATGCATTCACCGCATTCCAGTTCGATGTTCGGTGCATCTCCATAGCGTTCCTTGATCTCTTCTTTGGACAATACCTGCGCAAAGCTGCACCCGCATTGGGGGCAGGCGGATTTGACGTGATAGCGTTTACGGCCCATGAATAGCCTCCCGATGATTTGAAGTTTGTGAAAAATGAGTTATCATAATTACAAAAGCAATATTAATGCCATTGGGTGCTGCGTGTTTTTTTGCCTTGGCATGTTTATTGATGGTTGATGCAGGCAGCAAATCGCTGCCACTTACCCATACCTTCCAAGGAGGACAACATGGCTCAAACCGCATTTAAAGGATCACCCGTACAATTGTCCGGCGATCTTCCCCAGCGGGGAACGAATGCCCCGGATTTTACCTTGACCCGCAGCGACCTGTCCGATGTTTCGCTCAAGGATTACGCGGGAAAAACCGTTGTTCTGAACATTTTTCCGAGCATCGATACACCGACCTGCGCCATGTCGGTGAGAAAATTCAACGCTGAAATCGGTAACACCGAAAACGCGGTGGTGCTCTGCATATCGGCCGATCTTCCCTTTGCCCATGCGCGGTTCTGCGGAGCCGAAGGGCTGGATCACGTGGTCTCCGCATCCACCTTTCGAAGCCCCGGCTTCGGCGATGCCTACGGCATGCGTATTGCCGGCGGGCCGCTGGCCGGTCTCATGGCGCGGGCGGTAGTGGTCATCGACGGGAAGGGCAAGGTGGTCTACACGCAACTGGTGGACGAGATCTCCAAGGAACCGGATTACGACAAAGCCATGGCGTGCCTGTCCAGTGAGGACGTCATGCAGGCATGTACGGCCAGCTTTACGGCGGAACATTCCCGGGGCATGGAAGATGACGGTCCTTGTGACGACGGCCGCGCCGGCGGGTGATATCAAAAAAAGGAGCGTCGATGGCAAACGAACGTGTGCTGATAAGGTGCCGAAGCTGCGGCACCCGAAACCGGATCCCCGTGGCGAAGCTGCAGGACAGTCCCCGCTGCGGGCGTTGTAAAAAACCCTTTCCACCCATTCCAGTCACCAGCCGGCCGGTGATGGTGACTGATCGCACGTTTGCCGACGAGGTGATTGCCAGTCCCCTGCCGGTGCTGCTGGATTGCTGGGCTGCCTGGTGTGCGCCGTGCGGAGCCATGTCCCCCGTCCTGGAGGACCTGGCGAGGGCCTATGCGGGCCGATTGAAAATCGCTAAACTCAACGTGGACCAGAATCCGATGACGGCCAGCCGTTACAGTGTCATGAGTCTGCCGATGCTGCTGTTTTTCAGGGATGGAAAGGTTGTGGATTCGGCTGCCGGCGCCCTGCCGAGACAGGAGATCGAGCGTTTTCTCTATCGTTTTTTGAATAAGTAGTGTCCACGATACAATGGAGCTAAAATGAAGATTGCCATTACCGGAGCATCGGGGTTCGTGGGAACGGCTCTGGCCCGTCTGCTGTTGGACGGCGGGCACGTGGTGACCGGGTTGGGAACATCTGGTTCGCATCCACTTCAATCGGCTGCGCACTTCACATGGGTCAGTGCGGACACCACCCTTGCCGGAACGTGGCAGGCAGCGGTGGGCAAGGCCGATGCCGTGGTCAACCTGACCGGACGCACCATTTTCAAGCGCTGGTCCCGGGCCTATAAAGCGCAGATCGTCGACAGCCGCATTCTGACTACCCGCAATGTTGTCAGCGCCATGAACGGTGAGGACAAGATCCTGATCAGCACATCGGCTGTCGGCTATTACGGCAGCCGGGGTGACCAGGTGCTCGCCGAGAATTCGACCCCGGGGGCTGATTTTCTAGCATGCTTGTCCGTGGATTGGGAAGAAGCCGCACTGGATGCGGAAAAGCAGGGTATCCGGGTGGCCATCATGCGTTTTGGCGTGGTTCTGGGAGCCGGCGGCGGCGCCCTGGCCCAGATGCTGCCGGTCTTTCGCAGGTTTGCCGGCGGTCCTTTGGGAAATGGCCGGCAGTGGTTTTCATGGATTCACATGGTCGATCTTCTCGCTGCGATTCAATTTCTCCTCGATCACGACAATGCGCGAGGCCCCTATAATTTCTGTGCGCCGGGGGCGGTCCGCCAAAAGGATTTCGCCCGGGCGCTGGGTGCCGCCCTGGGCCGGCCGGCCGTGGTACCCGCCCCCTCTCTGGCCCTGCGGCTGATGATGGGGGAGGTCGCCGGGGTGCTCCTGGCCAGCCAGAAAGTGCGTCCCGACCGGCTGATCGCCGATGGATTTTCCTTCCGCTTCGCGGATGTCGACAGCGCCCTTGCGGACCTGGTAGATTGATCATGAAGCAACAGATACTAACCGCCACCGATTATCATCGGGCCACCAGCTACCGTCGCCATCACCTGACGCCCCACACCCTGGACTGGGCACACCAGCCCGTGCTGACCAAACACTACCCGGTTCTGCCCCGGGTGACACTGGATCGCAGCGCAAAGTTGCCGACGATCGATTATTTCGACCTGGTGAACCGCCGTCAGGCCAATGAATCAAGCAGCTCGCAGGTGCCGGATATTCATAAGCTTTCAACGGTATTCAGCCTGACCCACGACATTACCGCCCGTACCATGCACACGGGCACGCCTTTTTATTACCGCAGCGTGGCTTCGGCCGGAGCCCTGTACCCGTTTGAAATTTACCTGGCCGTCCACCATGTGGACGGGATGGATCCGGGGGTCTACCACCATCACCTTTTCGAATCTTGCCTGACCACATTGCGCCACGGTCCGGTGCCTGAAATCCCGCCGTCGGACCGAGGCGTTTCAGCCACCTTCTACATCACTGGAATTTTTTTCCGCAGTGCTTGGAAATACCGCAACCGCGCCTACCGCTACGTGCTGCTGGATGCCGGCCATCTGCTGGAGAACCTGCAGCTGGCTTTGGGAGCTCTGGGTCTTTGTTTTTCCATCCAGCTTGATTTCGATGATGAACGGGTTGCGACCCTGCTGGGGCTGGATCCGCAGCGCGAAGCCTGCCTGGTCTGCGTTCATCTGCATGATGGTCGTGAGAGGGAGAAAAAGCCTGTAGACGCCAAGCCTTTGAAATCCCTTTCCGCGGACATTCTTCAGGCATCCACAGTATCGGATCAAGAGGTCACCTATGGGGAGATCCTCTCCATCCATCGGGCAGGAAGTCGAATCAGCAACACCGTTGCCGAGGCCATACCCGCAATGGATGTGCTCGGAAACCTGCCGTCGTCGTGGATCGATCTGAACGTGCCGGATCATCCGGGATCGGCGGACTATACCCGTGTGCTGCGCCAGCGCCGTTCACGCCGAAATTTTGTTTCCTCTCCCGAGTCCCCGGACAGCTTCATGACTGTCGTGAACCTAATGGCCCGCAGTATGGGGACGGCTTCAAGCATGCCGACGTCGTGCCGATCCGCCATAACTCCAGGTTTTCTGGTTGGTGCAGCGATGCCGATTCCAACCGGTTTTTACCTGCTGGATCCGGAGGCGAAACGATTGGGACGCGTGTCGGACGGCAGGCTTGCCGAACCCATGGCGGCGGCCTGCCTGGATCAGATGTGGCTGAAGCATACCGCCCTGCATTTGCTGTTCATGACCGACCTGGCTGCCCTCGACCGAAATTGGGGGCCGAGGGGCTATCGCTATGCCATGATCGAGGCCGGGCGCCTGGGCCAGCAGGCATACCTGGCGGCCACCGCTTCAGGCTGGGGGGCTTGTGGAATCGGTGCCATTTACGACCGGGAAGCGGCCGACCTGCTGGATTTGGCGGCTGACGGTGCATTGCTTTATCTGGTCGGGACCGGTCCGGTAAAAACGCGTTGACCCCTGACCGAAACGGACCCCTTCCCTGTGGGGCAGGGGCTGCTCCAGCTGCCGGCCCTGGATGTTAAACCAGCTTTGTCCGTTCCTATTTCAACGGGGAGAATCGACCATGTCCTCCGACCTCAAAATTTTCAGCGGCGGTGCCAACCCGCGCCTGGCCAGACAAATCTGCGAAACACTGGGCATCAGCCTCAGCCGCCTGGCGGTGTCCCGTTTTTCCAACGACAACCTCTTTGTCCAGATTCGTGAAAACGTGCGGGAAAAGGATGTATTCGTCGTTCAGTCGTTCACCGCGCCGGTGGGTGACACCATCATCGAACTGTTTATCATCCTGGATGCCTTGAGAAGTGCGTCGGCCCGGCGCATCACGGCGGTAGTCCCCTATTTTTCGTACGCCCGTTCCGATAAGAAAGATGCCCCGCGCATCTCTATCACCGGCCGCCTCATGGCCGACCTGATCAGGACTGCCGGCGCTGACCGGGTCCTCACCATGGATCTGCACTCGGACGCGGTGCATGGTTTTTTCAGCATCCCGGTGGACCATCTTACCGCCATTCCCTATTTCGTGGACCACTTCCGCGGCCGGCTGGATCTGGACAATGCTGTGGTGGTGGCCACAGATGCCGGCGGGGCCAAACGGGCCGGCCGGTTTGCCAAACGCATTCATCTGCCCATGGCCATTATCGACAAGCGGCGTGTGGCCGACACCGAAGTGGTCCAGGGGCTGGTGGTGGGCGACGTGAAGGGCCGTGATGCCATCATCTTTGAAGACGAGATTTCCACGGGCGGCACCCTGGCCGCATCGGTAAAAACACTCGCGACGGCCGGTGTGAAAAGCATTCACGTCGGGGCTACTCACGGCGTGCTGTGTGGTCCCGCCGTAAAGCGGTTGGTGGACAGCCCCATCGAATCCGTGGCCGTCACAGATACGGTAGACGTTCCCCGGGAAAAGCAGGTCGAGAAGATCCACACCATCTCTGTGGCACCGCTCTTTGCCGAAGCCATCCGGCGCATCCACACCGGTGAAAGCGTCGGCGCCCTCTTTGATTAATTGTTTCGTTAAAGTGATCGCTATAGTTACCGATATCTCCTGTTAAGGAGACATAGCCATGGATATCGTCGTAATCAACAGCGCCTTCGTAAAGAACGAAGCACCGAAAAAGCGGGCGACACGGGTTCCCGGCAAAAAATCCAACTTCGCGGAAAAGCGTCGCAACCGAATGGATCGGCGAAAAAGTGTCCGGGATGGTGTCGTAGTCAGCTTATCCTATCAGAAAGACCGGCGGACTGGAACGGACCGGAGACGGACCCAAACTTGAACCAGATGAATGCCATGATGCTGATGCGTATCCACGATCTGAAAAAGACCGAAGCGCCTTTGGTGCCGCAGACGGTTCCCATTCCGACCCCGGGTGACCACGAAATTCTGATCCGGGTGGCGGCCTGCGGGGTTTGCCATACTGAACTGGATGAAATTGAGGGGCGAACGTCGCCGCCGCGGCTGCCCGTGATTCCCGGACATCAGGTGGTGGGGCGGGTGCAGGGAAGCGGAACGGGTGCCGTTCAGTTTCCCACAGGGCAGCGGGTGGGCGTTGCCTGGATCAACCGGACCTGCGGCTGTTGCGAATTTTGCCTGGAAGAACGAGAGAACCTTTGTCCCGAATTTGTGGCCACCGGGCGGGATGTCCATGGCGGCTACGCCCAGTATATGACGGTGAACGAGGCATTTGCCTACCCGATTCCCGATCGTTTTTCCGATGCCCAGGCGGCTCCACTGCTTTGCGCCGGAGCCATCGGGTACCGGTCCATGGCCCTTTGCAATCTGCAGGATGGGCAACGTCTCGGGCTTACCGGGTTCGGCGCATCCGCCCACCTGGTGCTAAAAATGGTAAAGCACCGGTTCCCTGACGTACGGATTTATGTTTTTGCCAGAAGCGCCGGGGAGCAGGCATTCGCACGCGCTTTAGGTGCTGTGTGGGCCGGGGATACGAAAGACACGGCACCGCAGCCCCTGGATCGAATCATCGACACCACGCCGGCCTGGACGCCGGTGGTGGCGGCCTTGAAAAATCTAAAGCCGGGCGGCCGCCTGGTCATTAATGCCATTCGCAAGGAAGCCGCCGACCGGGATGTACTTCTGCGCCTGGACTATTCTTCTCATTTATGGCATGAAAAGGAAATCAAAAGTGTCGCCAACGTAGCCCGGTCAGATGTTTCCCGGTTTCTGGAATTGGCGGACCGCATCCCCATCATTCCCGAGGTGGAGACGTTCAGCCTCGACGCGGCCAATCGAGCGCTTATGGAGTTAAAGAACAGGCGGATCCGGGGCGCCAAGGTCCTCGTGATGGACCATCGGTGAACGTGCATGGTTATTTCATGCCGCGCTCTTCGCTGCTGCTAAAGCATGTCGCTATAGTTGCCGATAACACTGGCAGTCGCCGGAAAATTTGATCCAGAGCAGATCGTCAACACCCCGTGCACTGCCGGAGATGCCGTCGTGAGAAAATTAATCGCAAACCATGTCAGATTGATCAGCAGAATGGACCGGGATATCGGCATCCTGATCGACAACTGCCTGGGGTTTCTCTATTCCATCGATCTGGAGCAGGACATGCGCAAAGAGACCGCCCGGATCGAATCGGCTCTGTACGATATGGTTTACCTGGGTCGAACGCCGGCCGGGTGCGAGTTCAAGGAAAACCTTTTCCGTACGCGGATACTGCCGCTCATGAAGGTCCTTGCACCGTCCGGATATTACTTCGGTATTGACCCGGACAATAACGGTCTGCTTGGATACTGGCGGCAGCCCGAGGCTGACTCCGATGACAGTCAATCGATACCGGTCGGATCCCGCACTGCCGGCTAACCGGGGGACCTGGTCCGACTGATTCGCTGCCTCACCGACGAAGCCGAGCAGAATCCGAACGCCGCTCACCGTCCACACATCCGATTGCGCGCCCCGATGATGCCCCACGCCGGATACGCCTATTTCACTGCAACGGCAACTGTGGCCGTTATCCGGTGGGAGTGCTGCTTGAGCTGGCCCGGAAACACCATTGGCAGGCAGTATGCAGCGTTACTGCAACAACGGTGACAAGACCCCCGCGGTGGGATAGGGCGCCGTCGCCATTTATGGAGAAGAACGCATGCAAAACCGAACCGACAACCGACAGCCGCTGACACCTGAGCAGGGGGCTGCCCTGGTTGCATTAGCCCGGCAGACCCTGGTTCGCCATTTCGGTGAAACGATTGCACCGACCGACCCGCAGCGACTGGAGACAAAGCCTTCAGATCAGGCGTTTCAGGCCCGCTGCGGCACATTTGTCACCTTGAAAATCGACAATCAGCTGCGTGGATGCATCGGCAGTCTGTCGGCCACCGCTCCCATTCTTGAGGGGGTGTGCGACAATGCACTGAATGCGGCCCTCCACGATCCGCGGTTTTCGCCGCTGGACAAAAAGGAGTTGGAAGCCGTGCACATCGAGGTGAGCGTGCTTTCCGAGCCGATCCCCCTGGCCTACACCGATGCCGATGATCTGCAGGCGCGGTTGAGGCCCGGTATCGATGGGGTGATCATCAAAAGGGGGGTCGCCAGTGCCACTTTTTTGCCCCAGGTGTGGGATCAACTACCCCAGCCGGAACCGTTCCTCTCGCACCTGTGCGTGAAAGCCGGCCTGCCTGCCGACCAATGGCGGGAAGGGGACCTGGAGGTGGAGGTCTATCAGGTTCAGTACTTTGAAGAGGACCGATGACCGCGGATTGCGCGGGATGGTGGTCGCCACGGATATCGCATTGGTGGCCGTTCAACAGGCTTGCGATCGGTCGTTCGGATCAGTGTAAGCGTTCTGTGGCGTGGTTACGGATGAACTGATCGATCAGTTCTGTCTGAAGCATGGTCAGGCCCTCGAAGCACACACCGCGACGGGCCTGGCCCGCTTTGGAGAGGGGCTCGCCGGGTACGCAGCTGTCGGCGGGGATATCGGAAACGCTGTGGCAGCGGATGCCGCTGGCGAGAATTTCGCCGTCGGGCGTCATTATTGATAGCTGGTCAGATGAATGGCCCGACACCGATGCCATCTCGTGGTGGTAAGCCAGTCCGGAGACGCTGATGTCTACCAGGCTGAATCGCTCGTAAGGGTAGGTGCGGGAGATCACAAACGTGTCTGCAGGAGCTCCAAATCGCGGGTTTTTTCGGCGCTCCGTTGACGCTGGCGTCAGTACGTTGCGGATGGTTTCCGCCAGTTGCTGCATGCCCACGGGCTTCATGATCAAGGACTGGATACCCAATGATTGTGAGTTCTCCTGACTGATCTGCTCGTTGAACCCGGTGCATAGAATAATGGGAAGGTCACTGCGCACGGCCTTGACGGCTTTGGCCAGGCCGGTGCCCGTCATTCCGGGCATGGTCATATCCGTGATCAGCAGGTCGAAGACCCGGGGACAGGCGAGAAACGCCTTGAGTGCATCGGCACTATCGGTATATGCGCTGACCGTGTACCCGAGCTGCTCAAGCACCTGTCGCATCATGTCCATGAGCATTTCTTCATCATCCACGATCAGGATATGCTCATGGCCGCCCGGCAGGTGCTGCTGGTTGAAAATGGCCGGTTCCGCGTCAATGATCGCGTCCACCCTCGGCAGGTAGAGGTGAAATTCCGTGAACCGGCCAGGCCCGCTGAAGGCCCTTATGGTGCCGCCGATGCCCTTGATGATGCCATGAACGACCGAGAGGCCCATGCCCGTGCCTTTGCCGGTTTCCTTCGTGGTGAAATAGGGGTCGAAAATCCGATTGATGATATCCTTTTCGATGCCGTGGCCGGTGTCGGTGACCACCAACCTGGCGTAATTGCCCGGGGCAAGTTCTATATCGGCGGCGGCGGCGGTATCCAGCGTCACCGGGTCCAAACGGATGGTCAGCACGCCGCCGCCGGATTCCATGGCATGGGCGGCATTGGTGCACAGGTTGAGCATGACCTGGTGTATCTGGGTCGCGTCGGCGATGGTGATGCATTCGGTTGCGCAGATATAGCGTTTGATTGAGATGTTGGTGGGCAGAGAGGCCCGCATCAGCTTGAGTGACTCCGTGATGACGCTGTTGAGACGAAGCGGCTTGCGGCCGGATTCTTCCTTGCGGCTGAAGCTGAGCAACTGCTGAATCATTTCCCGGGCCCTCAGGCTGGCCGTGAGAATCCGTTCCAGGTTCAGGTGGGAGGCGTCTTCGCTGGGCATGTCGGCCAGGGCCAGTTCCGCATTGCCTAAAATGATGCTCAGCACATTGTTGAAGTCGTGGGCGATGCCGCCGGCCAGGGTGCCGATGGCTTCCATTTTCTGGGACTGGCGCAGCTGGTTTTCAAGCTGCCGATTTTCGGCCTGGACGCACACGTGATCGCGTTTCATCTGCCGCTGTTTCAGCACGTTCTCCACACGGATGATCAGTTCGTCGGGTTCGAAGGGTTTTCTCAGATAATCGCTGGCCCCTTTGCGGATCGCCTTGATGGCCGAATCCACGGAGGCCTCTCCGGTGACAATGATGAAGGCGGCGTCGCAGTGCTCCCGGTCAACGGCGTCGAGCACCTCAAAGCCGGTCATCTCCGGCATCATGACATCCAGGATGACCAGGTCGGGAGATTCGGCATGGATGAGGGTCAGGGCATGGCGGGCGCAGTTGGTGATTTGAACCCGATAGTTGCCGGTGTCTAAGACCGCCTTGATGCTTTTGGTCATCAATGGTTCATCGTCGCAGATCAATATTCGCGGGCGGTTCTCCATGAAGCGCTCCTAAGTTGCTGAGTCCAGTGCAGTTCTGTATTCAGATTCATTGTCGCCGGCGGGCAGTTCGATGTGAAAACAGGTCCCCCTGCCCGGGGTGCTTTTGCACTGCAGGGAGCCGTTGAGATGGGTCACCGCCTCATGGACGATGGACAGCCCCAGTCCGTCGTGACCCGTCTTCGAAGTCACATTAACCTTAAATAGGTCATTTTTTATCGCTTCGTCAATACCTGGGCCGTCGTCACAGACGCTGATTTTGATATGGCCAGCTTTTTCTTTGTTGCCGACAGGTCGGGAGGGGGCTTTCAGCAAGCGGCTGATCACCTGAATGGTTCCGCCATCGGGCATTGCTTCTATCGCATTTTTCAGTAGGTTAATCAATGCCTGCTTCAGCCGATCCCGATCCGATGCGATGACGGGGATGTGGGGATCCAGATCCTGGTTCAGGCGGATGGCCCTATCGCCGGGCAGGCTTTCACGAAACAGCCTCAGAATGTCGATGATCGTGGCATTCACGTCAACGGTTTCTAAGGGTGTGGGAATGCTTTCTGACGGTGATGCCAGAGATTTCATGAGCCCGGTCAAACGGTTGATCTCCTCATCGATAATGCGCAGCTCATCCTTGGCCGGTGAATGTTCATCGCTGCGCAGGGTCAGGACCTTGAGATAATTTTTGATGATGCTCAACGGGTTGTTGATTTCATGAACGATTTTGCGTGTTTTTGACACGGTCGAAGCAACACGGTCTGCCACCTCTTTGTTTTTCTGAGCGTAACGTTGCTGTCCTCGTTTCAGCGCCCCAGCCGCGGCAGCGGCAATGGCCTTCAACAGCGTTGTCTGCTGCTCGACCCATGGCCATTCGCTGGCATCGATTCCCAGGAGTAAAATCCCCCTGCCGGCACTGCTGCTCGATCGAATCGGCAAGCAGACGATGCCCTCTTTTTGCATGCCGGCCATGAGCTGCTGGTCGATGATCGTCAGTTTTCCCCGGTGGGGAGGTGAAAATGAATTCACCGTTTCACCACTGACATGGCTGATGGCTGGCAGGCAGTCCGATGCGGCCAGGGGAATGCGCAGCTGTTTTATGTTGAGCGGGAAGATTCTCCCTGCGGAGAAACGTCCGATTAAGCGCTTGCCCTTGGGCTCATGATCCAACATGATCAGGGCGTCGATACCCAGAAATACACTGAGACTTTGCCGCAATACCCGCATGACAGCACGACGGTCGGTTGCCGTCAGCAGCTCTTTATAAACGCTGGACAGGACGGTGCTGGTTTTTATCGCTTGGCTCAGGGGAATGGTGATCGACTCGGTGGTTCGACCTGGTTCCGGCACACCAGGAACAACGTCGAGCTCGTTTGCCAGCGCCAGGGCCTGCTCTTGAGCTGCTCGTGAAAGGCGGCTGAGCTGCTGGGTATCCAGGTTCAAGAGACTGGCAACCGTCTGATAGGCCTCGGGTGACGGATGTGGTTCAGCGGCCAATCGGTTGGCCGACCACACCATCTGGACCAGTGCGAGGGCGTTGACTATTTCTGCCGCAGTGGCCGTGTGGTGCTCGGCCGTATCTGCAGCAAACCATGCACCGGTGTGACGACGAATCAACCGTGCCCCGATTCGGCCATGGTCTGATCCGGCAACCTGTTCCTCTGCTTTGAGCAATGGGTTCGCCTCAGCTGGGTCGGTTAGCATGGGGGCACATGCTGCCGGTGTTTGGGCGAATAGTACCAGTTTGCCTACATCGTGAAGCAGGCCGGCGGTATAGGCATCCTCCACGGGACGATAGTTCAGCGCCAGTGCCAGCCCTTGTGCCAGCAAGGCGGTGGTGAGGCAATGCCGCCACAACCATCCAAGAGCCAGGCCTTGTCGATGGTGGATACTGTTTAGTGCCTGATCGGCTATGGCTTGGGTCGTAATGGCATCGATGCCGGTCAAGCCGATGCGGCTGACTACGTCGTCAATGCCGGAGGGCTCAGCCGCTCGGGCATTCGACCCCATGGATCGGTCGAGGCGCATTGCCAGGAAGCATAACGCGGGATCCATTCTGAAGATCCGGGATAGGTCGGGCAGGGCTATGGATGGGTCATGACGGACGTGGATGAGGCGTTCCAACAGATACGGAAAAACAGTAAGTTGCAACCTGCCAGTGAACTCTGAAGCGATGCGCGCAGCGACTGCCAGTCCCATTGAAATATCTCATCTGTTCAGGAATAAGTGTCTAATTTTTCAAAACTCTCTGTTTATAGAGCAATGAAGGTGCCAACGAAAGAAAACCATCGGCTTTATTAGTTGGAATATAATATAAATGAATGTTATCAATAAGTTATTTATTTATGTGTTCTCCTTCCGGTATTTTTGCGGCACTTAAGAGAAGGGAATTATATCAGAAAAGATATGGTGCGCACTTCACAACCGTCCACTTCACTGTGTAAAAATTTACACAATCGGTACATCCCGGCACAACGCTTGGCCCATGCAGTGTCAGTATCCTCGGAATATGCCCGTGCGCGATCTTTTTAGATCACAGCAAGGGTAAGTTATCCGATACGGTCACAATCGTTTGGGGTGGCATGGGTGAGTGGACGCCAGGTGCATCCAGCGCGGAAGATGAAAATAAGAATCGGCCACACATGAGGCGGGAAGTTGAAACGCGGTGCATTCAGTCGGCTTTTTTGTCAACCAGTTCGAAGATGGCGTTCTTCAATTTCAGGGAAAAGGTCTCCGGCACCTGACGGCGTTCAAGGTTCCTGCACAACGCCACCGTTTGTTTCAGTGTCTCCAGGCAGACCTGACAGGGTGTGCACGACTTGATATGTGCTTCAATATCCTTGCAGGTAGGTGCGTCCAGCTCCCTGTCGATATACTCGGAAAGCCGTTCGAACAGCGCCAGACAGTTTTCGTGGGAATGGTGCGGGTCAGTCTGTTTCATAATAAGATTTCAATGCTTCTCTGAGAAAAAGCCTCGCCCGATGCAGGCGCACCTTGATGTTGGTGGGGGTCAGGTCCAGTATCTCAGCCGTTTCCTGAGTGGTGAACCCTTCCACGTCCCGCAAAACAACTACCAGTCGGTATTTTTCCGGAAGGTCCAGCAGCGCTTGTCGGATGACGCCGGCCAGTTCCCCGCCAAGCACCTGATCCAGAGGCTGGGACGCCCAGCGAGGCAGGTCCATGGATACCAACGATTCGTCTGCCGGAAGAAATTCGTCCAGAGAGAGTTCTCTGTCGGGTGCATACTTGGATCGGCGTTTTTTTTTCAGGCAGGCGCTGGTGGCGACCCGGTACAGCCAGTTCCTGAATTTGGTTTCATATCGAAACCCCTCGAGGTATTTAAAGACATTCAAGAAGGTGTCCTGCACCATGTCTTCCGCGTCACTGGGGTTATCGCACATTCTCAGGCCAAAGTTGTACAGGCTTTTCTCGTAACGATTGACCAACTCATAAAAGAGATCCTGACGACCGCCGTTGATCGCCCGGACCAGTTCGGTGTCCTTATCGTCGTTTTTCGTTTTCTGCGACGGTTTCGGCATTGGTTTTCTTGTCTGTCACCTGACAGGCATCGCTCATTCACGTAGAGATACCCAGTTTCGGCAGAATATAGGCCTGAAGAAGGATCCAGACGCCCACCACCGCCAGCAAGATCAATATTTCCTTCATTTTTTTCCCTTTCATATGTGTTTAGTTGGGTGATGTCCATTGATTTTTTACCGCGGCACTAATGAGACAAGGGGGGGGGATTCGGTTACAGTGTGGGGCGGTTTGGTGTGGGGGTCAGTGCCTGGCCTTGATGCTGCCGGCGTCGATGCCATATTTTTTGATTTTATAGTGGATGGCCCGCCGGCTGATGCCCAACACCTCGGCGGCCTCTTTTTGAACCCCGCCGGTCTGTTCCAGGGCCCGGAGGATGGTGTTCTTTTCGCTCTCTTCTAACGAGAGGCAATCGTCACCGGCCAGATTCTCGGCGCAGGTTTCCGAAATGCCTGCCACATGAAAATCCTCCGGCCGCAGCACGTGGTCCCGGCACATGACGATGCCCCCTTCGATGGCGTTTTTCAATTCCCGGACATTGCCGGGCCACGGATAGTCACAAAGCCAGTCCATTGTTTCTTCAAGGACGCGGACCATTTCCACACCGTGCTGGCTGCAGTATTGTCGGGTGAAGTGGTCGACTAAAAAAGGGATATCCGCTTTTCGCTCCCGCAGCGGCGGAATGGTCAAGGTCACCACCTTGAGGCGGAAAAACAGGTCTTCCCTGAACCGACCGGCTTTAATGGCTTCGCCCAGATCGGCATTGGTGGCCGCGATGATCCGGCAATCCACCGAGGTTCCCTTGAGACCGCCGATAGGCCTGATGGTCCGGTCTTCGATAAACCGGAGCAACCGGATCTGCATCTCATGGGAGATGTTGCCGATTTCGTCGAGGAACAGCGTCCCGGTGTCCGCCGTTTCGATGAGCCCCTTCTTGTCGCTCACGGCATGGGTGAAGGACCCCTTGACGTGGCCAAAAAGTTCACTTTCCAGAAGCCCTGCGGGCGTGGCTCCGCAATCGACCACGACAAACGGTTTTTTTCGGCGGTGGCCCAACTGGTGAATCCGGTTGGCGATGCGCTCCTTGCCCACCCCGCTTTCTCCGAGAATCAGTACATTGACGCTGCTTCGGGCCACTTTTTTAACCAGACCATGCAGGTTCTTCATGGCCGGACTTTTTACCTGGTCGTCGATGTCCGTGTCCGGGACCGGATCGGCGTCCTGGGCCGGGTCCGCGTCCTGGCATTCCAGCAGCATCAGCTGAATTTTTTCGGTCAAGGCCTTGCCGTCAAAAGGCTTTTCGACGTAGTCCACAGCGCCGGATTTGACGGCTTTCACCGCATCGGGCACATTGGCGTAGGCGGTCAGAAAAATAATCGGAAGGCCCGGCTGTATCTGGATGATTTCCGACAACAGGGCCATGCCGTCCATTTCGGGCATTTTGACATCAGACACCACGAGGTCGATTCGGCGGGTCTTGAGGATCTGAAGCGCCTTGCGCCCGCTATCCGCCTTGTAAACGGTGAGGCCGCAGCTGGAAAGCCGGGCATCCAGAACTTCCAGTACATTCCGGTCGTCGTCTACAACGAGGACAGATTGTGAGGGGCTGTTATTTTTCATCGTTTCATTCGCTGGGTGCTACCATTTCCGTCTTTTTCTTCTGGATATTCTGGTCAATGGCTTCCAGCGCCTTGATTTTTTCCTTGAGCGATCGGTTTTCGGCTGCGACTGCGTCCAACTGGCGCTGCAATCGATCTGCCTGCGCCACTTTTTCTTTCAGGGCGGCCTGATCGATTTGAGACGGTTGGTCGTATGGCTGCAGGTCCTCCTGGAGCCGGTCGGCAGGCGCTGCGGTTTCGTCGGATGTCCCTGCCGCCGGCGGATAAATCTCGATCACCCGAGTCGTGCTTTTGGGTGTCATGCGAACGATTACTGGGTCGAGCAGGGTCAGCTCCCAGGCATCATTATCCGGTGCAGATTTGCCGAAATCGTGCCACAGGCCAATAGCGGCGGTGTAGTCCGACTGTTTAACCGCCAACATCAAACGGCAACAGATTTCACCCAGCCACGCCTTTCGGACCAGTTTTTTATCGGTTCGTGCCGTTGAAAGCGTCCTGAAGAGCGCCATGGCCTGTTCGTAGTCACCGCCCCTATAAACCGACAGTGCCTTTTCGAAGGACGCATGGTCCGATTTGAATCGCTGCCGGCTTATGATCTCATCCAAGTCGCGAAAAACGGACGCACAGCCTGTAAATAGTCCAATAACGATGATCAGGATGATTGTCAGGCGGTATGATTGGCTCCATAACGTTTTCATGTGTTTCCTGCTTTTTGTTCAACCACCGTCTCCGATAATTACCGCTCTCTATTTAATCGCCATCGCACGACAATACAAGAAAATTCAACGATTGCCGTTCACACCGACGAGCCGGAATCATCACCCGGGTGCGCTGGGCAGGGTGAATCCGAAGGTGCTTCCCTTACCCACCTGGCTGCTGACCCACACCGTGCCATGGTGGGATTCGACAATGTTTTTGACAATGCTGAGCCCTAAACCGACGCCCTCCAACCGCTCGCGTTCCCGCTGACCGCGATAGTATTTGTTGAATAAAAATGCTTGATCCTCCTCCAGAATACCGGGGCCGTTGTCCTTGACGAAAAATGAAAGCTTGTTTTGCGATCGGTGTTGACGGACGCCGACAGTGATACGGGTATCGGGTTCGGAAAATTTCACGGCGTTGGACAGATAGTTCAACATGGCCTGTTGGAGCTGTTTTCGGTCGCCGACGATTGGAGGCAATTGGGAGGGAACCTGAATGCGCAGATCGATGCTTTTTGCCTCGACGGCCAGCTTGATGCTGTTGGAACATTCGGAGATAAAGGTGTGCGGATCGATGGGCTCCAACTGCATATTCAGCAGGCCGGGCTCCAGCCGGGATGCCTGCATCAGATGGCTCAGTAGGTCGCTGATGCGGCTGATCTCCGCGCCGGCGATTCCTAAAAATTTTTCCTGCCGGCTGTTGATGGCGCCCATCACCTCCTCCCGAATCATGTTGACCGACTCGCGGATGGATGTCAACGGCGTGCGGATCTCGTGGCTGAGCATGGAGATGAAATCGGACCGCATCAGTTCCTCTTTGCGCAGGCGATTGGACATTTCGTTGAAGGCATGGGCCAGTTCGCCGAATTCATCCTGACTGCGGACTTTAAGCGGGGTGTTGAGACGATCCGAGGAGATTTCCCGGATGCCACCCATCAGTTCCCGCAATGGGCGGATCATGGAATAGGCCAGGTAGCAAATACCCAAAAAACCCACCAGGCTGGAGACCGCCAGGCCGATGAGCCCGTTTTTGGCGGAAAGCCGACCCTTGCGATTCACTTCCCGCGTGGCCTGTTCGATTTCAAGCTCATTTTTCAGCCGTTCGTCGGAAATTCTACTGATCCAGTTGTTGATGATCGATTCGGGAACCCAGAAGGTATTCACGGCTTCAGGGTCTTTTACCTTACCGCTCAAATATGCGTAAACCTCCGCCGCGTTGGGATAGGTATCGTAATCATGACTGATGTCCCGCCACACATCGGAAATGTCATGGCCCATGGCGGTCAGTCGGGTCACTTGATCCAGGTTTTCTTCAAAGGCCCGTTGCGCTTCATTGAAGAAGACCAGATAGTCGGCTTTTTTGAGCAGCAGGAACTTCTGTTTATTTTCTTCCATGCTCAGCAGGGTTTCCATCATCTTTTTCGTCCCGGAGGCAATGGCATAATTTTTCGCCACGATGGATCCGGACAGTTTGACCACCTGCTGGACATTGATATACAGGACCAGGATCGTGCCATAAAAAATAGCGATAATAACGAGAAACCAGACCAGCAGTTTCCCGGTGATTCCAAATCTCAGATTCATTGGCGGCGGTGCTTTCCAAAAAAGTGTGGGCCATCTCATCTGATGCCTTTCGTAACCGTTAACACAACTCACCGAGGCAAATCAAACACCCACGGGTGTTCACAAAAAATGTAACCAAGTGCGCAAAAATCGAAACCACAGGCGGCCTTCGTGAAGCACGGGGCGAATAAATGCTCGATGGGCGGGGCCGAAAATCGTGGCACGGCCATTGCTTTTACCCTCTTATATGACGACCGCAAACACATCCTTGCATGCAGTTTTTAAACGAAAAGAAGGTTGAGGATGACAATGAAAAGACACTATCGTCTTGCAAAGTCCATTCAAGGAGAGCATCGGATTGCCTTCGAACGGCGCCGGTTCTCCTATACCGGTTTCATTCCAGAGCGAAGATCAGGTGAGGACCGAAGGGATGACGTTTCATTGGTCCACACCAGTGCCCCTTCTGCAGTGTTGCCTGATCGCTATTGATTCTGAAGTGCAGCCCTGAAGGGATAATGGGCCTTCTGCCGACGGGGCGGTGATGTCTTTCACTGCACTGCGCCCGTCCAAGATGGTTCGGCGCTCACGTGCACCCTGTTCGACTTGGATGATTATGATTTTGTCGGCCGGGCGTACGATCGTCACGCCGCAATTGCGCTAAGGGTTGGGCAGGCATCTGGCCACGATAAATTCAGTGATTGCCTGGATGTCGGCAGTTGAGAACTGGGGAACTGTCACGTCGAGGGGTGTGTCGGAAACCATGGCCATCAAGGTGTCGTCTTCCAGGCATGCGGGATGCCGATGTCTTTCCGCCCTGAAAATTTCAATTTTTGGAGCACGATCGCTTTTAAATCCTTCCGTGATCAGCAGGTCCATATCATTGAAAAAAGGGATCAGATCGTCCAGACGTTCACTGGGTACATCCTTGATCATGGCGATCTGGCCGGGAGAAGCGATCATAACGGTATCTGCACCCGCCTGCCTGTGACGGTAGCTGTCTTTCCCTTTCCGATCCATATCAAAACCGTGATGGGCATGCTTGACAATGCCGATGCGATAACCCCGTCGTTTCAGCTCGGGGATCAGTCGCTCGATGAGCGTGGTTTTGCCAGATTCCGACTTGCCCACGATGGAGATAACAGGCGGCAAGATATTCTCCTTTTCATTCAAATTGCAAAAATGGTCAGCACTCCGGCCGGTCGCGCGAAAAAATTAAGCCCCGAGATAACCAAAGTCAAGACAATTCAAGCCATGAATATTGGGGTGGACACCCCGATTGGCCAGTCCTTTGAATTGACCACCCGAATCAAGGTGGCCCAACCCGAAATTACCTGCATCCTTGCATCGGGCAACCCTGCTGATGTGTTGCGGGGGTCCGCGGCCGGTGCCGATGCCTTTGTGCTCAAACCATACGGCGTCAGTGATTTTTTCGCTCTTGTGCAGACATTTGTTGTGGAAGACCAGGGGCAACGCGGTTAAAAAAGTTGATGAACGCCTTCCTGAACGGGTGACTTTAGCGCTCCCTGTCGGCAGGTTTCGTTGCGGCGGTGCACGGGTAAGGGGTTAGAGACGGGTCAATCGGATGGGCAGAGATGGTTCTTCACCTTCGGGATCGGTCGCTTCGTGGGTGTAGTGTTGGATGACATCTCTCAGTTTGCGCTTCTGGACCGAGGTCAGGCCGATGAACCGAATACCCTGGCGATTGATTCGCCGATTTTTAAAAAGCAGTGATCCATTTTCTCGGTCTGAGACGATTCTAAAGGGAATATGGTTGATACCGGTGGGGTCATTTGCCGTTACTATCCGCAGGGCATGGGCGCGTTTTCCCATGGTGAAGCCATGATCCTCGTAGTAATAGGACAGGCCGCCCATATTGATATCACCGATCTGATTTTTGGCAAGGGTGTTGTCAAAGGTCACGAACAGGCCCCTGCGCGCCTTGTGCCGTCGCCGCTTGCGAAACTTGAATTGTATCAGGCGCATGAACAATCCGCTCATTGAAGAACCGTCCAATGGTTTACTATTTTAGGATAAGGATTGACGAATGCTGAAATCGCCAACCTGGAAAGAAAGGAAAACGGGATACGGGTTTAAAGGAGATGCAGACCCAGTGCGCTTACCGTTTATCATATAAACCGCAATTCCCGCGGATTGGCAACCTTTTTTTATTACGCGCCGGTTGTCGGATCGAAGCATGAACGCTCCGTAAAGAAATAAAACGATCGGGCATTTACCGGCGTTTCTTTGTATCGACCCCTTCTGGCAGATGGCGCCGGCAGGCCAGGGCGAAATCTTCCGGGTAGTGCCCACTGATCCAGCGCAATTGGGCTTCGCTGAATGCTCCGGGGGAGTCTGGCAGCCTGGGCAAAAAGGTGAACAACAACCGCTGGTCCTCATTTCTACCGACGACGGATTTCGAATATTCAATGGTGGTGATCATGCGTGCCCCCATGGCCCCCAGCACCTTGACGGCAGTCAGCATGGCCCGATCCAGGGATCGGCGCATGGGCGTGTCAGCCTCGACGATGTTGCCCACCGATGTTTTGGGCATCAGGTTCAGCTCCCACTGGGAGGTCTGGGCCTTGGGCGCGAACACCATCACCCGATCATCTTCAAAAACCACCAGGCTTTGTTCGCGTTGCGACATTCCATCCATTCGCTGGTTACCAGTGATCGCCTGCTGATAGCATTCGAAAAAGTTTCTTCCCGTTTCATTTCGAAATGCCTTGACGAAATCGCTTACCAGATCCCCGCATGCGTATGCCGGAAGGGCCCCCTCACCAGTGGCCAGCGGCACCTCGGTCGGGATCAGCGCGAACTGCTGGTGGATCTGCTGGTGGGAGGCATGCAGGCGGTATCCGCTGGGTGCGTAGTCAAATCCGTAATTCCAGCCCCACAGGGTTCGGTCAAAGGCAATGGTTTTATCTCCCGTCAACGACCTTTGGATTTTCAGTCTCAGCTTTTCCAATTCATTGGCGGTCAGGGTTCGTCCGCCGACAAGGGGTGTAATGCCCAACAAGCCAGCCAAGCGGGAATAGCTGCGTTGGTAGTACAGGTGGCGCATGCCGGTCATATCTTGCAGGGTTAGATCCTGCAACCGATATCGCACGGCGTTGTCGGCCATGTTGGCGGCATAGTGACCCCAAGGGATGTAGGAGTTTCTGCGCAGATACTCAAAGACATGGCTGCCCGGGTTCGATTGGCACCATTCACCCACGATCTCGCTCTCACCTTGGACGCCGGGGCGAAGTACCATGGCCTGTTGATAGGCGTGGGGCAGGTAGCGGTTGTTTGCCACTGCTTCAAACAGGCCCTCATCCGCAATCACCGCCTTGATTCGTCCGTCGGATCGCCTCTCATAGGCCAATCCCCAGGGGTGGTCGCTGTCTTCATCTATGCAAAAGGTGACGGCCACATGGGCCAGCGCACATAGGTCCCGGGCATCGGTGGATGTTACTGCCAGAGCCAGCTGAAGCGGGCGGGGCAGGTTGCGGATAGCCCGGGTGGCCGCCCGTTCATCGGTATGACCTTCAAAAAAAGAGATCTCCGGTGCCTCCAGCAGCGCGATGGTCTCGGGGTTACGCGAACGGGCATCAGCCCAGGTCTTGCCGATGTAGGTGGTGCCCCGGAAGGGGAGGGCGTTGGGAACCTCGAAGATCCAGTCCGCTGCCGGTTCGTGCACGGGGCCGCAGGGAAAATTATTGGTATTGCGATGACGTGCGCCCTCCGGCAACGTGCCCAGGTCGGCCAGTCGATCCGTCTCACGAAAATTGTCTGCGGTGAAATGCGGACGGTGCAGGCCAAAAATAAACCGACCCGCGGATGAAACACAGGTACGCAGCTTCATGTCCGTTGTTCCTATTTTTTGAATGAATACCATGTTCTTAAAAAGATACACCAATTGTCAACACATGTGCCGACGACGGTCAACGGAACGTCTACTATATCTCATAAACGGCCTTTTTTTGCGAGCGTCTTAATCCGGCTGGACCGAAACAACACTGCCGACGGTTGGTGATTCAGTAATTTTTAACGATATCTGCTGGTTTTTAAGATTTGGCATGGATATTTCATAATCACATGTATCTGCTTCTATCCGTATCGCTGGGCAGCACTTCAAACACTGTTTAACTGTTTGAAATTAAATTGAAACGAGAAAGTGAGAGGAAAATGACGAACCGGTCATCACCATCGGCAATTGCTGTGATTGGACTGGCATGTCGATATCCTGACGCAGCAACGCCCCGACAACTGTGGGAAAATATCCTGGCCCGACGGAGGCAGTTCCGGCGTATTCCAGATTGCCGGTTGCCGCTTGCGGACTACTATGATGCGGACAAAAATGCGCCTGACAAAACCTACGGCCGCCAAGCCGCAGTCATCGACGGTTTCGATTTCGACTGGGCTGAAAGGCGAATCCCGTTTTCCACCGTACGCACCACGGATATCGTACACTGGCTGGCCCTGGAAACCAGCTTGGCGGCTGTTGCGGATGCTGGCTACACCCGGGAGACCCTGCCCGGCGAGCGCACCGGCGTCATTATCGGCAACACGCTTACCGGCGAGCAGACCCGGGCGAATACCATGCGGCTGCGCTGGCCCTTTGTCCGTCGGGCACTTCACAGTGCCGCCCGTGCCCATGGAATGGAAGCGGAACAGATTCACCTGCTCTCCCGGACCCTGAAGGATCGTTATTCCGCCGTCTTCCCGCCGGTGGACGAGGATACCCTGGCCGGCGGGCTTTCCAATACCATTGCCGGTCGCATCTGCAATCATCTCAACCTGATGGGCGGTGGCTTCACTGTCGACGGGGCCTGCTCTTCATCGCTGCTGGCCGTGGCCCATGCCGCATCGCGAATGGTGGATCAGGATCTGGACCTGGCTATCGTGGGTGGTGTGGACGTCAGCCTGGACCCGTTTGAGCTGATCGGTTTTTCCAAAACCGGTGCCCTCACCGACGGTGATATGACGGTTTATGACCGTGGCGGAAAAGGCTTCATACCCGGCGAGGGCTGCGGTTTCATGGTGCTCAAACCCCTGGCCGCCGCCCGACGGGATGGCGACCGGGTTTACGCAGTGATTCACGGCTGGGGCATCTCCTCGGACGGCGGCGGTTCAGGAATTACGGCTCCCAGCGTTTCCGGCCAGGCGCTGGCCCTGGAACGGGCCTACCTGCATGCACCCCATGGCGTCAAAGACCTGGATTTCATCGAGGGCCACGGTACCGGCACCACCGTGGGGGACCGCACCGAGTTGGAAGCCATCGCCCGGGTGATGGGACGGACACCGATACCCCGCGGCCAATTGCGGTCTTGCGGCATCACCTCCCTCAAGTCCATCCTTGGCCACACCAAGGCCGCTTCGGGCATCGGCGGGCTGCTCAAGGCGGTGATGGCGGTCAATCGCCGGGTCGTCCCCCCGACTGCCGCCTGCACCGAACCCCACCAGGCTTTCGATACCGAGGCCAGGCGTCTCTACCCCGTCCGCATGGGGCGGCAGGAACCTGCCGACAGGCAACTGACCGCCGGTGTTTCATCCATGGGTTTTGGCGGCATCAACTGCCACGTCACACTGGTTTCCGGTGACAAGCCCGACGACCGCCTGGCGCCTGCCCTTGATGAAGGGTCACTGCTGGCCCATGCCCAGGAGAGTGAACTGTTGTTGATGGGCGCCGGCAGCAAGTCCGTGATGCTGGAGAACATGGCGGACCTGATCAAGACTGCCGACGGCGCGAGCGTGGCCGAACTGGCCGACCTTGCCGCCGATCTGAGCCGGCGGGTGCCGCCTGACGCAACCATCCGGGCCGCCATCGTCGCCGGCAGCCCCGACGACCTGATCGTCCGACTGACCCAACTGGAAACGTTCCTTCGGCAAGAGGAGACTGGTCATGACGCCGGTCAGGCCGTTGCCCTGGGACCTGACACCTGGCTGGGCATGGGCGTTGACAGACCCCGGATTGGATTCCTATTTCCCGGCCAGGGTTCCCAGCAGCTCAATATGGCCCGGATGCTGGTGCAGCGGTTTTCGTGGGCCCGATCGCTCGTGGAACGGGCCGATCATATTACCCGCGACCTGACCGGCACTCCGGTGAGCTCACTGGTATTCCGGGATACCGACCGGGCACCCGGCCCCGAAGCGCGGGATCGCTGGTTCAGCGTGCTTTCCCGAACGGAAAACGCCCAGCCGGCCATCTGTCTGGCCTCCATGCTGTGGTTTTCTTTTTTCACCCGTTTGGGAATTCGTCCCGAAGCCGTTGGTGGACACAGCCTGGGAGAACTGACGGCCTGTTTTGCCGCCGGTGGATTCGATGCGGACACACTTTTGGAATTTTCAGCCCGTCGCGGACTGGCCATGTCCGCGCGGACCGATGTTTCCGGGGCCATGGTCGGCCTTCGCTGCGACGAGCCGACGGCACTGGCGTTGATACCGCTGGTTAACGGGCACCTTACCGTGGCAAACCTCAACAGTTCCCGTCAGACCGTGCTTTCCGGCGAAGCGGAGGCGGCTCAGGCCATGGTCAGAATTGCCCAGGAAAACGGGATCAGTGCCCGCGTGCTACCGGTTTCCGGCGCTTTTCACAGCCGTCTGTGCGCAAATGCCGCCCGGCAGGTGGCCGACATGGCCTTGCTTTCAAAACCGATGGAAACCATGGCATGCCGGATCTTTTCCAGCATCGACGGCAATATTCTGGAGGACGGACAACCACTGAACGAACACTTCTCCCGGCAGATCCTGTCGCGGGTCGATTTTATCCGAATGGCCAGAAACATGGCAGCTGGCTGTGACCTGATCGTCGAGTTGGGGCCGGGTCGGGTGCTGACCGGGCTCACCGGGGACGTCCTCGGTGAAACGGGACCGGTATGCCTGCCGGTGGAGGGAACTGCCGGTGGCAGCTTGGACCTGAACCGCGCCATCGGTGCGATCTTTGCCCAGGGTATGTCGATCCACTGGGAGATGTTTTTTGAAAACCGGCTGATCCGTCCTTTTGTCCCGGCAGATCAAAAATCCTTTGTGGTCAACCCCTGTGAAAGCCTGCCCCGGCCCGACAGCCAGGATGCCGGCATCGACAGCACACCGACCGACGAAATCCACACCATCCTGGCCGAAGCCTTCACCGGTTTCCCCGAGGCGATGGTGGGTCGCTACCTGGAATCCCGGGGGGCATTTTTAAACCGGGTGGTGCAGGCGGATCTCGCCTTTTGGGATCCCGACACCCGGCTGGTGGACGCCGGTGCAGGAGGAAAAGGGGTGCCGGCGTCCGGACGCCCAGCGCCGGTGCCGGCCCAGGCCACTTTGTTCCAGCTCATCGCCGATGTGACAGGCTTTTCTCCTGAGACCCTTTCCCGGGAGTCCCGGCTTCTTGATGATTTGAACCTGGACTCTATCAAGGCCGGCGACCTGATCGCCCGCTTTGCAAAGACCTGCGGTGTGACTTTTCCCGATCCGGCGCTGCTGGCCAATGCCGCTTTAGGCGAACTGGCCGACGCTGCTCAGCGGTTGCGCGGTGATGGCCCGAGGGCGGACAATCCTGCGGCAGTGGACCGCACTGAACTGGGCAGACGGTTGGTGGACATGGTTTCAGAGATCACCGGGTTCCCCAAAGCGAGCATCAATCTGTCCATGCGGCTTCTGGACGATCTGAACCTGGATTCCATCAAGGCGGGCGACCTGATCGCCCGCTTGTCTGCGGAGGCAGGGGATTCAGGTCGTGTGGATGCGTCGTCGCTGGCCAATGCCAGTCTGGACCAGGTGGTCGATCAAGTCGCGGCCGGTCTGGAATCGATACCGGTTGTGGCGTCAGCAGTGCCGGATGCATTGGCCGAACTGGTTGGCCAAGCCGCCCGAATCACCGGATTCTCCGCTGACACCCTGGATCCGGACCTGCAGGTTGAGCGGGATCTTCAATTGGGGCCGGACAAGTTTAAATTGCTTATCCAGCATACCGCTCTGGCCTTGGGAATACAGGCCAACCTCGACTTGGAGCCCCTGCGCACGCGCAGTCTGCGGCAGATCAGCAAGATTCTGAACCGGATGGCCGCAGAACAGCATGACTCCTGTGCCGGGGGTCTCGGGACCGGACCGGCCATGGCTGCCATCCAGCCCACCTGGGTGCGTAATTTCAGCATGGATTTGGTGGAGACGCCTTACCCGCAACTTCCCGATACCTGGCGGATGCGATCGGAAAACGACTGGCAGAAGGCCCGGGTACTGATTCTTCACAGTGAAGATACGGTCGAGGTGGCTGAGGCGCTCGGGGGGCATTTTTTTCAGCGGGGAGCCTTCACCCAGGTGCATCCTTTCGACGCCGAGGGTGCGGCTGAAGATGTGCACGATCCGGCATTTTCCCACCTGGTGGCTGTTTTGCCCAAAAACGGTCATCGTGAAAAAGACCGATCGGCGTTGCTGCATCGGTTGATCGGCATGCGGGCCAGCCTGACATCGGTACCGCCGGCGGCCGACGCTCCGAGACGGCGAACTACCGTGGCCTGGATTCAGTTCGGCGGCGGCTTTTTCGGTCGGGATCCGCGCTTCTCACGATTGGATCGGTGTGGTGCCGTGGCCCTGGCAGCCAGCCTTCACCTGGAACGGGCGGACCTTCGGGTTCGTGTGGTGGATTTTAGCCCGGCCCTTTCTGCCGAGACGATCGCCTGGGAAACCCTGGCCGAGACCATCACCCGGGACGGATTTGCCGCCGTGGGATACGATCTGGATCGCACCCGACGGACGTTGTCTCCGCGGCTGGTTCAGCCGGCAACCTATGAAAAGCGGAATATCCGGTGGTCGGGCGATGATGTGGTCCTCGTCACCGGCGGGGCCAGGGGCATCACGGCGGCCTGCGCCCTGGCCGTGGCAAGGGAAACCGGCGCGCGCATGGCCCTGGTGGGTCGGACCCCGTGTCCGGATCAGTCGTCGCCAACCATCGCATCGCAGGAGATCCGCACCCTTTTGGACAAGTACGCCGCCCTGGGCCTGACGGTCGATTATTTTTCCTGTGACATGGCTGACCGCGAGGCGGTGACGGCGATGCTGGCGGCGGTCGCAGAGCGCCTGGGCCCGGTTACCGGGGTCATCCATGGCGCCGGACTCAACCGGCCGCGCATCACCGGCCAGGTCAAACCCGAGCAGGCTTTTGCTGAAACCGCTCCCAAGGTGCTGGGCATGCTTCACCTGCTGGACGCACTCGAAGCGACACCGCCCAAGCTGATCGTCGGGATGGGGTCCATCATCGGTATTACCGGCATGCCAGGCAACGGCTGGTACGGTTTTTCCAATGAGGTCATGGACATCGCCCTGCGCGGCTTCGCCGCCGAACACCCCCAGACCTGCACGGCCAATGTGGCCTACAGCATATGGCGCGACGAAGGCATGGGTGCCCGCATGGGCAGTGTGGACCTGCTGCGCGACAAGGGCATCGACGCGATTCCCACGGGCGAGGGCGTCAAGCGGTTCCTTGCCATCTTCACCCATGATCCGGGCAGCAGCCAGACCGTGGTGACCGCTCGCATGGGGGGACTGGATACCTGGAACCATGTTGTACCCGATGTGCCCCAGGGATGGCGATTCCTGGACCTTCGAACCCATCTGACCCCAGGGGTGGAAGTGGTTTTTTCAACGCATCTGTCCCTTGAGACCGATCCCTACCTGAGCGACCATTATTTCCAGGGATCCTATCTTTTCCCCACGGTTTTCGGGCTGGAAGCCATGGCCCAGGCTGCACTTTACCTGCTTGGCAACACGGAACTCGCCCGGGTTCAAATCCGTGACGTGCACCTCCTGCGGCCGATCACGGTCGATCCCGAAACAGGCGCCGACATCACTATCCGCGCGATGCTGGCCGAGGTGCAAGCCGACGGCCAAAGGGTGGTTCACGCCGGAATCATGAAACAGGGAACCGGGGTTCAGTCGGACTTCTTCGAGGCCACACTGGTCTTTGGCGCGACCGACCGTGCGCCGATGGTATCCGTTGCTCATTTGGACACGCCCATGCCCCTGGCGCCGAAGACCGACCTGTATCGGTCCAGCCTGCTTTTCCAGGGACCTCGATTCCAGGGTATCCAAACCGTCTGGGATATCCGGGAAACCGGTGAGAGAGCCGGGACCGCGCTCTTCACCACCCGCATGACGCCGGCAGACCAGTTGTCGATTGCAGCCTTTGGCAGGGAGAATCGCAGCGGCCTGTGCCTGGGAGATGCATTTTTTACCGATACCCTGCTGCAGAGTGCGGCCCTGATGGTGCCCCAGGACACCAGCCTGCCCGTTTCCATCGATCGCATGGACTTGTTCCCTGGATTTTTCAGCGCCTCCACCCCCGCCACGGTGCGCGTGGAACTCGTGGGGCAGGAGGATCGGGACCTGGTCTACCGTGTGGCGGCCATGGACGAGGACGGTGCGGCGAGGGCGGTACTGCAGGGCTATCGACTGAGAATTATCAAGCACCATGACGACTATCCGACGGTGGCCGATCTGGTGTCACCCGAGGACCGGGATCGCCGAATGGTCCGTCAGGCGCTGGATGAGGCGTGTCGACGCTTTTCGGTAACGTCACCCCACCTGGAGCTGGCCTGTATCCCCGACATCCATGCCATGAATAAACAGGAGCGGCGGGAGGCGGAGGGACCAATGCTGCAACGGGCCCTCTCTGTCGCGGCCGAGCGGTACGAGGTCTCCGCATTGTCGCTGTCGGTCCAGTGGCATGAGAGCGGCAAACCGGTGGTTGCCGATGTGGCTTCATCCGTTCTGGATGTTTCGATCACCCACGAGGACCGAACCTGTCTGTGTGTCTGCGGGCCCGGGCCGGTGGGGTGCGACCTGGCTGCCATCACCGACAGAGACCGTAAGGGCTGGAACGGCCTGCTGGGCGATGGTCGAATGGACCTGCTGGACAGCCTCATCCACCAGGGGGAGCGTCTGGACGATGCCGGTACGCGCATCTGGGTGGCGTCCGAAACCCTGGCCAAAGCCTGCGGCCGATCCGCTGAAAGCATCACCCTCGTGAGTAAAAAGGGCCAGGCGGTGCTGTTTGCCGGCGGCGGTAACGGCGTGACAGCCATCCAGGTCCTCACGCTGGCTATCCGTCTGACCTGGGGGGCGCCACAGATTCTGGCGGTCACCGTGGCGGCAGAGACCGTGGCGCGTGTTCCGTCACACCTGTTGAGCTCAGATTATCCGGGATACGAACCCTTATACGAGACCCGCCCTTTCGAGATGATCGAAGGGGGCCCCCAGGGCCAGTTGGTGTTCGTCCAGCGGCTGCCGGTGACCTTCCAACCCAGTGCCAACCTGAGCCGAACCATTTACTTCTCCAATTTTATCAAGTGGATGGGCAATACCCGTGAGGCGTCGGCCTGGCCGGTCCTGGCAGAGATGTCCGATCAGTTTGCCAGCGGTCGCTGGGGCGGGGTGACCAATTACGGTCACCTGAAGATCCTCGGGGAAGCAGGCACCAGCGACCAGGTTGAAATCCTCATGTGGGTGTCGGACAACAGCGGGCCTGAGAATTCCACCATGACCCTCTCCTACGATTTCCGCAAAATGCTTAAGGGAGGGGGGTACCAGCGCCTGGCTTTCTGTCGGCTGCAGACCACCTGGGTGGAGATCCTGGGGCCGGGAGTGGCGAAAGTGGCCCCCTATCCGGCCTACTACGGCCAGTTCATCGAGGACATGTGCCCGCAGTTCGACGCGCCGGACACGCCCGAACCCTTGCCAGAATCGCTGGGTCACCTGTTCGACGTCGCGGATGATCCCGTCGTCTACACGGCACCGTCCGGGCCCGTGGTGCGTCCGATCGTGCGGGAGCAGACCTTTGAAACCACTCTGGCCCACGCCAACCTGGTGGGCAATATCTACTACGCCAACTACTACGAATGGCAGGGCCAGATCCGCGATCGCTTCTTCTACGAACTGATTCCGGAGTACTTCGGGGGTATCGGGGAAAAAGGAGAACTGCTTGCCCTGGAGAGCCGCGTGGACCACCTGCGTGAGGCCATGCCCTTCGACCGCGTCGGTCTCACCCTGGCCGTTAAGGAGCTACGGGCCTGCAGCGTGATCTTCCACGTGGATTACTTCCGCCTCGAACCGGACGGCTCGCGGGTGAAGATCGCCACCGGCCTGCACCGGGCCGTGTGGGCCCTGCGCGATGCACAGGGACGGCCGGTGGCCACACCATTTCCTTCCAAGGTGCAGGCGGCCTTTGATGCCGCCATTGGCGAGAAGGGTTGAATCTTACCCCTTTTCCTCAAACAAAAAGGGAGACGACTTCAAACCGGGTGACGTCCACCAACCCTTTGTCCGTCAGCTTGAGGTCCGGGATGACCGGCAGGGCCAGAAAACCCAGGGTCATAAAGGGGTCGGAAAGGCCGGCTCCCAGATCTTTTGCGGCGGCGATCATCCCGTCCATCTGCCGCCGGACGGTCTCCACCGGCTGGTCGGACATGAGCCCGGCCACGGGCAGGGGCAGCCTGGCCAGGACCTTGCCGTCGTCGACGGCCACCAGACCGCCACCCATCGCCACCACGGCTGTTACCGCAGCCTGCATGTCTACATCGGTTGCGCCGGCAACGATGATATTGTGGGAATCGTGGGCCACGCTGGAAGCGAGGGCACCGCGCTTCAGTCCCAGTCCGGTTACGAATCCCCTGCCGGTATGGGCCTGTCCCGTGTAGCGGTCCACCACGCACATTTTGATTACATCCCTGGGCACATCAGACACGGCAAAGCCGCCTTTCTTCGTCACATCCATGATTTCGCAACGGGTGACCACCTGGTCGGCAATGGCCCGGATGACGCGCATGCGCCTGCCTTTGGCCGGTATCGAGAAATCCAGACCACCTGGATCCAGACGCATGGACGGCGGCACGGCGACAGTGGCCGGCCGCTGTAAGCCGGGCACCAGACTGCCGTTTTCAGCCACTGGTCGACCCAGATAAAACACCTTTTCTGCGCGGATGTCCGCCAGGTCGGAGAAGACCACCAGGTTGGCCTTGCGGCCCGGCGCAATCGCCCCGGCATCCTTGATGCCGAAGTAGTCGGCCGGGTTGATGGTGCCCATGCGGATGGCCGTCAGCGGGTCCAGCCCTTTGGCCACAGCCTTTCGGATCACCGCATCCACGTGACCCTCGGCCAGAAGGTCGTGGGGGTGTCGGTCGTCGGTGCACCACATCATTCGATGCCAGGTATCCGCGTTGATGACTGGAAACAGGGCGTCCAGGTTGCGGGCACAGGTGCCCTCGCGCACCATGATATGCATGCCCAGTTCCAGCTTTTCCAGCGCCTCGTCGGCGCTGGTGCATTCGTGGTCCGAGGCGATGCCGGCGGCCGCGTAGGCAAACAGCCGGCGACCGGAAAGTCCCGGGGCGTGGCCGTCCATGGTTCGGTGGTGACTGCGGGCCAGGGCCAGTTTGGCCATCACATCGGCGTCGGTGAAGATCACGCCGGGGTAGTTCATCATTTCGGCCAGCGCCACGATGCGCGGATGTGCGAAGAAAGGCGCAAGGTCCCCGGCATTCAGCCGGGCGCCGGCGGTTTCCATGTCTGTGGCCGGCACGCAGGAGGGCAGGGCGAAGAGGCAGTTCATGGGCTGGCCCTCGGCCGATCGCAGCATGTAGTCGATGCCTGCCGCACCCAGCACGTTGGCGATTTCGTGGGGATCGGCCACCACGGTCGTGGTACCGCAGGGGGCCACGGTACGGGCGAATTCGGAGACACAGGTCATGGAACTTTCGATGTGGACGTGTGAATCGATGAATCCGGGGGCCACGTAGCAACCCTCGAGGTCCATCGTTTTCGCAGCGTCGTAGTCGCCAAAGCCCACGATAGTGCCGTCTTTGATGGCGATGCTGCCGTCGATGACCCGGCCGGAAAAAACGTTGACGATCTTCGCATTGACCAGCAGCAGATCCACCGGGGCATCGCCCCGGGCCGCGGTGATGATGGGAGTGAAATCCATATCTTGATTCCTTGTGCTTAAAACTTTACAGCTGATTCGGGTAAAAACGGAAATAACAAATCGCAAGCACCAACTTCCAGATAAATTCCAAATTTTAATCACCAAATCTCAAACAAGATCAAAACCAACAGTTGATTGTCATATTGATTGCTCCACTATTGACGATTAAATGTCCTTTGTTCAAGATCAGGATTGGAATTTTGAATTTAGTTATTGTGATTTATTTGTCATTTGATTTTTGTCTATTGTGATTTGTTTTCTGACCCAAAAAACATAACTTGCCAACGTTAAGGTACTAAGACTGAATAATATTGAGGCCATATCGGATCTCCTGGGCGATCGCATTGACCCGATCGATCACTTCGCCGATACTGATCGTCAGCAACCGCCGGTCTCTCACCACCTGCCTGCCGGCCACCAGCACGTGGCGCACGTCGGCGCCGCCGGCCGTATAGACGATGTGGGACTCCGGGTGGTACATGGGTGTCAGGTGGGGGGCCCGGGTGTCGAGGATGATGATGTCCGCCTGTTTGCCGATTTCCAGCGAGCCGATGTGATCCGCCAGGCCGATTGCATGGGCGCCGTCGATGGTGGCCATTTTGAGCACACTGGCCGCATTCAGGGCCGTGGGATCAAAGGTGGCGACCTTGTGCAGTTTGGCTGCCGTTCCCATTTCACCGAACAGGTCCAGGTTGTTGTTGCTGGCGCAGCCGTCGGTGCCCAACGACACCATTACCCCGGCTGATCGCATCCTGGTCACCGGTGCGATGCCCGAGGCCAGCTTCATGTTGCTCTCCGGACAATGGGCGACGGCGCAGCCGCGCCGATTGATGGTGGCGATGTCCGCGTCGTCGACCCAGACGCAATGGGCCAACACCGTTCGACGATCGAGAATGCCCAGCCGGTCCAGGTGGGCGACGGGGCTGAGGCCTTTCTCCTCGATGGATTGCTCGCGCTCGAAACGGGTTTCGGCCACATGCACCTGAAAGATCAGGCCCAGGTCGTCCGCTGCCGCCTTAGCCGCCTTGAGGGTGCCGTCGCTGCAGGTATAGGGCGCATGGCAGAAGATGGACGGCGTGATCAGCCGGCTGCGACCCTTCCAGCGTTGGGCATAATTCCGGGCGTGGTCGATATTTTTTGCAGGATCCGGCACGCCGGGGGCCGGAAAATCGATGACTCCCTGGGCAAGCAAGGCTCTTAGACCGGTTTCAGCGACGGTTCGGGCCACCGCGTCTTCGTGGAAATAACCCCCGCAGCAGCAGGTGGTGCCGGACAGCAGCATTTCCGCGCAGGCGAGCAGCGTGCCCCAACGCACCGTTTCGGGATTGATGAAGCGGGCCTCGGCCGGGAAGATGTGGTCGTCGAGCCAGTCGATCAGGGGCAGGTCGTCGGCCAGGCCCCGGAACAGGGTCATGGGAAGATGGGTGTGGGTGTTGACCAGGCCGGGCATGACGATGCCGCCGACCGCGTCGATGGTCATATTTGCCCTCGGCGGTGGTGAATCCGGTGCGGTGGATTCAATGGCCCGGATGACGCCCTCATGAATACCGATCCATCCGTTTTCGATGATACGCATCCGGTCGTCCACGGTCACCAGGGTTCCATTGTGGATCACGGCATCGAAGTTCATGCTAGTGACCCCGGATCGTTTCGGCGATCTGCCGGGCGTCGGCCATGATTTTTTCCAGGTCCATGTGCATAAACCGGCGGTCTTTCATCAGCACCCGGCCATTGATCACGGTGGCGCATACATCGCTGCCGCCAACGGCATAAACCAGGTGGGAGGTCGGGTGGTACATGGGGGTCAGGTGGGGTTTGCGGGTGTCGATAACGATGATGTCGGCTCGCTTACCGGTTTCGATGCTGCCGGTAATGGTGTCCAGCCCCAAGGCGCGGGCGCCGTCGATGGTGGCCATGCGTAGCACGGTGGCGGCATCCATCACCGTGGGATCCAGGCGGCTGGCCTTGTGCAGCTTGGCGGCCATGTCCATCTCGGCGAACAGATCCAGGTTGTTGTTGCTGGAGCAGCCGTCGGTGCCCAGGCCGGTGCACACCCCCCGTTCGACCAGATCGGCCACCGGTGAAACGCCGGAGGCCAGCTTCATGTTGCTTTCCGGGTTGTGGGACACCTTGACCGCGTGCTGTTGAAGCAGATCCATGTCAACGTCGTTGAGCACCACGCAATGGCAGGCCAGCAGATTGGCACCCAGCACGCCCAGGTTGGCCAGGTGACCCACCGGCGTAGCACCATATTTTTCCTGAATGTCGTGCACCTCCTTATGGGTCTCGGAAAGGTGGATCACCAGGGGCACACGGTGCTCCCGGGCGATGTCGGCGGCCTCGGTCAACAGGTCCGGTGCACACAGGTAAGGGGAGTGGGGCTCCACGGCGATGGTGACTAGCGGGTCGCTGTGCCAGGCGTCGATCAGGTGGCGGGTGTAGTCGAAGCCTTTTTGGATGGGGCCGTAGTTGGGCGAGGGAAAGTCGTATAGTACTTCCCCTACCACCGCACGCATACCGGCAGCCTTGGCGGCACGGGCCACAGCGTCTTCGAACAGGTACATGTCGCAAAAGCAGGTGGTCCCCGAAAGAATCATTTCGGCACAGCCGAGCAGCGTGCCGGCATGCACTTTGCCCTCGTCCAGCAAGGCTTCGGCAGGGAAGATGTGCTCGTTGAGCCAGGTCATCAACGGCAGGTCGTCGGCCAAGCCCCGGAACAGCGTCATGGCGGCGTGGGTGTGGGTGTTGACCAGGCCGGGCATGATGATACCGCCGGCGGCATCGATCGTCTCAGTTGCCGCCATCGATCCAACCTCGGCGGCCGAACCGACCGCCGCAATGGTCTCCCCGCAGACCGCCACCGCCCCATTTTCAATGATGCGGCCAAGCGGATCCATGGTCATGACGATACCATTGGTGATCAGCAGGTCGGCGGTTGTCGTCATGGCCGCGCGCCTCTTGTGGATCTGCGCCACCACAGCCTGGATCAGACGGTTGAGATCGGGTGCTGCCTGGTTGGCCGCGGCGACGATGGCCTCCACGGATGCCGGTGCCGGGTGGTCCGGGTCGTTGATGTTAGTGATGGTGGACAATCCCAGCACCCGCATGCCGGCGTGCACGGCGACAAGGGTTTCCATCACCGTTGAAAAACCCACCGCATCGGCACCGATGGTTTTCAAGTAGCGGATTTCCGCCGGTGTTTCCAGAGACGGCCCCTTCAATCCGGCATAGACGCCGCTTTTTAAAGCAATGCCCAGGCTGTCGGCAGCCCGGCGGGAAAGCTGCACCAGGGATCGATCATAGGCCGCCGTCATGTCCGGAAATCGGGGTCCCCAGTCGTCATGATTGGCCCCGATCAGGGGGTTTTCGCCGGTGAGATTGATGTGGTCGCGGATCACCATCAGATCTCCCTGGCGAAAGGCGGGGTTCATGCCGCCGGCCGCATTGGAGAGGATCAGGTGCCGTACGCCCAGCGACTGCATTACCCGCACGGGAAAGGTCACGGCCCCGGGGGGATAGCCTTCGTACAGGTGGACGCGCCCCTGCATGACCATCACCGGATGCCCGGCCAGGGTTCCGGCCATCAACCGCCCCGAATGACCGACCACCGTGGATACGGGGAAGTTCGGGATGTCTGCGTAATTCATTGTCAGTGCGTCATCGAGAGGGCCGACGGCCTCGCCCAGTCCGGTGCCGGTGATCACTCCGGTCTCAGGAGCGTGGTCCAGTTTCGATTCCAGAAATGCTGTGGTTTCGTGGACTTTTTCTTTCAGGCGGTTCAAGGGCTGCCTCCAGTGTCTGCTTTGCGGGCTTTTCCAAACCGTTTCGATCCATGTGCCAACGATTTTTATCACCGTCCCGGCGTTTGGGTTATAGACCAGCTTTTACAGCCCCGTCAAGCGTTGTCAGGCGCGGGTGGACGGCCATGATAGCGTTGACATTTATATATAGTTATGAAATGTTGCAACGCGGTCGGCGGTGATTCATTACCATTGCCTTACAGGCCGGCTATTCGTCCATTTAATGTGCATTCGATGCCGTTGAATTTAAGCGATTCAAGGAGCGTTTCAGTCATGACCCTGACACACCATCCGAACCATGCGGACATCAACGACGACATGTGGTCCCAGATCGACGCGGTCATCCAAAAAAACAAGCGCATTTCCGGGGCCGTCATCACGGTTCTCAGGGAGTGTCAGACAATCGCCGGATACCTGCCCGTGGAATTGCTGGACTACATCAGCCAGGGCCTTAACCTGCCCGCCAGCAGCGTTTACGGCGTGGCTTCCTTCTACTCCCTTTTTTCCATGGTTCCCAAGGGCCGCCACACCATCAAGGTCTGTATGGGAACGGCCTGCTACGTCAAAGGCATCAAGGAGGCCATGAGCCGTATTGAAAATGAGTACCAACTGAAGGAGGGCGGCACCACCGACGACCGGCGGTTCACCCTGGAAGCCGTTCGATGTCTGGGTGCCTGCGGCCTGGCGCCGGTGATGGTAGTGGGTCAGGACACCCACGGAGACGTGAGTTCAGACAAGGTGCTTAAACTGCTCGACGCGTATTCATAGGCGTATCGTCGGCAATCCCTCAACCCCAGTTGCTTTTAAGACAGAGCGATCATGAAAATCTCCGAAATCAAAGACATCCTCAAAGGCACCATGCTTTGCGGTGAAGACCGGATGGACACGGTCATCCCCGCCGGTGGCGCGTCGGACCTGATGGAAGATGTGCTGGCGGCCGCTGCCAAAGGTTGTGTCCTGTTGACGGGGGTCACCACGGATCATGTTATGCGAACGGCAAAAATCGTCGGTGTCGGGGCCATTGTCATCGTCAGGGGTAAAACCCCCCCTGCGGCATTCGTGGAGATGGCCAAATCTTTCGAAATCCCGTTGATGGTCACCGAATATTCGTTGTTTGTGGCCTGCGGCCGACTATACATGAATGGCATCAGGGGGCTGGACGGTTCCTGGTAAAAACTGCTGGAGACGGAATATGGCGAAACTGAACACTCAGGACCTGGATGGCATTCGAAATGCACAGAAGGACCGGCTGGAATTCAAGGACAAGACTTACTTGTTGCTCTGCGGCGGCACTGGATGCCACGCCACCGGTGCCATCCGGGTCAAGGATGCCCTGGCAGCGGCCATTGCCGAAAAGGGATTGACCGACAAGGTTCAGGTGATCGAAACTGGCTGTAACGGCTTCTGTGCCCTGGGACCCTTGCTGGTGGTTCACCCCGGCGACATTTTTTACGAGAAGCTCGCCGTGGATGACATGCCCGAACTGGTCGAGTCGCACCTGATCAACGGTAAGCCGGTGGAGCGGCTGCTCTACAAGGACCCGGTCTCCAAAGCCAAAATCGCCGCCCAGACCAAGATTCCCTTTTTTGCCCACCAGATGCCGCGGGCCCTGCGCAACAAAGGGTTGATCGACCCCGAGTCCATCGATGAGTACATCGGCCGGGACGGGTATATCGGTGTGGCCAAGGCGCTGTTCGACATGACCCCGCAACAGATCATCGAAGAGATGAAAATCTCCGGCATGCGGGGACGCGGCGGGGCCGGGTTCCCCACGGGCGTAAAATGGGATTTTGCCAGCAAGAGCGCCGATGCGGTCAAATATGTGCTGTGCAACGCCGACGAAGGCGACCCCGGGGCCTTCATGGATCGCAGCATCCTGGAGGCGGACCCGCACGCGGTGCTGGAAGGCATGATTATCGCCGCCAAGGCCATCGATGCGCACAAAGGATACATCTACGCGCGTACCGAATATCCCCTGGCCATCAAGCGGCTGGGTATGGCCATCGAACAGGCCAAGGATTACGGGCTGCTGGGTGACCACATCCTCGGGTCGGAGCTCTCTTTTGATATCGAGATCTACCAGGGTGCAGGCGCCTTTGTCTGCGGCGAAGAGACGGCCCTGATGCGCTCCATCGAGGGTAAACGGGGCATGCCGCGTCCGCGTCCGCCATTTCCTGCGCACAAGGGGCTGTGGGAAAAACCCACCATCCTCAACAACGTGGAAACCTTGGCCAACGTGGCTCAGATCATGGTCAACGGCGGCGCCTGGTATGCCAGTGTGGGCACCGAGACCAGCAAGGGCACCAAGGTGTTCGCCCTGTCCGGCGATGTGAACAACATCGGTCTGGTGGAGGTCCCCATGGGTACGCCGCTTCGTAAGATCATCTACGACATCGGCGGCGGCATTCCCAACAAACGTAAATTCAAGGCGGTTCAGCTGGGCGGTCCGTCGGGCGGGTGTATTCCTGAAGCCTACCTGGACACGCCGGTGGACTATGAGGCCATTGCCAAGGTGGGTGCCATCATGGGCTCCGGCGGTGCCATCGTCATGGACGAAAAGACCTGCATGGTCGATATGGCCCGCTTTTTCATGGAGTTCATTCAGGACGAGTCCTGCGGCAAATGCACCCCCTGCCGGGAGGGCACCCGCCGCCAGCTCCAGATTCTGGAAAAGATCTGCGAGGGCCGCGGAGAGCCTGGCGATCTCGACGTCCTGGTCGAGCTGTCACAGACCATCCGCGAGACTGCCCTGTGCGGCCTGGGCCAGACGGGTCCCAACCCGGTGCTCTCCGCCCTGCGCTACTTCAGGGATGAATTCGAGGCTCACATTTACGAACAGCGATGCCCGGCCAAGCGCTGCGTGGCGCTTCTCCGTTTCGAAGTGGAACCGGATGCCTGCACCCGCTGCGGCATGTGCTTCAGGGCCTGTCCGGCGGATGCCGTCGTCTGGAAAAAGAAGGAGTTGGCCCGCATCGACAAGGAAAAATGCATCAAGTGTCTGACCTGCTATGACAAGTGCAGGTTCGACGCCATTTTTTAACAGGAGCGTTGAGATGACTATAGCCATTATACTCATGGGTGGACTGGGACTGGTGGTGGGCATCGGCCTGGCCCTGGCCTCCAAGGTCTTTTACGTTTACGTGGACCCCAAAATCGTATCCGTCGAAGAGGCCCTGCCCGGAGCCAATTGCGGCGGCTGCGGCCTTCCCGGATGCAGCGCCAATGCCGAAGCCATCGTGGCGGGAAAAGCCGCACCCAACTCCTGCGTGGCCGCAGGCGAAGACGTGGCCCTGGCCATTGCCGCCATCCTCGGCGTCAGCGTCGAGGCCAAGGAACCGGATATCGCCCTGCCCGGGTGCACCTATGGCGTGGCCGAGGCGGATGTCAAATACAGCTATGACGGCATGAACGACTGCCGGGCCGTCGCCCTGCTCTCCGGGGGCATGAAGGTCTGCAATATCGGCTGTCTTGGCCTGGGCACCTGTGCCGCCGCCTGCCCCTTCGATGCGATCGTGATGGGACCCCAGGGGCTACCCGTGGTGGACGAGGTCAAATGCACCGGCTGCGGCACCTGCGAGCGGATCTGTCCCAAGCACATCATCACCTTGTCGTCGGTCACCCGGAGAATCCTCAAGGAGTATACGTCCGAAGACTGCACGACACCCTGCCAGCGTGCCTGCCCGGCGGGGATCAACATCAGCCGCTACATCCAGCAGATCGCCGAAGGCGACTACCACGGATCGGTACAAACCATCAAGGAGCGCAACCCCTTTCCCACGGTGATCGGCAGAATCTGTCCCCGACCCTGTGAAAACGACTGCCGGCGCAAATATGTGGACGAGCCGGTGGCGATCAATTTCTTGAAGCGGTTTGCCGCCGACTATGAGCGCACCCAGAACGAGCGCATCCAGCCATTCAAGGCGCCGGATTCCGGCCGTCGCATCGCCGTGGTTGGCGGCGGTGTCCAGGGCCTTTCCACGGCTTTTTTTGCGGCCCGATTGGGCCATGGGGCCACGGTGTTCGAAGGTACTGACCGCCTGGGCGGCTTGCTCAATACCGCCATCGCCAAGTGCCGTCTTCCCGAAACGATCCTCAAGTGGGATATCGACGGGATCCTCGAGATGGGCGTGGACGCCAAAATCGGCCAGATGCTGGGCCGCGACGTGACCGTGGCCGGTCTTTTGGATGACGGCTACGAGGCGGTGTTTCTCGCCTCGGGCGGGTGGGACAGTCGGCTGGCCCGGGGTGCCGAAAAAACGGTCGAAGCCCCGCTGCCCGGCGGCTACCTGCTGCTGGACCTGCTGCGTTCAGGCAAAAAGGGACATGGGACGGTATCCTGCGGGAGTCACACGGTGATTGTCGGCGGTGAGGGGTTGGCCGGCGAGGCCCTGGCCAAAGCCCGGTCCCTGGGTGCCGAAACCGTTACCTTCATTTTCCGGGACAGCCCCGACAAGACCACCGTTTCGGCGCTGACCGAAGCCGGGGCCAACGTGATTTCGCGTGCCGGCGTCAGCCGCCTGTTCGGTGACAGCGAGTCACTCACCGGACTAGACGTGTTGAATGTGGATACCGGTGAAACACGACTGATTGAAGCCAATACACTGGTCTTCTCATCGGGAAGATTCCCCGAGTTGATCTTTACCCGGCCCAGCGATGGCCATGATGCTGAAAGCCGCCCGGGAGCCTGGTCAGCAATTCCCCCATACAAACAGCCAGACCACGCCGGCGAGGCAGGTTTGTTTGGCAAGGGCGAGGCCCTGACCGATTTCAGTGGCGCCATCAAGGCCATCGGCGCCGGTCGCCGCGCCGCCGCGGCCATCCATAAACTCATCTACGACATTCCATTGGATTTGCCGGAAAACGTCCTTAAGCCCGATGCAGCCATCCAGAATGTGGATCACGTGGAAGCGGTGGCCACCAGCCAGCGGCGAATTATGCCCCTGGCCGACAGCCGGGACCTGGCACAGCTGGCTGAGTTGGAGAGGGGCTTCGACACAACGGCAGCACAGACAGAGGCTTCCCGGTGCCTCAATTGCGGCCTTATCTGCTATAGGAATGCGGAAAATCAACGGCCGCTGGAGAAAATCAGGGACGCCGTCAACGCCTGATTATCCGCACTGACCGACACGAAGAATATGCTGAGAAACGCCAATGGCTACTGAAGAAGGTGTTGTATTCAAAATGGGAAGTTCAGGCGCAGGGATGGCATGGGTAAAAACCACCCGTTCCAGTGCCTGTGCGTCCTGTTCATCCAAAGACGCCTGCCATAGTGACGGCGCTGGCAAAGAGATGGAGGTGGAGGCGATCAACACGGCCGATGCCCGGGTGGGGGATCGGATCGTTTTAAACATTAAAACGGCCTCCCTGTTGAAAGCCACCTTCCTGCTTTATGTCTTCCCGATCCTGGCCATGATTGCCGGTGCGGTGCTCGGACAAACGGTGGCCGTCATGCGGGGCAGCGACCCATCCGGGCTTTCCGCCCTGTTTGGTTTCCTGTTTTTCGGCCTGGCCTTCATTGTCATTCGCATCACGGGTCGGCGCCTCTCCACCAATGCCAGCTACAAACCTGAAATCATCAAGGTCAGGGGGCACCAATCGCCGTCGACAGATGCAATGGTGCTGCCTCAAACAGAATGGTAACCCTATGGATCAGACCGTTTTCATATCCAAGAACGACACCGCTACCTTCCGATGTCCCCAATGCGGTCATGCCAAAACTGTAGATGTAAGCCAATATGCCGCGTCGGACAAGAAAATTTCGGTCAACTGCACCTGTGCCTGCGGCCATCATTTCCGCTGTCGACTGGAAAAGCGCAAGCAATACCGTAAAGGTGCCGACTTGCCAGGAAGATTCACCCTTCTGGGAAAAAACGGGCCCGAGGACACCGGTCTGGCCAAGGTGGTGGATCTCTCCACCACCGGCTTGAAATTGAAAATGAACGTGCCCCGCACTTTTCCCGTCGGCGCCAAACTGCTGGTGGAATTTCGCTTGGACGATCGCAAACGGACACCCATGGAGAAGCGTGTCATCGTCCGAAACGTCAGCGGTCTTTACGTGGGGGCTTCTTTTCACCCAAACGAGCCGGACGACCCCGCCCTGGGATTCTACCTGATGCGTTGACCCGGTTTTTATGTGGATGCCGATCGGCCCTTTTCCAAAGACGTGAACGATTGACACCTGGCAACCGTGATGCTATCGGCCAGTCGGGATGTAATCTGCTGTTTCTTATAAGTGAAACCCACCATGCATATCAGTTCGTGCCCTGCCCAAAAAACGGTGATATCGGGTCCTCTTCACCCTCAAATTAGCCTGAAACAGTCAGTGAACAGGAACACAACCGTGGAGCCCCTCACTCATCCGATTAAAACCAGCTTTGAACGCGGAGCCGCTAAAGGGTGGCAGGGTTTTCTCTGGATGAGCAAGATCATCCTGCCGGTATCCTTTGTCACCTTTCTGTTGGATTATTCCGGCTGGCTTGATCAAATGGACAACTGGCTGGAGCCGCTGATGGGAGCGATCCATCTGCCGGCCATGGCCGCCCTGCCGCTGCTGGCCGGTCTACTGACCGGTATTTACGGCGCCATTGCCGCCATATCCGTGCTTCCCTTTACCGTCGACCAGATGACGCTGATGGCGGTGTTTCTGCTTATCGCCCACAGCCTGATCCAGGAAGGGCTGATTCAGCGCCAGTCCGGATGCCCCGCATGGATGGCCACTGCCGTTCGGCTGACGGCTGCCGTGCTGACCGTCTTCGTGCTGGGTTGGATGGTGGGGCCGGAATCGGCTGAGAAGGCGGCAGGGAACCCATTGGCTTCGGTCCGGACGATGTTTTGGCCGGCGATGCGAGGGTGGGCCGCGGCCATGGCATGGCTGAGTATGAAGATTCTGCTCATCATTACGGCCCTGATGATATTCATGGAGATCCTGAAGCGTTACCGCCTTATCGACAGGGTGGTGCGGATCATCGAACCCATTCTGGGCCTGTTGGGCTTGGATCGTCAGGTGGGTGTGCTGTGGATGACGGCGGTAGTATTCGGTATCACCTACGGCGGTGCCGTGATTGTTGCGGAGACCCGGGAACGCCGCCTTTCTCCGGATCAATTGAAAACCCTGCACGTCTCCATCGGTATTAATCACGCCATGGTGGAAGACCCGTCATTGTTTCTGCCCCTGGGTGTTCACCCCTTCTGGCTGTGGATTCCCAGACTGGTTACCGCTGTGGTCTTCACCCAGGCATACCGGCTGTGGTTGTGGATGAAAAAACACCGCCAGCCCATTGCCGGCATCAGCGTGCCTCTATCACGGCAGCTGAGGACGGTTCAAAATTCGCGAAAGTCATGATGCAGCTGAAAAAAGCCAGACCTCATCGGCCAACAGGCCGGGGATGGATCAGGGATGCCGGACGTCTCTCTGATACGTGCTGGGCTGCCGCAGTGTGGACCGCCGTCTGGCTGCTAATTGCCGGTACGGCCTGGGCCGCCGATACACCTTTCCCCACCCGGGCTTTCCGGCCGGGTGAACAATTGACCTTCGTACTCAAATGGACCATCATTCCGGCAGGGGAGGCTGTGCTGGAAGTGCTGCCCCAGGAGCACATGGCAGGGGTCGATGTCCACCACTTTGTCCTGACAGCCCGGTCAAATGCCTTCGTGGACGCCTTCTACATGGTTCGGGACCGCATCGATGCCTGGGCGGACAGTGCCATGCGGCAGTCGCTGTTGTATCGAAAAAAACAGCATGAAGGCAGCACCCGCCGGGACATCACCGTTTCCTTCGATTGGGAGGATATGACCGTTCAATATACCAACCACGGCGAGGTTCGGGAACCAATTCCCATTTCTGCCGGTACCTTTGATCCGCTGTCCATTTTTTACTGGTCCCGGTCGGCGAACCTGGTCGTCGGTGGCCGCATACAGAGAGCGGTGACCGATGGGAAAAAGCATGTAATGGGGGTAGCCGATGTGGTCCGGCGGGAGACCGTGACGGTGCCGGCGGGCACATTCGACACCTTTCTCATCGAGCCGGACCTGGCGCATGTGGGCGGTGTCTTCGAGAAGAGTCCGGACGCGAAAATTCAGCTCTGGGTGTCAGCGGACTACCGGCGCCTGCCGGTGAAATTGAAGAGCAAAGTGATCGTGGGCAGCTTTTCCGGTGAACTGGTGAGCGTGACGGGAAGCGGGACGCTGCCTCCGGGGAACCATTCAGGAGAATGACATGGCCGACGGTTATCGACAGTGGCTGTTTCGAAAGCGGCCACGTCACGAATTATGGCTTGCCTCAGCAGATCGGTTGCATTACCATCGTTTTTCATCATAAAAGCATACTGACCGACATCAGGGTCTTTCTGATCGGCCAATTTCTGGGGTGCCATCGCCCCGCAACCCATCAAGGAGAAATCGATGACCGTTATCCACCCCAAGACACGTTTCATCGCTGTCGCAGTCATGATGACCGTCCTTTTGTATGCGCCGGCAACTATCATCGCCGCGGAAGCACCTGCCGGACAGATTGCCCGGGTTAATGATACCATTTTGCTGCGTCAGGATCTGGACCGTGAGATGAAACTGGTCTCCCTGAAGCTGGCCCGCCAGGGGAGGCCTGTGAATGCCGAGCAGCTCAAACGCTACGAGGGTGAGATCCGTGATACCCTGATCAACCGGACGCTGCTGCTTCAGCAGGCCAAATCGGCAGGAATCGATGTCAAAAACAGCGCCGTGGAAAAAGCCCTGGATGAATTCAAGGCGGCATTTAAGGATGAGAAGGCTTATCAGAATGCATTGACGGAAATGGGATTTACCGAGGAGATGCTGAAAAGCCAGATACATAGCGGTCTGACCATTAAAACGCTCATCGACAAAACGGTGCTCCAGAAGATATCCGTGTCCGACCAGCAGGTCCGCGCATATTATGACGACAACCCAAACCTGTTCCGCAAGCCGGAGCAGGTTAAGGCCTCGCACATTCTGATTCAGGTTCCGGCAAACGCCGATGAGGCCAAGCAGGCTGACGCGCTGGCTGCCATCCAGGCTCTGAAGCTGCGTCTCGACAATGGTGAGAACTTTGCCACCCTGGCCCAAGAGAACTCAGACGGCCCCAGCAAGACCAAGGGGGGCGACCTCGGTTTTTTTAGCCGGGAGCAGATGGTTCCACCCTTTTCCGAAGCCGCCTTCGCCCTTCAGCCAGGCCAGACGAGCGATGTGGTGCAGACCCGTTTCGGATATCACCTGATCCGGGTGACCGAGCGCCAGGCAGAGCAGACCATGGCCTACAACGAGGTAAAGGAGGCCATTTCCGCCCGGCTCCGCCAGGAACAGGAGGGGAAAAAGATCGACGCCTACCTTGAAAAAATCAAGGAACATGCGGATATTAAACGATTTCCCCTATAGTTTTTTTCTTGACAATGAGTATTCCATTGGCTAAATATTTTTTTGGATGATAGTTTGGCCGATGCAACCCTTGATCTGACATCTTCTGAGCGGCAGTCTTCCATGTGCCGGAGTATCGTCTGCAAAGGCAAAGGGACATTCTGGAGGGTAACAATCGGGAAGAGGAGGTCAGTGTTTTGGCGAACGGAACAGTAAAATGGTTCAATGACAAAAAGGGGTATGGCTTCATCAATGAAAACGACGGTCGGGACGTCTTTGTCCACTTTTCCGCTATCGACATGACGGGATTCAAGACGCTGTCCGAGGGAGACATGGTTATTTTCGAGGTGGAGGAGAGTGACCGCGGACCTGAAGCCAAGAATGTAAAAAGAGCAACCTGAGAAAATCGTATGGATTCACAAACGGGGCATTCGGCCAGAAATGGCTGGGTGCCCCGTTTGCTTGCAGCACCCTGCCTTTTTTACCGTCCGGCAGGTATTCAGTCGCCCATTCGCTCCTGGATGATTGGATGCCGCTATTTTGTGTCGATCCAAAAATGGCCAATTTGCCTGATATCTGCGGTTTTCTGCCTAACACCTATATTTTGCACGCTTAAATGCAATAAATAAAAAATTATTATAGAAAACAAATATTTAGATTGCTTTATGTTCGCATAAAGGTTATTGTTCAAGTCATACAATGCAGATGTAATTTCAAATTCCTCGAGGACGGCGATTGCGTTTCCTTTGAGATAGAGCGAAGAAAGCAAGGCCTTGCCGCTGAAAATGTCACTGTGATCTGACCCTATGTTCTGCGTAAAGGGGGTATTCCTTTCAAAGTGAGGGGTGCCCTTGATCTTTTTATTGCCCATACAACCGCCAAGGAGGTGACAATTTGGCAAGATCGAATTATAAGTTTAAAAAACGTCAAAAAGAATTGGCCAGGAAAAAAAAGAAAGCAGAAAAAAGACAGAGCAGACTGGAAAAAAATACTGTGCAGCCAGACCAAACGTCCAGTGAAGCGATGGATGAAGACGGGGAACCATTAACATAGAAACCGGATGAAAAGGAGAAACGTGATGCGTCAAAAATATATGATATTTCGCGACCGTAGCAAAAAAGAGCTCAACATCAAGGAATATGCCATCATCGATAAAGATCTCAAAAAAGCGGCGTCTCCCATGCTGAATAGGGGGAGTTTTACATTGCTCTGCGAAGAGACCTATGAAAGTGAGATTGTCGTGAATTCAATCTCCAAAGGAATGAACGCCTTGCTGTCCATACTCCGGACTCACAATATATTCCCCATTGAACCCAATGCGACCAAAATCGCCGAGTCAGTCATGGCGTTATACGATTCTTCTGAAGATGGTTCGGTGGAACTGCTTTTTGACGACCTTGATTTGTTATCTGTGTAATACCCAACAGCTTTTTTCCCGTTTTTTTGGCTTCCGCAGCCCTTCCCAGCAGGCGGGCTACCTCTTCCGGTCGGCTTGCATCATTCACGCGCATGAAATCGGTCATCAGAAACCCATAGGAGTGGGATGCCAGCAGCGCCCCGTGGGTCCCCGCGCGTGAATTGATTATCGGCTGATCAAAAATAGGCGGCCCAAAGGCAAAGCCGTCCTTCAGGCTGATCAAAACGGTTCCGGGGTGCTGTACCAGATCATGCATCCCCTCCCATAGTCGCCTCAACGGGTCCGGGTATATGTGCTCTTTTGTGGCCATCCACCACTCTTTTTCATGGACAAAACCATGGATGTCGATTTTACCGAGAAGTTTGAGGTGCTGGATCGTGTCGTTAAGATTGAGTGGGTCGCCATCAATCCGGCTGTACAGAAAGCGGTTTTGACGTTTAGAAATACGGGCTGTACCCGTTGCGCCCTGCACCAGTAGGGAAAACCCGGAGCGGTATACCGAAAAATCAACCCCTTCGATGGTTGATAAAACCCCGGCGATGCCCGGCGCATTTTCATCGGCCGAATAGATGGCGGCAAAACTGACAAGGCCGTTTTCGGGCAGCACAAAATCTTTTTTTTTCTCGAGTTGGTCTACATTCCTGAATCCGGCTTCAACCAGCGGGATTGACAGGTCTACCCGGATGTTTTTAGTGAAGTTGTTGGCATGGTCGGAAAACAACACGACGTCCAGCAAAATGCCGATGTCATTTCTCACCGTGTCCAGCAGGTCACTGACTTTTTTTAGAAATTCGATCAGCGCCGCTTCGCCTTCCACATGCGCAATGGCATCGGAAATGCCCATGTAGGCAATGAATTCATCTCCCTTGAAATGTTTCAAGCGGGTTTTAAAGGCGTCCAGAGCGGTTTGGGTAAAGGTGTCCGGAAATACATAGGCAATATAACCGGGAAAGCCGAGAAAGTGAAGCTTGGGGTGATAGTCAGCATGTTCTTTCTGGGTGGATAAGGCTTTTTTAATCAGTGTTGTGCCTTCCAGCTGATTGATGTCGAAATTGTAATAGAGCCGTTCATACCCAAATGGTTTTCCGCCGATGAGCATCTTTGAAAATGCCGGCCGGGTTAATGAGGGGAAGGTGCTCACAAGCCTGCCCGGTGGGTAGAACCCATTGAAATAACCCTCTTTCTGGAGATCCCTAACCATTGTGTACGGCACCCCGTCAAGGGCAAAGACAAGGCAAAGCCGATACCTGCGGCTGTTTTTTGTGCCGGTGGAGGAGCTTTCCTCCACATTCCAGTTTTTTTTCAAGTGATTGCTGAACCAGATTTCAGGAAGGGTGCTCAGCAGGACGGCAGACAGGCAAAGGACGACACAAATGATCAAAACTTTTTTCGTATGGGGTTTGTCAGGCATCTGCTACCGTGATTAAATAAAATTGTCGAGATGGTTGAGCCGTCCTTTCAAGAAGGGGCTTAAATGTCAAGGGCGATGATTTTTACAGCCGACGCCACGCATTCACTGCCCCAAACTCGCTCGTCCAACGTAACCATCGACAAATGATTGACCATAGACATAAAGGGCATATTCTTGTGGTGTGTCTCTCTCTGGGCGGTCTTTAGTCGGACCGTTATGTATGGGACATTTTTCCACTGAGACCTGTTGTTGATTTTCCGAGAAAAATTAGGATGTTGACATGAGGCACTCTCGTGATGTACTCAATCTTCATTGCCCCGCGACTTGCTTTCTTTCCGGATAACATTACCATTATCATAATTTGATCTGTGACATCACCTGAGTTGTCCGCCATTTCGCCTATAGCCCATCGGCCAAGGGGCGGTACCATCACAGCACCATTTCGAAACAAGGCCTGCCAACGCGAGTATAGACAGATGACGCCCTGTATGGGCGATCCCTCTCCGGCCTGGCGTGGCTTTACATAGATATAAAGAAACCAAAGAGAATTTGTGTCATGTAAAAAGAGTAAGAGGGCTTCAATGAATTTCACATTTTAATCAGGAGGGATTGATCATGGGTATGGTGAAAGAGTTTAAGGATTTTGCCGTCAAAGGGATAAACTCCCTCAAGCGCCACCTGAACCCTCGGCACAGGAAGGATTGCGCACGCAAATACTTGATTTGCTGAAGAATCGAACGTAAGCCCTGTTCAAAGTGATTCCCAAAAAAAGAACAATTGACCCCAGCGTTGCAAAAGCGGGAGGGTTTCAGAGCCAAGGCGCCGAGGGTGACGCCGTAGTCCTTTACTGCAATCCCTTGGCAACGCGGGATCTGGAATCCTCCCGCTTTCCCGAAAGGGTAGAAACATGAGAAAATTATTGTTTTTGCAGGAATTCACATCCAGTGGACTCCTGAACATCCGGCCGGCTTAAGCGGTTTCTCTATCTTTACGGAATGTTACAATAATTTTCACATGTTTTTATGCAACGATGGGGTTGAGTCAACAGGAGGCCTATCATGCGGTGGCGTGGCAATCGTAAAAGCAGCAATGTGGAAGACCGACGAAGTATGCGAGCCTCCGGACACGCGGGTTTAAGCGGTGGGAGTGGTATGTTGCGTCTGCTTCCCGTGATATTCAAGTTTTTAGGCGTTAAAGGTACCCTGATACTGGCCGTGTGTGTGGGTGCCTACGGTTTATTTACCGGAAACCTGGGCAATCTACTGGGAGGCCTTGGTCTGCAGCAAGACACAACCGTCAGTGAACGCACTGTGCCGTTTCATGAAACCGCGGAAGAAAAAGAGCTGGTGGACTTCGTTTCAGTCATCCTGGCCGATACCGAAGTAACCTGGACCAGCTTGTTCCGTCAAAAGGGAAAAACCTATCAGGAACCGCGCCTGGTGCTGTTTCGAGACGCAGTGAAATCCGCTTGCGGAATGGCTCAATCAGCCATAGGACCATTTTATTGCCCAGGTGACCGAAAAGTTTACATCGACCTGGGTTTCTATAATCAGCTGAAAAATCGTTTCAAGGCACCGGGTGACTTTGCCCAGGCGTATGTCATTGCCCACGAAGTGGGTCACCATATCCAGACCCTTGCGGGTATATCCGACAGGGTACACGCCGCCCGCAAAAAACTGAGCCAGGCAGAAGGCAACAAGCTCTCCGTTCGACAGGAATTGCAGGCGGATTGCCTCGCAGGAGTCTGGGCCCATCATGCCAACCAAACCCGACAACTGCTCGAAGCCGGTGATGTAGAAGAAGGCCTGGCCGCTGCCAGTGCCATTGGTGATGATACCTTACAGAAACAGTCACAAGGATATGTCAGCCCGGACTCATTTACCCATGGCACTTCGGCACAACGGGTGAAGTGGTTCAAAATTGGTTTAGCAAGCGGCGACATGGACAGTTGTGACACATTCAACAAATTCTAAAATAGCAGGGCCAAAGGGTATATGGCATAAGAATGAGTCAGGAAGGGTCATCTGAAATGAAAGTACGATTCTGGGGTACACGAGGATCCATCGCGAAGCCCGGATCTTCGACCGTTCGCTTCGGAGGCAACACGTCGTGTGTTGAGGTCCGTTCTGCTTCCGGAACCCTTATTATCCTCGATTGAGGCACCGGGGCGCACGGGCTCGGCCAGGCCCTCATGGAAAGCGGCGTCCATCCCCTGCGTGGCCATATCCTCATCACCCACACCCATTGGGACCACATCCAAGGTCTCCCGTTCTTCGACCCCCTCTTCGTGCCCGGCAACGAATGGGACATCTATGCCCCCCGTGGCCTCGGTTCGTCCCTGCGCGAGTCGCTTGCAGGCCAGATGCAGTATACCTACTTCCCGATAACTCTGGAAGAACTTGGGGCAGCCATCCGCTATCACGACCTCGTCGAGGGCGTCTTCGAAATCGCCGATATCAAGGTTAGAACACTGTATATGAACCATCCTGCCCTCACCCTGGGATATCGGTTGGAAGCCGACGGAGTTTCGGTCGTTTATGCCTGTGACCATGAGCCGCACTCCCGTCAGTACGCCCAGGGCACCGGCACCATGAGCGAACAGGACCGGCGCCACATCGAATTCATGCAAGGGGCCGATCTGGTGATCCACGATGCCCAATACACGACGACGGAGTATACGGACAAGTTCGGTTGGGGGCACACGCCGGTGGCATGTGCGGTCGACATGTGCCGTACTGCCGGCGTCAGCCGTTTGGCTTTGACGCACCACGATCCGTTGCGGACCGATGACCGTGTCGATGCGCTTTGTGAGGACATACGCACCAGCCCGCCCCGGGCCGAGAGACCGATGACGGTTTTCGCTGCAGCCGAGGGAATGGTGGTCGAATTGAAAGCATCGTTCGATAAAAAAGCAGAAATAGACACGGAAAGCTTTTCGGCAGTCACCTCGATCGAACCCGCACTTCAGGACCACCAGGTTTTGATCGGTATCGCAGACGAAGCATTGGCTGAGAAGATTCAGCAGGCCGCTCAGGCCGACAACCTGCGAATATTGCGGGCCGAGAGTTCGCAGGACGTCCTTGGGATTGTCCGTTCGACACGATTATCTCTCGTGATTCTCGATGACGGGCGGGTGGAAGGTAGCGCCATGGAAACCTGCCGAGCCATACGGGATATCGATATTGACCATGCCTGCGACTTGCCGGTTATCATCGTTGCCAACGCGGATTCCGATGTAGGTTCCGAAGCCGGCGTTACGGATTGGCTGATCCAGCCCTTTACCCCTGAATATGTTCGCACTCGGTTGCGGGCATGGGTCATGCGAAGCATGTGCCGTTGGAGGCGGGCGCCGATTCCGGAAAATGAGGAGCAACGCATCGAGACGCTTAAACAGCTGCAACTTTTAGATACGAATATAGAAGAGCGTTTTGAACAAATCACCCGGATCGCCGCCGCGGCTTTCGACGTTCCCATGGCCTTGGTGACCCTCGTCGACCGGGATCGCCAGTGGTTCAAGTCCCACTTCGGTTTAAGTGCCACCGAAACGCCGCGGGACCAGGCATTCTGCGCCCATACCATCCTTGACACGAAAGTCATGATCGTTCGCGATACCCTTCTCGACCCCCGTTTTGCTGATAATCCGCTGGTGGTCGGAGAACCACGGATCCGCTTTTATGCCGGATACCCCTTGACACTGCCCAACGGGACCTCGCCCGGCACCTTGTGCCTGACTGACACCCGGCCTCGCGACCTGGACGAGGTGAAAATTAAGTTGCTGCGGGACCTGGGAAGGCTGGTTGAGCGGGAGATGGCCGCTACCCTGCCAACGTGAAGTGCTCTCTATTGTCTACACCAGAAAATGCGTATCAAGATTGATTAGCCGGGTAAAAGTCCGAAGTGCCCACCCGGGTGGCCTCATCAAGATCATCCAGCAAGCCGTTTTGCCAATTGCCGAATGTGACCATCGTCGGTACCGCAGCAACCCCCTAATATCTTCATGCCCAGATCATTTTTAAGATCGCCTACGGCCTGACCGAAAATTTCAGGTGCTTCAGTCACCAGGTGCTCACGCTCATCCAGTTCTTCAGGCTTGAGCGCGGCCGTATTGGCCAACAATCCGCCAATCCGCTGCCTGACCCGAGGAGATGAATTGACTTCATGAAAAAGGGCCTGTCTAAAAATTGAGGCGTGGGTGCAATTGACGATATAGGTAAGCGGCTTTGGGCTGACTGCAGCATCGATACGCTGGATGGCCTCTTTCAGTGGGGTGCCGTCTATCAATGTGCCTTCCGGACGTGCAACAAAACTGATAATATAAGCTATTCCCGTGTCGGCAAGGGCCGCTGACAAACCGATTGCTTCGCTTAGTGCGGGCAGTGTGGCCGCCAACAGAAAATCGACCCCGGCTTCTGCCAGCCGCTCAGCCTGCCAGGCATGAAACGTTCGGGCTTCTGTGGCCGAAAGCGCTTCATCCGGGTTGAACGCATCCCCCCGGCAGCTCATTAACCCGCAAATGGCCGCCTTGCCGGCGTAACTGCCGTAGCTGGTGCGCAGTGTGTCGAGGAAACGGAAATTATCACGGTTCACATCCTTTTGCGCATGTCCGGCCTCGGAGATGCGTTCCTGACTGGCCCGCCAGGTCGGGGTGGACAGGATGAGCGGCAGGTCGAATTGGCGGCCGATGTCCAGATACTGCCGATAGATGGCTGCCAGGGACTCGCGTTTCGGTTGGTCATAGATGAACGCCGAATTGACGATATGGGGATCAAGTTCGAAGTCGCTGTTTCTGCGCAGACGTTCGATAACCGCACCTTCACCCAGAAAACAGGCTGAACTTTTATAAAGCATCTGGAATGCGGTCGATGTCATCCTTTACTCCTTTTGACATGCATGCCCAAGTCCCGAAACATCTGCCGTGCCCGGCTTAAATGTTCGGTGGACAGTGCGCTATCTCCGGACCGGGCACATAGTTCTCCTAAAAACAGATGACCCAGGGCAAGCTCGGGTTGGATGTCGAGACGGCGTAAAATTTCGATTCCCTGGCCGATGAGGGTGGATGCGGTTTCAACCGACTTCGGATCGATTTTGGAATGAATGCGGCCCAGCCAGGTCAGTGCTTTACCGGTGACATACCGCTGACCGGATGCCACGGAGAGAACATGGGCGTCGTTCATCGCCTGCATGGCCGGTTGATAATCCGCCAGGATGAATCGGCACACGCCTAAATTGAAAAGCAGCCCAGACCTGCGCCACTCGATTCCTATTTTCCCGTTTTCCGCCAATGCCTTTTCGATATGCACCAGTCCCGATCGGGGATTGCCGTGAAAGGTTTGGGCAAGGCCGAACATACTTCTGCAAAAGGGCAGATGCCAGTAAAAGTTTGCCTCCTTGAGGTGACGGACACCGTCACCGATAAAATTTAGAGCCGGTCCATGGCTGCCTTTGAGTAAATGCAGGCTGCCCAACTGTACTTCGCAAACCCCTGTGGTTTCCGGTCCGCCATAGCGGACCGCGGAATCAAGGGCGTTCTCGCAGGTCACCAGCCCGTTGGTGTAGTCTCCCATCACCCCCATGCTATAACCGATAAAGGACTTTAAAATGGAATAAATATTGGTCATTCCGCCGAAATAATCAGACTCGCGGCCCGCATTTTCAATGGCGTCGATAATCCGTGTGGCAACCTGGATCGTCTCCTTGAAGTTTCCGGCGTTCATGAAGTCCTGGCACAGATCAGGACCGGATTGCGCCATGGCGTTCACATCACCGACGCGCTCGGCGGTTTCGAAGGCTCTTTGGGTGTATGTTGTCCCCTGATCATAATCACCGCGATTCATGTAATAAACGCCGATGTTGCCGAAAAATCGAGTCATGCTGCTGTGATCATCCAACGCCGCTGACACCCGGACGCCCTTTTCGAGATAGGCCAGGCTGTCCTCGGGCAGTCCAAGGGCGATGATGGGGATGATCATCAAATGGAGTATCTCGAGTTCCTGTTGGCGGGGATGATCCACATGGGGCAGGCGATCCAGCGCCCCCATTGCTTTCTTTAAGTAGTCATATGCCTCCCATAAAAAATGAGTGCGAATTGCTTTTTCGCCCGAGAATTTCAGGTATTCGTATGCTTTTAGCGCATCTTCACTCCGGTCATAGTGATAGGCCAGGACTTCGTATGATTCCTCGATCCGTTGGTCGTAAAGCCGTTCAATCGCACCGGCGACATCTGCGTGATAGCTCGCCCGTTTCTGACGCAACAGGCTTTTGTAGGCCACCTCCTGGGTCAGCGCATGTTTGAATGTGTATGTCAGCTCGGGATAGCGGTTTTTTCGATAGATGAAACCCATCTCCTGAAGGGTTTCAAGGCTGGCATCCAAATTTTCCTTCTGCCCGGTGATGCGTTGCAGTACTCGGTGTGCGAAGTCGCGCCCAATCACCGCCGCCAGCTGAACAACCCGTTTCACGTCGTCATCCAGGCGGTCCATGCGGGCGGCAATGATGCCATGGATGTTTTCGGGAACTTTTGCCGTGTCGGCGCTCATATCCAGCCGGTAGCGTCCCGATTCCATCCGTATCGAGCCGTTTTCCAGCAATGTCCGGGTGAGCTCTTCCATGAAGAGCGGGTTGCCGTCAGTGCGTTGGAGCACATAGCGGATAAGCCCTGAGGCGACATCGGCATTGCCGAGAATCGAGCCGATCACTTCAGTTCCGGTCTCCTGGGGAAGCTGCGCCAGCGTGATCTCTTGAAATCCGGGACGATTCGCCCAGTCATGGCGATATTCCGGCCGATATATCAACAGCAGCAGGATAGCGGTGCCGTTTGAGGCGTCGATGAGAAAATGCAGGAATGCTTCAGACGCCTTGTCAATCCAGTGAAGATCCTCCACAACTATCATAAGGGGATCTTTCCGGCTTGCATGAATCAGAAAATCCCGAAGCGTCTCGAAGGTTTTATCCTTTCTTTCATTGGGAGACAGGGCCGGCCAGGCCTGGGATTCCACCGGCAGGGCGAGAAGATCTTGAAAAGCAGCCAGGGCGTCGTCAGCCTCCAGATCCAACATTTCGATATGATGCCTGATTTTTTGGGTGACGGATTGAGGGTCGTCAACCTCGCTGCTATTGAGGTACGTGCGTAAAATGTCCCTGAGTGGTAAAAAGGCAATCGGCTTGCCGAACGGCACACACCGGCCTTCTAAATAAGCCAGTCGCCCGCCGATGGAACGCCTCAATTCATAGATCAACCTAGATTTGCCCACTCCCGGATCACCCTTGACCCCGACCACCTGTCCTTTTCCGGAAATGGCTTTTTCAAAGGCATCCGTCAAGATTGCCAGCTCCTCCCGTCGCCCGGCATACGCAGTCAATCCATGTGTTGCCGATGCATCCAGCCGGCTGGTTACGCGGCTCGCCCCGCTTAACTCGAAAGTCTCCTGGGGCTCCGACTTTCCTTTCACATGCGTTGCTCCCAGGGCCCGGAACATAAAATATTCCCGGACGAGCTGGTGCGTATTCCGGGAGACACGGATCGTGCCCGGTTCGGCCAGGCTTTCCATCCGGGCGCTCAGATTGGTAGTATCCCCGACAGCCGTGTAATCCATGCGCAGGTCGTCGCCGATGGCACCCACCACCACCGGGCCGGAATTGAGGCCGATACGCATGTGGAATGCAACGCCGTATCGTTGCTGGATCCCAGCGCTGTAGCCCTTGAGCTCTTTTTGAATGGATAGAGCGGCATAACAGGCGTGTTGAGCATGATCCTCATGGGCCAGCGGCGCACCAAACAGGGCCATGACCCCATCGCCGGTAAACTGATTGATCGTGCCTTCGAATTTGTGGATTTCGTTCATGAGGATGGTAAAACAGCCGTCCATGATGGCATGCATGTCTTCGGGATCGAGCTTTTCGGACATGGCCGTAAAACCGGCCACATCGGCAAAGAGCACGGTGACCAGTTTTCGTTCTCCCTCGATGGACGCGTGGCTGGTGAGGATCTTGTCAGCCAGGAACTTGGGCGTGTAAGCAAGGGGTTGGCGCTCCTGCCGGGGAGGGGTTGCCTGGGAACCATTCAATCGTTTTCCACATCGGTTGCAAAAGATACTTTCTGCCGGGTTAGATTGGCCGCAGGCCGAGCACAGCGCCGCCATCGAACCGCCGCACTGGTTGCAGGTCCTGGCATATTCCAGATTGTCTTTTCTGCAGGCAGGACATTTCATAAGCCGCGTTTCACATGCATTAGGGATATTTTTCTAAAAGATAGGGTTATCTGCATCGAAAACGAATCGGCGTCGAAGCGATCGCCTTGGCTTGAACCGCGATATTTGCGTACGACCACATACCCATTATTTAGTCCACCCAACCACTTAGTCAATTTTTTGTTGAAGATGGTTGAGAGCATCATCAACAGCAATCACACGAATGACGCAGTGCTGCCCCGGCTCTGGAACGCTTCAGCAGGAGGATCTCTCCAGCCCACTTTCTGGGCAGCTACCGGGACGTACCGACATTTTTCCGGGCCGGACTTGCACCCACTTGCCCCTTGACCACCACAACCATTCTATTTTATTAATAAGTATTAGCATTTGTTCATGCCCCCTCCATTTTCCAAGAGCATAGCGATAAATGCCAAAACCTGTATCCGAGGTCGGTTGACTACTGTTCGACCAATGCTGACTGGCATTTCGACCTTGAACGCATAACTCAATCGAAGGATTGAGTGCCTTTCCCAGGACAGGCTGGAAAGGACTCCCCGCTGATATTTGGAAGGCGCTTTTTATCAAGAATGATAAAATTGACCGTTAACAACATCTCAATGTATAGGAGGAATTTAGGATGAATATATTAATTGTCTATTACTCGACCTACGGGCATGTACACAAGATGGCGGAAGCCGTGGCAGAGGGCGCCAGGAAAATCGAGGGTGCAGAAGTGGTCATGCGGCGCGTACCCGAAACGCTTCCCAAAGAAGTGCTCGAAAAGATGGGAGCGGTCGACGCCCAACAAAAAATGGCACAGGTGCCGATCTGTTCAGTCGAAGAACTGGCTTCCGCAGATGCCGTAATTTTTGGAACACCGACAAGGTTTGGCAATATGTGTGGGCAGATGCGTCAGTTTCTGGATGCCACCGGTGGTCTGTGGGCGCAAGGTGCGTTGGTGGGTAAGGTCGGAAGTGTGTTCACAAGCAGCGCAACGCAACACGGGGGACAGGAATCAACGATACTGTCCTTTCACGTAACGCTTCTGCATCACGGTTTTGTGATTGTGGGGCTGCCCTATGCGTTTCAGGGTCAGATGCGAATTGACGAGATAACCGGCGGATCTCCCTATGGCGCATCAACGATTGCAGGCGGGTCGGGTGAAAGGATGCCCAGCGAAAATGAACTGGATGCGGCACGTTTTCAAGGCAAGCATGTCGCCGTCATTGCTTCCAAGCTGAAGGCCTAAAGATGCTGCTGAATATGCAAATTTATCAATATAAGGGGGATGTATGAGAATTCCACCAAAGGTGGTGATTTGTGGGATCGTTTTGGCCGCCATGGGTGGTCTGGCCTACGCAGGATTCGATAAGCCCGAGGATGCCATTCGCTATCGCCAAGCAGTGATGACGGTTATCGGTCAGCATTTCGGCAACATCGCGGCTGTGGTCAAAGGACAATTACCATACAGCAAGGACGAGGTTGAACGCAATGCGGCGGTGCTTCGAACCATGTCCGAATTATCGTGGGAGGCGGTCATGATGCCCGGGTCAGACAAAGGCGACACCACCCTTCGACAACGCCCCATGCCAGGCGGAACAACAGCAGTCCCAAAATGGCATAGCCGCTCCACATGTGGTACTGCATCCATAAACCTCCGATTTTGCCGGTGACAAAGGATGTGATCACCAGGGCGACCAGCAGCCAATGAAACAGCCGGGTAGGGAGATCCCAGACCAGAATCGGCCTGCCGGAGGCCATTGTCGGCTTCGATCCTTCATTTGTATCCGGATTCATATATGGATTCCTCGATTGGGTGTTGTCATCAATGCTAAGTGCATCCGACGTGCAGCGGTGCATCGACGAGAGCGGGGTCAAGGAAGGTCTCGTGCTCGTCAATGCGACTTTTTACAAGTTCGTCATGTTTAGTTTACCATAAAAATAATAAGAATTCATTGGCATTTAAATTGGTTGGGAATTATCAGCAGAAGCCTTTCAGACTTATCAAAAAGAATTAGGGTATCTCCAGGCCGCAATTGTCTTTAACAAGTCGAATCTTTTTGGGATGTCCACAAGTTACTTGCCCCTTGACCACCACAACCATTCTATTCTATCTATAAATATTAGCAGTTGTTCATAGCCTCCTTCCTTATTTAAGATCATCGCGATAACTGTAAAATCTTGCATCTGATAGCTGCCTGTGCTGTTCGACCTATGCTGATCGGTGATCCGCCCGTGATCGCACAACCCTAACGGTGAAGTGTCCCATGGCTGAAAACAGCATACGACGGCAATTGAAGGCCATCTTCAGTGCGGACGTCAAGGGCTACAGCCGGCTGATGGGCGACGACGACGAATCCACATTTGCCTATAAAAACAAATTCGTAAAAGTGCAGCGAATAGCCGAAGAACTTGGTGTCCGCTATGTTCTTGAGGGCAGCGTTCAACGTTCAGATGACCGGGTGCGCATAACCGCCCAGCTTATCGATGCGACGGCCGGGCACCACCTTTGGGCTGACAGCTACGACAGAAAGATAGACGACATATTTAGTTTGCAGGATGAAATTGCCATAATAATATTGCTTGGGCCTACGCGTTTTCCGAACACTATGAAAAGGCGATATCCTATTGGAACCAGGCCGTTGAGCGTAATCCCGATTATTTCTTTGCTTATTTAGGCCTTGCACTCGTGTATCAATTGACGGGTAACGAGGCCAAGGCCCGAGAAGCAGTCGCCGAAGTGCTTCGGTTAAAACCGAATTTGACGATATCGAAGATTGAAAAAGGACCGGCAACCAAGAATATTGACAGAAAACGAATGCATGAGGCACTGCACAAAGCAGGTATCCCCAGATAAAAGAAGGCAAGAAATGGCCTAATCTATATCCCTATATTTGTTCGAAAAAATGAGGAGAGATCTCGTCAATGAGAAGTTACCGCAAAGAACTCTGGTTCGAAGTGCCGACCCGACGGGCATTCATCAATATCACCAGCGACGTGCAGCAGTGCATCGATGAAAGCGGGGTCAAGGAAGGTCTCGTGCTCGTCAACGCGATGCACATCACGGCGTCGGTTTTCATTAATGATGACGAGAGTGGATTGCACCACGACTACGACGTTTGGCTGGAAAAGATAGCTCCTCACGAACCGGTCTCGCAATACCGGCACAACGTGGGTGAGGACAACGCCGACGCCCACATGAAACGCCAGATCATGGGTCGTGAGGTCGTTGTGGCGATCACTGACGGGCGGCTGGATTTTGGGACCTGGGAACGGATTTTCTACGGTGAGTTTGACGGACGACGCAAAAAACGGGTGCTGGTAAAAATTATCGGAGACTAGGTTGCCCTCTGCGTTCAGGACCGTTGCGGTTAATTCGATTCATGTGACCACCTTTATTCTGCCAAATCTGTCCGCTAATCCGGTGTTTTTTTAATTTCCGGCATTATTCTATGGTTGATGATTGTTGCCGGAGGCGCCACATGAACGAGGAAGTTGTTTTTCAATGGCCCATGCTGCTGTTTATTCTGGCAGCCTTGCTATATTTTGAGTTGATGCGCAGGCTGGACAAATACTGGGCCAACCGAACGCCCCTGTCGGATGAGGAGCGCCTGTGGAACCACGCCCGCAACCAGGGCATCAGTGAGTATGAGGTTTTCAAGCGGGCGGCGGCCACGTGGACGCTCAACCCGGAAATTGCCCATTTAGATTTCAATGCCTATCTCAAGGCGGGTATTCTGCCGCACTATGTTCGTGACTACCTGCGCAAGTTGACGACCTTGTAGAGAGTTCGTTCACCCACGTGCAATCGTTTTCCAAGCGCTCGACAGAGGAGAGACACGATGCTCGATGTTCTAAGAACAGCGGATGAACGCTTCGACGACCTGCCCAATTTTCCGTATACCCCCTATTACCATGACAACCTGCACGGCTTCGAAGGGCTTCGCCTGCACTACCTGGATGAGGGGCCTGAAGCGGCCGGGACCACCTTTTTGTGCCTGCACGGCGAGCCGACCTGGAGCTATCTGTACCGCCGCATGATACCGGTCTTCACCCGGGCCGGAGGCCGCGTGGTCGCACCCGACTTTTTCGGCTTCGGGCGGTCTGACAAGCCGGTCGACCCATCCGCATACCATTTCGATTTCCATCGCAATACCCTGCTGGCACTCATCGCCCAGTTGGATCTGACCGATATCACCCTGGTCTGCCAGGACTGGGGCGGGATTATCGGACTGACGCTGCCGATGGCGATGCCCGAGCGATTCTCCCGCCTGTTGGTTATGAACACCACCCTCGGGTCCGGTGATCATCAGCTCTCCAGGGGATTCCTGGATTGGCGGGCCTGGGTTAAAAAGAATCCCGACCTCTCTCCGGGACGACTCCTCAAGCGGACCTGCTCCCAGCTTTCCCCGGCCGAATGCAGCGCGTACGATGCGCCGTTTCCCGATGGTCGCTATAAGACAGGCGTACGACGGTTTCCGGAAATGGTGCCGGATCACCCCGATGCAAATGGCGCCCGGCTGTCCCGCGATGCCAGGCGCTGGCTTGGCCAGTCATGGCGGGGCCGGTCGTTCATGGCCATCGGCATGCAGGACCCGGTGCTGGGCGCGCCGGTGATGCGGGCGCTTAAAAACGATATCCGTAATTGCCCCGATCCCATTGAAATCGACGAGGCGGGACATTTCGTTCCCGAATGGGGTGAATCCGTCGCGATAGAAGCCCTGGCGGCATTCAATCGTTGAGTAACAGATGAAAATAGACTAAAACGATACCGTCCATTATCGAAAACGACGCGATTATTAAAACGGCCCTGGCCGGCAACCCTTATCGCTTGGCGAGCTATCATGAAACCTATTTTTTGCCTGCTCTTTTTCGTTTTCTGCTTCGTTGGCAGCGCTGCCATTCATCCGGCCATGGCGCAGGACGCAACCGCAGATCCGATGATCAGCCTGACGGCCCAAAATGAGCCCTTAGGTGATGTGCTTGAAACCATTTCCCGGGACACCGGCTACCGGTTCAACCTCAACGGCAAGTGGAAGGCGCATCCGGTCAGTGCCACCATCAACGATCTGCCGCTGGAAAAGGGTCTCAAGCGCCTGCTGCGAAGCCTGAACCACTCGATCGTCTGGGAGTCGGACAAGCTCGTCACCATCACGGTGTTCGGTAAAGCCGACCCCGGCGCTACCAGCGGCGCCATATCTTTTTCATCGCCGCCCCAGATTTACCAGGAAGAGATCGAACCGGCCGCCGAGACTGAGGCTGCACCGGCAGACGACCCCGAACCGGCCGATGCCGCAGCGGAAGCGGCGGAGACTGAGGTCGCCGCGGCAGACGAAGCCAATCCTGAACCGGGCGAAGATGCCTCAACCCCGGAGGCTGTCATCCCGAGTGACACGTCCGCTGCGGAAGGCGCCGGGGCCGGCAATCAACCTGCCGTGGAATGACCCATGGTCCGGCGACGTCGGCCACCCGATTTTATTACGTCGACTCCTCCCTGAACCGTTATAGCGAGGGCGTTCCCCGCGGCTTGCCGCGGGGAATCTTCATTCTTTCCAACCCGCTTCCCGCATCCCCTATTCACTCGTTTTGAGCCCGCGGTATAGCATCTTCGGGGTTCAGTGCTTAAATTTAAAAAATGTTGCCGATCAGAAATAAAACACCGGCCATCACTGCAATCCATTCAGGCAACATCATCGGACAACCTGATGGCGGTGTGCGATATGCCGATGGGCGAAGGGACGGTCCGGATGAACCTACTTGAACCAACCGATTTCATTGCACCCAGTCAGACGTCCACGAAAACACGGGAGGCCCTGGAGGACCTGCGTTTTGACAACCGCTTCACCCGTGACCTGCCCGCCGATCCTGATCGTCAAAACCGGCGCCGTCAGGTAACGGGATCGTGCTACTCCCTGGTCGATCCCACGCCCGTGGCAGCGCCTCGACTGGTCGCCTATTCGCGGGAGGTGGCCGACCTACTGGGTCTTTCGATGCAAACCTGCGAATCCGATGCATTCACCCAGGTGTTCACCGGCAACCGCCTGCTGCCGGGTATGCAGCCCTTTGCCATGTGCTACGGCGGTCATCAGTTCGGCAACTGGGCCGGGCAGCTGGGCGACGGACGGGCCATCAACCTCGGCGAAATCGTCAATGGGCATTTGCAACGCTGGATGCTGCAGCTGAAAGGGGCCGGCCCCACGCCTTATTCACGAACGGCCGACGGCCTGGCCGTGCTGCGTTCCTCGGTGCGCGAATTCCTGTGCAGCGAGGCCATGTTTCACCTGGGCGTGCCCACCACCCGTGCGCTGAGCCTGACCCTGACCGGTGAGGAGGTGGAGCGGGACATGTTCTACGACGGTCATCCCAAGCTGGAACCGGGGGCCGTGGTCTGCCGGGTTTCACCGTCATTTACGCGCTTCGGCAGCTTCCAGATCTTTGCCGCCAGGGGTGAAATGGACGTATTGAAGCAACTTACGGACTATACGATCCGCATCGATTTCCCCCACCTGGGTGAACCGTCTCCGGATGTTTACCTGCAGTGGTTCGAGGAGGTGTGCCGCCGCACCGCCGAAATGATCGTCCACTGGATGCGGGTGGGATTTGTGCACGGCGTGATGAACACGGACAACATGTCCATTCTCGGCCTGACCATCGACTACGGCCCCTATGGTTGGCTGGAAAATTACGACCCCGACTGGACACCCAACACCACCGACGCCGCCGGACGCCGCTACCGTTTCGGCCATCAACCGGCCATTGCCCAGTGGAACCTCGCTCAGCTGGCCAACGCCATACACCCGCTGATCGGCCAGGTCGAGCCCCTGCAGGCGGTTCTGGACAATTACGTGAACATCTACCAGGAGGGCTGGCAACAGATGATGGCCCGCAAGCTGGGATTGAATGCATTCGACCCGGCAACGGACGAGGCGTTGATCACCGAACTGCTGGCCATTTTGCCCCTGGTCGAAACCGACATGACCATCTTCTTCCGCCGGCTCGCCCGGCTGGATGGGGAAACCCCCTCCTTGACGGCTGCCGATGATGAAGCGCTCATGGCACCGCTCATGGACGCCTATTACGTTTCTGACCAGTTGACGGCTGCCGTGCGCAGCCGAACCGTCAACTGGCTCCGAAGCTACCTGGAACGGGCCGGCCGTGACAATGTCTCCCACCAGGCCCGGCGCCGTCGCATGAATGCGGTCAACCCCAAATACGTGCTGCGCAATTACATGGCTCAAATGGCCATCGACAAGGCCGAACAGGATGATTTTTCGCTGATTCACGACCTGCTCGACCTGCTGCGCCACCCCTACGACGAACAGCCGGAAAAGGAAGCCTTTGCTGCCAGACGGCCGGATTGGGCCCGCAACCGCCCCGGCTGTTCGATGCTGTCGTGCAGTTCATGATGCGCAGACAAGGGGCACCCATTTCTGGTAGCCCCATGTTAGGAGAGATAAAATGAAAAACGCAAAGGAGGACACCGGATGCGCGACAAAACCGAACCCAATGATCAGACCCAGGACCTGAAATGCCCGGAGTGCCGTGCCGAGCTGAAGCGCCGCCGGTCACGCAAGGCCGACCAGTGCGAGATGGTTTGCGGGGGGTGTGGGCAGATCTTCGATGTGTGCGATATGGACACGGTCGACCGACTGAAAACACCGGAAAAGGATTGATCATCTATTGAACGGCTCCAGCGATAGCTTCGAAAGCACGTATCAGCGTAAAATCGATATCCTCATCGACCGGTTGATCCTGTGCGGACACCTTGGCGATGACAACCTCTTTTTGGGGGTCGACCCACAGCCACTGTCCATGAATGCCGATCGCACAGAAGGTGCCCGATGGGCTGCCCGATTGATACCATTGGCTGCGGTAGCGGCCGGTTGGAAGCATCGTGTAAAACTCGCCTTTTTTCCAGGGCTCGCTGTCGCCGCCGCTTCGGATGTCCTGAACCCACCAATCGGGCAGTATATGGTTGCCCCCCTGGCGCATCATTTCGCCAAAGCGGGCCAAATCGCGGGGAAGCGCACCAATTCCACCTGCCGAGCGCGGTGACCCGATCGTATCGACGGTCACATAGGCCCCGGCTTCCGCCCCCATCGGTTTCCATATAAGATCGGAAAACAGGCTGGCAAAAGCCTGGCCGGAGACGCGCTCCACCAACCAGCCCAGAAGATCGGAATTCGGTGAAAGATAGCGAAAAACCGCGCCATGCGGTTCCGGCGCCGGTCGGAGGGTTGTCAGGAAATCGTGAAGGGTGCCGGGATCCTCTCCCGGCTCGGCAGGGTTCCAGAGCATGGCGCGTCTATAGCGGGCGAATTCGCCCTTTTTGTCGAGGTATGCTTCGGAGAAAGACGAGCTGACGGTCATGTCGAGCACATGGCGTACCGTACAGTCACCATAGGCTGAATTGGACACCTCCGGGATGTATCGGGCCACCGGACTGTCCGGGTCAAGCCGGCCCTGATCGACCAGGATTCCAGTCAATGCCCCGGTAAGGGACTTGCTGACCGAGAACAGAATATGCGGGCTTGCCCCGTCATAACCGTGCAAATAGCGTTCTGCGACAACCCGTCCCCCCCGCAGTACGACCAGCCCCCGGGTGGCGGTTGAATCGAGCACCTCCGCCAATTGCCGTTCCTGCCCGTGTTGATCTTCAAAAACGATGGTGTCTATGGATTGCGAGTCGGTTGAAAAGTTACAGCTACGCCCCGAAGCGTTGATAAGGGAAACCGGGATGATTTCCTCTACACGATGAAAGGACTGCGTGCTGAACGGTGCGGTTCGCCAGTTGGCCAGTGTGACCGTCGATTTCATGTGTTCCTCATGCAATGGATCATTGATAGGAGGGTGAATAATAACAAGAGGACCCGGCAAACAGGTCCTCTTGTTATTTAATACCAAAGCAGAAGATGTCGATATTTATCCCGCCAGAAGGCTACTTGGTCAACTCCGTCCAGATAGCGGTGTAGTACTCGGTGGCCTCTTTGGAACACGCGGGGAAAAACGTGCCGGCAGCCTTGAACTCGTCGGGGATATTGATCGCTGACGCGGTTTTCATTTCATCAGGCATGAACGCTTCCGAACCGCTGATGCCGTTGGCGTAACGCGCAAAGATGGAGATCAGTGCCGCATTTTCAGGGTCCATGATGAAGTTCAGGAACTGCTTGGCGGTTTCGACATTTTTGGCGTCTTTGAGCACAAGCGCATTATCCATCCAGATTTCGTAGCCTTCACGCGGGTAACCGAACTTGATTGACGATTTTGCCAGCCCTGCCCGGTAGACCGCACCGTTCCAGTAGAGCGCCGCAGAAAAGTCGCCGCGCGGCATTTTCTCTGTCAGGCCATAGTCCATTGACACCCACTTCGGTTTGGCGGCCATCAGGAGATCACGTGCCTTTTTCAGAGCCACTTTATCCGTGGTGCAGGGCTCGCTGCCGATATACTTCAATGCCATACCCATAACATCGCCCATTTCAGGCGCCATGTTGATCTTGCCCGCCAGCTCTTCGGGCGGATCAAAAACGATGGAAGAGGTATTGATGTCGCCTTTATAAACATCGGTGTCCACCGCGATGCCAACCGTTCCCCACAACCACGGGACGCTGTAGCGGCGACCCGGGTCAAACGAGGGGTTGCGCCATTCGGGGGCGACATGCTTGAAGTTCTCCATCTGATCCGGGCGAACCTCGAGCGCCAGACCCTCTTCGAGAAATACCTTCACGTAGTTGGCAGACGGGACCACGATATCGAAGCCGTGTCCGCCGGCTTTGACCTTGGCCAGTGCGGTCGTGTTCGAGTCATAGTCGGTTATGGTGACCTTGACGTTGTACATTGTCTCGAATTTTTTGATCAGGTCGGGACTGGTATAGTTCCCCCAGTTGTACAGATTCAATTCACCTGAATGCACAACTCCCGCAAAGAGGAGTCCGATTGCGGCAACGACGGCAATAAACACATGTTTTTTCATTGTGAAACCTCCCTTGTTTTAGTTGGAATGCTGCTGCTGAATATTTTCGACACGCTAAGCGTCTATTTCCCAAACTTCCTTTCGATGAAAAACAACACACACACCACCAGTATGGACAGCCCGAGCAACAGGCTAGAGATGGCATTGATTTCCGGCGTCACCACCCGGCGGAGCTGACCCAGCATGTAGGTCGGCAGGGTCTCCTGCCCTGATGATTTGACGAATTCGGTGATCACCACGTCATCCAGAGAGATGACGAATGCCAGCATTGCTCCGGCGATGATTCCCGGCCAGAGCAGGGGCAGCGTTATGCGCCAGAATGTTTTCCAGGGCGTGGCGTAAAGGTCGGCCGCCGCCGTTTCCAGGATCAGATCCATGCCTTCCAGGCGTGCCCGGATGGGCAGGTAGGCGAACGGAATGCAAAAGGCGGTGTGGGCGATGACGAGGTAAAACATACCCTGAATGCCTGTCAGCGATTTAATCATCGCAAAGAGGATCAAGAGCGCTACGGCGGTGACGATTTCCGGCACCATCAGCGGCTGGTTGATCATTGCGTATATTGCCGTCAACCCTCTAAAAGGCTGGATTCGGGTAGTTCCAAGCGCTGCCATCGTCGCCAGGATGGTCGAATAGACAGAAGCCTGTACCGCCAGAAAAAGTGAGCGAATCGCCGCATCCTGCACGGCGTCGTTCCCCCAGGCCGCAACATACCACTGCAGGGAGAACCCTTCCCAGGGGGAAATGTATTTGCCTGCGTTAAACGAATAAACGACCAGCGTAATAATCGGAGCATAGAGCATCACAAAACACACGCCGGCGATCAAGCCGAACCCGGGCTGGGTTTTCAGGGAGAAGGGCGTGTGTTGTTTTGTAAAAGCGATCATCGCACGCTCCCCGAATTACGTTGCGTCGTGCGCACATACATTAACAGGGCGGCCATCACGAGGGCCAGCAGGGTGACGGACAGCGCGGCGCCAAGCGGCCAATTGCGCCCTGCGCCAAACTGCAACTCAATCAGATTGCCCAGCATCATCTTTTTGCCCCCGCCCAGCACCCGCGGAGTGACAAATGCACCGAGCGACGGGATGAATACCAGGATAGACCCGGCAATGATGCCCGGTTTAACGATAGGAATAACAATTCGGCGAAGCACTTTATAGCGTGTGGCATAAAGATCATAAGCCGCTTCCACCAAGTTGAAGTCCAGCCGCTCCATCGATGCATACAGCGGCAGAACCATCAACGGCAGGTAAACATAAGTCATGCCGAACATTATTGCGAAATCGGTATAAAGCATCTGAATGGGTGCATCGATAATTCCGAGCCTTTGCAAACCGATGTTGATCAGGCCCTCGTTGCGAATCACTTCAAGAATGGCAAATGTGCGAATCAGCAGGTTTGTCCAGAACGGAACAGTAATCAGGAACAACCAGAAGCTCCGGGTTTTCCGTGGTCGCGTGGCGATGACATAGGCGGTTGGAAAGCCGATCCCCAGGGTGATCAAGGTGGTAACGGACGACAGCCGAACCGATCGCCAGAGGATCCTCATATGTGCGTCGGCCAAGCTGGTGGTTCCATCGAAAATGTCACGAAAGAAAACGACGTTGAACCACGCATCGGTCGAAAATTTCCATACCACGCCGCTATATTCGCCAGCGCTCAGAAACGAATAGACGACTACGATCAAAAGTGGTCCTGAAGATGCTGCGGCCAGCACCACCAGCGCAGGTGTACTCAACAGCCAGTTCCGTTTGGTTCGGTTTCTTTGCATGTCTCTGACCGGACCGGAGGCGGTCTTATTGTTTTTCACATCAGGACCTCAACACTTGGACCGACTCAGGCTTGAAAGCGACGCTGACCGATTGCCCGGCCTTAAACGCTTCCGTCACTTCACATTGGTTCTGGCTTCGCGTTACGAACATCGTTTCATCCGGCAAGCGGATGTAATATTGGGTATCCGTGCCTAAATAAACGATGTTTTCGAGTATCCCTCGCAGCTCGCCTGCATCGTCAGATTCTATAAATATTTGGGTGTATTCAGGCCGAACCACGACAGTCACATTGTTATCAGGGACCATGCCGTCGGGCAGCGTTGCACCGACCTCTTTCCCGGAAGAAAGTTTTAATCGGGCTCGCCGGCCCTTTACAGAGAGAACTTCGGCGGAAAGAAAATTGGATCTGCCGATAAAACTGGCCACAAATCGTTCGACCGGCTGATTGTATATCTGGCGAGGGGTGCCGATCTGCAAAATCCTGCCCGCGTTCATGACCGCAATACGGTCAGACATGGTCAACGCTTCTTCCTGATCGTGAGTCACAAAAATAAAGGTAATTCCTGTTTCGTGCTGCAGCTGCTTCAATTCGATCTGCATCTCCTTGCGCAGTTTGTAATCGAGGGCTGAAAGGGGTTCATCGAGCAGCAACACCTGGGGGCGCGGGGCCAGGGCCCGGGCCAGCGCCACGCGTTGCTGCTGACCGCCGGAAAGCTGGTCGGTGCGGCGGTCGCGAAGTTCCTGCATCTTGACCAGCGCCAACATGTCGCTGACCGTCTTTTTAACATAATCTTTTGGCTTTCCCAGCATTTCGAGCCCGAAGGAGATGTTTTTGGCGACCGTCATGTGGGGAAACAACGCATAATTCTGAAAGACAGTGTTGACCGAACGCTGATTGGGCGGCAGTTGTGAGATGTCCTGATCCCTGAGCATAATCGCACCCGAGGTCGGTTGGTCAAAGCCGGCAATCAGACGCAAAAGGGTCGTCTTGCCGCAACCCGACGGTCCCAGCAAGGTAAAAAACTCGTTTTCCTCGATGGTGAGAGAAACATCGTCTAGCGCCAGGACATTATTTTTGCCTACACCAAAAACCTTGGTGACGCGTTGGGCACTGATGGCTGCCGGCAAGGAATGTCCAGCGTTTTCTAGTCCGGTTCCCTGCTTTTCAACCATGCGGACCCCTCTTTTTGTTGCCGGTCGTTTTTTGTTAGTTTGCCGACTATTAGACACGTTGAACAAAGCTCTGCGAAATGATGATCGTAGCGCGGAGGTTGAAGGGTAAGGGGAAAAAAGTGAGGGTTTCCTTTTTCACGAAAATGAGCATATCGGACCGGTATTTTTGTGTCAATCTCCTTTTTGATGCAGCTCAAGGGCCTTCCGGGGAGAGCCGCTCATAAGCGGGCAAACCCGAATCGACCAATCAAGTCCGATCAGTAGCCTTGTCCGATTCCGAATCCGATGATACGCTCAACCGTATTTTCACCGGCAGGCGACCGGATGCATGGTTGATTGTCGGACTGGAAACAACAGGCGCCTTGACAAATGTGTCGCGGGCGGTTGAAAATAAATGCGTTTTAATTTGATAACCGTACTCTTCCTGGACCGCCACAGCGAGTGCTAACCCCGCCGATTGCCGCGGGGAATGTTCAATCGAGGGTAGCGAACCATGATCCGGACGATTACCGCCCTGCTCACGATTGTATTCTGCCTGATCGCCTTCGCACCGGTCCGGGCCCAGGACTCCGCTGCGAGCCATCCTCTCGATTCACACTTGACCGACAGCTACGCCGAGGATCTGGACGCGCTGTTGGAGAGAAAATATATCCGCGTCCTGACCACCTACAACCGGACCAATTTTTTCCTGGCCCACGGCAAGCTGCATGGTTTCGAATATGCCCTGCTCAGGCAATACCAGAAGGCCTTGAACAAGGGTGTCACCCGCAGGGAACTCCAGATAGTTTTCGAGTTCATCCCGGTCGCCCGGGATCGTCTGATACCCGACCTGGTCGAGGGGTACGGAGACATCGCCGCTGCAGGCCTGACAATCACGCCTGAGCGGCAAAAGCAGGTCGATTTTACCATCCCCTATGTGACCGGCATCGATGAGGTGCTGGTTACCCACAAGGCGGTTGCCCCCATTCAAGACATCACCGCGCTTTCCGCACACAGCGTCTTCGTGCGTCCGAGCAGCAGCTACCACGAGAGCCTGCTGGCGCTCAACCGCCGTCTGAGTGCGCAGGGTCTGTGGCCAGTCAAGATCGTTCCGGCAGATGAAAACCTGGAAACCGAAGACATCCTGGAACTGGTCAATTCCGGAGCGATCGCGCGGACGGTTTGTGACAGCCACATTGCCGCCGCCTGGGCCGAGATTCTCACCGACATCCGGGTCGTAGGCGATTTGACCTTTCGAAAGGGCGCAGATATCGCCTGGGCCGTGCGTAAAACCAGCCCGGCGCTCAAGGCCAGCCTGGATCGTTTTGCCAAGAACCATCAGAGAGGGACCCGTCTGGGGAACATCCTATTTAGGCGCTACTACGAACAAACGACCTGGGTAAAAAATCCGCTGGCGGGCAACCCGGGGAAAAAGTTGGCGGCTTATGCCCCGCTATTTAAGGAATATGCCGCCGAATATGGCTTCGACTGGCGGTTGATCAGTGCCATGGCCTTTCAGGAATCCGGTTTCGACCACAAAAAAGTCAGCCCGCAGGGAGCGGTCGGTATTATGCAGGTCCGCCCCGAAACCGCTGCCGATCCGAATGTCGGGATTCCGGATATCAGCAGCGTGGCAAACAACATCCAGGCGGGGGTCAAGTATTTGAAGTTTCTGCAAGACCAATATTTTGATGACGCGGCGATTCTTCCCCAGGATCAGGTGCGTTTCAGCCTGGCCGCCTATAACGCCGGTCCGGGCAGAATGCGCCGGGCGAGGAAAAAGGCCATACGCATGCAGCTGGACCCCAACCGGTGGTTTCGCAATGTGGAAATGGCCATGCTGAAAATCGTCGGTCAGGAGACCGTCCGCTATGTCAGCAACATCAATAAATACTACGTCATCTACAGCAATGCCTACCAGCAGGTCGAGAAGCGGGAAGCGGCCATCCAGCGGATAAAAAAATAGTCATGATCAAATTCATCCACAGCGCTGACATCCACCTGGACAGCCCGCTGCAGCGCCTCGAAGCTTACGAAGGGGCACCCGTCGAGGATATCCGCCAGGCGTCGAGACGGGCGTTTGAGAACCTGATTGACCTGGCCATCGATGAAGCCGTGGATTTCGTGCTGATTGTCGGCGACCTGTTCGATGGCGATTGGAAAGATTACAACACCGGTCTTTATTTCATCAAGCAGGTCAGGCGGCTCAGCGAGACCCGGATTCAGGTGTTCATTATTTCGGGCAACCACGACGCGGCCGGCAAGATGACGCGAACCTTGCCGTACCCTGACAGCGTTCACGTGTTGTCATCCAGAAAACCCGAAACCCAAATCATCGAAGACCTGAACGTGGCGGTTCACGGGCAAAGCTTTTCAAAGGTTGCCATCACGGACAACCTCGCCCTCGACTATCCGGACCCGGTTCCCGGGCATTTCAACATCGGCCTGTTGCACACCAGCCTCACCGGTAGGGAAGGGCACGAAAACTACGCCCCGTGCTCGCTCGATGACCTCGTCAACAAAGGCTACGACTACTGGGCCCTGGGGCACGTACACCAGTTTGAGCGGGTTGCCGAAAATCCGCCGGTCGTGTTTGCCGGGTGTGTCCAGGGACGCCACATTCGGGAGTCCGGCGCCAAGGGGTGTGTGCTGGTGACCGCGGAAGAGGGGACACTCCCTGAGATAACCCGTCACGACATCGATGTGATCCGCTGGGAACGGGTGCATGTCGATCTGGACGACGTGACCCACGTCGATGAGATCGTTGAACGGTTTCTGACGATCTTCGAAGACGTCATCGATCGGCATGACCCCAAACCGGTGATTGCCCGGGTGGAATTTGGCGGTGAAACAGGCGTTCACGACCAGATCGCAGCCGACCCCGAACACCTCAAGCACGCGGTCCGGTCAATGGCGATTGCCCATTTTGGTGACCGGGCCTGGATCGAAAAAGTAATCGTTAGAACCCGACCCAAAGTCAGGTCGGTTGCCGACCCGGGACCATTGCGCGAGTTGAGCGCGGTGGTGGACGACCTGATGTCCAATGATCCGGAATTACTGGACCTGGGCAAGGCGTTGTCGACCCTTTTTCAAAAACTGCCGCCGGATTACCGCCAGGGGGACGCAAGGCTCCAGCCGGACGATCCGGAGCAGCTGCGCGAACTGGTGGCGCAGGCCCATGCGCTGTTGGTGAACCGCATGAAAAAGGAGGCTGCTGCGTCATGAAAATCAGGAGCATCCGGCTATCCGCCTATGGGCCTTTTACCGACGTGACCATTGACCTGCCCAGCAGCGGGCCGGATTTTCACATGCTGTTCGGACCCAACGAAGCGGGTAAAAGCTCGGCCTTGAAAGCTATCCGGCACATGTTTTTCGGCATACCGGCACGGGAACCGGTTAATTTTCTTCACGGCTACCCCCAGCTTCGCGTCGGGGGCAGGCTGGTGAACGGCAGCGGCGACGAAATCGAGTTTCTTCGCCGCAAGGGGCGAGCCAAAACATTGCGCGGTAAGGACGACGAAACCGTGCTGGACGATGACGCATTGGCTCATTTTCTGGGAGGTGTCAGCCTTGACGTCTTCGAGCAGATGTTTGCCATCGGCCACGACGACCTGATTCAGGGTGGTGAGGAGATCATATCCGGCAAAGGCAACATCGGGGAGGCCCTCTTCGCTGCCGGTGCGGGCCTGAACCGACTTCAGAACGTTCAAAAGGATCTTGAAAGCGCATGCGGCGCGCTCTTCAAGCCCAGCGGGTCGACGCCATCGATCAACCAGGCGATCAAGGCGATCAAGACCGCACGCCAGGAGCAAAAGGACACCCTATTGCTGCCAAAGACATGGAAGGCGCACAATCTCGAGCTGAGCGATGCCCAAAATCGGATGGATGAAGTAAAAGCAACACTCGGGGCCCACAAACAAAGGCAGGCCAGGCTCGCGCGCATCCAGGAAGCGCTGCCGTCGATCGCCCGCAAAAAAGAGATCGACAGCGCCCTTGTGGCATATGGGGGAGTGCCGGATCTTGCGGATGATTTCGGGGACAAGCGACGTGACGCGGAAAAAGAGCTGAAAATGGCTACCCGGGATGTGGCGCGTTCCAGGGTCACTATCGAAAAAATCAGCCGGGAGATAGACGCCTTGCCGGTTCACCAGGCCCTGCTTGAAAATGCCGCCGCCATCGAGTCGCTCCAGCAGGAGCTGGGCGGCTTTCGCAAAGCCCAGAAAGACCGGCCCGGACTCCACGGCCGCATGCGCACGCTGCAGAAACAGGCCGCCGACACGCTTGAGGAGATCAGCGCGGACATCTCTGGTGAGGCGCCCGGGGACTTCAAGCTACCTCCATCGACCGTGGGTGAGATCCAGGAACTCGGAAAGGCATACGAACGATTGAGCGTCAGGCAGGAATCGGCCGCCGAGCAACAGCGCAAACGCAAAATCCGGTTCAGCCAGCTGACCGATCAACGCCGCGCGATGGTGACGCCCGTGGATGTGTCCGATCTCGAACATGCCCTGCAGGCAGCAACGGCGGCCGGCCCCATCGAAACACAGATGGAAGAGATGCGTACCAGTAGCGATGCGCTCGAGGGCGACCTGAACCGCACCCTGAAACGACAGGCGCTCTGGCATGGTGCATTGGCGGATATCGACGAACTGCCGCTGCCATCCAAAGCGACCATCGATCGGTTCGACGCTGGCTTTGACGCGTTACAGCGCGCGCTTGAAAAACAGCGCGAGGCAAAGGCCTCGACAAAAGGCGAAATCGCTCAGACCCAGGCCGATATTCAGGCCATCGACCGGGCACGGGAAGTGCCCACCGAAACGGACCTGAAAACCATCAGGGCCCTGCGGGACAAAGGGTGGGTGGTGATTCGACAGACGCTGGATGGCCAGACGCCCCCGGCTGAAGCATCGCAGGAATTATTAAGCTATTTTGAGGATGTCTCGGGCCTGCCCGATGCCTTCGAAAAGAGCATGGTTCGGGCGGATCACGTCTCGGATCGTCTCCGGCGCGAAGCCGACCTGGTCAGCAAGAAAGGGTTGCTCGAAGCCCGGAAAGAGAAGCTGGAAAAAGCGCTTGCCGATGTGTCCGCAGCGCTTGAAACGTCTCTATCGCAGTTCCGTGAACTGGAGGCCGAGTGGCAACAGGTGTGGGAACCAGCGGGCATAACCCCGCAAACACCGAGGGAGATGCGGGGCTGGCTGGCCGAGATCGAATCACTGCGGGACAAACTGGCCGATTGGCGATCCGGAAAGCGCCAGTTGGAAACGCTTGCCACCCGATTGGCGGCCCTCAAATCGGACCTGATGACGGCGCTTGAGGCTGCCGGGGTTCCCCGGGACCCAAAGCATCCGCTGCCCGAGCTGATACGGACGGCCCAGGCGCACATTAAGGCCCAAAGGGGCCTCGAATCCGGGATCGCCACGGCGGACAAGGAATTGATCCGCCTCGAGGCGGATCTGGAGGAGGGGGCGTCAGTTGTTGCGGAGCTTGCAGATACCCTCTCCCGGTGGACGTCCAGCTGGGAAAATAGTGTCAAAAAAATTGGCATCCGTGCCGAAGCCAATCCAACAGCGGCTCTGGCTGTCATTGAAAGCATCCGCGAATTCAGGAACAAAATCAGCGAAGCCGACGTGTTGCGCAAACGCATCGATGGTATCGACCGGGATTCGGCAGCATTCACGTCCCGGGTGGATGAGCTGGTCGAGGCTCTCGCACCGGATCTCAAAGTCGAATCCCGGGACCGGGCAGCCGAATTGCTTAATGGCCGGTTGACCCATGCCCGCAAAGATGAGTCCCGGCACGCAGGCCTCGTCGAACGGTTGGAATCGTCAAAAAAAGAGCTGGAAGATGCACAGCGGCGACTTTTTGAATGCCAGGCGCTGATCGAATCCCTGTGCAAAACGGCTCATTGCGCCAGTGCCGAACTGCTGGCCGAAACGGAAAAACGGGCCCGGGAACGCAAGGCCTTGGTCACCGATCTAAGCGGTATCGCGCAACAGCTGCGCAGGTTGAGTGCCGGGGCTACGGTGGACGCCTTTATTGATGAGGCGTCGTCGATGGACGCCGACAGCATCGCGCCTGAACGTCAAGAGCTGGATGAGGCAACGCAAGCCCTGGAAAATGAGCGTTCGGCGCTCGACCAGCAAATCGGTGCCCTGAACGCCAGGCTCGAACAGATGGACGGCAGGTCCGCGGCTGCCATGCACGCCGAGAATGCCGAGCGCCTGCTGGCCGGCCTCGAGTCGGACGTCGAAAAATACGCCCGCTTGAAAATTGCGTCGATCATTCTTTCCCGAACCGTCGAGCAGTACCGCGAAAAGCACCAGGGGCCGCTGATCTCCCGGGCCAGCCATCTGTTCTCACAGATGACCCTCGGCGCCTTCAGCCGGCTGCGGGCGGAATACGATGAGCGGGGCAACCCGGTCCTGGTCGGCATCCGGCCGCAAAGCGACGCGCAGGTCACTGTCGACGGCATGAGTGACGGCACCGCCGACCAGCTTTACCTGTCCCTTCGCCTGGCCAGCCTGGAGCAGTACCTGGAACACAACGAACCGCTGCCCTTCGTGGTGGACGACATCCTCCTGCGCTTCGATGACGAACGGTCTCTGGCCACGTTAAGCGTATTGAGCGAACTGTCCCGGAAAACCCAGGTGATCTTTTTCACCCATCACCGCCACCTGGTGGAATTGGTCGAGGAGCGGTCACCGGATTTGGCCATCGCGCAGCATACGTTGGGGTAAGGTTCGGGGTTCAGGGTTCAGGGTTCTGGGTTTCTGGCACTGGCTTTGAGCTTTCAGCTAACCAGCTTATGAGCTTATCAGCTATGCCGTTCTAGTTGGCGCCCTGCTTCTGCTTGAGCATCTTCATCACCTGCTCCATCTGTTCCGGCGTCAAGGTTTTACCGGATGTGCCCATGGCGCCCATATCGGCGTTCATCTGGCGATAGTCGGACGGCACGACGAATAACTGCGGATCCTGCCGGGCGACAACGATATTGGCGTATTCGATCTCGATATCCTGGCGAATGCCCTTCTCGCTGGCTGTTCCTTCAAAACGCACGGGAATGTTCTGTTTGTTCAGCCAGGCAAATCCTGAAAAAGCGTCTTCTCCCTTGTCGGTGGACTCGATCTTATACTTGGTCGCCTTCTGGCCGCTGATCTTCTCCGTGCCCATTTTGGTCATTTTGAGCTCCCCGTCGCGGATCATCTGATCCGGGCTCTTCCTGGCGCGTGGGTCCTGATTGGCCATGACCATCTTTTGATCGGGCATGAGCGTCCACATCTGATCGTTGTCCCGGTCGTTGATGATGGCCGTCTGGCGGCCGAAGCTGGAGATCTCCCGTCGCTCTTTACCCTTTATGGAATAGATCTTCCCCTGGATAATATAGGGCTGGGTCGTACCTGCCTGTTTAATGGTCATGGTCATGTCGGCCGAAAACTCAACCTTGGGAGCGGGGAATGTGTCCGCCGCTCCGGAGGATGCCGCCAGGCACAGAATGAGGGTTGCGTAAAAAGCAATTTTAAATGGTTTTTGAATGTTCATCGGATGCCCTCCATTTTTAAACGAGTGCGTGTTTATCAATGCGCAAAACAAAAAATAGGCATTCAGGCGGTAAAATCAATTTTGACCATGCGGGGGTGCGGAACCGTGCATCCGTGAACAGTGGATGGTGGTTGATTTTCGGTTAACGGTGAACCAGAAACCACAAGCCAGGGACAACAGACACCCACAGATTCCGCTTCCTGCTTGCCGGCGGATCAGCCGGCCGGCAGCAACCCCTGTACCCTGAGGCGCTTGACCACGATTTTAATTTGGGCATCGATCAATTTCTGTACGTTGCTTGGATTGATCGTTTCCGATTGCATGGACCAGACCAATGATTCGTCGCGGGTGTCATAAAGGTTGGTTTCCAGTTTGACATAGGTATGCCGGCGGTAATATCCCGGTTCGTACACATACCCCCCAACGTGGTTGTAGTAGCCGTAAATGCTGTTGTAGTAGGGTGCCGGGCGGTAAGTCGCCGGCTGGTAGACTGTTTTTTCGTCTACACCGACCAGGTGGGTAATCAACACCGCATCGAAGCGGATGTCTTTGATGACTGCCTTGATGTTCTTCTCCGTTGGTCGGGCGTTGTCGGGCATGACCGCGAAACCGGCGGTCGCCTTGATCTGCTCCTCTCCAAGCCGGTCGACAAAGTTATTTTCAAAAGCGCGGCGTGCGGTCACCTGATCTGCTATCCCGACGATGAGGATGTTGTCGAAAGGACCGCTGGTATATGCCGGGTCCCGCCATTCGGCGATCGGTTTGGCTGATGTGCAGGCCGCGACAACAGCAGCAAGTAAGATCAGACACCAGATCGTGTATTGTCGTGATTTAACTTTCATGTGGTTCCCTTTCCATGCGGTTGGCAGTGGTTTTCAAAAGCCGGCTATAAATCGAGTTTCAAAGTTAGAACATCTTTTGGGCGTTGTCGAATGCTTTCGTGTCCTTCACCGCAGAGTTTCAGAGAAACCAAAGGATAGCGATTGAGCGGCCCAAGCAGTCATTTCGTATTTAAGCATTTGACATCTTTTCGAGGTTTCAATAAAAATCATATTGGGATATTTCTCTTTTGGAACCACGGAATACACTGAATCCACAGAAATATTTTTAACCTCATTTTCCGTGTTCTCCGGAGCGCCAGGCCAAGCCTGGTGCGACTTGCTGACTGTAAGGAGTCAGCCAAGATAGATGAACGGTTATCAGGGGTTTAGGATAGAAAAGAGGCCATATTTAAGGCTTAAAACAATGTTTTCGGGGTCGAAAAGAGTGGTTTAAGGGATTCTGGCTTGTTTCGGATCCATCCAAGATAACGATATGAAATGAAATTGCAGATGTTGAAAAATTGAAACCACGGAACGCGAAAGTGGACCCCGTTGATTGGACGGCCTGACGGATAGGATAAGCGACGATCCTTGAGAAAATATAAAGAGAAAAAGGCATCATCACATGGAAATTAACGAAAAAGTAAAACAAGAAGGGCTTGTTGTGGATGGCGGCATGGGATCCATGCTTATCTCCCGGGGGCTCAAGGGGGGCGATTGCGCAGAAAAATGGAATATTGACCACCCTGAGGTTATACGGGAGATACACCAGGCATATTTTGATGCGGGGGCGGATGTGGCAACCGCCAATACGTTTGGCGCCTCATCCTTCAAGCTGGAAAAAATGGGCATCAAGGAGGGTGTTGAGACGATCAACACCCAAGCGGTCAAGAACGCAAAGGCGGCGGCAAAACCGGGACAATACGTAGCAGGGGATTTGGGTCCCGTGGGAGAAATGCTTGCCCCCATGGGCAGCATGACGGTAGAGCGGGCCAAGGACATCTATGTCGACCAGGCCGGAATTATCGAGGCAGCCGGTGTGGATTTGTTTCTTATCGAAACCATCTTTGACCTTAACGAAGCCATCGCTGCACTGGAGGCGGTGCAGGCGATCTCTTCCAAACCGGTTTTTTGTTCCCTCACGTTCAATCAGACCAAAAAGGGCTTTTTTACGTTGATGGGTAATCCGGTTGAAGCGAGCATGCAACAACTTCGGGATGCAGGTGCGGCGGCAGTGGGTGCCAATTGTTCATTGGGCAGTGATAGTATGATCGGTCTGGCCCAGCAGATCAGAGAGAGTGTGGACATTCCCGTCATCGTCCAGCCCAACGCAGGCATGCCCCAAACCGGGCCCGATGGAACTGCATTCTATCCTGAGGATGAGATCCTTTTTGCCAAAAACATAATAAAAATTAAGGCGCTTGGCGTCGAAATAGTTGGTGGCTGCTGTGGTACGACACCGGCGTTTATTCACAGGCTCAAAGAGTCCAAATTCTGATGACATTAATAGATGTTTCCACCCCACCGATAGCCTGGTAACGCCCACAACTGATGAACTTGATCGAATCGGAGAAAGCATGTTCGAAAACATCCTGGCCGCAAAAAAACGACTGAAAGGGTATGCCCATGTGACGCCGATAATGGTTTCACGGACACTGAACCGGATGGTGGGTGCAGAGGTCTTTTTTAAATGTGAAAATTTCCAGCGGATCGGTGCTTTCAAGTTTCGTGGCGCATTCAATAGTGTCTCGCAACTTTCAGAACCAGAGAAAGCACGTGGCGTGATCACTTATTCCTCGGGCAATCATGCCCAGGCGGTAGCGCTAGTTGGCCAGATGCTGAATACCAAAACGACCATCGTGATGCCGAACAATGCCCCGGCAACCAAACGGGCCGCCACCGAAGAATACGGCGCAACCATTCTTGATTACGATCCTGCCAAAGCAAATCGCGAAGATATCGCCAAGGAACTTGAAAGCAAGTATGGTTATGTGATGATTCCACCGTATGACCACCTGGACGTGGTTGCAGGCCAAGGTACGGCAGCTTTGGAGATGTTCGAAGAAATTGGTAATCTTGACATGCTGCTTGTGCCCTGCGGCGGCGGTGGACTGTTGAGCGGGTGTGCGGTGGCGGCAAAGGGAGCATCGGGGAATTGCCGAACCATCGGCATCGAACCTGAGCTTGCCGATGATGCGACCCGTTCTTTTCACACCAAACAACTGCACCGGATCGACAACCCACCTACGATTGCCGATGGAACCCGCACCCCGTCACTGGGCAAAATTACCTTTCCGCTGGTACTTGAATATGTAGACGACATGAAAACGGTTTCGGAGCAGGCAATCATAGAAGCGGTGAAATTTTTGTTCTACCGGATGAAACTGGTTGTTGAGCCGTCAGGCGCACTCGGGTTGGCGGCCCTGCTCAGCCGGGCGGTGGAGCCGAAAGGCAGGATCGGAGTCATTTTGAGTGGCGGCAACATCGATTCGGCGACAATGATAAACGTATTGTCGTCCTGATCGTCGGGTAAATGCTTTACCCGGTTTTGTTGAACAGGCAGAATTTGACGAACTTCCTCTCGGCCGCCCGATAGTCTTCGTAATATTCCGTATTTTCCTCACGTTCGAACTCACTGCGGCACTTTTTTACCATCAGTTTGATCCCCTGATCGCTGTGTGGTCTGTTTTCCATTTTAACACCATTTTCTGTGTTGTGTTCTGCCAGGGGTTAACGGAGTTAGTTCAGTATGATTAGTGTATGACCGTTCCGGCTAAAATCAAGCGGACAAGGGCTACGGTTTCTGTGGAATATTCAGGATTAATGGTATACAACCTGCCATATAAACCTTCAGCCTTCGACAGATACACCTGAAAATTATTTTTGGCTGGGGGTAAGATCAGCGGGGTCAAGTCTGCTTTTGACTCTCAGAAACGCGGGTCGCCCTCGCACATTATTTTTTAAGGTATTCAGATAGGTCTAACCCAGCCATGACCGATCATACGATAAAAAAGTGCCCGAAATGCGGACAGCAGTTACGATTTCCTGACAACATCGGCGGGATGCTCATGGCCTGTCCCTCATGTGGTGAGAAATTCCGGTCCGACTTTAAGCTGGGTCATGCCGGAAGAAGAGACCATCGAAACCTCTTCATCCAAATCTTCGAGATGCCCGAAAAAATTTTGAGTCGAATCGGTCGTTATTTTCGCAAGCATTTTCATTTCTAAGTCAGTGTTCGTCATTCACCCGGATGACTAATTTCCCGAAGTTCTGACCGACTAACATGCCGATAAAAGCGTCCGGTGCACGCTCCAACCCATCAACTATATGTTCACGGTATTTTATCTGTCCTGTGCTCAGCCATTGAGACATCTCTTTCGAAAATTCGCCGTAGCGGTGGCCGTAATCATCAAAAATAATGAATCCCTGAACCTTTAACCGTTTGACTAAAATGGTACGCATGAGAAGAGACAGGCGGTCTGGTCCATCGGGAAGCCGCGTCGCATTGTAATGAGAAATAAGTCCGCAAACCGGAATTCTGGCTTTTGTGTTGAGCAGCGGCAGGGCCGCATCAAAGACTTTGCCCCCGACGCTCTCGAAATAGATGTCAATTCCATTGGTGCAGGCCTGGCTGAGCTGTTGGGCAAAATCCGAAGACTGGTGATCCAGGCACGCATCAAAACCAAGGACCGCTTTTGCGTAGTCGCATTTTTCGCTGCTGCCGGCAACGCCGACGACCCGACAGCCTTTCAACTTCCCGATCTGCCCTACCGTCGCACCTACCGGCCCGGTGGCCGCAGCAACGACCAGGGTCTCTCCCGGTTTTGGCCGGCCAATATCCAGAAGCCCCATGTAGGCGGTAAACCCCGGCATGCCCAATATCCCCAATGCATAGGAGGCATTTTGGGGGGTCTGCCCCAATCGGGTCAGGCCGGTGCCATCGGAAAGCGCATAATCCTGCCAGCCACAATAACCCAGGACCCACTCTCCCGCCTTGTAATCAGGGTGCCGGGATGCTGCAACCCGACCAACCGTTCCGCCCACCATCACTTCACCAACCTTAACCGGTTCTGCGTAGGATGGTGCATCGCTTATCCTGCCCCGCATATAAGGGTCAAGGGAGAGATACTCGGTGCGCAGCAGCACCTGACCTTCAACCGGTTCAGGCACAGGTGTCTTTTCCATGCGAAAGTTCTCGGGCACTGGCGCGCCCTGTGGACGCTTGGCCAATACGATGCGGCGATTGTGTTCTTTACTCTGAGACATGGGGTTCTCCCTTTCTTTAGGCCAACTGGCAGGTGTCAGCGCTTTCGGGAATCGGACCGGCACAGCAACGATTCCAGAATGTTTGGCAAAGGTAGCCATTGAACCATTCCAGGGCCTTCATCGGGGTGGCCATGTGCACCATGATTTCAGACTTGTCGAGATGGCTGACATGGTCGCTGAAAAAACGTTGAACCATACGCGTCATCTCCACGCGCTCCTCCCCGTCCGTATCCCTGCAAACATAGGTGGTCATTATTTTTTGAGCCTGATCCATCAGGTTTTGTGTTTTCATGATATAATCTCCAATTCACCCACTGGCGGAGAAGGATAGGCCGACAGGCTGGGATCGAAAGTTATGGTGGCACCTCTCGGCCGTGGGCCAAGGGGGCGTCGTCAGTAGTACAAGGGTGTGGACGGATCTCTGGTTTGTCAATACAATGGGATCCGGTGTCGGACCAATCCAGCTGGATCACAAAAAGAACAAAAAGGGAACCCACTTTGGTGAAACGCAAGATGAAAACACAGCCATCGGTAATCGACGCACATGCCCACTGCGGTACCATTGACCGCAGCTGGCCACAATCATTCGAGGCGTATGCGCAGCATGCGGCCACAACGGACATCGGCGGAGTGGCCTTTTTTTCACCGGTTTTGGAAATCTACGATCGCTATGATGCCGGTTTTGTGGACACGCCAGCCTGGCGCATGCGCCGCAAGGAGAGCAACGCCTTCCTGCTCTCGCTGAAACCGTTAGAATTGACTGTTTATCCGTATTTTTTCATCTGGAACGACTTTGCCGTCGATCAGCTTTCGGCGGCCCACTGTGGCATCAAGTGGCACCGCCATGCCGATGAGCCGGTTTACTGCTACGATGATCCCCGGTGCCGGTCGGCCCTGGACGAGATCCGGCGCAGAGGTCTGCCGGTGGTTCTGGAGGAGGAATTCGACCAGACGGTGCGGTTCATCCGGGAACTGGCACACGGGATCAAGGTTATCATACCTCACCTGGGGATGCTCAACGGCGGTTTCCGATCCATCGCAGAGGCCGGCCTGTGGGAGCAGGAAACCGTGTGGGCGGATACCGCACTGGCCTCCCGGGATGATAGTCGCGAATATCTTCGCGCATACGGCCACCGGCGTTTAATGTTCGGATCGGACTTTCCCTTTGGCGACCCGCATTCGGAACTGCAGAAAGTGCGCAGCCTTCAGCTGGATCCGGCGATTGAGGCAGCGGTGACGGGCGGCAATTTTATCCGCTTGCAGGCACGCGTCAAGCATAGGCCGTGTCCGTCCACGAATAGCGCTCTCACGTGATTTCCCCGCTGTGAACCATGATCTTAATCGCGATAGCGAGCGCATTCCTCGCCGCTTGCGGCGGGGTTAGCGAGCGAACTGAAGATAGACTTTCATCCTTACGGTGCTGAGCAGCACTGCCGTTGGAGGCAGAACATTCCCCGCGACCTGCCGAGGGGAGGGTTTAATAGCCAAGTAACTCTAAAGCGTTGCGCCCCCCTTCAAAAGCCCTTCACGCGCAAGGTATCCTGGATATGATCACGCCATGCAGGCAAAACGCCGGCGCCATCCGCATAGTCCCGCCAGCGCGATACGGTTTCTAACACTTCGTTGACAATGGTTTCGGCGCGTCCCCGCTTCATCGACGCCGCTCTGGCGCACGCCTTGAAGTCTTCTTTGGTAAAGTTGTCGCGCTTACCGTTCATCGTCATCTGGTGGCTGGCGGTCCATTGGCCGGACGCATTGAAACTGTAGGTCAAGTCAAAAGCCGGCGAAAGTGACCACCGGCCGGTTTTGTCCATCAGGAAAGCGATATTTTTGACATGATCGTCCTGGTTGCGGGCAATGATGTTGAAGGCCATCCGGCGAAACTGCTCCTCAACTGCCTGCATGGGCAGGCCTATCTGTCTGATGACGCGCAGCGCCTGTTCGTAAGAATAGGCGCCGGCCATGTTGAAGTCATAGTGCGCCAGCGCGCACAGCGACTGCAGATGGATTTTTTCCCCGTTGTCGTGCCGGTCAAACCGCCGGGTCATGAAATGCCGCCGGTCGTTCTCTTCGAACAGACGGCACGGGCTCATGGTGATACCGGCGTCGGTTGCCATCCGGTAGTAGGCATACTCGATGGTCCCGTACCCTTTGGGATCTTCCAGTTCTTTATCCCGGTTGCCCGCAACCCCATCAAATTTGAGCAGCCAGTATTCAAACCCGTCCCCTGCCGTGACCTGGCCGGAACGCACCTCATTGGTCGAGGGGTTCCAGGCAATCACTGCCTTGGCCCTGGCGCCGCCCGCCGAAGTGCCGACTCGCAGAATGTCCTTGAGGGCCCGTTCCCTGCTTCTGGCAGTAAAGGAGACCTTGAGATGGCTGCGGTGCGACAGTATTTCCGAGGCCAGCGCAACCAGTTGATCAACCTGAATGCGGGCGGCCTTGCGCGTTTTAGGTCCGATGGACGGCTCAAACTCCAGGGCGCCCATGCCCCGTTTACCGATATAGCACAGTCTTTCAACGGCATTGAAGGACTCGGGTGCCCGGCCGCGAATGGCCAGCCAGGCATCGATGAGCGCATTGCCGAATCTGTCGGGCAGGGAGTCCGCCAGCAGTCCCGGCAGGCCATGAAATGTCCTTCGGGATAGTTCAGGAAAGGTGTGAACCTTATCGGAAAGCGGCATGGTCAGCGGCGCGATCTCGATCCCGCTGCCGGCAAAGGCGGGATCGAACTCAAAATTGGCCACCTCCCGGCCTTCCTCGAGAGCCACCGCACCGATCGTGCGTCCCCAGAGCCGGACTTCACAGACTGTACTCATGCGTCATCCCCCCAGGTCCAGCCGTCGCCGGACGGGTTTGCCGAACGGCTCGACGCGGCACGTTTACGAACTTTGCCTTTGAGTTTGAGCAGGTCCATGGGGCGGGGGCCGGTTTCAGGAATCAGCCGACCGAGACCCGGCAGGAGGTCGAGCACCCGCATGATCCGAATGAGGTTGATCGTTTGCGTGGCTGCCCCAGCTTCTATTCGTTCTACCGTTCTTTTCGACACACCGGCCTCTACGGCTAATTTTGCTTGAGTCAGCCTCAGCGCAATCCGCCGCTGCCCCAGACGCCTGCCGAGCTCTTCCAGAACCGCGTCATCTCCCATTTCTTTAAATTCTGACATGGTCGTCACCTATGGCGAAATAAAATTATATATAGTTATATATCGTCAAAATTGACGAATTACAATATTTTTAAAAATCGTCATAAATGACGAAAATTAATTAAAAATTAACTTAATTCGCCATAACTGACGAATAATGAATTAATAGAAAAGGAGTTTGAGGGAGGCGCTTTGCCGTGCCAGCTACAAGATCAAGCGGCTTCTTTCGTCCCGCTGTCGTTGACGAAGTGCCAACAGATGGTAATTTTTTAGGTTAAATCCAATTCACACCGGGTGATATCACCATTGTCATCCCGTCAACCGTACAACATAAGGAGGCCGGCCATGAAAGATCAAGGCAGTATGCACAAGAACGTGCAGGAGATGTGTGATTGTTACGCAACCAATGATCCACTCAAGGAGATGTCCAAGCTTAAAAACGATGCCGACACCGGGGCTGCTGCAGTAAAGTGGCTGGCCTTGGCAGCACTGCACGGTGTCAATAACAATGCGAAGGAGATATCCATTCATCGCGGGGATGACGGTAAAATCTTAGTCCTTGCCGAATACCGGACCACCGAACTGCCGTCTCCAGGCCATGATGCGGGGCTCAAGATTTTCGAAACCTTCAGGGAAATGACGCACATCGACACGGATAAAGGCAAGACGGCCCTGGCCCTGGGCATTCGCGACAGCAGCATTGAACTCAACGTTAAAATCAGAACGAAAGACGGAACCGAAAAAATCAGCATCGGTTTCCCCAAAAGGTGATCAATCCAAAAGGCCGGCGCAGATCTCGGTTGTATTCGATCAATCCCACAATCCCGGCGGCATACTATTTTCAATGTTCGGCATTGGGCTTTTATAGCCTTTGGCCTGTGGGTAAAGGGCCTGAGGCCACAATTGCAAAAAAGGGTTGATGGCTCACGTGTGATACGCTATAAGCACGCGTCACACGAACCACGGGTTGGAATGGCCCGTGGTTTTTTTTATTTTAACCGATGAGGAACCCATTATGATCAGCGCATCCAACATAGCGCTTGCCTATGGCAAGCGCGTTTTGTTTAAAGACGTCAATATCAAGTTCACCCCCGGCAACTGCTACGGGCTTATCGGCGCCAACGGCAGCGGGAAATCGACATTCCTGAAAATTCTTTCCGGGGAAACAGAGCCCGACAAGGGCACGGTGAGCACAGGGCCCGGCGAGCGCATCGCCGTCCTGGAGCAGGACCATTTCGCCTTTGATGAGAAAACCGTCATCGACACGGTGATCATGGGGCACGACCGCCTCCATGCCATCATGATGGAGCGAAACGCCATATACGCCAAAGCGGATTTCACCGAAGCGGACGGCATCCGGTCCGGTGAACTGGAGGCGGCGTTCGCCGAGATGGACGGCTACGAGGCCGAGTCCCAGGCGGCGGTGCTCCTCAAGGGCCTGGGCATTGCGGAAGAGACACTCCAGCTGAAAATGAAAGAACTGGAAGGGGGGGACAAGGTTCGCGTGCTTCTGGCTCAGGCCCTCTTCGGCAACCCCGATGTCCTGCTCCTTGACGAGCCAACCAACCACCTGGATCACCGGTCCATTGCCTGGCTGGAAGATTTCCTGGCGCGCTGTGAGAATACCGTGATCGTGGTATCCCACGACCGCCACTTCCTCAACCAGGTCTGTACCCACATTGCCGACATCGACTACGACCAGATCCGGGTTTTCGTGGGCAACTACGACTTCTGGTGCCAGGCGAGCCGCCTGGTCCAGAAACAGAAACAGAACGAAAACAAGAAGGCCACCGAAAAGGCCAAAGAGCTGACCGCGTTTATCCAGCGCTTCAGCTCCAACGCCTCCAAAGCCAGGCAGGCCACTTCCCGGAAAAAGCTCCTGGATAAGCTCACCCTGGATGATGTGCCGGTCTCGTCGCGAAAATACCCCTGGATCGCCTTCAGGCCGGAACGCCCCTGCGGGAGCGTGATCCTGGAAATCGACAGTCTCAGCAAAACCATCGATGGAGAAAAGGTCCTCAACAACTTCAGCATGGTGGTGAACGGCGGGGATAAGATCGCCTTTGTCGGAGACAACAGCCTGGCCAAAACCGTCCTCTTTCAGATCCTGGCAGGAGAGATGGCACCGGATGCCGGCAGCTTCCGATGGGGCCAGACCGTCACCACCTCCTACTTCCCCAAGGAGAACAGGCGGTTTTTCGAAACCGAGATGTCCCTGGTCCAGTGGCTGCTGCAGTACGCGCCGGAAGAGGGGGTGAGTTTTGCCCGTGGATTCCTCGGTCGCATGCTCTTTTCCGGAGAAGAGGCCCTGAAAAACACCGGGGTTCTTTCCGGCGGGGAGAAGGTGCGCTGCATGCTCTCGCGCATGATGCTGGGCGGATCCAATGTGCTTGTGCTGGACGAGCCCACCAACCACCTGGACCTGGAGGCCATCACCGCTCTCAACGAAGGACTGATTGCCTTTCCCGAGGTGGTTCTCTTCGCTTCCCACGATCACCAGTTCGTCTCCACCGTGGCCAACCGTATTGTTGAACTCACCCCGGATGGCGCCATTGACCGGGTCATGAACTATGACGACTATCTGGCAAGCCCTGTCGTGGCCAAAGAGCGGGAGGCGCACTACTGCGGGGGACGCGCCGTGGTCTGCTGATCGGGACCGAGGTGTCAAACCTTGATTGTTGATTTTTAGCTCATATATTCCATGGCATATCTTTTTATCCCGGAGGACAACCGATGATCGACCTATTCAAACGCTTTTTCAGCACTGCCGCCGAAGACGGTCGCAGCCCCACCGGCCAGGATAACGAACGGGATCTGATCGTGGCCATTGGTGCCCTGTTCCTGGAGATGGGACGCATCGATGAAACCTTCACGGAACAGGAAACGGCGAAGGTGATTTCCATCCTGACCAATAAATACGGCCTTTCCGGCGAGGATGCCGACGCTCTGCTCGATGAGGCGGATCGGGAGTTGAAAGAGAGTGTCGATCTGTGGCAGTTCGCCCGGGTCATCAATGACCGCTACAGCATCGCCAAAAAAGAAAAACTGATCGAGCGGTTGTGGCAGATTGTCTATGTCGACGGCAAAATGGACAAATATGAACACTACCTGATGAACAAGCTCTCCAAACTTCTTGGCCTTTCCCACAAACAACTGATCGACGCCAAACTCAAGGTTCTGCACGGCAAGTGATGCCGGGCCGACGGACATAGCCCGCGCCTGACCCATGGAAAGGGTCTACGCACGAGACCTGCATCACTGCCCGGTGTCTCTCGAGCGTCACGGCTTCCTACTATCACCCTTACCGGCGTTTGCGTGGTATCACGCATCCCTTTGCGGTTTTGCCGCAACGCTCGACCATCCCTGCTATTTCCGATGAGATTTTAAAGCGAATTTATAGTAATTATTCTTGTTGGTTATGTCGGTGCCGTTTTATTTGGGGGAATTGGCAAGCCGTTTGCTCTTAACTGGAATCAGTTGAACGATGCCATAAAGAAACCCTTCCAAAGGGACCCGTTGAGGCAATGATGGTTCGGACCTGACGATCGCAGCGCATCCGGACAATGGGTCGGTCCATCCTTTTGGCGATGTCGTCACGGGATCCCAATTGGAAGCTGCAAGAGACCGGGCAAGGTAAAAAGCGAGCAAAAGATGAAATCGATATTGAGTGCGAGGTTAAACAGCCAGCTGGGAATCACCGAACTGTTTTTTGCTGATGCCAGAGTGGGGTGCGTGCAGCGGATAGAAAGTGGCGGGTATAAAGCACATAGCTACGTGAGTGGCAAGAACTACCACGGCCAAAAAATTATGGATGTTTGCCTGCCGATAGAAAAAGAACTCGATAGCCAATAAAGGAAGATATCGCGGGCTAAGGGATAACCGGTGACTTCTATAACCTGATCTCAATAATTAGCTCTCTTTTCCCATATTGTTTATGCAACTCTACGATTAACATGGTCGGCACACCGCGAATGGCGGTACATCGATCCTTTTCTATTCCGAGCGCCACGAGTCTTTTGGCTACCAGATTTCTTTTGGTGGGGTGACAGTGCCGTTGATATGAGGACGGCAACTGCTGCAGGCATGCATTCCATGGGAGTTGCCTGGGGATTTAGGGGGGCAGTCGTCGATGGGTGCAAGCCGGAAATGGGTATCATCGGCTTCAAGTTGTTTTAATAGGCGCAGACAATTGGCGCTTGTGTAAACGGTAAATGTTTGTTACTGAAAATCCAGTACGTTCCATTATTGGGGAAGTGCCGTCCTTTCGCGAACAATGTTATCACTGATAAACTCTGATCCTTGTTTCTTCGCCGCACCGGTCGTCGGCTTTTTGCTTGCCGGGGAAATTCAATTCCCGACAGCGCCGCGGCGGCCGGAATCTGACCCGATAAGGAGGTGAGCATGAAGCATTCGGGCGGCGGGTCCAGGAAGAGAGCGGGAAAGCGGCCGACCCTGTCACCATTCAACGTCAACTTTTTGGGAGGAGAAGACGAATGAAAAAAGGTATCAGGTTGGTGGCACTACTGGCTGCCGGCATGCTGGTGTTCTCCATGGGCATCGCTGCGGCCGCCGAAGAAGACATGAAAAAACAACTCGAACTGGCCGACGACATCACCAAGGAAACCATCGTCGGCCCCGGCAGCGTTCAGGTCAGCACCGATAAGGACATCCTGATGAGTTTCGGGGCCACGGTGAGGATCATTCCCACGTCGGAATCCGACTATGATTTCGGCATGAGCGATAACACGGACGGTTATCTTAACTTTGGGGGCGGGCCCCTTGCAGGTAACGAGCTTTTCCGGATTCACAACAATGAAAGCGGCGCCGTCAAAGACAGCTACATCCGCACCGAGAGTAAAATTTATTTCAACGCCATGCCCAAGGACCGCCAGTGGAGCTTTTACGCGGCCCTGGAGTTCGATACACCCCTGGACACCCAGACGGTCGACAATCGGGGCGGGCGCGATACTAGCAGCAGCAATTTCGGCCTCGAGCGCCTTCACATTTCCTACGCCCTGCCATTCAATACACGCCTGCATGCCGGCTGGGACATCTGGCATGTCGACGTCATCGAAGCAGCCGGTCTGGTTTACGGGGATGACAACCCCGGTTTCTGGCTGACCGGAGATTCCGACACCGTCAGCTACAGTCTGGGTTATTTCAAACTCTCGGAAAACGATTTTCAGCTGAGTCCCACGGACTTTGAGGGCGCCAAGGACGCGGACCGGGATCTATACGCCGGTTACCTCAACTGGACCCCTTCTGACGGCCAAAAACTCCAGGGTTTTTACACCTTCGACCGCATCCGCAATGTCGGCGTGAATGACTTTACGGCTGCCCTGACCGATGGCGCTGTCGGCATCGCAACGGGAGAAGTCCCGGAAGTCGACTCCCATCATGTCGGCGGCTATTACCTCGGTAACTTTGGCGGCCTTGAACTGTTTGTCGAGGGGGCCTACCAGTTCGGTACGGCCGACAATACCGGCCTGGGCGCGTTGGGCAAAGAGGAAGACTACGACATCAACGCCTATGCCCTGGCGGCTGATATCTCATATGAGCTCAAGGGGATTTTGACCGGATTTCCCCTCAAGCCCCATCTTGGCATCATTTACACCTCGGGTGACGATGACCCCAACGATGACAAACTTGGCGGCTACAACGGCAATGTGAATGCCCAGCGGTTTTCCCAGCGTTTTGGTGGTGAGAACACCATCATCGGAGATAACAACTTTGTCCTCGGCACCGCCCTTTACGGCTATCTTCCGGAGTTTTACGGCAACGGGACACCGGTTTTCACGGGCGGACTCCAGAATTTTGCCGGGACCGGCAACGGCCGTGGTGACAACCCGGGGATGACCATGATCAGCGCAGGGCTTACGATTGCGCCCAAACCGTTTCTGATTTACAAAACCAACGTCAACTACTTTCGCTGGAACGAAGATATTTTTGTTCAGAACCTGGTAACGCCGATTAATTTTGCTACCGGCCAACCTTTTATAACCAAGGTCAGCTCCGGTTATGTCGGCACCGAATGGGACAACGAGGTCACTCTGGCAACCTCGAAACATTCCTACCTCAAAGGGCAGTTCTCCATGTTCTTCCCGGGTAGCGTGCTGGAAGATGTCACCGAGGCGCTCGGGGCCAAAAGTGATGATACGGCCTACCGGCTGGCGGCGGAGTTAATTATTAATTTTTAGTCGTACGCAAGCACAGTGCTTTATCGCATAAATTCAATTGCGTCTTTTGATAAATAATAGCTAAACCACCGAGAGCACAGCGTTCACAGAGGATCAATTTTTCAACCTTTTCTCTGTGCTCTCGGTGGTGAAATATTACGTTTTCGTATTTTTGAATACGTGTACGTGGGGAAGAACCACCTATGAAAGGTTTTTTGAAAGTGTCGCGGCAGGGGGGTTGGATCTACTTATTGGCAGCGATGACGATGATCGTCGGATGTGCCGGTGCGCCCGACATCACCAGCACCGAAAAGTCGGCTGATATTCCATACTCCAATGACCAAGTGCGCCAAATGACCGTGGATCAGCCGTTTCTGATATCGGGGGATTATTTCCGGGAAAGAAAGCAGGAGCCGTCGATTAATATTGGGGACATTTCCGCCAGGAGCGAAAAGGTCGAGAAGGAGCAGGCCGATTTGGGAAGCCGCGTGACCAAGCTGGAGCAGCATGCCGCCGGCGGCCAGGTGGCGGCTGCCCCGGCGGTGATCACCGCTGCACCGGCTGAGGCCCCCGCCGTGCAGCCAATGAAAATCAAGGTGGGCCTGTTGATCGATCAGCGCCAGGTGCAGGACGACGGCGCACGCCTGTTGACCACTGCTGCGTACACCACCTCGGCGCGGTTTCCCATCGTGCCGGTCTCTCCCGGGGAAATCGGAGAGTCGCTTTCCCAGCAAAAGGAACTCAACCCCAACGATCTGGCCCACGTGTCCCGGGTGTTGGCGGTCTATCCCGGTGTGCGCATGCTGGTATTGATTGAAACGTTCCAGCTGCCGGAAACCTTTCCCGGCCCGGCGATGGCCATCGTCAACCTTGTGGACGCCGGCATCCTGCACCGCTATCCACCCCTGGAAGTAACCATGCAGCTGACAAACGAGGCCGATGCCGCACGCTTTGCCGACTCCGTAGTCCGCAACGCCTTTGATCAGGCGGTCACGCGTAGCGGGATAATGCCTTGGTTCTGCAGGGCCTTTTCGCGTGAGGAGCAGGTCTGGTACATCAACGCCGGCAAGGATTCGGGGCTTAAGACGGGCGACCGGCTCAAGGTCGTTACCGGCGGCAAGCTGGTCACGGCGCCGTCGGGAATTCCGGCCGGCTGGATCCCGGGAGCGCCCAAGGGTACCCTGCGGGTGGACCTGCATTTCGGCCAGGATCTGGCCGCCTGTTCGCTGGTGGACGGCAGCGGGCCGGAAGGTGGAGATCTTTTGATGAAGTAACCCTTCGCCGCAAAAAGTTTTTTTTGAAGCCGTCAAGGCTGCGTTTCCACCGCTTTCAGCCGGTAACCCCGGTCCTGCATGCACTGGCGGAACAGTTCCGCTTTCTGGTTTTCCTCGATGGCGCCCAGAATGTTGCGGGCGCCGGTTTCAGCCTGGAGCTCACAAATTGACTTGTCCAGGGTTATTTCCGTGGCGCTTCGCTCAAGGTGGACCCATTGCTTGCGCGGTCTGGTGGCGCAGGCGGCAAGGCCCAGGCCCGCGAGCAAGACGACCGGGATCAGCAGTCCTCTTCTCATGGCAGTTCCTTCTGTTTAAAATTGAAAAAAGGGGCGTGGTTGGAGGTGAAAAAGGGTGAATCGTGTCGAGCGCTTTTGATACCGTGCCGATGCCGATCCCTTTGCCAAGGGCATCCAGTACATCCTGATCCCCGGATTCCACTCCCAGCTTGAGCATGACACACCCGGATGCTTTCAGTCCCCTTGCAACGTCTGGGTCGGTGAGGTGCCGGGTGACCCGGGCGAACCCATACCAGGGCTCACCGGGCAGGTGGTCGATCAGATGCCCCCGCATACGGGGAGAGCGGGCATTGTCTATAAAATGGACCAGTCCCGCTGAAGTTTGAATCGCCACCTGTTTCTGATCTTCCACAATCGCCTGGTAACTGCCCTCGAACATCATGGCTCCGCAGATGTTGCGGGCCTTCTGGCGGTCCACGTCCGGCTGGGCGTAGAGGAAGCGACTCCTCCACGGTGCGGCTGTCCACCAGGCTCTAGACGTTGGTCTGCTCGAACATCCCGGACTCGACCTGCGGGTTGAAGGTGACCTGGCCCGATGCCGGGGCCAGGCTGCCGGCCAGAACCTTGAGCAAGGTGGTTTTGCCGTGTCCGTTGCGGCCCACCGGGCCCACCCGTTCCTTTGAATTGATTTTGAAGCTGGCGCCGTCGAAATGCACCCGGCCGCCAGAGCGCTTACTCAGGTTTTCGATACGGATCATAATTCACTGTTGACGGCTTTGTAAATAGTTCATCATGACACCTTTAATTCATCTAAGCGCACATGACGGTGTTATGAAACGGCTCACCGTGCTCACAACCTGCCTGGTTGCTCCGCTTTTTCGCCGGTGCATGCCTTAAAAGATGTCAGCCAAACTGTTTTGCACCGACATCATCTTCACGCCGTATGCGCGTGTCTTCGGCAGGCATCGACATAAGGGTGCAAGGCGGACTGGATGCGCGCCTGAAGGATGGCCTCGGGTGTCGCGGGCAGGGCGCCGCTGGTGATGGCTTCGGTCAGGTCGGGGAGGAACTGCAGCAGCAGCGGGCGCGGAATGGGCTTGCTAAGGTTGTGCATCAACTGTTCACAGGCCTTTCGGGCTTCGGTCCGGGGCCAGTAATACCGGATGCGGTCGCGAAGGCCGTACCGGCGCAGATAGTGCCGTTCCTGCGCGTTTCCGTGATAGTGGGCGTTGCCGTGTTCAGGGTGGGTCTGCATCAGCCGCTCCATGACCGCCATCAGGTTGGATCGATGACACAGCCAGGGGAGTTCATTCTCGATGTGGGCCAGGGCAAAGAGCGCCTCGCGAAGGGCAAAGGTCAGACAGGGGCCGATTTTAAGCAGGGTAAAGTGATCCCGTACCATCTGTTTCAGCGCTGACGGGGTCTGATAGTCGGCGGCGTGAATTTCAAAGGTCATGGCGTTGGGCAACCGCTCGTGGAATGCCGAGAGGGCGGCGGCCGCTTGCGGATGGTAGACGGCCGCCCGATAGTCGTCGAAATCCACACCGGGCTGAACCACCACGGCGATGATCCGTTCCCAAGCCTGCTCGACCCCCGCCCGGCTGAAGGCCTCTTCATATTGCGCCAGTTCGGCTCCCAGATCCTGAGGGTCGGTGACGGTCGTGGCCCCGCTTTGCACCAGGGCCCCACCCGGTGCCGGCACCTCGGTTCCGATTACATACCATGGCGGTTGCCTTCTGAAATGATCGGCGGTGGATTCGGCGGCCCGGCAAAGGGCAGCGGCACGGTGCGCCGCCAACTTCACCGGCAGGCGGCCACTGGGGTCGTCGACGCATGCGCGGCCGGTGTCCAGGTGCAGTTTGCCGTATCCGGCGGCCACAAAGGCCCGGGTCAGCGCCTCGGCATGGGTCATGGCTTCCATCGCCGGCAGCTGGCGCCAGAGGTGGGGCCCGAGATGATCCGCTCCCAACAGGATCTGCTCAGCTGCCAACCCACTATGGGCTGCCTGGCGTGTCATATGGTCGGCAAAATCAGCTGGGGTCATGCCGGTATAACCGCCCGACAGGTTGACCTGGTTGGCCGTGGCCTCCACAAGCAGCAGGGTGTCATCCCTTTTTGCCCTGGCGGCGGCGGCCGCCAATACCAGTGGATGCGCCGAGCAGACGGCCACCTGACCGCTGGTCTGGCCTGAAAGATGTCGGCTGCGCAGATCGTTCAGCATGTGATGCCCTTGTGTTTTAGCATGTCGTGAAGTGTACCCCTCAGCCACCGGTCCGGCGCCGTTTTGTTGGACATGGCGGCAGGTTCGGGGTGCTGCAATTACATTTTGTAGCCGATGGCACGCAGGAAGGATTTTCGTTTAGCAATGTCGGCTTCACCTTCAATGCCTTTGGCAGCAAAACCGTCGATGACCCCCAGGATGCCGCGTCCCAACGCACTTTCAGCAATGATCACTTCGACCGGATTGGCCGTGGCGCAGAAAATTCGACAAACCTCCGGCACCTGTTTGATCGTGTTAAGGATGTTGACCGGGAACATGTCGCGCATGAAAATGATGAAGCTGTGCCCAGCCCCCAGGTTCATGGCATTTCCACGGGCAAGCGCGGTCAAGCCCTCATCCGTGCCGGCAAAGCGAACCAGGCAGACATCGGAGGCTTCACAGAAGGCGACGCCGAATTTAGCGCCGGGAACCGTATTGAAGATGGCTTCATAAATATCCTCAACGGTTTTGATGAAGTGGGACTGCCCCAGGATGAAATTGAGCTGTTCGGGATTGTCGATCGTGACGGTTTTCATTTCCATGGCATCTTCTCCTTTATAAAATTGAGCCTGTGAAGGAAATCTGGGTGGCGGTGCATCCGGACCCGTTTTTTTAACGCGGTTCTGCCGCCAACAGGCTGTTCCGCCTTTCGGCGCTTTTTAGCGGGCGGCACCCCCTGGACGGGAATACCATTTCAATTTATTCAGAAAATGCCGGTTTAACAAGTCTATAAGAGTGTCGACCGAAATTTTACCAACCGGTGCGCAAAAATTGCAACCAGACGCTGACCCGCTTTTTGGCAGACTGACAGATTGCAAATGATTTCAATGGGTAAAATAATTGGAACCGAAATTGCTTTTCATTCGGAAGACACCCATTCCAACTCCGCGTTGTAAGGCCTGTTGTCCAGATCCTGGCATGAGACCCACACCATTTGGCTTCCTGTTCTCGATAGGCCTCGGGAGTCGCGACGCACCGACGTCGCAATATCAACTTGAGATCATTTCAAACATGAGAGGAGGAAGAAATGAAGATGTTTTTGATCCTTGCTGCGTTGGGTTTTGCCTGTTTTCTCGTTATCGCCTGTTCGGAAAAGCCGCCGGCCACCATGGGGCAGGTCGAACAAAGCGAAACGAAGGCATCGCCTCAGGTGGCGGCGTCGGCCGGGGCCGAGGTTGCCGAGATCGACGGGAGGTTGGTTCAGACTGAAAAAGGCCTGGCGCTTGCCACAGGCACGGATGCCTATGTGGTGGCCGGTAAGGACCTGTCGGAGATGATTGGCAAACTGGTCAAAGTCACCGGTACGATTGCCGAGGTCGACGGCGGTCAGGTCATCGATGTTATGACCGTTACCCCCATCGAATAGTATTGATTCACAATATCGTGAAGCAAATGGCGCCTCCCGGTTTCTTTGACCGGGAGGCGCCATTGTTTTTCTTGGCAGCCAGTCCGTAAGCATACCCAGCACTGGCGGCGCTCTGTTCGATGATGGCAAATCCCGAGCCGGCTACGCTGCCGCTGAAAAGAAATACGTATTACTGGTTACACCGCAAGAACCAACAAAGGCCTGTTCTGTTTCTTTAACATATTCCCTTCCTCCTTCTTATGCCGTTTTTGCCAATAATAATAACTCGCTGAGTGAGAGCGCTTTGCCTCGCGCCGTCGCGTTGGTGATTAAACCAGGTTCCCGGAAATGAAATCGCCAGCGTTCTGTCGAACCGAAAAGGAAACAGCAGGTTGAGGGAGGGGAGGACTTGTTAATCCACTGTTGATTGATTCGTCTCTCCTTGGTGATGTTTTTTTTACGCCTCGGCCGATCTTCAGGCCGGATGCGGAGATGCCTGTGGGCAGACCTTGATTTATGACCTATAAATAGCTTATTGAATAGTCACGGTTGACGGATTCGTAAAAAGCCCGATATCTGCGTTACGCTTCATCCTTCGTCACTGCGGAGTACCGTAAGTACACCTCATTCCTCAGGATGGAACATGAATGTTCGCCGTAATGATGAAGATCAATATACTGTCCGCTCGCTAGAGCTCGCTTTCGCGGCCCGCAAGCCTTGATATCGGGCTTTTTACGAATCCGTCGGAAAGGCGACTTTTTACGAGTTCATCACGGTTGGATAACCGACGGATAAGCGAAGCGGGTGCATTGGACGGCGCGGCAGCGGCGACGATTGTACATGGCGGGCGCGGTTGGCGAACGGGTGCTGATTCTTGGGTACAGGTGGGCAGATGGCTTCCGTTGAGAAAGTTGAGGATATCGAACCGATGCCGACGATCTATCCGATAGGGGGTGGTAAAGGCGGGGTCGGAAAAAGCTTTGTCGCCGCCAGCCTGGGGGCACTGATTGCCAGACACGGCAGGACGGTGGCCCTGGTCGATCTGGACCTGGGCGCTTCCAATCTGCATACCTTTCTGGGGATGCCGGCGCCCAAGGACGGATTGAATCTCTTTTTGAACAAGAATGCGCAAACGCTGGAAAGCGTGGCGGTGCCCACCCCCATCACCCATCTTTTTCTGATCAGCTCCTCCACCTGCTCCATGGAGATTGCCAACCTGTTTTATGCCCAAAAAATAAAGCTGATCAATGCCATCAAAAAGCTTCCCTTTGATTACGTGCTCATTGATCTGGGTGCCGGGACCAATTTCAACACCCTTGATTTTTTCCTGACTTCCAACAAAGGGGTCTTTGTGTGTACCCCCGAACCCACCTCCATTGAAAATGCCTTCCGGTTTATCAAGGCTGTCTATTTAAGAAAAATAAAGCAGCTGATCAAGCGGCACGATTTTAATGTACGGGCAAAAGCGGCGGTAATGGACACGGAATCCAATGCGTTGACCGCTCAGGACATCATCGATATCGTGGCGACATACGATCCTGAAAAAGAGTCTTTTTTCAAAGCGCGCATCGGCAGGTATCAATTCAAATTGGTCCTGAACCAGTTTCGCAAGAACGCCGATGCCTGCCTTGGCAACAAAATAGAGACCGTATGCAACCGCCATTTTTATTCACCGTTTGAATTTTTAGGAGGGGTCGCCTTTGACGAGCGCGTCATCGATTCGATCTACGCCAGAAACCTGTATGTAAAAAATTACCCGGCCACCGTCACCACCATGGAATTAAAACAGATTGCCGAGTTGCTCACCAATGGTCAGCCGGCCCCCTCATCAGGGCGGCAGCCGTTATGAAAACATTTGAAAATGAAAATTATTACCAGATCCTGCAGGTTTCCGCCAATGCGAGTGCCGATGAAATCAAGCACGCCTACCGGGATGCACTGGCCATTTATGAAACGGAAAGCGTGGCCACCTATTCGCTATTTTCCGAGGAACAGCGAGAGCGGTTGCTGCAGGCCATTGAAACCGCCTTTGACACCCTGATCAACGAAGACAAAAAAACCGCTTACCATCAGATGCTCATTGACACCGGCCAGGTGGATGCGGCCTATTTTTCCAGGCAAGGCCAGAGAAGGATGGCTGCTTATTCCGATACCCGGGCCACATCCAAGGAAGAGAGCCTCAGCCAATGGGTTAAAAAGAAAGCCGATACGCCGGAGATCAGGCAACTCATCGAAGCGATGCGGTCAAAGGAAATGCTTTCCGGACCGGAGCTGAAGCAGCTTAGAGAAGCGTACGGCATCGACATCCACGAAATCCACGCCATTACCAGAATCAGCGGCGACTCCCTGAGAAGGATCGAGGCCAATCAGTTTGAAGACCTTCCGGCTGAGATCTATGTTAAACAGTTTTTAAAAGCCTATGCCGAGGTCCTTCACATCGATTCCGGGCATGTGATCAACGGTTATTTAAAGTTTATGGCCCAGGCCAAGCCGGATTAGGTTCACCGGCGCGATTGCCCGCCGCGCTGAACCGCGATAGCGAGTGTATTTCCCGTCGCTTGCCGCGGGGAGGGTTCAATGCAAGGAGTGCAGATGGAAATTACAACCACAATCGTTGGGGCAGGGGTCGTCGGTCTTGCCGTGGCAGCTGAACTCTCCAGGACCCAAAAAGGGGTATTGATCCTGGAGCGCAACCAGGCATTTGGCCAGGAAACCTCCAGCCGCAACAGTGAAGTGATTCACGCCGGTATCTATTACGCCAAGGATTCCCAAAAGGCCAAACTGTGCGTCGAGGGCAACCGGTTATTGTACCGGTTGTGCGAGCAGCGTCGAATCCCCCACCGCCGATGCGGCAAGCTGATCGTGGCCACCGAAAAAGGTGAGGAAGCCATGCTGGCGACGATCCAGGATCGTGCCCGCGAGAACGGCGTGGAGGCCCTTGAAATGTTGAGCGCCAGGCAGATCAAGGCCCTGGAACCCAATGTGAAGGCGTGTGCCGCGCTTTTTTCTCCCTCCACCGGTATCATCCATTCCCATCGGCTGATGCGCCACTATGCTGCCCGGGCCCATGAAAACGGCGCCCAGTTCGTGCCGCATACGACGGTTTCACGGGTGGAAAAACAAGACGATGCCCGCTATCGGGTCCATGTGGTTTACCCGGACGGTCAGACAGACTCGTTTGCCTCGCGCTGGATCGTCAACTGTGCGGGCCTCGAATCCGATCGACTCGCCGAATCCATGGGGATTGACATCGATGCCAGCGGCTACCGGCTGCACTACTGGAAAGGGGAGTATTTCAGCCTCGACGTGCCCCGTGGGTTCATTCGCCATCTGGTCTATCCGGTTCCCCAGGCGAACCATGTGGGTTTAGGGGTCCATGCCACCATCGACTTGAGCGACCGGGTGAAACTCGGCCCCAATGCGACCTATCTGCCCGACAGGCAGCTCGACTACACTGTGGATGTCCACGCCCGGCAGTCCTTCTACGAGGCGGCCTGTCGCTATCTGCCCGGCATCGCGGTTGACCAGTTGAATCCGGAAATGACCGGGATCCGGCCCAAGCTGCAAAAACCCGGAGATCCGGCCAGGGATTTTATTATCGCGGAGGAAACCGCAAAGGGGCTTCCCGGGGTGATCAACCTGATCGGTATCGAATCCCCCGGACTTACCGCCAGTCCTGCCATTGCCCGTCATGTGGCGGCCCTGTTGGCTGAGCGGTCGTGAACCGTCAGTGTCTGTAGGCGGACGACGTTGTGGTTGATGCCGGCAATACCCGCCGCCCGCATGCAAACGCAGGTAATACCGGGCGCCACCGCGCAACTGTATGCGGAGGCGGCCCGGTTTTCTAAATTGATCTGCAGGATCGACCGACGATCATAAATCCATGTTGGCTGGCTCGAAGTGTTCTTTGGAATGCTTGCAGGACGGGCACATGGGGGGCGGTTCGGTGCCTTCGACGATATAGCCGCAGACGCCGCACTTCCACTTGATTGGCTGCTCGCGTTTGTACACGGTTCCTGCCTCGACCATCTTGATGATTTTCTTGTAGCGTGCACGATGATGGGCCTCGATCTTGGCCACCTGCTCGAACGCGATCTTCGCCTGGGTCTGACCCTCTTCTTCCGCCTCCTTGGCGAACTGCGGGTACATGCTCTCCACCTCGTAGTCTTCCCCGCCCATGGCTTCCTTCAAATTGGTCAGGGTGTCGCCGATGCCGCCCAGCAGTTTCAGGTGGTCCTTGGCATGCTGCATTTCGTTAAAGGCCGTCTCCTCGAAAATCCTGGCGATGTAGTGATAGCCTTCTTTCCGGGCAACCTTGGCAAAAAACGTGTACTTGTTGCGGGCCTGGGATTCGCCGGCAAAGGCCGCTTTCAGATTTTCGGTGGTCTTGCTCATTTTTTCCTCCTTGCTGGTTGATGGGTGAGTTGCGTATTAAAAAAAGATGTCCGGCTTTCCGCTCGTTCGTCGACGGCGGTTTTCAGACCATTTGCTGCTTTGCGGTACACGTGTCACAAAGGCCCTTGAGGACGACCCGTCTGCTGATCACCTTGAACGTGGAGGCGATGGCTTTCGGCACCTCCAGACGGGCGTAGCCTTCATATTCGAAATCAATGATCCTGCCGCAGGCCATGCAGTGCAGGTGGTGGTGGTCCGTGATGTCCGGGTCGAAGCGCTTGGGTCCGCCGAAGGTCTCCACCACGTCCACCACCCCGATCTCGGCAAAGGTTGACAGCGTGCGGTTGACCGTATCAAAAGAGATGTTCGGAAACTCTTTTTTGACTGTCTTGAACACCAGGTCCGCCGTAGGATGCCGCTTCGATTGAATGAGGACCCGGTATATGCCGACGCGCTGGGGGGTGATTTTCAACTGGCGGCCGCGGCAGGTTTCGATAAAAAGCTGCACACGCTGATCCATCTTTGTGTCTTGCATGCGGCTCTTAAATAGGATCCATTCCTATTTGTCAACACCTTTTTTCGGTTGAAACCAACAGGGTCCGGGCGCCTCCGTCTTGACCGGTCCGATCCGATTATTATCCTGCCAACGTTATCCAATCGAACCGGTTCCGGACTGGCTGCGAGGTCTGGATCGGTTCGGCGGTGCGCCGATAAATGGCGTCATGCTGCCGGCTGCTGTGTGGGGCGTTGTGTCAGGGAGAAGCCCGTCGGGAATCGCTTCGGGGCCCGGCGGCAACGGTATGGTATCGATTGCTTGGCTGATTCCAATTTTAAGGGTAAGATGGCGGAACCCGTCAATGGATTATCCGGCGCATCGGCCGGACAAACCGTTTTTCATGCCCATATTCATCTGATCCCGCGGCGCGATGGCGACACGGCAAACCCCAAAGGCGGCGTTCGGGGGGGCATTGACGGCAAGCGCGAGTATCATCCGTCTTAACCGTCGTCTGATACCCAACTTTTTTTTGCTGCTTGCCGGCGGCCTGTCGTATACTGTCGGCATCAGCTTTTACCTGTTGCGCAAGCTTCCTCATCATCATGCCATCTGGCATCTTTTTGTGCTGGCCGACAGCATCTTTCACTTTTTTGCCGTGCTTTTTTATGTTATTCCCGTTACCGATCTGTGACCGGTCGACGCAAGAAAAACCGGCCGGCTTCAAGAGCAAACTAAGTAAGGAGTGATACGACATGCCTAAAGATGCAACGAAAGTCAAAGATCAGGAGGTGGTGTTGTGGGACAACACGGTTACGCGCCTGAGTCACTTCTGGAGAAGCGGACCGCTGGTGCTGGTTTTCCTGCGCCATTACGGGTGACCCTTCTGCCGGGATCAGGTGGCGCAGTTGCGTCAGAAGGAAGACCACTTTAACCGACTCGGTGCCCGGGTGGTGCTCGTCGGTTTGGGAACCCCGGAAGAAACCGCAGCCTTTAAAGACCAGTTTCAGGTTCCCTTTAGCATGATTGCCGATCCGCAAAAGCGGCTCTTCAGGGCTTTCCATCTCAAGCAGGCGTCCCTGGGTGGCCTGTTGTCCGTCGGTATGGCCGTAAAGGGGCTGTCGGCCATGGCCAGGGGCCATAGCATAGGCATTCCCAAAGGGGATGTTCGTCAGCTGCCCGGGGTTTTCATCATCGACAGCGGCGGCCGTATCCGGTTCAGCCATTATGCAAAAGATGCCGCCGATCACCCGGACCCGGACACGCTCCTGGCATTTCTCCGGGATGACCACTGAACGAACCATTGGCGCTGACGGATGCAACCCGTGGTGGTTGGCTGTCGGCATTGATAAAACCGGCATCATGCCTCAGAACTTAAAATCCAACCGTCCGAGGACCTCCGTACCGCCAGCGTCTTTCAAGCGCATCACCACCCCCTCGCCGGAGGACACGCCCTCGTCGGTGATGGCGGATATGGTCACGAAATGGGTCACCAGGACAATCAGCGGTCCGTCTGCGGGTTGTTTGGCCAGAAACGACCGCAGGGCGGCAAGGTTGGGCTCGCGATCCCGGGGCCGTTCGTAAAAGGAATTCAGGGCCGGCAGCTCGGCAACCGGTCCGAGACCCATGAGCGCAGCCGTCTCGAGGCAGCGGCACCACTGGCTGGCGTAGACCCGGGCCGATTCGATACCCCGGCTGCGAAGCCATTGGCCAATTCGCTGGGCCTGGATGCGCCCCCGGTCGTCAAGGTTGCGTTGTGTCGAGCAGGCGCCGATCCGGAAATGGTCAGGATCCCCGTTTCCCGGGGCGTTGGCATGGCGGATCATCAGCACATGGCCACCGGTGGCGATCGGTTCGACAAGACGGTCAGGTTCGGCTGCAGCGGCGCTGACGAACAAAAGCCCCAGACCGGCCGTCAAAAAGATCTGTCTCAACATCATGTTTCATCCTCCTGAACGTGTCGTGTAAGTCAGGCAATGGTTCAACGTTCACCGGGCCTGTATCACCCATCAAGCGAACCCTGCCCTATTCGTTGGGCTCTATTGCCATCACCCATAAACTAATCCATCCTGAGTCCGGGTCAAACCGTCCCTTAAAGCAAGATGGTTCGCACCGCATGAAAAGCGGCTTCCGACGCCCTCCTTTTCCACGTCCAAACTCCAATGAATCGCTTGACGAAGCCTTCCATCAGACCTTATATTCAAAATTAGACAAAACCAGCCTGATTACTAAAGGAGGTTCAATTATGGACGTGAGAAAGATCCTATGGCCGACAGACTTTTCCCCAATATCAGAAAGCGCCCTGCCGCATGTTAAATCGCTCACCGAGAAGTACGGCGCTGAAATACACGTTCTCTACGTGATTGAGGATATCGCCCACCATGACGGCTGGTACGGTGCCTTTGAGGAAAAGCGGGTCAAGGAACTCATGGCGCATGCCGGCAAGACGGCAACCACACGGTTGGGCCAGATCTGCGAAAAATACCTTGACGGCTGTCCGCTTTACATCAAGCATGTAGCGGTCGGTGATGCCGCCAAGGAGATCCTGAAGCTGATAGAAAAAGAGAAGATGGATATAGTGGTCATGGCCAGCCATGGCGAGAAAGGCAACTTCCGTTTCGGCAGCGTGGCCGAAAAGGTACTGAAACATTCTCCGGTTCCGGTGACGGTCATCCCCGTTGCGCCGAACCCATGATGCCCCCAGTCTGATCATCCATCGAGGCACACCCTCCAGTACAACCGTGACCGGCTCGCTTACCTGGCTTAACCCGCGTCCGTTAAGTGGGCCGGCAGGTCTTTTCTGCGCTTCTGCAGGCGATTTTCCAAAGGAATTGTAAGCACATCTGCACTTTTTCTGCGCATGTTGAGCTCTACGCCCGCAGCGTCCATGGGGATGCTGGGCCGTCCTTTCGTTGCCCCCGTTGATCGTACCCCGAAAGCAGCCTCGCGAAAAATGGCACAATCCTTGAATTTAAATTTGGCTTTCACCTGTGTCGTCCGCATACGCGCGGATGCGTCTGGTTTAGCAACCATTCCATCACGCGTTCAAACCGGCGGTCAGGATGCGGCTTTCTCAATTGAGAAAGTACTAAATAACAAGTGGTTGAGGAGTTTCGGTGACTGTATGACCGGCGGTATGTTCAGCGGTGGCCGATAACCGCGTTGCCAAAAGGAGAACCATGCGCCAGCGTCGAAATCGTTTTCGCAGTCTCGTATTCTGCACAATTGTGTTCACAGGCGTGTTCCTTGCCGTATTCACGGCCATCGCCCAATGGCCGGATGAGCACTTGCCGGAACCCGATCCGCCTGCCGTGCACCAACCGCCCGCCGAAAAACCCTTTTTGCGCGCGCTGGCCGAACCGGCCTCCTCCGATACGGAATGGACACTCCATAAAACCGCCGACAACCATCATCCGGACGGCATCGAACAGCAGATGACCTGGCTGATGAACCGGGCCCGCACCGATCCCACCCGGGAAGGAACCTGGCTGGCAACCATGAACGATCCGGACGTGGCCGGCGCCAGAGCGTACTTTGGTGTGGACCTGGATGTGCTGCAGGACGAATTTGCCGCCATCCAGGCCAAACCGCCGGCAGCCTTCGATGCGCGCCTTTACCAGGCCGCCAGGGCCCACTCGGATTATCTCGTCGCCAGTGACAGCCAGAACCATACCGGTCAACTCGACCGCGTGGAGGCCGCCGGGTTCGCTTACCTGTCCTACCGCGGCAATGTTTTTTCATATACCCGCAGCGGCATCCACGGGCATGCCGGTTTCAATATCGATTGGGGCGGGGGCGATTCCACCGGTATGCAGCCCGGCCGTGGTCATCGCCAGGCCATCATGTCCATTGACGGGGATTACAGCAGTGTCGGCCTGGCAGTGGTGGCCGAGGCCGACCCGGCCACGGATGTGGGCCCTTTGGTGACCACCGGCAACTATTGCCGTGCCGACACGTCGCAGCCCAATCAATTCAACCGCTTTCTGGTGGGAACGGTCTGGCGTGACCTGAACGAAAACGACCAGTACGATCCAGGGGAAGGCATGGGCGGCATCACGGTGCGGCCGGATCGGGGCGTCTACCACGCGGTGACGGCTGACAGCGGCGGGTACGCCATGCCCATACTCGACGCCGGCACGTATACGGTGAGTTTCATTGGCTCGGGGATAGGCGGTGGGGCGACCCGGACGGTTGCCGTGGGCAGCCAGAGCCTGCTGCTTGATCTGGTAACCATCAACGGCGTTCCGGGAGATGCCGAAGCCATCACCGGATCGGCTTCAGCCATTTCAGTAAACACGACGCAGCTCAACGGTGTCGTTAACGCCAACGGCAAGGATGTGGACTACTATTTCGAATACGGTCCAACCACCCAATACGGTGATATTTCCGAGGTGTTCTCAACCACGGCCAATCAACCCATCGCCACCGCCGTGACCGATCTGATCGCGGGCACCCTATACCATTTCCGGCTGGTGGTCGTCACAAACACGGACACCATTTACGGCAACGACCGCAGCTTCGAAACCGCTCCGGCAGGCGTCAGCGATCCCCCCCTCCCGCCCAGTAGCAGCGGCGGCGGCGGTGGCGGCTGTTTTATCAGTACGGTTCTCCGGTGATGCGGACGCGCTGAAACCCAACCCACAAAAAAAAAGGACGGCTGGGGCAAGGGGTTCCTTTTCACCTTTTCAATGCCCCTGCCGCCGGTAACGTTCCACACCGCTCGTTTGCGCCACTTGCAACCTGAAATCAGGCATGCGATGGTTAACCATGGTCACGTTGCCGCAGATACTGTCTTCGTGATGCGCCAACCGGTGATCGCTGCACCGATTTACTAACCGAATCTATCGATCCATTATAGAAAGGGGGACCCATGTTGGATTTTACGCTCACACCGGCACAGCTAACGCTGCAGCAGAAAGCCCGCGAATTTGCCCTGAAGGAAGTGCTGCCGGTGGCCTGGTACTACGACGAAAAGGACGATATCCCGCTTCCGGTGATCCGTAAAGCTTACGACGCCGGAATCATGAACATGGATATTCCCAAGGCCTACGGGGGTCAGGGACTGGGTCTGGTCGAGGCCGCCATCCTGACGGAAGAGTTGGCGGCCGCCTGCCCCGGCCTGGCCACATCGATTTTTGACAATTCCCTGGGAATGGAGCCGGTGCTGCTCTCGGAAAACGAGGATATCCGCCAACGCTATCTGCCGCGCATTCTCAACGACTTCAAGACGATCTGTTTTGCCACCTCCGAGCCGTTGATGGGGTCGGACGTGGCCGGCATCCGCTGCCGTGCCCAAGCCGACGGCGAGGACTATATCCTCAATGGCACCAAGTACTGGATCACCAACGGCGGATTGGCCGATTACATGTCGGTCTTTGCCACGGTGGATCCCAAGCAGAGCCACAAAGGCATCTGCGCCTTTCTGGTGGAAAAGAGCTGGCCCGGGGTTCGGGTCGGTCGCCCGATCCCCAAAATGGGCCAGCGTTGTTCGAACACCGTGGGCCTAAAATTCGACAATGTCCGCGTACCCAAAGCCAACGTGCTGGCGCCACCGGGCAAAGGCTTCGTCCTGGCCATGAAGACCTTCGGGCGCACGCGGCCCATTATCGGTTCCTTTGGTGTGGGCGCGGCCCGATCGGCCATGGAGTATGCCATGGATTATGCCAAAAAGCGGCAGGCATTCGGCATGCCCATTGCCGGTTTCCAGGCGATTCAGTTCAAAATTGCCGAGATGTATCAGAAGGTGGAAACTGCTCGCCTGCTGACCATGAAGGCGGCCTGGGAGGCCGACCAGGGCATGGATCCCACCCTGAATGCATCTGTCGCCAAACTGTATGCCACCGAGGTCGCCCTGGAAGTCGTCAATGAAGCCTTGCAGATATTTGGCGGCTACGGCTACACCAAAATGTATCCCGTCGAAAAGCTGCTGCGCGATGTGCGCCTTCTGCGCATCTACGAAGGCACCAGTGAGGTCCAGCGCGTGATCATCGCCGGCACCGTGATGAGCCAGTACCAACCCGTCATGCCGGCACTGGAGGATCTCCCCTTGCATCGTGAAGCCGATCCTTTGGGGGCCGACGCGACGGAACCGGCCTGGCGCTGCCGCATCTGCGGCTATGTCCATTACGGCGATGACGCACCCGAGGAATGTCCCTATTGTTTCTTCCCGAAGTCGGCATTCAAGAAGGCGGGGGAGGGTGCAACGGCTTGAACCGCTTTAAAGCGCGCTGACATGCGCGACCATGCGTCTGCGCATGTCGGCATCCGGCAGGCGGCCAACGCCGGCTGCCATATTGTCCGTCATGTGTTTCACCTTCGAGGTTGCCGGTATCACGCAGGTGACAATCGGATGGGCGATGATGAATTTCAGAAAAAACTGCGCCCAGCTGTGACAGTCGATTTCAGCGCTCCACGCCGGCAACTGGTGGCCCCGGGTTTTTTGAAACAGGCTGCCGCGCTGGAAGGGGCGATTGATCAAGACGGCGATTCCGTGGTCCGCGGCAAGCGGCAGCAGTCGCTGGTCAGCGGTGCGATCCTCGATGTTGTAGCTGAACTGGACAAAATCCAGCCTCTCGGTCCGAAGGATCTGCGCCAGTGCCTCATGGTCGCGGCCGTGGGATGTGGTGATGCCGATGTAGCGGATCCTGCCCTTTTGCTTCCACTCCCGGAGCACCGGCAGGTGGGTCTTCCAGTCCCGCAGGTTGTGGATCTGCATCAAATCGATGACATCGGCGCCCAGCCGCTGCATGGACCGCTCCATTTGAGCGATGCCGTCCGTCCGCCCATCGGTCCACACCTTGGTTGCGGCAAACAGGCGGCTTTTTCCCCGCTCCGATCCCAGCAGCTCACCGACCACGCTTTCCGCCGAGCCATACATGGGCGACGAATCGATCAGCCGGCCGCCGCTGTCAAAGAATGCCTCCAGAACCTGTGCCAGTTGGCCCATGGTCGCCGCATCGCCCTGGACATCGAAGGTGCGCGATGTCCCCATTCCCACAACGGGCAACCGCTCACCACTGGAGGGAATTGGACGCAACAGGATGCGGCTCTCTTGGGCCGACAGGAGATGGGGGGCCAGCAGCATGGTCGACGTCAGTGCGCCGACCGTCCCTAAAAACGAACGACGTGTCATATTGACATGTGGATCAATCATGATGGAATCCTCCTTTCGGATCGGGGGGTGGGTTGGCCGCTGACCCGGCCATCCGCTCCTGGCGCTTGCCCAGCTTGAATGAAATCAAGGCCCAGATGCCGGCCAGCGGCACCGCCGCCAGCGCAATCCGGGAAGCTGCAAGACCGGCGCCCTGCAGACCGGCATAAACCCAGGCACTGACGGCATCACCGCCCCGATACACGACGGTATCTATGAAATTTTTGGCTTTGTATTTTTCTTCTCTGGTTACACACCACGTAGAGCATTTCGCGCGCCGGCCGCATGACCGCGTAGTTGCCCGCCCGACGCAGCACCTGCACAGCCACGATCACCCCCAGCACGGGCGCAAACCCCAATGCCAGAAAGCCGATCATCAGCAGCAGCGGAATCAATGCCAGGGTCCAGCCCATCCCGATCTTTGTGATGATCCTGCCGGTGAGAAAAACCTGAAAAAACAAAGTGATCGCGTTGACACTGAAATCCATGGCCGCAAACACGGCAGTGCGCGTGGCCGGATCTTCAAAGCTGTCGCGCACGATCTGGGCCTGCTGAAAGTATAGAAAAGTGGCCAGAGAAGAGAAAAGCACAATCAACAGGCAGATCCCGGCCAGATACGGAGAACGCAAGACCAGACCGACGCCGGCAAAAATACTGCCGCCCATGGCTTTTTCGACGGGTCGGTCCGTTTCGGCGCGATCTTTGACTACACCGGCAGCGGGGCCGGCGGTGGCTGCGGACTGCTTCCAGGCGATGAGCCGATGGATGCACACCACTGTCCAGGCCAGCAGCGCGGCCGATACCGGCAGCAGGTTGACAGGCCCCACGTGGACCACGAGAACCGCGGTGAACAATGGTCCGGCGAGCGCTCCGGCCGTGCCGCCGGCGGCAATAACCCCGAAGAGGCGTTTGGCCTGTTCGTTGGAAAAGGTGTCGGCCATGAAACTCCAGAATACCGATACGATGAACAGGTTGTATACGCTGACCCAGATGAAAAAGGCGCGGGCCACATAGGCATGGGTCAGGTGCGATTGGAATAGCATGTAAAAGATCAGCAGGTTGGCGATGAAGAAACAATAGATGCTTGGCAGGAACTGCCTGGTGGCCCATCGCCGGGTGACCCAACCGAAAAAGGGAACGACCGCCAGCATGGCCAAAAACGTCCCGCTGAACATCCACTGCAGATGCTCCACTCCGCCGGCAATGCCCATCTCGTCACGCATGGGACGGATGATGTAGTAACTGCACAACAAGGCGAAGAAATAGCTGAATGCCCAGCCAAGCGCACGCATCTCATGGCGGTTCACGGCCATGGTCCGTCTTATTAGTCCGTCCATGAACCGTTGCCTGTCGGTTGCGGTTTGTCGGTGTCCCGGTGCATCCATGGCGAAGATCCCGCCAGTATGGGTGAGTTGATTCCGATCAGCCTGTTTCACAGGATAATCACTCCCGGAACACATGGCCATGGCCGGCATGGTAATTGGTTCAGCACGGCGAATTTACGGCCTCTTTTTATTTGCTGAGAATGTATTATGTTTCGTTAGAATGACTACCCTAATATCGATGGCGGTGGGTCCTGTAGGTTGCGGCGATTCGATCCAGTGGTTCTCAGGGTTTCCGCTGAATGAAAGGAGAAAGACAACCATGAAACGGGTTTTAATCATAGTTGCGGGTTTATTGTTTATTTCGGGTTTGGCCTGGGCAGATGATGCGACGGTCAGCATGTTTGTCGCGACGGATACCGGGCCCGGCAATGCCATCGGCACCGTTGCGGTAACGGACACGCCTTACGGGGCACTGTTTACTCCGGATTTGAACGGCTTTACACCGGGATTGCACGGCTTTCACGTGCACCAACATGCGGACTGCGGCCCCAAACAGAAAGACGGGAAGATGGTGCCGGGGCTGGCCGCCGGCGGGCATTATGACCCGGCCGGGTCCGGCCGGCATGAAGGCCCATACGGCAATGGCCACCTTGGGGATCTGCCCCCGCTCTACGTCGATGAAAACGGCGGATCGAGCCTGCCTGTTCTGGCGCCGCGGTTGAAGGTGGCCGACCTCAAGGGGCGGAGCCTGATGATTCATGCCGGCGGGGATAACTTTTCGGATCATCCCGAATTGCTCGGTGGCGGCGGTCCACGGAAGGCGTGTGGGATCGTCCAGTAGGAACAGCGGTGTCGGGGCTCAATTCATGGAAAAATTGATTATTCGAGCCAGGATCCTTTGCTCAATGCGAGTCCATTTACCTTGTCCGGCGGCGGGTTGAGTGGCTGAACCAAAAACCGATCAACCCTATTCGTTGCAGGGGATGCCCACGATGGCAGCTGTGACGGGTAAGGCGAAAATTGCGACGGTTGAGCAGTTTTTTCGACGTCCTGAAATCCACGGCAACTTGGACTGTCTCAGCAATCGTTTTTCCGGTTTGCCTGAAATAGTCGTGGTCGGTGGTGCCGTTCGCAACACCATCATGGTAGATTGAACCTGTCACCATGCGGCCAATCGACTCACATTGCATTTTTCCCCGGGTCCTGTAAACTTTGATCATGGTTATTACGGAGCTGGCAGGTAAACCGTTAACTGGAGAGGTGAAACCATGAACGGATTGGAACAGACGATGGCCCTGGTGAGATACTTCATGAACAACTGCCGCTTTGACCGAAGCGGAAAATCTTACTGCAAGCGCCCCGAAAAAAAAGATTAACAGTCCATTAGACGTAGTCTCGAAATTAGGGCTTTGGTTCAAGATCAAGTCTGGACCACGTTTCAACCCGCAGGTATACCTGAGCATGCAGAGGATTCGAAACGAGGACCTCAGCCAGTGCTTGACACCGTTAACATGGTAAAGATGGCCTAGTGGCAGGGCTTCAACATTGAAAGTGATCCATTTCAACGCTACTGGTGCGGCTGAAAAAAAGAGCAGGGCCTTGATCGAGGCTCTGCCCTTTTCTGGTTGGTGACGCACCTCTCCATCCCGCAGACAATTCCCGGTCAACCACCATTGCCCCGTAAATAATCCTCCCCACGGTTCACCGCAGAGAGGATTGCTGCGCAGCACCGTAAGGATGACAATCGATGCCCCGTTTGCTTGCCAACCCTTCCACACCGGTGCTCGGTATCTCTGTTTCGCTCGGACAGGCAACGAAGAATGCGTTTGCTATCACGGTTCACGCCATGCGGATATCAGTCGGGCGGCTGGGCGAAGCCGGGATGAACCGATCCTGCGATTGCAAGGACGTCTTGCATGGTATGGCGAGCTGGCCGTTCGGGGTGTTGGCAGTGGATTTTTTTCCTCAAATTGTTTATTATCGCCCAATCAGAGAAAAGACCGCATTGATCTGGGACGCCATCGATTTTTCACAATCACACTGCAGCCAACAACAGGCAGGTTGCCCTGTGGCTGTATAATCCGACCTTTTGTTGAGGAGGCACAATGGATCTATCCACGCAATACCTGGGGCTTGAGTTAAAAAATCCGATTATCATGGGCAGTTCAGGGTTGACCAGTTCGGTCGAAAAAATAAAGAATGCCGAAAAATCCGGCGCCGGTGCCGTGGTCCTCAAGTCCATTTTCGAAGAGGAGGTGGCCCTGGAATTTGCCGATTTCATGAAGACGGCCAAAAATTTTGCCGCTGACAGTCAGTACTTCGATTACGACGGACGAAAAGTTCCCATTGACTACTATAACTACGTCGTCCGAGAAGAAAACCTGAAAAAATACATCACCCTGATCGAGGAGAGCAAAAAGGCGGTTTCCATACCGGTTATCGCCAGCATCAATTGCTTTCTGCAGTCGGTCGAGTGGATGGCCTATGCCAAGCAACTGGAAGCGGCCGGTGCCGATGCCCTCGAACTGAACATGTTTTTCCCCCCGACCGATTTCAAGCAAAAGCGGGTGGACCAGGAAAGCATCTATTTCAAGGTCACCGAGCAGGTGACCCAACACCTTTCCATCCCCACCGCCTTGAAGATCAGCCACTATTTTACCGATCTGGGTCCGATGATTCAGCGGCTCTCTCAAACCGGTATCGGCGGGCTGGTGCTGTTCAACCGGTACTTCAGCCCGGACATCGACATCGACAACTTCGAGACCACCAATGCGTTCGTCTTCAGCACCCCTTCGGACCTGGCCATGTCACTGCGCTGGATCGCTATCATGGCCGAAAAAGTCGACTGCGACCTGGTCGCCTCCACCGGTATCCACGATGGGGATGCGGTGATCAAGCAGTTGCTGGCCGGCGCCGATGCGGTTCAGGTGGCCTCGTGCCTGTATCAACACGGTGTTGCCCATATAGGGGATATGCTCGAGCGCCTGGAGAGCTGGATGTCCCGCAAGGGATTCAAGCAAATCAGCGGTTTCAAGGGTAAAATGAGTCAGGCCAAGAGCACGGATCCATCTATTTACGAGCGGGTGCAGTTCATGAAGTACTACGGCGGCAAAAAGAACGTGGTCGTCTGACCCTGGCTGCGGCAGGTCCCCGACGCGATCAGTTGTTGTCCGGGATGGAAAGCGGGTGTGATGCATCACTATGACGTCATCGTTGTCGGGCTGGGTACCGCCGGATCGGCCACCATCATGAGCCTGGCGCAGCGGGGTGTGTCGGTGTTGGGGATCGATGCGTTCCATCCGCCGCACACCCTGGGCAGTCACCATGGTGAATCCCGCAGCGTCAGGCGGGCCTATCTGGAGGGCACCGCATACCTGCCCATGGCGATTCGGGCCTGGGACCTGTGGCGCAAGCTGGAAAAAGACTCAGGAGAGAAGCTCCTGGTCACCACCCATAACCTGACCATCGGGCCGCCGGACGGACCGGCCGTTTCCGGATTCCTGGCCAGCGCCCTGGCCGGCGGCATATCTCATGATATGTTGACTGCCGCCGACATCCACAGGCGGTGGCCGCCGTTGGCACCGCCCAGCCGCTTTGCCGCCGGTTTGGAAAAAGAGGCGGGGATCGTTTTCCCGGAAACCTGCATCCGGATATTCCTCGCCATGGCCGATGCCGCCGGGGCAAGGCTTCAGGTCGATGAACGGGTGACCGGGTGGACGGCCACGTCGGGCGGCATCGAGGTTCGCACCTCCCAGGGCAGGTATACCGCCGGACGGGTCCTGATCGCCGCCGGCGTGCGTACGGGGCGATTGCTGGGCGTTGCCGGTGCCATGCTGACGCCCAAACGGATTCCCGTCCACTGGATTACCCCGCCGGATGCAACGGATTATCAATTGGGTCAATTTCCCGTGAATTTCTGGCAGGTCCCGATAGACGACACTGCCGGTACGTCCGTATCGTACCATGAGTTTTATTCCCTGCCGGCCATCAACCACGGTGGACGGGTCAAGGCCGCCTTCCACAACCAGCTTGCCGACGGCGACCCGGAAACCCCATCGCACGCAGTTTCCACAGAAGAGGAGGCGGCGATGCGGGCCATGCTGACCCGTTTTCTGCCGCCGCTGTCCGACCGGCCGATGACATCCGACACCTGCATGTATACCCTGACGCCCGATGACCACTTTTTTCTGGGGCCACTGCCCCAAAACGAGAATGTATTCGCCGTGGCGCTGGCCGGACACGGCTTCAAGTTCGCGCCGGTGTTGGGTGAAATGCTGGCCGATCTGCTCGAAGGCCTTGTCCCCGCAATCGATATGGGCCTTTTCTCACCGGTGCGCTTTTCCCAGCGGAAGTGATGCCGGCCGTGCGTCCATGATGGATGTCAAGACCCTTTTTGAAGCGAGCGATCACAGCCGACGGTTACTTTTTTAAAATAACCGGTTTCGGCTGATATTCCCCGGATCTCACCTGATCCCAGAAGGTTTTCTCATCCTCCATCCACTGGGACCCGAATCGCTTGTTGAACAGGCCGCCCAGCCGCTGAAACATCTTCTTCAGATTAGAACGGTGTCCGAGGGTGATCACATCTTCGAGAAATGCGGGGATGTCGGTCATGCGCTCTTTGGGAATATAGGCCTTTGCGCCAAGGGTGATGGAGCGCTTCAGGCCTTCAGCGGAAAAGGCATGGGCCGTGAGCATCACCGTTGGAAATCCCAAGTGCGCCGCCGCGTTAAGCAGATCATAGCCTCTGACGCCCATAATATCGAGGATGACCGCATCATAGGTCCATGAGCGCAGCAGATGGTAGCCGGTTTCATAATCAGAAGCCTGGTCCAGAATCAATCCCGGATACCCGTCGAGAAGGTCTTCCAGGGTTTCCAGAACATCGGCCTCATCATCTACGGCCAGTATACGCTTGTTGTTAAGGATGCTTTCCGACATGGCAACACTCCAGCGATTGCCGTGGTGGCGCTGAAGCCGCCACGGGTTTTTTCAGTCGATGTAAATGGTTTTCTCCGTAACATCTTTGCGGGGGACCGCTTTCTGGGGCTCCCCGGGTTTTCCGATGCATACCAGCGCCACTGGCGTTTTCTCCTCTGAAATGTCGAGAATGCGCCGCAACCGGCTTTTATCGAACATGGTGAAGAACAGGCTGCCCAGATCGAGGGCGTGGGCGGCCAGCAACATATTCTGAATGGCGGCGGCGCAGGCCAGTTGATAACCCACCGGGCCATCTTCCTGGAACATATCCATGCCGCTTTTTTTGGGGTCGCCCACCACCGCCACCAATACGGGGGCCTGCATGAGAAAATCCGTTTTATATTTGTTGAGCCACGTCCAGCCGCTTTGCTCAATGGCCCATGTCCTGCAGCGGTCGGCTTCGTCAAGGATCGCCTGTTTCTTTTCAGGGGATGTGATGACGATGAACCCCCAGGGCTGGGCGTTCAGCGGCGAGGGCGCCCTGATCCCTGCGGCCAGGATTCGCTCGATGGTTTCTTTGGTCACGGCATCGGGGAGGAACTGCCGGCAGCTGGTACGGGTTTGGATGGCTGAAAATAGATCCATGTTGTTGTCCTTTCTATCAGGCTGCTAAGATGATGCAGTTTTGCCTTTGGTTATCCGCCGAATCTCGTCGTCGCGCACCTCGCGGCGAAGCAGCTTGCCGACTTTGGATTTGGGCAGCATATCCCTGAATTCGATATAGGAGGGAACCTTGTACGGGGCCAGGTGGTCCCGGCACCAGTGCATCAACTCGGCACCGCCCACACCGCGGGCATCTTCCTTGAGCACGACAATGGCCTTGATGCGCTCGCCCACCTTGGGGTCGGGAATGCCCACCACGCAGGCGCCGATCACCGTGGGATGATCCTGAAGGACCGCCTCCACCTCGGAGGCCGATACGCGAAAGGCTTTATGTTTGATGATATCCGCCGACCGTTCCATATAGATCAATTCACCGGTGGGCAGTGCGCTGACAAAATCGCCCATGCGACACCAGGTCGTCCCATCGATTTCCACATAGGCCTTTCGGGTCTCTTCGGGTTTGTTGTGATAGGACTTGCAGGTATCGGCAGAGGTGACCAGCAGTTCGCCGGTTTTGCCCTGCTCCACCGGCTCCAGGGTGGCGGGATCAACGATCAGGCAACGCCGGCTTTTCAGCGGGAACCCGATTGCCTGGGGACTGGGTTCCACACCGATATGGCTATAGGTCACGTGGCCGACTTCGGTGGAGCCATAGACCTGGTAAATGGGCGTACCGCAGCGCTTGCGCCAGCGTTCCTTGACCTCTTCGGGCAGTACATCCCCCCCGCAGTAGCAATAGGTCAGCGAGCTGAGGTCATAGCGGTCCTGGCGGTCGTTTTCCAGAATCATCCGGTACAGGGCCGGCACCCCCAGCAGCCAGCGGACCTTGAAGCGTTGGATGGCCTCCAGGATTGCATCCACCTGGGGAGAGGGCATCAGCACGGTGGTGTTGCCCTTATTGAGCCCGATGGCCATGAACAGGCCCAGGGCCATGATATGAAAGAGCGGATTGATGGCGATGTAGGTGTCTCCGCCCTCTTTGAGGTGTTCGCCGGCAACGTCCTCGGTGACATCGTTGACGTACGAGGTCATGCCGATGTGGTTGCCGGGAACGCCCTTGGGAAACCCGGTGGTTCCCCCCGTGTAAAGGATGTAGGCAAGATCTTGCCGGGGGTCGATGGTTGCGGGCGCCGCCATAGGCGCGTGCCGGATCATTCGGGAAAAACGATGCACCCGCGGGTCGTTGTCCACCCTTCCCGTGGGGATTTTGTCGAACAGATGGCCTAACCACCGCTTCCAGATCGGCAGCATGTCCGTCAGGTTGGTGACGATGACCCGTTTGAGATCGGTTTCTGCAAAGGTCTCTTTGACATAGCAGAAATTCGTGTCCATGCAGATCACGGATTCCACGTCGGCATCTTTAATCATGTAAATGATTTCGTGGGATGTATAGATGGGGGCGACCGGCACGACCACCGCGCCGATCTTCTGGATACCCAAAAAAGCAATGATCCACTGGGCGCAATTGGGGATATAGATCATCACCCGGTGGCCCTTGGCCACGCCCAACGCCGACAGGGCGCCGGCGAAGCGTTCGCTCAGATCCTTCAGGCGTCGGTATGAGAAGTGCTCGCCCAGATAGACAAACGCCGACCGATCCGGATATTTCTCACTCATCCGGTCAAATCTGCTGAAGGTCAGTTCCTGTTCCAACGTATTGGTGCCGGTGTGCATGCGCTCTCTCTTCGTAAAATCTGGATCGTCAGGTAACGCCTGCTACGCGACCTGACCACTGGTATTGCCGATGCTGGTCAGATAGGGAATGACATCGAGTTCCCTTTCAATACCCTAAAACAACCAAACCAATTGAACCAATATAACCAACCCAACCAATTCAACCAATTCAACCAGTCAACGATCTATACGCCGAAATAAGCCGACCGCACGTCCGGGTTGTCCATCAACTCCTCACGCGTGCCTTCCAATACCGCGGATCCGTTTTCCAGAATGAAGGCATAGTCGACGATGGGAAAAACCGGGCGTGCGTATTGTTCGGTAACGATAATGGAGATGTTTCTTTTGTCCCGGATCTCCCGGGTGGTGCGCATGAGCATGGCCTGCATCAGCGGGCTGAGCCCCAGCAGGGGTTCGTCCAGAAGGAGAATTTTCGGTTGGGCCATCAGCGCACGGCCGATGGCCAGCATCTGCTGTTCGCCGCCACTCAGGAAACCGCCGATGCGATTCTTCAACCTGGAAAGGGACGGGAACACGTCGAACACATACGCCAGGGTTTCTTTGGCCTGGGACGCGGAGGCCAGATAACCGCCTATCTTCAGGTTCTCAAGAACGGTGCTCTCTTTGAAGATCCGCCTGCGTTCCGGGCAGAGTACAATGCCCATTTTTGCCCGGCGGCTGGGACTGACGCTCATCACCTCTTTTCCCTGGAAGCGGACACTTCCGTCCACGGTGATGCGTTCGCCGCCGGCCATGGCTTCTTTTTTCTGCATATCCAGTACGATGCCGGACAGCGCGTACATCAGCGTGGACTTGCCGGCGCTGTTGGCACCAAATATTCCGACGATCTGATTTTGATCACAACGAATATGAACATTATTCAGGGCGAGCATGTTCTCATAAAAAACCATCAGATCGCTTGCCTCAAGCATGATTCATCACCTCCTCGACCACTTCGGACCCAAAGTAGGCTTCGCGGACCCTTGCATCGGCCATGACCTCCTGGGCACTGCCCTCCACCAGTTTCTCCCCGAAGTTGAGTACCATGACCCGGTTGGCCACCTGAAACAGCTCGCGCAGCCGGTGTTCGATCATGATCAGCGTGATCCCGTCCATCTGCAGCCGTTCGATCAACGGCACCATGCTTGCGATTTCACTCATGCTGAGCCCCGAAAACACTTCATCGCAAATGATCAATTCCGGTTTGAGGGCCAGGCATCGAGCCAGTTCCAGTCGTTTGAGGTAACCGGTGGGCAGGGTGTTCGTGGTCTTATACGGGACGTAGGAGTCCCGCTCAAAACCGATCTCCTCCAGGATGTCGATGCTCACGGTGTTTCGATCCCCCAGCTTGCCGCCGCCGCGCCAACCCCCGGTGCGTCTCGCCCGGGGGGAGCAGAGCGGGATCACCAGGTTCTTGTAAGCGGGTAGGCTGTAGTAGGGTCGCATGATCTGAAATGTTCGCAGGACGCCCATGTCGGCAATTTTGTGGGGCGGCTTGGCGGTAATGTCTTTGCCGCGAAACCGGACCTTGCCGGCGGAAGCCTTCACAAATCCGGTGATGCAGTTCACCACGGTGGTTTTGCCGGAGCCATTGGGGCCGATGATCCCGAGAATCTCTCCCTCGTTGACGTCAAAGCTGACGTTGTTCAAGGCGATGATGCCGCCGAAGGTCTTGGTGACGCCGTTGACTTGCAGAAGGGGGGTGTCCGTCATATGTCCGTCCATCTTTCAAACTGGTGATATTTGCGTTGACCGTAATTCATTAACCCTTCACTGCGAAATACGATAAAGCCCAACAGGATCAGGGAATAAAACACGATTCGAAGGGTTCCGAAGTCCCGCAGCAGTTCGGATATGGGAACCAGAATCAGGCAGCCCAGCACCGGGCCCACCAAGGTACCGCCTCCGCCGATGACGGTGGCGGCGATGGGCAGGATCGAAAAGTCCAGGGCAAAGGTGGAAATCCCCGCCCACATGTAAGTGTGCACCAGGCAGGCCCCGGCCAGGCAACCCACCGAGGATGCGATGAAAACGGCCAGGGCCTTGTAATGGGTAATGTTCATGCCCGAGGCTTTAACCGCCTGGTCATTGTCCTTGACCGCCCGCATGACCAATCCCAGATCGGTGTTGACCAGCCGGCGCAACGCGAAGAGAATCAACAGCAGCAAAACGATGATCCCGTATTGCTCCAACCAGGCATAGGGAACGCCGTCGATGCCCATAATGCCGTCGGTGCCACCCAGGATGTTCAGCGCCTCGATCACCCGGGCGAGGAAGAGGGGGTACATGAGGGTGACGATAGCAAAGTAAACCCCCCGCAAGGGCAGGCAGGGCAGCAGCAGGACGGTACAGATGACGCCGCCGAGAATGGCGGCGGCCGGCACGGCGATGAGAGGGTTGATCCCTATCTCGGTGTTCAGCAGCGCGGTCAGGTAGCCGCCGACACCCACGAAAAACGCCCCGCCAAGGGAGACCAGCCCCACATAATGGGCCAGAAAATCGAAGCTCAGGGCCAGCAGGGCATAAATACAGACGATGGAAATCACCCGTTGCCAGTACATGCCCGGAACGACCATGGGCAGCAGTAGAAGGCCGCCGATGAGCAATAGCCGGGGTGCAATCAGATAGGAAAGCTCCCGCCAGGACATCAATGCATACAGACCGTCTGTGCGAACCTTGATACCCCGGTCGATTCTTTCTTGGCGTCGGTGTTGCGTTCCGATTTTCAAACGCGTTCCTCCAGTTCTTTCTGCTGGCCGAAAAGCCCCGATGGTTTCAGAATGAGTGTTAAAATAATGGCCAGAAGCGCGACCATCATCTGGTAATGGGCCCCCAGGTAGACTACTGTCAGGATCTGGGCAAACCCGATCAGAAACGCCGCCAGCACGGCCCCCATCCAACTGCCGAGGCCGCCGACGATGCACACGGCAATGGCTAGGATCAGCACATTGTAGCCGGACTCCACCACAATGTTGCCCAGGGGCAGCAGCAGTATGGCGGCAAACGCCGCCAGCATGGACCCCATTCCCATGGCCACCACCGCCATTAAATCCGAGTCGATTCCCAGCATGAGGGCTGCCCGCTCGTCCTGGGCCATCCCCTTAAGCGCCAGGCCCACACGGGTGTAGCGAGTGAACAGCCAGAGAGCGGCCACCATGGCTGCGCCGATGACCACCACCAGGATTCGTTGATAGTCCACCGAAATACCGCCGATGGTCATGCTGCCTTCGATAAAGACCGGTAGGGTGTAGGTCATGCCTCTGAAGCCACCCCAGCGCAGACCTTCGAGAATGGCCAGGGCGATCGCATAGGAGGCGATGATCTCCGAGATTTCCATGCCTCTGACACGAATCAGAAAAAGACGGTAAATGATCGCACCGATAATGCCGGTGACCAGAAGACTGACAACGACGGCTACCAAGAGGTTGGCCTTCAATGTGTTGATTACCGTCCAGGCAATAAATCCGCTGAGAACATAAAGGGCGCCATGGGCAAAATTGGGCAGACGGCAGATGCCGTAAACCAGGGCAAATCCAAGGGCATACAGGGCCAGCGCCACACTGTTGATCGTACCGTAGATCAGGATTTCCATCGATTCTACTTCCCCATCCAGGGTGGCAATTGAATCTCGCCCATGGCGATACTTTTGGGATAGACCACCACCCGTTTACCCTGCTGCCATTGCAAAATGCTGCCCACGGCACCCTCTTTGGGATCCGTCGACGGAATGACCTGGTGACTTTTGGGGTCGAAACGCAGTCTGCCGTAAACACCCATCATGTCGGTCTTTTCCAGGGACGCAACCACCTCGTCGGGATCCAGGCTGCCCGCCCGCTCGATGGCGTCCTTGAGGACATACACTGCCATGTAGCTGCTCGACGTTCCCAGTCCTTCGGGCTCGACCCCCCAGCGTTTGGTGTAGGCATCGTAAAATTTCATGGTCCAGGGGGTGGCGTTGGAAGGGGCGTTGCCGGCATTGACCACATTGCAGAGGGTAAATTCGCCTTTACCGTCTGTGGCGTCCCAGAAACCGGGCTGCTCGGCGGCGGCAAGGGTGGACCCGAACGGCAGGGCCGGAATCTGCATGTCGTACCACTGTTTCAGGAGGATGGCGCTCTCGGGCATATCCATCCAGATATTGATGATCTCGGTGTTGGTTTTTTTGGCCTTGAGCAGGCCAATGGAAAAGTCGGTGGCGCCGGTGGGATAGATCTCCAGGCCGGTTACATTCCAGCCTTTCTTGGTCGCCACTTTTTTAATTATTTCCGCCGCGCCCCGGGCGTGGGAGACATCCTGGGCAATGATAAACAGGTTGTTGAATCCGTATTTGGCCTTCAAATCACCAAAATTGGCGAAAATTTCACCCACCAGGTTCTTGGCTTCGCCGTGAATCCGGAAACAGTATTTGAATTTGTCGTAATTCTCGGCCACCATAGCGTGGTATTTGGGTGTCAGCACGCCGGTGGTGACAATGGATACTTTTTTGTATTTACTCAGCAGCGGCATGGCCGCCAGGGCCGCCTCGGACCGCACCGGACCGCCAATAAGGAAATCGGCTTCCTTGTCCAGGATGAGCTTTTCGACGGCCAGCAACGCTTCACTGACCGGAACGCCCGGCTCCAGATCACGGGTATCGATGACTTCGATTTTAAACGGTCGTTTCTTGCCGCCGACATCCACACCGCCTTGCGCATTGATCTCCTCGATGGCCAGGGTCACGCCCCTTTCGGCATCCCAGCCATAGAGAAAGGATGTCGAAAGCGGGCAACCGACAACAATCGGTTTTTCCGCCAGTGCGTTGCCGTTGAAAAGCCCCATCAAAACAGCGATTGTCAGGGCCAGCATCAGTTTTGCATGATTGGTTTGCATCCGTTTGTCCCTCCTTTGGTTGATGTCAATTGGGTTTGCGCTTTCTTGCCGGTTGTCCGGTTTTTGCAGGACCCACACCCGGATCTTTTTTCTCACCTGTGGAAGTGAGAATTGTAAAAGGCGAGAGGCTTTTTCGAGATTCCTGTCGGTCTTGGTCAAGACCTCTTGAATCAGCTCTTTTCTTTGACCAAAAGGTCGATGGCACGCTGGTGGAACAGTTCAAATGCTTATAGGACGTCGGAGAGCAAGAAGCCCGTTTCAAGGCGCATTATCGTGATGGTATTATACTTGATAACCCGAAATGATCACCCCGTCCATAAAAATCCGTTGGAATAGATTGACCTAATTACTAGTTGTATGGGAACATATCGACAGCTTGTTCATAACAATTGCTGCTGGCCACAGGCAACCCAATTCCTGCTCATCGTTCGCGTTTATCATTCCCATGCGCAATTTTCAAACCGTATTCTGAATTGCTTTTCCAGCCCGCATCCCGTTTTCAACGGCCACGCAAAAAGGCCCAATGGGGATGAGGGGGAGGTTCGATGAAAATCCAAATCGAAAAATCGTTGTTGAAATCCCTTGCAATGATGGCATCCATGATCGAGGCTCGGGATGCCTATACCGGAGGCCATCTCTGGCGGGTTTCCCAGTATTCCCAGCAATTGGCCGAAGCGGCCGGCCTGCCGACGGAAATGGTTTTTTTATCCAGGCTGGGCGGCTTCCTGCACGACATCGGCAAAATCAGTATTCCGGATGGCATTCTGGGAAAGCGCGGCAAACTCACCGAGCCGGAATATGAAGTGGTCAAAACCCATCCGGGAATCGGGGCCATCCTGATCCAGGAGCATCCGCTGGGCAGCCTGGCCCTCCCGGCCGTTCATCAACACCACGAGTGGGTCAACGGCAAGGGCTACCCGGGTAGTCTCAAGGGAGATCAGATCTCCATCTTTGCCCGTATTGTCAGTATCGCCGATGCCTTCGATGCCCTCACGAGCACGCGTCCATACCGTCGGGGGGTGGCCGCGATGCCGGCGGTGGAGGCGTTGAAAGGCGAACATGGCCGTCAATTTGATGCCGGGCTGCTGGACGCCTTTGTGCAGCGGACTCGGCTGCCCGCCATACAGGAGATTGTCGGGACCAGTGAGCGGGGGGTGCGTATGGTGCGCTGCCCCACCTGCGGTCCGGTGATCACCGTTTCCAGCAGTGCCAGAGACGGCGACATCGGCTATTGCCGCATTTGCGGCAACCAGCATCGCCTTCACCGTGACGGTGATACCTTTGTGGCGGAGCCGACCGGTGCGAAGGGCAGTGCCGAAGCACTCAAGCCGCGTCCCGAGACAGGTTCCATCGAAACTATGATTTCCCAGGCGCCGCAGTGGGTCGATATCTGACGACACATAGCGCGTTCACCGTTGTGACTCTCTTGACCCTCACCACATGAGTCAAGAAAAACACGGGCCTGCCAATAGTTTGGCTTTGAGAAGAAGCCGCTGCTCCAACTGGTCCGTGACTCGTGTCGACTATGAAAAGATCTGCTTTGAACATCGCTTTCACGATCGCCTTGACCCTGCTGGTCATGACGATTCACGCCGATGCTGCGAAACGACCCCTGCCGCCATTAGCCAGTGGCGGTTTGCTCGATCTTGGCCAATGGCCGGTGGGCCGCGACGGTCCGATACGGCTCGCCGGACAGTGGGAATTCTACTGGGGAGTGCTGCTCTCACCGGAAGACTTCCGCATGGGCACGACGCCTGAAAAAACCGGCTGGTTCTCCATGCCCGGCGTATGGAACGGTGCTTCCGTGAATAGCATTGAACTGGGTGGCGCCGGGTTCGCCACCTTCAGGCTGCGCCTTCGCCTCGACCCTCGGCAAGGGCGGCTGGCCCTGCTCATCCCATATGCCTTTACCGCCTACAAACTGTGGGTCGACGACCAGGCGGCTGTAACTGTCGGTCAGGTGGGTGAGCGTGCCGACGCCATGCTACCTGCCTATCGCACGGCGGTTGCCTTCATCGATCCACAGGCGGACGGTGAGGTCGAATTGATCCTTCAGATTTCCAACTTCATGCATGCCAAAGGCGGCATGCGCGATCCCATCCGACTGGTGGCGGCCTTCCAGGCTTCAGGCCTCAAGCGTCAGGCGCTGGTTATGGACGTGGTGGTTTTTAGCTGCCTGTTAACCATGAGCATTTACCACTTTGTCCTGTTCGCCTGTCGACGGTCGGATCGTTTCAACCTCTATTTCGCCCTCTTGTGTCTCTTTTTTGGCCTGCGGGCCGCTCTGACCGGCGAGGTTTTTCTGGTCGACCTGTTTCCCAGCCTTGACTGGCAGATGACCATCCGCATGGAATGGTTGTGCGTCTTTACCGGCGCACCGTTGGGCATCGCTTTTGTCCGGTCGATGTTTCCCGATGAATGTACGCTGGGGATCTATCAAGGCAGCCTGGTTATCGGCGCGGTTCTGGCACTGGTCACCTTGCTGACGCCGTCCACCGTTTTTACCGGCATGTTCCCTTTAATGGCTCCCCTCATCGGCCTGATGCTCGGCTATGTTGCCTGGATCATTTTCAGGGCTGCCTTGCGGCGACGATTTGGAGCTGCTGTCATGCTGGTCAGTCTGTTGCTGGTCATTGCCACCGTGGTTAACGACATGCTCTATGCCACCGACCTGATTAAGACCGGGTATACCATTCCCTACGGGCTGCTCGTATTCGTTTTTTCACAGGCGATGATCCTTGCCAATCGGTCGGCCAAAGCCTTTAAGCGCCTGGAGGAAACCAATGCCGCCTACCAGCAGGAGATTTTGAAAAGCTGACCCAGTTCCTCCCGGCGGTGAACGTGCAATCCCCTTTGGCGCCTTACCTGACGCCTGTCAAAGGCTCGCCGGTCCACCTGTTCAAGACGGTCATGAACCTGGTCAGCAACGCCACCGAGGCCATGCCGGACGGTGGGACACTTTTCATCTAAACGGAAAACCGCACCATGGACGGATCCATAGGCGACCATGGCGCCCCGCCGGAAGGAAATTATGCCGTCCTGATCGTTCAGGACAACGGCACCGGCATCTTCAAAGAGGACTTGGCGATCATTTTTCGAACCCTTTTATTCCAAAAAAGTCATGGGCAAGAGCGGATCGGACCCGTGGTCTACCTGAAAAAACCCTATGGCCTCGACACGCTCGTCGAAGCAGTCGGCGAGGCATTGGGGGATGAACCGAGAAAATGACGGTGCGGTTTTTCGACTCACCATAGCCAGGGAGAGGGTAGGCTTTTCTCTTTTCCGAGCCGACAATGATCAACCATCCATCTTTTCTGTCTTCCCGCGTCTCTTATTAATAGGCCATCAGCCCAAAGCCGAAGCGATGGTGTTTATGCCCTCGGCAACGTCGGCATCCATCTTTCCGGTGAAGGCCTTCCAGTCGGCGCCGAAGCGGTAAAAAGCCATGGATGATAGCTTCTTGGTCAGGATGGCATCCCGATAGGGCTGCAGTTCCCCGGCATTCAGCGTATTCATGATCGCATCCCGGCCCAGCCGTTTGATCAGGATGGCCGGGATGTAGTTCTCCAGCACTTTCCAGACCAGCGCCTTGTCTTTGAGGATGACCTCGATGTTCTGCTCGCAGATGCGCTGCAGGGCAAAGATCTGCTCACTGGTTTTTTCCGATAGATCGAACAGGGGAACCGACGGGTTGGCCTCATGGATCCGGATGAGCATCTCCGTCTCCGCCCGGGCATATCGGTCCACCAGAACCATGATGTCCCGTATCAGTGCCCAGCGGGTTTGCTTGTCGCCGAGCAGCTTGGCCTCGTAGTCGTCGCCGAGCAGAAAGGCGGTGAGCACTTCGGCGATTGAGCTGGAGAAGACGCCGCCCTTGTTTGCCGTGGTGTCCTTGATATGCTTGATCCCGTTGGTGGCGATGGTCCGCCTGGCAGCGTCATCGAAAAAGACGTTGGCGCCGTCGACGATGAACCGCAGTTCCTTGAAAACGGAGAGAAACGCCTTGACGTTGCCACGGTTGATGGTGTCCTTGAAGCCGCCGCAGGGGATGAAGGCCCGGATGTCCGCCTGGCTGATAAACCGCCGGTTGTCGGGATCGGACAGGAAGTTGCGGTGGAACAGCGCTCCGTCTTCCACGATCGTGCTGTCGGGAAGGGTGACATTTTTGGCCGTGAGGGGAACCATGAAGCCCTGGGGGCTCAGCTTATCCACGGGGAACTGCCGGGTGTTGGCCCGGGGCGAGGTGTGCCGCATGAAGGCGATCTTCATCAGCGCCTGCCGGTCCAGCCCCTGGGGATCGAACAGGATGGAGCCCCCGTCGATGATCAGGCAGATCTTGCCTTTGTAGCACTGGATTTCGTTGGCTCCCAGGTCGCCGTCCGGGCCGCCGGTCATCATCAGGTTGAGATCGTCTTCCCTGGCCTCGCAATGGGTGATCAGGGTTCTAAATGCTCCCATGACCCCGGTGGTGGTCATGCCGCTGATCTCGACCTTGCCGCCGATTCGTTCATAGATGGCCGCCATCTCCGTGGTGACCACAACGGAATCGCCGTTGATCTGCAGGTCCGTCCCCTTTTCCCTGCGGTCGATTAGGCCGAACAGGTCGCCGTTGTCCAGCATGCCGTAAGTGTCGTGGGGGATGCCGATGCTCTTGCCCGTGGTGAGCGTTCTCCAGAAGCGGTAGCCGCGCTCCTGCGAACGCATGGCCACCGCATCCATCAACGGTGCGGTTCCCTCGTCGGGGCCGAAGAACACCATCTCGGGCTTGCCGTAATGGTCGACGATGCTGTCGTCGCCGAGCACCAGGTCGATGATGCCCTCGGTATAGTCGTACAAGGCGTCCATGCCAAGACTGGAATAGATGGCGTGGGGCACCACGACACCCTTGGAACCGCTTTCGCAGATGTCCTTGTGCTTCAGCCGCTGAGCCTTGGGCCCCAGGGCGTAGTTGAGCAGCACGGCATTGTCGATTTCGGTGGGGTAGTTGGCCGGGGAGACGCGGATCAGCCGCAACCCGCCCCTGGCGATGTCCCCGGCCCGCAGGTGGGTGCCGCAGGCGTAGTGGCCGTTGACGAAGAAGATGCCGAAGACGAACTGATCGAAGACCAAGGGGTCCAGGATGGCATTGTCGAAGCGGAAGGCGAAGGATCGCTTCTCGGGTTTGTAAAAGTTGGTTTTGAGGGTGCACGAGACCATCTTGAACATGAAGCGGAAGATGTCGCAGTGAAGCCAGTTGTCCATAAACCGTGACGAAATGATCTTGTTGAACGCCGCGAACTTCTCATCCAGTGCCGCAGCGGAGATCCGATTTCTGGTCGCCGGGTGGAAGCGTCTTTCGAAAAGATCGTAGAGAAATTTCACCAGGTCCGGATTCTCTGTAACCGCTTCCAGGATGGCCTTGTAGACATAGGTGGACTTGTTGGAGCCGTGGATTCGTCCGGCAAAGGCGTCCCTGTGATCCTTGCTGGTCAGGCTCTGCAGGATCTCCCGGTCAGTGGCGTTGTCCCGCTCCTTGAAGATGAACATGTGGGTGAAATCGGCGGCATTACCGGCGAAAAGCATCTCGTTGAAGGTCAGCTGCCCGTTCACGTAAAGGTCGGTGACGCGGTTGACGGCGAAGGAGAGGTAGGCGCACAGGTCGCCCACCAGTTCCGCCTCCTTTGTACGAGGCAGTTCACCTTGGATATAGAGGGAACAGATCGACGAGGGTACGGGGGATTTGCCCCAGTAGGGCTCCCAGTAGGCCCGTTTGAGCACTAGGCCGTGGTCTTCGAACAGCTTGCGCAGCACGGGCAGCTGGGGCGAGGCGAAATCACTGTTGAACATCAGGCGCATCTCCCCGGTTTCTGGCAGGTTGAACACCTCGATCAGGGGGGTGACAGCCTTCTCAGCCGCCTTGATAAATTTTTCGTAGCGCTGCCGGGTGGGCTCGGGGGTGGTCATGTAGTCCCCGGCCAGCGTGAACAGGAACCTGGATTCCGCGAAGGCCTCCCGGGGATAGTCATGCACGGTTTCGGGCCGGATGATGTAGGTGTAGTAGCTGCTTTCTGGGCTGTAGTAGTACTCGCGCCGGTGGCCGGCGATCATATTTTCCAGGATTTTTTCCATGCTGTCCCGGGTCTCTATGGTGGCGATGCGGACCCGCTGGACATTGTTTTCCTGCTCCAGGTCGAAATCGATGTGGGCCACCCGTCCCACCAGGACCACCTTGCCGTTCTTCACGGTGATGCTGGTGGCGATGGAGCCCAGGATATGCTTGAGGGAGGCTTTCTTGATGTTTTCGAAGAAATAGGTGGGAAGCCCTAAGTCTTCCAGCAGGATTCCCGCCGCCATGTTGATGCAGTTGGCGGTCAGCAGCCCCTCTGAGGCGATGTCCACCACCGCCTCGTAAAGGACGCTGGGGTTGAGCTTCACGCTCTGGGCCTTGTTGATGATATAGGCGCCTTTGGAAACGGAATCGATGCGGTTGAATTGGCTTTCCATGACATCTCCTCGATTTGTATTAAGGTAAACGTGGCGGCTGCACTATCAAAAATTGCCGGGAAAAAAAACGAAAATCGGAAGTCAGATGACGATTTAAGACAAAAAGGCCGGCCTGATGCCGTGGACATGCCATGGCCGGCTGTATCGGACGAAAAGATCCCTTGCTGCCGCCGATGCGGGAAAATGATAACCATCGATTTCAGATCCCCGTGTGACAGCGTTTCAAACGGTTGTATTTGGGGGTATCGTTCTTATCTTTGAGACAGTGATTGGGTTTTCGGAATGGTCAGGGTATTTTCACCGGCATGATGTAATACAGCGGAATCGACATCCCGATTTCTCTAAACCCGGCCCTGATTTTTTTTTGTATGGGACAACTCAAGGCGGACAGCATGACCACTTTTTCGATGCTCAGAATGGACGAAAACCATAAGCGCAGCGTCGCTCAAACTATTCTCTCGGAATCCGGCGCCATTGTCAAATGCCGGTCTTGCGGTAATTATCACGACCGGCTGGATGGCAGGGCGCATCATCTGGCTTTCAGCACCGGGGAGCAGCTGATCATCCATGGTGATGCGCGGGTGAGGGATTTTAAAAGAAATTTCCATGCCCTGAAAAGCCTGATGGGGAGAATACTGGCGGAATCGAGCCATGCCGGTAGTTGCAATCCGATCAAAAGGAAAGGGGTTGTGAGCCCCCCACCGAATCATTGAAACGACCCACGCATCATGAGCCGGCACTTTCCGTTCCGGTAAGGCGTTTCGCCAGGGACGGTGTAAAACAATTGTAAAACCCGCAAAAGCCTTTGTCAGGCAGGTCCCAATAGCATACAAGATGAGAATCTTTAACGGAACAAAGCTCAAAGCCAACTTATACCGGCCACGGTCTACCTGAATCCAATGGACCACAGCTGACCGCACGCAATCCGAAGGCATGGTTTTGAAGGGCGTTCGAACCTTATAACAAGGCGATAACCATGACCATCCATGAAACGGTCGGTATCCGGACACTGGTGCGCTGGCTGGCGCTGCTGGTCTTCAAATGCGCGGGATGGAAATTCGAGGGACGCAAACCGGATTTTCTCCAATATGTCATCATAGCCGCTCCCCATACATCCAACTGGGATTTTATCTTTACGCTCTGCCTGGCCTTCATTTACCGGTTGAATGCCGTGATCATGATGAAAGACGCCTGGTTTCGCTGGCCGCTGGGGTCTTTGTTCCGCTGGTTGGGCGCACTGCCTATCGATCGATCCGTTGCGAACCAAGTGGTGGCTCAATCCATCGCCAAATTCCACCAGCGCGACCGTCTGGTTCTCGTGGTGCCGCCTTCGGGGACGCGCAAGCGCGTGCTCTATTGGAAGACGGGCTTCTATCACATCGCCAACGGTGCCGGCGTACCCATTGTGCTCGGTTTTCTGGACTACCGGCGCAAGGTCGGCGGATTCGGTCCGGTTGTCCAACCGACGGGCGACCTCGACGCCGACATGGCCGTGATCCGAGCTTTTTACCGGGATATTTCCGGGAAATACCCCCTGAAGGAGAGCCAGCAGTGCATCGCCCCCAGTGTGTCACCGCCGGTCGCGGGCTGAGGCGAATGAGGGGGAAAAATGATTGCCAAATGCCGTTGACAGAGATATAAGCTGCCCCAACGATAGCCCAACCGCACGTCGGCCGCCGAACGCAATAGACCGGCGATCGATATCCATATCAAAGTGAAAAAGCCGTCCGGATCGAGCTGGACGGCTTTTTTTGTGGTCAACCAAAGGAGAACCGAACAGATGGATTTCAAGACAACCGGCCTTCGGGCAGAACTGCTTCGCGCCCTTGAGGAGTTGGGATTCGACGCTCCGATGCCGATTCAGGCCGCGGCCCTGCCCAAGCTGCTAAATGGGAGCCGGGACTTTATCGGCCTTGCCCAGACCGGCACCGGTAAAACCGCTGCCTTTGGCCTGCCGCTCCTTCAGCGGGTCGATGCCGGTCTGAAGCGCCCTCAGGGCGTGATCCTGTGTCCCACACGGGAGTTGTGTCTGCAGATTACGGATGACCTGAAGCGATATGGCCGCTACCTGCCCAGAATACGCGTGGCGGCGGTTTATGGCGGTGCCAGCATCGCCCACCAGATCCGCCAGCTGCGCGAGGGCTCCCAGATCGTCGTGGCCACCCCCGGCCGCCTGATCGATCTGATGCAGCGCCGGGCAGTGGATTTGTCTCATACGGCCACCTGCGTGCTGGACGAGGCCGACGAAATGCTCAACATGGGCTTCCAGGAGGATATCGATCGGATTCTGGAACGAATGCCGGCCGACCGTCGAACCTGGTTGTTTTCAGCCACTATGCCATCGGGCGTCGCGGCCATTGCCCGGACCTATCTCGACGACCCGCACCGGGTATCGCTGGGCGGGCGCCGGCGCATTGCCCCCAATATCACCCACGCCTGTTACGTGATGAACGAGCGACACCGCTACCAGGGACTCAAACGCATCATCGACTTCACGCCCGGAATCTTCGGGCTGGTGTTCTGCCGCACCCGCCGGGAAACCCAGACCGTGGCGGACGCCCTGGTGAAGGAGGGTTACCCGGCCGATGCCCTCCACGGCGACCTGAGCCAGGCCCAGCGTGACCATGTCATGGGCAAATTCCGGCAACAGTCGATCCGGCTCCTGGTAGCCACCGATGTGGCTGCCCGCGGCCTGGACGTGGACGCGATCTCCCATATCATCCATTACAATCTGCCCGATGATCCCGATATATACACCCATCGCAGCGGCCGAACCGCGCGGGCCGGTCGTTCGGGCGTCTCCATCGCCCTTTCCACCCCCCGGGAAGTTGGCCGGCTCCGTTCGATGGAACGGGCCAACGCCATGCGGTTCGAATTCAGAAAATTTCCGGATGGCCGGGCGATCTGTGAACGGCAGCTCGACGGTTTCGTGGACCGGATCGCCGAGACGCCGGTAGACCAAAAGGCCTTGGCCAACTTTCTTCCCGCGGTCAGCGAGGCCCTGGCGGGTTTCGACCGGGAGGAGTTGATCCTGCGATTCATGGCTGCCGATTTCAACCGTTTTTTCAAAGACTACCGCGAAGCGGTCGACATCAATGCTTCGGTTCGCCCCTCGCCCGTCAGCCGGCCCGCCAATAGCCGCCCCGGCCGACCGGACGCGCCTGGTGCCCAGCGTTTTTTCATCAACGTCGGCCGCCTGGATAAAATTAACGAAGGCGCCATCGTGCGCCTGGTGTGCGACCATTCCGGCGTTCGCTCCCGGCAGATCGGCCGGATCGAACTCAAACGTGAATTCTCGTTTTTCGAAGTGTCCCGCGATGCTGCCGACAAAGTCCGGCGCAGCCTCAAGGACGTCCCGTTCGACGGTCGGCGGGTCCAGGTCAGGGACGCCGGGAATAAGCGCGTCCAGGGCAAACCGGGTCGGATCCGCAAGATCCGGCCGGGAATCCGGCACGCGCAACGGCGGGTCAGCGCATAATCGCGCCGGGGAGGATAAATTCATACAAAGATAGCTTGATGTCGCCATTATTTTTGCCTACTATACAAACAGCGCATTTCAAGCCCATCCGAAAATTCACGCAGCTTGTTAACTAGTGTCCGTCCAGAAATGAGGGATTTTGGTCGAGATCAAGGCGTGCGAAAAATTTTACCAGAGGCATATAGTTGATATTCCGAGGATAAAATTTTTCGCGCAACGCAGAGATCGGGCAAAATAACCATTTATGGATGGGCACTAACTAAACGTTGATGCCACCACGCCAGCCCTGCCTCCGTTGAGCGATCTCCGAGTCTGTTGCAAATATAGTCATCATCCCCTTTCGCAGTCAGCGTTGATCTGGAAAGCGCGGTCTCGGCTGCACATGCGTTGCAGCCGAACGGATTGACCCCTTTTGGCCTACTCGTCGAGGATCTAGCCATGATCGGTGCAATTGCCGGCGACATGATCGGTTCTCCCTATGAAAGCTGCCCGATCAAAACGGTGGCCGTTCCGATGGTGGTGGCGGCGTTTACCGACGATACGGTCCTGACCATCGCGGTTGCCAACGCCATAATCCGTTGCAAGGACTACCGCGTGGCGATCAAGTGCTTTGCCCGAAATTTCCCCAATCTGCCCTACGGCGGATCCTTCTGGCACTGGATCTGGGATCCCAACAGTATTCCTTACTACAGTTACGGCAACGGTTCGGCCATGCGGGTGTCTCCCGTGGGGTTCGCTTTCGAGTCCATTGAAGATGTGTTGGCCCATGCCAAACGATCCGCCGAGGTCAGTCACAACCATCCGGAAGGCATCAAGGGGGCCCAGGCAACCGCTCTGGCCGTTTTCCTGGCCAGGAAAGATGCGGACAAAACCACCATCCGAAAGCAGATCGAAACCCGGTTCGCCTACGACCTGGGGTGCTGCGTCGATGACATCCGGGCGGGTTATCGTTTCGATGTCTCCTGCCAGGGCTCTGTGCCCGAGTCCATCATCGCCTTTCTCGATTCCAAGGACTACGAAACCGCAGTGAAAAATGCCATCTCTTTAGGCGGCGATGCGGACACCATGGCCTGCATCGCAGGTGCGATTGCCCAGGCCTATTACAAAACGGTGCCCGCGGATATCATCCGGCAGGTCAGGCAAAACCTGCCCGAGTCCCTGCTGGCGGTGCTGGACCAATTCAGCCAGAGATATGATTGCCCATATTGATCGATGAGGGCCATCCGGCCGACTTGACATCCTTGCTGAAGTGTCCAGAATATGCTTTGGAACTTAGGTTCAATAATCGCGCGCAATAAACATAACTATTCTTAATATATATAAAATTATCTTTCTGCCGCGGCGCAGTCGGTAGTTGACATAACAGGATGAACACATGACCCACGATCACTTTAGACTGACATCTGACCACAACCATCCTAAAAAAAAAAAATTCAAACAAACTGACCTATTGGCGTTCGGCGCACAATTGTTTTTCAATCGACTACAAGGGCATCATCACCGAAATCTGCCAAGGCGACCTGGGGTATGGTGACATGGACCGGTTGGATGGCGCCATCCATGCCGCCATTGGGTGCAAACAAAAAGACAGAAAAAAATGCCAACTGTTAGAAATGTAAACGTTCGGTCCACATCATAGCCTATGTCCGACCACCAACTCGTGGATGTGCATGCCCACATCTGTGATCCTGATTTTGACGAAGACCGGACCGACGTTCTGACACGCGCACGTGAAGCCGGCGTGGAGGCGATTGTCGCTGTTGGCGAAAACCTCGGTGATGCCCGGAAAAATGTTGAACTGGCCAAGGCCTATCCCATGTTGAAGGCTGCGGCCGGCTTGTATCCGACGGTTCTCGATCTGGATCAGGCCGATGAGATGGTCGCTTTTATTCGCCTGAATCGCTCCCATTTGGTTGCGATCGGTGAGGTCGGATTGGATTACTGGGTTGTAAAGGAAAAATCGCAAAAAGAGGTGCAACGAGAAATTTTTAAACGGTTTATTGAACTGTCCAAAGCACTGGATTTGCCGTTGAACATTCATTCGCGGTCCGCCGGCCGCCATGCGATCGCCCTGCTGCTGGAAAGCAGCGCCACCCGGGTCCAGATGCATGCCTTTGACGGCAAGGCCGGTGCTGCGCTGCCGGCGGTCGAAGCAGGATATTTTTTTTCGATTCCCCCTTCGGTCATCCGTTCCCGCCAGAAACAAAAACTGGTCAAACGGCTCCCCCTTGCCTGTCTGCTTGTCGAAACGGACAGCCCGGTGCTGGGACCGATCCCGGCGATGCGCAACGAACCGGCCAACCTGTCTATTTCCATCCAGACGATTGCGCAGATCAAAAATGTCCCTGAAGAGGCGGTGATGGAAGCGGTTTCGGATAATACCAGGCGCCTGTATGGCGTATGGTAAATGATCGGAACAAAAGGATATGAAAAACATCTCATCGGCCGCATCTGCTCGCTGGTGATAGTCTGGACGGCGGTCGCCCCTGCCTGTTTTATCGCCTTCGGTACTTGAAAAGAACTCATTTTTGCGACTGTCCCTCGGCCGGAAAGGTCAACGGGAGGCCTCCGGCGTGTTTTCCCGTTTCATTAGATACGGTTTTCTGGTAGATTCCAGGGTATGCAAATCGCCGTATTATCTGATATTCATGCCAATTTGGAGGCTTTTCACCGGGTGCTTGGGGATATTGACAGCCGCACACCCCGTGTTGACGAGATTATTTCACTGGGAGACACGCTGGGTTATGGCCCGGAACCGGAAGCTTGCATGGCCCTGCTGCGCAAAAGAGGCATTGTGTCGGTTCAAGGCAACCATGAGCTGGCCGTGGCAAAAGCCAAATACCGCCAATGGTTCAATCCTCAATCGCGTAAGGCCCTCCATCGGACTTGTGAGTTGGTTTCCGACGAAACCGTGGTTTACATCCGTGAGTTGCCGCGGTTTCTGATCCGGCACGGCTGTTTGTTCGTGCACGGATTGCCGCCAGAGTCTGTATTCAGATACCTCTACGAAATCAAGGACGATGACCTGGGCGATCTCTTTTCACGATTTGCCGAGGCGGTCGCTTTCGTCGGGCATACCCATGAACTGGAACGGATCAGCTGGGACGGCCTTAGTGCAATGCGCCACTCATTGGAACAAGGGCATCACGTCCTGGACCGGTCCAGCCGCCATATCATCAATATCGGTGCGGTGGGCCAACCCCGCGACGGAGATAACCGGGCCAAATATGTGCTCTGGGATACGGACACGTGGGCGTTGACCGTCCGTTTTGTGGCTTATGACATCGAGGCCGCCATAGCCGGCTTCAAACCTGCAGGCATGCCCGACCAGTATGCCCGGCGGTTGCTTTGACAGGTCGGAAAGGGTTTTAGCAGGCAGATGAAACTCGGTCGATACGATGTCTGCGGCTTGCTGGGTCGAGGCGGCATGGGCGTGGTTTACAAGGTCCGGCAGCCGGTTACCGGGCGCATCGCCGCGCTAAAAATCCTGAAACCGGCAGACATGCTGTTGAAATTGGTGGGATTGGAGGGGCTGCGGCGTCAGTTCGAATCCGAGGCCGTCACCATGGCATCTCTGAACCATCCGAATATCGCAGCGATCTGGGATTATGACGAGGCCGGGGGCATCCCGTTTTTCGTGATGGAATATTACTGCCTGAACCTGGGGATGCTGATGGGGGAAAGCTACCGGGTTGAGACACCCACCCGGCGGCTGCCTCTGGATAAGGCCGTGAATTACACCTTGCAGACCCTGGACGCACTGGCCCGGATGCATCATGCGGGCATTGTTCATCGTGATATGAAGCCGTTTAACCTGATGCTCACCGATTCCGGCCGGATCAAGGTGATCGATTTCGGACTTTCCCGGTTGCGGGGCGAAACCGGACCGTCCGCGCCCAGCGGGGTTAAAGTCGGTTCGCCCTATTACGCGCCGCCCGAGCAGGAAACGGACCCGGACAGTGTCGACGGCCGGGCGGACTGCTATCCGGTGGGGGTGATTCTCTACCGGATGTTGACCGGGGTGCTGCCCACTGACGAGGCCAATCTGGACGACGGGGCCATCCAGCCGGCCAGTCGTTTCAACCCGGATCTGGATGCGGCCTGGGACGCCTTTTTCAACCGGGCCATGGCGCGTGATGCAAAAGACCGATTCTCCGGCGCGGCCACAATGCGACAGACCCTGGAGAATTTGTACCAGGACTGGCGCGATCAACTGGCTGCGGTCTGCAGGGGTGTTGACGATTTGACGACCGGGCCCTGCAGGGTCGATCCGGGTGGAATGCGGTCGGTGCCCATCAAGGTCGGGACCGGTGACGCACGTGCCCGCTTTGCCCTGGACTCCCTGTGGCGACCGGAAAGCCTGACGGATCGAGGCGTAAAAACCTATGCAACGCATGCCGACGGCACTGTCGTCGATACGGCCACCGGCCTGCAGTGGCAACGGGTGGGAAGTGAATTTCCGCTAACCTGGACGGACGCCCACGCCTATGTGGCAGGCATCAACACCCGCGGATTTGCCGGTGTGTCGGATTGGCGCCTGCCCACTGTGGATGAACTGGTTTCGCTGTTGGAGCGCCCCCCGGAGATGCGTGATCTCTGCCTGCCTCCGGTATTCGATCCATCGCGCCCCATCCTGTGGACCTGCGATCGAAAATCCTATACGGCCGCCTGGTTTGTGAGTGCCTCACTGGCCTTTGTCGGCTGGCAGGATTTTTCATGCCGATTCCATGTCCGCGCGGTGCGTGCGCTGGGCTTAAGGCGGTCTGACGAATCACCCGGATAGTCCAACCTGACCGGCATCGATACGCGCATCACATGCAGGAACCCGGTGAGCAGGGTTTAAAACAGTTGTCCAAGGAGTCACTCAAATGCAAACAGGTCAATTCGGCACCACACCGCAGGAGCGCTACCTGGAAGACTATGTAACCGGCGCCGTGCATGAGTTCGGACCGGTAACCATCACCGAAGCGCAGATCGTCCAGTTTGGCAAGCAGTTTGATCCGCAGCTTTTTCACACCGATCCGGATGGCGCCAGGCAAACGGTTTACGGCGGGCTGATTGCCAGTGGTTGGCACACCTGCGGCTTGTTCATGCGGCTGTTTGTGGAACATTATCTGCCGGACCGGGCCAGCCTGGGAAGCCCGGGTGTCGATGAGCTGCGCTGGCTGAAACCGGTGCGACCCGGCGATGCACTCACCCTGCGTGTCACCATACACAAGGTGAAACCGTCGCGCAGCAAACCCGACCGGGGGGTGCTGTTCTCCTTTTGCGAGATGCTGAACCAAGATCGCGAGGTGGTGGCAACGATGATGGCCATGAATTTGATCCGGTATCGCAACAGAGACTGAGCGCAGGGCTTGGCAGATGGATTTTGTTGCACGGCCGGTGTTAAGGAAAGGGTGCGTCATAACGACATCGGAAAGCGAAGAGACAGGCAATGAGCACAATCAAGTATCTTCAGATTTATTCGGACGCCGATGGCTGTTCACATTTCAAGACGTTGATCATCGACCTGAAACCCAACGATTACGCACCTCCGGCGACTCCACTGAACACCTCTATACCTGCGGCTGCCGAGGCATCTCTTTTCCTGGAACTGCCGGCAGGCTGGTATGGGGATTGGCATCCGACGCCAGTGAGGCAATGGCTGATCATAATGACCGGTGAATGTGAGTTCGCGGTGGGTGACGGGGAGCGTTGTCGCCGAAAATCCGGCGATGTCGTCATGCTGGATGACACGACCGGAAAGGGTCACTGTACCCGGGTAATCGGGGATGTACCCGTCCGGATCGCTGCGATCCACTTCAGTTGAACAGTCTAATCATGTATTTATCAAAGGTCGTTAACCACTATGTTGCAGCGGCATCTTCCCACGCTCGATGACATTGAAGGCAATATGATTCCGGCCGGATTCCCCAAGGTCATCGATACCCATGTCCATGTTTTCCCAGACAATATGTTTAAAGCCGTCAGACGATGGTTTGATGAGAACGCCTGGCACATTCGATATCAACTGTCCACTTCCCGGGTATTTGATTTCCTGCTGTCCCATGGCGTGGGGCACATCGTCGCCCTTCAATATGCGCATGCCCCGGGAATTGCCGGAGATCTGAATGCTTACATGGCCGAAAAATGCCGCCAATACCCCGACCGGGTTACCGGACTGGCGACCGTTTTCCCCGGTGAGGAACATGCCGGAACGATTTTACAGGCGGCATTCGATGCCGGACTCGGTGGCCTGAAGCTGCACGCCCACGTCCAATGCTTTGACATCGATGCCGACGACACCGAGCACCTATTCGAGGTTTGTCAGTCCAATAATAAACCCGTGGTGGTTCATTTTGGAAAAGAACCCAAAAGTCCCGTATACCGCTGTGATCCCTATACGATCTGCAGTGCCGACAAGCTGGCGCGAGTACTGGCTGATTTCCCGAAGCTTGCCCTTTGCGTACCCCATCTCGGTTTCAGCGAGACGCGTGAATACAAAGCGCTGATCGAGAAATACGACAACCTGTGGCTCGACACGACCATGGTGCTGACGGACTATTTTCACAACTACGAACGCATCGACCTGCAGGAATACAGGCTCGACCGGATCATGTATGGATCTGATTTTCCCAATATCCCCTATGCGTGGGACAGGGAACTGAAGTGGCTGCGGGATTCGCGTCTTGACGATGACGAACTGGATATGATTTTGAATAAAAACGCGATCGAATTTTTTCACCTGGACGTCTGATCGGTGAAGGGTAAGCCCCCTACCAGAAACCAGTATTCGCAAGACCCCGCTCCATGCACGCCGGCACCGGGCGATGGAAACAGGGCATAAGGAACGACAATGACGCAATCCGCTGCTGAAAGATATGAATTTGAAACAGGCGTTTACCGGCCGCCCAGCGAGGGTGGCAGCAACTCCCTGCTGGTCCGTTTGACGCGCAACTGTCCCTGGAACCGCTGCACCTTCTGCGGCATGTATAAGACCGAGAAATTCCAGGTGCGACCGGTTGCCGAAATCAAACAGGATATCGATGCCATGGCCGCCGTGCGCGACGACCTCGCGGCGCTTTCACGGCAGTCCGGACCAAACGGTGAGGTGACCCAGCATGCCGCCGTGGCCCTGATCGGGAAATACCCCGAACTGAACCATCACCAGGGTTTTGCCATGCTTTACCACTGGTTGCTGTCCGGCGGTAAAACCGTGTTTCTGCAGGACGCCAACAGCCTGATCATGAAAACCGGCCAGCTGGTTGAGGTGTTGGGGTATCTGCGCAGCACGTTCCCTTCCATCGTTCGGGTCACCACCTATGCGCGATCCAAAACCCTGGTGCAAAAATCCCTCGATGACCTCAAGGCCATTCGTCGGGCCGGCCTGGACCGGCTGCATGTGGGGTTGGAAAGTGGGGATGATGCGGTGCTTGAAAAAATCCAGAAAGGCGCCACGGCCGAGATCCATATCAACGGCGGCCGGAAGGCTCTGGTGGCGGGCTTTCAGCTATCGGAATACTGGATGCCCGGTCTGGGCGGCAAAGCCCACTGGCAGGATCATGCCAGAAACACGGCCCGCGTGCTCAGCGAGATCGATCCGCACTACATCCGATCCCGCCCGTTTCGCCCCTGGCCCGGTACTCCCATGGCCCGGGAGATGACCGGGCAGACATTCGAGATGCTGACACCCGGGGAACAGCTGCGTGAATTGCGCCTGACCATGCAGGCGTTGTCAGTCAACGGCCGGGTCTGTTTCGATCATGCCGGCAATTCCTGGAAAAATAGTCGGGGGCAGCTCTTGTTCACCCACAGCTATGAGGGTTATAAATTCCCCGAAGAGAAGCAGACGGTGCTTGACCTGATCGACGATGGGCTGGCGGTCGGCAACCGGTAAAAATGACACGAAAGAGGCGCCATGGGTTCCCTGAAAGACCTGATAAACAGCAATCCCTTCCACAGCCGATCCATAGAGATGAAAAGCAGGACAAAGGAGATATGCATGATTACCGTAATTGTTGAATTTGGACTCCCCCAACCGATCTCGAGCCAAGAGGCCCGCGAGATCTTTTTGAGCACGGCCCCCAAATACCAGGGGTTGCCCGGATTGATCCGCAAGTACTACTTTCTTTTCCCGGACGGCAACACTGCCGGCGGCGTTTACCTGTGGCAATCGCGCGAAGACGCAGATCGTCTGTACACCGATGAATGGCGGGCGTTCGTACGCGGTAAATATGGCTCCGAGCCCGTTTTGAAATACCTTGAGACGCCGGTTGTCGTGGACAACGTGTCAAATGAGATCATTTCCTCCCCATAGGTCTTCTGCAAAGGAATGATGACCCGTCATGAACGAAAACCAAGCCAAAAAACTGATCGATGTGGCCCTTGGGCGGACGCCCGGCGACCTTGCCTTTGTCAATGCCAGGCTCCTGAACGTCTACACCGGTGAGATACTGGACAATCAGTCGGTATGCACCTGCGGGGAGCGGATTGCCTGCATGGGGCCGGATGTCGAGTATGCCATCGGCGACGGCACGACGGTTTTCGACGCCGGCGGCGCCACCCTCATCCCCGGGTTCATCGACGGCCATGCGCATGTGGCCTCGTCGTATACCGCCGGCGAGTTTCTGAAATATGCGGCCAGGGGCGGCACCACCACCATTATCACGGAGACCCTGGAGCCCTATGCGGTTGCCGGCATTGCCGGTGTCCTGGATTTTCTTGCGTCCCTGAAAGATCAACCCATCAAGTTTTTCGCAACGGCGCCTGCCATGGTCTCCACCAGCCGGGCCGCCATGGGAATCGATCCGGCGGATCTGGAGAAACTGCTGGCGCGCCAGGAGATCGTCGGCCTGGGTGAATCCTATTGGCAGGCGGTGCTGCAAAACCCGGATGTATTTTTTCCGATCTTCGCCCAAACCACAGCCCATCGAAAGCTGCTGGAGGGGCACTCCGCCGGGGCCAGGGGAAGAAAGCTTCAGGCCTATGCGGCCTGCGGGGTCTCCTCCTGCCATGAGCCCATCAAGGCCGAGGAGGTGCTGGACCGTCTCAGGCTGGGCATCTATGTAATGATTCGTGAGGGAAGTATCCGGCGGGATCTTGCCGAGATTGCAAGGATCAAGGACATGGTCGTTGACACACGTCGGTTGATTCTGACTACGGACGGCATATCACCCGCGGATCTGATGGAGATGGGGTATATGGAATATCTCGTCCAGAAAGCCATCGACTGCGGCTTCGATCCGGTTACCGCCGTGCAGATGGCGACCCTGAACGTAGCCGAGCATTTTGGTCTGGACGACCGCATCGGTGGAATTGCCCCCGGAAAAATCGCTGACCTTGTTCTGATTCCCGATCCGCAAACCATCCAGGCGATGGTTGTGGTCAGCAGCGGCCGCATCATCGCGCGGGATGGAACGCTTGAAGTGGCGCCCCGCAAACACGTCTTCGCTGCTGAAAGCCTGAACAGTATTCGAATTCCTAAAAAGTTCGAGCCGTCCGATTTTGGCCTGCCTTTCCATGGTGAAGGCGTCACAGCCTCATGCCGGGTTATCGAGATGGTGACAGACCTGGTTACCCGGGAGGTGCGGCTGGATCTTTCGGTCACCGCTGGCGCGATCGAGACGGACAGTGGCAATGATCTGGTGAAAATTGCAGCAATCGACAGGACGGCTGTTCCGGGAAAATGCTTCACCGGACTGATCAAGGGGTTTGGCCTTAAGTCCGGTGCCATCGCTTGCAGTGCGGCATGGGATACCTCCTGTGTCATCGTCGTGGGGGCCGACGAGACGGACATGGCCCTGTGCGTCAACCGTATTCGTGAGATGCAGGGCGGGGCGGTCGTCTGCAACGCTGGGCGCGTAGCCGCGGAGCTGGCCATGCCCGTTTTCGGACTGATCTCCGAGCTGCCGCTGGAGGAACTCGTTGCCCGGCTGAAAGCCATCCGGCAGGCGGCGGCGGACCTGGGCGTCTCATTTCCCGATCCGCTGCTGACCCTGATCGCCCTGACGGGCGCAGCCATCCCGTTCCTGCGAATCTGCGAGGAAGGGCTGGTCAATTTTAAGGACGGGCGGACGGTAGATCTCTTTGTGGCATAGTGCCCACAGATATATGATCATTATTGAGAAGACGCATGACATTTCAACCAAAAGATCTGGACGATTTAAAAAAGGCGAAGCGGCTGCTGGAAAACCCGGGCCTTGCCGCCAAGATCACCCATTTTCTCGGCACACCGATTGAAAAAGGATTTGCCATGTTGCCCGAAAAGTGGAGTGTGAAAATCGGTGAAGTGACCCGTACGGCCCTGTCCAAGGCGATTCATACGGCAGTTCTCACCATGAAAGATTCGCCCGGTGAAGCAGCATCAACAGTCTGGCATAAACTGGCTGTAGCCACATCCGGCGGCATCGGAGGCTTCTTTGGGCTGCCCGCATTGGCACTAGAGCTGCCCATATCGACAACCATCATGTTGCGTTCCATAGCTGATATCGCCAGAAGCGAAGCGGAGACGATCAATACCATTGATTCTAAAATGGCCTGCATCGAAGTATTCGCTTTAGGTGGGCCGAACATGAACGATGATGCGTCTGAATCGGGATATTTTGCAGTTCGCGCCGCCCTGGCACAATCGGTCACAAAAGCTGCTGAATATATTGCCGAAAAAGGTCTGGCTGAAGAAAGCGCCCCTGCTCTTGTCCGATTGATCATCCAAATTGCGGAGCGCTTCAGCATCCAGGTATCGGAAAAAGCCGCCGCTCAGGCAGTCCCTGCAATCGGTGCCGCGGGTGGGGCTATTGTCAATACCTTGTTTATCGATCATTTCCAGGATATGGCGCGGGGTCATTTTATCGTCCGGCGTCTTGAAAGAAAGTATGGTAAGGAAATTGTCGAAGAGACCTACCGGTCAGTCTGAGCCGAAATAGCGGGGGCATTTCCCGTCGATAGCGGCGAGAGCGTGTCAAAGAAGGGAATCAACCATGTTGAAAATGGAAAACGCCGTGCTGTTGCTTGTGGACGTTCAAGGCAAACTTGCCCACCTGATGCACGAGAAAGAACGCTTGTTCGATAATCTGCAGAAGCTGATCAAGGGCATTCGGGTTTTAGGCATTCCTGTTCTCTGGGTGGAGCAGAATCCGGTCGGTCTGGGACCGACCATACCTGAGGTCGCCGACCTTTTATCCCATGTGACGCCGATCAGCAAAATGAGCTTCAGCAGCTGCCGCAATGATGGCTTTTTGCAGGCGTTTAAGAATCTGGATCGCAACCAGGTCCTGATTGCCGGGATCGAAACCCACATCTGCGTCTATCAGACCGCCGCCGATCTGGTGGATATGGGGGTGGAAGTGCAGGTTGTGACTGACGCCGTGTCTTCAAGAACCGCCGAGAACAAGGCCATCGGCCTGCAGAAAATGAGAGATGCGGGTGCGAGTTGGACGAGCGCCGAAACCGCTCTGTTCGAATTGCTTGGGGTGGCAGATGGAGAAGTGTTCAAGGCGCTGCTAAAGATTGTGAAGTAATTGAGAACCGAACGTGCTGTGCTGGACAGAATATAAAAGATTAAAATAAGATCAAATTGCCCGGTGTGTAGATCCCCCAACAGGCTGATGTAAAATGTCATGAGCGCAGGCAAGACAAGGCAAAATCCGACGAAAAAGCGCAGTTTATGGTTGATAAATGAGCAGGTTGAGTCGAATTTTAACGCCGTATGGCCCAGCGCAATAGTTTTTCAACTGCCTGTTAAGCGCTGGAGGACCCCGTGACACAAACCATCAAAATTCCCCTGTTTCCACTTGGCTTGGTCTTGCTGCCGGACATGCGGCTGCCGCTCCACATCTTCGAGGAGCGATACAAACAGATGATCTCCGAATGCCTGGCTGACCACAGACCGTTTGGGATCGTGCTGTTTGACGGCCAATCCATCCACGCGGTCGGCTGCATGGCCAGGATCGATGCGGTCATAAAGCGCTACGAGGATGGCCGCATGGATATCATGGCCCTGGGCGGGGAGCGGTTTGTCATTCGGGAATTGATTGAAGAGCGGGCCTACATGGAGGCACGGGTCTTCTTTTTCGATGATGCGGAAAAGGTTTCACCTGACGATAACCTGGAGGAGGTCGTTGAAGCCGCCATGAATCTGCTTAAAGAAGTGGACGGCATCGATATCGGGTTGGACCCGTCAGACCTTGGCGGCCGCATCAGTCCGAAACAGCTCTCCTTTGCAATAGCGTCACTGGAAGGGTATGCACCCGCCGAACGCCAGGGGATTTTAGAGATGACCTCTCCTTCCGAGAGGCTGAAAAAATGCCTCCAGGCGCTCTCCCGGATCGTGGCGCGCAATCGGTTGACCCGGGAGATTCAGAAGATGATCGGCGGAAACGGCCACCCCCCGCGAAGCATTCTCAGAGAGCTTGAAGATCAGCTGAAGAAATAAAACGATCCTGGTTTCACCTGTAAAGGAACGGGTTGCCACGCTAAAGGCAAGTCACACTCAACCCTCAAATTGGTGCGGCCGTGTTTTGCCTGCGCTCATGTCGTTTTTCAAAACCCTGATAGGGTCAAACCCAGATTGGTGACTAAACCTCCTGGAGGTCAGATCGGGACAATCTTTTGAAAATTGCCATCATTTCAGACATTCACGGGAATCTTGAGGCGCTCAATAGCGTTTATTCGGATATCCGGCAAAACGATGTCGACAACCTGGTCTGCTTGGGGGATATGGTCGGCTATGGTCCTGAGCCGGAAGCGGTGGTTAATTTTATGGTTGAAAAAGGCATTGGCAGTGTCGCGGGAAACCACGAGTTGGCGATTCATGAAGACGAACGGTTGGAAGAGATGTCCGGCGATGCCGGCGCGTCCATCCTGATCACCCGAAATCTGCTTTCCGCCGCCACCCTGGCTTTCATCGGGCAGTTGCCGCGCTATACCATCTTGAATAAAATGCGCTTCGTTCACGGCATGCCCCCGGACTCCGCTACCACCTATTTGCACTGGGCCGGCGATGGCGAAATTGCTGCCCGAATGAAGGCGGTCGAACAACAAAGGATTTTCGTGGGCCACACCCATCGTCCGATCGGTTATTCGTTCGATGAGATCGATCTGGATGTCATTTTCCTGCGAGAAGGCAAAACCCGGCTGCATGGGGACTCTCGATACATCGTCAGTGTCGGCAGTGTGGGCCAGCCGCGCGATGGCGATCCCCGAGCAAAATATGTGATTCACGATTCCGAAACGGATGAATTCGATTTGCGATTTGTCGCTTATGATATCCAGAAGACGGCGGATCGGATCATTAAACTGGGTTTTCCGAAATACAACGCACAGCGCCTTTTTTCTAAAATGGATGGTTTCGACTCGTGACACCGAAGCCGATTGATTTTGATTTCGAATGTTCTGCCAGGGCCCATTGCAAGCGATCGCAGACCAATTGATTGTCAGCTCCGGTCACCAATAGGAGAAAGAATATGATACCTGCTACTGAGTGCGGATATTGGGATAAAATGAAAACCTGCCAGGTTGTCATGGCAGATCTCACTGATCTTCCCAGCTATCATCGGCAAACGATTCCCGCAGCGTACATGGACAGAATGGGCCACATGAATGTTCGCTATTACATGACCGTATTTGACAAGGCAACTTGGCGCATGTTTGCGGACTATGGATTGGACGACGCCTATTTCAGCAAGACAGAAAACGGGGTTTTCGTACTCAAACAGTTCATTCAGTATCTCGCTGAGGTACGGCCGGGAGAGAACGTTGCTGTGTATACCCGTTTGCTTGGCCTTACGGATAAACGAATTCATTTAATGCATTTTATGGCCAATCAAGACACAGGCGGATTGGCAGCCATTATTGAAACTTTAATTACCCATGCCAACCTGAAGGTGCGCAAAGCCGTCCCTATGCCATCTGAGATTGCCGCCGTATTTCGTTCCCGTCTGGTTAAAGACCAACATTTGGACTGGGATTCCCCGGTTTCCGGTGTGATGTAATGCGTGTCCGAATGGCCAAGCCTATAGGCCTGATCCTTTAAGCTGTGGAGGTGCTTGTGAGACAAACCATAAACGATCCGGGTTCCACGTTTTTCTATTAGTATTCAGGAACCAATATTTAAAACAATTTGTGATAATCGAAGACCGGTGACGGTTAATGAATGTTGACTATTTGCTTGACCGACCACTTGATCCACCCTAAACTTCATTGACATTGACCAATCGTAAAAGGTCATTGAACGCTAAAGATCGACACATACACGGGTCTGCCTTTTATCGTACTAAGTCCACGAAAGCCCCGAGACATCACATAAATCTGGGTGTTTTTTCATCTCTAAGCTAAAGTAAAAATTGAGTATGCCGATATGACCACAGCAGAAGGAAACCATTTTCAATAACCAATAGCCCGGCTCGTTCTTGCGCCAAACCACCCGGATTTTCACCGGGTCAGGGGATTTACTGATTCACGAAGCCACCTCTGAAACGCAGCATTTCTGGCGGCACGATGGGACAGACCTGGTCTGATACTCTTTCTGATCTGGAAGGCTGCTGTAAATGAAAGCACAGAAACCTTTTTTTGACAAAATATCTACCCTGAAAAACCTTCCCACGCTTCCTCATATACTGCTAAAACTTTTTGAATCCTGCAGCCAGGACAGTGTAGATCTCATTGAAATCGCAGCCATTGTAGGCAAGGACCCCTCCTTGAGCGCCAAGATCCTGAAGCTGGTCAATTCAGCTTATTTTGGATTGCCTCAAAAAGTTCAGGAAATCAACCAGGCTGTGGTTATAGTCGGTACCAGCGGAATCAGGAACATGGCTATCTGTGCCTGCGTTTATGAAGCCTTTCCCAAACCGAAAAAGAACGGGAATTTCAACCTGAAAATGTTCTGGTGGCACTCTCTCCGTTGTGCCTTTTTATCAAAAAGCATCGCTTCGGAGATAAATTCGGATCAGCGGGATGAGGCTTTTGTTTCCGGCCTTTTGCATGACATTGGTAAGGTCGTGTTGTGGGTAAATTGCCAAGCGGCGTATGAGGCGCTTCTTGGAGATTGCCGTGGTGATGGGCAGCAGTTGATTGAGGGAGAAGCCCGCCTGGGGGCAACCCATAGCGAGGTGGCGGCATGGCTTCTCGATCGCTGGAACTTCCAGCCCATGATTTCCGATGCAGTGCGCTACCATCATGAAAGTCCGGTCCGCATTGCCCAGGCCCTTCCGATGACACAGATTGTCTATATTGCCAATTTATTGTGCCAGGACACCGAACCTGGAATGAACCAAGGCGTCGTATTGGCCCAACAGATTTTAGGGTTGAGTTCAGACGATTGCCACGCGTTGATTGAGAAAACCGGCCAGGAGGCCAAGGAGGTGGCCGATGCATTAGGCATCGATATAAACGTGGAGGAACCCGCCCAACAAACAATCGATGAAAAAGATCAGCAGATACAGGATGCCCTGGTCCGGGATGTCAGGAATGTGTCGCTGCTCATGGGCTCGCTCGAGGGTTTTCTAACGACGAAGGATCAGAATGACATCCTGTCCGTCATCTCAGATGGCCTGAAAATCCTGCTGGACGTTAACCGCTTCCTTTACTACCAGTTAGATGTAGAGAAAAACGTTCTTTTTGGGTATCTTCAAGATAAAAATGGGCGGTATACAAAGAACCACGGCATTGCCGTCTCTATGGGGTTGGATCAATGCCTGATGGTAAAGGCGCTTCTCGAAAAGAAACCGTTGGATTCTTTTTCGACTGCGGAACAACATCCATTGACGATTCTCGATGAGCAGCTCATTCGCCTGCTCGACGGACAAGGGATCTATTGTCTTCCACTTATCGCACATGGTGATGCAGTGGGGGTACTGGTTCTGGCGCTCCAAAAAAACGACTTGCCGTCCCTTTTAGAGAACCAGAAGCTGTTGAATCTTTTTGTCCATAAAGGAGCCTTGGCACTCCAGCTCGACCATATGAAGCAGATTCAATTGCAAGACATTCAGGCAAAACGGGCGGAGGCCTCCAGCGATCTGGCCAGACGAGTGGTTCACGAAGTCAACAATCCCTTGAGTATTATAAAAAACTATCTTAAGGTTCTTGAAATAAAGTTGACCGGCAAAGATATAGCTCTGGATGAGATCAGAATTGTCAACGAAGAGATCAGTCGTGTTGCCGATCTCCTTAAAAAATTAACTGATTTTTCTACGGAAAAAGCACCCACGCAAGAAAAGACCGATATCAATGTTTTGCTGATGGACATCGTCAAGCTAACCAAGGATTCCCTTTTAAGACATGCAGATGTAAAACTGCACACTGATCTCGAAAAAGATTTACCACCAGTCATTGCAGAAAAGGCAGGGCTCAAGCAGGTCTTTATCAATCTCATTAAAAATGCGGCTGAAGCCATGCAAGCGGGCGGGAATCTTTTTATTCAGACCCGACATCTGCCACCTCCGATCAGCGGCAAGCACGTGCACGGAAAAAAGGACTTCAATGGATATGTCGAGATACGATTCAAGGATGATGGGCCCGGCATTCCAGAAGAGATCAAAGAGAAATTGTTCGACCCTTATGTGAGTTCCAAGGAAGGCGGGCATTCCGGCTTAGGCCTTTCCATCGCTTACAACATTGTTAAATCATTGCATGGCCAGATAACCTGTACGTGCATCCCGCACCAAGGAACAGTATTTAAAATTGAATTGCCGATACAAGGTGCCTTTAATCGATAGAGACAGGGTGTCATTGATGTGGCGATCGCCAAAAATAATTGTCGTCGATGACGAAATCAGAATTTGTGAGAGCTTGGCGTACCTTCTTAAATCCAAGGATTACGAAGTTACAACGGCGGCCTGCGGCCAGGATGCCTTGGCCCGGGTAGGTGAGAATGCATTCGACCTGGCTGTTTTGGATATCCATTTACCGGATATTATTGGCACCCAACTCATCGAGAAGATTAAGGCCCGGAATCCGGACATCTCCGTCATCGTTATCACCGGAGATGCAAATCTCGATTCAGCATTGGCCTCCCTGAGATGCGGGGCTTACGACTACCTCAGAAAACCCTTTGAGTTCGAAGAATTTCTCAGGACTGTTGAAAATGCGCTTAATCAAAAAGCGCTGAAGCGGGAAAAGGATAAAATCAACCATGAACTATACCGGTCTGAGGAGAAATACCGCTATCTGGTTCAGAACAGCCCGGACATTATCTACACCTTGGATGCCGATGGGAATTTCACCTTTTTAAGTGAAGCATTGGAACATCTATTGGGGTTCACTGTCGATGGTTTGATTGGGAAACACTATTCGACAATTGTTTGTGAGGAGGATCAGGACAAAGCCCAATGGTTTTTTGACGAGCGGCGATCGGGAGACCGTGCCGCGTCTGGGATTGAGCTACGATTGAAGGCGGTTGGCGATGTGCAGCAAAACGAAAGTGTTTGCAGACACTTGACCGTCGAACTCAAATCCATGGGAATATATGAAGAATCCGCTATCGATGGAGAGAGACGGCACGTCGGCACACATGGGGTAATCCGGGACATCAGCGAGCGGCAACGGCTTTATGCCCAGCTTCAAAATGCCGATCGGATGGAGTCACTGGGTACCCTCGCCGGTGGTATCGCACATGATTTCAACAACCTGCTGATGGGCATTCAGGGCCGTTCTTCACTGATATCAATGGACATGGAAGATCCTCATCCGGTTTTGGAGCATCTGCATGCCATCGAGGATTACGTTCTCAGCGCGACCCATCTTACCAAACAGTTGCTGGGTTTTGCGCGCGGTGGAAAATACGAAGTCAAGCCCACTGATATAAACGAGTTGGTCCTAAATAGTGCCAACATGTTTGGCCGGACCAAAAAAGAAATCATCATCGAGACCCAATTCCATAACGCGAATATCGTGGTCGAGGCCGACCGCAGGCAGATTGAGCAGGTACTGCTGAACCTCTATGTCAATGCGTGGCAGGCGATGCCCGAGGGGGGTACCCTGCGGTTGGAAACCAAACATGTCGTGTTAGGCAATAAGGACTGCAGGCCTCATCAGATAGAACCCGGACGCTATGCCCATTTGTCGGTCACGGACACCGGTATCGGTATGGACCAAAAGACCCTTCAACACATTTACGATCCATTTTTCACGACGAAAGAAAAAAGCCGGGGCACGGGATTAGGTTTGGCTTCGGCCTATGGCATCATCAAAAACCATGCGGGTATCATTCATGCAGACAGTAACGTCGACCATGGAACGACGTTTAACCTCTACTTGCCGATTTCTGAGAAATTGGTGGTTAAAGAAGCTTCATCTGAAAAGAATATATGCAATGGGTCCGAGACAATTTTGATTGTCGATGACGAGGACATGATCATTGACGTCGGCCAGGCCTTGTTGAAAAGAATGGGCTATCAGGTCATTACCGCAAAAAGTGGCGAAGAAGCATTAGAAGTTGTTCACCGTATAGGCCCCAGCATTGACTTGGTTATTCTCGACATGATTATGCCGGGTATGGACGGTGGCAGGACGTTCGATGGCATTCGAGAAACCTGTCCGGAAATTCCGATCATGCTGGCCAGCGGCTATGCAATCAATGGTCAGGCACAAAAAATAATGAACCGAGGATGCAATGGTTTCATCCAAAAGCCCTTTAGCGTCTCCGAGTTGTCACAAAAAGTACGCCAAATATTGGATGCCACTGGGGGGCTTCGATAGTGTTGTAAAGATATCGAATACTGAGCTATATTGAACCGCGATAGCAAGCACATTTCCCGTCGCTTGTCGGACCGACGCAGAGATCCCGAGTACCGGTGCCGCGGGTAATGTTCCAATTCAGGTGTTGCTGCGAGCTTCAAAAAAGCTTAACCTTGCTTCATTTTTTAACGGCAAACGGTATCATCCTCCCGCGCTTGTAAATTAATTTCCGATGGTTAAATTTTGAGCTGTAGAAGGAGGGATGACTTCACCAAAATGGTAGCGCCTCATTTTTCACCAGCCCTTTCGATCCGTTCTTAATTTTTCCCCTTTCGAGCAGTGTCATTATTACGACATTAATCTTGCGCGGGTTGGATTCCGGCTGTTTTTTAAACCCACCGTTGTTAATTGAGCGAGATGCATGAAATCAATACGGTGGGTGGCCAGGGATTCGAAGATCGGAGGATTGACATCTATTTCCATGTCGTCATTGTGCCAATGACATCTTCGAAAAGACACACAATTTTGGTTTGGAAAAAAGCAAAATTTGGACAACGTTGAGGTAAACAGGTGTCAAAAAAACTAAAATTGCCTCTATGCGCTTGCTTGAAGACAGATCCTTTATTCCGGAATCCATACTCCACCGAGCCCTTTTGAATCTTATCGTTAACTCGGCGGAGGCAACCGGGGAGCAAGGACAGATCCTAGTGAAGGTTTCCGGCGATGATGAAAATATCCGAATTGAGGTCAACGATGACGGCCCGGGTATTCCACCAGAAGAACGAAGCCGAGTTCTTGAAGCGTTTTACACAACGAAACCTGACGGCACCGGGTTGGGCCTTTTAAGCATTAGATACTGCGCCGAAGTTCATGGCGGAGAGTTCGGCATTGATACTTCTATTCTTGGTGGAGCTTGTGTTTACCTTGTTTTGCCGCGGCGCAGGGTTGGACATTGAACCTGTCGACACCTAACAGGAGATTGAGAAATGCCTCTACCATCCATTCTGGTCTTAGGTTTAGGGAAAGTGGGGACGCTGGTCGGTGTACTGCTCGAAAAAACGGGATTTCAGGTTGTCGGTGCCGCTCGCAGCGAAAAAGCGGGTCTTCCTTTTGAGACGAAAAAAATCGATGTGGCCGATCTTTCAGCGGTTGTGGATCTGATGAAAGCCCATGATGCCGTTGTGTCCTGTCTCCCTTACCAGTTTAATCTTGATGTCGCGAAACAGGCGTGCCTGCATAAGATTCATTATTTTGACCTCACCGAAGATGTGCCTACGACCCAGGCAATCATTAAAATGAGCTCATCAGCAGACTCAATTCTGGCTCCCCAATGCGGTCTTGCACCAGGGTTCATTGCCCTTGTCGGCGCTTCTTTGGCTGAACATTTTGATAAGGTTCGCAATTTGAGATTACGCGTCGGCGCGCTTCCACAGCATCCGACCGGACTTTTGGGTTATGCCTTTAACTGGTCGCCTGAAGGTGTCGTGAACGAGTATTTGAACGACTGCGAAGTGATCGAAAATGGGGTCCACAAATGGGTATCTCCGATGGAATGGGTTGAAAGGCTGGTCATCGATGGTATCCAATTGGAAGCGTTCACCACGTCGGGCGGGCTGGGAACCATGTGTGCAACCTATTTGGGAGTTATCGAAAACCTGGATTATAAAAGCATTCGTTACCCAGGCCACGTCAAGTTAATGAACTTTTTCTTTCATGAATTATTGATGCGCGAGAACCGGAAAATGGCCGGAGCGATTTTGACGAATGCCAAACCGCCCGCCAAAAAAGATGTTGTCTATGTTCATGCCTCAGCCGAAGGCCGGCAAAACCAACAGCTGGTCCGGGAAGAATTTGTAAATGCTTACTATCCTGTCGACATTGACGGGCAGTCCTGGAGTGCAATTTCCTGGACTACAGCAGCCTCGGTATGTGCAATCGTAGAAATGGTTCACAGCGGTTCGATCGCAAGCAAAGGATTTATAAAACAAGAAGATATTGCATTAGAGGCATTTCTTAAAACCAGCAATGGCCGCCTGTACAACAGGGAACCCCATGGCGGATCAACTGCAGGTTAAATTTTTCGAGATTTAATTTAATAATAAGTGTTCAACAGAATCAATCCTATCAGGACTACAGCTGACAATAGTATCAGATTCACCTTTAAGAAGTGCTTCACCAATTCACCATGCTAATAAAAGCGGTTGAATCATCTACCCCTGAGCGATAAACTCCAAGTTGATTGTAACCATTCGTCCTACATCTTAATAAAATTAGACCCTGAATTCTAATCAAAGGAGGACATGATGGCAATAACGGTTTTTATCCAACGCAAATTTAGCGACAAGGAAAAAGCAGCGAAGCTGGCCCCACTGATCATAGAAATTCGATCCTTGGCAACAATGCAGCCTGGTTACATTACCGGCAAGACATTCCGCTGCATAGATTGTCCCGGTGAATACATCGTGATTAGCACCTGGAACAGCCTTGACGATTGGAACAACTGGCTGCAAAGAGAACAACGTGTGAAACTTCAAAAACAGATCGATGATGTGCTGGGCGAAGTAACTCAATATCGGATCTACGAACCCCTGGTTGGTGGAATTATCCCTCAATTTCAAGCTGGGGCTGAATGAGTCGAAAAATCGATATGAATCAACTCCCTATCTTAATTGCCAAACTGAGCGAGTCACCTTTCTCAAGCAGGTCGATGGGTAACGATCACGGTTGGGTACCATCGATGGTTGGTTTCAACAGGTGAAACCCATTGGGTTTGCCGATCTTTATCCGCCTCAGGCGGATCACCCCACCTTCGGCGTTAGCTATCGTCGCGCATAGTGCACTATAGCGCGATGACATCTGCCTTGAATCTGACATCTATGTTTCAGCTTATAATGAGCCCAAATTAGATGAAAGGTAGGAATTGACTTCTTGGTGTCCCTATCGGGCGTGTTATCGAGACGGCAAAATAGCATTCGAATATAGGACGCAAACGAAACGGTTATTGAACATTAATGTTAGCCCTTTCAACGAATGGAGGAAAGCAAATGGGGATTCGAGATGTAGCGTGGAATACTATAAAATGGCAGTTTATAAAGAAACGATTAGGCTACAACAGTGAAGAAATGAAAATATTTCGGAACAACCCGAGAAATGCGGATGTCTTGAACAAAGCCCCGGAGGTCCAACAAAAAACAATTGTTGTTGAGGTTATCGATGCGCATGGTTGTAATAGTCAACACGAGATTGGCGATAAATTTTACTTTGATGGCGCCGGGAACCTATTAACTAAACTGTGCCCCAATAAAATATGTGTTTATGCTTTAAATGCGATTACAATGCAGGTTTTCACAGCTGGTGAGTTAATTTGTGCAGGTGTTGATCCCAATGAAATGCGATTCAAAAGAGCGGCTTGTTTTGATGTGGGGTTAGAATGTGGTGGATGGGGTCGTATCGCGATGGAACTAAGTGTTGAGGATCGCAAGAAAGGCTAACCTGGAATTTAAGAGGGACCGGGAAAAGTTTTTATTTCTCTTGAGAGTGTATTTCATTTTAGGGAACAATGGAAAAACTATAGAGCAACAGAACAATTATTGGCCAAGAAGTACTTCAATTTTGTCTCTGCTGAAGGCACTTAATTAAAAAATAGTCAGTGGCTGGCCTTGTGAATTTTCACTATGTTCATTATGAGAAATAATTTTTTAACACGGGTACTGACGTAACCATGTGCTCCAAAATGCACACGATTACCACAACGCCATAATCGTCTCAAGCTTAACTGAAACCGTTTCCAGTAAAATATGACAACCAAATTTACTGGAGCTCTCACTTGGTCATTAAAATGGATTCGTCAGTTCCTATTTTTCCAAAAATTGGATTCAGCAAGGCTATCGTGCCAGTAGATCGGTGCATGGGCGATCAGTTTTCCAGTGGCCGCGGCAAGAATCATCAATTCGATATCAAAGGAGAAGGTTCTCTCCTCGGTTTTTATGAGAATTTCTCTCAGAACTTCAGCGTTAAATGCCTTAAAACCACATTGAGTATCCGTTATTTTCCCTGTTTGTGGGAAAAGCTTACTAAACACAACACCTCTTAAGCCCACCATCCTGCGATCAAATTTGGTTAACCCCCTAATTTCCCCATCTCTTCCCCAGGGCCCCCGGCAAACGCTTCCGATATCGTAGCGCGAACCCACGGATACCATGGTTTGTTCATCTTGGAGCATTAACAAAAGTCCAATCTGATTTACAAACGCTGCCATATCCGCATCTGTGTAAACAACTATATGAGGGTGATCCATTAACGGGATGTCTTTAATGGCACGCCACATGCCATAATGGATTGAACCGCCTTTCCTACTTTCTTCCGAGGAATACAAACCTTTTAGAACAGGTGAGCGTCTCTTGATACCGTCTTCAATGTACAAGACCCTTGCGTTGCTGAATCCTTCGGACAGGACAATTTTTTCGGCTATAGGACCAGTATGATTTGGGCAACCATCATCGACCAGAATCATCTCGAAGCTGACGGGCGATTGGTCAAACACCCACGTCAATTGCTTCATTTTCCGCCTGAGAAAATCTTCTCCGTTGGGGTTGCCTATACTTTTAGGTCGAATACGGTTGTGTTCATTGTACATTGCAACGACCAGTGAAACATGAAGAGGTTTGGAAAGCTTATTCATGACCATTTTCGAAACGGCGATTTTTGACGCAAGCAGCAATGAATTTTTAAAATTTGCAGGATGTGAGGTCAGCCATCTGTCCAGGTTGCAAAGGGCATTGAGGCTCGGGAAACTGATTGTTAATTCAGTTGCGGTGGCGGCAATGAGTTCATCCTGGTGGTATTTCGTCAAATCAATTTTTTCTGGCAATGCAGTCGAAAGCGCATCCACGGCAGATCCCCAGCTGGGATCAATATCCGCCTCAGCATAAACATTCGATTTTTCATTTAAAACCGAGCCGTCAAGCAGAGAGGGTAAATTGTTGGCAATTTTTTTAAAGTCCTTGATTCCCATATTCAGCAAGTAGTCGGCTAACGTCAATATGGCTCCCGAATCAACGTCCGCTGGTATCAGGTGTCTGAATTTTTGCGCTATTGCAGCAAATTGTCTAATCATCTTGTAATAGCTCTCAAGGCTTTCAGCGCTTCCACCCAACGTTTCAGACTGATTCAGATGGCGAGCTCTTTTAGACAACGAAAGGAGGGTTTTAGCGGATATCTCAGAAGCCGTGGGTTTTGCGCCAAAATCTACGGTCATATCGGATAGTGTGAAAAGCATGTGCATCATCCTTATCTTCAGGCCATTATATGGGTGTGAGTCCTCTATCAGCAGTATGCCATCCGCAAATCAACGTGGCCCGATCACCTCGGTGGATAATTTTCTTCGCCTGCTGAAGGTCCCGACAGTGACGAGTGTTTCCAGCGAAAATTATGACCTCGTTTATTCATGATAAAGGGTAGCAGAAGAGCCAAAACATTCCGAAATACCTATCTCGCCAGAATGTCATTGACCGACGAGGCGGCAGAAATATTCAGCCATTCTTGAAACGCGTCTTGCTTACAAAGCCGGGTAAATTGCCCGAAACGATCCTGACCATAGGCCACAAAATCGAAATCCAGTGATGAAACCGCAGCTTGGACTAGTGACCACGCCGCATCCCGCAAAGCGGACATCGAATGCATTAAATTCAGCCTTGCTAATGAACTGTCTGTCACCTTGCCGAAATATGCACCAAGTAGCTCACGCACCTCATTGTCGTTTAGTTGATGATAGTAAGCCACCATCCCCAAGTCGAAATATCGGTCGCCACCACCGGAATATTCCCAGTCAATCAGCACCAGCTTCTCACCTGAGCAGATGATATTTTCCGGTACTAAGTCGTTATGACAAAAAACCGGCGGAATAGTATTCCTGGACAACGCCTGCTTTATGCGTGAAAGCTGGACCATTATCCATGCTGAATTTTCCGGAAGGCGGGCACCTAAACGGTCGCCTTCTCGCATCAGGTATTCAACATTTTCAAATACACAAAAATGGCCCCGAATTTTTGCAACGGGAATACGATGGCAGCGCTGGATTAGGTTTACGAACTGATTCTGTGTCGATTTGCATGTGATTTCCCGAGCTTTTAAAACACGGCCTTCAACAAAACGATGAACTATTACGTTCCGACATTGAAACACAACCGCCGGGCCGATACCAAATTGATGCGCCACATGCATGTTATAAAATTCTGCTTTGCGATCAATACCCAAATGTTTGGTACTTTGCCCGCCTATCGAAATTGCATAGCTATTACCGCAAAGGTTGGCTCTGAAAATTTTATTCGTAATTCCACCGGACAATGGGAAGATATCCACCTTTGCATAGCGAGAGCACCCCGATAATAGCTTTATAACTTGCGCTAACTTCAAGAAAGCCTCCATATCACTACCCACAAATAAGCAATAGGTACGAGAGCTGCGAGCATTATTTCATTATTATAGTAATTAGTATATGGAAAACTGAAATCTGTGAGTTATACGAGAGCGGGTCACCGGAACAACTATGGAGGCATACGATCACAATGAAGAGAGGACAGCTATACCTGCAAGCTGAATGGAGGGCTTAGGGCATCGTACTAAATACTGGCTTGTGAAATAGACCACGACATGTGATGTCGGCGCTACTATTTTTCTAAGACGCCAAAAATTGATTTCAAAACTGATTTGTTGTATAAATGCGTAGTTTATGTTTCTCTACGATTGTCCGGTTGAAAACTCCCGAACCGTATGAGTGCCGCCTGAATGTTCATAATTAAAGGATAAAACCATCAAGCAAAGAACGCCCTACTCGGATAGGTCGGGAAAACACAGGTAAAAATCATGCCTAAAAAGCCTACCTATGAAGATCTGGAAAAAAGAGTCCAAGAATTAGAGCAAACAGAATCTGAGTGCAAACGTCTCCTAAAACAACTCAATCACTCCCACGATTTGATAGATTACATTATTTCTCATGCCCGAAGCTCAATTGCGGTACACGACAGGGATTTGAAATATATATATGTAAGCAAACGATACATTGAAGAATACAAGATTAAAGAGCCGAATGTAATTGGGAAATACCATTATGAGGTTTTTCCTGATCTTCCTCAAAAATGGAGAGATGTGCATCAACGATCATTAGCTGGTGAGGTGTTAAGCGCGGAGGAAGATCCTTACCATAGAGAGGACGGATCAGTAGATTGGACGCGCTGGGAATGCCGTCCATGGTATGAATCAGACGGTTCCATCGGTGGTATTGCTATATACACTGAGGTTATCAACGATCGGAAGAAGGTAGAGGAAGAACTACGCGAAAGCGAGGAAAAGTACCGCCTGCTGATAGAGAATCAGACAGACTTGGTAGTCAAAGTGGACATTGAGGGGAAATTTCAGTTCATAAGCCCATCTTATTGTGAAATGTTTGGAATGACCAATGAGGAATTGCTTGGCAAGAAATTCATGCCTTATGTTCATGAGGATGACCGGGATTCAACAGCAAAGGCAATGGAAGCCCTCTATCATCCACCCCATAAAGCCTACATAGAACAACGGGCCATGACAAAAGATGGCTGGAAATGGCTTTCCTGGATGGACACAGGGGTAATGGATGAAAACAAGAATGTTGTAGCAATCATAGGTGTGGGAAGAGACATTACAGAGCGCAAGCATGCAGAGGAGGCGCTTGTCACCAAAGTGTCCCTGGAAAGAATCCTTTCTGAAGCCTCACGGCGTTTCCTGACGCTAACCGAACTGGACAAATCTATCAATGCATGTCTGGCAGATATTGGACGCTTCTGTGCGGCCGGACGGGCCTACCTTTTCCAGTTTACTTCAGATGGCGCCACCATGAACAACACACACGAATGGTGCGCCCCCGGGGTCAAACCTGAAATCGAGAATCTTCAGGACCTGCCCCTTAAGATCTTTCCCTGGTGGATGAAGTTATTGAAGGCGGGGCGGAACATTCATGTGAAAAACGTTGCCGAGCTAGCGTCGGAAGCCCGGGCGGAAAAAGAAATCCTGGAGGCTCAGAACATCAAGTCGGTCCTCGTCGTTCCATTTCTGGTAGAAAATAGACTGGCAGGCTTCCTGGGTTTCGACAATCTGTCCTTTAATAGAGCCTGGGGCGAGAAAGAACTTGTCCCCTTGCGTACGCTTGCCGAAATTATAGGGACTGCAGTTACGCGTCAACATGCCAAGCAGGCGCTGGTGGAAAGTGAGAAGCGGTTGCGTCTTCAGATCGAAAGGATGCCGATTGCCCTCATTCTGTGGGATCTTGAATTCAAGGTCATAACCTGGAATCCTGCCGCGGAAAGCATCTTCGGCTATTCCACGGAGGAAGCGTTGGGAAGGCATCCTTATGACTTGATCGTTTCGCAAGAGACCCAGTCGATCGTGGACGAAATATGGGGACGCCTGATAGAAGGGGACAGCACGGCACACAGCCTAAACGAGAACAAAACAAAGGATGGCAGCTCCATCATCTGCAGTTGGACCAACACCCCCCTCAAAAACTACGAAGGCAGAATTATCGGCGTACTGTCAATGGTGCAGGACATCACCGAGCACAAACATGCGGAGGAGGCGCTGCGCCAAAGCGAGGCCAAGTTCCGGGACCTGGTGGATATGTTGCCACAGATTGTTTTCGAGACAGACGTGAAGGGGAACCTGACCTTCGTCAATCAAAATGTTTTCAACACATTTGGTTACACGAAGGACGATGTTACTTCGGGTCTAAATGCGATGCAGATGATTGCACCGAAGGATCGTGATCGGGCGACAGATCGGATGCGCCAGATTATGAGAGGCCCGGGCGACCTCCTTGGGTCCGAGTATAGCGCCATAAAGAAGGATGGTACAGAATTTCCCGTAACCATATACTCGACTAGTTTTCTTCGTGATGGAAGTCCCGCCGGCTTCAGGGGCCTCATGATCGACATAACCGACCGCAAGCGTGCCGAGGAAGAGCGGAAGACCCTGCAGGCGCAACTGATACAGGCGCAGAAAATGGAGGCCATCGGCACCTTAGCCGGAGGCATTGCGCATAATTTCAATAATATTCTGATGGGTGTGCAAGGGCGAACCTCGCTGATGAAGATGGGAAAGAACCCTTCCGAGCCCGACTATGAACACCTGAAAGGCATTGAAGAGTATGTAAAGAATGCGGTGGAACTGACCAGGGATCTTTTAGGGTATGCACGGGGAGGCAAATACGAGGTCAAGCCTACGGACCTTAACCTACTTATCAAGCACGAGAACAGGATGTTCGGCCGTACCAGGAGGGAGATTCGGGTCCACGAGAAGTATGAAAAAGACCTTTGGACTGTGGAAGTGGATCAAAGCCAGATCAAAGCAGGCGCTTTTAAATCTGTATGTGAACGCTTGGCAGGCCATGCCTGGCGAAGGAGACCTCTTTATCCAGACCGAAAACGCCACTTTAGACACAGAATTCATCAAGCCCTTTGATATCACTCCGGGGAGATACGTCAAGGTCTCTGTGACCGATACCGGGGCTGGGATGGATGCTGCGACCCGAGAGCGAATTTTCGATCCCTTTTTTTCCACCAAGGATGTGGGGCATGGATCGGGGCTGGGTCTTGCGTCAGTCTACGGCATCATTAAAAACCATGGAGGTTTCATTAATGTCTACAGTGAAAGGGGAGAGGGAACCACCTTCACCATTTACCTGCCTGCATCGGAGAGGGAGGCCAAGGAAGAGGGTCCGGACCCAAAAAGACATGAGATTCACTATGGCCAGGGGTCGATCCTCCTTGTGGACGATGAGGACATGATTGTCGAGGTAGGGAAAGCGATGCTGGAAAAGCTGGGTTTTCGAGCCGTCATCGCCCGAAGCGGCCAAGAGGCGCTTAATCTATACGAGAAACAGAGAGCGGATATCGACCTCGTCATTCTGGATATGATCATGCCGGGCATGGGTGGCGGGGAGACTTATGATCGGCTGAGAGAGATCGATGGGGACGTGAAGGTCATCCTTTCAAGCGGATACAGCATCGAAGGAAAGGCGAAAGAGATCATGGACCGTGGGTGCAGCGGGTTCATTCAGAAGCCATTTGCCATGGGGGCGCTTTCACGAAAGGTGCGTGAGGCGTTAGATGAGGCAAAGGATAAAGTTTCGGATAATAATGCTATTCTGGAAGCTCCTTAGCTCTGGTTAAGCAATCCTTGCTCGTCTCACCCCCGCAGATTCAAAAGGCCAAAGGCCAAATTGCATCAACGTTCCAGGGGGCCGAAACCAAAGCAGCAGGTTTGACCTCAGCAATTAATATTGTGGCACATGAACGTAGCTGTCATTTTTTCGATGCAGGGTCGGTTACTACCACCAGCCGAGTCGATGGTGTTCACCTCGATGAGGTTCAGCACTTGGCTTTAGGGGAGGCTCTGGCGGCAGAAATAAAGATCATGTTATCTTGAGGATGCTGCCTGACAACATTCCGAATTATTTGATATATACAACGATTGGTATGTAATCTTAATCCAGAACCAGAATCGGTTGGATGCAACATGTTGGGTAGCCGTTTCGACAGTTCCGATTCCCTTTCATATTAGGTGAAATCCGCCTTTAACCATTTTTCTGCATTGTTTTTAAATGACTGCCTGACCTTTCGTGCGCTGTCGACCCGCCAACCAAAGGGACGTAAAATTATTCCCTACATGTTGCTGAGATTGCAAACATTGCAATCATGCCTACTCTTGAGATGCCAGATAGTACCGAGCCACTATTTCACGTCCTAGTGAAAAGCTCGGGATTGGTTTAAGCCGATCGACCATCTATTTTTTTCCGGCTACGGAACCCATTGAGGATTACTGGAATGATACCTATTAATCGTAGAACTTTCATAATGACCACTGTAGCTGCAGTTACGCCAACGTTTACCCACGGGCAGACATCCGATTCAAAACGAATAGAAACCGGAATGCTTGTCAAGGCTGACCAAGATCGGTTTCTGCGCAGAAAGACTGTGCTCGGGGGTTTTCCGATTGATTCAAAGGTTGCAACGCAAGATACCGACGGTGGTCTTTTCATCATAGAGAATCTTAATGAAGAAAAGGGCGGCCCCCCGCGTCACCTCCACTATGAGCAGGAAGAGTGGTTTTACGCCGTTGAAGGTGAGTACCTTTTGGAGATTGGTGAAGAGCGATTCGATTTGGGTCCAGGCGATTCCATCCTTGCTCCCAGAAAGGTTCCCCATGCCTGGGCATTCAAGGGAAAGGACCACGGAAGACTCCTAATCGCATTCCAGCCAGCTGGTCTAATGGAATCTTTTTTCCAAGAAGTGGCAAAAATTAAAGGGGAGCCTGAAAAAGTAAAATTAAAGCGCCTATTCAACGCACATGGGATGGAAATAACTGGCCCCCCATTGTATAAACAAGGGTAATTTTGAATTCATGGCAATCCAACCAAACCCCGAAGTCAATCTTCTGAAAACCTGATAGCAAATTGACCCGCGTGCCTGATTTCCCATCGCTTAGCATCAGACAGGTGCTGTTATCTTGACAAGGTCTGTTCAAACATCATTTTAAGATAAGGGTTCCGGCTGAAATTTTCTGGTCCATTTCCGTATTTAATCCGGAGGACGGGGTGTGGCATTAGAAGGTCCAAAATCCGCCACATTAGCAGCCCTTTCGAAGAATAGGGAGAAAACGAAATGAATGAACCTAATTTTCAGGAACAAGTTGCTGCGGCGACATCTTATGAATCGCTATTCGTACCTGCCCTTTTTAAACAGTGGGCACCGTTGGTTATAAATTCTGCCAACGTTCAGTCGGGCCATCGGATATTAGATGTTGCATGTGGAACAGGTATTCTCGCACGAGAAGCTGCCTCACGGGTTGGTCCATCTGGTTACACCGCCGGACTGGATATCGCTGCGGGCATGTTGGAAGTTGCCAGGCGTATCGCGCCCGCCATCGATTGGCAGCAGGGTCCCGCAGACGCTTTGCCATTTCCTGATCAATCCTTCGATGCTGTTGTTAGTCAATTTGGTCTGATGTTCTTTCCGGACCGGGAAAAATCAATGCGTGAAATGCTGCGCGTATTGGTTCCGGGAGGCCGACTATCAGTTGCTGTCTTCGATTCTTTGAGCAAGATTCCCGCATACGCAGATGAAGTTGCCCTATTGGAGCGTTCTGCCGGTAAAAAAGCGGCGGATGCATTGCGAGCATCATTCGTTCTTGGTCAGAAAGACAGTCTGACTCGACTCGCCCGAAAAGTGGGGATCAATGCCTTAGAGGTCACAACACATAAAGGGACGGCAAGATTTCCAAGTATTCGAACGTTAGTTGAAGCCGATTTAAGAGTCTGGCTGCCAGTGATGGCTGTTATTCTGGATGAGGAGAAAATTCAGCAGATTCTTGCAGATGCAGAGCAAGCGCTAAGCGCTTATGTCGATGAACACGGTCAAGCCGTGTTTTCTGTATCCGCTCATATCATTACTGGTACGAAATAAAAGCTATTTTAACTCGCGATAGTTAAAAAAGTTTTCTTAATCCGTTATCGCGAACTTGGACCGTTTTCATTTTAAATACAAATCGGTAAAGGGATACCGCTTGCTCTATTCACAGACTGATAATAGAAAAAGAGTACCCTATGCGAAGTGGACCTTGGGTTGCTTTGGCGCCGTATTGGCGATGATATGGGTCTTATTCATTTATAGTCGGTGGGAGATATCTCGAATCGAGATGCAATACCCACCCATCGGTGAACAGGTGCAGTTGGATGGGTTTCAGATGCACTACATCGATAAAGGCAGCGGTCCGGCACTTGTGCTCATTCATGGATCAACTACAACACTGCGCGATTTTAACACCAGCATATTCGAACCCCTAACTCGCCACTGTCGAGTAGTGGCGTTTGACCGACCGGGACACGGCTATTCCACGTATCCGGCGCAATTCTGGATGGACCCCGAAGCGCAGGCGGTCGCCATTCATGATGCGTTACAACAACTGGGTATCGAACGGGCAGTCTGGGTTGGGCATTCGTGGGCGGGGGCCGTTGTGATGGCTGGCTTGCTGAAGTATCCGAATGAACTCACCGGAGGCGTGTTGTTAGGTGGCGCTGCCTACCCCTGGCAAGGTGGTGTTGACTGGTCTAACCACATTGCCGATACTCCCATCGTCGGACATTTATTCTCCAATGTAGCCCTCGTACCGCTTGGCCGTTTGCTTATGGATGAAACGATTGCTACTGCCTTCCTACCAAATCAGCCACCAGCGAACTATCGCCAACATACCGGTATTGATTTGGTATTGCGTCCCTCGCAGTTCATTGTCAATGGACGTGACGTCCGTTTACTAAGTGATTTTCTGAAAAAACAAAGCAAGCGGTATTCAATGATCGATCAACCCTTGCTCATAATCCATGGCAGCGAGGATGATATCGTACCTGCCTGGAATCACGCGGACCGTCTCGTTAAATTATTGCCGCAGGCCGATTTTAGCGAGCTACCGGCAACCGGTCATGCCCCGCACCACGTGCGCACGATTAAAGTTGCACGCTTGATCGCCGACTTTGCCTGCGCAGAATAGATGAGGAAAAGTGGGTTCGTATGTGAAATTGCGGAGACATGCCGTTTATGGCGAAGCTTGGGCTTAATACCCCGCCGCTTGGGGTGTAGTTAAAATTGCCTTACGAATGGGCTCATGGGAGACCTGATTCGTAAGTGCCATAACAGATCGAGGTTGATGTATGATTTTGTTTGTGTAATCCAAGCTGAGCGTTTCCCATTTTGGTTTTATAAAAAATTATTACAAAAATTATGGGTGATGTCACTTAGCGACTTCAAAATGGAAAACCCGTTGGGGTTGCCGATCTTACCGCATCTGCAGCGTTAGATATCTTCCCGCATAGTCCACTATAGTGCGACGACATCTTCCTTGTATCTGCGGCAAGCTCGACAATCGCTCCGTTTGGGTTCTACTAATTTTAAATATGAACGATTAATCTGCAATCGGTAGGGGCATTAAAATAATCAACAATTGCCTTTTCAAACTGAAAAAGCAGGCTGATTAAAGCCCGCTTTTTCAGTTTGAAAATTCGTCTGTTAAGAACGTTAATTACACGCAAGTTGAGCGATTGTCGAGCTATCCGCAGAACCAAGTAAGCTGGCATTTTGCAATCGTGGACGATGCGGAATGTCGGCTGACACCGGTTATGCAGTGATCCCCCTGAGGCGGGTAAAGAACGGCAATTCCAACGGGTCTCAAATTTTTAAGATCGGCAACTCACAAAAGCAAGGCACACAAACTAATTATGGTATCTGTAAAAAAATTTAAACGCTCAGTTTGGGTTACACTTTTCTAAGCGATATGCCACTCTTTGTCTTCCTAACACCGAACTTATCCCCCTCAACAAATCCCATTTCAGCCACAAGAGCTTTTGAAATGACTATGCTGCCACGTTTACTCACGAAGGCATCCTTCGTAGATGTTGCTTTCGCAGAAGCCCGGCTTGTTTTTATTTCAGGGGCCTTTCCAGCTTTCATCAGTGCATTAAGATAATGATTTTTAAATTGAGCGGCGGTCTTGAATGCAAAGACTTTCATTATTTCTGCCTGGTGTTTACCGCTTTCAACCAATTTAAGCAATTTTGTGTAGTCAACTTTCTTTTTTGCTGGCATCTATTAGCTCCTTCCGATTAGAATGTAGTTAGTTATTGACTATGTATAATATTTACATGCCAAATTTAAAAGCAACATATATTTAAAAAAAATGTAAGTATTTGACCACATAACTTTCATCATTTTTTAAATGGACCCTCTCTAAGGACAAAATTTTGACTCTAATTTAAAAGAAACTGGAACAAAATGAAAGATGATCCCTATAAACAATCAGCTAAAAAGTACGATTCTTTTGTTGAGCCTTTCAATAGAGCATTAAGGAAGATTGGAATGAAATTGTACCCTCCTGTGGCTGGGATGAAAGTTGGGTTAGACTGTTTTTGAGATGGGTTCCAGTGCACTATCGCACCGGCACAACTTCAAGCCAGTACCCGTCAGGATCATTGATGAAATAAATTCCCATCTCTTTGTTTTCAAAGCAGATGCAGCCCATCTTTTTGTGATGGGCATATGCTGCGTCAAATTCGGGAGTTTTAAAGGCAATGTGGAACTCTTCATCACCCAGGTCATAGGGTTTCAATTGAGATTTGAGCCAGGTTAGTTCCAGTTTGTTAGCCGTTGTTCCATCCCCCAGAAAAACGATAACATAGCTATCATCCTCAGCTGTTTTTCTTCTTTCCTCTCTCAACCCAAGGGCTTCTTCATAGAATTTTAGACTTTTCTCTAGGTCCAGCACATTGATGTTAAAATGATCGATGGTAAATTTCACAATTAATCCTCCTTTTCAGTTTTTTCGAGATCATACCAACCAATGAATTTCTGTCAAATCCTTTGATTGGCAGATCCGGACATTTCGCTGGGATGGTTCGACCTGGAATGAAAAGGTGCTCAATTACAATAAGGCTGTTCAGCAGAAATTCCACGTTTCACGATTTTACCGTCTGGGCAAACTTTTTGGTCTCCTGCATTTGCTATCGGCGTTCTCGTGTTCTACTTTTTACATATGATTACACATCTGCCATATGCTGTCATTCTGTTTCTGGCGGCAGGCCTTGTCGCTCCTGCGTGTGCCGATGAAATCTTAAAAGATTATTATGGCAAAGGAGTCGGGAAGACTGTCACGCGTACGGAAGCGAAAAGAGACTACGATTATGCTGGTCGCCCGCTTGCTCCCAACGCTGTCAGGACGGGACGTGAAATCGTCATTGATAAACAGGGTCGCCGTATTGGGTTAGCTGTCCCGAATATTCACGGAGAGACGAATAATGACCTGCTCCGCCTCCGGTCAGGAAAACGTTCAGGCAACCAGGTATTTGATTCCGCCGGTCGGCGAGCAGGGACTATAATCAGGAAATAATTAAAAGGTTATCGCTGTTCAAATGCCGGGCAGTAGAGTTCTTATCGATATTTCTATCTTTCATGATGAAAAGGCTGCATGCCGGATCGATCTACCGCTTTTTCCGAATAACCACCTCATTTGGGATACCCGACGGTCTGGGCGAGGATGATTTTCTGTTCCTTACGCAGGCTGATCTTTTCAGCAAGCACCTGCCGATCGATCCAATCGCGAACCACCGTTCCCAACCCGAAAGCGGCACAGAAAAGATACACGTTCTGGCTGATGAATCCCGTATCGGCAGCAGCATAAAAAAATTTCTTATCGTCATTCCTGTCCCCCAATTTTGAAAAATCGGCGACATAGATCAGATTCAGCGCGGCATTTGCTACGAACCCCTGTTTCCCGCAAAAGCTGCGGATGTCATCATTTTTGAGTTGAACGAGCTGATGAAAAGTGGCGTCATAAAAATATAGACCGTTAGCCGTGGCCACGTAGATTTCGATTTCCTGTGTATTCATGGGCGAAGGCGCCGTGCGAAATCCGGTGTCCTGGCGGTTGACACCAAAGGCTGCCCAGAGCAGGTCCGACATCATTTGTTGGGACAAGGGTTGGCTGCTGAATGAACGGGTGGATTTGCGGTTTTTAAGTGCCGATAGTAATGACCCGCCATTACCGGTTGACGGCGAAGGCAGAAGGTTCGCCTTGCTTTGGTTGGCGAACAATGCCGATGGTTGTATTGCCGCCAACATCGTGCTGCCCGCCGCCGCACCCAGGAACGTTCTTCGTGTAACCGTAGACATAGCGTGTCCTTTTTTGTGGATCGGTTTCGTTTTTATTTTAAGTGTGCTTTAGCCGTTTGGAGAGCAAGCTCTTTATCCTTTGTAAATAGCCGCCATTTCATTTTTGATGAATGCATACCTGCTTTCTTTTCATCCAGCCAGTCTGAAATTTTCATTTGATTTTTTCCTTTAGAAACTTAACGATCAAAAAAATCTATTCATGAGATGGATGAGAACGTTTAATGATTTGGTTAAGCGGCAGCATTGGAGCGCAGCGGATTTAAAAATTGGTTTAAACTGATCATCAGAATCCTAAAGGATGATAACTGGGTCTTTTTGAGACAGGTTATCGTAACCCATTATTCCAAGTATCCACTACCGATGGCGGAAAGAGGGAGGTCCAGCTCCAATTTCGGCACCTGTCTGGCGACCCAGGCAGTGAAGGTGTTGCTGTTCGGGCCTGGAAAGGCCCTGTAGGATCTTTTCCATGGATAAGCGTCTGCCGCCTGGTTTACTGCGGCAATCAGTTCGTCTACCCCCGCTCCCTTGTGCGCTTTGAGAATCCGGGGTTTCTCGCCGTACCAATATCGATCGGGGACGTCCCGGGCAATTCTCAGGACCGGCTGGCCATGGTAGCCACGCCAGCCGACCACGTCGTAAACCGTGTAGGCGGTTTCACCGGTCCGTTTGGCAGCAATCCAGGTGTGGATGGCAAACCAGCCCCGCCAACCCCAGGCATTGGCGCCGTAGACGTGAAGAACCGCCTCGTTCGTGGTTGCGGGATCGGGCGCGATCCTGGCAGATTCGCGACTGGCGGTGCGCCAATCTTTAGCCGAAAAAACGTTCATTGCCATCACTCCCATCAGGACAACGGCCGACAGCAGCATCAAACGTCTTACAGGTACGTGTTTCACGAAAATCACCTTTCCATTTAAGAGCGTTGCGATATCCGCCCTCCTCGAGGAACCACGACGGCGAGCGCTATCGCGGTTCAAATGAGGCGGTTGTTCCGGTCCAGCAAAAAGGCAGAGCCCAGTTAGAGGCTCTGCCTTTATTACCGTCATTCAGCGGATTTTAACTGTCGTACCTGTTATTTCGAAGCTCTGCCGTCAATCATGCCCTCAGATTTTACAGGTGGCGCCTGATGTCCGGCCGGCTATGCATCTGTTGATGAAGTAACCCAGCACAATGAGCGTCAGTGTTAAGCCTATCATCGGGCACCTTCCTTTCGGTTATCCCGCGACATCGATTCCCATGTCACATCCCAGGTTCTCATCTTTTTTTTCACACTCGAAATTGGCTTCGCGCGTATCAACGTGTCCTTCGTTCTTGTCGTCAGTGTAATCCTGCACTTTATTTTCGGCCATGGTATCACCTCACTGGTTGTTTGGTTGTTGTCGGTTGTTTGTTTCTATTAATAATAAATTAAAGCATCCAGCCAAATATACAATGTGAGCCGGTTGATCGTATGGCGAGAGGTCAAAGCTACCCATGTGATCGAGACGGGGTGCCGTTCAGGAAAGGATACGATTGCTCAATCTCCAGGCAGATTGCATAGGGTTTACAGGTTCAGCGCCCACCGTTCTGGGTTTGCTTTCATTCGTCGATCGTGCTTAAAGGCTACCAAGTGACTGATTAAACCGCCAATTGCAATGTGGGTAACTTCGCCATTTACTATCATCGGACCAAGGGTTTCCCTTTATGGCTATCAAGATCAACTTGATGCTGCTCACTATCAGCGTATGCCTGGTCTTTGCCCCGGTGGTAAATCCTGCCGTTGCGCAGGATGCGACCCCGTCGATGGCGGCAGCCGGATTCGGCGAGGCGAAGATGGTGGGGCGAATCGAATCGGATGGTCTCGTGGAATGTTCGGGCCTGGAACCGTCCATGCTTGCCGACGATCTGTTGTGGGCCGTCAATGACAGCGGCAACGGTCCGTTTCTCTTCGCGCTGGGCCTTGACGGCCGCGACCGGGGGAGGGTGCGGGTGGCTGGTGCGACAAACCGGGACTGGGAGGGGCTGGACACGTTCGTGTGGCAGGGCCGGCCGATGATTCTCATCGCCGATGTCGGTGATAACCACCGGCGACGTGACCGGCACACGCTCTACGTGGTCGAAGAGCCCGGGCCGGGTCGTGACCGGCTTCGGCGTTCCGGCGAGGTCGAGGTGGCCTGGCGCATCGATTTTTCCTACCCGGACGGGAGCCACGATGCCGAAGGGGTGGCCGTGGATGCGGCTGCCGGAGAAATTCTCATCTTGACCAAACGCGACGAGCCGCCGCTGCTGTTCGCCGTGCCGCTTTCCGCGACTGCCGCCGGCAGGTCCGTGACGGCAAGGCGGGTGGGGGGCGTCGAGCGGATTCCGCCGCCGTCAGACCAGGACCGGCGGCATGCTTTCGGTGCATTCTACTCCCAGCCCACGGCACTCGATCTTTCCCCGGACGGCCGTAAGATGGTGGTGCTGACCCACCAGCACGCCTACCTGTTCAACCGCATGCCCGGAGATTCCTGGGCCTCCGCAGTGCGGGAACGGCCGGGCCTGATCCGTCTGCCCCCGCCCCACGAGGGCCGTTTGCTGCGCCAGCGCGAAGCGATCTGCTTTTCGCCGGACGCCATATCGCTGCTGGTCACATCCGAAGGCGACCGCCCGGGGATCTTTGAGTTGAGGGCCAGGTGAGACCTTGAGCCGCTCGGCCGGATCGATCAATCCAGGTCGCCGATCAGACGGTCGATCAATGCCTTTGCCTCGTCAGCCTCGATATGAAATCCATTGTAGGCCACCCGCCCGGTCGGATCGATAACCACGGCCCAGGGGGTGCCCCCCGAGCGGTAATCTTGCATGATCTGCGGCGCCTGGCGGGTGTCGGGATTGCCGGCAGCATGCGCCATGGGGATCTTCAGGGCATACTTGACCTGGTTCTGCCGGAGTTTGTCCGGCGTGTTGGAACGATAGCCTTCGAATACCGTCTGAACGGCGATGAATTTGACCCGATCATTGTCCGTGTATGCCTGCGTGATCTTCTTCAGTGTCGGGAACCCCGACTTGCGGCATCCTGGTCACCAGTCCTGGAAGAAATAGAGGTAAACGACGCTGCCCCGGTAATCCCCCAGGCGAATGGGAGCGGTGGCATCTCCATCGACGTCGATCCACGTGTTCAAATCCAGTTCCGGCGCCTCTCGGCCCAGGATACCGTATTTCTCGGCCGCTGCTGCGGGTTGCAGTCCGATTCGCGCCAGCCTCGACAGCGGAGCCATTGTCATGCACGCACCAACCAAAACGGTCAGCAGGCCTGTTTTAAATAGGTAAACCCATTTTGGTTTCATCGTAGGCACCTTTCCGGGGCGCAGCAGTTGTTTCCCATTCCAGGAAAATGATGAAAAAGCCCGGGACCGGCACGAAGCCGGACCCGGCGCTGTCACGAGAGGTTTTCGAGGAATGTTGGTTTAAGCGTCCCAGCAACTGGAATCGCAGGGCGCCCGTTGGATGCGGCAGACGGTTTCCCCATTGCCACGGTGCAGGCACTCGCGGAAAAGTTCCTCGCAATTTTGCGAACAGGCTGCTGAATTCTTGTGATGGCTGTTATCCATGTCGTCACCTCCTGGGTTAGGATGCTCGTTCAACTCAGGATCGAGTCTAAACTATAAGATAATCAGCCACTGGACAACGTTCAAGACACTGGTTCGTCTTGAACCACGACAGCGAATGCATTCCCCGCGGCTTGCCGCGGGGAGGGTTCAATAATAAAATACATATCATATCAAAAGCAGTGATCATCCCGTCTGGATGGTCAACAGGGTTGATATTCATCAGCCGGGCAGCTTTACGCATTTTCACTGGATCGGTGCGGACAGCAATGATCCCAGGGCACCGATAGAAGTCCCCTTGGAATGTGATGTGGATATGGCCGGTGAGTTGGATAATAATGCTGAAGATGTTACTTGCCCCGGCTGGTTTCTTATGATCCGTGCGGTTCGTAAGTTCGCCTTTGATCATGGCGGTGAGATAATTGCGGTGCGGCCCGGAATCGATAATGCGACCCACTTGAACTTGGTAACCAATTACGAAGCGGTTCTTGGAATTACAGAAACGAGGTAGATATTTAAACCGGAGCAGCTGTGATCAGCGGATAATACCCGAAGCGATACTTTTCTCGATCTGTATATCCTTCCATGTCGGCCGATGTTGCTCGCCCTTTTGAAATTGATTTTCGTTCCGATCTATTGGGTTGCATAGAAAAATGGACCGACCATCAATTAATCAACCCATTTTAAGGATAACCTTAAAACAGTGGCAACATTCGCTGGAAATATTGCCATCATTCGTTGTGAGAGGGACACGGTTCGTGTGGGCACCAACGAATGATGACAATGGTGAGTCTGAAATAATAAACTATAAATGGAGGCATGATTTCCCTGTTGTGGGACGTTAAGCAGGATTTTCCATATAGCTTCTTACTCTGTTGAGATATGATTCGATATTGGTTTTTTTTAACAGACCAATATCCGACATATTTCTGATCATTCCGAAAACTGGTCGCTCCTGCCATGGGCGATTCTGGAATCCAAACGACCGGGTTATCCGTATCGGGCCCGGAATCGTCGGTGAGGCAAAACACTTCCCAAAAGGTAGACCAAATATTATCCTGCCTTAGATGATATAATAACTTTGCGCTTCCATTTTTCCGTATTATTATTAATATGTTATAAAAGCTAAAAATGTCAGTAATTCTTTATTTTTTTCCATGTCTATGCCAAGCTTGGGTTTTGTTGCTTTCTGGGAAGGGACCCCCTCAGTTGGAGATAACTCTATGAAATGTCCAACATGTCATCATAACAATCCTTATGAAGCTATATTCTGCATGAAATGCGGGAAGAAACTACAAAGAAAATGTATGCACTGCAGTGCTGAATTACCCGAAAATGCCCTTTTTTGCATGAAATGCGGAATAAAACTGACTCCCAATGGTCCACCTGTTGATGATACACAACAGGAGATTGATCTTAACGCCGAGCGGCGTCAACTAACCGTGATGTTTTGCGACTTGGTGGATTCCACCGCCCTATCGGGAAAGCTGGACCCGGAGGACCTGCGAGAAGTGATACGCAGATATCAGGACGTCTGCAACAAGATCATTCGGCGGTTTGGTGGGCACATTGCGCAATATTTAGGTGATGGTTTGCTCGTCTATTTTGGCTACCCGCAGGCCCATGAAGACGATGCCCAGCGTGCGATCCGCGCAGGTTTAGCAGTCGTTGAAGCCGTTAGCCATTTGAATCCCAGCCTTCAGGAGCAGTGGAAAGTTGAGCTGTCGGTACGCGTGGGCATTCACACTGGCCTAGTCGTCACCGGAGAGGTGGGCGAGGGTTCAACTCGCGAAAAACTGGCCATCGGAGAGACGCCTAACATCGCCGCACGTCTTCAGGGGGAGGCCAAACCAAATACAGTTTTAGTAAGTGCAGCAACTTATCGACTGATTGCGGGCTTTTTTGCGTGTCATGAACTTGAAAATCTTGTTCTCAAGGGGTTTTCTAAACCGATGGACGCTTGTCAAATTGATCAGTTGAGCACGGCCAGAAACCGTCTGGACCCCCTGACAAAAGGTTTGACGCCAATTGTGGGCCGGGAACAGGAAACGAACCTACTCTTCGAGCGCTGGCAATGGGTTAAAGAAGGCATGGGGCAAGTAGTGCACCTTTACGGCGATGCAGGAATCGGCAAATCGCGTTTGGTAAAGGTATTTGAGGAACACGTCGCACAGGACCCACAGGCGTGGCTGACTCCGTGTCAGTGTTCGGCTTACCACCAAAACAGCGCCTTCTATCCGGTGATCGATTTACTTGAAAGGTTCGCTCTTCAGTTCGAACCTGGCGATGACCAGACGGACAAACTGAACCGTTTGGAAGGATTTCTTGTGCAGTATGGTATTGAGCTCCCTGAGGTTGTTCCGGTTTTTTGCGATCTTTTGTCAGTGCCGTTGGGCGACAAATATTCCCCCTCCACACTATCGCCTGAACGTCAGAAAAAACTGATTTTTGAAACCATGCTCGGCGTGCTATTGGAGATCGCCAGTCGGCAACCTTTGCTGCTGGTTATCGAAGATCTGCACTGGGCTGATCCAACCACTCTTGAGTTTCTCAATCTCCTGGTGGATCAGATTGCAACAACTCCGATCTTCGCGCTGTTCACCTTTCGACCCAACTTCAATCCACCGTGGGGCTCTCGCGCCTACCTGACAAACCTATTGGTCCACCGCCTGACCCAGGAAAAAAAGCATAGATATTATTCAGCACATAGCAGGCCCAAAGCCGTTGCCATCCGAGGTCCTCGAACAGATATTGACAAAGACCGATGGTGTGCCGTTGTTCGTAGAGGAGTTAACCAAGATGGTGCTGGAGTCAGGACTGCTTAGAGAGGACGTGAAAGAATACACGCTCGCTGGAAAGTTTATTCCATTAAAGATTCCGATGACGCTACAAGATTCTTTGATGGCGCGTTTGGATCGGCTGGCCTCGGCCAAAGAATTGGTTCAGCTATGCGCGATTCTTGGAAGAGAATTCACCTCTGAAATGCTTCTCGCGATTCAGACCCAGGGCGAGCAGATGCTTCAGCAGGGATTGAAGCAACTCGTTGAATCTGAGTTGCTTTACCAGAGAGGCGTGTTCCCAAAAGCGACATTTACTTTTAAACATGCACTTATTCAGGAGACGGCCTATCAATCAATGCTGAAAAACACCCGCCGACGATACCATCGGAAAATCGCCGAAGTATTGGTAAAAAAGTTTTCAGAGTTAGCAACTGCCCAGCCTGAAGTTATTGCCCATCACTACTCTGAAGCCGGACTCAGTATGGAGGCTATTTCTTACTGGCAGCAGGCTGGCCAGCGTGCTGCGGAACGTTTTGCCAACAAAGAAGCGATCGCACACTTTACCAAGGGATTGGAGCTTCTTAAGGATCAGCCAAAAAACCCAGAGCACACACGGCAGGAGCTAATGCTACAACTCGCCATGGGCCCTCCACTTTCATCGCTCAAAGGATTTGCAGCACCGGAGGTGGAAGTTGCCTGTAGCCGGGCCTACAAGTTGTGCCAACAGGTCGGGGGGGCTCGGCTGCAGTTTCCGGCATTGTGGGGTTTATGGCATTATTATTTAGTTAATTCGGATTTCCCTAAGGCAGTAACATTGGCGGAGCAACTTCTCGGTCTCGCCCACACTACAAATGACCATGCATTTCTTTCCGACGCCTACCGTGCGATAGGGGAAACTTGCTTTTGGTCCGGTGAATTTTCTCAGGCCAGGGCCTATTTTGAGAAAGGTATTGATCTGACCGACTCCAGGCAACAGCACTCTTCTTTTGCAGAAAGCCCCGGAGTCTCGTGCCGTTTCTTTTCAGCCATTGCCCTGTGGTTTCTGGGTTATCCTGACCAAGCGCTACTGCGATCCCACGAAGCAGTCACCATGGCGCAGGAGTTGACCCATCCGTTTAGCCTGAGCGCCGCACATCATTTCGCAGGTTGGCTTCACTTACTCCGAAAGGAAAGCCAGTCAACCATGGAAAACGCAGAGGCTGCAATGACGATCGCTGCCGACCAGGGTTTTGTGTTTTTTATCGCGTTTGACACAATGCTGAAGGGGGGGGCATTGGCTGAGCAAGGCCAAATAAAGGAGGGAATCTCCCAGTTGCATGAGGGATTGGCCGCATTCCAGGCTACGGGAACAAAATTAATCGTATCGCAATGGATGGTCGTTCTTGCCGAACTGTATGGAATATTGGGGCAAGTAGAGAACGCACTATCCGTTCTCGCCGAAGCACAACTTTTATCTGAAAAGAATAATGGTGAGGGTTATTACATTGCCGAAATGCTTCGGCTTAAGGGCCAATTGCTGATACAGGGGAAAAAAGACAAGATACAAGAAGCGTCAGATTATGATGAAGCGGTAACCTACTTTCTCCGGGCGATCAAGTTGGCTCAACAACAGGACGCAAAATCCTTAGAACTGAGAGCTGCCATGGCTTTGAGCCGAACATGGCAAAGCCAGGGCAAGCAATCAGATGCATTCGAGCTTTTGAGCAAAATCTACGGCTGGTTTGAAGAGGGTTTCGGTACACCAGATCTGATAGCCGCGAAGGTATTGCTTGAGGAGCTGTCCTGATTCGATTTAGCGTTGTCAGGAGGACAGAGCTTGCCCAAACACCGTGAAGGATTTATGGGTTTGTGTATTTTACAAACGAATCCACAATAATGACGGGATCAAAAAGAACTTCTGCCCAAAAAATGGGTCGACTTTTAATAGTCAACCCATTAAAATAAATATGAATTTTAACATTGACAACATTCGATGTAAATATTGCCATCGTTCGTTGTGAGAGGGACACTGTGGGGCACAACGAATGATGACAATGGGGGGCTTGAAATTATTGACAATATTAACCGGGTCACAATGAAAAATGGCAATGGCCGCTAATAAATACTGTCAATATCCGTTGATTTTCCTCGATCATTTGTCAATTTCCGAAGTCGGGTTGTAACTTATTAGAACAACATAGATTGTGAATGCACATTGATTTTTCTTCTCATGATGTCGCGCGGTATTTTCGACGTCATCTATGAATCATATACCAAACGAACCTTTCAAGACTTGATTCTTTTGTACCCATGTGTATTCTTATAGAATACACATAGAGGAGGTGCTACATGAAAGCAACAACCGTTCGTCTTGACGAAGGTATGATAGGGCGTGTTGATCATTTGGCGGGTGAGTTGAGCCGTTCAAGGTCCTGGGTAATCAAACAAGCCATAGAAAGGTTTCTAGAATACGAAGAGTGGTTTGTTCATGAAGTCAAGGATGGGTTGAAAGAAGTGGAACGGGGTGAGATCGCAACAGATGATGAAGTGGCTGACCGATTTCAAAAATGGGGTGTAGATGCGCGTTAGATGGACACGCAGGGCTCTTGATAATTTGGACAACGCCGTTGAATACATTGCAGCCGACAATCTAACGGCAGCAGCTGATGTGGCTGTGAGGATTTTGAATTCCGCAGCAATGTTAGCCGATCAACCAGGAATGGGGCGTCCCGGAAGAGTGGCTGGAACAAGGGAACTTGTCATCCCCAGCTTGCCTTATATCCTGCCCTACGTGGAGAAGGACGGAAACGTGATAATCTTGAGGGTGATTCACACGTCAATGAAATGGCCTCTAATGAATTTTGTCAATATCCGGTGATTTTACATGATGATTTGTCAATTTCCATTTTAGGCATGCGTATTCCGCTCAAACTGACCAGTCATTCCGGAGGATACTGACCACCCGTTCCGTTTGATTGTGACCAGCTGTTCCGCTGCAATCTGTCCACTTGGTCGGAGCGAAGCGACGCTGGTTTTTCCTTACCTTCCAGACTTGGTTGGTTTCGTCAAGAACGAACGGATTTTTCTCATGGACTCTCCTTTCAAATTGATCTTGTGGGCGTTGTGAACCAGGCGGTCTAAAATGGCATCGGCCAGGGTCGGATCGCCGATATGCTCGATCCAATTCTCAACCGGAACCTGGGTGGCAATGATGGTGGAAGATATCGACTGCCGATCTTCCAACACCTCTAAAAAATCCCGGAGCTCCGGATCACTCATCGGTGCAATGCAAAAGTCATCGATGATCAGCACCTTGATTTTTGACAACTTGTTCATCAGCTTGGGGTAAGATCCATCGGCCCGGGAGAGGGCGACCTCCTGGTACAATCGCGGAGCCCGTTTATACATGGCCGGGTAGCCGTTGCGGCAGGCGCTGTTGGCAATCGCACAGGCCAGATAGGTTTTGCCGACACCGGTGGGGCCGAGGATGATCGCGTTCTGGGCCTTCTTGATCCAGTCACTATTGGTCAGCCTGACAACCAGGGATTTATCCAGCGCGCGGGGCGTCTTGAAGTCGATATTCTCGATACATGCGCTGTCTCTGAGCTTGGCGGTTCTCAGCAGCCGGGTCATGCGGCGGTCCTCTTTAAAGGTCCATTGCCGATCCACCAGCATGGCCAAACGGTCCTCAAAACTCAGTTCTCCCAGATCCGGTTGCCCCAGCTGCTGGGTAAAGGCCTCGGCCATGGCGGTCAGTTTCATATCGTGATGCTTGTCCAGCGTCTGTTGGGTCAGCATGAGCGATCCTCCTTGTCGTGGTAATAATGCGGTCCTCTGATATTGGGGTGAACGGCAGTCCGGCCTTTAACCGATGGTATCAATGGTTGCCGGTCGAGCCCGTTCTTTAAGATCGACTCCACATTTTTAAACGTATAGGCCCCGATGGCTACCGCCCGTTCGCAGACCTTTTCAAGGCGCGGGGGCGTGTAACGTTTGCCCAGACGCATCACCCCCAGACAGGACCTGAAGCCCTGTTCCGGATGAGGCTTGCGCTGCATGATTTCCGTGACCAATTGCCGGGTAAACGGTCCCGTCTTTCCGGCCCAGTTGATGATCCGTGACGGGGTGTGACGGGGTCCACTGCAGATGTTTTTGGTGGGCCTTGGGCATGTGTTCGGTCAGGGTGGTGTGTCCGTATTTACGATGGCTTCTCGGGTGACTGGCCACGCGCCGGTTTTTATGAAAGGCCGCGATGGTGGTGGCGGTCATACTGACGTCGAGTTTCTTGCCTCTGAGTTGATAGGGAGCGCTTTAATAGTGACAATCCACCTCGACATGGTAATCGATATTCACGGTCAACTTCTCAGAAATGGCCTGGTTCAGCTCGGCCAGTGAGAAGAAGCGATGATTCCTTAAAGCCGCCAATATCCAGCGTTCGACGATCAGCACGGCCGACTCCACCTTGGCCTTGTCTTTGGGTTTTCCGGGCCGGGCGGGAATGACCGTGGTGCCATAGTGCCGGGCCAGGTCCAGGTAGGTGGGGTTGACGTCGGGTTCGTACCGGCAGGGATGGGTGACGCCGCTTTTCAGATTGTCGGGCACCATGATCTGCGGTACGCCGCCGAAGAACTCAAGGGCGCGGATGTGGGATTTGATCCAGTCGGGCAGCGTCTGGGAGAAGGTGGCTTCAGCAAAACTGTAATTGCTGGCCCCCAGGGTGGCGATAAAAATCTGGGCCTCAAAATCGACCTTACCGGTATCCGGATTAAAAATGGAAACCGTCTGCCCGGCATAATTGCCGCAGAATGATCTTGCTGATAATTTCGAGCGGCACCCCTGAGCGAGAGGCATACGTGGCCGCATGGCGTCGCAGATCATGTGGCCTCAGGTGGATGCCAACCAACCGTCCTGCTTTCAATACAACCGACCTGGCTGCCTCATAGCAAATCGGAAAGATCCTTTCGGCGATGTCATTGGGTACGATGGTTAAAACTTCTCCAATCCGCATTGCACCGCGAGCCATTAGTTCAAGAATCAACCTGTTCCGGGGCATTCTGGTCCGGAAAATAATTTCATCCACGGTTTCCTTTTCGAGTATGTCGAATTGAGTTTTTACCTTCGTGCGGAACAACTTGCGCAACATAGGCGAATCGCAAGGGTTGGTAATATCCGGATCGAGATTGTTTTTGGCGAAATTGAAAAATGCTAACAGGCTGGTGAATCGAGCGCGTTTCGTTTGGGGTTTGCGACCTTCGGTGAGCTGGTTCATGAAGTCCAGGATGTCATCCACGGATAGATCGCTTAGGTCGTAATCACCGAATTGGCGACAAAATCTTTCCTTGACGAACGAATGGGCTCTGACCGTATTTTTTTTTGGAATGGATCTGATGATAGTCGAGCCAGATTTTTCCTGCTTTTGAAACTTTCATGGAATACCTCCTTGGCTAAAATGTTTGACAATGGCCCAATGCCAAGGTAATTTTATGATGTCCAAATCATATATGCAATGATTTCGTTGTGTTTGATGACTAAGAGTCTACCAATTAATTTGCCCCCACTGTAGCAGCCATGGTAAGAAAAAACAGCCGTCATCCCTGCGAAAAAACGGCCTTTGCTTTGGGTGAATCCAGCGGCCTGAGTCGATGTGAGGTGATATTTGAAACGATTCAAGAACATCCTCTACGTTAACGAACCAACCATAGATCAGGCATCGGCTCTCAATGTATCTCAGGTCGGGCCAAAATATAGATATGCTGCGAAACATGAGGTGAGAAGAGATACGTTTGAAATTCATTAAAATACAACTCCACGATTCTTTATATAGGGTAATTAAATGGATTTTCCTTGGAGCCAAAAGATAAATAGACGCACATTTTTATGGCGAGTTTCTGCCGGGGAGCATTGTTTTAGCCACTGGTTGCGGACAAACTTCTATGAATATTTTCGGACCCAGCCTTGATCACCTCTTGGCGGAAGGTAAAATCAAAGTTCCTGACTCCTGGCCGACAGACGATCTGATTCCCTTACCAAAAGATAAGATCTTAGTCGGAACTAATGTTCAGCCAAGGAATGTCGAGATTACGCGTTGGCGAAAAGAAGGTGCAGCTCAGATGATGTACCTCAACGATTTCAAAAGGGATTTCGGATTGTTGCCAGCTCTTTCTGCTTATGGTCCTGGACAATTTGCGTTTTACAATGATTTTTTTTACGATGAAAAACATGACACATTGAATAAGAATGGGGTTATTCCCGTAGTCAGATATGAAACAAGACCATTCAATGGATTCAAGGAAATCATTAAGGGAAAGCATGATGATACCTTTAAGAATTTAGGAGAGGCGATTGCACGAAATGGGGTTCCCTTTGTAATGATCCCATACCAACTACCCAATGAAGGTAGCGCATCCAACTATAAACATGGTGCAGGAACCGGATGGAACTATATCGATGCGTATATCCGGATGCATGACATATTCGAAAGTGAAGGGGCAAATGAAAATACTATATGGTCTGTCAAGTTAAGGCTTGGGAGATGGTCAAATACAAAATACCAAAACCCGTTCTCATACATTCCTCCAAGTGAATACATTGATTGGATAGGATGGTCAGTAAACGATCACAACATACCTATTGTAGGTCTCGATAGTCACTCTTTTGAACATATAATTGGAAGTACACATGACAGGGCCGCAGTCCTTTACCCGGATAAACCCCAATTTTTGTGGGAGTTGTCGACCCGCTCAACTAAAAATCAGCATAAATGGATAGATGATGCGCTGACCGTGATGCCTACCTACCCTTGGTTAAAGGGCTTCATTTTTGACGTGATGCCATTCCAATCTAAATATAATAGTGTGTACAATTTTAATCCGATCTTCACAGAGAAATCGAAGGATGTTATTCGGAAGCATATGAACTCCGGTAAATTTGCTGGTGCGTACACAGACGGATCAATCACTCTTTCCACTCATAGAACAGTTGGAAATAAGTGGAAATTTTAAATTCGGAATAATATAAAAAAAGGTTATTGCTCAGCATTATAGGACATGATTTAAGTCTAAAATGGCCGGAAACAATTATCTGGCTATTTATCCTTTATTAGAAAACTACGCATTAATTGCACCTATACTTAAAAAGCATTCAATTATCACAACAGGTTAAATTTTTTCGCCGAAAACCGTCTGGATGATACCCTGGTGATCAACAAAACGTATCAGCAATAAATGCAATAATTATTCTGGGTAAGATGATCTCAATAGATCTCAACCCACCAGAAAAAAATGATAACTAAAGAAACTGAAATGTAATCATAGATCTGAAGGTAACCTCCTTGACCACAATATATTGATACCGCCTTTACCTTCGGATTTGGTTTCAAACATGGTATAGAGCTCAGGTTTTGACAGCCAGTTTTTCAGGAGATCCATGCAACATATCTTTATTCAATCCAATCATCGAGCCTTAAATTGTGGTTGCCCCTTGACCACTGCAACAAATCCATTCTATTCATAATTATTAGCAATCGTTCGTTGTACCCCCCCCTTTTCGAGATCATAGCGTTAATTGTATTAGCCTGCACTTGAAACTATCTGCTGATTGTTAATCCGGATCACTGAATCCGTAAATCTTTACAGAATTGCCTTTTCATTTCTGAAAATGTAGATAGGAATTAAAAAATGGAATGTCCAACCTGTCACAATGTGGTCCCAGAAAAAGCAAACTTTTGCATGCAATGCGGGTGTCTGCTAAAGGAACCTGAATGCGGATCAGACACGCTGATTACGGATAGCGAGCGTAAGCATGTAACGATCATGTTTTCTGATTTATCTGGATATACTGCCATGAACGAGAGGCTTGATCCTGAGGAGGTTAAAGGGATCATGAGCCTCATATTCGAAAAAATTATCGACATTATAAAAAGTTATGAAGGGTTTATTGAGAAATTCATCGGTGACTCCGTAATGGTCGTTTTTGGCGTGCCCACAGCCCACGAAGACGATCCTATGAGGGCTATTAAAGCGGCCATGGATATACATGCGGCTGTAGAAGGCCTCAGCCCTGGATTTAAAGCGAAGATCGGGCAGCCTATCACCATGCATACGGGAATCAATACAGGCCTGGTTGTCACCGGCAAGGTTGATGTTGAAAAGGGAACGCACGGGTTAACCGGAGATGCCATCAACATGGCCTCAAGGCTGGAGGGCTTGGCCAAGGCGGGCGAAATAATCGTTGGTCCGGAAACCTACCGTCAAACGGTCAACTACATTGATTATGAAACATTGGAGCCAACGGCGGTCAAGGGAAAATGCGAGCCTATTGATATTTACAAAGTGCTGTCGGTAAAGAAGGAGCCTTTGAAAACTCATCGGCTACAAGGCATGCAGGCGGCACTGACCGGGCGAAATCAGGAAATGGCCACCCTGACCGCAGCCTCGGAACGCCTGCAACATGGCAACGGTTCGATTGTCACCATATGCGGTGAGGCAGGTACGGGCAAAAGCCGCCTGATCATGGAGTTTAAACGTACGCTCAATCTTGAGTCCATTCAATGGCATGAGGGCCACGCATACGGTTATACGCAAAACATGCCCTATTACCCACTGATCAATCTCCTGAGCGGTGCCTTCCAGATTGACGAAGAAGACGCTTCTGAGAAAATAAGGTCTAAAGTTGAAGCCGGAGTTGCCTTCCTGCTTGGCAAGGACAGTAAAGACACACCATATATCGGCAGTTTGTTCGCGCTGAAGTATACTGAAGTTGAAGGGGTCAGCCCTGAATACTGGCGCGATCGGTTACAAAAGTCGGTACAGCAAATTCTGGAAGCTGTGGTCAGCCGGGGTCCCACCGTGATCCTGTTCGAGGACCTGCATTGGGCGGATGGGGCTTTTATCGAACTTCTGCATCTGCTTTTAAGGAACGTACAACGTCCGGTCTTGTTTCTCTGTATCTACAGGCCGGTATTCAACCTATTCCCGAATGAAGAACCCGAAGCCCTTGCCTGGCCCCACCTTAAGATCGTTCTTCGGGAACTGTCCTGGGATAAGAGCCAAGAGATGCTTCAATCTTTGCTGAATTCAACCCACCTGCCGGACGACCTACGCTATTTCATCAGGGAAAAGGTGGAAGGCAACCCCTTTTATCTGGAAGAGGTGGTCAATACCCTCATCGAAACCGAAACGCTGGTACCAGACAACGGTAACTGGCAGCTTTCCGGATCCTTGGATTTGAAAGATATACCCACTTCCATCCAGGGGGTGCTTACAGCTCGCCTGGATCGTCTTGAGAAGGGGGCCAAGCGCATTCTGCAGGAAGCCTCGGTCATCGGCAGGGCATTCTTTTACAAAATTCTGACGCGCATCACCGCCCTGACCCCTCCTCTGGACAGATATCTGGCTGGTCTGGAAAGCCTTGATCTCATTCGGGCACGCTTAAGAGAACCTGACCTTGAATATATTTTCAAACACGCCCTGACCCAGGAAGTGTCATATAACGGACTGCTGAAAAGGGAGCGCCAGGAAATCCATGAACGTATTGCACTTGCCATCGAGCAGCTTTTCCAAGACAGGTTGCCTGAATTTTATGAAATCCTTGCCCATCATTTCCAAAAAGGCCGCTCCACTGATAAGGCGGTGGCTTATCTCATGAAGGTGGGGGATAAATGCCTTGCCAAATTTGCCCTGAATGAATCCCATCAGTCCTTCCAAGGTGCCTATGAACTGCTAATGGCAAATCCGCAGCAATGGCAGGATTGGGACATCACTTTGATCAAACTATTAAACCGCTGGTCGTTCGTGCTGTATTTTCAATCAAACTGGAGCGGTGGGCAACGTCTCCTCAACAAACACGAAGAAACAACACTCAATTTAAAAGATAGAGCCATCACAGCAATGTATTATGCGTGGTTGGGCTGGTTCCACTTGGGTATCGAGGAATACGAAAACGGTGAAAAATTCCTATTGAAGGCGCTGAAGATTGGGAAGGAAATCCAGGACCAGAAGATCATTGCCTATGTTTACACCTGGTATTCGTGGACTTTGACAACCATGGGAAGGTGCGATGAAGCAATTGAGTTCGGGGAAAGGGCTATTAAGCTGGCCGTGGATTTCGATCTGGATGTTTACATTCACTTTAAATCCAGGGCTGGTGTTGCACAGGCTTACTGGTACCGCGGTGATCGTCTGAAAAGTTTGGAAGAAGGAAGGAAACTTGTTGAATTTGGAGAATTACACGGCAGCATTCCGGCCATCACATTTGGGTGTTTGGAAATAGGGGCTTCTTATATCTCAGATGGCGATTTTTCAGAAGCTATCCAATGGCTTGATCGAATTATCAGCGAACAAAAGGAATTCATTTATTACCATGCGGCCTTGTGCGTACAGGGTATGGCCTATTTTTTGTCCGGAGAATATGAAAAAGCCGAATCCGCTATTCAGAATGCATTGGACTATCTCATGGAAGATTCCCGGTTTCCATGGATGTGCACCCCTGGAGAGCTTTACCTTGGCGGCGTAATGATTGCACGGGGCAGCATGAACGCCGGAATGCAAATGCTTTTTAAGGCACGCAAAAGATCCTTACAGACAGGTTATAAATATATGTACGTTATCTCGGAGTATATGCTGGGAAATGTTTTTCTACAGATGGCCCTCGGGAAGGGAGATATCAATTCCGGGACAATTTTGAAGAACATCGGCTTTCTGATGAAAAACCTGCCGTTTGCAAAAACAAAAGCGGAAAACCATCTCAAGAAAACCATTGTCTTGGCGGATGAAATCGGTGCGAAGAACTTTAAGGGGCAGGCCTTGCTCGATCTGGGGAGGCTGTATCGGTACAAAAAAAGAAAAGAAGAAGCACGGAAATTTTTAATGCAGGCCGTTGAAGTATTCGAGGTTTGCGGGATTGAAACCTATAAGCGACAGGCAGAAAAAGTATTGAGTTCTTTAAGCTGATTATCAGCGACACATACGCCATGGGATCTGATATAGTGAAGGCTTTAAAATATAGTTCTCAATTATTCAATTGTGAAGTCTTAGGCTTCTGTACTCATCGTTTCATGAAGATTGCGACCTTAGAGGCATTTTCGTCATACATGCACTGCAATGCTTTCCCAGAATTTTTGTGTATCTGAATGGAATAAAACGTAGTATTGAGCAGCTACCATATCTTGTGGCTCGCCTCTCCAATAAGAGGCAATGCTCAAATTGCATGTTTGTGATGGCTAAAACCGGCTTGGTTACAATTCGGCCGATAAAGACATCTCCAACGACCATGCAGATATCAGACTTGCCAATTATCAACGCTATTCAAAAATAATCACAACGGAGCATACCTTGCCAAAATGGGGCAAAGACAAATTTTGAAGTTGGGCTTTTGGGCCACACTGGGCTTGTTTTTGACACTGTACAGCGGTTTGGACAATATTGCCCTTGGCAGGGAAACCATGGTGCCAAACAAGCAGATGATAATAATACAGCTGCGTGACCATTTGACGATGTTGACCCATATCATCGGTGAGCGCAGTGTGAAAAGACCGGATAATCACGATCGGCTTTCGATGGAATCAGCGTGAGCCAGAGCTGAAGGTTATAAAAAAAGGTGAACTTAAAATAGTAATGATTCGATTGTCACCACTTTCCATGCTCAAATCGCTTTTGGTTCATGCCCCAGGTCGGCAGGTTAGAAGATCAGCAAATGGTGGAATCTTCTGCCTGGCGAACAATTAACTTTGATGAACTCGTAAAAAGTCGTTTTCGATAAACATCTGAATTAATTTGGTTAAACTATTTTTCTCACTTGCTTTATTACTGCTGTTGTGATAGGTTTATTGCAAAATAAACAATTAGTTATAAGGCTTTCTCATGATTCGTTACAATGATCACAAACAGCAGCAACTTTTCGATCCCTGGGGCAATCTGAGCCCCAAGAGACGCCAAATGCTCGACCGTTCATGGCCGGGGTTGTTCAAGGAATATATCCTGCCAGAATTGCCTGTCAGCGAACTCAGTCCTTTTTTCAACGCCGGGTTCGGACGGCCGACCAAAGACCTCTATACGGTCGTCGGGGTTCTTATCCTTCAACAAACCCATGATCTGACCGACCAGGAGGCCGTGGATCAACTAGCCTTTAACATCCAATGGCACTATGCGTTGAACATCTTCGAGGAATCCGATTCGGCCAAATACATGTGTCCCAAAACGCTGTGGAACATGCGCACCATCGTTGCCGAGCATGGCCTGGAGGAGACGCTGTTTAACGCCGGCACGCAGAAACTGGCCGAGGTGTTCAGCGTCGACACCGACAAGCAGCGCATCGATTCGGTCCACATTCGATCCAACATGCGCCGGTTGGGGCGCATCAACATCTTTTCGAAGTCGATTCACCGGTTTTTAAAGAACCTGAAACGGCAATACTCATCTTACTTCGAAACGGTCGAAAACGCGATCATCGATAGATATCTCTCAGAAAAAGCGCTGGCCTGCTTTGCCATGGTCAAACCCTCCCAGGGCCAGAAAACGCTGGAGCAGGTCAGCACCGATCTGTACGGCCTGATCCGGCAGTTCAAGGATGGCGACGACGTCAAGGCGATGCACAGCTTCAAGCTGTTGCAACGGATCCTGGATGAGCAGTGCATCGTTTCGACTTCCGACGACGATTGCCGGGTAGCGGTCAAGCAGCCCAAGCAGATCCCTTGCGACTCCTTGCAGAATCCCTCGGATCCGGATGCCAGTTACAGCGGGCATAAAGGCCAGGGATATCAGGTCCAGGTGATGGAAACCTATACGGACACCGATGACCCGGAAGACAAAGCCCAAACGCTTAACCTGATTACCCATGTCGAGGTTGAACGGGCTCACCAGAGCGATGCCAATGCGCTGATCCCTGCTATCGAATCCGCCCAGGAAAGAGAACTGGCGCCCAAAGAACTTCTGGCGGACTCCCTGTACGGCTCCGACGAAAACATCGAAACGGCCAAGGACAAAGGGGTTGATGTCATCTCTCCGCCCATGGGCAGTGAAAAAGAAGGCACGCTTGGTCTCAGCGACTTTCACCTGGAGAAATCCGGCAAGGTGGTCAACTGTCCTCAAGGACACGCTCCGATCAGCACCACCAGGAAGAAAACCCGCTATTGTGCCGCATTCGATCTTGCCCACTGCAACGATTGTCCCAATCGATCGATCTGCCCGGTATAGCCCGGGAAAAAAGCATACTACCTGCGCTTTACGGATAAACAGCTTCGCATCGCCCTTCGACGGTCGGCGGTCGAGACCGATGAATTTAAAGACCGCTACCGATGGCGGGCCGGGGTGGAAGCGACCATGAGCGAGTTCGACCGCCGCACCGGGGTCAAACGACTGCGGGTGCGAGGGTTCAAAGCGGTCCGCTTCAGCGCCACCTTGAAGGCCCTTGGGTTGAACATCCTGCGGGCTGCTGCGGTAATGGCGGCGATGCTTGCCGGAACGCCCGAGCAAACCGACCCCGAAGGTGGCTGTTATGCCGGCATTAACGTTTTCAAAGAGCGATTTTGGGCTGTATTTGCTTTTTTTACCCGGTTATTGAATTGCACACCTTTTTTAAGGGCATATGCCCATAACTGATTATGATCGAAAATGACTTTTTGCGAGTTCATCAACTTTAATAAGCCTTATTTTTGGTTATAGGTCCGTTTTTATATTTACAAACGGCATGTCGATACTCCTTCCTTTTTTTCCATGGTGGCAAACAATAAATGCATTAATTCAACCATTGCCTTCCGATTGGCCTATTTGGTCTATTGGTCTATATGGTCAACAGGGGTAAAAATTAGCGATATACGTGTAGAAGCAAGGAAATGAATACAATTAGGTATACTACCATAATTAGAGCATAACACTATTTGTCACGGGCAGACGGAGTCATTAGTAAGCTGAAGGAGCACGTCGCCGCTCCAGGTGCGCCCCTCAGGGAATGGGCATCGGCCGATCGCCTGGTTGGCGGAACGCCAGATTGAGATACTTGAGATACCACCATGCGTAGGGGTAGTTGGCGCGGTCGCGCTTCGCGAGAAAGCGGACCAGGTCGAAATAGTTCGCGTTGGTCTGGGCCGGTACCGAATCGAAAACCGGTTTGCCGCGGATGTGAGACATGATCGACCTCGCCGCGTGGGCGTATGCCCATGGAGTCGAGGTGATCGTCTCCAGGACGCCTGGAGCGAGAATGAAGAGGTTCGGCACGTCCAACGCGAGAAAGTACGAGCCACAGCGCTGGCCAATGGCCTCGAGACGGGTGAGTCGCGACAAGTCGCCTGCCTCCAGGTAGCTCATGTCCGAATCGTATCCGGTTCCCCACAGCACCAGATCAGCACGGCACGATTTTCCCGAGGAGAGCCACACCGTATTCCCCTCGATGCGAACAATCTCCCCGCGGTGGCGCACGATGTGCTCCAAGTTCTGGATCATGGTCCGACGTCCAGGGATGAGCATCTGGTGCCCCAGGTCGATCGGCCTGTCGGGTGTCAACTCGTCGATGCCCGCCTTCTTGTACCGGGCGCGAAGGTCCTTGTTGACCCGCTTGTTCAGCGTCGCGACAGAGGTGCCGAGTATCTGCATCCGTGCAAATGCACGCAGATTCGACGCGTAGTATTTCCGGCGCAGCGTGGGGAACATCCACTTGAGCGAGCGATAGACCCAGGTGACGCTGAGCGCCCCACCTTCGAGGCACAGATCGAGGAGGTCGTACGCCGAGGCCCCCGCTCCCACGACGACCACGTCCTTACCGGTGAGCTCGGAAGGGTCGCGCAGAGCCGACGAGTGATACTCGGTCAGCGACGGTAGGGCTCTCTCAATCTTCGGAACAACGGGCCGATTGTGACCGCCCGTGGCGGCGACGAGGAATCTGGAGTGGCCGGCGTACCCATCAGCACTGACCACCCATCCACCGTCGGCAGGACGGGCCGCGTTCACCCGCGTACCCAGGCGGATCGAGGGTGCGAGCTCGAAACGCTTCACCCACTCGCGAATGTTGGCAAGAACACTGACCTGGTCCTCGCCCGCGATCGGCAGATCACCCAGCGTCCAGTCCTCCTTGCGGATCTGGAGATCCTGCCAGGCGGGAAGATCGCGCCACAGCCCGCCGACGGCATCGCCCTTCTCCAGCAGGATGGCGTCTAGCCCGGCGTCCTTCGCGTATTTGAGGCTGATGATGCCGCCGATTCCGCCCCCAACGATGATTAGGTCGTGCTTTCGATCCGGCCTATTCGAGCTCATGAATTACCCCTCCCCAGCAGACTGCAGCTAATAGGTAGGAAATTGATTTTTACGTAAGTAGGATAAGGTAGGAAATTGATTTTTACGAAAATAAGTATGTCAAAACGATGCTTGTGTGTCAATACAGGCGTCAACACAGATAGTGAATGAATTCAGGCTGATCACCCCTTTGGTCAAAAAAGACAGTAAACTCTCCTCAGAATCCCAGGCGGAAACCGAAATGCAGGCGGCCCTGCAAAAACTGATGGATATCAGGCAGGAGTATCAGTTGCCCAGAGGTTGTGGCTGAAAACTTAAGTCGGAAGCAGGGAAACAATAAAATGTGAGATCGGCTGATCCGATTGCAAACGACCTTTCGGGTCTCTTATATGATAAGCGTCAAGCAGCAATAAAGGATCTCCATGGACACGAAACCGATCCGACATAGAAACCGACAGTTGAGCCAGGCATCAACTTTACTTACAATTGTTTTTTCATATTATTGCCGATAATCTATCTTGTTATATAGCCAAATCAAATCACATCCACCACCTTTTTGCAGATACCTGCTATTAGGGTGTACCCAGCAGGAACCAAAAAATTAGGAAGGCCGAACACCACATCTGGTAGTTTGTAGTTTCCGATGATTAGTTGACTTTCAATTTGCTATCACAGGTAAAAAATGATGGCGGATTTCACTGATCCCTCCAATCATCACCAGCCAGATAGAACTATTTTCAACATCCGTTGCTAAGGCCAGTGCGTAACCTATAATTTGTAGCTATGATCTACGAATTTTTAGGCAGAACTGGCAATATGAGCATGCATGTCACCCCCAACATATAGTATTGGTAAAAAAAATATGGAAGTGGTGATTACATACCATAGACCAAGATGTGAAGGAGCGCCTTATCGTAAAGCGCTCCTTGAACATTTAATTAACGGTTATTACCGAATACCCTTGGGCTTGGTACCCGGCTATGGAGATGAAGCCGTTGGCTACATGATCCACTTCAGGCAATATATTTTTAGGATCAACCCCCATTACTTTTAACGCATAATCACAGACCTCGAACTTCACCCCATCCTTTTTCATTTGCTGGATCATGTTGGCAAACTTGTCCAGCGCCTCATTATCGGATTCCTTAAATCCGTTCCGATCGGTTGTAATCATTTTGACCGCCGGGCCGCGAAACACAACGGTAACTTGCGGTGGTTCTGAAAGGGCACGAACGCTTTTATCATCATTTACATTATTAACTGCCCAAAATACGATGTTGGCCGTCTGGGGCGATCCCTGGCTTACATCAAAAACGGTTTTTACGCTCTTGACACCTTCCAATGCAGCGTACTCACCCGACATAGCGGGTATCGCTACCAGAGCAATCATAGAGAATGCTACCACGATGGTATAGAAACCACGGATAATCGGCTGATATTTTTCTTTCAAGGCACCTGTTGTTTGTGCTTTATTGTTTGGTTGCATGGCATTTTCCTTTAATTGTGACGATTAATTCTTCTCGCCTTCATTTAATTACTCGGTGTTTCTAATGGATAAAGAAACCTTTCCACATCAAACAATGGAGACACTCTTTAGGTGAAAAGGTTGTAACTGGTCGTTACTTTTAGGAGGATGACGTATCAGCGGAAAATTTAACTGATGGTCGATGAGTGGACAGGCCATCAATGGCGAACATTTAGGAAGAATTAAAAAGTAGCGAACATTAATAGCATATATATGAAGAACCCAAAGTCAAGGCGTTGAAAAGACAAGCACACCAAACAAAAATTTTTTATTCGGCCAAAATTTGGTGAGAGCGATGCTTACTAAAAAAAATTTTATCAACAGTTCCGCAACCCAATGTAATCTTAAGATATTAAGCTGATCAGGGCGTGCGTTTTTTGCCGATGTACGGTCCTATGGAGAATTTTTAGCACCATGGTATCTTGCGGCCAGGCGGAACTAATGGTTGGTGGTGATTACCTACCA
>CAVONY010000035.1:0-196547 GCA_963697405.1 uncultured delta proteobacterium | reverse complement strand
GGCGGAGCGCCGCTTCCACCGTGATCACGAGGAACGGCATCGCCACGAACGTCTGCGCCACCACGACGCCCCACGTCGTGAACGGGAGTTGGATGCCGAGCCACCGGTCGAGGTACTGCCCGAAGAGTCCCCGTCGACCGAAGGAGAAGAACGAGCGCGACACCGGCCACCACCGGCGGCAGCACCATCGACAGGGTGCACAGCGCTCGCACCGCGGACCTGCCGGGGAACGGGACGCGGGCGAGCAGCCAGGCCAAGGGCACCCCGAACACGAACGCGAGCAGGGTGGCGGCGAGCGAGGTGCGCAGCGAGAGCCACAGCGCGGTGCGTACCGATTCCTGGCCGAGGACGTCGAGCATCGAGCCCCACGGCGCCCGCCACAACAGGCCGATGAAGGGCAGGGCGAAGAACGCGATCGCGATCATCGCGAGAACGAACACGACCGGGGGAAGCTGCGTGCGCCGGCCACGAGGGTGCGACGTCATGGAGCACCGAATCCGTGGCTCGCGAGGACGGCCTGGCCGGCAGGGCCGAGCACGAAGTCGACGAACGCCGCTGCCGCGGCGTCGTCGGAGACGGCGACGATCGGATAGTCGGCGACGACATTGACGTCGTCGGGGATCTCGACGCCGGTGGCCCGGTCGCCGGCAGCGAGGACGTCGGTGGCGTAGACGATCCCGGCGTCCGCCTCCCCCAGCATGACCTTGGCCACGACGGCCTTCACGTTCTCCTCCAGCGAGTCCGGGGTGACGGTGACGCCGGCGGTTGCGAACACCTGGTCGGCGTAGGACCCACACGGCACCTCGGGGGCGCAGACCACGAGGACGAGGTCCGGATCGGCGAGATCGGCCACGTCGACGATGTCGAGCGGGTTGCCGGGCTCGACGACGATCTCGGCACGGTTGGTGGCGAAGACGACCGGTTCGCCGATCGCCGCACCTGCGTCGGTCACCTTGGCCATGTTGACGAGATCGGCCGAGACGAAGACATCGGCAGGCGCACCCTCGGTGATCTGGCGAGCGAGGTCGGACGACGACGCGAAGTTGAGGACGAGTTCGGAGTCGGGGTTCGCGGCGGTGAAGGCGTCGCCGAGTTCACCGAATGCCTCGGTCAGCGACGCCGCGGCGAACACCGTGAGCGTGGAATCCGACGGGTCGGCTCCCCCGCACGAGACGCCGCCCAGCGCACAGACGGCGGCCACCGCCGCCGATGCCGGAATCACGCCCGAACGCATCCGGCAGACTAGTCAACAATCCACTACTCGACGCTCGGCGGATCACATCGGCCGTCGGATCGTCAGCAAGCTGCCCCCGGACGCGAACGAACCCCTTGCACTGCAAGGGGTTCGTCGTGCCGCGAGGGACTTGAACTCAGATTCGTGGGGCTATCCACAGTCCGTACAGTGTCAGCAAATGCCATCTGAGCTGGGGTTTCGCGAAGCGACGTGTCAGACCCTGTCAGCCGCTTCTACCCGATTTCAACCCGTCCGGTAGAAGATTCGGTAGAAGAATCAGCTCGTCTCCCGAACCCCTCTCTGGTGTGGGTGCGCAGGGGCAGGCCCGCAGTTGTAGACCTGATGCGCGCTGGGGCTGGCCACCACCCGATCTCACCTCGATCGTCGAGCTCGGCAATTCACCCCAAAGGTGACTTCACGTCCCACGTGTCCACGAGGAGCCGCAGCGACCTCACATCGTTCTGACCATCACGGTTTCGCCACGCTCGGTGCGAGCGCCGAGATCACGGAAGCCGTGGCCTGACACGAGTCGGATGATCGGAGCGTGATACTCGAACACTTCACCGTAGACGTAGTCGTGCCCCTCCTCGACAGCACGATCTAGCACGGCTTCGATGAGTCGGCTGCCACGCGCCTCCCCTTCGAAGCCAGAGTCCACCTTCATCGTGCAGATCTTCATCACGGAGCCTGTCAGACCATGGGGCTCGTCTGTCTCGGTCTTCAGGATCGCAACCGCCTGCAACGAGTCCGAGCCATTCCTGATTGCGAGGCATGTCCTGCGTTCTTGGCGAACTCGTGCCAGCCAGCGATCAAAGTCGCTGTATTCGCCGCGCAGACTCTCGAAGATGGGGTCGTTCGGTTGGAGTGCGTCAGCGGACACCACCTGGATCGAATACGCCAACCAACCATCTGCGCCGGAACTCACTTCGGGCTCCTCTCTCGCTCCTGCTGTCGGGACCATTCGTCGTCCTGAGCTCCGAGCGGCGCTCGACTAGCAGTAATCTAGGCGACATTGATCGGCGCGTAGGTTCCGAACGGCTCAAATCTGATGGAGTTTGAGGCGCAAGGCAGCATTGACCACAGCAACCGGAGGTTCGAGTAAATGGTCGATTCGTCACAGGTGCCCGAGCTCTGCCTGGTGTCGACGAATTCGGGCAAGGTGCTTGTGTTCGAACGGTTGATGGCGCCTACGAGGATCATCTGGCATCGGTGCCAGTCCCGGAAATCCAGGCGGACTCGTGCCTGGAAGTTGCCGAACACAAGGCACGATCGGCGTATTGCGAACTCAAGCGCCCACTCGTGGTCGAGGACAGCGGGATCGTGGTGGACGGTCTTTGCGGTTGGCCCGGGCCGTACACCGCCCCCTTTCTCAAGGCAGTTGGAGTCGATGGGTTGCTACGCCTGGCGGGGGGCCTGCCAGTGAACGCATCATTCCACTCGGCGGTGTCGTACTGCGATGAAAACGGCGTCGTCTCGTTCTCAGGTGTTGCGTTGGCCGGTCGTTTAGTTGGAGGGGGTTCCCAGCAAACGTCGTCGTCGGCGTGGTCGGAGCTGTGGAACAACTTCGTGCCGGAGGGGTGCGCCTCCGCCCTGGGGACAATGACGGATCTTGAGATCGATGCTGCGAGACCTGATTCAGCACCGATAGACGAGTTCGCACGATGGTTCAAGGCGAATGGGCGAACTCGAAGCAATTGAGTTTCCGCTCCCTAATGCGGCTGCCGCGCTTTCCTCACTGGTTACGCTGCGAGATCAGACTTGCGGGTTTTGTGAGCGCCACCTGGGTCGCTGCCGGGCGGGCGAGACATCGATTTGCTCAAGCGCTGAATGCAATGTAGGCGGCGTAAGGCTGGCTGCGCGGAGCGCTTCGCGTGACAGAGTGACGGGTACAGCCCCGTAACTGTGAGGTTCCGTCAACAACCAGTCCGAGCGACCCTGTGCTTGGCGGTACGGTTGCGGGACGGAGGTGCGTGATGCACGACGAAGTCGTGGCGTTCTGGGAACGTGAGTATGAGGCCCAATCGCCGACGGCGGTGACCGACAACGGTGAAGGTGTCATCGTTGCGTCCGTGTGTCCGCAGTGCGCAGGAGATACAAAGTGGCTTGTCGCCAGGACGCGCCCCGGCCCATCGCGATCTTCGGGAACCACGAACCAGGCGCCATCCGGTGTGGAGGTCGCGACCGCCGTCTTACCCGCTGATACCTACGTCGTGTGCGCCTGCGGTTACCCCCACGACAAGCGTCCCGAGCACAGCAACGACACCGGATGCGGCGCCTATTGGCCGGTAGCGGAGTCCTAAGCAGTGCCGTACGAAGACAAGGTCTGGGCCAATCGTGCGGCCGATCTTCGCTTGACGGAACTCACCCGAGTCCAGTCGACAGCCAAAGCGTGGCGAACTGGTCTCGCGGGTCTGACCGCTTTGCTCACTGCCGTCACCATCATCGACGGCCCAGAGCGCATAACCGACCTCACACCGACCGGTCGCGTCGCCGTCACCGCACTCGTGACCGTTGCGCTACTTGCTCTGTTGATCGGGTCGGGCGCAGCGATGCGCGCCTCGTTCGGTATGCCGCCGAGCGAACAGCTGACATCAAGCGGGACCCTAAAACAGTGGTCCGCCGCCGAGGCTACACGGGCGGCCTGGTGGCTCCGGGTCGCCATCGTGTCGTTCTTCCTTGCGATTCCGCTCGTGTTCTTCGCGTCGGTCACGACGTGGTTCGACGACGAGTGGTTCGACGACGAACCAGCCGTCAGCTTCGTGCTGGTCGAGCTCTCCGATGGCGTAGACCCTGAACCCGTCTGCGGACCACTGATCCGCCTCACCGCCGACGAAATCGAAGTTGGCCGATCGCAGCGACGATCCGATTAATACGCCTCTGATCATTCCCGCCGAATCGATTCGGGCGATGACATCGGTCGAGGATTGTCCAAGTCCGTGATCCGTCACGGCTCGTAGAACCCGAAGCCGGCCCACAGCGATGGGTCACGCTCCGACGGGCGCTCGCCGCTCACCCGCATCACTTCGTCGGCGAGCACTCGAACGAGGGCGGGCGGTCCCGGCAACTCGAGTGCGAACGCGACCAGATCGGCCGTCTCGCTCGCCGCTAGCCAACGTACCGCACGCCCGAGCGCTGACGCTATGCCGTCAGCGCCTGTGGCCCACTCGTGGTATGTACGAGCCATCAGACAAGTCGTTGCCGCGTCATCGATCGGCCAGGCGGCGGCAACCACTTGCTCGACACCAGCGCGCAATGCGCCATCAGCCAAGTTCTGGCCGCCGCGAGAGGCGGCCCCTGCCACGTCGCAGGCTGCGCACACCAGTACCCGGACCCCAGCGTCCACCATCGCGAAGTCGGCCGGCGCAAACGGTTCGCCGTCAGCAAGGACGATTGCAGCGGCAGTTGACCCATCAGGCATCGCCGACACCGTGCCGTGACCTGCGAAGTGGAGAATGGACGGAGACGGCACGCCCGCGTGCGCAGCAACGGCCCGTTGGACCCACGATCGTGTCGTACGAGAGTCGTCGAGCATGGCCACCGGTGACGTCACCGATCTGACGAACGCTGTTTCGATCTGTGCGAAGCGTAGCGGTCGGCCAGGCACGGGCGGCTCGTGCACGATGCACACCTCGACGTTCTCATCGAGTTGGCGAACCCCGGACGAGTGAACCAGGGCCGGACCACCGAGGAGGTGGTTCTTGATTTCGATGCGGCCGCGGCTCGCCGCGCTCAGCGCCTGCCCGATCGGCAGACCTCTTGCGAGACCGGTTGCCATGATGTGCACGACCGGACCATCGACATCGATGAGGTCGATCCCGAGCAGCTCAAGCAGCTCGTCGAGCACCGAATTGATGGTGCCGACCTTGACCGCTCGACGCCAACGACGGGTCCACGTTTCATGCGCTGCCTCGCCATCGACACGTCGAGCCTTTCCGGTCCATCGTCCATCAGTGTGACGGTGGGAAACAGCCACGCCAGCCATCGACCAGGCCACACAGAGCAACTCGACGTCGCACCGCTTGAGATCCTCCATGACGAACGGCACCGTGGGAGCGACCATTGGCCGTCGAGCGAAGCCAATGGCTGAGTCCAGGCCGGTGAGTCGCTCATTCGTGCACGCGAGTTCAGCCACGACCTCCCATGCTCCGAGCGCACCGCAGTGGACGGCGAGTTCGGGCAGCGGTGTTCCCAGTTCGCTCGCCCAGTTCAGCGCAACGGGATCTCTCGACTCCTGCACTGCCAGCAGCTGACGTTTGGCCCCCAGTAGTCGGCCGATCGTCGCCGCCGACCAGTCACCAGCCGAAACCCGCGTGCTCAGTGCGATCGCTCCAAGCGGGCCGACCGTCAGATGGGCGTCGTTGTGGAATGCGGTTCCGGCGATTGTGGCAGCGCAGCTGTGCCAGTCATCAATCGCTTCGGTTGTCGAGCGCGGATCGAGCGCTCGCTGGAACAGCCGTCGGGCGTCGGCGAAGTCGCCGAGATCGCTGAAGGCACCGCTCGAGGACGCCGCCGGATTCGCAGGAATCTGAACGGTCCGGATCGCGCGGTCAATGAGCGGGTCATGGTCAACGTGAACGGTGTCGCGGAGTTTCTCAAGCTGGTCAACCAGCGCCGGCCGCTCGCGCTGATTCCAGAAGGCTTCGGCGAATAGTTCGTCGGTGTAGTCATCGAGGACGCCCTCGTGTGGACCTCGAGAGTCTCGATAGAGAGATTGGGCCATCACGAGTTGTGCTGGGCTAATTCCGACGGAGTTCACGAAGCGCTGGAACAGGTCGATGGGGCTCAGCCGTGCATCGATCGACTCCCAAACGAGTCTGCCCAGATGACTCGAGCCAGTCGCGAGTTGGGCGAGTTGAAGGTGGAGTGCGATGACCGGGTTGAGCTGACCGTCGAGCAGAGCCAGTCGGCGCGCAACGTGAACGACGTCGGCGGCAGGTTCGGAGACGAGATAGATGTCGGTCTCGGCAGGGCCGATGCAGCTCAAGCTGACCGAGCCGGGCTCGTCGGTGCGACGGGCGGTGGCCGCACCGAGCGTCGCAAGATCGAGCCCGATCGCTGCGAGGAAGCGGGACCAGTCCACCGTCATCGAGACGCTGTGCACGGCGTTCATCAATGCCGCCGAGGTAATCGCTGGGCTGCCGGTCCGCCGACGAGCCCGGTCGGCGTCGCCGCAGCCATGCGTCCATCGAAGTCGAATAGGGAACCCACAACGGCGATCGGTCACGCGCCGACACCAACGCGATCGACGGCGTGGGTGCGAGCAAGGTATCTACCTCGGCGTGGGCCGCTGCGGACACAGCTCGCAGCGCGGAGCGAAGTGCGCCGCCAGCGACGCCGAAGTCTGTCCTCGCCAAGACCCCTAGACCGCCGAGGTCCGTGTCGCCCTCGGCCGCAAACATTGCGCCCAGCACACCTCCTGACGTGGCTGGGAGCCGCAGTCGACGTCGCTGCATATCCACCGCGGTGAGGAAACGGTCAGAACTGACGACGTCGGGCTCCAGCCGGTCGAGCCAATCGTTGAACACAGGTCGGGCGATGCCAAGACGACCAACGAATCGCGCTCCGGCACGCGACCGCCCATCGACAAGCGCCGCCGCAAGCGCGACGACGTCCACCTCTGTGTCATCGACCGCGGACGCCCCAAGTGCGACTTCGAGCTGCGGGTGAGAGCCAACGGGGTTCCATCATCTCCTCATTACCGGCGCAGTGAGGGCGTCACGCAACCTCGCCAGGTTGTCGCTTTCGGACCTGAACGCCGCATCCCCGAGCGCCACCTGACAAGCGTTAAGCGCCGCAACCGGGTCCACATGCGATGCCCACTCCAACAAGAACGCCGCCTGCCGACCGTGGACCGCCACGGCCATGTCAATGCATCGCGTGTGAGCTCCTCGGCCGCCGGCTGGCGGCCAAGCCACACCAACACCGACGCCAATTTCAGACCGGCGACAGCGTCACGAGGATGGCGACGGACGAGCTCACTGGCCAGTTGGAACGCCGCACCGTGCGCTCCCCCCTCGATCAATGCATCGACGAGTAGCGACGCAGGTGCCGGTCCCAGCATGTCGGTGAACGTTGACTCGATCGCGAGCTGGTGCGCCTCACCGACATCGCCGCTGCGCAGCAACTTCGTGATCTGATCGCGGGCGTGCACGTCACGCCGGACACTGAGCGGGACCCGCGTTACGAACCACGATGGATCGTGATTGCCGGGGAGCGTGATGCCGACCTCGCGACACCGAACGATGACCCACTCAGCGCCTTTCACGTCGTTGCACGCTTCGAGCACCTCCTCAACAATCGACGATGCATGTCGACACGCATCGTCACTCCAACTGAGAAAGGAGTCACGGTCGGAGCGCTCCAGGACCTCGACCAGCAGGGCGAACGCCCGAGCGGGACGGTTTGCACCGTTGCGGGACCACAACCTCATAGCCATGAACGCCTCATCGATCCCACCCAGTCGGCGCCAGATTTCTTCGTTCAATAGAGCACCGAATATTGGGCGGATCGAACTAGCCACCAGAGTCCTGGCGGAACGAGCCATCTCCAACGTCACGCCCTCGCCAGCCTGGGCCCCGGCGCACGCCACGACGACATCGAACGCCGACGGACCATGCTCAGCAACCTCCGCCAAATCAAACAACCAACCCGTGATCGCCGATGAGGTTCTTCCCACAGGTGGCAGTCGAGAACACACCAGCCCGACGAAGGTCGCGGCGGCGGCCGCTGGGAGGAACGCCGTGGCGATCTGCACCACTGCGACATCGCCCTCGTCAGTACCCATGGGCTCTCGGTTCAACAATGCCCATTCGAGCAACCACGTGCGTACTAGATCCGGCCGCGACACATCGGCAGCGGCGGGCACCAGTGCGGTCAACCATTCACCGGAATACGCAAGGGGCGACTGCTCGGCGATTTCAACTCCTCGCCGAAGTTGACCACGGCGAACGAGTTGCAGCGCGACCCAACCATTTAGGTCGTGATCGTCCACTCGCTCGGACACCAGGCGAACCAACCAGTCCAACAACACCATCGGCCGACCAGCATCAGCCGATAGCACCGGATAGATGACACCCCACGGATACGGCACCTGCGTTGAGACCCCAAGCTCGGACTGGACCAGCAGCCTCGCTCGCGGCCAGTCTCCCGCTAGAGCGGCACTGAGTGCAGCGACCGCTTGTGGGGCAGCAGATCGAACGTCATCAAGATCACCATCGAGTCCAACCGCCGCGTCCGGTATCGACCCGTCCCGAAGGTGGCGTGCAACAATCGCCACCGCCCTTCTGGCAGCTGGCTCAAGACCCGCGAACCGGCTCGGACCGCCTCGCACCAAGGACCCCGACCACGCCACGAACCGAACAGTATTCGAACTGACGTTGAATCCACGGCTGACCGAGGACGGAATCGAACCCGAGTTCCCAGCTTGAGAAGGCGGTGTTCGGGTCTGCCCCACGGCGCCAAACGGGCGCTGCGGTACGAGGGATGTTCTCAGCACGATCGACTCGCCTGAGTCAGCCATTGAAGTGGAGACACCGAGATCGCAAAATCGAACTCCTGCCGCGAAGGCCGCCGGCCGAGCCGTGCGCCACTCCCGAACAACCACACCAGGGCACTCGCCCTGACGCCAGGCGTACCGCTTGCTCCGCCACCGACGGCCGAGTCGCTACGGTCGCGCTCGTATGCCACAACCCGCTGCCGCCGCAGCATCGAGCAGTGAATCGCTCTCGCTGGCGGATCGAACCGACTTCTATCGCGCCTGGCAAATGGTCAACGCAGCCGAGGAGTACTCGCCGCCCGTTCGAGCAAGGGCGTTCTCCGTCTGGGTCGCTCTCTTCGGGTGCGTTACGTCGGACGGCACGGTCACACGAAACTCGACTGAGGTGGCCGAGGAGTTCTCGGTGAGCCGCATGTCGTGGAAGCAGTATCGCGCCTTGCTCGAGGAGGTCGGCCTCATCGAGCAGGCACGGGTCGCGCACGGAACACAGCGACCAACGGTTGTTCGGGTGCTGCCGCCGCTTCGGAAGTAGCCACTCAACAGACGCCACCAAGAAATTCTGTAACGAGTTGGCACCTCGCGGGCCTTGCTCCGATGTGCCCGCAAACCCACCGCCGACTCCGCTACGGCCAGCTGTCGAAGCCCCCTTGCGCCCTACGGCTAATTCTTGTACGTTGTGGAGAGTTCCCCATGGACACATCGAACTATCGGTGCTCCAATGGTCTGCATACTTCGGGCGACAGAACCCCTTTCGAGGGCCAGCGATAGTCAAGCCCTCGTGCCATCCACCACGCAAAGGATGTGTCATGACCCCGAAGCTGCACCGTTCCGTCGCCGCTCTCGCTGCTGCCGCTGTCCTCGCAGCGGGTTGTTCCGGCTCGGACGACGCCAACCCGGCGGACACCACGGCACCAACCTCGACCGAGACGGTCGCCACCGATCCACCGGCGACTGATCCGCCCGCAACCGACCCGCCCGCTACCAATCCACCGGCCACCGACCCGCCGGCAACTGTTCCACCGGCTACCGACCCGCCAGCGACCGATCCACCGGTCACGGACCCGACCACCCCGGAGGGTGCAGTCGAGCAGGCCGTCGAGTTCTTCGAGCAGCAATGGAAGGAATGCCTCGAGCGCGCTTCCGAATTGCGACGTCGAGGCCGCAGCGCAACGAACGCGTGGAGAGGTAAACGGTGACACGCTGAGTACAGCCACGGCATTCAACGGGAATGACTACCGCGCGCAGAACATCGAGGACCTCGACTACCGAGTCGACGCAGTGGCGCTGTCCGACGATGGAGCGACCGCAACTGCGACGGTCTGTGTGACCGACCCAGTAGCCATTGTCGAAGCAGATGGCACCCCCGTCGACGCTCGGTTCGTCACGTCGGTCCAGGAGTTCGGACTCGAAGTTCGAGACGGTGAGTGGAACTGGGTGACACGGACGATTGTCGGCGACGTCGGAGAGACGGAAGAGGACAACCAGTGCGCGTAGCGAGCACACGGAGTGTCCCCCGAGCCCTGGCAATTGCCCTCACTGTTTTCCTGTGCGTCCCCGCTCATGTGAACACGGCCACCGCAGCCGGGGACCGTGGCGGTGGCGCCCAGATCGACGTGTCCGCTCGAATCGGTGGTCGTTACAGGGAGCCGGCAGGGATCTGGGTCAATCCGTGTGAAGCGCCACTGGAGTTCGTGTCCGAGCGGCTGGCCGATGACGTTTCGCAGCGGGCATGGGTTCGAGTCGTTGATGGTGTCACCGAGTTCATGTGGCAGACGTACTGCTACGACCCGGAGGAGGACCAGCGGGTGGCTGCCACGATCAGTCAGTTCTGGATCGCGAATCCTGATCCGGGCGAGCTCATTCCGCCGTTGTTCGACTACCTGCCGGACTACCTGGACCCGCCAGAGGTGACGTGGCCGAACATGAGCCCCGAGCACGGCTGGTTGTTCGTCAAGGTGCCGATGGACTTCCGCATCAACAACCTGGATTCGGTCACCCTTACCGCCTCTGTCACCAACGTGCTCGGGACCGCGACCGCATCAGTGACGGCGACCCCATCGAGCGTCGAGTTCCAATCGGGCGAAGTTGGCGCCGACGTGTGCAGCGCCGACGAAGCACGACAACCCTACGTGCAGGGCGCACCCGGCGCTTGTTCGTACACGTACACGAACTCGTCGGCAATCGCGGGGGGAGCGTTTGGCTCGACCACGACCATGGTGTGGGACATCACGTCGAACCCCGTCGACCCTTCACAGCCGACGACGTTGGACACGTTCACCACGCAGTCCTTGGCTGTCTCGGAGGTGCAGGCTGTTGTGACTTGTACGGGTTCGGGGTGCTGACGTGTCTGCCGTTGCGACGGAACAAGGCGTTGCCGGCGACGACCTGACGCGCGAGGGGTTCCCGGGCTGGGTGCGATGGGTCGCGTTCGCGACTCCGCTGCTCGCCGGGGCGGTTGGGTTTGCGTCGTCGTCGTTTTCTCTCGCTGTGGTCGCAGCGTTGGGGTGCAGCGCTGGTGTAGTCGGCTGGGCTGACGCGAGGTTGCGTCGGATTCCGAATGTGATGTGCGGTTCGCTCGTCGCGTTTGCTCTGGCTGCTGTGGTGCTGGTCGACGAAGCGACGCCTGTCAGTTCACTGATTGGAGCGGCGGTGACGGCGCTTCCGTTCGCTGTGTTGCATCTGATCAATCCGCGTTGGGTCGGGTTCGGTGACGTGAAGTTGCTCGCCGTTCTCGGCGGCACGCTCGGCTTGATGTCAGCGGGGCTCGGACTCGCAGCTCTTTGGCTGGCCGGCGTCGCGGTGATGGTGACTCTTCCGTGGGTGCCGGTCTCGTGGCGACAGTCGATTCCGTTCGGGTTCTGGTTGTCGGTGTGCTCGGTGCCAGTTGCTGTCGTTGCAGTGGCGGTCGTGTGATGAGTGTCCATGGACGGCGTGCGGGCCGATTGAAGGGATGTTGAGGCAATGACCATTTTCGATCCTGCGCCGAGCGCCGCTGATCCGCGCTACGAGGATTTTGATCTCGATGACGCTCCGTTTGTGCCGTTGCAGGCACCGAAGCGGCGGAGTACGACGCGGATCATCGCCGGGGTTGGCCTGTTGGCGTTGTCGGCGATGGTCGGCGCGTACGCATTCGTGGCGACCACGCCGGAGACCACGAGCGTGATGGTCGCGGCCGGCGAGTTGGAGGTTGGCGAGCCGATCACCACCGGTGACCTGCGGGTGATCGAGATTGGCTCGGCGGATGGGTTGGATGCTGTGTCACCGGACGACCAGGGCGTGTTGATCGGGCTGACCCCGCGGTCGCCGATCCCGGACGGCACGGTGCTGAATCTCGGATTCTTCGTGACCGCCGAGGAAGCGATTCCGGACGGCAAGGTGATCGTCGGTGCTGTCCTGTCCCCGGGTTCTGCACCGTTGGAGCGACTTCGCATCGGTGACCCAGTGGGCCTTGTCGCGGTCGTGAACAACGTGGGCGTGAGTGACGCAGAACCAGCGCTGCTGGGCCAGGGCGAGGTCTGGGCGATCGGTCCTGTGGGTGACGGTGCGGGAGCAAACAATGGCGACCTGTGGGTGTCGGTGCTCGTCGATGTCGAGATCCAGATCGAGGTTGCCCAGGCTGCGTCGTCAGAGCTGTTGTGGGTGACGGCGGTGAGGTCGTCGTGAACGTGGTGTTCTGCTCGCAGTCAGGTTCGCCCGGCGTATCGGTGTGGTCGGTGCTGGTGGCGGGGTTGTGGCCGAGCGACGATGCTCTCGAGCGGGTGGTGGTCGAGGCCGACGTCGATGGCGGTGTGATGGGTGCTCGCTATCAACTCGATTCGAAGACCGAGCAGTTGATCGCAGCGGCGCCGCGCTGGGACGGTGACACGTCGTCGGTCGACGTGTCGCAATTCTCAGCGCGCGTGTCCGATCGGTCGTGGCTGGTTCCCGGGCCGAGGTCACCGGAAAGCGCAACGAGCTTGTGGCGCGCCACCGACGCCCCGCGAAGCGTGGCGGCAATGGCAGCGACAGATCGTCGCGGCGTGGTTCTTCGACGTCGGTCGCGCTCGGCCCCACGGGGTACTGCGTCCAGTGTTCGACGACGCTGCATGCATCGTGTTGTTCGTTCGGGGCGCGCCGGAAGAACTCGCGAAGGTGCGCGGTCGATTGGCGGCGCTGAAGCCGCACGGGTGCTCACGTCATGGTTGCAGTGACAGGGACGACGGATCACGGTCACACCGAGGTGCGGAGTTCCTGGGTAGTCCGAACGTGCACTTCCTGCCGGACGACGGTCATCTGATCGATGACTCTCGTCAGGTGTGGTCGGGCCGGCGCAACCGGCGACGCAGCGTGTGGGCGGCCGGCTCGTCCCTGGCGGGCGCGATATCGGAAGTGTTGGAGTACTCGCCTCGCGGCGTGATGCGTGTCGGTTCGGCGGAGGTCCGATGATCTCTGCATCACAGCGAATCCGAGGAGTAGCGACCCTTGGGAGGTCGCGCGGAGCGCTGACGGCCCGAAGTTGCTGGGAAGCTTGCGCGAGACGGCTGGGGTGATGGACTGATGGCTGCGCCACGCAAGCTGGTCGCGGAGTTGACCTCGACGGTCCGCGACGCGTTGTCGTCCGAAGCGACGAACAGATCGACAAGCGACCTGGTGAAGATGTCGGATCCGGAACGCAAGGCGCTGGCGATGTCGGTGCTGTCTGATGGGTTGAAGAAGATCGATCAGCGTCAGATCGCGGCGAACCGGGCTCGACTGTCGAAGCCCGACGAGACCGAGTTGATCGCCGAGGTGATGGCGGCTGCGACGGGGTTGGGTCAGGTCGAGTTGCTGTTGGCCGATCCGACGGTTGAGGAGATCGTGTTCCCGAAGTACGACTGCGGGTTCACGTATCACTCCGATGGGAGCTGCCGGAAGGTCGACATGCGGTGGCCGTCTGATGCGGCGTTGCGTGAGTGGCTGGCGTTCCTCGCGAACACCAAGGGCGGTACGGGTCGTTCGTTCAACGCGCAGCATCCGTTGCTGGTGTTGCAGATCGGCGAGGGCCTCCGGTTGGCGGCGACGTGCGAGGTGTCGGATCACACGACGTTCGCGTTGCGGCGCAACACGATGGGTCGGGTCACGATCGACGACCTGGCGGCGCGAGGCATGTACCCGGCACCGGTGGGTGAGTTGCTTCGCGGTCTGATTCGGGCTCCGGAGATGCGCATCGTCGTGGTGGGCGCGACTGCCGCTGGCAAGACGACGCTGGTGCGAGCGATGCTCAACGAACTCGATCCGTACGTTCGTGTCGGCATCGTCGAGGACACCCGAGAGATTGGGCTGCGCGATGAGTTCGAGCACCCGAACGTCGAGTCGCTCGAGGTGCGTGAGGCCAACTCGCAGGGCGAGGGCGAGGTGTCGATGGGCGATCTCGTCAAGCAGTTGTTCCGCTACCGGGTCGACAAGTTGATCGTCGGAGAGGTGCGAGGATCGGACGCAGCGGTGCCGATGTTGCACGCCATGACGAACGGCATGTCGTCGCTGACCACGACGCACGAGCACACGGCTCGTGGTGGTCTGGAGAAGTTGAGTGAGATGCTCGCTCAGGGCACTGCGTCGACGGCGGGGATGGAGTTGGGGTTGGCAAAGGTGCAGGTCGCACGGGCGGTCGACATCGCGATCCATGTCGACCGTGGGCAGGGTCGCCGCTTCATCTCCGAGATCATCGAGGTCGCGGGCCACGAGGGCGAACAGATCTTGACCCAGCAGCTCTACGCGACTGACTACACCGGCAAGCAGACGGCGTTCAATCGTGTCTCGTCACCGGTGGTGGCCGACAAGCTGCGCCGAGCTGGTTTCGACGAGAACGCGGCAAGGACCCCGTCGCGATGAGTGCCCGGGTGCGTGTCGTGGAGGTTGTCGTATGGCGCTGACCGGTGCGTTCTTGGGCGTGATGGCGGCGTTGGGCATCTTGCTGGTCGTGAGTGGTTGGCGGGGGGTCGTGGTCGTCGAGCGTCCCGTCCGTGTGAGTGAGAAGCGTCCGCTCGATACGGCGGTGTTGATGCGACGCACGCTGATTGCGCTGGGCTGCTTCGCGTTGTTCTGGTTGTTGACGGGGTGGCCGATGGCGGGAGCAACGGCGGCCGGTATCTCGTTGGTCGTTCCGATGCTTGCGCAGGCCCAGCGTGATCGGGCCACGCAGTTGACGCGGGCCGAGGAACTGGCCCGCTGGTGCGAGATGGTGCGTGACACGACGCGGGCAGGAAGCGGATTGAAAGCTGCGATCGACGCGACTGCGAAGCCGCGGGTGTCGGGACGGACGATTCGCGTCCCGGTCCGGGTGCTTTCGGATCGCTGCGAGACGATGCCGGTGAGCGAGGCGCTGCGGCTGTTCGCGGATGACGTGGCCGATCCGATCTGCGACCAGATCGTGACGTCGCTGATCATGGTGGAGGAACGCGGCGGCAAGGAGCTGGTGCCCGTCCTGTCGGAGATCGTGTCGTCGGTTCGGCGGCGCGCGTCGATGCGGCGGCGTGTCGAGGTGGGCCGCGCCCGGACCTATTCGGCCACCCGCGCCATGGTGGTGATCACGATGTCGTTCGCGATGTTGATGGCAGTCTTCGCCACGTCGTTCATGGAGCCGTTCGACTCCGCCGCTGGCCAGTTCTGGATGTTCGTGGTTGGGGCGATTTTCACCGGCGCAGTGTGGGCGATGATCCCGATGTCCCGGCCTGAACCAGAGGCGCGGTTGCTCAGCCGCCTCGCCGAGGAGGTCCGCTGATGCTGGTCCTGTTCGTCCTTGCCGGTGTCTTGCTCGGCGGTGGCCTGCTGTTGATCTTCGGCGGAGTGTTCGCCCGCGCTATGCCGCTCGCAATCCTGGCGAGTGACGAGTCGCAATCGGCGGCTGGTCGTGCAGCGTCACCGATCGAGGTGTTCGCTGGCGACGCGGCAAGCCGACTCGCGCAGGATCTCGCTGTTTGTGACCGCACCCCTGCGAAGTTCGCGTCGGACCGTGTGATCAACACGGCGGTGTTCGCCTTCCTGCCTGGTGTGGTGTTCTTGTTGACCTTGACGGGAACGGTCGGCCTGTCGCCGCTGATGTTGCTGGTCGTCACGATCGGTGCCGGTGCGGCGGGATGGATCTACACGACGCCTGCGTTGAAGCGCAGCGCCGCGGAGGCTCGCAAGGACTTCGACAGCTCGCTCGCCACTACTTCGAGTTGGTGTCGCTGGCGTTCGCCGGCGGCAAGGGTCCGCATGACGCGTTGCGCGATCCGGCATCGATCGGCACCGGTCCGGCGTTCCGGCAGCTTCGCACTGCCATGACCGCGTCGTACGAGCGACGCGAGGCGCCGTGGGTGACCTTGACGGAGCTGGGTGAGCGACTGGGTGTTCAAAGCCTGATCGACCTCGGCGCGTCGATCACGCTGGCGTCGGACGGCGCCCCGGTGGTCGAGTCGCTCCGTGCAAAGGCGGAGACGTTGCGCGAGCAGACGATGTCGGCGCAGGAAGCTCGTGCCGAGGCACGTTCGGAGACGATGGGCGTCCCGATCGTGTTGATGTTCGGTGGGTTCTTGATTCTGTTCGGCTATCCGGCTCTCGCAGGTCTGTTGGCGCTGCGATGAGCCCGATGGCAGAGATTCGTGCCGCGTCGGTCCGGCACGACACCCACGATCGGGTGTCCATGACCGACCACTATCCAAGGAGGAACCGTCATGCTGAAACAACAGGTGAGCGTGGTGAACGCCAAGGCTCGGCTCGAGGAGCATCTGCTCGACGACACCGGTTCGGTGATCGAGGAGCTCGGCTTCAAGGGTCTCATGATCGCCGCAGCCCTCGCCGCCGGTGGCGTCGTCGCGATTGCGGTGGGGGCGTGGGCGGGAGCGATCCCGACCCCATGACCATCGCCGGCGTCGGTTCAACCGACGTCCCCGTCAACGAGTTGGTAGCACCACGGCGTCGCCGTCGTCTTCGCGGAGACAACGGCAGCACGATCGTGGCGATCGTGGTGCTACCAACGTTGTTGATCACGATGATGCTGGTGGTCCAGTTCGCGCTGGCGATGCACGCCCGCCAGGTGATGGCCGGCGCAGCTCAGGATGGTGCGGCAACGGGTGCAGCAGTCGACTCTTCGCCGGCTGCAGGTCTCGCGGTCACTGACCAGCTCGTCACGTCCACGGTGGGTGGACTCATCAACAGCTATTCGTCGTCGGTGTCCTCGAACGGCGCCGACATCACCGTGCGGGTCCAAGCGAACGCCACGAAGGTGTTTCCGCTGTTCCCGACCATCACGATGACGGCGTCGTCGTCCGCGACGATCGAACGGTTCCGACCTCAAGGCTCATGAACGCGTGCGACTGGTCTCCTCGGTGCCGTGGCGATCGGGGCTCGGCCGAGATCGAGATCCCGATGGCGGTGATGGGTCTGATCCTCGTGCTGCTACTGATCGTGGGCGGGCTCAGAATCTCGAACATGAACGGCGACGTTCAGTCAGCGGCCCATGCCGGCGCTCGAGCCGCTGCGGCCGAGCGCGACCTGGGTTCTGCCCAGGTCGCAGCGCAGCGTGTGGTCAGCGCGGCGCTGGCCGAGAGCGGTGTCGGCTGCCCATCGCCGGATGTGTCGGTGTCGGGCGATCTGTCTGGCGGCATCGTCACCGTCCAGGTGACATGCACAGTGTCTCTCTCGGACGTCGCGATGGCCGGCTTCCCGGGTTCTCGAACGGTGTCGGTGTCGGCGGTCGAACTCACCGATCAGCTGCGGGGTGGATCATGAACGGGGCGCGGCTGCGTCGTGGTCGAGGTGACGACGGTTCGGTGATGCCGATGGCCGTGGTGATGATCACCTTCTTGTTGATCGCGATGTTCTCGCTGGTGTCGGCGTCGCAGGCGTGGGGTGAGCGTCGCGATGCGCAGGCCGTCGCGTCGGCTGCTGCTCGTGCCGCAGCGCAGCCGGGCCCGGACGAAATCGTGGGCGGTCGTGTGCAACTCGACCCAGGCGCAGCGTCCGCACGAGCCCAAACGGTGCTGAGTGCATCCGGGCATTCAGGGTCGGTGTCGGTTGCGGGAACGACGGTGACGGTGACCGCGACGGGAACGGTGAGCTACGCGTTCGCGGCACCCGGATTCCCGACAGCGATGACCGCAACGGCAACCGCCGATGCGAACAACAACGTGTTTGGAGGTTGACGATGTCTCGGTTGATGCGCGCGGTCGGCGCACTCGCCGCGCTGGTCGCGATGCTCGTAGGTGTGCCGTGGCTGCTCGTGCGGATGGCTGGTTGGCCGCTGCCGACCAAGGTCCCCGACTGGTCGAACGCAGTCACGATGATGCAGCAGGGCAACATCGAAGCGACGACCATCATCAAGGTGTTGGCGTGCGTCGTGTGGGTGGCATGGATCGTCATCGCATGGGCGGTGGTGTGGGAAGCAATCGTGAACGTCCCTCGCATGCTGAGGGGACGCCGCCACGAACCGACACCCTTGGCGCCGGCCGCTGTGTCCAAGGGTGTTGGTTGGTTGTTCACCGTGCTGCTGGCAACGACGGCCGTGTCGCAACCCGCACACGCTGTGCCGTCGCTGGGATCACTCGCCGGTCTTGAGCCGGACGATCTGGCTGACGTCGAGTTGAGCGTCGATGCGTCGGGAATCACGACGGAACGATCCGCTCCGCCGCGGAGTTCATTCGGTGCCTACGACGAGTTCGAGCGCGCCGAGGTGTGGGTGGCCGATGACTCGGACTCATTGTGGTCGATCGCCCAGCAGAGCGGCGTGAGCGTCGACGAGATTCTCGTCGCGAACGCGGCCCTGACGCCGACGTCGATGATCGAGGTGGGAATGCGGATCCGACTGCCGGAAGGCGTCCCGATTCCAGACGCGCACCGAGCCGACAGCGAGGTCGTCGTCACGGCGGGTGATCCCGCCACTTCGGAGGCCGCGCCGACGGTGCACAGCTACGTGGTGCGCGACAACGACGGCATGTGGAACGTTGCCGATGCTTTGCTGGGCGACGGATCCCGACACGTCGAAATGGCTGAGTTGGCGATCGGCCAAGAAGTTGCTCCAGGCGTGATCTTCACGGCCGACACGCTCACGATCCATCCCGGTTGGGTGTTCTCGCTCGACACCGCGGCATTCACTGCAGCCCCCGACACAGCCGACACCTACTCCGTGGTCAAGGACGACTCGCTGTCATCCATCGCCGAGGAGACACTCGGGGATCAGGATCGCTGGGTCGACCTGTGGAACCTCAACGGCGGTCGAACCATGAACGACGGTCGAGTGTTCGACGACCCCGATCTCATCCATCCAGGTTGGGAACTCGAAATCACCGAACCAATCACTGAGGAGACTGCGGAGCCACCTGTCCGCGACATCGTCGAGGACCCACCGGTTGAAGAGACCACGACGCCACCCGTCGACGACATCGCGGAGCCGTCGGTCGACGAGGTCGTCGAGCCACCCGTTGACCAACTTGCGGAGCCGTCGGTCGACGAGATTGTGGAGGTTCGACCGCAGGTCGGGCTGCCGCCGCCGGTGGCGCCGCACGAGGGACCCGTCCAGGCGCCGAGCGTCCCCTCACCTTCCGGGACACGACCGGCGTTCGACGAGGCAGGGCTCGAGGACGAGATCTCGGACGTCGACTGGCAACGGTCGGTGTGGGCTCAGATCGCAGCCGGTTCGTTGCTTCTCGCCGGCCTTGCCGTGATGGTGCGGCGCTTGCGTCTGCGGCGCTTGGCGCGACTCGAGTCGGGCCGTCGACTGGTGCAGCCGCCTTCGGTCGCCTCTGGCACCGAGCTGGCCGTGACGCGCTCGCCGGCTCCGATGACCGAGTTGTCGACACTTCGGGGATTGCTGCAGTCCCTCACCCCGTACGCACGTGAGCAAGCCGACCCGCCACCGGTGCGCGCTGTGCAGATCGGGAGCGAACGCGTCGAGGTCCTGTTCAGCTCGCCAGCTCCGATGCCGCCGAAGGGGTGGTCGACGATTGACGGTGGAAAGTCGTGGACTCATCGATTCGACGAAGAGCCCGTGTCTTCGCGCCAGCTTCTCACGCCGGCACTCGTCACGATCGGAATCCGGTCCGACGAAGCGGGCGACGAAGTGCTGCTCGATCTCGAGACCGCAGCGAGTGTGGCAATTGCCGGGGATCATGATGCCGCGATGGGCCTGGCGCGGTCGATGGCGCTCGAACTCGCCACGTATCCGCTCGGGGTCCCGATGGATCTGTGTCTGATCGGACTGCACGTCGATGGAACCGAAACGTGCGATCGGGTCTGGCTCGACACGACCCTCCAGCGTGCGGTTCGGGTCACGCGCCAACGGCTCGATTCGATGGGTTCGCAGGGCTCGACGTCGATGGTCGCCGCGCGGGCCGAGCTTGACGAAGACGATGGCGCACACGATCCGACGGTGTTCATCGTGAACGTCGATTCCGTGAGTGCCGGGGACCGGGCTCTGCTCGACGAGCTGATCGACATCTGCCAACCGTCCACAGGCACCGCCGTCGTGCTGGTGGGTGAGCATCTGAACGCGAACGAGCAGATCAGGATCGACGCTGACTCCTCGATTGTGTGGTCTGACGTCGTCGCTCCTCGCACCGAACGTCACGTTGGAGGCAGCGGCCGAAGCGGCCGTGATGTTGGACCACGCTGCGAACGCAGAGAGCGAAGCGATGGAGCCGTGCGAGTTGATGGTCGCACTGCTCGAGATGACGAACCCGGACAAGGCAGACGACGTTCACCTGGTCGACGACACCGAAACGCTCGACGCTCACGTCGACGTGGTGGACGATCACGACGACGATGTTCCTGAGTACGAGTACACGCCTCCGACCCATGACGTGCTCTTGCAGGTGATGGGATCGGTCACCGCTCACGGCGTCGATCTCACATTCGACGAGACGGAGTTGCTCGGCTTGATGACGTGTCTACGCGGCCACAGCGATGTGCATATCGATCTCATCTGCGAAGCGATCGCTCCAGACCGGATTCGCAAGACCGTCGAGAACCGAGTATCGAAACTGCGAGGCCGACTCGGTGTCGGCAGCGACGGCGTCGACATACTTCCTGCAGCCGACAAGACCGGTCGGGGCCTGAACGCGATCTACTCGATCAGCAACCTCGTCCTGACCGACGTGGACCTCCTGGAGCATCGACTCCACACCGCGCACACGCTGAGCTCGACCGATGCAATGCGAGTGCTGCGCGACGGGTTGGATCTCATGAAGGGTCCGCTGTTCCGTGCCCGCAAGGGGTTCGACGGGTGGCCACACAGCGAGGGCGTGGTCGTCGCAATGACGTCGGTCATCACGAACTACGCGTGTCGGCTGATCGAGCTTGCGGTCGAGGTCGACGACATCGCACTCGTCGTTCGGACCACCGCAGCAGCGGGCAGCGTGCTGGACAATCCGGTCGCCGAGTTCCCGTTCCGACAGGTCGAGGAGGAGTACGCCGAAGCCTGCGGCGACGAACAACTTGCCGCCTCCGTCGACACTGCCCGCCAACGACTCCTCGCCTACCTCCAAGACGACGACAGCCTCGCAACACCCTGACGCACGGGAACCCGAAAGTCTCAGAGCGGGCGCGTCTCGGGCGGCTGCGGTCGGGGTATCGGCGATGTCGGAGGCGACGGCGACCGTGCGCTTGGGGTCGACGGAGGCGACGACGCCGTCGGCGATTCCGTCGCAGGTGGTGTCACCGGCGGGGCGTATGGCGGCCAGATCGGCCTCGCGATCGATGTCGGCAACGGGTCGAGCCCGTAGTGCTGGCACCAGAACTTGTCTTCCCGCCGTAGAACGTGTCACAAGTGGCGTGCACTTGTCCAATATCGGTCTGTGCGCCATTGACTTGGCGCACGTCCGAGTAGCAGAGGCGCTCTGATTCTTGAAACGTCGTACGTCCAGGGTTCGATCCGCCAAGCGTCCTTGAACGGCATTCTGGACCGCGAAACGAGCGTTCGAGCTGCTGTCCGTCGTCACGGAGGTCCCAAAGCACGCGGACGGATTGGTCGGATTGCAGCGGCTTGACCTTCCCGACGGCCAAAACGAGCCGGCCGTCGGGCAGAAACGTGCCTCCCTGAATGTAGTTCTTCGTGATGCGGACATAGTCGGTTGGGTTGTGCCACAGCTTCAGCGTCGTGGTCGGGGTGAGCCACAGGTCGCCTTGACGCAGTGCCTGCCGGTTGATGTTGTACCGGAACACATGGCTGTCGCCGTCGATCTGATTCCCGGAGGAGTGGAGTTGATGACTCCGTGGGTGGAGTGCACACCAGCCAGCTCTTGGGGTACCGAGCTGGGCGGTCTGGCACGTCAGCGGGTGCGATCCGAGGTAGGTGAGCCGTCCGCCGCGGCGGTTGTCACGGAACACGGCGAGCACCGGGTTCCCGTCATCGTCGCTGTGTTCGACGGGGACGAACAAGTATCCGTCGGGTCCGTCACCGATGTAGTCAGGGTCACCGAAGTGGTTGTACCCGGCTGACTTGAGCTCTTCGGGCATGGGCGTGCGGGTGCGTGATCTACTGCGGAGGTCCCCAACGGCCGTGAGCTTGCTGATCGTTTCGAGCTCGGTGAAATCCAGTGGTCATCGTCGTGGGTGACGCCCTGCAGCACGTCCGAAAATGCGGACTTCCAATTCGATGGACGATCCCCCAGAAACCTGATCGTCACGGATCCGCACCTTCCACTTCTGGCGACCTCTCACCACCGAAAATAACCGTCCCTGATGGCACCGAGTGTCCAGTGCTCGTCCAAGCAGCGGATCGCAACGTGCTGGCATGTTTGCCGAAGGCCGCACCAGCGTGCGACGATCCGATCGCCTGGTTCAGGGCCCGGTTGTCGCCCATATGGAGTGCCAGATGTCGTTCGACGAGTTTCCAGCGTGGACCATGTGAAGTTCACCAGCATGCGGGCTCATCGCTGGGTGACTCTGCTCGTCTGGTTGGGGATTCGCTGGTTCGGAGACCACTCGTTGCCATCCCAGACGGAGTGCCAGATGTCGGTTCGACGAGCTTGCCGAGGTGGAGCAGATGTAGAACTCCGCCGTAGCTAGCGAGCGCTGACGGCTGCTTGCTTGTCTGGTTGGGAATCCGCTGGTTCGGAGACCACGCGTTGCCATCCCAGACGGAGTGCCAGATGTCGTTCGACGAGTTTCCAGCGTGGACCATGTGAAGTTCACCAGCATGCGGGCTCATCGCTGGGTGACTCTTGCTTGTCTGGTTGGGGATTCGCTGGTTCGGAGACCCACGCGTTGCCATCCCAGACGGAGTGCCAGATGTCGTTCGACGAGTTGCCGAGGTGGAGCAGATGTAGAACTCCGCCGTAGCTAGCGAGCGCTGACGGCTGCTTGCTTGTCTGGTTGGGAATCCGCTGGTTCGGAGACCACGCGTTGCCATCCCAGACGGAGTGCCAGATGTCGTTCGACGAGTTTCCAGCGTGGACCATGTGAAGTTCACCAGCATGCGGGCTCATCGCTGGGTGACTCTTGCTTGTCTGGTTGGGGATTCGCTGGTTCGGAGACCACACGTTGCCATCCCAGACGGAGTGCCAGATGTCGTTCGACGAGTTGCCGCGGTGGAGCAGATGTAGAACTCCGCCGTAGCTAGCGAGCGCTGACGGCTGCTTGCTTGTCTGGTTGGGAGTCCGCTGGTTCGGAGACCAACCACAGAAGAAGAGCTTCAACTGACGAAGATGCGTCTCTAACCAATGGTCGAGTTCCGCTCGTCCCGTCGTATCGGTTCTCGTGCCCGGCTACTACGTTGCGAATCTCAGCCTCCGCAGACAAGACCTCTGCCACTTGAGTGCGCGCCAGCGCCTGGTCTCGGGTGCGCAACCACGACACCAGTTCCTCGGCATTCCTCTGGACAGACCAACCCTTGTTCTTGAAGTATCCGGGAGCTATGACTCCCGAGAGATCGAAGTCGTATGGAAAGTAGAAATCCTGAGCCCCGTCGGTCATTCGAACAACATTGTGTTCGGATCCAGGAAAATGACGTCAAGGTGGAAGAGGAGTCGGTGATGGAACTCAGCCTGGAAGACGGAACCTGGGTTCGGCGTCAGAAACGCATCGCCCTCGTCGGCCTCCTGCCTCTGCATTCCGCAACGCTGCGGCGCACGACTCTTCCGTTCCCGGATGAAGCCGAAGCGTCTCTCCAACTGAACACCCGCCAAGTCCGTGTCCTGACGAGTGCGAGCCTGGTCTGGCGTCGATCCCTCCGGAGGCGCAGACGCTTTGTAGAACGTGAACTCTTGGTGTAGGCGGCGGTCGTGTTCGACCTCGTCCGCCCCTGCGAGATGCTCCCACTGGCCGGGCCGATACCCGCAATGCGTGACAGCGTCGATGAATCGCCCCGTCCCCGCGAAGATCGTGCCCGCGGGATCGCCGTCGAAGTGGAGCTCGATCGACCTCAGCCGCAATCCTTGCCGCTCTGGCCTCGCGCCTCGACCCTGCAGTCGATCGTGTCGTTGTCAGCCGCGTCGTGTCAGCCGGCGTCGTTAGACGCGTTCGTCGTCAGCCGGTGCGTCGTAGCCGGCGCGTCAGCGGCGCGTCGCCGTAGCCAGAAACCGCTGTGCAGTCGTAGCGCGCCGTCAGTGACGTCGTCAGCCGTGTCGTGAGCCGCATCTCGTCAGCCAGTCGTCCTCTGCCGTCTGTTGTCGGTTCGTCGTCAGCTCGTTCGTCGCCTCAGTCGTTTCGAAAATATCGACAACGAGTTCATCCAAGAGGTGCTACCGTCGCAATATCAACGAGCCGCATAGCCCGATCAGCCGCTGATTTCAGCTTCACCACCTCGTCGTATTCGTGGGGAACAAGGCCGCGCTATTTGCAACTGCTCGGCGGTCAGCATGGAGAACATCGCATCTCGGGCGACCTGCTTCGACTTCTTGTCGGGCCGAGCTTCGTCGTCCATTCAGGATCTCCTCTCCCTCGGTTCGCTGATCGCGACTCGAGACCGGACCCACCACGCTTCGGCCTGCGATGAAAACTGGGACACGAGCGCTTCGTTCGTCATGGATTGCGTGATCGACGCGAACGGTGCCCAGTTACATGAGGCCCTCGAGCCGTCCGAAAGTGGCTCCAGTTCAACAATGACAGACCCTCCGTGACCCGTCAACCCACTTGCCGCATTCACCTCGCCGGACGCAAATCTGACGTGCAGCGCGTCGGCATAGTCCCGTCGGCCGCAGGCACCTGCAAGGGCCGACGGACCCGACGGTCTTTGCCTCATGGACCACCGATTCGACAGCGGTGACGTCCCGAGCGTTCCCAGGTCCCGGTCATTGGGTGCTGCCAGCCTGACCCGCACGAGCTGGCGGCCGGTGAAGCCCTAGGGGACCGCAGACGATTGGTGCAACGTCTGCCTGAACATCGGTCAGTCGAACAGCGAACACTAGCGGCCGGGCGATGATCAACGATCTGACTGTCGTAGAGCAAAATGCCGGGCCGCTTGCGGACCTTGTCTCTGACGTCGCAATGCGAGCGTTCTTGAGCGGACCGTTTCAGCTCCAGACCTCCAAATGCGCACAGGTTCAGCCATGGCGCCCCGGCTGTACCGCTCGCGAAGACCGGCGGTCGTCGGTCAGTCGAAGAGCGTGCCTTGCTCGCCGGGCGACGGGCAGCGTCTGACGGGTGGAAGCTTGAAGTGTCGGGCGAGGTCGAGGACCGCGTCTCGGAAGACGTCGGGGCCGTGTGCGGTAGTGCCGTCGTCGAGGTAGGTGTCGAGCCATCCCTGGACGGGCGGATGGCTTGTGTCGCGGGCTCGGGCGAGGAGGGTGTGAGCCGCTGCGATCGCGATCGGGTCGGCGTCGGGGTCGTGGACTCCGACGTGGATGGTCGCGACGGCGTCGCGGATTTCTTGGGTCGTTGGTGCGGGGATGGCGCGGGACGTCAACGGTCGGACCTATCGAGGTATGAAGCTGCATCCCGAAGTGGGGAGGCTTTCTGCGGTCGGGATTGGCGTCCCGAAGTAGAGGGCAGCAAGAAGGGGTTGGGGGCAGCGTCGGACGTTGTTGATGCGGAACTCGAGGTGCAGATGCGGTCCACCCGATCGACCGGAGTTGCCGCTGTCGGCGATGTGCTGGCCGGGCGCGACCGTGTCACCTTCGACGACATGGGCGACGCTGTTGTGGCAGTAGGTGTGGCGCAGGCCATCGGGGTGCTGAATGGTGACGCCGATGCCACAAGAGGAGCAGTTGGCGGGCGGGTTGCGGCCGCCGCATCCGGCCGACCACCAGTTGCCGGGCCAAGTGCCCACGTTGGCAACGGTTCCGCCAGTGACAGCGTAGATGGGTGTGCCGACGGGGATCATGAAGTCCCATGCGGGGTAATGGTGGTGGGGGTCGTCGAGGGTGCCTTCACCGATGACCGCACGTGGTGCGGGAAGCGCCCATTCACCGGTGACATCAGTAGCGGCGCACAGCATGGTCCCGGATTCCTGGGCGACGGCCAGTTTCTCGTTGAAGATCCCCATCCATTTCGTTTGATACTCGCGAACGGTGAGGGTGTTGCCGTACTGGGGTGCGGGGACGCTGTCCATGATCTCGTCGTTGCCCCAGGCGACGGGGTAGTACCAGATGACCGGGACGGACTCGACGAGGTTGTCGTGGTTGGCGAGGATCGACGTGACGTTGACGCCGGCGACTTGGTCTTGGATGTGGGCGGGTGCGCTGTCGGCGGTTGGGTAGAGGTCGGTGCTGATCCCGGCCTCCCCGGCCCAGTAGGTCCAGGTGCCGGTCACGTATTGGTAGGCGCCGGCGGCTGAGGCGGTGGGGTTGCGGGCTTCGTAGTTGCCGCCCGATTCGAGGGTTCGGATGGTGTCGAGGATGACACCGAGCTGGCCGCACGCGTATGGCGGTGATGAGCTGCCGCCGTTCGCGAACACGAGCGGAATCGAGATCACGAAGCCTGTCGCGGCGACGACCGAAGCGATGAGCACCTTCACGCTTCTCCATGCCCCGTAGGGCGTCGCATCGTTACACGGAAGTTTCTGTGTAACGGCGGGCGGGGTTGTGGGCCTTGGTGTTGTAGCCGGCTCACATCAGGTGGGCTGCCTGGCTCCAGGGAGGAGTGCATCATGAATCAGACCATCGAGGAAGTGACGTCCGGTACCGAACCTCGGTTGACGGGCGATGGGTCGTTTCGACCCGTCGACGCGGGCAAGGTGTGGTGTCGGCGACGTGTTCAACGTGTCGGAGGTGGCGTGGCGTTCCTGTCACTCGCCGCGGCTCCGGGCAAGGTGTTGGCCGCGATCGACGACGCGCCTCCGTCCAACGCCGGTCTGCCCGGCGGACCATTGCTCGCCACGCTCCTTGGCTGGGGCAAGTGGGTCGGGCTCATCGTCTGTGCCCTGGCGATCATCTACGGCGCCGCGACGTGGCGCGGGATGGGCGGCAACTCGGGTCGCGGTGTCGAAGGCAAGGCGTACGTCGGCGCCGGAATGCTCGGCGCGATGATCATCGGCCTTGCGGTAATCGCGGTGAACACCCTCTACGGCGCAGGCCAAACCGGGGGCTGATCGTCGTGTCTCGCCCGAAGCTCGCCGGCGCGGCAGTCGTCGTCGTGTTGCTGCTGGTGTGGACGGTTCGTTCGTTCGTGGTGGACGCCGGAGAGCACACACCGGCCACGGCACCAGCCGCGTCGGCGAGCGACGGGACCGAGACGACCGTCGCAGCCGTCGCGGTGACACCGGTGGCCGCGGGCGAGGTGTCGGGGATCCCCGTCGGCTACCCCCAAACACGCGCTGGTGCGGCGACGGCGGCGGTGAACTGGGTGGCGTCGTTTCCCCGGCTGATGCGGCTCAACCCGCTGAGTTTGCAGAACACACTGACCGATCTGATGTCGGAGGACGGCGCACGGTCGGGCGTCGACGAGGTGATCGCGGACTACTTCGAGTTGTACGAGGAGCTCGGCCCGGAGTTCCGGGAGCGAGTCTGGATCGAGTCGCCGCTGCAAACGCTGCTGATCGAGCAGAGCGATACAGCGGCTCGGGTTGCGGTGTGGTCGGTCGTGGTGACCGGTGCCGGTCCGGACGATGAGACGGTCGTGTCGATCTGGCGTACCCACCGCATCGAACTGGTGTGGGAGCGCGACGACTGGAAGATCGACGGCGTCGAGGTCTCTGAGGGCCCGACGCCGGTCACGGCCGATCTGGCGTTGCCGGCGAGCCCGGCCGAATTCATTGAGGTCGACTCGTGGACGCCGGCCGTCTTCGCCGACACGACGAATGAGGAGATGGACTGATGGGCTTCTTTGGCGACATCGTGGGTTTCCTGGCAACGCCGTTCACGGCGGCGGCAGGGTGGGCCTGGGACACCGTGGTCGGCGGTATCACCGACTGGATCGCTCGCGGCGTGATGGCGCTGATGATGGCGTTGTGGAACTTCATGGACACGGCGTCGTCGCCGAACCCGGACGCCGAATGGTTCTCGGGGTCAGGTTCGACACCGTTCAACATCGCGTTCCAGATCGGGATCGCGATGGCGTCAATTCTGGTGCTCCTCGGGATCATCCGCGGGGTATTCGCTGGGTCGCCCGGTGCGGTGGCACAGACCGTGGGTCGCGATCTGCCGATCGCTGCGTTCGCGGCGGCGTCCACGATCGGGCTTGCGAAGGTGGCGATCGATCTCGCTGACGGGATCTCGGACTACGTGTGGGACCAGACGCGTCAGGACGCCGAGAACGCGTTGGGCGGCCTGATCGAAGTGATGATGGCGCTCAACTCGGGCAGCTTGGGGTTCGCGGCGCCGCTGCTCGGCCTGTTCCTGATCTTCGTGATGTTGTTCATGTGGATCGTGTTGTTCATCCGCGAGTCGTTGATCTACCTGGTGATCATCTACGCGGTTGCGTTCGGGTTCCCGGCGATGCTGTTTCCACCGCTGCGAGACACGTCGAAGAAGGTGCTCGAGTTGCTCGTCGCATTGATCATCGCCAAGCCGGTGATGGTGCTGGCGATGTCGGTGGGCTTGTCTGCGCTCGGCGGGGTGGGTGCTACCGGGCAACCCGGCGACGGAGTGGGCGACAACATCGCCAAGGAGCTCGGCACGATGATCGTCGGGGTCGTGGTGTTCGGGTTGGCGGCGTTCATGCCGTATCTGACTTGGAAGCTGATGCCCCTTGTCGCCGTGGCGGTGGTGGCGCAGGGCGTTGCGTCGTCGCCGATGCGCGGTGTGACTCAGGCCGCGCAGTTGCAGTACTACGGCTCGAACGCCATGAAGCGGATGACGGGACAGCGCGGACGGGTGCCAGACCGGGTCGGCTGGCGACTCGGCGGGCGGCGTCGGCAACGGCGGGGCTCCAGGTGTAGGGCCATCGGGCGGAGGTGGACCGTCCGGCGGTGCCGGGCCGAGCGGGATGGCCGGCGGCCAAGCGGGTGGGATGGTCGGCGGTGCAGCGGGTGGCGGTGCAGCCGCCGGTGGATCTGCGGCAGGGACTGCTGCTGCGTCGCCCGCAGCGGGTCCGGCAGCGCCTGTGGTGGTTGCGGCTGCTGCGGCGAAAGCGGGCGGCGATGCCGCCAAGAACGCAGCGAAGGCGACAACGGAAACCGCGACGAGGCCGTCGGTGTCTTCGTCGAGTGCTCCGCCTCCGTCTGGTGGTTCGGAGCGTGATGTGAGTGGAGGTTCATGATGACCATTTCGGCTTTGCGTGGGTTCCGGTTCGGCGAGCGTCGCCGGTCGGGCCTGTTCGGAACGGTGCCGCCGACGCTGGCGGCGGTTGGGATCGTCATGCTGCTCACGGCGTGGCTGGCGCTGTCGGGGTATGTCCCGGTGCCGCTGGCGATCCTGGTCGGGCTGATCGGTGCGTGGTTGTGGTTCGGCAAGCTGCACGATCGTCCGGCACATGAGATCCTGCCGGCGTTGGCGTGGTGGTGGTGGCGCAAGCTGCGCTCGCGGAACACGTGGTATCGGCCGGTTGCGCTCGTGAGCGATGGCCACCAACCGGTGGCGTTGCCTCCGGTGTTGTCGGGCCTTGATCTGTTCGAGTTCGAGGTGGCGTGGATCACGCCTGGGCAGAACGTGCCGATCGGCGTGGTCAAGGATCGGCAGGCGGGGTCGATGACGGCGGTCATGCGGGTGTCGGGCGACGGCCAGTTCGCTCTCGTCGATGCTGCTGGGCAAGACATGCGGGTCGACGAGTGGGGAGCCGCGATCGGCGGATTCGCTCGGGAGAACTCGCCGGTGTCGAGAGTGTCGTTTCACGATTGGACGTCGCCTGTGCCGATCCGCGACACCGTTGCCCAGCTCGAGGCCAAGTGGGCTGACGAACCGCCGCATCCAGCCCGCCCGGGCTATTTGCAGTTGCTGCGCGACACGTCGGCCCACAACGTCGATCATGAGGTCCTCGTCGAGGTCACCGTCGATCTGGCACGCCTGGCCAAGACGAGAGGCGAGTCGATAGTCGCGACCGGGTTGAAGACGGTCGCGGAGCAGACCCGTCTGTTCGCTGGTCGGTTGAACGCTGCCGGGCTGCGGGTCGAGAAGGTGCTGTGCGCCAGCGACCTGGTGACGGCCACACGCGTCCGAGCGGATCCATCGGTGGTGGAACAGTTGACGACGTTGAAGCGTTCATTGGCGTCGGCAACGGGCGTGTCGGCACCGACGTTCGGTCCGATGTATCTCGATGACCAGCTGTCGTCGGTCATCGTCGACGGGGCGTTCCATCGGTCGTGGTGGTTCGCGTCGTGGCCGCGCCGTGAGGTGTCGGCGGCGTGGATGGATTCGCTGATCTTCGAGTCCGGGTGCACACGTTCGTTGACGACCGTGTTCGAGCCGGTGCCGCCGTCGACGTCGGACTCCGACGTCGATCGGGAACGCACGCAGCGCGAGGCGAACATCGAGTTCGCGCAAACGCAAGGGGTACATCGTGCGGCGCGCCGATCACAAGGCCGTCGATGAGGTCGAGGCTCGCGAGTACGAGCTGTCGGCCGGGTTCGTCGAGTGCCGATACACGGGACTCGTGACGTTGACCGCCAGGTCGGCCGAGGAACTCGACCTCCAGGCCGCCGACTTGGAGCAGGCAGCCGCCAACTCGAGTGTCGAGCTGCAGCCGACTCGAGGGCCGGCAGGCCGATGGGTGGGTGTCGTCGTTGCCGTTGGGTCGCACCGTGGCTCGACAGTTCGGTGAGCGGTGATGCGTTGGTTCAGACGGAACAACGACGAGCCGCCCGTGGTGCCCGACGACGAGCCGAAGCCGCTGATCTGCGGTGTCGACAAGGTCGCGGGTGCCGGCGGTGGGTTGAGACTGCCGCGTCATCGCGGCACCACTGCGCACATCGCGTCGATCTACCCGTTCCACGGTGGGCGCGCGTTGACCGACACGCACGCGCCGTATGTGGGAATCAATGTCACCGACGGCAACAGCGCCTGGTCGTACGACCCGTTCGAGCTGTACGGCCGAGACCTCGGCGGCGGGACGATCCTGACGAACTCGAACATGCTGATCCTCGGCGAACCGGGCAACGGCAAGTCATCGGCGATCAAGACGATGCTGTACCGCCAAGCTGCGTTCTACGGGCGACGCCGGTTCCTGAGCATCTCGGATCCGAAGGGCGAGTACGGGCCGTTGGCGGCCGCGCTCGGTATGCCGGTGGTGAAGCTGTATCCGGGCGGCTCGGATCGGCTGAACCCGCTTGATCCTGGTCCCGGCGACCGCGGCGACTCGCTGCGGAACCGGCAGGATCTGGTGACCGGTCTGTTGTCGACGGTGATGCGACAAGACCTGGACGCGATCGAGGAGGCGTTGTTGACCTCGGCGATCGAGGTCCTCGACGACAAGCACAGTGGCGGTGGTCTGCCGCCGACGATGGTCGACCTGGCGCACCTGTTGAGTGACCTTCCTGCGGAGCTGCTCGGCCTCGACGAGTTGAAGCTGCTCGAGGTTCGGGACGTGCATGTGGCGGTCACCGCGTTGCGGTTGGCGTTGTCCAAGCTGTTGCAGAAGACGTTGCGGGGCATGTTCGACGGTCAGTCGACGGTGTCGATCGAGCAGATGGACGGTCAGGGTGTCGTGGTCGACCTGTCGGCGGTGTTCTCGAACCTTGACGCGCTGCCGCTGGTGCAGATGGCGACGTCGTCGGCGTTGGCGGGGCAGATGGCCACGATGAAGGACCAGGGTCGACGCGGGATCCTGGTCGACGACGAGGTGTGGGCCACGATGGCGTCGGAGCGGGCGGCGAAGGCGCTGCAGGCGCGTTTGAAGCTGTGCCGCGATCTCGGGGTGTGGAACACGCTCATCACGCATCGATTGTCGGACTTCCAAGCTCAGGCCGACACCGGGAGCTCGGCGGCCAAGGTCGCCGAGGGGCTGCTGGGTGATGTGCAGACCCGGATCGTGTTCCGCCAGGCAACCGACCAGTTGGAACTCACCGGCAGGGCGATGCAGATGAACAGCAAGCTCGTCGAGCTGCTCCCCCGGCTCACCCGTGGCCGTGCGGTGTGGAACGTCGCCGGGCGGTGGGCGGTCGTGCAACACGTCATCGGTGCGCACGAGACGTTCACCGACACGGATCAGGCGATGGTCGCCTGACGTGATGCGAGGCCTCGATGACCGAGCCGGCCGCGCACCGCATCGACCGCGACGATCTGCTCGCTCGTGTCGATCTCGTCGCGGTACTCGACGCCCTGTCGCCGGGTGACGGTCACGGCACTCGGCGGCAGTGGCGTTGCCCGTCACCGACACATGACGACAACCACCCGTCGGTGAAGGTCTCGACCGACTCATCGGGAACGCAGCGCTGGCGGTGCTGGTCGGGCGGCGAGGGCGGCACGGCGATCGACGCAGTGATGGAGGCCAGATCGATGTCGGTCGGCGACGCGATCCGGTGGCTGAACGACAACTACGCCCATCTTGAGGTGTTGCCGCGACGCCCGGCCCCCGAACCTCGTCCGATCGGACGTCCCGCTGCCGAAGCAGTCGAGTACGCGCAGCGTTGCGAGAAGCTGCTGTGGTCGGGGACGGGTCGGTGCGTCCGTGACTGGCTGAACGACCGAGGTCTGGGCGACGACGTGTTGCGTGTCAATCGGGTGGGAGCAGACCCTGGTCGACGGTTCCTGCCGCGCGTCAAGGGCTTGCCGGGCGGTTGGCCCGCCGCGGTGTTCCCGGCGTTGGATCGCTCCGGCGCCATCGCCTACTTCCAGGCCCGCTTCCTGCAGCCACCTGACGGCCGGGACAAGTACGACAATCCGTCGAGGCAGTGGGCGTCGAATCCGCGGGTGGCGTGGACACGGACGCCGACGACGGTGGATCGCCGCGACGGGCTGCTGGTCGTCGCCGAGGGCATACCGGACGCGTTGATCGCCGCACAGGCTGGGTTCGCGGCCGTCGGTGTGTTGGGGTCGATGTATCCCGACGCCCGTGTCGCCGACGCAATCGCCTCGTATCGCGCGAGATCACGCTGTCGCCGTCGCGGTGTGCTTCGATTGTGACCTGTCGCGAATCGGGCGCGAAGGGCGCGTCACGGTTGGTGGAGTTGTTAGACGATCGGTCGGTGCGATCGGTGGTGAACGTGGTCCCTCCCGATGGGATGGACCTGTCGGATTGGGCAGCGATCGACGACGACTGGATCGCGGCGTTCGACGAGATCGCAACGCCCGCGATCGACTCGTTGATGGAGCTGTCGATCAATGACGCGAGCGGCGAATTGGGCCTAGGTATCTGAGCCTTCAGTGATGCGGGGAGCTTCCGCTGAACTGGCTAAGCCGATGTCGTTGTGCTCAACCCGAATCGGAGTGAGACAAGCGAAAGCCGCCCTCGCGTTCCAGCCAGGCGACATGTGCTGGCACCGACCGAGCGAGTTCTAGGAGGTCATCGTGAGGGCGACGGGGTAGCAGGATTCCGATCTGCCAGTCGGCGGGCTCGAAGCGGCGATAGTCGAGGAGCTGCCCGATCGCATTTCTCACCGAGCTTCGATCGACGCTGCTCTTGGCCTCCCACAGGGTCCGCGTCGTTTCGTCTGCGATGTCATTGCGGAGTGAGATCTCGCCGACGGGGTATTCGTGTGCGCATACGTCATGGCCGATCTGCACGAGATGGGCAGCGAATTCGAGCACAAGCCCAGCTTCTCGACGGCCCCGATCTCCGCCGGTGTTCGGGCGCGCCGAGAACGTCGCCCTGTGCTGTTGCTCGATGCTCTTCCGAACGGGGCGGGTTGGCCCTGTGTTGTCGGGACTCGTTGGGCGGGCCGAATGCCCTTGCCGGATTCGCGCAACAACCTCCCGAATGAGATCGTGATCGCCCGCATACTCGTCCCAGGTCTGACGGTCACCTGCGCTCACCCGGTCCATGCCTTTACCGTCGTGTTCCGGGTCGAGCGAGGCGAAGTTCGCGAGCTTCAGGGCAACGCCCGCGGGGTTCCTGAAGTTGTCTCGGGTTCCGGCATCGGGGTGAAACGCTCGCTCGATCAGTTCGGCTGACAGGCTGATGACGGCCTCTGAGGTCTTGCTCGCTAGTCCGTGGTCCAGATACGCATCGAGAGCCAGAAGTCGTTCCTCCGGGGTCCAGCCAGGACCGACCTTCTCGACAACGAAACCTCGCTGCTGGAGAGTCGTTTGAACGGTCGCCTCGCCGCCGGAGAAATCCTCGTGCCGCAGAGGACCTTCTTGCGGCCGGTCGTATCCGTGCGCTGCACCACAGATTGCCTTGGAGTCGTATCGCTTGCCGCCGTCGACGAGGAAGTACTTCGTTGCCTTGCCGAACCCGTACTTGTCCAGAAACGCGATTCGACCGAGTTCATCGAACTCGTCGATGGCGGATCGCACCCCACTCGATGTGATGTCCTTCAGCATCTGTTCCCCACTTGTTTCTCGCCTGCCGAGGCTGCGAGCTTCGCACAGCCGTGGGAGAACTCTCGTCGACCGCGTTGGGTGGAAGGTGTGCCACACCCTCAGATTCGTACGTGCGCTGGACGGATGTGTCGGCGGCGGCGTCTCAAAGGCCCGGGAGGTCGATCGACATCGTCGGCATGTCGGTGTCGTTTTGGGGAGGGTCCATGAGACCGTCGAGATCGGTCGTCCGCGCCGAGTCGCCGTCAGCGGCGGCGCCTGGTGGTTCAACATGCGCCTGCAAGTTCGCTTGCGAGCACTCGGCGCACTAATACTTCGCCTGCGACTTCGACGCCGACAGAACACCCATTGTCCGACAATTGCAGGCCCGGCTGCATTGACTCACCGTTCGGCACGATAAGTGCGCCGCAGTTGCCACCGTCAGGAGCACCACTCCCGCCGAGGAAAATGCGGAACGGGTTACGATTTCGTGAGAACGAAGAGGGAAAACGAGCGGTGACCCTCGGTTGCAGCCGAGGGTCACCAGGTGCTCAAGCCATCGCTAGAGAGGATTGAACGTGCGTCAGAGTAGCTCAACAAGCATTGGGAATCGCCAATGACCGGGTTCGGCGGTGCCGATTGGGGTCGTCGCAGTCGCAGCCGTGGTCCTGGTGCTGGGAACCTATTTCTTGCGGGTCGCCGCACGAACGGGCTTGGCTGGGCGCACCCGCCGCGTCCGCTTGGCGCGGTGGTGTGAAGCAGAATTCGATCCGCCCCCGCGTCGAGGAAACAGACTCAGTGCAGAGTCCCACGCATGGAGCAGATGATTCGAGCGAACCGCTCGGCCGACTCAGTGAGACTCGCACGGATCCTCGCGCCCGTCGATCACTTCACCGTGGCGAATCCAGGTCTCATCCCGTGTCGTTGTCGGGCTCCGGCGGCGGCACAATGAGATGGGGAAGATCTCGTCGGGTCGCAGTGCAGTCCGCGTGGCGGCGGTGAGTCGATACCCCTTGCGGTGGGCTGCAAAGTAGAGCTCGGGTGGCGGACTGCCGGTCCCGGCGTCGACTACGACGATGCCGCGCCATCGTCCGAGCCAATCTGCGAGTTCGGCCATGCGATGCGGTCGGTGTCTTCCTTGGTCGGGGTCGGATCGAGCGGCCTGGATCACGCTGGTGGTGTCGTCGATGCGGTCGGTGAACTCGATGAGGCGGTCGGGTTCTGCGTCTGACGCCAGCCAGGCTCGCGTGCCAAGTTCTTGCTCGCGAACGCCGAGGGCTGCGGCGGTGTCGCCAGCGAGGTCGACGAGCAGGACGTGCTCGCGTCTCGTGCAGTGCGGTCGGGCGGCGACGGTTGTGCCGGCGCCACCCTTCGAGCCCCACATGACGAGTCAGATGGTTGTCAGGCCGCATGGTCGACCAGCCGGGAGAGGTTCTGCGCCGTGCGGTGGGCTGCGACGCGCTCGCGGGTCGTCGAAGTGGTCCTGGGACCGATCCTGTGGTTGATCATGTGCCGCCACTCATCGGCGGCGATGACGCCGCTGCGAAGAACCTCGGCGATCCGGTCCAGTTCGATTGAGTGGAGCGCGGCGTCTTCGACCGCGCTGACGTCGATCGGATAGCGGCGCCGGTGCTCGTCGTCGACGATCGCTTCGGTCAGGGAGACGAGTCGGCCGCGTGGCATCGTCGTCGCGACGCCGCCCGTATCGGTGGCGACGTCGATCGCTGGCGTCGAGCTGTTTGCGATCACGAAACACCAAGGCCCCGATGTGCGCGAGGAACACCTTCGGTTGTCCGTTGATGCCGATGGGCGGGTGTGAGTCGATGGTTGCGAGTACGTGGCCGAGCGCTGCCCAGTAGCTGCCACTACCGGAACAGAACGACTCCCTGTCGACCTCGCGGCCGTCCGCCGGCCGAGCGCTTCGCTCGGTGTGGTGCGCTATTCCGTACACGACCGGGCGGCACACCGACAGCAGCACGGTGGAGGCGTCGTCGTCGCCGCTCTGGTGCAACTCGATGAGCGCACCGACGATCGGGTTCTGCTCGATGGTTCCTCGGCGGCAGCAGTCGACGATGTCGTCGATGGTGAGGCCGGCGAGCGGTGGGTGCGTCCGCGCCCATCGCTCTGTGATGGCGGTGTGACGCCGTGGGGCTCGGCACCGGGCGAGTCGCCGTTGGAGTTGGTGGGATATGTCGTCGCTGGACATTGGGTCCGACCTCTGTTTCGTCGTGGGTGTGGTGTTGGCCGAGGTCCACCTTCTGCTCCACCACTCCCGGAAACCCCCATAGATCGCGATCGGGCACGCGCGTGCGATTCGGCTCGTAAGCAGGGGCTTCGCAGGATTCGGGTGGTGATCGCCCAAGAAAAGATCGGCGATTTCTTCACCGGGACCGGATTCGGGTGGTGATCGCGATCCGGCGATTCCCCGCGGTGCGCGCACCAGTCGCGAGCTGGGGGTTTGCAGGATTCGGGTGGTGATCGCGGGACGGCGTTCGAAGATTTCTTCGCTGACGAGCCGGATCTATGGGGGTTTCCGGGAGTGCCCTCGGGCTTGGTGGTGCCCATGAGCAATTCCACTTCGTCCTCAGCCCCGACGTCTCCGTGGGAGCAGATGCTGATCGCCCTCGTTGTTGTGGCCACCGGTGTTGCCGTCGTCGTTTGGTCCGGCGCGTGGCTCGCGGCGGCGCTCGCCGGCAACCCGACCTTTCAGGGCAGGCCGGGTGACGCGTTCGGCGCGATCCCGACGCTGGCGACCAGCGCGGCCAATCCGGCGTCGGCGTGGCCTCCCGGACCCGCGGCGCAACTCCCGGGCGCGCTGACCTACTGGCTCGCCACCGTTGTCGTCGCAGTCGTCGTGATCGCCGTCAGTCGTCGTCGCACGACGCATCTGGTTGTCACTGTCAGGCTCGCGACGGCGGCTCGGAGTCGACGCCCATGCTCGGTTCGCGACGAAGCGGGAGCTGCGCCCGCTGATGGTGTCCAAGCCGGTGCCCGGCCGGTTCATCTTCGGAACGTGGGGCGGCAAGATGCTCGCCACCGAGAACCGTCGGTGGGCGCCGAACACGAAGACCGGTGTGGCGAGGCTGTGTGCGCTCGCGACCGGCGAACTGCGTCGAGGTCAGCCAGGTGACGTGACGTCGATCGCGATCACCGGGCCGACACGTTGCGGCAAGACGTCGCAGTGTGCGGAGCCCGGTCTGTTGGATTGGCAGGGCCCGGCGATCGTCCTGTCGGTCAAGCGCGACCTGATGGACACGACCATCAAGCGTCGACGCGACCTCGGCGACGTTCGGGTGTTCGACCCCGGCGGGTTCCTACGTGCGTCTCAATCACACATTGCGGTCACCGACAAGGAGGTCGGGAAATGGTCACCGTTGCGGATGGCTCACACCCCGGCGGGGGCGAAGCGGGCGGGTGAGGCCCTGTCGGCGTGGACGCCGCAGGCCGGCGTCGAGGGCGGCATGGACTTCTGGTCGACCCAGGGCAAGTTGTTGTTCACCGGACTGCTCGGTGCCGAGGCGCTGACGAAGCAACCCTCGATGCTCAGGGTCGCGAAGTGGGTGTTCGACATGTCGATGCCCGGCAGCAAGAAGGCGTGTCCACCGAAAGAGATCGTGAAGGCCGCGTATCGGAACCCGGAGACGGCTGAGGCCGCTGAGGCCGCGGCACGTCACCTCGGCGCGATCTGGAAGAAGCCGGATCAGAAGATCATCGCCTCGGTGTACGCGACCGCGCAGACGGTCTGCGATCCGTGGCTCGATCCCAACGTCGTCGCCGCGACCGACCTCGACGGTGACGGCGAATGGATCGACCTCGACTGGCTGATGGACACCGGTCCGGAGGGCAAGAACGCCAACACGCTGTACCTGTTGGTGTCGCTCGACGACTACAAGCGGCTGTCGCCCGTCCTCGCAGGTTTGCTGAGCGACCTCAAGTCTCAGGCGTACGAGTGGGAGATGCGCGGCGATCGACTCCCGGCGCCGCTGCTGATGTTGATCGACGAGGCGGGCAACATGCCGCTCAGCTGGCTCCCCGAGGTGTCGTCAACATGTGCGGGCATCGGGATCCAGTTGGTGACGATCTGGCAGTCGTACGCACAGATCCACGAGGCCTACGGCAAGCGGGCCGACACGTTGCTCACCAATCACGCCACGAAGCTGTTCTTCCCCGGAGCATCGGACGACTCGACGCTGAGCTACATCTCCAAGATCGTCGGTGACGAAGAGGTCGAGCGACGGTCGTGGTCGAACGACATCGGCGGCGGATCGGGCCGTCGGTCGATCTCCGGACAGAAGAACAACGAGGCCCTCGTGCCGTACTTCTTGTCCCGCCTCCCGGAGTACGGCTCGGCACTGCTGATCCACTCCAACCTTCCGCCGGCGCATGTCCGCGGTCGTCCGTGGTGGAAGATCAAGCGCCTCGCGGCGATGGTGCCGACACCGCCATCACCGGAGGCGCCTCCACCGGGCGTCGGTCCGTGGCGTCCCACTCCTGAGCGACGTCGCCGGGACGTCGCACCGACGCTGCCGGCCAAGGCGCTGGTGAGCGATGACAGCGCAGTGCCTGACCTCCTCGCTAGCGAAAAGCCCACCGCAGCCGGTCCCGCAACGTCGACCCGAAGCGACTCGTCCCACCCCGTGGGTGACGGGACACCGGAGCAGATGGTTCTGGTCCCTGACACGAACGGCGAAAGCGAGGTCGAGCAGTGAGCCGATCCAGCCGAGTCGATCACGTCAAGGCCGTCGAGGAACTCCACGAGGCCCTGACGGCTCGACTGAGCGAAATGACCACCAGCGAGGACTGGCTGAAGTACCTGAGCAATGCACGACGGTTTCACCGGTACTCGCCACAGAACCAGATGCTCCTCGCCGTCCAAGGGGCCGAAGGCGCAGTGGCCGGCTATCGCAATTGGCAGCGAATCCCCGCCCAGGGCGGCGGCACCTGCCAAGTCGCGAAGGGCCAAGTCGGCTTGAAGATCCTCGCCCCGATGAAGGGCCGATCGGTGCAGACCGACGAGGTGACCGGCGAGGAGGTCACCAAACATTTCTTGCGCGGGTTCCGGACCGTGAGCGTGTTCCATCAGGGCCAACTCGTCGCTCCGCCCGACATCGGCCAGGAAGCAGTGATGCCGACCTTGCTCACCGGCGAGAACCGATGGGAGGACGTTTGGTCCGCGGTCTCCGACCAGCTCGAGGCGAACGGCTACGACGTCGACCTTCACTCGCGCTCTCCGATCGAGAAGTGGAACGGACAGACGAACTACGCCACGCGTCAGGTCTTGATCGCCGACGACCTCGAACCGGCCCAGCAACTGAAGACCCTGTTGCACGAATGGGCGCACGTCAACCTCGACCACGAGAGCCGCAGCCTGCTCCCCCGAGATGTTCGTGAAGTCGAGGCCGAATCGGTCGCCTACCTGCTCGGTCAGACCATCGGACTCGACTCCCAGGCGTACTCGGTGCCCTACATCGCCGGCTGGGCCGTCGGCGATCTCGATCTGATCGAGACCACGGCACAGCAGGTGCTCGCCACCACCAAGCAGCTGGTCGAAACGCTCGAACACGACCTGGGAATCAAACTCACTGTCGACGTCTTGGACCATGCGCTCCCGGAAGCGGACACGAACGTCATCGCCCTTCCAGGATCGACGCCACCGAACCGTCCGACACCGCAGGACATCGCGCCAGCGACGCGATCCATCGAGCAGGCAGCGTTGTTCCCGACCGATGGCGGGATCGCATCGCCGCTCGACCGCGACGACAGCACTGACGCCGAGTTCCTCAAAGCGCTCGGCAGCGAACTCGAGCCCGACCAGGCTGCCCAGCTGGTGACCGTCATCTACCGGCCCGAACACGCCGCGACTTCGGCTCGAATCCTCGCCGAGTCGGGCCGGACCGCAACACAGACTGCACGCATCCTCGAACGATTCGGCATCGACCACGACCGCATCGCCGACTGCCCTCGCCACGCCGGTCGTCAACGACGCCCTTGGCGAGACCGGTCCGCTGTACGACACGAACAATGTCGACGTCGCCATGGCGACCATCACCGCAGGCGACGATCACGGCGACGTCCCGGTCGACATCCTGCGCGGCGAGAAGATCCAAGACATGCGAATGCTGCAGCGCGTGCTGCGCACGTCCCACGACCCGACCCTGGTCAAAGAGCTCGCCCGCACGTTCGAGCTCACGCCTGTCGACGTCGTACGTGTTTGCGAAGCGAGCAATGCCGACCCGAGCCTCGCCGTCGCAGTTGCGGTCGGCATGCACGACGGTGACGGGCGAGCCGCAATGGCGACGTTGGGGCGGGGCTGGCCGGAGATTCACGGCGGCTGGGAGAGCCACGTTCATCCTTCGATGCTCGGGCCTGCAACCGTCGCCCCCGCCCTGGTCTCGGCTGCCAGCGAGGTCGACCCGATCCAAGAGATGTTCGACGAATGGGACAGCCTGGAGGCGGCGGCAAAGAGTCCTTCGCTGGAACTGCAGTTGCCATCACCATGAGCACGGTCGCCGATCCCGATCTGGTCGCCCTCGATCGTTTCGTGTCCTCGATCTACTGGTCCGACGACGACATCGCGTTCGCGGACGCCTTGCCTGAGGCGATCGACGAGTGGACCGCGACGGCCGCCACCGAACACAACGAATCCCAGCCGTTCTCGACCGTGACGCACGACGATGCACTCGCCGCGTCGCTGCACGAACTGCTCGCAGCCGTCGCACAGCTCAGCGTCGGAGCACGGCCCGGCCTCACGGTCATGCGAGCGCTCAGCGAGGCACTCGCCGACTGGGGCCAGCAACCGTGACGACATTGCCGGTATCCGGTTGCGTACGAGAGGATCCAGTTCGATCAGCCGAAGTTGCCCGGTTGGGTGAGGCAGCGAGCCACAGGAAGCGGGGGCCCCGGCCCCTTCAGCTATCTCCCGCCGTTGAACTGGGCAAGAGTCGCCTGGCGCTAGCTCCGGATCGATGACGGTGAAGATCGCCCAAGGAAGACTTCCACACGATCCCGAGCCCAACCGAATCATTCTTGAACTCTCGCCCGGCGCAGTGGATCCCGATGAGGGTCGGTCGAGCGACAACGTGGACGCTATGACCGGTGTCAGGGTCGAACGAAAGCGCCGGTTGTGGGGCGGTGAACATCGGGCTTCCTGACGAGCCAGGGAACTGGTCGATGTCGACCTGGAATCGCTCGTGCCTTCCCACCCTCCGAGGACGTCGGTCGCAACTGATCACGACTTGGCGATCGGGATGCCGGTCACCTCGTCGACCCCGCCGACTGGATAGCCGATCGCCATCACCTGTGCCCCGACTTGTGGAGCAGTCGGCGCGTCTGCCGCAATCGTCGCACGCGTCAGAAGCCGGAACCGGAGCTTCCGAGGGAACGAGATAGTGCCGCCGTTGGCGGATGGTGCTGTGACCTCTGTGCGCCGGTATACCCAGTCGGAAACATCGAGCAGCTTGTCGCCCACAATCTCGATTCGCGGCGATGTCAGGCGGCTCGTTGTCATGCGAACCGGGGATCCACACGTTCTCAGCCATGTAGCTCGCATCGAGATGGACGCGCCCTTCAGGGGCGGGCTTCTCGAACCCGAACGTGTAGTCCGGATCGCGCAGGCAGATGTCCAACGATTCAGTCGGGCCGCGATCGTCATTCCACACGACGTGTCGGTTCGTGATCAGCCAGAGACGCTCGTCCCAAAGCTCCAAAGCGTGTTCGTCACTAACTCCGTCGGAGGAATAGTCGGTGTAGAAGAACCCCGTCGCATGGGGATCTTCACCATCGCCACTCACCGGTGTCACGAGTCTGACTGTCGCGTCGAACGCCCGCTGCAGGATGTTCGCGGCTGCCGGCTTCGGTGACGTACGAGGTCATGCACGGATCCTACGAGTAGTCCAATTGCCGGTAGTCGGTTGTGTTCCGAGGCGCCGAGTGTTTCGGCCGCATCCTCCGCGATGTTGGTGCGCACCCCATCCTGACAGGCATCAGAACGCGATCTCGGCGGGTGTGATGGTCCGCTGGACCCAGTAGCGGCCGGCGCTCTGTACGAGTGTGGAATCACCGACCGAGCGCCACCCTCCGGACCCGCCACCATGGTTGGCCCCCAGGCAGCTGCAGGAGCAGTCATTGCCGCGTGCGTTCGCGCATCGCTCGTCACATTGTCGGGTGCCGGCGCTGAACTCTTCGGCCGCATCGAGCACCAGCTGTGGCCATCGCTCCCACAGCTCCGCGCTCTCAAGCAATCGGTGCGCCTTGTCGCGCGCGTGATCCAGAAGGTCTTGTTGTCGTTGTCCCACGTGGCGCTTCGGCGGCCGAGCCAGGCCAAAGTCCCCTGCATGGGTGGAACGATGAGCGCAGCGCACTTGCCCGAACCGAGAGGGATCTCAAGGGAGAAACGCGAACGGCGACTGCTCATCTCCCATCACACTAGTTCCATGAATTTTCGGCAACCGGTTGTGTACGAGACGGCCGGGTTCGAATCAGCCGAAGATGCCCCGGTTGGGTGAGGCGGCGTGTCTCAGGAGCGGGGGAACTCCAGACAACTGTGACGACATTTCACGTGATGTGGCAGGTGTCGTAGGGATCAAGGTCCAGTTTGGCCCACAGGCGAACGTCCACGCGACGTCGTAGTCGCTCCACGTACCGGTCCATCGGCCAGTTCGGCATTTCTGAGCGGGTGAAGGGCAGCCAGTCAGGGTCTATGTCGAACCGAGCAGCTGCAGTAGCGGGCTCGGTGATTCGCTCGGCACAAAGATCGTGAGCGACTTCCGTGCTCTGGTGAGCGCCACGTAGAGGAGCCGGCGCGATCGAAGGTCATCCCGGTATGTCGCAGCCCCCAACGAGGGGATGATGACATGGTCGAACTCCCGACCCTTGGCCCGATGCACGGTCGCAATCGAAGCTGCCGGCATTGGTTCATCCCGCCGATTCCTAACGAGTTCTGCGAGCTCGTCACCGCGGCACGCTCAGAGAGGCGGTCCGCAGCCTGCCGAGCAGCACGGCCGCCTCTGGGCGAAACATGCTCAATGGCGTTGGAGGCGAAGCCGCGATCTCCGCAACGACGGTCAGCCATGAACGAAGGCTCGGCTCTCGGTAGAGCCGCCTGAGTAGTTCGACCAGCGGGATGATGTTCTTCTTCCTACCGACATCGATCGAGTCGGTCATCAGCGCTTCGTCGAGCTGCTTCCGCAGCGCCTGTTGCAGGCCAGTTGCAGTCGCCTGGATGAAGTCGAGCAGCACCTGCGCCAAGGCATATGGATCACCTTGCGCATTTTCTGCCGCGATCGAGGAAGTCGTAGGCGTGTTGGAGATTCGCGCACTCGTCGAGGTGGACCTCCGAACGAAGGGCCACCCGCAGGCCTCGGGCATGGGCGTTGGTGGGTACCAGTAGGGCGATGGTTCCACTCAGGGCAGGGAGGGTCCGGTTAAGTAACCGTGTCGTCAATGCGATCGGCGGCTCGGTCGTGTTGATACGCAGGTCCTTCAAGCCTGCCACGGGGACGATGGTCACGGACGGCGGAACTCCGCCGTCAGCAGTTTCGCCGTTGAACCTGGACCGGACCTGGAGGAGCCATTCTCCGAGCTCGGGGGCGTCGGACCAGCGCCGTGGCACAGTCAGTTCCCCACCAAGCGAGGCCCAGGATGCCGTTGCTTCCCATCCCTGGGTAGACGAATCCTCGAAGATGGCCTGCAGCGGATCACCAAGAAGTCGGACCCTGGCGCCTGCCTCGGCAAGGGCGGCGACTGCATTGTGCTGAGCCTGGCTCGCGTCTTGGTGTTCGTCGCAAATCACGAGCGGGTAGCGGGCAGACAGCGCCGCAGCCACTGAAGGGGCCTGGGTCAACAACTCGCCGAGCAGTTCGCAAAGCCTCGCGAACGACACGTCGTGGGGGCCGTCTCCTGGACGGAATCCGGGCTCCAGGCCGACGATGTCGGAGTAGTCGCGGACTATGCCGAACGCAAGCGCGTCGAAGGTTGTGGCATCTAGCCGCAGTCCCTCAGCGTGGGATCGGCGACGCACCTCCCCTACTGCCGCATTGGTGTGGGCGAGGACGAGGATCCGGCGGCTGCGATCGTCACGGTGCCGCGTAGCTCCTCGCGATCTCAACAACGCTGTGCGTCTTGCCGCAGCCGGCTGGGGCTTCCAGCACGACTCTCGGCGCATCTGAGCGCGCGAGTGCAAGCAGGTCGTCATCGTCCATCTTGGACTTCGGCGAGCCGCTGGAAGTACTCGTCGACGGCAGTCACCACCGTGGCCGGACACTGGTGCTCGATCATCCACCTGCCCAACGCCGGCCCGCGATACCGCTTCTTGAACCAGCCCTTCTTGTGCATCACTGTGGCAACGCAGCGCCGACCGGCATCGTCACCTGCCTTCTCGAACAGATCGGCGATGTTCTCGACTGCGGCGAGCTCGGCCTCGCTCGCGACCTGCTTCAGAAGATCGCTCGAGTCCTTGCCCTGCAGCTCGGCGGCGAGGTCGATGAGGTCCTGGAGCTGCTCAAGGTCGTACTCGTGCGCCAGGACGTCCTCAACGCACGTGTGGTCCGGCCAGGCGAAGAACACAACTCGCTCATCGGCTCCGAACTCTGCGCGCCTGCCGCTGTGGTCTTCTTCGTTGTCGAGGAAGAGCCCAATTTCCGGCACGTATTCGAGAAGCGTTGCCGCGCGGAGAATACGTCGGGCTGGCCATTCCCGTCGACAAGCTCGATGCCGAGGGCGTCGGGCGTCGGGAGCTTCGCCCGGGTTGCTGACTCCGGGAGCAGGGCAGCCAGTAGCCCCATCTCTGTGGGGCCCTCGCAGAGAATCGGGAGACGTGAGAGGAATGCAAGCGGCTGGTCTTGAAGGAGGCGCAGCGATCGCCCACCATCCAGCTTCTTCGGATTCGCTCCCTTGTGGAGGAGGTGGACCTCTCTTGGTTGCGCCGCCTGGAGAAGTGCCGGCGAATGCGTCGTGATGAAGGCTTGGCCGCCGGTGCCCGTGACTTCCCGGATCGCAGACACGAGTCGCCGCTGTCGGTATGGCTCAAGGCCCAGTTCCGCCTCGTCGATAGTGACGATCGGGTGGTCTCCGGCCAGGGCTGCGGCCAACGTCAGCAGAGCGAACCGCCTCGTTCCCTGGCCGTACGACGCAACAGGCGTGGCCGACGCAAAATCCGCCGGAATCGAAGAGTCCGATGAGGCTCAGCAGAGATACCCTTCGGCGCGATCGAGCCCGAGCCCCAACCCGTCGACCACGCCATCGGCCTCGAAGAGCGTCTTCACTGCTGCCACACGCTCAAGCGTTTCCTCCGGAAGCTCGAGAGAGGCCGAGGCTCCTCGAACAGAACGAGCGACGACACCGCCAAGTTCGTCGTCCCCCATGTGCCGGTTCAGGAGCGAACCCCGTCCCAGGCGGAGCTCATTTCGCGCAGAGTCGCCAGCGGGGAGCCACGAGCAGGAACATGCGGCGACGATCTGCGACCGTGCACACACGTCGTTCACCCGAGGACGGCACGAACCAGTGGAAGATCTCGAAATCCGGCGTTCCCTCGACCTCGATGACCGTCACTGCGGATTCGGGGTCACCTGCTGGTCCCAGGTTCTCGCCGTCCCAGCTCTGAAGGGGGACATGGGCCTGGGTCTTCGAATAGAGCTCATCGGTCAAGTCGCCGACTACGACCCGGATCCGGAACCCTGCGTCGAAATCCGCACGACGGTAATCGCCGTCACTTGCCGGGCCCACTGGTCGTGGCGCAAGTGCCAACTCCAGCGCCGAGACGACGGTCGACTTCCCGGAATCACCGGAGCCGATCCAGGAAATTGATCGCCGACGACGGGCTCCAATGAGAGCTTCTCGAGGCCCCTGTCGTTCTCGACTTCGAGATGAACGATCCTCACAGTCGCGCTCCTTCCGCGCAAGTGTACGTGTCGTGAGCGCAGTCCTCGGCGTACCCAATCACTCGTCGCAATCCCGCTCCGTCGTTTGCGAGGCGCACTCGACGTGTCCGATCCAGAACGATCACCAGTGATACCGGGCGAGTTTGCAGGATTGCGGGATCGCCGCATTCTTGACTAGTAATGGTCGAAGTCGAGATCGGGGGACGCGACGCCGATCTCGAGCTGGGCAGCGAGAGCGTCGTAGTCCTCGAGGAGTGGGTGGTCCCAGTCCGGTCGTGGGCCGATCGCGTCCGTGCCGATGAGCGCCGCACGCTCTCGGTACGCAGCGACGTCGTGGACGAGTTGGTGGAGTTCGTCGGCGGTGATGTCGGGGTTGTTGGTGTGAGCGGTGCGGGTGAGTTCGGTGACCCAGGCGGCGTGGGTGGCGATGGCGTCGTGGGCGAGATGCGTGGTGCGGCGTTCGATGGCGGCGTCGAGTTCGGGGCTGGGTGAGTCTCCCCAGTCGATGAATCGTTGGAGGTTCTCGGCGTGGTTGATGAGGGCTCGGAGTTCTTCGTTGCGTTCTCGCAGACGGGCGATGTGTTGTCGGGCGACTTCGATGCCGGCGGGCTCGGTGACGGCCTGCAGTTCGGCGATTCGGTCGTGGTTGACGTCCTGTTCGCGTTGATGGCCGTCGACCTGGTGGATGGGGCTGGCTTCCCAGCGGGCGTGGTCGAGGTCGATCGAGGGAGCGTTCTTCTGTGGCGTCGACGCTGAGTGCAGCGAGCTGGTTGTAGAGGTGTTGGGCGTCGGGATCGAGCGGGGTGGGCCAGTGGTCGAGTGGTCCGGCGGGTTCGACGATGGCGTTGAGTTCGAGGTGTTCGATGACGTTGGGCCAGTGTTCGAGGATCCAGTCGGCTCGGGCTGCTTGTCGTTTCGTGGCGTCGGCGAGTGCGGCAATGCGTGCGGTGTCGTCGAGTTCGGTGTCGTTGTTGAGGTCGTCGATGAGTCGGGCGACGTCGGGTGGTGCGGTGTCGAAGAGGGCGTCGAGTTCGTCGATGCGGGCTCGTGCGGCGGCGAGGTCGAGTGGTTCGAGATGTTGTCGGTCGAGGTGTGGTTGGTGTTGGGCGAGCCAGTTGCGGGTGTCGAGTGCTCTGTCGACGAGGCGTCGCCATTCGTCGGCGGCATTCGGGTCGGCGGGTTGCGGTCCGTAGCCGTGGACGTCGGCCAGAAGGTGGTGGGTGTCTCGGTAGGCGGCGAGTTCGGTGACGTGTTCGTCGTACACGGCAGCGCCGACTGGGTCGGTGGGGCGGTCGCCGACCCACCAGCGCAGCCAATCGGGTGGGGTGGCTCGGAGGGCGTGGAGTTGTTGGCGTTGGCGTTGGTCGATGGCGGCTTCGATGAGGTCGTGGTCGCCGGGTTCGATGCCGTGTTCGTTGAGGGCGCGGGTCCATTCGTGGAGTTCGCCGGTGAGGACCTCGTCGTATTCGGCGAGGTATGTCTCGGCTTCGGGGGTGAGGTCGGCGGGGTCGGGGTGGTCGATGGGGCGCAGGTTCTCCCAGGCCATGACCTTGCTGTAGGTGCGGCTGCCGTCGCTGGAGGTGAATCGGACGTGGGCGTGCCCGCAGCTGTCCAGGAGGTGTTCGACAGTGCCGATGTTGTCGCGGTCGAGCGCGTTGACCCTGCCGCCGACGTGCATGACCGCTCGGTGGCGGATGGCCCGATCGAGTCGTTCGAGGGCTCGGGTCGGATCGGTGTGACCCTCCTTGCGGAGTTGGTGTGAGATGCGGTTGATCTCGGCGAGGCGTTCGGTGAGTTGGCCGATGGTGTGGGCATGGGCGGTGTCGGCGATCACCGCGAGGTTGGGTTGTTCGGCGATCGCGAACTGTTTCGCCTTGGACAGTTCGAGGGTGCCGACCATGTCGGATTCGGGGCTGCCGGCGTGCTCGGTGGGTAGTGGTATGCCGGTGGAGTGTCCGCGTTCTCCGATTGCGGCGGCGTCTTTGGTGGTGGCGTAGAGGTGGGCTTCGTTGCGTGCTCGGGACAGTGCGACGTAGCCGGATTCGCGGAACATGCCGGCGGGGCCGACGACGAAGACGTCGTCGCAGGTGAGTCCTTGGGCTTTGTGGAACGTCGTCGCGTAGCCGTAGTCGATGTGATCGGCTTCGACGTATCGAGCTGCGAGTCGTAGCCGGCGTTCGTTGAGGAGGGTGATGTCGATCTCGCTTGACTCGTGATCGATGTGCGTGACGGTGGCGATCATGCCGTTGTCGACGGTTGTGCTGTGGCCGGTGTCGAGGTCGAGTTGGCCGCCCATGTTCTGCGTGAGCACGATCCGGTCTCCGACCTGGAATGGCTTCCCGTCGATGTCGATCGAGGGGCCATGGACCATCCCGGCTGCGATTGCAGCGTCGCGGGCGAGGTCGTTGAGGAGGTCCGTTTCGGCGTTCGTTCCGGCCAGCATGTGCGCGTTCGATCCGCCGCGGTATGCCGCGAACCAGTCGGCGACGGCGTGTGCTTGGACGTCGGTTTGATGTTCGCCGAGCACGACGCGGTCGTGGTCGAGGTACGCCTGCCAGAACGTCGTGACGTCGCCGTTGCGGAGGTGGTCGAGCGCAGGGTGTTCCCATTCGTGACGCTGCCGTCGGTTGATCGTCAGCTCGCATCGACGGTCTCCGACAGCGCCGAGGAGGGCCTTGAAGCCGCCACCAGCTTGGATCTCGGGGAGTTGGTGATGGTCGCCGACGACGATCACTTTCGCCCCGGCGGCGCGTGCTCGGGTGACGAGTCGGTGGAACTTGAGGGTGCCGACCATGCTGGCTTCGTCCAGTACCAACACGTGATCCGGTTCGATGGTGCCGTGTGCGAGGAGCTTGTCGATCGTGAACGAATCGATCCCCGCGCCGTCGGACAGTTCGCGTGCCGCCCGTGCAGTTGGGCAGGCGCCGATCACCCGATAGTTCGCTGCCTGAAAGACTTCGCGGACGGCGTTCATCGTGTACGTCTTGCCGGTTCCGGCTTTACCGACGACCACCTCGACCCCGAGACCTTGGGTGGCGAGGCGGCGCACGGTGTCGGCCTGGTCCGGTCCCAACGTTCGGCCTCGAGCCGCCAGCGCGGCGAGCATCTGGTCGACGAACTGCGGGTCCAGGGCGGCGATCGGCGAGGTCGGGTCGGGGGTGAACAGGGCGACGAGATCGGCCTCCGCGTTCAGCACGGTGCGGGTCGTCCAGGTCTGTTCCCAGCCCTTGTCGGCACCGTCTTTGACTGAGAGCGGGACGAGTTCGGGGTGCGCGAGCACGGCGTCGGTGAGCCGTTCCAGCAATGCGACCGAACCGCTGTTGGTGAGTTGGTCTGCGACGGCGTTCTGGACGTCGAGGCGAGTTGTCACGGCGTCGGTTTCGGGCAGCGCACGTCCGACACGGATGGCGATGTCGTGGACGGTGACGAGTTCTTCGTAGACCTCGCCGGTGTGTCGATCGAGGGATCGCACGGCGATCTTCGTGTCGAGGGTGAACGTCTGATCGCCGAGCATCGCGGTGTCGCGACCGTTTGATCGGGCGAGGAGATCGTCGATGTCGACGGGTCCGTATCCGATCGATGCGGCCTCAGCGAGCCAGCGTTCGTCGAGTAGTTCAGGGTCGGGTTCGGCCTTCGCAGTCCGTGTTTCGAGGGAGGCCGCGGCGGCCGCGGCGGGGCCGGACTGCCCAGTGCGAGCGAGCTCGATCTCGATTTCGACACGACGCTTCGAGAACAGTCGTCGGACCTTCTTCGGGATGCCGGCGATCTCGGACAGGCCATCGTGGACCGGTCCCCATTCGACGCCGAGACGCTTTGAGAGTTCGTTGCGCAGGACGCTTCGGTAGACGGCGCCGGCTGCCATCTTCGACCGATACAGCGCCTGTCCGTCGAGTGCCGACCAGCGCCCGTCGGGCCCCTGGGTGAGGTTCGCAACGAGCACGTGGGAGTGCAGTTGTGGGTCGCCTTGGCGGCTCGTGCGATGCCGGAACTGTGCTGCGATGAACCCTCGACCGGGCAGGCGGCGGGTGCCCCACTTCTCGAACGCCGGCGTCTTCGCGGCTCGGTAGTTCGATCCTCGACGCACGAAGCACGCCTCGCGTTCCAACCACGCGAGCGCTTCGGTGACCGCCGTGTCGGTCGCGTCCATCACCTCGGATCGCACCAGCGGGTCGCCGAGCGCGTACAGAATCGACACCGACTTCGGTGCTGAGAACGTCAGATCGAAGCCGGGAACACGGTTCTTGAACGTCCGAACCTGGTCGCCGTTCGGCGTCAACCCGGTGCCCGGCGCGAGTCCTGCGAGCACGGCGCGGAGGCTGTCGCCGTCGACCGAGTCGTCCAGTCCGAGCGCCGTCGACGCTGCTCCGATCCATCGGCCACGGGTCTCGCCGGCACCCGAGTAGTAGTCGTCGAGGCCCTTCGCGACTTGGTCCAGGTAGTAGTTCTCGGCTCCGACACGGAGTTTCCAGAGCGACAGCATCACCTTCCCAAGGCCCACAACCGGCCCGGTCGTTACAGAAGAATCGACCCCATGTGCAGCACCGGCGGCAGCCGGTGCACAGGTGTAGGAAGAAATCTGAGCGGGAGGGCCGGTTCGGCGGCTGCGAGAAGTCGGGTGGTGATCGGGTGGTGATCGTTCCGGGCGGTCCGGAGTGGCGTGGATCGGGTTGTCGACGAGCGTCGTGTCGTGACGGAGTTCGGGCGGATCGTGTAACGAATCGTGGTGCCGTGGGCCTTGGGGAAGTGAGGCTCGCGATCGGCGTGGGCCCGGACGAGGAAGGGCCGGTGATCGGTGATGGCACGCAAGAGTGAGTCCAAGCGAGAACGCGAAGCGCGAGTGCTCTTGAAGGAACGCCATGCCAAGGAGGCGCGTGCGTGTGGTGCGTTCTTCGATGTGGCGGATCGTCGAGTCGCGCTCGAGGCGGAGTTGGCGGAACTCGAGAGCGAGGAGGCGGCCGCCGTGGCCGCGATGGTGGAAGTGTCGGAGCCGTCGCTCGTCGCAGAAATGGTCGGGTGGTCGGTCGCGAAGGTGCGGGCGGCCGCCAAGTTGGCGACCGAGCCGACCGAGGTCGGCAGCACCGGCGAGCCGATTCATACCGCGGCGGATGTCGCGTGATCGAGGAATGTGAGCCGCGGCGTCGGGGCCGGTGATGGCGTCGTCGACGCGGCGTGACGCGCGAACCGAGCTGCCTTGGATCTGTGAAGGGTGCGGTCATTTCATGGTGACTCGGACCGACGTGGTGGACATCGACGAGCCACCGCAACACGACTGCCCGGTTGCGGCTCGCACCGTGGTGTTCGTGGCCTATCAATCATCGGAACATGCAGCCGAGATCAACCGTCGCCTCGCAGAGCCAGAACGGCGACAACTGCTATGAGTGCAGGCGTTGGCACAACGCCGGAGCCGGAAACGACGGAGTCGGCGTGAGCTCACTGGTTCGGCCGGCGCAAGTTGCAGGGCGTCGCAAGTCCGGCTGAACGGTCGGACTCAGCTCTCTTCCTCCGGTGTCGGCGTGGGCCGGAGTGCTAGCCGCTGGATCATCTCAGTGAAGAACGCGTCGACGTAAGCCTTCATTCTTTCGGGACGTCTGTCCGGTGCGGATACGTCAGCGTGGTTGATGATGATCCAGTTTTTGAGGGCCATCGAGCTGATCGACGAGTTCTGCCAGCTGTCAACGATGTCGAGGAGTGCGAAGCCGCGCTCACGAAGTCCTTCGAGCATCTCGACCTCGCCGAGGTCAACCACTACCGGGTTCGCTGCCATTGCGTGCGAGAACAATCGATTGTCCTCGCAGTACTCCGTGATGAGCGTTTGAGTTATGGGGGACATCGAGAATCCACCTCCGGCAACGACGATCGGCCTCACGGGCCGGAGCGTCGAAGCACCCAGGAGCGGCGATGGATCCCGAAGCAGGCAGCTCACCGTGTCGTCCAGTTGTCGAAGTTTCTTGTAGACGATCTTTTCCATGTCGCTCGAAGAACGAGTCGACATCCCCATCGACGCGAGACTTCAGGCTCCACTGGCCACTGACGATTTCGATGGCGGCGAGCTGTTCCCCAAGGTCCAGGACGACGTCGGCGGTCTTGTGACCTGGGTAGGCGGCCGCTAGGTCATCCTCGGTGAAGAAGGTCTTACCACCAGTGAGATCGGTAGCTCGATGCGGCTTCAACTCGTCCTCGACGAGCGCTTCGATCATGTCGCCCCACGCCTGCGTCCATGCCTGCCGCCGAGCCTCGCTCTGCTCCTTGAGATGGTCGTGTACTGGCCAGTACAACCCGTTCGTGACGCGTTCCATCAGCATGTCGGGATCGATGACGACGAGGCCCTCATCGAAGCGCACCACTGGGTGTCTGAACGCGAGGAAGTCCCAGTCCGATCGTTGCTTTTGGAGCAAAGGCGCCGGCGGGTTCCCGTCGGGGGTCGCACTGATCCAGTTCACGAATCGGTCGATAGTCGAACGGTCCATGTCGGAGGAGAAGTCGACCGGTACGAAGGGTGTGTTGTTCGGCAGTCGGTGCTGGCCGCTGAACAGAGCAAATGCGAGGGCCATGCAGTCCCCGATGTCCATTCCCGTTGCCTCGGCAAACAGGTCGGCGGGTGCGTCAACGCCGAGGTGCCGGCCAGCGCCGACCTCGCCGTAGTCACGCCATAGCCTGAGATGACGATCGAGCTGCGACCACAGATCATCCGTTGCGTTGAACGTGTAGTTGCAGACGATGTCGATCGAGAATCTTGCCGGCATGCCGGCGATCATCGGACCATCGTCACCTTCGACGCCTTCGAATCCGTCGGCCGCGGCGTGAGAGAGGATCAGTCCGGCCAAGATTCGTAGCGTTGAGGTCGGCCGCTGGATTCCGCCGTCGAGCAGAGCTCTACTTCATCGCGCCAAGGACGGCCTGTTTGGCAACGAGAACACGCTGCTCTCGGGAGGGCGCCAACGCTGCTCGAAGCCGTGCTTCCGCGTCGGGTCCAAGACTGGCTTCGAAGGCCGCTGTGAGCGCTTCTTGCCCTTCGGAGTCGGACCAGATCGCGAGGACGGATGACAGTCCGACGACCATGTGTTCCATCGACACCGCAGAGAGGAGTTGTTCGATGACGAATTCTCGAATCGCCTCGGGATCGATCTCGATTCCGGGGAAGGTGATGTAATCGCGCAAGACGAGATAGATGCCCGCGAAGTCGATCGGTGCCGCCACGGCCGAATCGGGGACGAGGACGCCATTCAGGCTGGCGAGATGCAGCTGCGGACCGCGAACAACCGTGCCGGCGTGGTATTCGATCCCCGCCAGCATCGAGACGAACCCGGGCTCGAGGTCGCCTGGGAGCGCACCACGAACGAGATCGGGAAGATCATGCACGTTCCAACTCTCGCAGGTCTGCTCGGCTCGGTTCCTTGCAGTCTGCGTTTCCTTCGAAGTCCGAACCGGCTCCTGAAGCTACACGCCACGCGGAGTCGTCGATCTCACACGGACTCAGGTCCGCCGCATTCCTGCTCGGTCAAGAAGTCTCTGAGCGATCGAGGGCGCCGGCACTCCCGGCATGTAGAACTCAACCCGCAGTCGCTGATCTCTCGACCTTCACCTCTGCTATCGGTGTTGGCCGGTCGAGTGCCACGCCTGATCGACGTGCACCTCGTGTTCGTCGAAGCGCAGCCTCGGCAACGACTCGACGATCTCGACGGTCCGGAGCGACACCGTCACGACTCGCTTGATGAGGTCGACGATGTAGCGCGGGTTGCCCTGTTCGAGCCCCCACTGGTTGACATCGTTGACGATGCCCGACGCCTTGTCCGTCTTGACGTACCAGCGGTCGATGATCCAGTCGACGCCCGACCGGGTGCCGAGCACGTAGTCGTGCGCCCGCTCGGGATGCCCGACAGCGTGAGATAGTCGTTGTAGATGAGCCGGGTCTTGTCGGCGACCTTTTTGCCGGACGTCTCCGAGTCGGGGTCGGTGTCGGTGACCTTCGGGTACTTCATCTTTTTCGACCCGACCAGCAGTCGAGTCGGCATCGAAGTCGGGGGCTCCGGCCCAACCCCGTCGAGCCACTCCTCGATCAGCGGGTACTGGTCGACGTCGCCGTCGAACCCGATGTGCAACTCCACCAGTTCCGCACCGGCGGCCACGAACGCGTCGAAGGCCTGCGCGGTCGTTGACGAGCGGGACGCGGGGCGCTTCCTTCTTCAAGTTGACCTCGAACTCCGACCGGAACGCCGGCGAGTGCAGCACTCCGTACACGTAGTGGAATACGTCGTCGTCGGTCACGTGATCGCCCAGCGCATCACGGAATCGGGATAGCGCAATCGGGTTGATGTTCGACAACCGGCCGTGCTCGTCGGGTTGCTCTTCTTCATCGAGGAGTGACGTTTCGGTTACGGCTTTCGGGAATCGCCAGCGGGCAAAGAACACCGTAGAGTCGGAATTGATCACGTGAAAAGATGGCACCATCGAAGTCAGCGAGCGTCCCGAACGGCGAGCGTGATCCATGTGCGACGACTCCGATCAGCTGGTTGGTTGCATCCTCAGATGGAAAGAACTCGGGGATCGACCCCTGCCGGACGTTCACCGCAGCGTCGAAGAAGACATGCAACGGAAAGAACGGCCGATAGAGGCTCGTGCGAAGCATCGAAGGATCGAAGCCGACCCGCTCACCCCGCGCTATCCGACCAAAGTCGTTCGCCGCCCAGCTGTACGACTTGGGATCCCTGTCGACGAAGCGTTCGGCGTCATCTGCCGACCCGCCCCCCGCCAGCGCAAAACGATCGATCTCCTCATTGACGAAACCAGCAATCTGTATTGCGCGGGCTTGGAGCTCGCCAGCGTGTGAGCCGTAAACCCAGGCGTCTCGGCTGGTGACAACGCCAAGACTCGAACGGACGAATATCCCCTCGCTCCCTGCGAGCGCCACATTCGCCTCGAAGTGCTTGCTCCGCCGATGCAGCCAGTCGGCCTCGTCGTTCGATGTGATCGCCTCCCACTGCATGGTGGCAACGTTCGATTCATTGACGATCTTGATCTTCTCATCACGGCTGAGGTAGTCACCAATATCGCGGTAGTGGATTTGTGCACCACGCGGCTCGCGAGCGCCTCCCTGGTTACGCACCAACAGAGTGACCGCCACCGTATTGCGGCTGCCGGAGTCGAAGATGTTGTCGGCCTCCCTCCGGCGCTGCTCGCCGCTTGATAGGGCGTTGCCGCGGAGGTTGAAGACGTAGACGTGGTCGAACTCATCCACGAGTGTGTGGCGGATACCGTCGGCCGCGTTGCCGTCAATCCAGCCACCATTGGTCACGAAGCCGACGATCCCGCCGTTCGGCGACGACAACACACGGTTCCCCGCCCAGCGGATCGCTCGTATGTAGCTGTCGTACTGGATCGGCCGGTGAAATGCGTCAGATCAGGGTTGGTGTTTGATCTGTCGTTTGGTGGCGTTGCCGATCGTAGTAGTCGGCTTCGTGCTCGGCGGGTGGGGTGTGGTCGAGTTCACCGTGGAGGCGTTGGTGGTTGAACCATTCGATGTAGGCGAGCGTCTCGATCTTGAGGTGTACCGCGTTGCGCCAGGGACTGCGCCGGCGGATGAGTTCGCTCTTGTAGAGACCATTCATCGACTCGGCGAGCGTTGTCGTAGCTGTCACCGACGGTCCCGATCGAGGGTCGGGCACCGATCTCGACGAGGCGGTCGGTGTAGAGAATCGAGGTGTATTGACTGCCGGCGTCGGAATGCGTGATGACGTTGCTGATGAGTTGGGTGCGCCGGTTGAAGACCGCCATCTCCAATGCGTCCATCACCAGGTCGGTGGTCATTGACGACGACACCCGCCAGCCGACCACGAACCGCGAGTACACGTCGATGATGAACGCGACATAGACGAACCCCGACCAGGTGGGCACGTAGGTGAAATCCGAGACCCACAGCTCGTTCGGGCGCTCGGCTGTGAACTGGCGTTTCACGAGATCCGGTGCACGCGGTGACGACTTGTCAGGCCGGGTGGTGCGCACCGATCGGGTCCTTGCTGCGCCGCGAATGTCCAGCTCACACATCAACCGGGTGACCCTGGCGCGGTCGACGATCAGTCCGTGCCCCGTTTGAGGGCGGCTTTGATCTTGCGGGCGCCGTAGACCTCGTAGTTGTCGACGAAGACCTCAGCGATCAGCACCTTCAACTCGTCGTCGGCGAGACGTCGAGCACACCTCGGTCGAGCGAGCGCGGAGCGCACTGATGACGGGGCGATCTGATGTTCCTCAGTCGAGAGAACACGACAGATCGGCTCGACCCCGTGATGACGGTGAGCAGCCACGAACTCGCTCACTTCTTTGATTGACGGTCGAGCGCCGCCCCGAAGAAAACCGCTGCATCTTGCAGGATCTGATTCGCCCGGGCCAGCTCCCGATTCTCCTTGCGGACCTCAGCCAACTGGGCCTTCAACTCCTCGACCGATCCAGCCGCCGCCGGTTTCAACGGCTTCGGCGTCGCCTTCTTCACCCAGTTGTAGAGCGTCACCGCTTTCACGTTCAACTTCGGGCCGAGACGAGCACACGCCGAGTAGCGCGACTCCTCAGCCTCGATGTGCTCGAACACGAAACGGACCGACTGCTCCTTGAACTCGGCGGTGTATTCCTTCTTCGCAGGCATCTCTGAATCCTCTCAGGATCATTGATGACCTGACGCAAAACCCCGGCCGATTCATACAGCTTCGTCTTCAACTTCGCGCTGGATCGCTCGGCGTAGGTCCGCTCGATGCTGGCGTCGAGGGTCGGGTACTTGAGGTTGGCGTTGTCGTCGTTCTGGCGGATCTGGCCCGACGGAGTAGGGCGGGTTGCCGACGATGACGCGGATGTCGAGGTTCTTCTGGCGGTCGGCTCGTTCGTTGTTGCGGGGGAAGAAGACGGTGTCCATCGAGTCGTCGTCTTCGGTCATCTGGAAGGTGTCGGTGAGGACGATCCCGGGGAACGGCTCGTAGCTGTCGGGCTCAGCGCCGGCGTCGTCCGATCGCTCCGCGGTAGGTGGTCTCGATGTTGATCGCGGCGATGTAGTAGGCGAGCAGCATGATCTCGTTGGCGTGCAGCTCGCTGTGCGTACTTGCGTGGCAGGGCGTCGGGTGAGATCAGCCCGGACTGGATCAGGCGGGCGATGAACGTGCCGGTGCCGGTGAACGGGTCGAGGACGTGGACGCCTTCGTCGGACAGTGATGCGCCGTCGAAGTGCTCGTGCGAGCAGGTCGTTGACGGCGCGGTTGATGAAGTCGACGATCTCGACGGGCGTGTAGACGATGCCGAGCGACGAGGCGGTCTTCGGGACGACCTTCTTGAAGAACTTCTCGTACAGCTCGGTGATGACCTTCTGGCGGCCCTCGGCGGTGTCGATGCCGCCGACGAGCATGCGGATGTGTTCGTAGAACCCGTCGAGCGTTGCGGTCTCGGCGTCGATGTTCGCCTCGTCGAGCGTGTCGAGCATCGCCTGCATCACCTGGCTCACCGGGTTCGCCTGCGTGAAGTCGTCGCCGCCGAACAGCGCGTCGAACACGGGCCGGGTGATGAGGTGCTGGGAGAGCATCGAGATCGCGTCGTCGGCGGTCATGCCGTCGTTGAGGTTGTCCTTCAGCGCCGTGGTGGAACTCGCTCGAATCGTTCGACCGCTGCCGGGTTCTGCTCGGGGTGATCGAGCAGCGACCGGATGCGGGTCTCCTGGGCGGCGGCGATGTCGGCGATGTCCTTGGCCCAGTGCTCCATGTAGTGGCGGTCGCCGACCTTGTCGACGATCCGGGCGTAGAGCGCGTCGCGCCATTCGGCGAGGTCGGGGAGGTCGAGCGACATCTGCCCGGCGTCGCCGTCGGCAGTCGTCGTGACGCCGGGGTCGTCGGCTCGAGTCGCCGCCGGCGAGGCCGATACCGATCACCGATGACCTTGGACGAGGTCTTGTTGATGTCGATCTTGTTGATCTCGGCGCGCAGCCGCTCGTCGTGCGAACGCAGCGCTTGGAGCACCTCCCACACGACCGCGTAGCGCTCGTTGTCGCGCAGCGCCTCCTCGGGTGACATCGAGCCGGGGATGCCGATCGGCAAGATGACGTAGCCGAAGTCCTTGCCCTCCGAGCTTGCGCATCACCCGCCCGACCGCCTGGACGACGTCGACGACGCTCTTGCGCGGGTTCAGGAACATCGACCGCATCGAGAGCGGGCACGTCGACGCCTTCGGTCAGGCACTTGGCATTCGACAGCACACGGCACACACCGTTGGCCGGGTGACTCCTCGAGCCACGCGATCGCCTCCTGGCGGACCTTGACGTTGGTCGTGCCGTCGACGTGCTCGGCCTCGACGCGTCACGGCGTTGCGGTCGCGTGCGCTCTTCGAGCGCGGCGGCGATCACGTTGGGAAGCGCGTCGGTGAACCGCTTCGACTGCTTGATCGTCGACGAGAACGCGACCGCGCGGCGCATCGGCTGCTCGTCGCCGGCGTCCTTGAACTGCGGGCCCCGTTTGGAGAGCCCGTGCCAGCAGCCGACCATGCGAGCGACGTCGTTGAGCGGGAGTTCGCCGCCGCCTTCCTCGGTGAACTGGCGCTGGAACGCGTCGGACACGGCGTCTTCGTTGACGGCGAGAACGAGCACCTTGTAGTCGGTGAGCAGCTTGTCGGCGACCGCTTTGCCGAACGGCAACTCGTGGAAGCACCGGCCCGAACGTGGCCTCGTCGTCCATCGACGACAGCACCACCTCGTGCTGCTTCGCCTTCGCCTTGGTCTGGTCGCCGTAGATGCGTGGCGTGGCGGTCATGTAGAGCCGCTTGTCGCCGCCGACGATCGCGTCGTCGTGGACCTTCACGAACGTCGACTGCTCCGCCTTCGGACCGGTTCCGCCGGTCGTGCGGTGCGCTTCGTCGCAGATGATCAGATCGAATCGGCCAATCCCGGCTCGCTGGGCCTCGGCGATCACGTCGATCGACTGATACGTCGAGAACACGACCGCCATCCGTGTCGGTGTCGCACGTGCGTGCCACTCGCTCATGCAGCGACTCGACGTCGGTCGACGCCGGGACCTGGAGGTCGTTGGCCGACATGTCCTCGTCGCCCTTCGCTGCGCTTGCCGGCGTGACGGTCCGAACACACAGCGAACGTTGCCAGCGGAACCTCGGCGTCGTTCGCCCACTCGACCACGGTCTGCGACAGCAGGTTGATCGACGGCACCAAGAACAGCACCGACCCGCCGGCGCCGACGACCTGCTCGGCGAGGCGCAGCGACGTGAACGTCTTGCCGGTGCCGCACGCCATGATCATCTGGCCACGGTCCGCGCCGGCGTCGAACCCGGCGAGCACGTCGGCGATCGCCGCTCCTGGTGGGGTCGCAGCGTCTTGCGGTCGGCAAGGGTCAGCTGGGTCGGGTTCGTCGGGGCGGAACTGGTTCCAATCGACGAGGGACTCCTCGAAATTCTCGACCCGCAGACCAGGTGACGTCCTTCGAGGTCGCGGCCAGGTTCTTGTGGAGATTCGACGACTCCGCGCCCGCTGTCGAGATCAGCATCCCGGACGCGAACACGTCCTGCGACAGCATCGCGACGAACGTCGACGCTCGCTCCCACGCAGCACGCCGACGGCGAGTAGAACTTGCACTGGATCGCGACGATGTCGCCGGTGCCACGCTCGCGGGCCACGAGATCGACGCCGGTGTCCGGTAGGCCCTCGGGTCGGTCGGGCCAGTCCTGCCAGGCCCACACCGCGTCGAACCGTTCCGACCAGAGCGGATCGATCTGCAGAAACGCCTCACAGAAGTCCTCGAATCGCTTGCCCTTCGCCGCCTGCGTCTTGGCTGATTGCTCGAAGAACTCCAACAGCTGCCGGAAGGTCGTCACGTCTTGCTCGAATAATCGTCTACCAGTCGCATCACGATGCGACCGTAGCCCGGCGCGGGCTTTGGCGCCTTGAGGCCTGGGACACGAAATGGGGACGACGCCTACCCGGAAGCCCTATGCCTACGTTTGATTGGCCCCGGTGGTTTCGCCCTGCGGTGTCGGAGGAGGAATCGCCAAGCCAGGCACGATCGGAACCAAATCGACCAGGAGGACGGATTGCTTCAGGTGCGCCCAGTAGTCGCTCACATGTTGGAATGCATCTGGGCCGTACGTCGCATCGAACCGGGCGGGGATTCGGCGCTTTCTCGCCAGACACTCGCGCGTCGTTCGTTTTGAGGTCTCAAGCCATCGGAGTGGTACGTCAGCACCAGTTACGTACATGACCCGGCGTTTCTCGGTGACTGCTGCGTCCAGGTTGAAGAGATCGATGAGCAGCGTGTCCTGCCGGACGGTTTCTGGGCCACCAGCCCAGGCGATGAACTTGAACTCCGCTACCTGGAGATCCGTCTCGAGGTCGTGCGGTCGGCCCGTGTTCCCCGCACCGAGTGAGACGTACTCAACGATTTCCGTCTGTTCGAGCACGTATGGGAGTGCGTGCAGAATCCCAGCAGCGTGAAGGACTACATCGACCTGAGCCGCAACGCTCTTGGCGATGCGCGTTCCCGCCAAGAGTTCACCACTTACGCCCCATTCACTCGCGACATCAAGTGCTGCCTGTGCGCTCAACCCCTGAACCGACGATTCGATGCCAGCGATCCGATGCCGGAGCTGTCGGGACTCACCACGGAATAATTGCTAATTTGTTGAGTTTGTTGAGTTAAAGCAGTTCAATGCTAACTGGAAGCGGTATTCACGATAAGCGCTTTAATGTATTCCTCCAAATCGCTGATTTCCGTTTGGGCGACATGAAAAATCTTTTCCAAGTCGATCTTGGCGTACTCATGAACAATCAGGTTGCGCAGGCCCACCGCTTTGACCATTTTTTCGGTCAGCGGGCGATCGATCAGGTGGTTTTCTTCCAGCATGTAAAACATCTCATTGTTGCTTCCGGGCACACCATACCCCTCTTCGCTGACGATGTGGGCGGCAATGTCAAGGCAATTCTGAATGGCCATCTGAAGGTTGAACAGGATGCTTTCCTGGCGGTCGAGGTCGGTATTGAAAACCTCGATATCGACATTGGCTTTATCACGAATTCTCTGGCAGTGTCGCTTGACTGAACCAGCCTTGGCCATGATCAAGTCCCTATCGACCATGCGACGTCCCTCCTGTCAGCTTTCGATGGAAACCGGCCTGGGTCATGTCCAGGTAGTAGCCGAACTCGCCGATCATCGAAAAACGGGTCATCTTGAACCGGGCAAGAACGGATGGATTGTTCACGCAAACACAGGACCCCTTTTGAAAGATTTGTTTGAGTAGGGTTTCACCGGCTGTATTCATGATCGCCACATGAATGTCCTTGCGAAGTTTCCTTCCCATCGCTACTGTGTATTGGTTTTGTAAATCAAAGGATTGCGCCTGAAACTGATGCGTTAGAACGACACCGACATCCACGTCGCTGAAAGGCCGTTCCTTTCCCACAGCATGGGATCCGAAAAGATAGACTGCGACAACTTCTTTACGGTTTTTGAAATATCGGCTTATGGTTTTCTGCAGGTTGTTCATATTTTTATATTGGGTTTGGTTGGTTTGATGCTTTCCGTCGTGGAAAGCGTGTTAAGTGTTAGGAAAAAGCGGTTGACGGTTTCCGGTTGCCCGTTGACGGTTTTTAAACCGTAAGTCGCAAAGGGCGATTCTAAAATCCGCCCTCACGCCCTAACGCTCTCTCGCCCTAACGGGTTTTCTGTTCACGGTTCACGGTTTCCGGTTTTTTAACCGCAAGGCGTGAGGCGATAGGCGCAAGTCATAAGGCGTTAGGCGTGTTAAACGATTACCAACCCGGGGACTAAACCGAAATGCTTATCTTTTGTAAACAGTTTATAGCCATGCTGGAATGCAACCGCTGCAATCCATATATCATTTGTTGGAATGGGCGTGCCTGAAAGCCTGAGACTGTTGAGAATGGACGCGTAAAAATCAGCTGTCTCCACGTCAATCGTGTGGACAACAACTCTTGGGGAATCCAGGAAAAAATTTAGTTCCTCTCTGTTTTTTTCTTCGCGATTGCCACCTTTAAAACCGGAAAAAAGCTCACCGGCACTGATTGCTGAAAATCCAATCTGGTCAATTTTTCTCAATGGGTTGACGACAGTGACATCGCCTTTCATGGCCAATGAATAGATGTTGGTATCAATCAACACTTTTTTCATTGCCAGAGTTCCTTATCAATGCGACGCTCCCGGTTTATTGTGTCATTGATCGTCTTGAATTCATCTTCGCTCCATCTGCCAAACAGGTCATCCAAATCATCATATTCCTGCGAATATTTCTTTGCCTTGTTAAGCCCGAGGCTCGTCTTGATCAGTTCAATGGTCAATTGATTGATGCTTTTGCCTTGCTTTTTGGCGGTTGTTTTTAATTTTTCAGCGAGATCGGAATCAACGCCTCTTATTGTGACTGCCTTCATCGCCCCTCCTATCTGATGTCACATACAAACATCAATTTGATGGCATGATATGACATCGAATAGATTTTGTCAAAAGAAAGGATATGGGACCGGAGTGAAGGACACGTAGCGGCCCTCGCGTCGAACATCGAACTGCCCAACTCGAACATCGAATAAAAGATCAAAAGCTTGACGAATCCTCGGTCTGAACTTCAGTGACGCTTACGCCAATCTTGATCCGCTGTTTCCGTGAAAATCCGGGTCCTTTGCATCTTCTTCCAGATAAGCTTCTTCCGGTGTCAGATCCGGAAGACCGTTGGGATATCTCGTCGAAATGTAGAACCGGTCAAGGATAGTCGCCGGTTTTTCCAAATGCTTCAGTTCATGGAAGGTTTTTAAATCGACCTCTTCCAGACCATTAATCAGCTTCTTAATTGAATGCCCCCACGGGTCGGCGTCCAACAAATACCACACGGCCTTCATGGCTTTTTCACCACTTTGTTGAGCGTGAAAACAGGCATGCGCATATCGCATATGGTCCCGCAGGACAGCTGCGGTATCAAAATCGCCTTGGGCAGTTTTTAGCCACCTTTCCGCCTCCATGATATTTTTTTCAACGCTCATAAAGGATTACACCTTCTTCAAGAATGCGTTTTATGAAGGCTCGATGTGAAATCTTTGACAATTCATCGGTGGTATAGATCAGCATATCAACCGAGCGGTCGGAAAAAATTCCTTGTATCTTTTCAAAATCATCGTATCGATTAAATGCTGCCCTGCGCATCTGAGAAGGGTTCAAGGATTCGAGGATCCAAGGGGTCAAGTGAAACAAATCAGGCCAAGGGAAATAAGATCCTGGCTGTTATCATTTCCTGGGCGAAGCCCATTAAACTGTTGTCCCTCTCTGTGTGCTCTGCGGCTCTGCGAGAGAATTGCTGTTATTTTGAATCATTCGACGTTCGATGTTGGACGTTTTAACGAAGGGTTCAAGGATTCGAGGATCCAAGGGGTCGAGTGAAACCAACTTCAGCCAGTGAAATTCATTTATCCTGTGAAATCGCGAAGCGAGTACCATCATTTCACCTGGGACTACAGGTGACAGCAGAGCGAATTTCACCGGGCCAATTGAACAAATTCAACCAATAAAACTAACCAACGATTTTATTCCTGACTCCTGGATTCTCTATCAATCATCTTAATTTGTAACGTTATACCCCTTTTTTTCCAACTCTTCCCCCAACCCCTTGCGCGCCTCCTCCTCCCCATGCACCAGCTTGACCGCCCCGGGTTTGTCGGGCATGGACTCGATCCAATCGAGAAGGCCCTTCTGGTCGGCGTGGGCCGAGTAGCCGGAAAGGGTGTGCACCCTGGCCTTGATGGTTTTGCGCTCGCCGTCGAGATCGACATAGCCGCCGGGTCTCTGGCTGTACTTCTGGATAGCCCGGCCCGGTGTGCCGTGGGCCTGGTAGCCGACGAAGAGGATGTCGTTTCTGGGATCGTCGATGCCTTTTTTAAGATGATTGATAATTCGGCCGCCGGTGCACATGCCGCTGCCGGCCAGGATGATGGCCGGACCTTTCATATCGCAAACCTTTAGGTGATCGCGGTGGTCCTTCACCGCAATCAGTCCCTTGAAGTCGATGGGGTGGTCGCCGCGTTCCTTCAAGGTCCCGGGCCTCGTTGTCCCAGTATGCGGACAGGCTGGAATAGATCCGGGTGATTTCCAATCCCAGGGGCGAGTCGACGAAGACCGGCGGGCGCTGTTTGCCCTGAAGATCCGGGAACATGTCGCGGTAGCCGGGATCGGAAAAGATGCGGTCCATTTCATAGATCAGTTCCTGGGTGCGCCCCAGGGAAAAGGCCGGGATGAACACCTTGCCGCCATCGGCCAGTGAACGCGTGAGAATGTCGCCCAGTTGGCGGACGCGCTGGTCCCTGGGTTCGTGAAGCCGGTCGCCATAGGTCGATTCCATGACCACCAGATCGGCGCGTCGGCGGTGCTTCAGGGTCGACCAGAATGGGCGTGTCGGCCGCACCCAGATCGCCTGAAAAGAGCACCGACGCGCCGCTGTTGTGGTCCTGGAAGCGGACGAAGGCCGATCCCAGGATGTGCCCTGCCCGTCCCAACCGGAAAGAGATGTCTTTTTCAAGGTCGAAGGCCTCGTTGAATTCAAACCCCCACGACAGGTCGTCGATGGTCCATTTGATCCTGCGGACGAGCCCCTCGGGAATCCCGGAAAATTTCATGGCATCGGCCAGCATGGGGTAAAGCAGAGCCTTGGTGGGGTGCGAGCAGATGATCTCGCCCTTAAAGCCCTCTTGGATCAGTTCCGGCACGCGGCCGATGTGATCGATGTGGGCGTGGGTCAGGAACAGGTAATCGATGTTAGCCGGGGATATGGGCCAGTCGTCCATGTCGGTCTGCGCATCCCCGCCCTGGGCCAGGCCGCAGTCGACCATGATGGTCAGGCCGTTGGCCTGCAGCAGGTGGCAGGAACCGGTGACGGTGTTTTCTGCACCGAGGTGAATCAGGTTTATTGGGTTCATTGGGTTTGTTGAGTTATTTGGGTTTATTGGCCCGGTGATATTCGCTTCGCTCGTCCCTGTCGGGAATATCACTGGCTGAAGGTTTGTTGAGTGTGGTTAGTAGGCTGTAGCGGTTTAGTCTGTGGACTGTAGGCAAAACATCGAACATCGAACATCGAACATCGAACATCGAACATCGAACATCGAACATCGAACATCGAACATCGAACATCGAACATCGAACTCGAATAACGGACACAACTGGACAGTCAATAGCTATTTTTTTAGTCCAACTTTAGCCAGTGAAATTTATTTATCCTGTGAAATCGCGAAGCGAGTGCCATCATTTCACCTGGGACCGAAGGTGACAGCAGAGCGAATTTCACCGGGCCAATTAAACTAACGAACCAACCAAACGAATTTAACCAAATTCGATGTTCATCAGTTAGTCCGACCTTGCCTATAGCCCACAGCCTATGACCTGTTTTTTATCTCCTGAATTCTGGCTCCTGACTCCTGGCTTCTATATTTAATTCTCTCGCCCGCTTCGCTCAAGGGCACAGAGGCGCAGAGTTTGGACCCGATCAAATTCGCCACGCTTGTTCCCGGCGGTCCAAAATGAAATGATGGTGCTCGCTGCGCGATTTCACTGGATAAATAATTTTCACTGGCTAAAGGTTTGTTGGGTTTGGTTAGTCGGCTGTAGCGGTTTAGGCTGTCGTTGTTAGTTGCTGGTTTTTCGCATGGAGCGAATCAAACCGCCGAGAACCTTCTGTGCTTTAGTCATCTCATCTTCAAAATTTGGGAATCCTGATTGTTCTGTGTACCCCAATCGTTTAGCTAACCCGTATTGGTAATCCAACTCTCTCAGAGAACTAATTGCGATTTCGAGAAAACGAAGATATTCTGCCCGGCTTTCGCGGGCACAACCCTTTTACCCGGTTAAATATGATTTGAGCCTTCTATATAAAAACATTCGGCCATAATGAGTTTTTAGATATTTTTCACGCCTTGATGCATCACCCCTATCAAGGCTGGCTTCATAATAGATCAAGCGAAAAGGGCGTCTATTCTTTGTAGATTCCACGAACCCCTTCTCATGTTGATCAAATCTTAGCTTGAGATTATTGGTAAAACCGACATAAAATTTCGTGTCTTTTAGACTTTGAAGTACATAGACATAATACAATTAATTCAAGCTATTTAACCGGGCAAGTATTGGATGGTACAGAAACGGCCGCTCGTCGCATCTGGGAGGTGAGACCATAGATTTCTTCTTTCGGGAACTTTCTCATCACTAGGTATATCTGTACTGCTATTTCGTCGGCCAACTCAAACGCTTTCAATTTCGAATGATCCCTCAAATCCCCTCCCACGACCTATAGCCCATAGTCTATGGCCCTTTGTCATCGTCTTTTCCCATTCACCATTCGATGTTCGACGTTCATCTTTTTAAAGATAAGGATTCAAGTGGAACAAACCGACTAATACAACCAATAAAACTAACCAAACTTTAGCCAGTGAAATTTTCGTTAGAAACGAGCGCAGCGGATTTCACAGGGCCAATGAAACCAACTAAACAAACTTTTTTTCTGCTCTCCGTTCCACACTCCACGCTCCCCGCCTATAGCCTGATAGCCTACAGCCCCTCGCCCATAGCCTATCGCCTATACCCCTGACGCAAGCATTTGCCTCAAGGCGGATCGCCAGTGCAGCGGGGGGACGCCAAAGTCGCGCCACGAGGCGGTGCAGTTCAGCAGACTGTATGCCGGACGGGTGGTCAGCGTGGGATATTCGGCGGTCGTGATGGGATGGATCGGAATAACCCTGTCTATCATCCCAAGGGCCAGGGCTTCCTCCTGTATGGCCACCGTAAAATCATACCAGCTGGCAGCGCCCGCGTCCGACCAGTGATAGACACCTTTCAACCGCCGGTTTCCGGCGACCGCCCAGATGGCGGCAGCCAATGTCGAGGCCCAGGTCGGGGTGCCGACCTGATCGGCCACCACCTTGAGCGCATCCCGTTCGTTCATGAACCGGAGCATGGTCAGAACGAAATTATTGCCGTATTGGCTGTAAAGCCAGGATGTTCTAATGATCACGGGGTCATCGATCACGTCCAGAACGTTGATCTCCCCCTGTCGTTTTGATTTGCCGTAGACCCCTGACGGACTGCATGGCGCATCCGGCGGGTAGGGGGTGCAGGCGATTCCGTCAAACACGTAGTCCGTTGATACATGAATCAGGCGGGAGCCGGTTTTCTTTGCCGCCAGGGCAAGTTTTTCGGCCCAGTCGCATTGACGGCAAAGGCGAGATCGACCTCTTCTTCGGCCCGATCCACGGCCGTATAGGCCGAGGCGTTGATGATCACATCAGGTTTTTCGTCCGCGACGATTGTCTCAACGGCTTTCGCATCCGTGATGTCAATTTCAGGCAGGTCGAGCGACCGGCAGACCATGGATCCGGGAACCGTTCGCGTGAGGGTGGTGCCCAACTGCCCTTTTCCACCGATGATCAGCGCCTTCAAGGAAACACCTCGGCATCCTGGAACGAAACGCCCTTTGCATCTTTTTCAGATACAATCGGATTGGCTGTTGTCGGCCACTGAATGTTCAACACGGGATCGTTCCATTGGATACAGCGTTCGTGCTCAGGGGCCCAATAATCCGTTGTCTTGTATAAAAACTCGGCAACATCGCTTAAGACGAGAAACCCGTGGGCGAATCCGGGGGGCACCCACATCTGTTTCTTGTTCTCAGCCGTCAGATATTCTCCGACCCATTTTCCGAAGGTCGGCGATGAGCGGCGAATGTCGACGGCCACATCGAAGACCTCACCGCTGGTGGCGCTCACCAGTTTTCCCTGGGGCTGTTGAATCTGATAGTGAAGGCCGCGAAGCACATGCTTTTGCGATCGGGAATGATTGTCCTGAACGAAAGCGACCTTCAACCCGGTCATCTCCATAAACTTTTTTTCATTGTAGCTTTCCAAAAAAAAGCCCCTGCTGTCCCCGAACACGGTCGGTTCGATGGCAAGACGTCAGGAATTGCTGTTGGGGTGATGTTCACTATTGGTTATGTTGGTTGAGTTAGTTAAATTGGTTGAATTGGCCCGTGAAATCCGCTGCGCTCGTTTCTAACGAAAATTTCACTGGCTAAAGTTTGGTTAGTTCGTTTAGCAGGCTGTAGCGGTTTAGACTGTGGGCTGTTGGTCGAACATCGAAAAAAAATCACACCATACGGGACAGTCAACTGGGTTTTATCATTTCAACCAATTGAACGAATTTAACGAGTCATTCCAAGGTCTATTATGAAACCTCACTACCCCCTCACCCTGTCCCTCTCCCCAAGGGGGCGAGGGAACGCATACGAGCACTTTGGTTCATCGATGAAAAAAAAGTAGCATGATACGCTCCCATCTCCGCGCTCCCCGCTATATAACAAATGATTCATTGCTGACGCCGGGCAGACTCTGATTTTCAGGGAAAAAAGAACCCAATCCGGTAGCGGGGCCTGATTTCTTTTTCAGGATTTTCAACAGATATTGCCCATACCCATTTTTCCCCATGGAATTGCCGATCGTTTCGAGCTGTTCATCGGTGATGTAGCCCGACCGCCAGGCGATCTCCTCCGGGCAGGCGATTTTAAGCCCTTGCCGGCGCTCCAGGATTTCCACGAACCGGGACGCTTCCAGCAATGAAGCGTGGGTCCCCGTATCCAGCCAGGCGTACCCTCTGCCCATCAGCGAGACTTCCAGCTTCCCCAGATCAAGATAGCGTTGATTCACGTCGGTAATCTCCAGCTCACCGCGGGCCGACGGCTGGATATCCCGCGCGATCTCCACCACCTGATTGTCGTAGAAGTACAGACCGGTGACGGCAAAGTCCGATTGTGGATGCTGCGGTTTCTCCTCGATGCCGATCACCCTGCCGGTTTTGTCAAAGGCCACCACGCCGTAACGCTGGGGATCGGTCACCTGGTAGGCGAAAATCGTTGAAATATCGGATTTTCGATTGACCACCGAGAGATGCTTGGAAAGATCATGCCCATGAAAGATGTTGTCCCCCAAGACCAGCGCACTGGGATGCGAGCCGATAAAATCGCTGCCCGATGATAAATGCCTGGGCAAGGCCTTCCGGCCGCGGCTGAACCGCATAGGAGATATTGAGTCCCCATTGGCGGCCGTCTCCCAACAGCTGTTCGAACCGCGGGGTATCCTGGGGGGTCGAGATGACGAGAATATCCCGGATACCGGCCAGCATGAGGGTGGTCAACGGGTAATAGATCATGGGTTTGTCGTAGATCGGCAGCAACTGCTTGGATATGGCGATGGTGATGGGGTAGAGCCGGGTGCCGCTGCCGCCGGCGAGGATGATTCCCTTTCGCTCTTGTTGCATTATCGTCACCTTCTTCAACTTTGAGGATCCCTCTTTCCGTAGTTGGTTTCGATCCAGGATTGATAGGCGCCACTGGTGACGTTGGCTACCCATTGGGCATTGTCCAGGTACCACTTCACCGTTTTGCGAAGACCGGTTTCAAAGGTTTCTTGCGGCGTCCAACCAATCTCGGCCTTTATCTTTGACGCGTCAATGGCGTATCGCTGATCGTGGCCCGGCCTGTCCGTGACGAAGGTGACAAGGGTTTCACGGCGGTTTTGATCCGTGGTCACTTCATCCAAAATACTGCAGATGGTGTGGACCACATCCAGATTGGTCTTCTCACTGTTTCCGCCGATATTGTAGACTTCACCGGGCCTGCCCTTTCCCAATACGGCCATGATCGCCCGGCAATGATCCTTCACGTACAGCCAGTCACGGATGTTGGAACCATCCCCATAGACCGGAATCTTCTGGCCGTTCAACGCATGGTGAATGACCAGCGGAATCAGTTTTTCCGGAAATTGGTAAGGCCCGTAATTGTTGGAGCAATTGGTGGTCAGGGTTGGCAGGCCATAGGTGTGATGATAGGCCCTGACCAGATGGTCCGACCCTGCCTTGGATGCCGAATAGGGGCTATTGGGCGAATAGGGCGTGGTCTCCGAGAAGGCCGGATCATCTTTTTCGAGGGAGCCATACACCTCGTCAGTGGACACGTGCAGGAATCGAAATTCGGATTGGTCATCCGGCCCAAGTCCCTGCCAGTGGTCGCGCACCTGCTCGAGCAGATTGAAGGTGCCGACCAGGTTGGTCTGGATAAATTCATCCGGCGCTGAGATGGATCGATCCACATGACTCTCCGCGGCAAAGTTGACAATCGCACCCGGATGAAACTGATCTAATAGCCCTGCAACAAGCTGCCGGTCACCGATATCACCTTTAACAAAGATGTGGTTTGGGTTTTTCGCCTATGGTTCCAGGTTTTCAAGATTGCCAGCGTAGGTCAGTTTGTCCAGGTTGACGACAATACCTTTGCCTGTCTCCAGCCAGGTGTGAACGAAGTTGGAGCCGATGAATCCCGCCCCCCCGGTAACGATAATGGTTGGCTTTGTGTTCATTTAATGAAACCGTCGGTTCTTATCAGGCAGTTTGAAAAGCGTTGAAATCCGGTGCTCTTGTCCCTTTGGTCCCGGGTGAAATGATGGTTCTCGCTGCGCGATTTCACGGGATAAAAATTTTCACTTCCGAAAGTTGATTACAGAGGGAAGTTCTCAGGAAGATTGAACCCTCCCCTTGGCAAGCCGCGGGGAATCTTCACCGTAAGGATTAAAATCGATTTCCAGTTCGCTCGCCAACCCCGCCGCAAGTAGCGGGGAATGCGCTCGCTATCGCGGTTCTCACATGAGAATATCATGGGTTCCAATGGTTCGAAAAACAACAATATCTTCGTCAAATTGGAACGTAAACCGATATTTCATGGTTACGGAGCCTTCCCATCGATTTTGAACCCCTTTATTTTTTTCACCCTGAGGGATGGATGGAGCATATCCGATATAAAAAGAGCCAATTTTTCATTGAATGCCTGCCGGATTTCATGGGGCAAGCTTTTGTATTGTTTCTTGAATTTATTGCTGAAACGATAAGCGCTTATTTGTCCAACCATTTCAAGCCTTCTTCAGCGGTTTGAAACTCTGGTGAACACAAGTCTGCTTCTATCTCCTTCTCAACCTCCGCCTCGTTTTTTTGCCATTCTTCTGTCCAGTACCACCCCTGAGAGGGATCAATGAGTTTACGTGGCTTTAAAACCACATGACCGCTTTCGACATCCACTTCAACATAATCACCTGGAATGATTTTAAGGGCTTTCATCACCTTTTTGGGAATCCGAATCTGCCCTTGGGGACTGATTTTCATGACCGTGGACATGGCCACCTCCTGTTACAATTAAACTTTTAAACAAAAGATATCTCGTCTGCCGAATGATGTCAAGGTTTGGTTTGTTGTGGGTTGTATGTCGAAGGTCGAAGGTCGAAGGTCGAAGGTCGAAGGTCAAAGATCGAACATCGAACATCGAACATCGAACATCGAACGTCGAATGAAAAGAAATACACACAACACCTGACAGTCAACTGCTAAATTTTCATTTCATGCCAACAAATTGAACAAATAAAACCAATAAAACTAACCACCGTTCTTCTTTCTGACTTCTGGATTCTGACTTCTGGCTCCTGAATTCTGTGTCTACAGCCCATGGCCCTTGACCCCAAACTGAGCGATTCACCTTTCTCGAAGAAGGTCGATGGGCAACGATAACGGCTGGGTACCATCGATGGTTGGTTTCAAACGGTGAAACCCATTGGGTTTGCCGATCTTTATCCGCCTCAGGCGGATCACCCCATCTTCGGCGTTAGCTATCGCCGCGCATCGTCCACTATAGCGCGACGACATCTGCCTTGAATCTGCGGCAAGCTCGACAATCGCTCAGATTGGGCACCAATATCAATCCATTGAATCTATCTGGTCTAAAAAATGTCTCACCTGTTTCTCCAGCAACGTTTGGGTCTGTAACATTTTTCTGGCCACCAGTTGTTCACGCGCCCAATCCAGTTCAAATGCATAGGTATGGCGAAATTTATGCCTGAAAGCCCTGAAATCATCCAGGAGTTGATAAAGTTCATTGTCGATGACGTTGGGCCGATAACCGGCGACTTCTATTTTCATTCGCTTGAGCAGGTCTTTGTGCCAGGCACCTGGCCCCAACTCGTTTTCAAAGAAGCGCGCAACTGATCTGAAAATATTTTCACACCCATTATAAAAATTATGCAGCAGATAACCAATAGCTCCTCGATCATAATAAGGAACCTGGTCAGGAGGCAGATCAATCTTCAGCTGTATCTTTTTAAACTCTTCGGTGATGAGTTCGATTTTTTCCAACTCGTCGAGAATATCAGCTTTCAACAGTTCAATGTTATAGGCCATATATCTTTTCCCCGCGCTCCACAATTTTCTGGACGAACAGATGATCGTCGCTATCCGTGTATAAATCGATCGGCAGTTGAACCGCTTCTTCCAGTTCATGTCTGAATTCCCAGTAACGTTCTACCTGCAGTTTCGATACATACAAATCGATATCTGAATTTTCTTGGCAACGACCCACTGCCACCGACCCAAAAAGATAGACTTGCTGGATATTGTAGCGCCTGAAAACAGGTGTTCCCTTTTCTATCAACTGGCGTTTGAATACGTCCGCCCGACCAGATTGCTCCCTGGCCTGGCGGGCCCAGCGCTGCTTTAGGTTTTTAAAAGAGAACATTTTTTTCGGCCCAGTTTATCCCGCATAGCGGGGATGCCCGGAAATTGGCTTGTTGACTGTTGATCGTTGTGGGTTGTCTGATGAATGAATTTCTTTCATTCGACGTTCGGCGTTCATCTTTTTAGTCCCTCGCCCATAGCCTATCGCCTGAAGCCTATAGCCTCTATCCCATCACCGGCTGCCGCCCCACGCTGATGTAGGAAAAACCCATCTCCTTCATGAAGGACCGCGAGAAGAGATTCCTGCCGTCAAAGACAACGGCATCGTTCAACATCTTTTTGATGCGGTTGAAGTCCGGGTTGCGGAACTGGTTCCAGTCGGTGACCACGGCAAGGGCATCGGCGCCGTCGACGGGGTCGTACTGGTTGTCCATCACGGTTACCGATGCGTTGTCGTGCAACAGTTTTCTGGCATTGTCGCCGGCCACCGGGTCATAGGCCTTGACGGTCATGCCGGCATCGGTGAGCGACTGGATGGTGTCCAGCGCCGCGGATTCGCGCATGTCATCGGTGTTGGCCTTGAATGCCAGGCCCCACAGGGCCACGGTCTTGCCCTGTGTGCCCCCTTTTTCCGTAAAGTATCGCTTGATCTTTTCGGCCAGCATGCCTTTCTGGCGGTTGTTGACCGCGTCCACGGCCTCCACGAGGCTGGGGGTGCAGCCATAGGCCTTGGCCGTATTGATCAGAGCGCGCACATCTTTGGGGAAGCACGACCCGCCGTAGCCCACACCCGGATAGATGAAATGGTACCCGATGCGCCGGTCGGAGCCGATGCCGGCGCGGACTTCGCGCACGTCCGCACCCACCGTCTCGCAGATGTTGGCCACCTCGTTCATGAAGGAGATCTTGGTGGCCAGCATGCAGTTGGCCGCATACTTGGTCATCTCCGCGCTGCGGACGCCCATGACGATCATCTTGTCCCGACTGCGGGCAAAGGGCGCGTAGAGGGTTTCCAGCAGTTTGGCCGTGCGCACGTTGTCCGTGCCCACGATCACGCGGTCGGGCTTTAAAAAGTCGTTGACCGCGTCGCCCTCTTTGAGGAATTCCGGGTTGGAGACCACGTCGAACTCCACCGACACGCCCCTTGCCTTCAGCTCCTTGGCGATGATCTCTTTGACCCGGTCGGCCGTGCCCACGGGCACGGTGGACTTGTTGACGATGATCTTGTAGTCGTCGAGGACCCGGCCGATCTGGGCGGCCACCTGGTCCACATGGGAGAGGTCGCACGACCCGTCCGGCAGCGACGGCGTGCCCACGCAGCTGAAGACGAACAAGGCGTCCTGCATGCCTTCGGCCAGATCGGTGCTGAAGGTCAGCCTTCCTTCGGCGATGTTGCGGGTGACCAGCGGCTCCAGTCCGGGTTCGAAGATGTGCACCTTCCCGGCCTTGAGACGGTCGATGATCGTAGGATTGACGTCGATGCAGGATACCTCGTTGCCCATTTCCGCCAGGCAGGCGGCGGCCACGAGGCCGACGTAACCGGTTCCGATGATGCAGATGTTCAAAATTAGTTCCTTTGTTGGTTGGTTTAATTAGTTTAAGTTAGATTCGTTTTGTTGGTTGGATTGGTTCGATTCAGTTGAATTCGTATGATTCGCTCGATTATGATAGTTGGTTTTATCTGTTCGTTGCTGCGCTTGAGGTAGGATATCAATCCGTTTATTTTCTTCCAAACGCAATTTCCTGATTGTTTTAACTCATTCATTTCCTTCTTCCCTGATGTAGTTCTGGTCTAGTGCGACATAGGCGTGGCTTATGGTCTCGGCGATGGACGATCGAGAATAATCAAGAAATTTCATAAAATCTTTAGAACTGCTCCGATGAAAACCTTCAGCGGTATTGGCCATTGACGAAACCGCACTTCTTCTGATCTGGCTGACCAATTCGAAATCCTTTTTAAAAGCCGTTACTTTTCGTCAATCGGTATACAATCTTGACAAATGATCTTGCCGCCATCCAGCAGTCGAGCTCTTCAAACCGTTTTATCGTCGCCATAAATCATCTGTTTCAACTCAATTAAACCAACAAAACCAATGAAACCAACGAAACCAACAAAACAGGCCTTAAAACCTATAAGGCTGTTCCGGCCTCAGCGTAAACAGCAGCGACACGCGGTTTTCCTTGTAGTCGTTGACCTCGTCGGTCGAGTCGACCGTTCGGTAGAGGTAGCCGGCACGCATGGAGAGCCATTGCAGGATTTGAAACGACAGGCCGCACCCGGCCCGGAAGACATCGTCCTGGCGATCCGGCAGGGTGTCCTTGTAGTCGCGATAGGCATACAAGGCATTGACGTCACCGGTCAGGCGCCGGGTAAATTCGTAGTCGGCCGAGAGCCCACCCTGGTAATAAATGTAGTACCCCAGATTCTCCGCTGTGTTGGTCGTGTAATCGTACCCGCCTTCGCCGTCGAGGCTGATGGCGCCGCGCTGGAACCGTTTGGTCAGGTTGAAGTTCACCGGCGTTTCGGACTGGTCCTTGCTGTCTTCGAAGTCGCGCACGAAATAGTGCACGCTCATGCCAAAATCCATGGTCTTGCTGATGGCATAGTCGAAGCCGATGAAGGCGTCGTTGATCTGGAAATCATCGCTGTCGTCGTCGAAATCGTGGAAGGTGTGGGCATATCCCACATACCCGGTGAAATGGGGATTGAAGCGGTGATTGAGGCGCAGGCTGCCGACCAGGTCGGTGAAATCCTCGGACACTTCGTATTCGGCCCGGTAGTATTCGCCGTCGATATCCACCCCCCAACGGACGTTGAACCAATAGGCCACTCCGGCCGACCCGCCATAACGGTCGCTGTCTTCGATTGTCGGGATCCTCGTTTTCCAGGAAGGTGTACAGCCCGTCCACATATGCCCGGTTCTCTCCGCCGAACTGATGGTCCATGCGGGCGCTTGCCGTGTTGCGGGTGTAGGGGTTGCGCGTTCGCCGCACGGTCAGGTCATCGTCTGAAATCGGGTCCTCGGTTTTTAAATAGGTGTCGCTCAATTCAAGGCGCGTGCTCTTGACCGGCTGCCACCATGCCGACCCGCTGGCCAGGTGACGCCAGTAGTCGTCGTAGGTGCCGTCGGCATAGTCGACGTAGGACGGGGCATAGTCCAATGTGAGACCGGCGGGTTTGCCGGAGACCTCCAGGGTGATGCCGGGGGTGACCGTGGAGATGATGTCGGTGTCCGTGTTGTCCGGGGTGAGCCGCACATTGTCCGTGTATTCGGCGCCGGCGCTGATCCGCGGGGTGATCTGCATGGCGGCGTGGCCGTTTTGCGGGCAGAGAATGAATAGTACCGCAGCGATCTGTGTCAGCTTAAACATCGTGGCGGAGCGGCTTTGCGTTGCATCCATGGAGATTCCTTTTTAGTGGCGGCTGGTTAAATCAATTAGAGAATCTATCTTCCAGGAACATTGTCTCTCGCCCGCTTCGCTCGAGTTCGCAGAGACGCGGAGGGGTTTGATTTCTGAGAGGGAAATCAAATGAAGGGCATTTTAAAACCGTTTTTTTTATCTTCTGGGCGAAGCCCACCAAACCTTGGTCTCTCTGTGATCTCTGCGGCTCTGCGAGAGACACTTTTTTATCTCGCCCGCTTCGCTCGAGGGCACAGAGACGCGGAGGGGATTTGATTTCTGAGAGGGAAATCAAACGAAGATCACATAAACTTGGGCTTTCTCAGCGAACTTTGCAAATCTACAAGTGGTGTTGCCTTTTTTTGATTCACAATTCTGGTAATGCCATCTTTCAACAACGGTTCGTTAAAATTGATCAGCAACCCAAGTGGTTTGTCCGACAATCGCAAGTAGGTGAGCAATTGTTTTTTATGCACCGCTTTTATTATTTCAACCGATTTCAACTCAACAACAATGCTGTTATCAACCATAATATCTATCCTGAAACCATCATCGGTGATGACCCTACCTCTATAGTTTATGGGTAGTTGGACCTCAGTATCAAAATTGATTTCAAGGGATTCCAACTCAATCGCCATGCACTTTTGATATACTGATTCCAAGAGTCCAGGACCTAATCCAGTGTGCACGTTTATAGCAGCTTTGATGACTTGTGAAGAAAGGGCGTTAAGATCCATGTTTTTTTCTCTCGCCCGCTGCGCTCGAGGGCACAGAGACGCGGAGGGATTTGATTTCTGAGAGGGAAATCAAATGAAAAACATTGACGGTTTGTTTCTGTTCCATTGGGTGAAGCCCACTGTAGTCTGTTGTTCCTCTCTGTGAGCTCTGCGACTCTGCGAGAGACAATTTTTTATCTCGCCCGCTGCGCTCGAGGACGCAGAGGCTCAGAGGGGTTTGATTTCTGAGAGGGAAATCAAATGAAGGACCTTAAAAAGCAGTTCTGTTTATCATTGGGCGGAGCCCACTAAACTGTTGTTCCTCTCTGTGAGCTCTGTGACTCTGCGAGAGGCATCCCTTTTTTTCTCTCGCCCGCTTCGCTCGAGGACGCAGAGACGCGGAGATGGGGCTGGCGAAATTCGCTGCGCTGTCACCTTCGATCCCAGGTGAAATGATGTTGTTCGCTACGCGATTTCACTGGATAAATAATTTTCACTGGCTGAAGGTTCGTTGGGTTCGGTTAGCAGGCTGTAGCGGTTTAGACTGTGGGCTGTAGGCAGAACATCGAAGGTCGAAGGTCGAAGGTCGAAGGTCGAACGAAAAAATACACCCTACCGGGCCGTCAACTGCTATATTTTCTTTTTATTCTAAACAGTTGAACGAATTAAACGAACCAACCAATCAAACCAATTTAACCAACTAAACCGCATTTAAGGTACCACAATCGTATCATCAGCCTGGATTTGCACATTCTGGCTGAAGTCCTTGCCCTTGACGATTTCTTTGTAGTCTATTCGAATTACCGTCTCCTCCCCGCCTTGACGCCGAAACAGGATAATCTCTTTTTTTGAAGCCCACTCCGTGAAACCACCGGCAAGAGCGAATGCCTGGAGTACGGTCAAGTCCTTGGTGAGTGTGTACTCTCCGGTATTGACCACCTCCCCCAAGATATAGAACCGCTTGCTGGCCGCACCGCGGATCGTAACGGTCACGTGCGGTTCGGCAACATACGCCTTCAATCCAGCCTGAATGTCTTTGGTCAGTTGAGTAGGGGTTTTACCGGCAGCCACCACATCTCCGAGCAAGGGAAACGAAATATTCCCATCCAGCCGAACGACGATCTCTTCCCTGGAGAAATCCGGCTCCTTCCAGGTTACGATCTCGAGCACGTCTCCATTGCCGATAATATAGGAATACGGCGGCGCTGAGGACAGATCGCTTTGGGGGAAAGCAAAAGAGGGAACCATTAGGAGTAAAATGGTGATTCATTGCGATTATTGATAATACCTTAGCCATGATGAGCTCCGAATTGGTTTCAATTTTGAATTAGTAATTTTGAATTTTGAATGTAGGATTCATTATTGAATGTTGAATGACTCGTTTTCAATTATGAATGGTTATTGGCTTTTGAAGTTTTAACGATTGATGTAATAATTTTTATGATCTCTTCAGATTCATTGATCAAGCGTGTAAGATCAACATCTTTCAGCAGATTTGCATCTCGTATCAACCGAAGCCAATAGTTGGTTTCTCTTGCTTCTTTGGAAGAAATCGCCATTTTCGAGATGAAGTCTTTACGACTTTGTGCAGCCACTGATTCCTCAATATTTGCGCCGATACTGGTTCCAGCACGAACAATCTGTTTGGAAAGGATGAATTCATTTCGTTTCATCATTTCCTTGTAAAGAAGGACGATATCAATAGCAAATCGATATGTTTTTTCTTTGATTATGTTCGGTTTTGCCTTCACAGGAAAAGGAAACGCTCCTCAATTATCAAAATTCAATTCAATTAATTCCTCAATTCAAAATTCACAACTCAAAATTCAAAATTACTTACGATAGTAAGTCTTATACCACTCCACAAACTTCCCAATACCATCGTCAATGGCGGTTTCCGGCTTAAAGCCAACATCGCGGATCAGGTCATCCACGTCGGCATAGGTGGCCGGCACGTCGCCGGGCTGGAGGTCCATGAAGTTTTTAATGGCTGTTTTTCCCAGGGCGGATTCGATGGCTTTGATAAAATCCATCAGTTCAACCGGCTGGTTGTTGCCGATGTTGTATATTTTGTAGCGCACGTAGGAGGTGCCGGGATCCGGCGAATCGCCGCTCCAGGCCGGATTGGGGTCGGGACTATTTTTCATCACCCGCACCACGCCTTCGACGATATCGTCGATATAGGTGAAGTCGCGCCGCATTTTACCGTGGTTGAACACGTCGATGGGTTTGCCGGCCAAAATGGCCTTGGTGAACAGGAACAGGGCCATGTCCGGCCGTCCCCACGGGCCGTATACCGTAAAAAAGCGCAGCCCGGTGCAGGCCATCTTGAACAGATGGCTGTAGGTGTGGGCCATCAGTTCGTTGGATTTTTTGGACGCGGCGTACAGCGAGACCGGGTGGTCCACGTTGTGATGCACGGAAAAGGGCATGTTCGTGTTGGCCCCGTAAACCGAACTGGAGGAGGCAAAGACCAGGTGCTTGACCCCATGATGCCGGCAGCACTCCAGCACATTGACGAATCCGACCAGGTTGGAATCGACGTAGGCCTGGGGATTGGTCAGCGAATAGCGCACCCCGGCCTGGGCGGCCAGATTCACCACCACCTCGATGGCGTTCTCCTTGAAGATCGCCTCGAGGTCGCCGGCATGCGCCAGATCGGTCCGGTGAAATGAGAATTCCGGATAGGCCTTCAGGATCGCCAGGCGATCTCTGCTTCAGTTGCAGATCGTAATAATCGTTGAGGTTGTCCACCCCGAAGACGCGGTAGCCTTCGTCGAGGAGCCGTTTGGACAGGTGAAAGCCGATGAAGCCGGCGGCGCCGGTGACCATGGCTGTTTTAAATTCAAGGCGCATTGTTTACATTTCCCTTATTGTCAGAATTAACAGAACCAATTTTAGATCAATTTTGAATGTTTAATTTTGAATTTTAAATTGTTAGCTGAATTCAATTCCTTCATTCAAAATTCAAAATTCTCAATTCATAATTGAATCGGCCTGCGGCCGATTCATAGCTCCGCCTGGCGGCATACAAGATCGAAATCTCGTTAACCTTCTGTTAATATTTGAGCTTTTTATATAATCTTTTTACAAAGACCGAAGTCTTTGCCAGATAATTTTGAATTCTAAATTTTTAATTTTGAATTGTGGCAAAAAACAGCATCTATAATTTTTCTTAGTTCCAACCAATCAAACCAATTAAACCAAACATCGAACATCGAATCCAAACTCAGGATCGGGTTCAAGGATCCAAGGATTCGAGGGGTCAAGTGAAAATTCAACTAATTCAACCAATCAAACAAATTTAACCAACCAACCAATCAAACAGCTATTAACTCAAAATTCAAAATTCAAAATTATTAATTATCTTTTATATCCCTTCTTATACTCCCTGTATCGGCCATACCCGTAGCGTTCTGTAGCCGGTGTTTTATAGCCGTTGAGCACCACGCCGAGAATCTTCTCACGCCCCAGATCGTCGATGAGATCATTCACCAGGCTTTTGGGCGTTTTACCGGAGCGCACGACGATGACGATCCCATCGACGTATTTGGCCAGTGCCGTGGTTTCGGCGGTCAGCTGCGGCGGCGGCGAGTCGACGATGATGTAGCGGTCGCTGTATCGATTTTTGGCCTGCTCGAGCAACAGCTTCATGGCCTGGCTGGACAGCAGCTCCGACGGATTGGCCGGCGTCGACCCGCCCGGCAGGATGGTCAGTTTGTCGACGACCGTTTTCTTCAGCAGCTAAGCCAGGTCAACGCCTTTTGACAGGTACTCGCACAATCCGGGAACATTGTCGTTAAATCCGAACTGCCGGTGAATGCTCGACCGCCGCATGTCGCAGTCCATCAACAGCACATGCTCGGCAACACCCTGGGCAATGCTGATGGCAAGGTTGGCCGCAACGAACGATTTTCCGTCTCCCGGAATGGCGCTGGTGACCATAATCGATGGCGGCGGATCACCTTCCTTGGGAAACAGGATATTGTTTCGCAGGATCTTGAAGATCTCGGCTTCCATGGAAGCGGGATCATGGTAGACGACCAGGTTGGGATCGATCTGAGGAAGACCGCGGCGCTGTGTTTCCCGATCCGGTTGCGCGGACATTGCTCTAACGGACGTTGCTTTGGTCTTGCGCAGGTTGGGCCGGGCCTGAGAAATCACTTTCAGGCTCTGCTTTTTTTCAAATTTTCCCAATGCTTCGTGGAATTTTCCCATCAGATGAATGTCTTCCTATGTCCTTGAATCAGCGTTTTGCTCAGTCCGAAATTGAGCAATTTTGATATCGGCAATAACAGGTCGTGACAAAACGACAAATCTCAAATCCCAAATCCCAATTTCCAAATAAGCTCCAAATCACAACGTCCAAATCCCAAACAAGCACAATAACCTACGGCTGCTATTTATTTCGATTTTTCCAGTTTGGTATTTCCATTGTTCAAGATTATCAGGTTTGGAATTTGGATATTTGTTCATTGGAATTTGTTTGTTATTTGTCTTTTGTGATTTGTTTTTTGCCAACAAGTATTGATGTCGGGTTCAAAGAACTGACAAGTATCTCTTTAATCGATGAAATTTCCATCTCCTTAACGCATCATCCTATCCAATTCTTCAGGGCATCGAGGGTCTGATCCACCCCTTTCATGTATAGGATGGCAAACCCGCCAAAAAGGGCCAACGACGCACAGGCGAATAAAGCACAGCACACATGCTCGATGCGGCGCTTGATTCTCGTTTTGCGGCTGATAATCTCGGGTACCGTGCACAGCACGGGAAGCTTCAGGTCAGATTCGATCTCCTCGGGCCGCTTCAGGCTGTGGTCCAGGTATTCAAGCAAAAAGATGATTCCGCCGCCCACGGCCAGGCCGGCACCCACGATGAGGGCGAACAGTTTTTTCATGTCGGGCTTGATCGGCTTTTCCGGCAGGCGGGCGCTGTCCAGCACCCGGAACTGCTCGCCCTTTTGCTTGCGTTCCATGTTGACGGCGATTTCGGCCTCGAGTTTGCGGGCAAGCAAGGAGTTGTGGGTGGCCAGGATGTTCTCGTAATCCCTTTTCAGAGACAGGAGCTCCTGTTCCCGCTTGGGTGTATTTTCAATGCGCGTCTGATAGACGCCGATCTGCCCTGTCGTATCGGTGATATCCCTTTCTATTCTGCGTATTTCATCTATAATTTCGTTGTATTGCGCCCGTATCTCCGGTGATGTCGACGCCGACGCACCCTTGTCGGCCGCCTTCCCATCGGTCGCTGCGGCATCTGCGGCATCTGTAGCGGCTTGGTCTTGCGACTGTTTCTGCAAGTCGGCAATTCTGGCCTTCAGGCGCAGCACATCCGGGTGGCGGTCCGTATAGCGGGTGAGCAGGTTTTCCAATTGGGCCTGCAACTGGTTGAGATCGGTGGACTCCGTCTGGTTGTTGCCCCCCATGACCACCTTGGCCGGTTGTTCCTTTAAGGCGGCGGCTTCATTCTGCAAGGTCGCCAGGCGTATCTTGGCATCGCTCAAGCCCTGCTGGCTCTCGCCCAGGTGTTCCTGCAGCCGGTCGAGAATTCTCAGGTTTGAATCCAGCTGTTCGGGAAGTTCTCCCATGTAGGACTCGCGGTAGTTCTTCAATTGCGTCTCCACCGCCTCGAGGCGCGTCTTCATCACGTTCAGTTCATCGTCGAGGAAATCACTGGTCCCGACCGCCTGGGCTTCGCGCAGACGAAGATTTTCATCGATAAAAAAAGTGGACAGTGTATTGGTAATGCGCATGACCCGTTGCGGATCTTTTCCCTGGTACGAGATGGTAAAGGCGTCGCTCTCCCGGCGCTTGTCGTTGGACACCGACACCGAGATGTTTCTGCGCAGGCTGTTGATCTTATCTTCCACGTACAGGTTTTCGAATTCCGGACCCTTGTAAAGCTGGAATTCATCGATGATCTTTTCCAGGTTGGTCCGGCTCAATATCTGCTGCGAGAGCGTGCTGATCCGTTCTCCGGGGTCTGTGGTAACGATGGATTGCACATAGTTTTGCGGGACCTTTTGCGGCTGGATCAAAATCAGCGTGCTGGCTTCGTAAATCCGCGGGAGCTTGATGGAAAGCACGATGCCGACAATCATCGCCAGGAAAAAAGGGATCATTACGATCCAGCGTCGTTTGACGACGATATCGATGATGGTTTTCGGATCCATGGGTATGGGTTGGGGGGGCATCTATTTTGTCCTTTAGACCTTAATTATGAATTTTAAATTTTTAATTTTTAATGAAGGCATTCTATCGTTTATAAAATCCGGCAAATACATTAATTCAAAATTCACAACTCAAAATTATTAATTATATAGTTCTGGGTTCAGGGTTCAAACTCAGACAAATCACAAAGTTCAAATCACAATTTCCAAACAAATTCTAAATTTCAATTTTTAAATCTCAAACAAGGTCAAAAACCAACAAAACTAATCTAACTAATCGGACAAATCCAACCAATTAAACTATTTTTATTTTAAACCAGCTGATAAGCCTTCACCTTGTTCAGCATTGATTTATAGCTGATATTCAGCAGCCCTGCCGCTTTTTTACAGTTTCCGTGGGTCGTGTGCAAGGCCGCTTTCATGATCCGGCTTTCTACCTGCATGACATAGCGTTGCTTGGCTTTTTTCAAAGGCAGCTCCCGGTTATTTTCCAGAAACCGGCGCACATCATCATGTCATATCGATGGTCGACGTGCCGGATGGGCGCTGGTGCGACCGCATCTGCGTCCTGCACCAGGTCGACAGGCTCTCCGTCCAATTGGTCACGTCCGATGCCAACGACCGTTTGATGGCGCCTTTGAGTTCCGAGACATTGCCCGGCCAATCATAGTTTCTGAGAATGGGTTCGCACTTCGTCGGGCAGTCGAAAAATTGCCCCCCGGTTTCGGATGCTGTATCGAGAAGCAAAAAAGTCTGCCAGCACAGGCACGTCATCCCTGCGATCCCTGAGCGGCGGCAGCGTTCATTTTCAGCACGCTGAGCCGATGGTAAAGGTCTTTCCGGAAACGACCTTCACGGCAAGCCTGCTCTAAATCGGATTCTGCGAGCGTGATCAACCGAACGGACTCCCGGGTACCATTGATTATCTGCTTGCCCGACGGCTTTTCCACGAGGAGCAACAACTGGGCTTGCAGGTCAATCGACAGGTTTTCGATGTTTTCGATAACAATGAAAAGGGCTTTCCCATCACCACCAGACGGCGACATGGACCGTTGGTGCATTTCACGAATCCAGCGTCCGGAAATATCCCTGGCATTTATAAAGGAACAGCTCCCGTTTTTCATCCATCCCCCAGCTGTGAATGGCCTTGGCCATCAGTCGTTTTCCGACGCCTGGCTCACCCTGGATGAGCACCGGCTCTGTGGATCCACCGAACAGCGGCAGGCGCTCAATTCGCGTCTGGGATTCAAGGGACCCGGCAATTAAAACGGGACGGTCGACATTCGGTTTCAATTCCGCCAATAAGGCGATTGCTCTTTGAAACGCTATTTCATCGGCAGGGTAACGCAAAAAAATGACGTCGACCAACCAGCTGTTGCGAACGAAATGTTCGATTTCGCTTTGATTCGAAAGGACGATAACCGGGAACGTGCTCCGGATCGCCTTGGCGATATTGACAAACCGGATCGCCTTTTCCCGAGAATCAGGCCGCAAGACCGCAAAGGCGGGCCTGATATAGTGGATATTTTCCAAACAGCTCCACTCGTCCTGGAAGCAGATGGGCACAACACCGCAGTGGGTCAAACGAATGCGGATATCGTCTCTTTGGGCTTGATCGTTATCGAGAACGACTGCGGTGGCCTGTGCCATATTATGATTCTGCTCTTTTTGAAAAGACCTGCTTCATCTTAATGACGTTTTCCCTTTGGACATCTCCAGGATACAATTAACATGCCAGCGAAAATAGAATGGTCAAGTAAATGCCAAAACTCGATCGTAAACAGACTTATCTATTCGTTTTCACAATAATTTTTTATATTTTCGCACAAGCACTCACCAGTCATACCTGCATCGGATTTTCAAAGATCGATAGAGAAAAGTGAACCCATATTACATATTATGAAAACTTTTTCCACTTATCAAATTACAATCTGGAAAAAAGATATTGAACGCAGGGTGTTATATGCTTATCGGCAGGAGAGGTATAATGTTGAATTTTTAATGATGAAAAAACGGTTGGGTTGGTTTTATTGGTTTGGTTGGTTGAGTTGGCCCGGTGAAATCCGCTGCGCTCGTTTCTAACGAAAATTTCACTGGCTAAAGTTTGGTTGGTTTAATTAGTTGGCCCGGTGAAATTCGCTTCGCTCGTCCCTATCGGGAATTTCACTGGCTGAAGGTTTGTTGAGTTTGTTGAGTACACTTGACCCCTTGTGAAAGTCGCGTTCGACGTCGAATTCAAGAGGGTCCAGGCGATTCACAGTTGAAGGCAGTCGCAGGAGCCAGAGTCACAGAGGAGCCAGGAAATGTTGCTTCTGTTCGCTTAGCTTGGCAAGGCAGAATATTGAATTTTTTAGTTTTAATTTTTCGTTCTGACATGGATCTTTCTCTGCGAGCTCGAGCGAGCAGGCGTGTTAAAAAAGATGAACCGCGAATAGTGAACGCGCGACTTCGATCGTCGAATGCTGAACTGAACATGAGCTCTGTCTACTGAATCATCTAGCTTTTCCCGGTCATCATTCGATGTTGGACGTTCGATGTTCGATGTTCATCTTTCAATTCCCACTCGAAATCGCTCTCTGTCTCTTGAACCGAACCTTGAGCCGAAATTATTGACCCTTGATTCTTGACTCTTGAACTTGAACGTAGAACCCTTGAACACCTTGAATCCTTGAATCCTTGAATCCTTCGTTAAAATCCTATTCCATTTTAAGAGGATTTTCTATTCGAACGCTGCGGATAATTTGTCCATGGTTCAGGTCTTCTGTCCACAGAAGTTTGCATTTTGCAATTTCGGCGGCGACGACGATCAATGCGTCCCAAAAAGACAATCGATTGGTTATGGAGCAATCGATGGCCTCCTTGATCAGTACAGGGGTAATGATGACTGTTTCGAATCTCTCCAGTGATCTGAGGATGTCTTTAATTATAAGTGGATCAGCTCCGAGTTTGGAAGTGGATGCAACGTAAAATTCCTGCAGAACCTGGGTTGAAATTACGCCAAGGTTCTCTGCCGTAAGCCCCTTTATGAGTTCGCGGCAACGATGTCGTTTCTCGGGGTCAGTTTGGTCCAGGCTGTAAACAAGGATATTGGTATCAAGAAACACTTTAGACATCGTAAAGGTCCTCACGCTTCCAACGCTCGCCTGTCGACTGAACATTGGCCCGATCCATCAACGAAAAGCACTCTTCGATCCATTGCGTGGAATCGTTTTTCACCGTCTTTTCAAGCAAATTACGGATTAGCGCGTTGACGGAGGTACCGTGCATTTGGGCATATTGCCGGCCAGATTTCAAAAGCGGTTCATCCAATGAAATGGTGATATTGGGCATAGGGCTCCTCCTAAGTATTTCTACACATAATACGTGTGCACTGATACTGTGTCAATGTGGAATTACATGAGCGGAGAGCAGAGAGCCAGGCAAGGCAAAGCGTGAGGCGCAAGACGCAAGGCGTGGTGGCGAAACACAGTTCCCGGTTGACGGTTACCGGTTCACGGTTCTTCGTTCTCCGCTTCAAGCCGATATTCCTTTGATCCTTGACCCCTTGATCCTTGAAGCCTTGAACATCGAACATCGAATCCAAAACCAGGATCGGGTTCGAGGATCCAAGGATTCGAGGGTTCAAGTGAAAACCACCAATTGAACATCGAACATCGAACATCGAACATCGAACATCGAACATCGAACATCGAACATCGAACATCGAACATCGAACATCGAACATCGAACATCGAACATCGAATGAAAAGAATACAAACAGACCGGACAGTCAACTGGTATTTTTGAAACCAATCCAACCAATAAAACAAAATTAACGAACCAGCGAATCAAACCAATTTAACCAATCAAACTAACCAACGATCTATTTCTGGCTCCTGCCCTTCCCCATTCATTCGATGTTGGACGGTCGACGTTCGATGTTCATCTTTCAATTTCCCTTGAACCCTTTGTGAAAAAAATGAAGTATTTTATTTCTTTTAGGGTAGTTACCTGCTCCAGGGAAACGGATGATACACTAAAATTCGTTTTTAAATGAAAATTATGTAAAAACTTGCCATTTATTTAACATTCATATATATATCCTAATTAATTAAGGAGTCGTCCCCCCATTCTTTCCCGAAAACATAAGAGTCTGAAATGAAAAAGCCTTTCAAACTTTTAATCATCGATGACGCCGAAGAGATCCTCAGCGCGTTAACCAATTTTTTTTCCCAGAAAAAATATACCGTCGTCTCAGCCGCCAATGGCCTCGACGGGCTGAAGCATATCGAGGCCAAGGATGCCGATTTTGACCTGATCATTACCGATCTCGTATTGCCGAACATCAGTGGTGTGGCCATCATTTCAATCGTCAAGAAAAGATTCCCCACCACGCCGGTGATCGCCATCACTGGTTGGGGAGAACACCCGGAGTCACTGGCCAAAGAAGCCCATGCCGATTATGTGCTGGAAAAACCGTTTAAGCTGCCTGAACTGGAACAGCTGGTACAGAAATTGTTAAATCGATAACTACACCTTAAGAGTCCATCATGAGTGAGAAATCAAAATCAGGACCCCCCATCGTCGGAGTGAGCAAAAACATCGAACGGGTCCGCGAGCTGATCGAGCACGTGGCTCACACCGGTTTGAATACGGTCGTTTTTGGTGAAAGCGGGGTGGGCAAAGAGGTTGTTGCCCAGAACCTGTATCAGAAATCACCTCGATTGGGCAAACCGTTTATCAAGATCAACTGCGCGGCGTTGCCTGAAGGCCTGCTGGAAAGCGAACTATTCGGCTACGAGCGCGGTGCGTTCACGGGTGCGGAGCAGAAAAAGAAAGGCAAGTTCCAGCTGGCCCACAGTGGCGTGCTGCTCCTGGACGAAATCGGCGACATGTCGCTTCCCCTTCAGGCCAAACTGCTTCACGTGCTTCAAAGCGGGGGTGAATTTTCACCGCTGGGCTCCGAGAAAGAGGTCAAGGCAGACACCTGGGTGATCGCGGCCACCAATCACGACCTGAAAAAGGATATTGAAGAAGGCCGGTTCCGCGAAGATCTCTATTACCGGCTCAACATTATCAAGATCTATCTGTCACCGTTGCGGGAGCGGCCAGAAGACATCCCCCCGCTCATCGAATATTACATCAAAGAGTACACCTCCATGCTCAATAACCGGCACATCGAAAAACCAGGCAACCGGGTGATCGAACGCCTGTGCGCTTACAGCTGGCCGGGCAACGTGCGCGAACTTCAAAACGTTTTGAAGCGAATGCTGGTGCTGGGAGACTGCAATCAGATTGTCGAGGAGCTTTTCAACAGCGAGCGGATCGTGTCCCAGGGCGACGGAGCGGATGATTGCCTGAACCACAATGCCTCGCTGACCAGAATACTCGATTTAGGCGGTAAGAATTCGCCGGACAACCAATCCTTCTCACTGAAAACCGCCAAGAAAAATGCGGTCGAAATGGTCGAGCGGGAAATTATCTCCCACGTTCTCACCAAAACCGACTGGAATCGAAGCAAGGCCTCGAAGATATTGAAGATCAGCTACAAAACCCTGCTTTACAAGATCAGCGATTTGAATATTATACCGCCGGAGAAATGATTGAAAAAAGGGTTCAAGGATTCGAGGGGTCAAGGGGTCGAGTGTTTGTTTTCAAGTGAGTTAATCAATGCTTTGAGCATTCGCTCTACTTCTGAAATGTTCGCTTTCAGTGCTTCCAACCTCCCATCGTCTGAATAATTCAGGTCCCCCGCCAGCATAATCTGAGTTTCCAGCTCACATAGCGAACCGTATGCAATGTAAAGGAATCTGATATAGTCCGCTGTTGTTTTTCGTCCATAACCTTCTGCAATATTTGAAGGAACTGACACAGCGGACCTGCGCATTTGCGAAGTAAGACCATACATTTCTTCTTTTGGGAAAATCCCTGTAGTTCTATAAACGTCCAAACAAAGGTTATAGGATTTTTGCCAGACTTTAAGCTCTTTGTAGTTTTTTAGCATTTCTCTTGACCCCTTGAATCCTTGAATCCTCGAATCCTTAAACGATCGTCATCACCACCCTGAACCCCAGTGCCGGACCGAAAAGCTCGGGATCGAATCGAAACCGTCGGCTACAGCGGGCGCTCCAGGCATCCAGATGCCAGCCGCCGCCGCGGATCACCCGGTCCGTATCGCCGTTGGTGCAGACCGGATCGATTTTGCTGTGACGCTGGTAGGCCTGGGGATGATAGAGGTCCCGGCACCACTCCCACACGTTTCCGCTCATGTCATAAAGCCCCAGGCCATTGGGCGTTTTGTTGGCCACCGGAGCGGTACCCCCACGGCTGTTGTCCGCGAACCAGGCCACCGCCTCAAGATCCTGTCCGCCGGCATACCATTCATTCATTCCACCGCTGCGGGCGGCATATTCCCACTGGGCTTCCGAGGGCAGATTGAAATGCAAACCGCTTTTTGATGCCGCATTGAGTTTGTCGATAAATGCCTGTACATCGCTCAGGGTCACCTGTTCCACCGGATGATCGTCACCCACAAAACTGGAGGGGTTTTCCGGCATCAGGCATTTCCATTGGGCCTGGGTCACCGGGCAGGTGGCCATGTAGAAATCGGAAAGCGTCACCTCGTGGACCGGCTTTTCATCCTCGACGCCGTCGTCGAAGGTGTCCCCCATGGAAAACGTGTTCCCGGGAACCCACACGAAATTCATACCGGTAATGGGGTCCGTGTAGGGTTTTCCCGCATTCGGAAACTTGGCGGCTGCTTTCTCGATGGTTGCTGAAAAACCGCGGCGTTCCCCAGTGGTCTCTTCTTCGGGCTCAAGAAGGCCGGCTTCTTCTGCAAAAAGGCGCAGCCAGGCGTGGACAAACCTTACTGATGCCGAACTCTGGGATCCGACGTCTTGCGTGTCAGCATCCAACCATCTGGCGATAACGTGAAAATCCACCGCCGCGGAGAGGGTTGGCCCCGGCGCCATGTGCTTTTTCATGTGGCCGGCCACATCCCCACGGATGAACAGATCGATCATCTGCCCATCATCAAAATCCCTGAAATCGCCATTCTCTCCGCCGATCTCGATCTCCAGATCCAATAGGCGTCGCATGATTGCCGCAGAAGCCTGACCACGGATCTGCGTATAAGCGTTTTTGAGGAGGCTGTTAAAAAGGGTCCGTGCCATTGAACGTGACTGGTCGAACGCCCGTGCCTGCAAATAGTCGGCGAGGGTTTTCAATTGATGTTTGATGTCTTTTGGTTTCATGGTGTTTTGTGTTCATTGGTTGAGTTCGTTGAGTTCGTTGAGTTCGTTGAGTTCGTTGAGTTCGTTGAGTTCGTTGATCGTTGATCGTTGAGTTCGTTAAACTAATTTAACCAGTCAAACGAATCAAACCAATTAAACCAATTAAACCAGTTATGTTGACCATCGGACAATAATTATTATTATAATTACTGTTCGGTGATGCGATCGCCACCGGAAAAAAAACTACCCTTAGCGAGGCCCGTTTGTGGGCAACGAAAATATAGGAGGTAAAGGCCATGGCTGACAAGAATGAAAATAATAACAGCAAACGTTGTGTCGATGCATGTGACAAAAAATTCATTGAATGCGTGGAAAGCTCGCGGCTGGACTGCTTGAGCCGCTTCGGCAGCTGTTCTTCTTCCTGCAAGGTGTGACCGGTTTTGCCGGAGGCTTCTCGGTTGAAAACGGTTAGTCTGAATTATTAGTCGAAAAAAACGTCGTTCCGAATTAAGGGGCGGCGTTTTTTTATGGAACCTCACATGCTTTCATCGCAGCCGTTAACGGGTTCTGGGTTCTGGGTTCAAACTCCGATAAATAACAAAGTTCAAATCCCAATTTCCAAATAAATCCCAAATTGCAAAATTCAAATCTCAAACAAGGTCAAACAAACGGTGAATCGTGAACCGGAAACTGTCAACCGGAAACCGTCAACCCTTTCACCGTTCTGGGTTCTGGGACCACCGAAACCCTCAGCCACTTATTTTCTGCGTCCCCTCGCCCCTCTGGGGAGAGGGACAGGGTGAGGGGAATCAGGCGAGATCAGACTATGAATCCTTTCCAATACCGCCGCGGCGTCGGTTTGTGTTTTGCGCAGCTGTCTGGGTTTGTCTTGCATTGAATGCACTCGTCTATCCTATCACCCCTCACCCCGGCCCTCTCCCCTCGAGGGGCGAGGGGGTGGTGCCGGTGCCTCTGCATTCCAAAATTGTACCCTTCCAGCGGCACCGATGAGAGGGATCTCTGCTTTGCTCCAACATGCGGCGGGAAATCCACTCGTTATCGCGACTCAAGGTTGTTGACTGCGTCCCCTCGCCCCTGTGGGGAGAGGGACAGGGTGAGGGGAATCAGATGAGATCAGATTATGAATCCTTTCCAATACCGCCGCGGCATCGGTCTGTGTTTTGCGCAGCTGTTTGGCTTTGTCCTTCATAGGAATTATGGCCTATTCTATCACCCCTCACCCCGGCCCTCTCCCCTCGAGGGGCGAGGGGGTGGTTGCCGGTGCCTCGTGCATTCCAAATCTGTATCGCATGCTGTCCAGCCGTCGACCGATCAGCAGCTGATGATCGCTTTGCTCCAACAAGCGGCGGGAAATCCACTCGTTATCGCGACTCAAGGTTGTTGACTGCGTCCCCTCGCCCCTCGGGGAGAGGGACAGGGTGAGGGGAATCAGACGCAGTCAGATTATGAATCCTTTCCAATACCGCCTCGGCATCGGTCTGTGTTTTGCGCAGCTGTTTGGGTTTGTCCTTCATAGGAATTATGGCCTATTTTATCACCCCTCACCCCGGCCCTCTCCCCTCGAGGGGCGAGGGGGTGGTGCCGGTGCCTCTGCATTCCAGGGTTCGAGATTTCGAGAGCATATTAGCTGAAAAGCGCATAAGCTGTTGAGCTGATAACTGAAAAGCCGTGAGGGCGGAAGAGCGACTAACGACTTACGCCTCGCGCCTCGCGACTTACGATTAAAAAACCCTTAACCCTGACCGTAAAACCAAAGACCAGATACCGTAAACTCAGAACTCAACGAATTCAACCAATAAAACTAATCAACTAATTAAACCATTTTATCATTCAACCAATTGCCGACAGCCGGTCTCCCGGGTAAACAGCAGCAAAATAAAAGAAACCGCGATCCATGCAAGCATCAAAGAAAAGCCACTGTGGTAGGCACCGACGCTGTAAACACGAACACCCGCCTCTATGTCACCTGCCCACATCCGGTCCAGCACCAGCCCCACCGCAGGCTGCAGAACCATGGGGCCTGTCATGACCCCCATATTGACCACACCCGACACCGTCCCCGCCAAATGGGAAGGCACCGATTCCTTCACGAACGCAAAACTGATGATCATGCAGCCGGAGGAGAAACCGGTGATCAGCATCACCGGTACTAGTATGGCCAGGGAGATGTCGGTGGCCAGAAGGATAACCGCCCACCCGGCAGCCGCGGTTCCGCATCCTGCCAGGTAGAGTTTTTTCCGGTTTTCCAGCCGATCGGAAAGCCAACCGAAAAAGGGCCCGCCGATGGCCCATGCCACCAGCAGCGCCGAGGTCAGGGTTGCGGCGGTGGCGGTCGACAGGCCATGCAGGGCGGTCAGATAGGGAACCCCCCACAGCCCGGAAAAGGTGAGCACGCTGCCCACGATGCCGCCGGGAATGATAAACAGCAGCCAGGTGTTGCGATAGGCAAACACCTGTACGATCCCTTGGAGAACACCCGTTTCAGCCGTCGATGCCGTTGCAGAACCGGCAGCTGCCAGGTCGCGATATCCCTTTTCATGCGGATAATCCCTGACAAATATCCAGGTGCCGGCACCGATCACCAGGGACGCTGCGGCGCTAAGCAGGACGACGCTGCGCCAGCCGTAAAGGTCCACCAGAAACCGCAGCGGCGTGCCGGCAAATACGGCCCCGACAATCCCGAAAAAAAGGGCCAAACCCGTTACCAGCGCGAAGCGGCGGGGGGGGAACCAGTTGGCCGCCACCTTGAGCAGCCCCACAAAGGCAACGGCCACCGAGCCGCCGATCAGCAGCCGGCCGGCAGCCGCCCAGGCGATGCCCGGCGCCAGGGCAAACATCACGGCACCCAGGGCGGCGATCAGCGGGCCCAGGGTGAGCAGGCGACGCGGTCCCCAGCGGTCCGCCAGAATGCCGGTGGGAATCTGCATGGCCACATAGCTGTAAAAATAAAATGCTGAAAGATTTCCCAATGCTGCGGCGCTGATCTGAAAGTCACGCATTAACTCAGCGGTGATCACCGCCGGTGCCACCCGGTGGAAGAAACCCAGCAGGTAGAAAACCGCACCGAAACTCCACACGAACAGTCCGGCAGCCATGGAAGGGTTTTTTGGGTTAATTGCGTTGGTTGGGTTCATTGGGTTCCGGGTTCAAACTAAGAAAAATCACAAACTTCAAATCACAATTTCCAAACAAATTCCAAATTCCAATTTTTAAATCTCAAACAAGGTCAAAAACCAACAGAGGATTGGAATTTTGACTTTGAGTATTGTTGTTTGTTTGTCTTTTGTTATTTGTTTTTTGAAATTTCGTAGTGTTTTCCTGGTTCTGGGTTCACGGTTCACGGTTCGCTTAGCTGTCACCTTCTGTGAATGTAACTGGCTAATGTTTGGTTATTAAGGTTATGAAATAATTTTAAATTAGTAGTTTTAATTTTTTAATTATTGGTATGTTCTATTCTTTAATTCAAAATTAATCATTCAACATTCAAAATTGAGGGCATTCCCTTCCGGAACGCCGTCGGGTGAGATGCGCTGGATCTCGACTGACTGAAAAGTGTTGATCCATTCATCCGGCCCATCGAAGCGCACGGGAATGTAATTGTCCGAAAATCCTTTCAGGTGGCCGGTGATTCGGTCACGGGTCTCTTCGACCAGCACGGTCACCACCTTGCCGATACGGCGGCCATAGAATGCCCGGCGTTTTTTCTCGCCCAGCCGACGCATCCGGGCGCAGCGCTTTTTAATCACCTGCGGTGGGACCTGATCCTTGAACGAGAAAGCCGGGGTTCCCTCACGCGCTGAAAATGGAAATACGTGCAGGTAGGCCACGGGCAGTGACTGGATCAAGGCGTAGGTATTCTCAAAGGCGTCGTCCGTCTCTCCGGGAAAACCGATGAGCGTGTCTACGCCGATGGCGGCATCGGGCAGCCGGCCGATGATGCGCTGGACCCGATCCTTAAAATAGTCACGGTCATAGGGCCGGTGCATCCGCTTGAGGATCCCGTCGTCCCCGCTTTGCAAGGGGATGTGAAAGTGCGGGCAGAGCCGGCCCATCGTATCTTCACCTGAAGCGGCAAGGTCGATGATCGCGTCGGTCAATTCCACCGGTTCGATGGAACTGACGCGAATACGATCGATGGTGCCGGCATGCTGGATGGTTCCAAGAAGATCGACCAATTCAATGCCAGGTGTCAGGTCATGGCCGTAGCAGCCGATGTGGATTCCGGTGAGCACCGCTTCCCGGTAGCCCAGCCGCCCCAGCTGTTCGATCTGACGCAATACCTGGTCCATGGGCAGGCTGCGGCTTCTTCCGCGCGCATGGGGCACGATGCAGTATGTACAAAAGGCGTTGCAGCCGTCCTGGATTTTCAAAAACGGACGCGTTCGATTGCCGTGGGCGATGCCGGGCAAGGATTGGAAGCCACCGACATCGGCGATGTCAGGGCATCCGGCCGGCGCATCATCGCCGTCGCGGCCGGGCAGGTCGGCATAAATCTGTTTTGGGATCAGGTGCTTGTCCCGATTGCCGACGATCAGATCCACGCCATCGATGGCGGCCAGCTCCGCCGGTGCGGTCTGGGCATGGCAGCCGGTGACCACGATGCGGGCACCGGGATTGGCCCGGATGGCCTGACGAACGGCCTGGCGGCTCTGCATGGCGGCTTTGCGGGTCACCGTGCAGGTATTGACGATCACGACGTCGGCCATGCCGTCGTCGCCGGCGGCAAAGCCCGCATCCGATTCCACCAGCGCATTGCGGATGGCCTCGGACTCGCACTGGTTGACTTTGCAGCCGAAGGTTTTAATTAGTAGCTTCTTCATATAAGGTGTAAATTCATTAATTGATAGGATATCAGTATCGTTAGGTCCACTATAGTAAAACAAGGGTTCAAGGATTCGAGGATTCAAGGGGTCGAGGTTTCGAACATCGAACATCGAACATCGAACATCGAACATCGAACATCGAACATCGAACATCGAACATCGAACATCGAACATCGAACATCGAACGAAAAGACCACAAAAATATCGACAGTCAAGAGCTATTTCTTTTTCTTTTCTGCCGTTTTGATGCTGGTAGCAAAAATCCGGATCAATTCCTCTGTTTCCTGCAAAAGATCATTCAATAATTCAGGTTTTTTTATTAATGGTACTCGCTGAATCAGCTTTAACCATCTCTGGGTTTCCCGAAGCTCTTTTAGCGAAATACGCAGCTTATGGATAAAATCTTTTGGCGACTCCGCTGCCTGGGCCTCACCATGATTTGGATAGGCTGAGGTGCCCGCTCTTAGCATTTGTCCTGCAACATGGTTACCCGTTCTAGTTTTGGGAAGCTGTTCAACAATCTTTATGATTCGCACCGAATAAATGAGCAACCTTTCTTCCAGATCATATGCCTTATTCTTCATCTTTTCCCATTCATCATTCGATGTTGGACGTTCGATGTTCGATGTTCATCTTTCAATTTCACCTGACCCCTTGAACCCTATGACAACAAGATACCTTTCTGGATAAGTCGTGCTTCGTGTTCGTCCAGAAGTGGTAGCTTGTGGTTCAGGCCAAGGCCGCAGCGAGGTTGAAACCGGAGGCGTAGCAAGCGCTACGTCGAGGATTTCAACGGAGTGAGAACGCCGGCCTGGGCCGCAAGATGCTACTCCTGGGTGAACACTAAATAATCCAACCGCCGCCGATCACCTCATCCCCCCGATAAAAAACCGCCCCCTGCCCCGGCGTAACGGCGGTCTGGGGCTGATCGAACCGAACCACGGCGCAGTCAAGGCCAACCGGCGACACCGTCGTGGGCACGGCCCTGTGACGGTAGCGGATGCGCGTGTCGGCTTTTATGGGGCCATCGGGAACACCGGCGATCCAGTTGATGTCCCCTACCCGGCAGCTGTCTGCGGCCAGTTCGTCCTTGAACCCGACCACCAGTCGGTTGCGCCGGGTGTCGAGCCGGACCACGTAATAGGCCTGGCTTGCCGGGCAGTTGATGCCCCGCCGCTGGCCCACGGTGTACCGGTGCAGACCGCTGTGGGTGCCCACCCGTTGTCCGGCGGTGTCCACGATATCTCCCGGCTGCGGGCGGATACCGGTGGTCCGGATGAGAAAATCGGCATAGCCGGTGTCCCGGATAAAGCATACATCCTGACTCTCCTGCCGGGTCAGCGGCTGCAATCCTTTTGCCGCGGCCAGCGCTTTCACCTTCGCCTTGGTCAGCGTCCCCAACGGGAAACAGGCACCCATCAGCTGATCCTGGGTGAGGCGGGAGAGAAAATAGGACTGATCCTTGCTTTCGTCCACGCCCCTGAGCAGCCGATATCGCGTCCCCTGCCCGCCCTCCACCCGCGCGTAGTGTCCGGTGGCCAGGCGTAAGGCACCCAATTGACGGGCCTCATCCAGCAGGGCGCCGAATTTGATCATTGGGTTGCACACCAGGCAAGGATTGGGGGTTTTTCCGTTGCGGTAGGCGGCGGTGAAATAGTCCACGACCATGGTTTTGAACTGCGCCTTCAGATCGACGACCACAACCGGGAGGTCCAGTTGCCGACCCATCGCCTTGAGCCCTTCGATACCCGATTCGGTTGGTTTTTCATAACCGGTGAGAAAGTGGATGCCGATAACATCGCTTTGCTGTTGTTTGAGCAGGTATGCGGAAACCAGGGAGTCAACGCCGCCGGAAACGGCAATGGCGATGGGACCGCTCATTCAAAAAAAAGCTGGTTGGTGGGACGCACTTCCATGGCCCGGGGCGGACAGGCGGTGACGCACAGTTCACAGACACTGCATTTTTGCTGATCGAAATCCACCGCCATCTCCGGCCGTTTAACGGACAGGGCGCCGGTGGGGCACACGGCCGTGCAGGATCCACAGTGGGTGCACTTCTTCTCGTTGCGCTTGATCTCCTGGGAAGCGTTCTGTACATCCACCCCCTGGTTTTTCAGGTATTTGACGCCATCCTTGAAATTCTTGCGGCTGCCGGAGATCTCCAGCACCATGAAGCCCTCTTTGCGCGGGAGGATACCGGCATTGAGGATGTTGAACATCAGATCAAATTCCCGGGCCAGGTTGCAGACCACCGGTTTCTGGACTTCCGTGACGGGGAACCGCAATTTGAGTATTTTCGAATACACCAGTCGTCTCCGTATGATTCTTTACTTTTAATTCCGAGCCATGTAATCTACGGTTAGATAAAGCGGTGTCAACCATGACGGGTTCGTAAAAAAGCCGATATCTGCGTTACGCTTCATCCCTCGTCACTGCGGCGTACCGTAAGTACGCCTCATTCCTCGGGACTCGCAAGCCTTGATCTCGGCTCTTTTACGAACCCGTCGAATAATACGACTTTTTACGAGGGCATCAACCATGACGATTGACCAAATCGATATAAATGAAACCTAAGCCCGGCCACGTGGATCCACTCTCATGTATTTGAATCTGAACTGATCAATGAATCGTTTCGCATACCGCACCACCGGCCTGGCCATTAAAACCATTGCCGGTCTCACCCGTGCCCGCATGAACATCCATGGCGCGGATAATATCCCCCACGGCGCCACCATTTTCGTGGTCAACCACTTCACACGGATCGAAACGTTTCTGCTGCCCTACCACCTGCACCGGTTGACCGGAAGGCCGGTGTGGGCCCTGGCTGCCCCGGAGCTGTTCGTGGGCAAGTTCGGACGCTACCTGGAGCAGGTGGGTGCCGTTTCCACCCAATCGCCGCACCGGGACCGGTTGATGGTCAAAACCCTGCTCACCGCCGAAGCCTGCTGGATCGTATTTCCCGAAGGCCGGATGGTCAAAAACAAGAAAATCATGGAAAAGGGGCGCTACATGATCTCGTACGCCGGTGGCAAGCACCCGCCCCACACCGGCGCCGCCACCCTGGCCCTGAGAACCGAGTTCTATCGCCAGCGTATTGCCGAAATGGCCCGCTGCAACCCGCAGGAGGCCCAGCGTCTGACAGGCCGGTTCGACCTGGCATCCGTGGACAGTATCAGCCCTCAGCCCACCTGCATCGTACCGGTCAATCTCACCTATTACCCGCTGCGAGCGCGGGAAAATGCCCTGAGCCGCCTGGCCGGGCGCATGGTGGAGGAGCTGCCCGAACGCGTGGCCGAGGAGATCATGACCGAGGGGGCCATGCTGTTGTCCGGCGTGGATATCGACATGCGCTTCGGTGAACCCATTGAAATCAAAAAAAACCTCTCCTGCCGGAAGGTTCAGTGCGATATCCGGTCGTCTGCGGCCATCGGTTTCGACGACGCGATCCCTTCACGCAAGTTCATGCGCCATGAAGCGTTTAAGATCATGCAGCAATACATGGCCGCCATTTATCGGATGACCACGGTCAATCACGATCACCTGTTCGCTGCCTGCCTGAAAAAGTCGCCGGTCAGCCGCATCGACAAAGACAATCTGAAACGCCGCGTCTTCCTGGTTTCGCAGGAAGAGAGGGACTCCGGCAGCGTTTATCTGCACAACAGCTTCGAAAAGAACCAGGTGCACCTGCTCACCGACGACCGATACCGCAAATTCAGCGAGTTCGTGGATTTTGCCATGGAAAAGGGCGTGCTGGCAGCCGACGGTGCCGTTCTGGAAAAAAATGCCGCGCGCCTGGGCACCATATTCGATTTTCATCGATCCCGCATCGACAACCCCATTGCCGTCATGGCCAATGAAGTCGAACCGCTGACGCGACTTCAGCGCCGCATCTCCCGCCTGTGCTGGCAGCCCGGGTTCTGGCTGAAACGCAAGGTAACCCGGCTTTTAATCAAACACGCACTGGATGATTTCAATCGCGACTATGAGGCATTTTCGACGCTGAAAACATCAAAGCCCAAGGATGTCGGCCGACCCTTCCTGATCAAAGGCGACCGCCGCCGGGTGGGCGTGGTGCTGGCCCACGGCTACATGGCGGCCCCGGCAGAGGTGAGAGGTCTGGCCGATTACCTGGGGAAAATGGGATTCTGGGTCTACGCCCCCCGCATGAAGGGGCACGGCACCGCCCCGGAAGATCTGGCCGAATGCACTTTTCAGGACTGGATCGAGTCCATGGACACCGGGTATGCCATCATCAGCAACCTGTGTCGTCGGGTGATCGCCGGGGGATTTTCCACCGGTGCCGGCCTGGCCCTGGACCTGGCCCAGCGGGTACCGGCGGTAGAGGGCGTCTTTGCCGTGTCCGCCCCGCTGCGGCTGCATGATATGTCCGCCCGTTTCGTTCCCGCCGTGGATGTGTGGAACCACTTCATGGAACGGTTTAACCTGGATGAGGCCAAAAAGACCTTTGTGGACAATCATCCCGAGAATCCGCAGATCAACTATTTCAAGAACCCCATCGCCGGGGTTCGCGAGTTGGAGCGGCTCATGTCGTCGTTAGAGCCGCGGCTGCCGATGATCACGGCACCGGCCCTGGTGATCCAGTCACGGGAAGACCCGGTGGTCAATCCCAAGGGAACCGACAAAATATTCAAGCTGCTCGGCTCGACGGACAAGCAGATGGTCCTGTTTAACTTTCAGCGCCACGGCATCCTGTTGGGCGAGGGTGCGGAGCGGGTGTACCGGGCCATCGGTGATTTTCTGGATCATATTCGCAAGGGTCCATCAACGATAGAACCGGTGCTTAAAGAAACATCGACGACCCAGACCCCATTGCCGCTTGATGATAGCAATTGAGCGAGAGATAATAGACTGTTTGATTGGTTTGATTGGTTTGATTGGTTTGATTGGTTGGATTGGTTGATTGGTTTGATTGGTTGATTGGTTTGATTGGTTGAGTTTGATTGGTTGAATTGGTTTGATTGGTATGTGAAATCGATAGGATAGAGTGGATTTTGAGTGCTTATATGTCAACCGTGAGCAGGAATCAGCTGACGATTAGTGAAGGTTTGGCTTCGGTACCAGTTGACGAAGTCGGAGCAGAGTCAACCAGAGCCGGGAAGGCGAGAGAGCGGTGAAGGGTCAGCAGTGAAAGTCGCCTTGCGACTTACGGCCATCACGTCCTTGCGGCTTAACTAAAACCCTGACACTCAGAGAACGAGAGAGCGAGAGAGCGGGAGACCGACAAACGACTCAGACGACTGTCTTAATCTGCTTTGCGACTCACGCCTTGCGGTTAAAAAACCGTCAACCGGTAACCGTCAACCGTCAACCAACCAATCAAACCAACAAAACCAATTTAACCAATTAAACAAATTTAACTAACCAACATCGGTAACTTTTCTATGAACTGGATCGCCTGGACCATTCTTTTTTTTCTCATCGCCGATTTTTTGCTTCATCGGGTGGCCGACCGGCTCAACCTTAAGGCGCTTACCGATGAAATACCAAAATCATTCCAACCTATTTTCGACGCGGAGAAATACCGGCAGGCGCAGCGCTATCTGCGCACCCAGACCCGTTTCGGACAGATTGCCGCGGCCGTGGATCTGCTGGTGCTGATCGGCTTCTGGTTTGGCGGCGGTTTTGCCCTGGTGGACGCCTGGACGCGCTCGTTCGGCTGGGGGTCACTGGCCACGGGTTTGGCATTCATCGGGGTTCTTGCCGGATTGAAAACCCTGGTCGACCAACCATTCAGTCTCTATGCCACCTTTGTGATCGAAGCGCGTTTCGGATTCAACCAAACCACCCTGGCCATCTGGATAAAGGACCGGCTCAAGGCCCTGCTCCTGACCATAATATTGGGTGTCCCGCTGCTGGCCGGCGTTCTGGCCTTTTTCCAGTATGCCGGATCGAGCGCATGGATCTGGTGCTGGGCCCTGGTGACCCTGTTCATGATCGTGGTCCAGTTTATCGCCCCCACCTGGATCATGCCCCTGTTCAACCGGTTCGAACCGCTGGAAACAGGCGAACTGAAGGATGCCATCATGGCCTATGCCCGCGCCATCGATTTCTCCCTGGACGACATCTATGTCATGGACGGTTCAAAACGATCGTCCAAATCCAATGCCTTTTTTACGGGATTCGGCCGCCATCGGCGCATCGTGCTCTTCGACACCCTCATCGCCGGGCACACCACCGACGAATTGGTGGCAGTGCTGGCCCATGAAATGGGGCATTACCAGCTGCGGCACATTCTCAAGATGATGACGCTGGGCATCCTGCAGACCGGCGTGCTGCTGTTTCTCATGTCCCTGATCATCCACTCGCCGGCATTGGTCGAAGCCTTTTACGTAAAACAGCCGTCGGTTCACGCCGGATTGGTGTTCTTTGGCCTGCTCTACGCGCCGGTGGACTTTTTTTTAAGCCTGATCGGTCACCGCGTGTCCCGCCGGCATGAGTTTGCGGCAGACCGTTTTGCCGCAGCCAGCACCGGAAAAATCCGCCCCATGGTGGATGCCCTGAAAAAACTCAGCCTCAACAACCTGTCGAACCTGTCCCCCCACCCGCTTTATGTCTTCTTGAACTACTCTCACCCACCGGTGCTCCAGCGGATCGCGGCGCTGGAAAATAAAGGCCGCAGGTCTGAGGACTGAGGTCTGAATTTCGAATTGAGGGATTGAGGGATTACGGTTCTCGGTTTCCGGTTTCCGGTTGACGGTGAAGGGTGAATCGTGAGCTGAAAAGCAGGGAGGGCGGGAGAGCGTGAAATGAAAAGAGACAGAAGCTCAGAAGATCAGAGGATAAGAAGGTCAACCAATTCAACCGGTCTTCGAACAGTGAACAGATCAGCGGGCGAGCTGGAAGCAGGGCGAGAGGACAAAAAAGGGTTTCACTAAAAGACGCAAAGGTAACATCGGTTGACGGTTTCCGGTTACCGGTTGACGGTATAAAGCGACAATACAAATAGCGAAATTTCAAAATTTTAATCCTCTGTTGGTTTTTGACCTGGTTTGAGATTTTAAATTTGGAATTTGGAATTTGTTTGGAAATTGTGATTTGAAGTTTGTGATTTCTTTTTTGCTGGTCAGCTGGTGAGCTTGGCGGCTTGAGCGAAGCGGGCGTGAGTGAAAAAAGATCAGAAGCTAAGAGGATCAGAAGGTCAACAATGAGCAACCAATTCAACCGGTCTTCGAACAGTGAACAGAATACCGGTCAGATAGAAAGCAGGTAAAGCGTCTCAACGATCTCAACGTTCCAAACGCTCTCAACGATAATAACTAATCGAACCAATGAGACCAGTTAAACCGTTTTTTCAACCGTCAACCGGAAACCGTGGTCTGGGTTTCGTTCCAAACGTTCCAATTCCAACGATCTCAACGATCTCAACGATCTTAACGTTCCAACGCTCTCAACGATAATAACTAATCCAACCAACCCAAACCAACTATGGTTCCTGAATCAGCATGGTCGATGGATCCAGCAGTTGGTCGCAGGCGTCTGAATCCGCGGGGCCGCCCTTCAGGCAGCGGATGTGAATTTTTTTTCCTTCGGGCTGAAGCTCGATGGCGGCGTCGAACAGATCGCCAACGGCTGACAGCTGCACCGGCAGACCGTCTGCACCGGGCGTTTCGTGACGATGCGTGGTGACGGTGAACCACAGGTGAAGGCGATGACTCTCTGAAAATGCTTTCAGTCCTTCCAGCGGGGTTCTCAGGCGCTCATCAAATGGCAGGCCGTCGATAATCACCATGTGGGGATTGAATATCTGCTGCTCGGTGAGATCCTTGACCCGTTCTTCCAGTTTGGGTACGCTGAATCCCTCCACCTTGAAGGTCATGATAAACCGGTGCATCTGGATGGATTCCCACAACTCCTTGATCTGCCGCACGTGGTACTGGCTGGCCAGGCTGTTGAGCACCTCCTGATACCACAGGTTCACCTTGTCAACGGGGTCGTCCAGGCTCACATGGAGTACATTTTTCTGCTGCAGCATGGTATTGAGGGCCACCTGAACGATCAGGGCGGTTTTACCCACGCCGGCCCGGGCCAATACGGCCCCGAAGCCCCCCTGGGGAACAATGGCTTCGTTTTCGTGGCCCATCAACCTCAGCGGATTTCTGAGGATCAGGTCGTTTTTGAGCATATCCAGGTTCCTTTCTATCAAATTGATGACTTGCAAATCAGGCAACATTCTTTTTCTCATCCTGATGCTTTTTGGCAATCTCTTCCGAGATGGACTGGGGAACCTGCCGGTAGGTGGCAAATTCCATGGTGAACTGGGCTTTTCCCTGGGTCAGGGAGCGCAGCACCGTCGAATACCCGAACATCTCTGCCAGGGGCACCTGGGATTCGATGACGCACATGGGCCCCTCGTCCTGGGAGCCGATAATCATGCCGCGGCGCTGGTTCAACGACCCCATGACCCCGCCCTGGAACTCGGTAGGGGTCTCCACCGCCACCTTCATAATCGGTTCGTGAATCACCGGCCCCGCTTTCATGTAGCCCTCCAGAAAAGCACCACGGGCGGCAGCCTGGAATGCCATCTCCGACGAGTCTACGCTGTGGGAAGCGCCGTCGTTGATCACCACCTTGACGCCGGTGACCGGAAACTCCATTTTGGGCCCCTTGGCCAGGCAATTCCTGAAGCCCTTTTCACACGCCGCGATAAACTGGGTGGGAATGGACCCGCCGGTCACTTTATTGTCAAAGCTAAAATCCTCCCCGTCCACCGGCTCCATATAACCGGCCACCCGACCGTACTGGCCCGAACCGCCGGTTTGCTTCTTATGGGTGTAGTTGAACTCGGCCAGGCGAGTAATGGTTTCCCGGTAAGCCACCCGGGGAGCGCCGCTGGTCACTTCGGCCTGGTACTCCCGGCGCATGCGCTCGATATAGACTTCCAGATGGAGTTCTCCCATGCCGGAGATGATCGTGTCTCCGGTTTCTTCGCTCACGTAGGTGCGAAAGGTGGGGTCTTCCTTGGAAAAGCGGTTCAAGGCCTTGGACATGTTGATTTCCGCCTTGTTGTCCTTGGGAACAATAGCCAGGGAAATCACCGGCTCCGGCACGTACATGGACGTCATGGTCAGGTTGACGCTGCGGTCGGTAAAGGTGTCCCCCGATGCACAGTCGACGCCGAACAGCGCGCCGATATACCCGGCGGAGATTTCGGAGATATCTTCCATCTGGTTGGCGTGCATGCGCACCAGACGGCCGATCTTGACCTTTCGGCCGGTACGCACGTTCACTACCGTGTCGCCTTTTTTCAGGGCACCCTGGTAGACACGAATATAGGTAAGCTGACCATATTGCCCGTCCTCCAGTTTGAAGGCCAGCGCCACGGTCGGTTTGGCGGCGTCCGAGGCCAGGGTCACCTGTGCCTCATCCTGGTCCAGGTCCAGGGCCTGGTTCGACACATCCGCCGGACAGGGCAGCAGCTGGGTGACGGCATCCAGCAGCGGCTGAACCGCTTTGTTTTTATATGCGGAACCCATGAATACGGGTGTGATCTTACGTTCAAGGGTTCCCTTGCGCATGGCGTCGACAAGCATCTCTGCCGGTATGGGCGTCTCTTCAAGGACCGCATCGGTCAGTTCATCGGAAAACATGGAAGCAGCATCGATGAGCGCTTCCCGTTTCTCCATGGCCAGATCCACAAAGGACTCCGGGATCTCCTCCACACGGATGGTTTCGCCGTTATCGCCGTCAAAATAGAGGGCTTTCATGGTCACCAGATCCACAACGCCTTCATGATCCGCCTCGAGCCCCACCGGGATCTGCATGGCCACTGCGTTGTGGCCCAGTTTCTCCTTGAGCTGGGTAACCACCCGAAACGGATTGGCGCCGCTGCGGTCGCATTTGTTGATGAATGCAATGCATGGGACCTTGTAGCGCTTCATCTGCTGATCAACGGTGATCGACTGGCTTTGAACCCCGCCCACCGAACAGAGGACAAGAATGGCGCCGTCCAGTACGCGCAGGCTGCGCTCCACCTCGATGGTAAAATCAACATGACCCGGCGTGTCGATGATATTGATTTCGTGGTTGTTCCACTCGCAGTAGGTGGCGGCGGAGGCGATGGTGATCCCCCGCTCCTTTTCAAGCTCCATGGAATCCATGGTTGCCCCCACCCCATCCTTGCCCTTTACGTCGTGGATGGCGTGGATGCGCTTGGTGTAAAACAGGATCCGCTCGGTGAGCGTGGTTTTGCCTGAATCGATATGAGCGCTGATGCCGATGTTTCTGATTCTCTCGATGCGTGTTGCCATGATGTCCTCGATTGGTGAGCGCAGTGCCTGACCGGTTGATGCGCTCGGTCTTTGTGTTATTTGCGTTAAAGGTAAAATAAAAAAAAGATCCCGCATTTGGCAATGACCACACCAGATGTGGGACCTTCAACTACCGATCAGATTGCTGGTGGGCTAATATAGTGTTGTTGCAGCGGATGTCAACAAAAAAGTCTCCATGAAACCGGCTACCTAAAACCCAATCGTAACCACGTATTGACGAAGCAATGACATCCGGTCTATTGATATGCAGTAACATCGGCAACAAAACCCTAAAACATAATGACTGCCTGAAAAACCGCTTGATATCACGGCTTCAGGCAACATCGTTCGCAAAAGAGCCACAGCCACAATATGGACGAATCGACAGCAGAAACCAGCGCCCTTCGGGAAAAGCTCAGGCTTCTGGAGAAGGAAAAAGAGGCCTGGCGTAAAACCCAGTTCATCGCCAATGCGGCCGATCAACTGCTCACCATGATCGACCGGAATTATAATTACGAGAGCGTCAATCAGGCTTACTGCCGTGCCCGGGGCCAGCGGCACGGAGATGTTGTCGGCAAAAGCGTTGCCACCGTATGGGGACAGGATCAGTTCGACTCGATTATCAAACCCAAGTTAGACCACTGTTTTGCCGGAAATGTAACCACCTCTGAAGACTGGTTCAAGTTCGACGGCAAGGAATTGCGCTGCTATCAGGTCACCTACAATCCGTATCGGGACGATAGCGGCCAGGTTACCCATGCCGTCGTGGTCACTCACGACATCACCGCCCGCAAACATGCGGAAGCCGGGATGAAAAAGGCCAACGACCGTCTCGAAAGGCGGGTGCAACAGCGGACCGAGGCGCTGGAGCAGGCCAACAATCAACTTCGCAATGAAATCGAAGAACGCAAGCGGGTGGAAAAAGCCCTGAGGGAAAGTGAGGATCGATACCGCTCCGTTTCCCGGGACATGCCGGCCATGGTATGCCGGTACCTGCCCAACGGCGATCTTACCTTTGCCAACGTCCGGTTTAAAAATCACTTTCAGCTTTCCGACAACACGCTTGAGGAAACGAACGTTTTCGCTTTTTTTCCCGACGCGGAGCGGCAGCGCATGAAAAAACGACTGCAACGCCTTCGTCCGGAAAAACCCATGGTTATTTACGAACAGTGCACCCGGACCGAAATCGGTGATATCCTGTGGCGGCAGTGGACCGACCGCGCCCTGTTCGATGAGCAGGGCAACGCCATGGAATACCAGAGCATCATCATCGATATTACCGAGAAAAAAAATGTGGAGAGCAAACTCCAGCAGGCACAGAAGATGGAGGCCATCGGCACGCTGGCCGGCGGCATTGCCCACGACTTCAACAACCTGCTCATGGGAATACAGGGAAACATATCCCTGATGGATCTGAATGTCGACCACTGCCATCAGCTGTACGAGAATATCCGCAGCATCGAGCAGTTGGTGGACAGCGGCGCCAACCTGACCCGGCAGCTGCTGGGTTTCGCCCGAGGCGGCAAATATGTGGTCAAGCCCGTGAACCTGAACGATGTGGTCTCAGAAACAGCCGTCCTGTTCGGCCGAACCCGCAAATCCATCCGGATCCATGAGACCTATGAACCAACCGTTCGGCCGGTCTCCGCCGATCGGGGGCAGATCGAACAAGTCTTGATCAACCTTTACCTCAACGCCTGGCAGGCCATGTCGGAAAAAGGCGATCTTTACCTGGAAACCCAGAACGTCACCATTGACGAAAAATTCGTCAAACCTTTTGAAATCAGTTACGGCGACTATGTGCGGGTATCGGTCACAGATACGGGGAAAGGTATCGACCCGACCATCTCCCATCGGATTTTCGACCCTTTTTTCACCACCAAGGAGTTGGGCTGTGGATCGGGCCTTGGGCTCGCCTCGGTGTTCGGCATCGTGAAGAACCACGACGGCATTGTGGATTTTGAAAGCCATGCCGGCCGCGGCACCACTTTCAGTGTCTACCTGCCCATCTCCCAGAAAACCAGCAATGACCCGGCACCTGCACCGGAGTGTATCTTAAACGGTCCGGAAACCATTTTATTGGTCGACGATGAACCCTATATCCTCGATGTGGGGGTGAAGATGCTCGAAAAAATGGGATACACCGTTCTCAAGGCCTGCTGTGGCGATGATGCGGTCCGTGTGTTCACCGACATGCCCCAGCAGATTGACCTGGTGATTCTGGATTTAATCATGCCGGACATCGGCGGCGGTGAGGTTTTTGATCGGCTGCGCACCATCAGACCGGACATCAAGGTGCTGCTGGCCAGCGGCTACAGCATGGGTGACGCCGCCGCCATCATCGCTCGGGGATGCAACGGGTTCATCCAGAAACCCTTTGGCATGGAAAAGCTCTCCCATGCCATCCGGGAAGTAATCGACAATGGCCACCACCAGCCCGCCGTTTGATTGGTCCGATGACACCGTCTCACCTGTTTGAGCCAGACCGGCTTTCATTTCGTAAAAAAATAGATGTCATCGCATGATCTTTTCGAGCGTATTCTTTATCTTCGCCTTCCTGCCGATGGTGATCATTGGCTACTACGGCCAGTATGTGCTGTTTAAAAATCGTCTGCGCAACCTGACCCTGCTCGTCGCCTCCTATCTTTTCTATCTTTTCGGCGCCCCGGATTTCATCCTGTTTCTGGCCGGGTCCACCTTGTTTGACTATGCGATGGGCCGCTTCATGGATCGGTTTGAAGGGCAAAAGCGGTTGTGGTTGACCCTGTCCGTCGGGGTCAACCTGGGGCTGCTGGCCTGGTTCAAGTACGCCAACTTCATGGTGGACCAGACCGCCGACTACCTCGTCCGGATGGGCATCGACCCGTCCGGGTGGGAAACGGTAGCCCTGCCGATAGGCATCTCGTTTTTCACCTTCCAGAAGCTCAGCTACACCATCGATGTCTACCGTGGGCGGTGCCGGTCCACGGCCAATATAATCGACTTTTTTATGTATGTGGCCCTGTTTCCCCAGCTGGTGGCCGGTCCCATTGTGCGGTTCCGAGACATCCACGACCAGATCAACCAACGGGTGGAATCGTGGGACAACTTTTATGCAGGCGCGGTAAGGTTTTGCTGGGGCCTGTGCAAAAAAGTAATCCTGGCCGACACCTGCGGCCGGTTTGCCGACGTCATATTCGGTCTCCCGCCCGCTGCGCTGGACACCCCAACTGCATGGCTGGGGGCCCTTGCCTACACGCTTCAGATCTATCTGGACTTTTCCGCCTACTCGGACATGGCCATCGGCCTGGGCATGCTCTTTGGTTTCCGCTTTCTGGAAAATTTCAACCGTCCATACAGCGCCGTGAGCCTGACCGATTTCTGGCGGCGGTGGCATATTTCCTTGAGTCGCTGGTTCCGGGATTATCTTTACATTCCGCTGGGCGGCAGCCGAAACGGGGCGCCGCGCACCTACCTGAACCTGACGCTCGTGTTTCTCCTGTGCGGGTTCTGGCATGGCGCCAATTGGACCTTTGTGGCCTGGGGCGCCTACCACGGCCTCTTTTTGGTGATTGAGCGGATCACCGGCCTGCGTCGGGTTTCCGAAAACCGCCTGAACGGGCTTCGTCGCCTGTTGACCCTGGTGGTGGTGGTGTGCGGCTGGGTCATCTTCCGCTGCGACAATCTGGGCCAGGCCAACCATTTTTTCACGGCCATGTTCAGTCTCACCAGCCTGGAAATACCGACATCCCTGGTAAATCTGATGGACCTTAAGAACACGGTGCTCATGCTCTGTTCGGCCACGGCGCTGATCCTGCCATCCGGGGCCATGGATGCCGAACCCCAATTGGCGCAACGACGATTACTGGCGACCATGGTGGGAATCGTTCTATTCATGGTGCTATTGCCCTGGTGCCTGGCCATTTTGTCTTCCGGCTCCCAGAACCCTTTCATCTACTACCGGTTTTAATCGAAACGGTGAAAAAGTTTTTCTCTCTATTTTTCGTGCTTCTGCTGACCACACCGGCTGCTCTGTGGGGGGTCGGCCACATGCGCAGCAATGGGGACAACACCGTCCGGCAGGGATTTCCCCGGCCTGAAGCGGCGCTGTGGCTGGACCGAGGCTTCTACCAGGCTGTCGAAGGCTGGTTTGAAGAATCCCTGCCTGCCGGAAAACCCCTGAAAGTTTTCCACAACTGGCTGAATTATAATCTTTTTTCTGCCACCTCGGCCACAACGGTGCACCTCGGCATCCACGGCTGGCTTTACCCTAAGGGCGCCAGGGAGGATCACCCGGCGCAAACGGTCCCCCGGCAGAAAGGCCACCGGCTGTTTCTGGAGCTACATGCGGTGGAGAAAATAATCAACGCCACGGGACGCCGGTTTCTGGCCACGGTGGTTCCCGGAAAGGCGGCCATCTATCCGGAGTATGCGGGTGCCGGCCATACAGGGGCGAAAAATTTATTATACAAGGCGCTTATCGATGCCAACCACCGTCACCCCTTGAGCGGCTTTATCGAACTGGACCCGGTGTTGAAAAAAGCCAAACTCAGTGGCCTGGATGTCTATCACAAACGGTCACGCCTGTGGACCTGCAGCGGAGCCGCCGCCGCCGCCCAACCGATCCTGAAAGTTCAGGAACTGGCCAACCCGGCGCCCCGCAATCGTTCGGCAGTTGCCTGCCCACCGCCGGACGATGACCTCTACCGTCTTGTTCTGGGCAAGAAGCCGCAGGAAAAAGCACCGATGGCCGGCCATGCCGCAGGGCCCCACGCCGTCAATGGTCCGGTGGGAGTGGTCTATGGCGACGATTATATGGACCGCCTCCTGCCGTTTATCACCCATGCGTTTAAAAGCATGGCGGTCATCGATTCAACCCAGGAACCCACGTTCGGACGGAATGTCATGGCCAGAGATAGTGACTGGGTGATAGTGGAAAGCGCGGAGGAAGGGCTCGATCGGCTTCACCTGAATCTGGAAGCCTTATATACGCTGGCAGCCGGCCAACCGATGCAGGGCGTGGTTAGGCAAAACATCGCCCTTGACGGTGCAAAGCCGGTAACTCCGTGTGCGCTAGATATCACCCCTGACGGTCTGCAAATCCGGTCCCCGGGCGAGGAGGCTTTTTTCTCCCTGCCACCGCTTTCAGGATCGACGAACACTGTCTTCAGGATGGTGAACCTGACCTTCTCCCCGGCGCACCAGGGTCGAATCACCGTCCAGACCCGGCCTGGAGACACGGGTTTGATCCAGCGAAGCCTGAGCCGGGAAACGCTGAACATGATCGTTCCCCTGCCCTTCGATGAAACGGTGGAAGTACAGATCAACCCCAGCGAGCACCCGGGGGTGTTCATCCTGAAAAACGCGCAATTGTTGAGTTTTTACGGCAAGCATCCGATACCAGTGGTTCCGGAGACATCCGCCACCCTCGGCGATATCTACAGCGGGATGACCGTTCAACCGGTCGAATCGCCGGCCGGAGATTCGGCCGTCGATCCGGGCATGCAGTCAGCCGCGCATCCCACCCATGCGCTGCCCGGACTGACCCTGCCCGAACTGACCCTGCCAGAACTGACCCTGACCGATATCGAACAGGGCCGTATCTTTCAACGTCAGGGCCAGGATGCGGATATCGTGGTCACCGGGACCTACACAGGCGTGCAGGGACCGGTTGAAGCCCGGGTGGTGGACGCCGGGACCGATGCGGTGGTCGTACCCTGGACCGTGGTGGACGGCTCACCTGAAAACGGACTGTACACCGGTATATTGCACCAGGTTCCCCAGGGGGGGTGGTACCGGTTACATGTACGCAGCGCAATCACCCCGTGGATGGTCAACAAGGGCGGCAACCAATGGGGAGTGGGTATGCTGGTTGCCTGCATCGGCCAGTCCAACATGCGCGAATGGTTCTTCACGGGCACAGACCATCAGCCTTCACCCCTTCTCATGATTCACCGCAATGACGGATGGATCGCGCCCGGTGTCGAGGGCAACGGGGCGCTGGCTTTGGGCAACCGGTTGGTTTCAACACTGAAGATACCGGTTGGCCTGCTGGACTACTCGGTCAATGGCACCGGCCTGACGGCCAGGGCGGAATGGGGCAAGGGCTTCTGGATGGACACCGGACCTGACGGCATCTATCGGCAATTCATCGACGGGGTCAACACCGTCGGCGGATCGGTGGAATTCGTGCTGTGGATGCAAGGAGAGGCGGATGCGGCGCGGGGGACGGTGTCCCGCGAGGAATACCGGGCGGCTCTGGAACGCTTCGTCAAGGATCAGATTCGGTCGGACATCAACAATGGGTCGTCCCGGCCCCAGCTTCCCTTTTTGATCATACCTCTGGTCAAACGACCGAGTGGCAGGGACATCTCCTGCCAGTGGATACGCGACGCTCAGACGGATGCGTTGAAGACCATCGACGAATGCCAACCGGGGGCCCTGAGCATCGATCTGGAGAACCGCGGGCGACAGCACCTGGCAGCGGCGTCTTACTCCTCCCTTGGCATGCGGACGTCCCAGACCATCCTCTACCTGCTGGGCAAGCAACCCTACCATCGTGGCCCGACCGTTTCGACGGTCACCCGATCGTCGGACAGAGCCATCGATATTACTATTGAGCACCGGGGAGGCACCGACTTCACCCCCTGGACGGAGATCACCGGGTTCGAGGTTCTCTCCGACCGACAGCCGCTGCCCATCGCATCGGTTTCCCGCATAGACGGCGAGACCATCCGCATCGTGCTGGAAGACGAGGCCCCCTCGGATTTCAACGTGCGCTACCTGTACGGCGCCCATCCCGACACGTCAAACCCGGTCCGGGACAACACGGACCTGCGTCTGCCGTTGGAGCCGTTTTCACAATAACCGTTATATAGATGGTGGTCTTTTTCTGTAATTCTGATATAAACGCCCCATGAACAGGCCATCACGATTTTCGGGTTGGATTAAACCCTCCCAGCGGCAAACCGCGGGGAGCGTTCACCGTAAGGATGAAAATCGATCTCCAGTTCGCTCGCCAACCCCGCCGCAGGCGACGGGGAATGCGCTCGCTGGCGCGGTTCAAAGGCGCTCGGACAATACGGAGAACCTTTTCACCTGCTGGCTACCCCGGCAGACCGGCATCTTCTCCATGTTCATTCTGCGCCGCCTCTTCTCAGGCATCCACCTGAATCCCGATCTCAAGGCGACCCTGAAGGATCTTCCTGATAACGCCGTCATCGTTTACGTCTCCAAAACCAAAAGCTATTTCGAATTTCTATGCTACTATACCCGCTACATGCAGGCCAAACTGCCCTATCCCCAATTGGGGTTCGACTGCAGTATCCGTTTCTTGCAGCCGGTGGGCCGGCTGTTTCGCATCGCCACCGCCCAGGTGAAGTTCTTCCTGCGCCATTTTTCGTTTAGGGACCCTTACCGGGCAGGCTTCATCCGCAACGAAATCGACAAGGGGACCACCGCCTTTTTGCCACTGGTGGAAAAACGCGATTTTTATCGTCGGTTCATCAAATCCAAGACCGATCCCATCCGCCATCTGATCGACATTCAGCAGACCCTGGAGCGGCCCATCTGTGTCCTTCCGCAGTTGTTGTTTTTCAGCAAGCACCCGGCCACTACGATGCCTACAATCGCTGACATTTTTTTCGGCCCTCCGCAAAAACCGGGGAAACTGCGCCGCCTGGCCACGTTGTTCAGAAAACCCGGCAACATCTTTATCGAAGTGTCCGATCCGATCAACTTGAAACGCTTTCTGGAGTCAACAGAGAACCGGGGGCGCAGCACCGAGTATCTGGCGCTGAAGTTACGGCGGGATCTGCTGAGTCAGATCAATGCCCATCGGAAAAGCATTACCGGCCCCACCATCAAGACACCTGAGGAGATCAAGCAGGAGATCCTGACCGGTGAGGAATTGCGCAAATTCATGGGCACCTATGCCACACGCCGGGAGATGACTATTTTCCAGACCCACCGCGAGGCCAAGGGTTACATGGACGAGATCGCCGCCAATTACAGCCCGTCCTTTATCAATATCGTCCACCGGGTTATGGGACGATTCCTGAACACGCTCTTCGAGTCGGTGACCTTCAGCCCGGAAGCGCTGTCGACCATCAAGCGCAATTCCCGCAAAGGGCCGATCATCTTCATGCCCGCCCACAAAAGCCACATGGACTCCCTCCTGCTATCCTTTACCCTGTACGACAACCACATGCCCTGCCCACATATTTTTGCCGGCAAAAACCTGGCCTTCTGGCCCATGGGCCCGCTGTTCCGTCGGGTGGGGGCCTTTTTTGTGCGGCGCAGCTTTAAAGGCGCCGTCTTCTATGCCAAGGTGTTTTCGGCTTATATTTTTCAGGTGCTCAAGGAAGGGTTTAACGTCGCCGTTTATATTGAAGGCACCCGAAGCCGCAGCGGCAAACTGCTTCAGCCCCAACTGGGCATGCTCTCCATCCTGCTGCACGCCTTTTTCGAGGGCGCCTGCAAGGATCTGGTTTTTGTCCCCGTCTTCATCGCCTACGATCGCATCCCGGACGAAGGATCCTATCTGCACGAAATCAGCGGCGGGAAGAAAACGGCTGAGAATTTCCGTCAGATGCTCAGAGCCAAGCGCATCCTCAAAAACCGTTATGGCAGAGTTCACTTGAATTTCGGTAAACCCTTAGCCCTGAACGACGTGCTGGCCGAGCAGGGGTTGACAGGAGCAGCACTTTCCGCCAAACAGCAGAACACCCTGTGCCGGGACATCGGTGCCCGGATGATGAACGCCATCGACCGACAGACCGTGGTCACCCCCCAGTCCCTGGTCGCCGGCGCCCTGCTGTCGGGCGGCAGGGAGATCATCTCCCGCAAGGAGATAGGCTTTCGCATCGAGGCATCCATGAACCAGTTCTTTGCCCAGGGGTCCTGCGTGGCGGATACCCTTGCCGACGGGCATCAGTCCGCCGTAGAGAACGCCCTCTATCACTATCGAGGACGCAAATTCATCCAGTGGGTCGATGCCAAGGCCAAAGATCAGGTCCGCCACCATACGTGGCGCATCGTTGAAAACCGACGCAACGCCCTGGATTACTACAAGAATATTAGCATCTGTCATTTTGTTCCGCCCGCCTTCACGGCCCTGGCCATTTTGGAAAAAGACGCCTTCCAATTTTCGGCTGCGGACCTGCACAACACCTATCGTCGCCTTCAGGAACTGTTTAGTGAGGAGTTCAATGCAGACCCGAACCATCCTCCGGCCTACATTGTCCGCAAAACCGTCAAAGCGTTCATCGACAATGCGATTCTGGTCCCCCACCCGGTCATGCCGGATGCCTACAATCTCTCTTCGGAAGGTTTTCGCAAGCTGGTTTTCTTTGCCGGATATATCGAACCCTTTTTGGAATCGTATCGCACGGCACTGGTCTATTTTGCCAAAAACCGGCGCAACCACCACCACAAGGCCAAGATGCTCAAAAAGATGCTGGCTATCGGCAACCGCATGATCCGGCAGGGGGAAATCCGGCTCAAGGAATCCATCTCCAAGGCAAACTACAGCAATGCCATCGCCTTTTATGCAAAAAACGGGGTAAGGGGGTCCGAAGACGAGGAAAAGGTGCGGCAGTGGAACGACACCATCGAGCACTACCAGAACCTTATTTCCCGCTAGTGGTGCGGCGGCTGGGCCGTGTCTGAGACGGCAGATGGATTTTTCGGTTACTTCCGGCGGCTGGTAGAGCGGCGCCGGCTGCGTACCGCTTTTTTCCTGACCACCTGCAGGGAATCGTAGAGCTTGGAACGGGTCTTGCGCTTCAGATCTTTGATTGCCTTGGGATCCGGGTCGTTTTCCATGGACACCCGGCAGGCGGGGCAAAGGGCCACCACGTTCTTGATGGAATGCTCGCCACCCTGGAGAAGTGGCAGGATGTGGTAAGGCTCCAGACGGTCGGCCCCGGTTCCTTCACCCGTTTGATTCCCGCAGCATTCACAGCACATCCTGGACCGTTTCAGAACGGAGTCGAACACATTTTTTTTGCGGTTGAACGGTTCGGTTCCATCCGCAGCCGCTTTCCACGGCTTTCCGGGCGCCGGCTTATCAATCGGCTGCGATCCATAGGCAGGTTCGGGGTTGCGGGGGTAGGCCGGTGTGTCAGGCTTTGCCGAGGTTTCCCGTCTGGCGGATAAACGTGGCGGCTCGTTTATCGGGTCTTGCGCGGGGTCCCCTTTTTTTCGCTTTCTGACCAGAATTTTATCCGTTTTACCGTCCGTGGACCGGATGCCTGACACGGATTTGAGCCACCGCCTATGGTTTTCCTGCTGCAGTCGCTGTTTGAGAACGTCGTAGGTCTCTTCGGCATCGAATTTGACGTTCATCTCCCGCAGCATTTTCTGAATTTCCAGTTTGCTCAGTGTCATGGGTATCCTTTGACTCATCTTTAAAAAAGCGACGTCGCCAGGCGGTGCCAGTTCCATAACCGCATGCCGACGGACCTGCAACGTGTTTAAAGGGATCGTTGGTACAACACTATGAACACCGATGTAAACGGAAATATTATTTAGTTCCGTCCCCGGAAGGAATCGTCTTTTCCTGACCACAAAAACCACCAGCGGCAAATCCGGAAAGCACCAGCCATGTCTTGACATCCATGAGAATGGTGTCGTCCCGGCAGAGGCGTTCTGCCTCCATTTTACCGACAAACAGGGTTTCGATCTGCTCCGAGGCACTGTTTCCGGCGTCCGAGGGATCTCCAACGCAGTCCACATGAGCAATGATAACCGATTCGTCGGTGATCCCGGAGGAACTGAAAACGACCGGACTGGTTCGGTGGTGCCGAACGACCGTCAATCCGGTTTCCTCCATCAATTCACGCCTGACAGCCGTCTCGACCGATTCACCCGGCTCCACGAGGCCGGCGGGAAATCCATATTGATAGCCGCCAAGGGCTATCCTGAATTCTCGAATAACCACCAACTGCTTGCGCTCCCGATGGTAGGGAACGATGACCACGGCATCCGCCGTTTCCAGACGCCCGGTAAAACATTTGGGTCCTTTCTTTTCACGTGACACCAGTTGCCAGGTATTCGGCTGGCCCTCACGGTCAATGTATTTGATTTCAAAAAGACTTAAAAACCGATCGCTAAACAACGTATTAAACGTGGTCAGTTTCATTTATCCATCATCCTTAGTCCCGTGGGTGGGCAGGCACGGGTTGACCATAACCAAACAGACCGTGCACAAGAATACACACCGCCCCCTCCTTCCGGATCCATATGAATGCTAAACCAGCTGGCCGGGCCTGGTCACACATTAAGTTAAAAAATTTTTATTCACTATTATTTCTTTAATTTAAACATCATCTGGTTATCGCTTCAGCGGTTTCAGAACCTGCTGAATTCGATGTTGCCGTTGGAATTAACATGTCGGCATATGAATTGCTGGATGGGTCTGATAACCCTGAATGAATGGAGGATATCATGCCAGATGCGACCATTTTGTTCAATATCACGCCGGTTCCGATCCTGTCGGTTCTGGTATGGATTTTTTTGAGCATCGCAGCCATGTATTTTGCACGCCGGCCCTTTCATGATTCAATGGGCTCGCTGGGCCGGGTGATTTACAATGCCATGCGCGTGGCGTCCGCTTCGGTGAAGATGGCCCGCCAACGGCTCGAAGCACGCAACCGGGAAGTATTGCTGGCTGCCGGTGTCGAACATGCCGAGCGACGGACGGAACGCGAATTCGAGCGGATCAGCACGGCGGTGGAACGAAACCTGGAAGGCTACCCCCATTTGCAGCGACAGCTCAGTGAAGATCTGTTGAAGCTTGAAGACGATTACCGCAAAACCGCTGAAATTCCCCAGGGTCTTTCGGACTGGGTCAAGGTAATCGATGCCATTGCCGGCATCAAACCTTCGGGTGACCCCATGGTGGCCAACCTTCTCGAAGATATCCACAACACGTTGAAGGAACAGCATAAGGCCGCCCTCGAGGGCCATCGCAAAGCGGTGTCGGACCGCCACGGAATACTCTCCCGCATGGTCCCCAAATGGCGGGCCACTGACAAAACCCTCAAGGGGATCGAAAAAGCCATCTCCGAACTGACCGGCCGCTCCCAGGCGGTGGATCGATGCATCACCGACTATGAGACCGTCAGGACACACACCGATATTGCGGAACGTCAGCTTTCGTCGTCCTCGCTGACCCAGTTCTTCACCTCCGGACTGGTGCTGGGTGTGTTTGTCATCGGTGCCATCATCAACTTCAACCTGGTTGCCTTGCCCATGTCCGAAATGGTAGGCGGTGCCAGTTATATCGGAGCGTTCAAAACATCCGATGTGGCCGGCATATTTATCGTCTGTCTGGAAGTCGTCGTGGGAATCTTTCTCATGGACGCCCTGCGTTTCACCCGACTCTTTTCGATAATCGGCTGCCTCGACGACAAAAAGCGCACCTGGTTCTTCTTTATCCTGCTGGCCATGCTGACCATTCTGGCCGGTGTTGAATCGTCTCTGGCCTTCATGCGCGATCGCATCGCTGCAGACATGGAGGCCCTGAGACAGAGTCTGGCCGGCGTGGAGCCCACTGCCGTGGCCGCCAGCAACATCCCCATGATCGGTCAGATGATCCTTGGATTCATCCTGCCCTTCATCCTAACCACGGTGGCCATGCCATTCGAGACCTTTGTTTCATCCTCGCGGACCGTGCTCGGCATGGCCGGGGCCTGGGCGCTGCGCGCCCTGGGGTTTTTTCTTCGCCTGGCGGGCAACCTGGGCTATTACCTGGGCCGATTGGTGGTGAATGTATACGATCTGATCATCTTCCCGGCCCTCTGGCTGGAGGCACTGATTCTTCGAAAAATAGCTGCCTCGCCCTCGGTGCCGAAACCGGAGAAAGATGGCTCTGCCACAAAGAACCAGTCCATGACCATGTTGGAGGAGGCGGCGCCATGCAAAAAAACAGCAGACTGAACCTACGCGCGATAATTGCCGCCGCGTTGTTTGCGGCCGTGCTGATTACCATGGGATGTACCCAGAAGATGGACCACACCAAGGGGGTGTACATGCTGGTGGACACCTCGGGCACTTATACCGAGGAACTCAACAAGGCCCGGGCCATCATCAACTACCTCCTGGGCAGCCTGGCCCCCGGGGACACCATGGCCGTGGCCCGCATCGATACGGGCAGCTTCAGCGAAAAGGACATCGTCGCCAAAGTCACCTTCGACCAGCGTCCGTCGGTGGCCAACACGCAGAAGCGTGCCTTTCAGAAGCAAGTGGCCGATTTTGTGTCGTCGGTGGCGGGCAGCAGCCACACGGACATTTCCGGGGGGCTCCTGCAGGCCGTCGAATACCTGAACGAAGCAGGATCCGGCCAGAAATATGTCCTTATTTTCTCGGACCTGAAAGAAGAACTGGCCCGCGGCCACGTGCGGGATGTTCCCTTTCAATTAGAAGGGTTCAACATCATCGCTTTGAATGTCACCAAGCTTCGGGACGATATTCGCGACCCCAAAAATTATATGCTGCGAGTGGATCAGTGGCGGGACAAAGCGGAGTCGGGCGGAGGGGCCTGGCGAGTGATCAATGACCTGGAGCGGTTAGACAACATGTTTTCATTGTAGAACCAATCTCAAAAATAGTCTAAGTGCCCATGGCGGCGTTATGAAACGACTAAAAATGCTCACATACTACATGTATGCTCCGCTTTTTCGCCGTTGCATGCCTTGCCCTGAACCCTGATCCTTATTTTTGAGATAGGTTCTAAACTTTTTCCCAAACCAGTGACGAAAGCACTCCGATATATATGTCGGGGTGCTTTGCTTTTTTTAAAGAGAGGATAAATCCGTAAAAAGCTAATTGATGGCATTTCGCGCCACTGTAGCTCCAATTTTTTTCTTTATTATCGGTATTCTTTGAGTAAGTTAGTTGAAGGTCAAATATCCGACGGCTCCGTAAAAAGGCCGAGATCAAGGCTTGCGAATCCCGAGGAATGAGGCGTACTGACGGTACGCCGCAGTGACGAGGGATGAAGCGTAACGCAGATATCGGACTTTTTACGGAGCCGTCAAAAGATGAATTTTTTTTCCATCAGCCGCTTTTTCTGCCGGCTCACGTATTCCGCCAACGCCTGTTCGACCCCCTGGTCGATGGGGGGCTTTTCATATTTGGCCAGCCGGTCGGCCAGCATCTTCTCCGTTTTATCGGCCACGCAGCGGGCGCCCTTGGATTCCCATTTCTGATAGTCGTCACGGGTGAACAAATGGGGTTGGTAAAGGCTCCTGCAATGTTTGAACGTGGTGGGATGGGTAAGATAGTTGCCATCACTGCCCAGGCTCTTGATGGTCGCCACGTCAATGGATTCCACGTTGATGTCCATGGCAGTGATCACCCGCCGCAGCGTTCGGCAGACCTCTTCGTCGAGGATCCACTTTTCAAAACTCATGGAGATGTAGGAACCCAGTTGACCGCAGGCGTGAAGAATAAAATTGGCGCCGTTTCTCACGGCCGTGCTCATCATCAGAGTACCTTCGGCCGCCGCCTGGGAATCCAGACAATGCGAATTGGTCAACATGCCGCCGGTGCGGCAGGGAATTTTGTAGTGGCGTGCCAGCTGGATCACAGCGGATGCCAGAACCACCGCTTCCGGTGCACCCACGGCAGAAGCGACGGTGCGCATGTCCGATGGCGCCGATACCGATCCATATACCACCGGTGTCCCCGGCCCGGCCAGCTGGGACAATACGATGCCGCTGAGGATCTCGGCATTGGCCATGGCCATCAGCCCCGGCAGGGAGATCGGTCCGCTGGTGCCGGCCAGCACCATATCGGTAATCACCAGCGGCTGACCCAGCCGGGCCAGGTCGATGATGATTTCAGCCATTTCCGGGCTGTACTTGAGCGGTGAGGCCGCATGCACCACGGCGGGCATCACCGGCTGCTTTCTCAGCTCGTCCACCCCCCCCCACGCAATCGCGGCCATTTCCACCGAATCCAGCGCGGCCTGTCGGAAATTGCTGCCTGCACAAAAGGCCTTGTCACACAGGGTCAGGTTGGCAAGCATCATGTCCAGGTGGGTGATCTGGGACGGCACATCGTTCGGCTGAACCGTGAGGTAGCCGTTCATGTCCAACTGGTCGGAGGTCTGTACGAGTTTACAGCACGTGAAATAGTCCTCCATGGTTGCCGGCCGTCGCACGCCGTCGGCATTGGAGACATTGGGCGCCCCGGCGGTGGGCAGGAATACGAAGTCATCTTCACCGATGGCCACGTTGTATTGCGGGTTGCGGGCGTGCACCACAAACCGGGACGGCACCGTCTCTAAGGCACGAACCACTTCTTTTTCAGTGATGTACACCCTCGGGTTGGTGACCGTGAATCCGTGCTGCCGGAACAGGTCCAGCGCTTCTCCGGAATTGAATTTGACGCCGGTTTCCGAAAGGATCTCCATGGACGCATCATGGATCAGGTTGATTTCGTCCCTTGTAAACACCTGCATTCGGTCGGTCATCTGCAGCGCTCCCATGTTGTGTCCCTTTGCAGGGGGAACATGCCGTTAGGGCCTGAGACAGGCAGGTTTCGCTTCTCGGTCAATCATGACGGCTCCGTAAAAAGGCCGATATCTGCGTTACGCTTCATCCCTCGTCACTGCGGAGTACGTTAAGTACGCCTCATTCCTCGGGATTCGCAAGCCTTGGTCTCGGCCTTTTTACGGAGCCGTCGAAAATTCGACTATTTACGGGTTCATCAATTAACAGATGAACGGTTCAGGTGGTGCAGCAAGCACTCAGCAAGAAAAAACACCGGCGTCCAAAAGAAATTGCCGCAGGTTAGCCATCTGCCCGTTTCCAGCCCAAAAGTCAAACGGATTTTCTCAGCGGACAGCCCTGTTTGCTAAGGTATCGGCCAAACCGGAAGATTCTGCAGGGAATAAAAAAAGGATGTTGAATTATCAGGTCATTTCTTTTAGCGTACCTCTCTTGAAGCGTATTGACGCCTGCTGGCAGGCACATTGAAAGAAAGCAGGCCTCACAGCACTGAAAGGAAAGCTGAAAGTGAAAGGGAAACCCGTAATTCCGCCGGTCTACATGACAGCCACGTATAAGTTCGACAATTCCGATGACCTGATCGATGTGGTCCAGAACCACAGCGGATACATCTACTCCCGTTGGGACAACCCGTCGGTGGTGGAGGTGGAACACGCCGTGGCCCACCTGGAAGGCTACGACCATGCCCTGGGTTTCAGTTCGGGCATGGCCGCTATCTCTACCGCCGTTCTGGCCCACGTGCGTGCCGGCGACCGAATCGTGACCACCCGGGAAATCTACGGCGGCACCTTTGAACTGATGAATACCGTTCTACCGGAGTTCAGCGTGGATGTCACCTATGTCAACTGTTGGAAAACCGATGAAATCCTGGCTGAAATAGACAAGGGCCTGACGCTGCTTTATCTGGAATCGCCAACCAATCCCCTGCTCCGCGTGGTTGATGTCCCGACGCTGGCCAGCGCCGCCCACGCCAAAGGGGCCCTGGTGCTGCTGGATGCCACCTTTGCATCACCGATCAACCAGCATCCGGTGCAATGGGGAGTGGACGTGGTTATTCACAGCGGCACCAAGTACCTGGGCGGACACCACGACGTCACCGCAGGATTCGTCTGCTGCAACAAACCCTGCTCCGACCGCATCTGGAACCGCAGAAAAATATTCGGCGGAGTCATGGATCCCATGACCGCATTCCTCACCCTTCGCGGCCTGCAGACCCTTGAGCTTCGCATGCACAAACACAATCAAAACGCCATGGCGGTCGCTCGTTTTTTGGCCGCGCACCCCAAAGTCACCGCCGTGCACTACCCGGGACTGCCCGCTCATCCTGACCACAAGATTGCCAACGCACGCATGACCGGTTTCGGCGGCATGCTCAGCTTTGAGGTGGCTTCGGACTTTGACGGCACCAAACAGGTGATGGACCGCTTGAAGACGATCAAGCTGGCCACCAGTCTGGGCGGTGTCACCAGCCTGGCCAACCAGCCCATGACCAACACCCATGCGGCGCTGAGCCTCGAAGCCCGTGAGAAGGCCGGTGTCAGCGAAAATCTGGTGCGCCTATCCGTGGGTGTCGAAGCGGTGCAGACGCTGATCGACGATCTGAATCAGGCACTGGACGCCATATGATCGTTGCCGGAATCTCAACGGGGCCCGCATACGGCAACCCACATCGATGCGGCCGGTCGTGACGGGCACGATCAAGCGTCCACCCTGGACGTTGCCCGTCATTGTCTTTTCACAATTCGCCGGTGGCTCCATCTGGTTTTCGGGGAATGCGGTACTTGCAGACTTAATGCAGCGCTGGTCTTCACCGTCGCCCATGGCCGGCTGGATAACCAGTGCAGTTCAATTGGGCTTTATCGCCGGCACGCTGGTCTTCGCCATTTTCGCCGTTTCCGATCGCTTTTCGCCGCGGCGAATCTTTTTGCTGTGCGCGGTGGCAGGCGCCCTGTCCAACCTGCTCACCGGCCTGGCAGGCAACAGTCTGGCATGGTTGCTGGGTCTTCGATTCATCACCGGGTTCTTACTGGCGGGTATCTACCCGGTGGGCATGAAGATCGCCGCCGGGTGGTATCAGAAAGGACTGGGCAACGCTTTAGGGTTTCTCATCGGGGCGCTGGTGCTGGGCACGGCCTTTCCCCATCTGTTGAAAGGCGGACTGTCATCGGTGCCCTGGCAGGCTGTCATCGTTCTCTCTTCAGGCGTATGCCTGCTCGGCGGTCTGTCGATGTTTCTGCTGATTCCGGACGGGCCTTACCTGGCCGTGGGGACCCGTTTCAATCCGCGGGCAGTCCTCACGCTGTTAAGCCATCGGGAACTCCGCGCCGCCGCCCTGGGCTATTTCGGCCACATGTGGGAGCTCTATACCCTGTGGGCTTTTGTGCCGGTCTTTCTGGCTGCATACCTGTCGAGCGTTCCCGGCCTCTCCCGCAATGTCTCTTTCTGGAGCTTTCTGATCATCGGTATCGGCAGTGTGGGATGCAGCGTCGGCGGACTGGTTTCGGCGCGCGTGGGCAGCGCGCGGGTGGCCTTCATCCAGTTGGCGGTCTCGGGCATCTGCTGTCTTTTCTCTCCCCTGCTTTTCACTGCCCCCCCCGCCCTGTTCCTGGCATTCATGCTGCTCTGGGGAACGGCCGTGGTGGGGGATTCGCCGCAATTCTCAACCATCGTGGCCCGCACGGCGCCGCCGGAACTGGTGGGCAGCGCCCTGACCCTGGTCAACTGCATCGGGTTTTCCATCACCGTGGTCAGCCTGTCACTGATGCAGTGGATCGCGGCCATGGTGCCCCCGCAATACCTGCTCGTCCTGCTGGCCGCCGGACCGGCAGCGGGCCTGGTCTGCATGAAATCGCTTGTGTTTGGTAACCGGGGCACGCCACTTTCTGGTGCACGTAACTGATAAGAAGACCGGAGGTTAAGCGGATAATTGCTCAGACAGGTAAAGCGAACATCGAACATCGAACATCGAACATCGAACATCGAACATCGAACATCGAACATCAGAATCGACAGAAGAATGAATATCACCAATACCTGACAGTCAACAGCTAAATTTTTCATTTCACTCAAACAAATTGAACAAATAAAACCAATAAAACTCAACGATGGAGCGCAACGACTTTCTTCTCGCTCCGATCATTCGGGCTTTTTACGAACCCGTCAACCGTGCCGATTCGCCGGCAGCCTAATGGTAATGGTGCAGCCGGGACCGTCGTTGTTTTCCGCCTGAACCCGTCCGCCCATGGCGACAATGAATTTTTTCACCAGGGCCAGGCCGAGGCCGGTGCCCCCGGTGGTGCGGGTAAGGTCGCTGTCCACGCGGTAAAAGTCATCGAACACCTGCTTCAACGCGCGTCTGGGAATACCCGGACCGGCATCGGACACCGCCAGTTTCACCCAGCTGTCCACCGCATCCACAGCAATGGCAATCTGTTTCTCCGGCAGATGGCGGCCGAACTTGATGCTGTTTTCCATGAGGTTGATCAATACCTGGACCAGCACGTCCCGATCGTAGGCAAAAACGGGCAGTCGCCCAGTGTGAATTTTAAGATCAAACCCCTCCCGGGCCAGGCTCTCGGCCATCACCGACTGTACATCTGCCAGCACGTCGCTCAGATCTCCATCCTTGAGGTCGAAGCGGCGGGTTTGTTTTTCCAGGCGGGAGAGTTCCAGCACATTGTTGATCAACCCGGACAGCCGTGCGCTCTCCGCGGCAAGGATGCCCAGGTACTCCTGCTCCCGCTCCGGTGTGGCGGCAATGCCCTGGTCGAGCATCTCGACGTACATGCGGATGTTGGTCAGCGGGGTCTTGAGTTCATGGGTCACGGCGGAAACGAACTGGGAACGCCGCTCGGACAGGTCCAGGACGGTCCGGGTACTGAGGTAGATGGTCACCAGACCCGCAACCATTACCGCACCCAGGACCACCAGGGCCAGGGTCAGCGTCTGACGGGCCGGGGACGGCGGCAGCGACACGGCGCGCATCTCGGCGGTCAGAAAATCGAATGGGACGGGAAAGGTTCTGCCCGCGACCCAATCTCCGGCCGTATTGCCGGCATTGGCATCGCCGTGTTGGTCCAACGAATTGATGCCGGCGGCCGTCAAGGTCAGTCGCGTATAGCGGGAGATGGGCTGAGGATCGTAGTGCACGGCAAGCAGGTGATCGAGAAAAGGTTGCAGCCGCAGCACGAATCCCTGCCGGTAGATCTGGCCGTTGATGCCGATGCGTCGGAAAATAAACACCCGTCCGTCATCGATGGCCACCGCCTGAAGGGGCGCCACCTCCACTTGGAACCGATCGGTTGTCAACTCGGCAGGTACCGTTTCCAGCATCGGCCGCTGGCGGGCTGACGGCACGGGCTGAACTGTTGAGGAGGCACGCATGCCATAAGTTGATGGTTCGGCCTCATCCAGTTCCATGTCGGCAACGGCATCATCTTTACGTAGCGATGCCGGCCGGTCAGGCTCATTTTGGGCCAGGTTCATGGCCTGACCGGCGGTGATCTCCTCCACCCGGGCCTGCTCCTGGCCCAGGACGGTTTTGGCTTTCCGTCGTTCGGATGTTCGCAGAAAACGGTCCGCAAAGGAGGATTGTTCCTTCTTTTCGAGTTCCGCCGGCTGCTCAACCTTAAGCGGTGCGGACGCCGGCAACTGGGCGACGAACTTACGCTGGTTGAATATCGTGTTGACGGCCTGAAGCTGGTCGACCCGTTCGGCAAGACTGGCAGGGGCCATCTCTCCCTCTTTGACCAACGGGGTTTGGAATGAACCGTCCGGATTGTTCTGGAAATATCCCAGGACGAACGTCTCAACCGGCAGCCGGGCCAAAGGGGATTGAACCTTGCCGCCCTCCTGCACCAGAGTGTACCGGTATTCGTCCACGGCCCGGTTTTCTTCCCGCCGCACCAGGTCGGCCAGTTCGGCTTCGATCTCGTCCAGCAGTCGCTCCGAAAAGAAACGCACCTGCGCCTGCACTTCCCGATCGAGGGCCCCGTAGGTCCGCCAGGCTACGAAAGCCAGCGGCAGGGAGACCAGCGTGCAGAAAATGATCATATAAAGGCGAAGACGCTTCATTGTTCCGGCTCCAGGCGATATCCTTCGCCGCGAACCGTCTGGATCAGCACCTGTCCGTCGGCCAGCGAAGCGATCTTTTTCCTCAGTTTGAGCATATGAATGTCCACGGTGCGGGTCTCCACATCAGGGTCCTTGTAGTGCCAGACCTCGGTGAGCAGTTCACCTTTGGAAACGATGCGTTCCCGATGGCGGAACAGGTAGACGATAATGTCCATTTCGCGTCGGGTCAGCGCCTCCGACCGGTCCTGGCAGACCACCTGAAGGTTGAGGCCGTCAAACCGGATGCCGGCATAGTTGATCTGCTCGTCTCCCAGCGGTTTTCCGCTTCTTCTGAGAACCGCCTCCACCCGCACCATCAGTTCTCTCAAGGAAAAGGGTTTACTCACATAATCGTCCGCACCGGCGGTAAAGCCGGCGACCACGTCGTCTTCGGACCCCTTGGCCGTGAGTATGATTACCGGCTGGACCGGTCGCTGGCGGCGGATCTCACGACAGATCGAAAAACCGTCCATACCGGGCAGCATCACATCCAGCAAGACCAGATCATACTGTCCGCTCAATGCGGATTCACAGCCCTTGGTGCCGTCGGCGACGCCGTCGGCGCTGTAGCCGTTGAACACCAGCACATCGCAAAGCCCTTTTAATATGGCCGGATCGTCCTCCACCACCAGAATACGGGCTTTCGGCTGATTCATCGTTCCTCCTTGTCCCCGATCGTCATGGTTGCTGTCCATCCCTACCACCAAAGTCCACCTGATTAAAAGTAAAACTTATGCAAAAAAATGGCGCTAACCTTTTGCATTTGTTTGAATTGTATTTCCACTGGACTGGTTTACAATCCGAATCATGAACCATTCAATCGACCGAAACGGCAGACCTAACCCACAAAAAAGGAGAACCATCATGTCGACCACTAAAAAAAGCCTGTTGGCCATCATAGGCCTGATCCTGGCCACCACTGCGGCCCTGGCCGCCATGGGGGCGATGGGTTCAGCCACGGCCCCTCCCCTGGCCGCCCCCACCCTGAGCGGAAATGCGCCGGTCACCGTTTCCACCGAGGTGGTTAAGGACAAGGTTCTCAAAGGCGGCGACGGACGGGTCACCGTCTCCCTGAACCTGACCGCAGCCCGGCTCCCCGCCATTGAAAACGATCCGGCACAGGCCGCGGACCTGGTGATTGTGCTGGACCGCAGCGGCTCCATGGAAGGGCAAAAGTTGAACGACGCCCGGCAGGCGGTCATAGGCCTTCTGGATCAGTTGGGGCCCGACGATCGCCTGGCCCTGGTGACCTATTCAAACAGCGTGCAGACCCAATCGGGGCTGGTGTCGATGAACGAGGCCAACCGGCGGCGGCTGACCTCGGCAGTCGAGCACCTCCACGCCGGCGGCGGCACCAATCTCGGTGGTGGACTTAAAAGGGGTATGGCGGTGTTGATGCACGCGCCCAGTGACCTGCGCCAGCGCAAGGTCATTCTCATCTCCGACGGGTTGGCCAACCAGGGCGTCACCGATCCAAATGCGTTGGGGCGCATGGCATCGGCAGCCGTGGAGAACCGCTTTTCCATCAGTGCCGTCGGCGTCGGGCTTGAATTCAACGAAATGCTGATGACGGCCATCGCCGACCAGGGCGCCGGTCACTACACCTTTCTGGAGGATCCCCAGGTGTTCGCCCAGGTGTTTGAATCCGAATTCCAGGCCACCCGCCATGTGGCCGCCGCCGATGTCAGCATCCGGATTCCCCTGGAAACCGGGGTTCGTCTGGTGGCTGCCGGCGGGTACCCCATCCGCCACGAGGACGGCTCGGCAATCATCCATCCGGGCAATCTGTTGTCCGGCCAGAGCAAAACACTCTACCTGACCTTCGAGGTGCCCACGGCTGTGGAAAAAGAGATCGTCATGGGCCGGGTGCAGGTGCGCTATAAGCGTGATGGCCAATCGCGGACGGTTGACGCGGACCGGCCGCTGACCGTTGCCTGCGTGCCGGATCCGGCGGCTGTGATGGCCAGCATCAAAAAGGATCGATGGGCGGACCAGGTCGTTCAGGAAGCGTTCAGTCGCTTGAAGGAAGCGGTGGCCGCCGATATCCGCGACGGTGACCAAACCCGCGCCCAGAAGCGAATTCATGAATACGAGGCCAAGCATGAGGCCATCAACAGCGCCGTCGGCTCCGCCAAAGTGGCCAAGAACCTGGAAACGGATGTGCAGGCCCTTCGCCAGCAGGTGGATGAAACGTTCACCGGTGCACCGGCAGCCGTGGCCCAAAAAAAGAAGCAGGCTGCAAAATCCCTGCAGTATGATGGGTACAGGATGAGACGGGATAAAAAATAAAATCGTTTCCGTCCAGAAAGGTCATCTTTCGGCCCAGGCCGGCGTTCTCGCTCTGTTGATATCCTCGACGTAGCGCTGCTACGCCTGCGGTTTCAACATCGCTGCGGCCTTGGCCTGAACCAAAATCTACCCTTTCTGAACGGAAAATAGGCTGAACATTTTTCAACCCAACGCGCCTAACGATCCAACAAAACCAACTAACCAATCAAACCAAAAAACCAATTTAACCAAAGGAGTCTCCTATGGGAATCATGACCCGCATGTTGAGACTGTGCAAAGCCGATGTCCACGGCGTGATGGATCAACTGGAGGACAAAGGCTTGCTGCTCAAGCAATACCTGAGAGAAATGGAAACCAGCCTCACGCACAAGGAACAGCAGGTCAACGCACTGACACAGCGCATCAGCCGCCTGACCGGCCAGGTCGCCCGCCACGCCCAGGAGATGGATAAGCTGGAACAGGATCTGGTCCTGGCGCTGGAAAAAGAGAAAGACGATATCGCCCGAATGCTGATCCGCAGGCGCCGTGCCCTTGAATCCGCATCCAGCCATTTGACGGAGCAGATAGACACGATGGCGCAGGAAAAAACGCAGCTGGCGGAAACCCTGGCCCATCAGCGGCTGCAGTATGAAACCCTTAAGGCCAAAGCGGATGCCTATTGCAGCCGGGCTGCCGACCGATTGTTCGAGACGGCTTCAGGCCACAACGCGGGAACCATCTATTCGATCGATCCCGGTGATGAGGAAATAGAACTGGAACTGCTCACGCGAAAAGAGGCGCTGCAGAAAGGAGAGACCCCATGAAACAGCACGTGCGAACCACCCTGGTCTATGGATTGATAAGCGCCCTGACGGTCATGCCCGCTGCATGGTCGTTGGCCGGGCCCATCGGCTGGCCCATGGCTTTCAAGGTGGTGCTGTGGCTGGATCTGCTGGGTTATGCGGCGCTGCTGGCCCGATGGAGCGGCAAGGGGCCGAGCGTCATCCTGTTTCCGATGGCCCTGTTGCTGGGAACGGCCCTGTGGCCCGGTGTTTACACCGGTTTCTTCTTCCTCGGCCTGGGAATTTTCAGCTGGATCCGCAGCGGCTGCTGCTTTTGCGGGACGCCGGTTCGGGCGGTGGCCGCCGAAGTCATCACCGTTGGCGGCGGCGCGGGTTTGGTGTCGCTTTTGGGCCCGGGCTCCAGCCTCACCTGGGCCCTCAGCATCTGGTTGTTTTTTCTGGTGCAGGCGGTCTACTTTTACATGGTTCCGACATCATGTCCGCCGGATACTGTCGGGACGGCGTCAGACCCCTTCAGCCATGCACACCGGGAAGCACTACGGGTGTTCGAGGAAGCCGGATGACCGATGTCAGAGGACGGAAGTCGGAAAACGGGTGTCCCGAAGCCAGCGATTGACCAGCACGAATCTCCGTCCTCAGGCCACGGTCCTTCGCGTTGGCAGGAATTATCTATCAGATTGCTACCGGGCCGAAGCCCGGTAAATGGCAGGTTGCTACCGGGTCGGCGCCTGGAAAAGGTCCTGGGCCTTTTCCAGGGCGGCCAGGTCGTCGATTCCCATGGTTTCGAATTCGTCGTCGACCACGTGGTACCCGACCCGCTTGCCGTCCTTGACCATGAATTCGATCAGGTCGGTAAAAAAGAACTCTTGGATGTCCGTCAACCTGCCGTTGACTTGCTTTTGCACGATCTGCGGCCGGGAAGCCAAAATGGGAAGATAGTCCGCCAGGGTCGATCTGCGCGCGGCATAAATACCGGAGTTGCAAACGGTCAGCGAATCCTGCATGGCGGGCGGATAGTCCCTCCAGTATTTCCACTCGGTAATCTTTCTGACCTTGCCCGCTTCGATTTCCAGCATCCCATATTGCTTCTTAATCTCGGGGGAAAAACCTAAAATCATCAGATCGTGGTTGCCAAGACCGTCAACCAGCCGCTCGTAGGTCCGCTTTTGCACAAAGGGCACATCACCCATGGTAATAATCACATTGGCGACCCGCTGTGCGTTGACAAACTCCCCGGCGGCAAGAATGGCGCCGCCGGTGCCGTTGAGCACCGGCTGTTCGCAGTAAACGGCACCGGTGCCGTGCGTGACCGCCATCACCTCGTCTTTGCGATGGTTGACGATCAGCGCCTTGGGTCCGGCGGGCAGATTGTCCATCAGGTGCATGAGAATGGGGTGGCTGCCGATAAATACAGAGCTGCCGGGCACCAGGGGCAACAGGGTTTTGTTGCCGCCATAGCCTTGCATGCGGCTGCCTCTTCCTGCAGCCATGATAATCGAAGCGACGCGAGGGTCGGTATCCGTCAAAGTCATCCTGTCCTGCTTTCTTTTGGATAGGTAGTTAAAAAATTCGTTTCGCTGGGAACAGATGCCCGCTTTATAAAATGAATTTCCAGCGCTGTCCATATCTCAGTGATCCAGGCCTCACTTTCAGCCGACAGCCGCTGTTTTTTTCATCTCCATGTATTTATAACTTTTACAACCTGCTGCGCCCTACATTAAGGCTCTCCCGAAACAGAATTGGGCGGCAAAAAGAACCCGCCCACGACTGAACCATGCGCGACATTATGATAACAAATTGATATGTTATGATAAAAAAAAATTTCAGGGTGCTCTTTTTTTGCTTGCATTTGCGCTAAAAAGACATATATTCGCGCCAATCGAATCCGAATGAAATTCGGAGCGAAGCCCCGGTTCCCAAAGTCTAAGGACCGGTATAAAGACAACCTTTTTAATAAAGGAAAACCGACGCTATGCAGTTCACCACCAAAAGGAAAGAACAGCTGATCGCAACACCGCCGCAGGCAGCTCAGGAAGGTGACGACGACCCCCCCGACCCTAGTCAATGTCTGGAAGCCGCCTCTTCCATTGCCACCGCTAAATCCACCGGGCGACTCGTCCGGTTTCCCACCCAGCGCGCCGGAATCCTCAGCCCGGCCGTCAGATCGTTCCGCAAGCGACATTTTCCCAGCGTCCCCACTAAATTGTGGAACGACTGGCAGTGGCAGACCAGCCACCGTATCCGCAGTCTTGGGCAACTGGAATCGATGATCTCCCTGTCCGAGGATGAGCGCGCGGCGTTCACCGGCACGGAAACGGTGCTGCCGTTGGGGATCACGCCCTACTATATGAGCCTGGTTTCCCGGAACGATCCCGACCAGCCCATTCGCCGCACGGTCATCCCCACCATTCACGAAACCGCTCATACGACCGGTGAGGCTGACGACCCGCTGGGTGAAGATGGCATGAGCCCGGTGCCCGGGCTGGTCCACCGCTATCCGGACCGCGTTCTCCTGCTGCTCTCCGACTTTTGCTCGACCTACTGCCGCTACTGCACCCGCTCCCGTGTAGTGGGCCATGGCGGGATCCACCCCAGCCGCAACCGGCTGGAGCGGGCCTTCGCCTACATCGAGCAGACGACGTCCATCCGCGATGTACTCCTTTCCGGCGGCGACCCGCTGATGCTGGGAGAAGAGAAGCTCTCCTGGATCTTGTCCAGATTGCGCCAGATCCCCCACGTGGAGATCGTGCGCATCGGCACAAAAGTTCCGGCGGTGCTGCCCCAGCGCATCACCCAGCGCCTGGTTCGCATGCTGCGCCAGTATCACCCGTTGTGGATGAGCCTTCACTTTACCCACCCGGATGAATGCACCCCCGAAGCACTGCGGGCCTGCACCATGCTGGCCGATGCGGGGATCCCGCTGGGGTCCCAGACGGTGCTGCTCAAAGGCGTCAACGACAGCGTGGAGACCATGCGCAGCCTCGTACACCGTTTGCTCAAGATGCGTGTACGCCCCTACTACCTGTATCAGTGCGACCCGATTACCGGGTCGGCGCACTTTCGCACCCCCATTGCAAAGGGTCTGGAGATCATCCGCGGTCTTCGCGGCTTCACCAGCGGCTATGCAGTGCCCACATACGTGGTCGACGCCCCGGGCGGCGGCGGCAAGATCCCGCTGATGCCCGACTACGTGGTGGGCCACGAAGATGATGCACTGGTGCTGAGAAATTATGAAAACAAAATATACCGATATCCAGATTCAGATTACATATCTGTTATTTAGTTATTTAATTATAAAGTAATAGTTCAGGTAATGTACGCTTTCCTTTGGCGCGCCTCTCTGATGTTTTTTGGCCTGGTTTAAGCAACCAACCCTGTGCGGCCGTTGCGCCCAACGGAGCGCAACACGCTGCTTGAGGAGACACAACCGATGACAATGACAATCGGACTGACTTACGACCTTCGCTCCCAGTACCTGGCCGAAGGTTATTCAGAAGAAGAGACGGCCGAGTTCGACCGCGACGACACCATCAGCGCTATCGAATCGACCATCCGGTCCCTGGGACACCACACCGAGCGTATCGGCCACAGCCGCCAACTGGCGGCCGCATTGGTTGCCGGCCAGCGCTGGGACCTGGTGTTCAACATTGCCGAAGGCATGTACGGCATCGGCCGCGAGGCACAAGTGCCGGCGCTTCTGGACATATACCGGATCCCCTATACCTTTTCGGACCCGCTGGTCATGAGCCTCAGCCTTCACAAGGGAATGACCAAGCGGGTCATCCGTGACGCCGGGGTGCCCACTTCCGATTTCAGCGTCGTCGAGACGCCCGGCGAGGCCGGGTCAGTGGGCTTTGCACCGCCTTATTTCGTCAAACCCGTGGCAGAAGGGACGGGAAAGGGCGTCACACCCCAGTCCATTGTCCGCCACAAAAACGACCTGGAAGCCGCCTGCAGGCGATTGATCGATGCTTTCCGGCAGCCGGTGATCATTGAACCCTATCTGCCCGGTCGTGAGTTCACCACTGGCGTCGTGGGCACCGGCACCCAGGCGCGTGTGCTGGGTACCATCGAGGTGCACCTGCTGGACACGGCGGAACCGGGTGTTTATTCCTATGTCAACAAGGAGGAGTGTGAGTCACGGGTTCTGTACGCCCTGCGACGCGCTGCAGACGATCCGGTGGTTGCCGAGGCCGAGAAGGTGGCCCTTGCCGCTTGGCGTGCCCTGGGCTGCAGGGATGCGGGGCGGTTGGACCTGCGCTGCGATGAAAACGGCCATCCGCTGTTTATCGAGGTCAACCCGCTGGCCGGCATCCACCCCGAGCATTCGGACCTGCCCATCATCTGCAACCACCTGGGGATTCCCTATCGGGAGCTGATCGGCTGGATCATCGACTCGGCCGCCGCCCGGATTCCCCAGGCGGACCGCCTCCGCGGAGCCGCCTGATGCAGGTGGCCATCGTTCACGACACCGTCACCGATGCCGATGCCCCCGATGCCCGGGACGTGGTTGCCCAGGCCGATGCCGTGGCCCGGGCACTGGAGTTGCAAGGCCATTCGTCCTGCCGCGTCTCCTGCAGCCTGAACCTGTCGGCCGTGGAGCAGGAACTGCGCCGCCGGCGGGTAGACCTGGTGTTCAACCTGGTGGAATCCATCGGCGGCCAGGGGCGCCTCATCCATTTGTTCCCCTTCTGCCTGGACGCCATGGCCCTGCCCTACACCGGCGCCCGGGCAGAGGCCATGGTGCTCACCTCCGGCAAGGTGCTGGCCAAAGGGTGGATGGCCGCGGCCGGCATCCCCACCCCCGCGTGGATCGGCCCCTGGCCCGGCCATGACGGTTCGGTACATGGCGGCGATACCGGCGAGGGCACCTGGATCATCAAATCGGTCTGGGAGCATGCCTCCATCGGTCTGGACGGGCAGAGCATCGTCAACGATGCCGACCCTGCAGCCATGTTCCCCCTGCTGCGTTCCCGGGCACCACTCCTGGGTGGGGCATGCTTTGCCGAACGGTTTATCACGGGAAGGGAATTCAACCTGTCGGTACTGAGTGGTCCAAGGGGCCCGGAAGTGCTCCCGCCGGCGGAGATCATTTTTGAGGGTTACACGGAGGAAATGCCGCACATCGTGGATTACCGGGCCAAGTGGGACGAGGCCGCCTTTGAATATCACCACACCCCACGGCGCTTCGATTTCGATTCGTCCGATCAAGGCTTGCTGGAACGCTTAGAAGCGCTGGCCCTTCGATGCTGGAACCATTTCGCCCTCAACGGCTATGCCCGGGTGGATTTCAGGGTGGACCCGGCAGGCCATCCATGGGTTCTGGAGATCAACGCCAACCCCTGTCTCTCCCCTGATGCTGGATTCGCCGCCGCCCTGGTCCGTGCGGGCATCGCCTACGCCGATGCCATCGGCCGTATCGTCACCGATGCACTGGCACCGGATGGGACCGACGACAATATCTGATCGAAGATTCCCCGCCGCCAGCGACAGGGTTTGCGCTCACTATCGCGGTCCACAATCACTGCCCCAAGCAAAGGAACCAACCGCATGCTTCGCATTCGAAGAATCTATGACAACATTCTGCCGGTGAATAAAAGCACCCTGAGCCAGGTGCAGGAGATCCTGCGCAGCCAGTTCACCGCCGTGGACGAAAAAGAAGTCGACCACATTGCCGAAAAGCTCCGCAACCCTTTTAAACAGCGTTTCCGCACCATCCTCTTCGTTGCCGAGAGCATCAAGGCCAAGGTGCGCGGGTTCGCCATGCTGCTGCATGAACCGGAACTGCACTTCGCCTACCTGGACTGGATCGCCACGGCTTCGGGCCGGGCCGGCGGCGGTATCGGCGGCGCCCTGTATGACCGCATCCGTCGCGAGGCCACGGCCCTGAAAGTGGCAGGCCTCTTTTTCGAGTGTCTTCCCGATGATGCCGCTACCTGCCCGGATCCGGCAGAACTCAAACAGAACCGCTCCCGCCTGCGCTTTTACGAGCGTTACGGGGCCCGGCCCATCGTCAACACCGGCTACGAGTCTCCCGTAAAACCAGGAGAAACCTGCATGCCCCACCTGGTCTACGACAACCTGGGCACCGGCAACACGCTGAAAAAAGCCTTTGCCCGACAGGTGGTGCGGGCGGTGCTGGAACGCAAATACCGCGATTATTGTCCGGCGGATTATGTCGAAAAGGTGGTGACGAGTTTCCGGGACGACCCGATACGCCTGCGGGATTATCGCTATGTCAAGCCGGCGGCCATCGTTACCACCGTTGAAAGCCGTTCGGAAGAACTGATCGCCCTGATTGTCAACGACCGGCACGACATCCACCATGTCAACGAGCGCGGGTACGTAGAGTCGCCGGTGCGCGTGAAAAGCATTATGAAAACCATCGAACCCAGCGGCCTTTTCACCGCCATCAAACCGCGCCCCTTTCCGGACAAGCACCTTCACGCGGTTCACGATGCGGATTTCGTGAGTTATCTCAAACGGGCCTGCGCCGAAGTGCCCGCCGGGAAATCCCTGTATCCCTATATTTTCCCCATTCGCAACAAGACCCGGCCCCCCAAAGAACCGTCCGTGTTGTCCGGTTACTACTGCATCGACACCTTCACGCCCATCAACGCCAACGCTTATCTGGCCGCCCGTCGCAGTGTGGACTGCGCCCTGACCGCCGCCCGTGAGATCCTGGACGGCCGTCGCATCGCCTACGCCCTGATCCGCCCTCCCGGCCACCACGCCGAGCGCCGGTCCTTTGGCGGATTCTGCTATTTCAATAATAACGCCATCGCCGCCCAATACCTGTGCGCCCATGGCAAGGTGGCCATTTTGGATGTAGACTACCATCATGGCAACGGCGGCCAGGACATCTTCTACCGCAGAAGCGATGTGCTCACCGTCTCCATTCACGGCCACCCCAGGTTCGCCTACCCCTATTTTTGCGGGTTCGAAGAAGAGCGCGGCGACGGCGATGGCGAAGGGTTCAACCTCAACATTCCCCTGCCCGAAACGGTCGATGGTGAGCGTTACCGCAAAGCCCTGGCGCGGGCCCTGCGCCGGATCGAAGAATTCCAGCCCCACTTCCTGATACTGGGGCTGGGCCTGGACCCGGCCAAGGGCGACCCGACGGGTACGTGGTCCCTGACGGTAAAGGATTTTGCCGAAAACGGCCGGATGATCGGGCTGTTAGGCCTGCCGACGGTGGTCGTTCAGGAAGGTGGATACCGCACGCAAACCTTAGGTAGAAATGCGCTGGCATTTTTCAGGGGGCTGGTTGAAGGCGCCGCTCAGTGGGCAGACGGCCGCCACGCCTCCACCCATCGGGTTCACGGGGTGACCTTCCGGGATACGATCGTTCCCGAGGACGGTCAGCGCGTTCACCGCCTAGTCGAAATCACCGGTTTTTTTCATCCGGAGGAAGTGGGTGTGGCCAAGGAACTGGTGGTGGAGCGCCTGGAAAAAGGGGAAGCCAGCGGATACCATTTCATCATGGCCGACCACTACGGCCGACTGGCCGGGTATGCCTGCTTCGGCCCCATCCCCTGCACGGCCTCCAGCTATGATCTATACTGGATCGCCGTACATCCGGATTTCCAGGGTCGTGGACTGGGCCGTCGACTGCTGGTGGAAGCCGAACGCCGCATCAAGGCGGCCGGCGGCAGCCGCATTTACGTGGACACCTCACAGCGGGTGCAGTACGCCAGCACACGCGCCTTTTATGAAAGCTGCGGCTACCGCCTGGAAACCGTGCTCAAAGACTTCTACGCCGTGGGTGACGGCAAGGCCATTTATTGCAAGTCGCTGATATAAATCGGACGAATATAAAAATTGGGTTCAGCTTCCTTCCCACCTGTGGTATGAACAGCCGAACCAACCGACCCAAAGAAGGGAACCCGCATGATTACCCACGTCGTGATGATGAAATTCAAACCCGAAGTCACCGCTGAAGCGATCGATGAACTGGAGGCCCTGCTGGACCGCCTGCCCGACCGCATCGATGAAATCGAAAGCTACGATTTCGGCCGGGATGTAGCCCGGTCCGACCGGTCATACGATTTTGCCCTGGTATCGGTGTTTGCCAACCTGGATACCCTCAAGCACTACCAGACCCACCCCGAGCATCAGGTGGTGGTAAAAAAGCTGGGCGGCATGTGCGCGCATATCGCCGCCGTAGATTACGAAAACGCCCCGTACCAGCAACAGTCGGACGGCGACACCGATCCGTGGAAGTCCCGAAACCTGTTTCAGCGCTCCTGAAAGCGTCAGCCATGAAACACAGAACCAATCCCCCACTGGACATGCAACGGATCGTGGCGGACATCCTTTCCGGCATGTCCCTGAAAGAAAAATCGCTCATCGCCAACATGGACGAAAAAAGCCTTCCCTACCTGCAGTATGCCTTCGATGTGTATATCAGCAAGGACGCCGGCGATGACCCGCAAACCGGACGAGAAATCATGAAGCGGGTCTGGCAGACACTGAAGGAGACCCACCGAATTCGAATTGTCAGGGAACGTGCAAAACCGTGAGCGGTGAACGGCTGGTTTTTCTGGCGGGGGTTAACCGCCCCATCTCCATCACTGCCAGGAATGGGGCGGCTGGGATCTCGATGAATTAGAGTTTTTGCGGTTTACACACATTTTCGGCCTTTGCGGCGCTGCGTCCACAGCCTTCGCAGTAATGCGTGGCCGGTTTGATAAGTGCAATGTAAGCCCGCGGATTGAAAAAAAAGAAGGCCCGTGTGTTCACTTCAAGTCGCGCACCGGCAGAACGCGGGTGGGGCCGGAATAGAACTGGCGAAGCCAGTACACGTCACCAAAGGTGAAGTTAAAGCGCGCCGCCAGGTTGCCGCGCGTCTCCGACGCCCAGCAACTCTGAGCGGACGTGGCGATCAGACGCGTAATATGGTAACCGTTTTGGCTGACTTCTTCAGGATCGTATAGACTTGCGAGTTCGGCGAGGGTCGGCATCCGCCAGTCAGTATGCCCGCCACCGTTGTATTTTTGGCAATAATAGAGGGCGCTCGGCCAGTTGATCGGGCTTCCATTGTCCGTTGTCGCCCACATCAGGCCGGTTCTATTGTCGGTAACCGTGCCGTCGGCGTGGTCCACAAAGCGATCCACGGCCTGGGCAGGCATAACTAAAAAACCAATCAACACCAACAAGCCAAAGAGCCAAACCATTTGGTGAGACAATATCTCTCTTGTGAAAATTGTCATTTCAATCTCCTTTTTAAAAGGTTATCGAAAATGGTTTTTATTCAGTTGTTCCAACCTCTCCCTGGCTTGCTGCAGGTAGATCCCGGCGTCGCTTTGCTCAAATAAGACGATGCTTTTTTGGTAGGCCCCTTTCGCATCATCCGGGTTGTCGACGGTCAGGTAGAGGTCGCCCAGTTCGAAAAAGGTACGGCCCTGCATGGCCGTGGCCCCGAGCGCTTGCGCCGTGTCGATGCAGGCACGGTACCAGCGCAGCGCTTTCTGATAAAGCGCTGCCGACCGGTCTGTGGCCTCCCGGCCAGGCGCTTGATCCGTCATGCCTATCAATTTCGCGTAGACTTGGGCCATGACAAATCCACAGTTCAGATAGCGCAGCCGACAACCGGCCGTGCCCCATTTTTCGAGAAGCTGTTCCATGCGGGCGATACCCGCCTCGACATCGCCTTTTTGAAGGGCAATCAGGCTGAAAAAAAATCGGGCCGGTTCACCGACGAATTCGGCGCCATGGGCATCGCTGAAAGCCATCAATTGTTTGAGCAGCTTCAGGGCGGAGCCGAATTGTCCGTTGCTGATGCGGCCATAGCACAGCGCCAGAATTGGGAACTGAGCATACCAGGGATCGGCGGAAACGTGCACGGCTTCTTCGAAACTCTCCGCAGCCCGGGCCATATCCCCTGAAATCAGGTGACTCCAGCCGTGGCAGCAATGGCCCATGACCATGCTGCGGATATTGGTCTGATGCCTGCCGAACTCGAGCAGTCGAGTACCGATATCATAGGTGGCCTGCCGATCACCGCGGTGCCACAAAGCATAGCCTTTACCGGCAAGGGCATGGAAATAGACATAGGGATCTTTTACCTGCCCCTCTTCGTAAAGTCGCTGGGCAGCCTGGCTGCAATCAATGGCCTGATCGATTTTGCCCAACTCGCAGCACGGAAAGCTTATCCAGGTGTTGGCATAGGCCAGCAAACGGTTGTCGCCGGCCTTTTCACCCAGTGCCATCGCGCGTGAAAGGCATTCATGAGCCTCCATGAACCGGTGCCTGTGCCACAGTGCACATCCCCGCCAGGCCCAGTACATGCCCTCCCGTGAGGGGTCCGCTAAACCGTCGAGCAGCGGCTGGTATTTTTGAAACAGCGCCAGCAGTTCCCGGTTGCGGCCACGAAAATAATACACGAAGGCCCACTCATTGATCACATCCAGCATCAGGGCATTTTCTTCCTCGGACTGGGATTTCCAATCTTCCAGCAGGGCCTGGGCTTCCCTGAAGTACTGATCCGATTCCTCCAGTGCACAGCGCCGCAATGCTTTGGTGCCGGACCGGATCAGATAATAGACCGCCTTGGCGGTGGACAATCCCTGTTTGAAATGCAGGGCCAGCGTTTCGTAAAATTCATACAACCGGTCTGAAAAAATCTGTTCCATCACCTGGGCGATTCGCTCATGCACCTGTTGCCGTTCCTTGCGCAGCAGGCTGCTGTAACCGACTTCCTGGATCAGTGCGTGTTTGAACATAAATTCCATTTCAGGATGCAGCGCGCGGGTATGGACCAGGCCGCTGCGCTCCAGTTCGTATAAGCCATCTTCGATCCCATCACTGTATACTGATATACGCTTGAGGATATCGTACAAAAAGGCCCGGCCGGCGACCGATGCCTCCTGGAGAACGCGTCTGGCTTTCAGGCTGAGCTGGTCCAGCCGGGAGGCGATGACACCGTGAATGGTAGAGGGAACATCGGTTTCCAGAAAGGCCCGTTTCAACTGCCACTGGTCCTGTTGGAAAATCAATGCACCCGCGTCGATCAGGGCGTTGACCATCTCTTCCAGGTAGAACGGATTGCCCTCGGCACGTTCGCGAATCAGCCGGACCAGGTCCAACGGCAGCAGGCCGCTGTCGAGCAGTGATTCCATCATATCCTTGGCTTCGGAAGGCGAAAGCTCGTTCAACCGGATTTCCCGATAAACGGCGCCCAGCGCTTCGGACTGATCGCTGGTGAACAGGCTGAACTGGGGGCGGTAGGTGCACAATAAAATGGACGGTGAACCGAATTCGGCCAGCATCGCGCGAAGCAGGTCGACACCGGCGGTATCCGCCCAGTGAAGATCCTCGAGGCAAAAGAGAGTCGGTTTTTCAGCGGCAATAGCGGACATGAGACGCGTGATGGCGGCCGTCAGCCGTTGTTGCCAGATCTCGGGACTCATGCCTTCGGTTTCGGGAACCTCGAGCCCAAGAAGCCCCTGGATGATGGGGATCTCCTCGGCGTCCGGTCCCAGTTTGGCGCCGACACGTTCGGTGATCAGGGCCTTCAGGTCCTCGCTGGTGGCAATGTCCTCGGGGTTGAGCCAGCGCCGCACCAGATCGAGCAAGGGGTAGTAGGGAATTTGTTGGGTGTGTGCGTAGGCGAAACCGGTAATCCAATTGCGCTCCTCGGCGGCGAACTCGGTTTCAAATTCATCGATCAGACGGCTCTTGCCGGTGCCGGCTTCGCCGATGATGGCGCAGATGGACCCATACCCCTGCGTCAATCGGGTCGTGGCTTCACGAAGCTGGGACAGCTCCAGCCGGCGACCCACCAGACGCGACTGCAGCCCCGTTTTTCTGCGAACCCTTACCGGGCGGTCCTTTACCCGTACCACCGCATAGGCCTGTATCACGTCCGATTTACCCTTGACCTTCTGCGGCGGCCTGGCCGCAAAGTCAAATATGCCCGAGGCTTGCCGATAGGTTTCGGGACCGACCAGGATGGTGCCGGGTTCGGCCATGTCCGAAAGCCGCGACGCGAGGTTGACCGCATCGCCGGAAAGCGGGTAGGTGCCGTCCTTGGGGCGGGGATTGGCCGTGACCACCAGGCCGGTGTTGATGCCGGTATGCATGCTGAGCGGCTCGTCCTCGGACACGGATTGGAACGGCTTTAGTGCGGCAACGGTCTGGTTGATTTCCCGGGCCGCCTTGATGGCGCGCACCGGATCGTCTTCATGGGACATGGGCAGGCCGAAAACAGCCATGATCCCGTCTCCGATGACCCGCTCCAGGTATCCGTTATATTTTAACAGGATTGCGGATACCTTGGACTGGATGGCCGCCGACAGCGCTTGGATATCCTCCGGATCATATTTTTCGGACAGGGCCGTGTAGCCGGTGAGGTCGGTAAACAGGATCGTCACATGGCGCCGCTCCCCTTGCCGGACCATGCCAGGCGCCGGGGTATCCGCGAGCGGTTCGCTTACACGCGGCCGGTCAATTTTCATCGCCGTCATCCGACCTCCGCAATCACCGCAATACTTGCTGCCGGGCGGATTGGGCGCACTACAGGTTGGACATTTTTTGCCAATGGGGCTGCCGCATTGCCGGCAAAACTTGGCGCCTTGATCCACCGTGGCCTTACACGTGGGGCAATTCATGGAAACCCTCCGGGATGATTGGATCGTTTCATCGCTTCATGCTCACTGGGATTGACACCGGTTGCATTCTTTCAATTCGAGCCCATCTTTACCCATACGTCAACTCCGGCAACTCAGGTTCAACGACCGGGTCAAAACAAACCATGGAAGGAGTCGACCATGCCACTTCAGGACAAAATGGACGAATACAAGAGGGGTTTTGAAGCCAAGGCCCCCAAGGAGGCCCTGGCCGTCATGCACCGCGCCACAAAGGACCTCGCCGAATCCGGGATTCTGGCCGGAACGGTAAAGGTTGGCGACCCGGCACCGGATTTCGTGCTGAAAAACACCGGCAACCAAGATGTATCCCTGGGCCAGCTCACCGAACGCGGCCCGTTGGTCCTGTCCGTCTACCGGGGACGCTGGTGACCCTATTGCAATATGGAGCTGGACGCTCTCAACGAAAACGTGGAAACCATTTCAAAACTCGGTGCCACCCTGGTGCTGATCTCTCCCAACACCATCGCACATAATCAGTCCATTGCCGAGGAAAAAAAACTGACCTGCGACATTCTCAGCGACCCGGGCAATACCGTGGCCGCCCGCTACGGCCTGAGGTACACGATGGCCGCCGACCTCAAGGCGATTTACCAGCAGTTCGGCATCGACATTGAAAATTACAACGGCGACGCGTCGTGGACGCTGCCCCTGCCGGCCCGAATGATCATCGACACCGACGGAATTATCCGCTACGCGTCCATCAGCGCCGACTACACGGTGCGGCCGGACCCGGAGGATACCATCGCCGCTCTGCAACGTATCGTCTGAAAGCACAGGCGCTTTTTTCAGGCTGTGCGCCTTGAGCACCGGAAGGGATACCAATAGGTGGTCGGCAGCAGATTGGTCATTGCTGAGGCTTCACTTTCGACTCTCCCGGAATCAATGTCTGGGTGGAGATGATACCGTCGATCTGGCGCACCTTTGAATGGACGAACTGACCGATCACCTCGGCGTCCGAGGAGAGCAGGTCCCGGGTCAGGGCAATCTTCACCAGGATGTCGATACTTCCGTGGATGGAGTGGACCTCCCTGACTTCAGGCAGGGCGAAGAGCTTGTCCACGATCTTCAATTCCCGCTTGGCTTCAACATTCAAGGTGATAAACGCCGTGATACTGCGCAACATTTCCGGGTACTCTTCTTTATTCATCGTGGCCATCTTCTCTCTGAATGCCTCCATGTCTCTGGGAATGAGCTTGTCGATGCCGATGCCGTAGTGGCGCGAGCGCCCCCTCTCCCACTGGTGAAAGGAGATGTATGCGTAAAGGTCGTCCACGGTGCGCCCGGGAAAGGAGGCCAGCAGGTTCCCCTTCTGGATGATGTCTGTCATGGGCTGGTAAATCTTTTGGTACCAGTCTTCGGCGGCTTCTTTGAGTGTTGCACCGGGTTTTTCCCCACCGGCGAGAAAAGCCCGGTGGCCGTCCACCTGTTCGAGCAGGTAGGGGAATTGGCCCACCTCAGAGATGTCGATGGGATAGGTCAATCCGGTCTGCTCCACAAACTCGCTCTTTTCCCGGTAAATAATGTTCTCCAGGGTATTGCTGGAAGGAATGAATTCGACGATCTTGGCCATGATGTCGGAACGGCCGAACTCCTTGGCCGCGGCGATGCGGTGGTTGCCGTCCAGAACGTAGTACTCATCCTTGATCTGGTAAAGCTTGACGGGCGGCAGAGATTTTCCTTCCCGCATGGCCTGCTTGACACTGATAAGTCGGTCCGGTGGCACGTGGCCCTTGAGCTTGAACTGGCTGTCGAAATCATGGTACCGCCCCACACTGCCGACGATCTGCTCCAGGGGCACGCTGCAGATGCCCCGGTCGATGTGGTCGAATGCCCCTTCGCACTCCTGGTTCTCCCGGAAACACTTGGCTTCGCTGAACCGGTTACCGCGCCACAGTTTTTTGATTCGATCAGCCAGGCTATTCATGATCCACCTCCAGAACATGGAAAGCAAAGGTGTTGATAACACGCGTATGGCCCACCAGGGTCACCCGCTGGGACGGGTCGGTGAAGTGGGCGTGAATGTGGCCATGGATAAAATAACGGGGTTTAAACCGGCCGATGAGCTTTAGAAAACTGTCGAAGCCCCGATGGCAGCGGTCTTCCGCATCGTGGACATGTCTGGGCGGCGCGTGGGTAATCACCATATCCACGCCGCCTGCGAACCACAGCCCCGGCATCATGCGCCAGATCATCTGGCGCATCTGGTAGTCACGGTACTGAATCGGCCCGCCGTTGTACCAGCGGGATCCCTCCAGTCCCATAATGCGAAGCCCCTTGAATGTAATCCGACGCTGGTGAATGTTCACGCAACCCACAGGTGGAGCGCTTTTGTAGCGGATGTCGTGGTTGCCCCGCACGTAATAGAGCGGTGCATCCAGCTGTTCACGGATGGATGAAAGATATTCCGGCGGCAGATCACCACAGCTCAAAACCAGTTCGACGCCGTCGAATGGACGCGCGTCAAATTGTTCGGACAACTCCGGAACCACCATATCTGAAATACCAAGAATCTTCATGGGCAACTACTTACCCTTTTCTACATGGGTTGTAAACGCCCCTTGACGCAGCATGATGGTATTGGGCATATTAACTGCAATTGCCTTGATCATCTCATCAGCCAGGAGGACACCCATGCCCCGGAAAGGCCACACCGATTATTCAGCCCTGGACAGACCCGACGTACTGATGTCTCTCTTCCATCCGCGCCAATCACCCGGACCTGCCCCTGGCGGGGGACGTTTCCAGGAGATCCTGATCCCGGTGGAGGGGGACGTTGGCGTCGGTGCCCGGTTTCACATGGCCCACGCCAGGGGCCCTACCATTCTCTTTTTTCACGGCAATGGGGAAATCGTTTCCGATTACGACGATATCGGTCCGATGTTCAACCGACTGGGTATCAATTTCATGGCCGTGGATTACCGGGGCTACGGATGCTCCGGTGGGACCCCGACAGTGTCCACCATGATGGCCGACTGCCATCGAATCTTGGATTTTGCCGAAAAATGGAAAACGGAAAACAGGTTTGCCGGTCCGCTGATCGTTATGGGCAGATCCCTGGGAAGCGCGTCCGCCCTGGAATTGGCCTGCGCAAGCGGCGACCGGATAGACGGGCTGATTATCGAAAGCGGATTTGCATGGGCAGGACCGCTGCTGCGGCTGCTAGGCGTGGACCCGGAGCGGATCGGATTCGATGAGGCCAGTGGATTTGCCAATGTGGACAAAATCAAAGCATTCACCAAACCGACCGTGATCATTCACGCCGAGTTTGACCATATCATTCCCTTTAGCGATGGCCAGGCGCTGTTCGAGGCCAGTGGTGCCAAGGACAAGGTTCTGGTGACCGTTCCCGGCGCTAACCACAACGACATCTTCATGCGCGGCCTCGATCGCTACCTGGAGGCAATTACCAGCCTGGCGGAAAAACTCTCCAGGGTAAGATAGGAAATATATGGTTTCCATGGACTTCAGGTCCGGGTGTCCGCTTTTGCACCCGGACCTGATCTTTTGCGGATCTTTCCATCACGCCACGGTTTCTTTCACCTGGATGCCCTCCAACCGGACCATGGCGGCCTGGCTGACGCCTGGATCGTCGTCTTTTTCAGCAATCTGCTCCAGCAATTTGATGTCCTTGAGCCGTTCCACCGCCCGTTTGCGTATCTCGGGGTTGGAATTCTGCCAGCGTGGGACGAAAATATCGGAAAATTTCATGGTGTGCCTCCTTGATTTGAGGAGTTGCCTCAGGATGTCTCCGCCACACCGCTTGCGGGCACGTCGCGCGCCCATGCACGGCAAGCCAACCAGCGGGCAATCGGGACAGTTCCTTTGCCAATGAAGCGCTCCCGGAATACGCGGCAGCCTTCCGGGAGCCGGATAGACACATCTTGATTATTGTTTTCATTGCCGACTTCCTTGAATGCGCCGTCGTCGTCGACGGCCAATCAGCGGGGTACAGGACACAGGAATCAGCGGGGGCGGTTGTAAACGCGTGCGGTATAGTAGAATCAGCAGGCAGTTGTCATTATCAGTTTATTATTCTAAAAGTTTAAGAGGATTTTACGCGGCTGTCAAGGCATGTTTGGTCGATCTTTCCTATCATCAGGGCAATACCTGGCACCACCGTGGTCGTTATAATCCCCTATCCGTGAAAGCTGTTTTTCCATGGACATGAGGCAGGTGCCATGAGACATTCCTTTGGGTGGGGTACAAAATGACCAATGCATCCCGCGAGAGGCGGCGCGTGTCAAATTCGTTGATCCAAGTATGTGCCGGCAAGCTTCAGGTACTGCTCGACCGACCGCTCAAATCGGTCCATGGGCAGGTCGCTTAGTTCCTTTTTCACTACGGCCGGTGTGCCGGCCACCAGTTGCCGGGGGCCCACCCGTGCACCTTCCCGGACCACGGCACCGGCGGCCACCACGGTCTGTTCCATCACATGGGCATCGTTGAGCACGATCGCACCGATACCCACCAGGCTGCCGGCGTCGATGGTGCAACCGTGGACCACTGCGTTGTGTCCCACGGTCACGTGGTGAGCAATAATGGCCGGTTTGCCGAAATCGGTGTGAACCGTGCAGTTGTCCTGAATGTTCGTGTGGCTGCCGATTCTGATCGGCGCCATGTCTCCCCGCAGCACCGTGTTGAACCAGATGCTGGCATGGTCTCCAATGGTTACATCGCCGATCACCACAGCGGTGGGCGCGATGAACACGTTTTTTCCGATGGTGGGTGTAATTCGGTTATATTCGATAAGCATGATTGGTTGAACACTCCTGTGCACCGTTATTATTTTTCGTTCAAGCAACCTGTCGGCGCCGACAGATTCGTACCACCTTAGCGTTGAACCCGTCGGTTTCGCAAGCAGAAAACTGCTTTCACGAAGTCGCCAACTGCATTGGTTTCGCAACCCATCTTAAAGTTCTTGCGAAGGCGGCCGAAAGCAGGTTAGAATTTGTCGGGCACCAAACATGCCGGACTTTTTATAAAAGCCATCGTTAACCATGACATCGGATAATGCATCACCCTCCCGGGAACCGGACGCCGGTTCAATTTCTCTGGCTGACGCCAACTGCATCGTTTTGCGCTTAGATGGCGGCGGGCGGATAATTTCTCTCAACCCCTTCGGATTGGATTTTTTCGGCTACCGTGAGCCGGAGATTTTAGGTAGACATGCCGTGGGGACCATCATCCCGGAAAAAGATGCGACCGGCAACGATCTGCAGGCGATGATCGACGCGTTGCTGCGCCGACCTGACGACTATTCTCACCAGATCAACGAAAACCGTCGCAAAAACGGCGACCGCATCTGGATCGTCTGGTCCAACCGGGCTTTTAGGGACGATACCGGCAACGTCGCAGAGCTTTTATGCGTCGGCAACGACATTTCCGATAGAAAGGCTTTCGAAACGGTATTGGAAGCGGCCAGGCTTCAGTTGACCGCTACGATCCAGGAACAAAACGCGCGTTTGAAGGAAGCCAATACACGACTGAGAAAAGAGGTGGAAGAACGGAAAAAAACCCAGCAGGCGCTGGCGGAAAGCCGTGATCGGTACCGGCTGCTATCCAAGGCATCCACCGAGGGGATCCTGTTTCACGACAACGGCATGGTAATCGAGTTCAATGACGCCTTTGCCGATCTGGTTGAATGCCCGCCTGATCAGTTAGTCGAGATGGACATCATCCGTCAATTCGTTTCAACCGAGGACAGGAGGCAGGTTCAACAAATCATTTCATCCACCGATGACCGGATCTACGAAATCACGGCCCGCTCGGCCACCGGGCGGACGTTTCCCGCAGAATTACGTTCACGGTCCGGGGAACTGGCCGGCCGGCCGTGCCGGGTGGTCGCCGTAAGGGACATCACCCACCGAAAAAAAACGGAGCGCCAACTGATCCAGTCCCAGAAAATGGAGGCCGTGGGGACACTGGCCGGCGGCATCGCCCATGACTTCAACAATATGCTTGCCGGCATTCAAGGCAACGTGGAAATCATCCGTCACCAGATATCCCCCCAAAGCGCGCACCAGAAACGCCTGTCCATTATCAGCCAGATAGTAAAGCGGGGCGCCAAACTCTCCGGCCAGTTGCTTGGCTACGCGCGGGGCGGGCAGACGGAATTATGCGGGATCAACCTGAATGGCCTGGTTGAAGATACCCTTGAGATGTTTGGCCACGCCCAGGGGCAGATCACCATTGAAACCCGCCTGGGACCGGACACACCCATCGTCAGTGGAGACCGCACCCAAATTGAACAGGTGTTGTTGAACCTGATTATCAATGCCGTGCATGCCATGCCCGAGGGAGGGCACCTGGTCATCGAAACCCAAGACACCGTCTTGAGCACCAGGGAGAACCGGAAGTACGAGATTATTCCCGGCCACTATGCCATGCTCTCGGTGCGAGATTCAGGCCACGGCATGGATCAGGAGACCCAGAAGCAGATCTTCGAGCCTTTTTTTACGACCAAGGCACAGGGCCAGGGCACCGGGCTAGGACTGGCCTCTACCTACGGGATCGTCAAGAATCATAAAGGGTATATCGACGTTTTCAGTGAACCGGGCGAGGGATCCCAATTCAACGTGCTGCTCCCGGCGTCCGCCAGCACCGATGAGGCTGCCGGAATCCATGACGCCATGACGGAAAAAGGGTCCGAAACCATACTGGTCGTGGATGACGAACCGGAGTTTCTCGATGTGGGCCGGGAGATGCTGGGAGACGCGCAAGATGAAAATCCATGACATCGGGGGTGAGTTCGCCCTGATTGGCCGACTGGCCAGACAATCCCCGGTCATTCATCCCGACCTGGTGGCCGGTATTGGCGACGACGCCGCCGTCATCGGCGGATCCTTTCCGGATGGGGATTATCTGCTGGTCACCACGGACATGCTGGTGGAGACGAGCCACTTCAGACGCGACTGGGCCACACCGACACAAATCGGAATCAAGTCCGTCGCCTGCAATGTCAGTGACATTGCAGCCATGGGCGGTTCCCCCACGTTCATGTTTGTCTCCCTGGCCCTGGCAGCGGACACCGAGGTGGCCTGGGTCGAAGCACTCTACAAGGGAATGGCCGAGGCCTGTCGACGCTACGGCGTGGTGCTTGCCGGGGGTGATACCACCCACGCTGAGGTGGCCACCATCAGCATCACCCTGCTGGGGCGGGTGTCTCCGGAAAACTTGCGCCTGAGAAGCCAAGCCCGCCCCGGAGAACTGCTGTGCGTCACCGGCCCCCTGGGTGGTTCCGCCGCCGGACTGGCCATGCTGGCTGCCGGACTGGAGCCCCCCCCTTATCTAAGAGAGAAGCACCTGGCTCCCGGTTGCCGGCTGGACGTCTCACGGGTGATTGCCCCCGTTGCCCGAGCCATGATCGACATCAGCGACGGCCTGGCTGCAGAGGTGAACCATATCTGCGATCAAAGCGGCACCGGCGCAGAAATTGTTGTCGCGGACATACCGATTGATCCAGCCGTGCACGAGGCCGCCCGGTTGACCGGAAGTGACCCGCTTGATTTTGCCTTGTCGGGCGGAGAGGATTTCGAACTGCTCTTTTCCATTTCACAGGAAAACAAGCGGCTGTTGGAAGAGAAAGGAGTTCAGGTTACGGGGGTCGGATGGGTCACGGAAGCGGCATCGAAACGCATCCTGGTCTTCCCCGACGGGAGGCGGATCCCCCTTTCCGGCGGATACAACCATTTTTCCTGAGCATTACGACTGAACCCGTGATTCCAAATTTTCCCAGCGGGTGAAGGCGCTTTCCAGTTCCTGCTCCAATTTCTCCAGTTCCTGCTTCACGGCGGTGATGCGTGTAGCGTCCTGACGGTAAAAATCCGGGTCGGACATGATCTGAAACAGTTCCTGCTGCCGGACTTCCAGGGTTTCGATCCGGCCGGGCAAGGATTCCAGCTCGCGTTTTTCCATGTACCCGAGTTTTTTTTGGGTGGCTGCCGGCGTCGAAACGGTTTTCTTGGCCCTGCCCGGCAACGGCTTTTCAGGTTTAAAGACGATTTTTTCCGGTCGCTGGGTCAGCCAGTCGTCATACCCACCGGCGTAGCCTTCGATTTGGCCGGGCCCTTCGAAAACCAGCGTACTGGTGACCACGTTGTTGACAAACGTCCGGTCGTGGCTCACCAGCAGCACCGTACCGCTGTAGCCCAAAAGCAGCTCCTCCAGGAGTTCCAGGGTTTCCACGTCCAGATCGTTGGTGGGCTCGTCCAGCACCAGAACATTTGCAGGACGGGCAAAGAGTTTGGCCAGCAGCAGGCGGTTCTTCTCACCGCCTGAAAGCACCCACACCGGGGTGCGGGATCGGTGAGGAGAAAAAAGAAAGTCCTTCAGGTAGCCGATGACATGGCGGCTTTTTCCGCCGACTTCCATCATGTCACCCGCCGGGGAAACGTTTTCTTGGACAGTCTTGGTCTCATCCAACTGTCCGCGCAGCTGGTCAAAGTAAATCACTTCCAGATTGGTGCCGTGTTTGATTCTCCCCTGCTGGGGCGACAACTCGCCCAACAGCAGGCGGATCAGGGTGGATTTGCCGGCGCCGTTGGGTCCCAGGATGCCGATTCGGTCGCCTCGCATGATGGTACATGACAATTCCCTGACGATGCTCCGATCCCCATAGGCAAAGGTCAGGTCAGTGGCCTCGACAACCGTTTTTCCGCTTCGTTCAGCTTCATCCAGGGCCATGCGCACCCTGCCTGTGCGGTCCCGTCGGCTGCGGCGATGTTCGCGAAGCTTTTCCAGCGCCCGCACCCGCCCTTCGTTGCGGGTGCGGCGGGCCTTGATGCCCTGCCGGATCCACGTTTCCTCGGCGGACAGCTTTTTATCGAACCTCAGGTTTCCCTTCTCTTCGGCCTCCAGGCGATCCTGGCTGCGCTGCTCATAGGTGTCATAATTGCAGTCCCAGGCGTTCAGGCGCCCCCGGTCGATCTCCACGATTCGGGTGGCCAGGCGGCGGATCATCATCCGATCGTGGGTGACCAGAATCAGTGTACCGCGCCACTTGAGCAGAAACGACTCCAGCCAGTCAATGGCCGTCATGTCCAGGTGGTTGGTGGGTTCGTCCAGCAGAAGGATGTCCGGTCGGGCCACTAACGCAGCAGCCAGGAGCACCTGGCGCTTCATGCCGGCGGAAAAGGTGCTTACATCCCCATCCGCCGCCAGGTTCATCTGGGAAATGATGTGCGCCACCTGCTGCCGGATCTGCCAGCCGTCTTCGCTGTCAATGGTCTGCTGCAGGGCCATCAGCTTTTTCGAGGCATCTTCGGTCGTGCTGTCGACCGATTCGTTCCGATCACACATGCGGCGATACGCCGCCAGACGCCCTCCCCTCGGGCCCATTCCCTGACAGATGACATCGAACACCGTCCCGTGAAGGTCTGCGGAGACGCCCTGGGCCAGGCTGCTCACCGTGACGCCCGGGGACCGCATCACCTCTCCGCGATCCGGCGACAGGCTGCCGCCGATAATGTTCATGAGGGTGGTTTTGCCCACACCGTTTCTGCCCAGCAGGCCGATCCGCTCTCCGGACGCGACGGTCAGGTTCGCCCGGTCCAGCAATGGCTCTGCGCCGAAGCTCATGCAAATATCGCGAAGGGTAATCAGGGCCATTGCTCAGTACATTTCATATTTGACCAATCGTCCGTCCAGGCCGCCGTTTCTCAACGGTTTTTTCCACGCGGGTTTCAACCCGATCCGCTTGATCATCTCCCGGTTGCCAAAATAGATGTACGCTTCCGATCCTTTGCAGCGTTGCTTTAAAAAATCGCCCAGTTGCCGGTAAAAGTCTTCCAGGCCGTCCTGACGCTTCATGCGGATGCCGTAGGGCGGGTTGCACAGAATGACCCGGTTCTCCAGCCCTTCGATTTGCCTGAAATCCATTCTCAAGACGTTTACCGTGCGTGCGTGGGGAACCATCTTGCAGTTGGCCCGGGTCGCCGAAACCGCTTGGGAATCGATGTCGCTGGCGTAAATGAGGCGTTCCGCCAATTTTCGAATCCGGCTGGCGGCCTCATCCTTAACGGTTTTCCATACGTCGGGGTCGTAATCAGGAAGCTGCTGAAAACCAAACCGATGGCGAAGATAACTGGCCGGAATTCGGCAATAAGCCATCACCGCTTCAATAATCAGGGTACCGGATCCGCACATGGGATCCGCCAGAGGTACCCTGCCGTCCCATCCGGACAGGCGTACCATGGCGGCTGCCACGGTTTCCTGCATGGGTGCGTCACCACTGCGGCTTCGGTATCCCCGACGGTGCAGGCTGCCGCCGGAGGTATCGACGCTGATGGTTCCCCGATCCTTTTCCACATAGAGGTTGATCCACAGGTCGGGCGTTCGCGGATCGACGTTCGGCCGTCTCCCGAATGCCTCCCGGAACTGGTCGGCGACCGCATCCTTGAGTTTCAGCCCGGCAAACTGCGAATGGGGAACGCTACTGCCGGCGGTGCTGGCGAAAACGGCAAATGTCTGATCCAAGCCTAAAAATCGCGTCCAGTCGATGCGACGGGCCGCCCGGTAGATAGCTGCAGCGTCCGGGCAGGCAAATGATTGTATCGGTGCGAGGACACGACTGTTCAACCGGGCGCAATAATTGATGCGATAAAGCGATGATCGATCCGCTTTGAAATGGATGCCGCGGCGAACCGGGTGGGTGTCCACCGCACCCAGTTCAGCCAGTTCGTCAGCTCCGGTCGCTTCTAACCCATCGGCAATCTGGGCAAAATAGGTGGTGTGGGTCTGATCGTCTGACATGGATGGGTCACCCGTGGGGCCTGTCAGGAAAACCAATGAGATCGGCCATTCGATTGATCATGCATTCGTGCGGGGTCATGCAGAAGATGTCCTTCTTGGTTTACCGGATGAAGCGCGGTTTGGGCGGCCGCCGCGATTGCGATAGTGCCGTTTCGCCCCGTCGCCCTGACGCGGTCGCGGCCGCCGTCTTTTCTGCCCCGCACCGCCGGGACCGGGAGCCGGTTTGGCACGCCGCCGACGCGGTGCCGGCGGCAATTCCAGCCATCCCTCTTCGGGTTGGATGCAGGGCAGTGAATGGCCAATGAACGCTTCGATAGCCGGCAGGTAGAAAGAGTCCTCCTCACAGGCAAAGCTGATGGAGGTTCCGGCCGCGCCTGCTCGGCCGGTGCGGCCAATGCGGTGAACGTAGTCTTCGGCATCGTGGGGCAGCGTGAAGTTGATTACGTAATCCATGCCTTCGATGTGGATGCCCCGGCCGGCCACATCCGTGGCCACCAGCACGCGGATCTTGCCGGACTTGAACTGTTCCAGCGTGCGGATCCGCTTGTTCTGCGGGACTTCTCCGGACAGCACGGCGCAGTTGATCCGGTAGCGGTCCAGCATTTCGGCCAGCCGCCGGGTTTCGTCGCGACGGTTGCAGAAGACCAGCACGCGGTCCAGATTCTGACGGGTAATAATGTTATAGGTCAAAGAGAATTTTTCGTCGGTGGTGATGATGTAGACCACCTGCTCGACCGTGTCCACAGCCACCTGTTCCGGTTCGATCTCTACGGACAGCGGATCCTTGGTCCAGCTGGCGCTCAGGCGGGTGACATCCGGCGTGAGCGTGGCGCTGAAAAACAGGGTCTGACGCTTGTCTTTATGCGGTGTGCTGTAAACAATCTGGCGCACATCGGGGATAAATCCCATGTCGAGCATGCGGTCCGCTTCGTCGAGGATCAGCATCTCTACCCGGCTCAGGTTCAGATCCCTGCGGCGCTTAAAATCCAGCAGGCGGCCCGGGGTGGCGACAATGATGTCCACGGGCCTGCCGTGAAGTTGCCGCCGCTGCCTTTCGTAGTCCATTCCGCCGAATACGCTGACGATGGAAAAGGAGCAATAGGCGGAAAGGAGGTTGGCTTCGTCGGCGATCTGCAGTACCAGTTCGCGGGTCGGTGCGATGATGAGCACCCGGGGTGTACCGGCGGGTCGTTTTCCCTTGATGGGATTGGCCAGCATCCGTGTAAGCACGGTGATGAGAAAAGCGGCTGTTTTGCCGGTGCCGGTCTGGGCCCGGCCGAAGGCATCCCGGCCTTTTAAGGTAGCCGGCATGATCTCCGCCTGGATGGGGGTGCAGTATTGAAACCCGGTGTCGGCAATGGCGTGCATGATCGGATCGGGAAGACCCAGGTCGTGAAAGCGGCTCTTGCCAGCTTCCACGGGAACCTGAAACAGGCCCGGGTGCCAGGCGATGGCCGGTTCGTGCGGCTTTTCCCGTGAAGACGCATTGGCATCGGTGTCGCGCGTTGATTCCGTGCCTTTCGGTTTTGGGCGGGGAGAACGCTTTTTCTTTGTTCCGGGACTGAGTTCCGATTGTGCGGCGGGTGACTGTGACCTATTCTTTTCAGACGGTTCGGCACTATTGGGGCGATCGCTGTCGAATAGCCGGCCCTTTATGGCTTGAATCAGTTTTCCTATCAAAATTCGGCTAACCTAAAAATCCTTTCATTTCTCTTAAGGGTCGCGGAAATAAATAAATCCACAATAAGGCGCTGGGTGTGGGTTCGTCAACAAGGCACATCCGCCGGTGCATATCGAGATATGTGCCGGCGGATGGAACGCAGGTGACGGTCCTACAGGCAAGAAAGATGTAGATTTATTTTTTTCCGGGGCCCTAACGGCAGGTTGGCCCATATGCGGGTGCCTTTGACCGTGGCCCTAAAAAAATCGGGCCCGAGATCAAGGCCCGCGTTAATATACGAATATCAGCCACGAATTGCAAGGGCTATTGGCTAATCGATTTATAGCAGTCGCCGACTGCTCAGGTAGCATTGGCGCCAGAAATCATCGTCCATTCGGGAAAGCATCACTCCGTAACTGGTGGAGGCGTGGACAAACTCGCCGTGGCCGATGTAGATGCCCACGTGGTGGAATTTGGTGTCTGGTTTGAAAAAAACGAGGTCTCCGGCGGTCAGATTGCGCTTTTCCACGCGACGGCCTTTGCGCATGAGGGCCTTTGTCGTTCTGGGCAGGCGCATATCAAACAAGTCGTCATACAAGACGACCACCAGCCCCGAGCAATCGATGCCCCGGCGGCTCAGGCCGCCCATCCGGTGGGGGGTCCCCAACCAGGACTGGATCTCGGCCCGCAGGACCTGTGCCGGCCGGGTTCCGTCAGGTGTCAAAACCACTGGTTCAGGGTCGGGGGCAACAGTGGTGGCGCATCCGGTTAACATCAGGGTCAATAAAATCAGAAACAGGCTCGCCATGACGCCTCTGTTCAGGAGCCGGTGGAAGTGGCTGCCATGGGTGCCGGCATCAGGCATCTGGACCCCTTTCAAACAGGTGGGCGATGGTTGTCAGACTGAAATCCATCTCCATTGAGAGAAACTGGGATATGGAATGCAGGGTGATAATGGCATTTTTATCTGCATCCCGCTTGCCCACACTATGGATGCGCGCCAAAAGGCCCTCGTTGACCAGTTGCACCCGGGCGTAGCTTTTTTCGAGTTTATCGAAGTCAAAACGGTTCACGCGGCCCTTTTTGAATTCGAAATACTGACCGAGCAGGAACAGCGACGTGCTGCGGGCGGTGGTCTCTTCCACGGATGAAAAGGGCAGATGAAAGCGGGCCATGGGTTTGAGAAAATTCATCACCGGACAATTGCTGGTGGCCATGACAATGCCGAACACCGAGGTCAATCCTTCCATGGCCGAGGTTCTTTTTGAATAGGTGCGGTCGGCGGTTTCACAGACGACCATGCAGTTTTTGTGGGACAGGATATCCTTGAACCGGTCCACCAGTTCCGTGATGTTCACGGCAATGGGGCAGTACAGGTGCGTGTTGGGAGACAGGCGGCAACATTTACACTGCTGGTAAGAAAGCTCTGTCCACGGTGGAAAGGGCTCGGGTGACGCCGGCCTCATGGTCAGCGTCAACGGATCCAGCGCAATGTGAAAACGCGTGCTCTGGCCGTCCTCGAGTTCGATGTCATAGTTGAACCGATATGCATTGTCGTTCATGGGCGTCTCTCTATCCGGGTGTTGAAAACCGCTTATGGCTGCCGCCGTTCTTTTGATTGGATATTAAGCAAGTTCCACGCCAATGAACGGCGACTCAGCCATAACGAATCCCTTCCACCGGATCGAGGGCCGACGCGCTGGCTGCCGGGTACAAGGTGGCCAAAAAGCAGATCACCACCGTGGACAGGCCGATGGTCAAGACATCCACCAGTTGCAGACTTACCGGCAGCGTGGTGAGAAAGTAGACATCTCCGGGCAATTTAATGAACGGGTACTGTTTCAGGATACTGCACAGAACAAACCCCAGCACCCCGCCAATGGCGGTTCCCAGGCAGCCGATCACCAACCCTTTGCACACAAAGATCTGCCGAATATGCCGGTTGGTGGCCCCGATAGTCTTTAATATGGCGATATCTTTTGTCTTTTCCATCACCATCATGATCAGGGCGCTGGCAATATTGAAGGCAGCCACAACCACGATGAGCGTCAAAATAATGTACATCACCGTTTTTTGAAGCCGTAGCATGGAGAACAGGTTGCGGTTCATCTGCATCCAGTCGCGCGCCCAGAAGGGGAAACCGAAACGGGCAACAATGGCGTCGGCAATCTGTTTGGCCTGGTATATATCGGCAACCCGCACCTCAAATCCGGTGGCCTGCCCCGGCATATTGAGCAGGCGCTGGGCAACATCCAGGCGGACGAAGGACATGGCGCCGTCATATTCGTTCATGCCCGTTTCAAAAATGCCGGCCACCGAAAAGCGCATCACCACGGGCATCTGGTTGGCGGCAGTTCCCTTTCCCAAAGGAGATATGAGATAGACCGGGTCTCCAACAGCGACTTTCAGCCGCTCGGCGGTCACCCGCCCGACCACCAATCCGGGCCCCTTTCCGTCAGATTCGTCAGGCGCGGCGTCAGCCAGAACATCCACAAGGGCAATGTTTTTCCCGACAAAAATGGGCGGGCCCGGCCGGGATGGGTCAAGGGCTTTCAACACCGCGCCGGTCACGCCATGGGGGCTTCGCAGCATCACCTGGGTATAGATAAAGGGCGTAACCGACAGGATCCCGTCGGTGGATTCGATCGTCGTCGCCGTGGCGTCGAGATCCGTCACCGATTCCCCGTAGCGCATCACCAGCACATGCGATTCAATGCCCAAAATTCGGTTTTGCAGTTCAGATTCAAACCCGGTCATCACGGCAATGACAACGATCAGGGCCATCACGCCCACGGCGATGCCCGCGGTGGCCAGAAAGGTGATCAGTGATATGAATGCCTGTTTTTGCCGGGCCCTCAGATAGCGGGTGCCCACGAACCATGTAAAAGACATTTATGTTTTCCTGATGAGATCAAGAGTCGGCTGACGTTACCGCTCCCTTATTTATCGATGGTTGGCCGATAGACGCCCGGCGTCGATCCGGGTATGGTAACGGCACCCGCACACTTTTCAAAAAAGGCCGTCGGTCCGGCACCCCCGATGATGGCATAGGCATAACCGGCATCGGCCATGGCGTGCAAGGTGGCCAGCAACACGGCACGGCCGACCCCCTTCTGGCGCAAATCAGAACCGATGCCGATGGGGCCGAAAAAATTGCGGCATGTGCTGTCGTGGCAGGCAAACCCTGCCATTCGGCCGCCGGAAACCGCGATCATGCAGGCAATCGGCTGCCGGGCAAAGGCCACCTCACACTCGGCGGCCCACCCATCGCCAAACCGGTTTTGCGTCCATCCGACAACCCGGTTTTTTTCACTGGCCATGGCCCGCCGCACAACAATGTCCTTTTCGGCCAATGCCGCCAACTGTGCTCCCGGGTCGGGTAAATCATAAAGCTTGACAAGAAGATCGGTCATGGTGGTCTCTCGCTGGGTTGCTTCAGCTATTGACGGAGTCGTAAAAAACTCCGATATCTGCGTTACGCTTCATCCTTCGTCACTGCGGCGTACCGTAAGTACGCCTTATTCCTCAGGATTTGCAAGCCTTGATCTCGGGCTTTTTACGAATCCGTCGGAAATGCGACTTTTTACGCGTTCATCAGCTAGTGGGTGTGCGGGTGTCTGGGTCATCGTCGAGCACCCGGTTCATGCTGCCGGTCACATAGCCTTCCAGATCCACGGAGACATGCAGAAAGCCCAGTTTGCGCAAGGGATCGACGATACGGCGCCTCAACGGATCAGCCACCAGCCTCGGCAGTTGGTCCAAGGCAACTTCGATCCGGGCGACATCTCCGTGGTGACGAACGCGGCAGCCGACAAGCCCGGCATCAGCAAGCACCTGCTCGGCGTGCCGGACCTGTTCAATTTTAGCAGCATCGATGGGTGTTCCGTAGGGAAACCGGGTGGCCAGGCATGCCATGGCCGGCTTGTCCCAGACGAACAGGTGCCGATCCCTGGCCATACGCCGGATATCATCCTTGGTCAACCCCGCATCCATCAGCGGCGCGGCTATACCCAGTTCGCGGGCGGCTCTCATTCCGGGACGATAGTCGCCACGGTCATCGACATTGGCTCCATGAGCCAGGTGTTGGAACCCTTTTTCCCGAATCAGTACCAGCAAATGCCCGAAAACAGCCTTTTTGCAGATGTAGCACCGCTCCGGGGTATTGGCAAGAAAATCAGCCCGTCCCATCTCTGCGGAGTCAATGATTAAATGGGGCACCCCCAGGCTGGCGGCAATCTTCGCCGCATCAACGATGTCCGTGTCCGGATGGATGGGAGACCGTGCCGTGACGGCGATTACGTTTTGGCCCAGTGCGGCATGGGCTTCGGCCAGCAACAGGGCACTGTCCACCCCACCGGAAAACGCCACCGCAAGGCGATCGAAGGTTTTCAAGACCTGAATCAACCGTTTTTTTTTATCCTGAAGCGAAGCCGGCATAATCCCTTTTTTCCAGGCCTTGACGGATGGTTTCGGTTCCGGCCGGGTTCCAAAAAATTATTTACAATTAATATGTAATCCTTTATAAGCATTGGTTGTCACTCCGTTTTATTATAGGCCAATCCAAATACAAATTCAAAGGGGTTTTTCATGGGGAAAAAGAGTCTTATCAAATCCACTTCCAAGAAGAAACGAGCGCCGAAAAAAGCCGCATCTGCGTCAAACCCGAAGAAAAAAGCGCCGGCCAAGAAAGCTGCGCCAGCTAAACCAAAAGCGGCAGCCAAGCCTAAACCGGCACCCAAGCCGGCAAAAAAGGCAGCGCCAAAAACCAAGCCAGTTTCGGTGAAAGATCTTCTGAAGAAAAAATTTGATATCGTCACCCCCAAAGTCCTTTACACCGTGCCCAAGAAGAAGATTGCCAAGTCCGCATTCACGGCACCCGAGTTTCTATCCGGTTTTGAAGCCAAAGATGCCAAACGTGTTAGCGGGCTTCTCGCCAACACTTACAGCGAAAAGGATTTGATAGACGCTACGAAAAAAGCCGCCTCTGAGAAGGCCGCCGCAGAGAAGGCCGCCGCTGAGAAGGCCGCTGCAGAGAAGGCCGCTGCAGAGAAGGCCGCTGCGAGAAAGCCGCTGCAGAGAAGGCCGCTGCAGAGAAAGCCGCTGCAGAGAAAGCCGCTGCAGAGAAAGCCGCTGCAGAGAAGGCCGCTGCAGAGAAAGCCGCTGCAGAGAAGGCCGCTGCTGCTGAGAAAGCGGAAGCAATCAAGAAAGCCGCCGCCCAGAAATCAGACGTAGCGGTTTCCTACGAACCGCCGCCTGCCCAGGCGGCGGTCAAGAAGCCATCGGACCCTGTTGACAACACCATGAAGATCTTCGCCGCCGGACTGGCGTTTCTCATTCTGCTGGTGATCGGCGGCAGCGCATCCAACTCCTTCAAGTATTATCTGGCAGAAAATCAGGGCGCACTGGAAATATGGAAAGGTAAATTTTCCCCCATCGGCAAAAAACTAATCATCGCCCTGCCCGGCGTCCCTGCTCCCGAAGAGACTCAAGCGACCTATCGCTCCGGTGACGTTTACCCGCTGGTGTTCCAGTATTACGTCGACAAGGCCGACGCGCTGCTGGACGTTCCAGGAATACCGGATTTCGAAGGAATCAAGGCGACATTGAAAACCGCCCTTGAATACGGATCCACCAACGCCCTTCGCAACGTGGCCTATCAGCGCCTCGATAACATCGACCGGTTGATTCTCACTTACAAAGCCGATGTGGCCGCCATCCGAGGAACCATCGATGGCCTGAAAGCCGCCATCGGATTTCTCAACGCGGCCGATAAATTGACCACGGACAAGGTTCAGGAGGAGTTGATCGCCCGGACAATCACCACCCATGAATTGGCAATCACCGCCCTGGAAGAACAGGCCGCCGCTGAACAGACCGCTGCCGAGGCCAAGGAGGAGGCCGTTGCTGCCCAGCAGGCGGAAAACACGCCTGAAGCAGACGATGAATCCGACGAAGACTCGGAACCCGGCAACGATTAGCATTAATCGATTTTCTAACTCGCTGAACCATACAAGCTATAATTTTAAAGGGGGAATCGCCTAACTCTTACAGGCGACTCCCCTTATTAAATTCATCCGGCAGAAGGAGCTCAAAATGAATATAAGATGTTTGGTTGCAGGCGGCTGCCTGCTTATCCTTTCCTCGATTCCCTTTTCATCCGGATACGCTGATTTTGGGAGCATCTTTAAAAAAGTGCAGGAAACCATCGGCGGGGGTTCGGGTGTGACCCAAAATGAAATCGTCGACGGCTTGAAGGAGGCGCTGGAAATCGGCACCGGCAACACGGTTCAGGCCCTTTCACAGGTGAATGGTTACTATGGTAATCCGCAGCTGAAAATTCCCCTGCCCCAATCCTTTCAGAAATTTGAAAAAATTCTGCGCTCCACCGGGTTTGCTTCTGAACTCGATGCATTTGACTTGAGCATGAATCGAGCGGCGGAAAAAGCGGCGCCAGAAGCCAAGACGCTGTTCGTCGACGCCATTAAAGAAATGACATTTTCAGACGCGGATAAAATTCTCAAGGGTGGGGACAACGAGGCTACCACCTATTTTAAAAACAAAACTTCGGGCAAGTTACAGGCACTGTTCAATCCGATCATCGAACAATCCATAGAAAGCGTCGGTGTCACCCGGACCTACCAATCTCTGGCCGAACAAATTCAATCGATTCCTTTTGCCGGTGATTTCGCGGTCGATCTGGACGATTATGTCACCGAAAAATCAATCGATGGATTGTTTATCCGGTTGGCGGAAGAAGAGGCCAAAATCAGAAATGATCCCGCGGCTCGCGTCACGGATTTATTAAAAAAAGTCTTTCAATAGTGGCGGCTGAGCAGGTCAGATAGGTGGAAAAATGTAACCAATCGGAATGGACAGGATCTTAATGCTTGACGTGGAAATGCCATAAACCTCCATTCCACTCCTTTGAAAGCCCCTGCAGCATGCCTCTGCAGGGGCTTTCATTTGTTACCATCATTTCCCACCTGATGTGAAAAAGGTTGCCCATATCCTAAGCGTTCCTCTCAGCCATTGTTTCACATCCTTCCGGTTTTATTAACTTTTTTATTTTTTTTTAATAGTGGCACACCATGTGCTTTAACCAAAGACAGCGAAGGTAATCTGATCAATGCTCCAACCTAATGGTTTTCTGATGTTCCTGGCAGGATACAGAGGGCCAAACCTGTTCCACACTTTTTTCGGGCAAGACCTTTCTCCGGGTTTTGCCCGTTTTTTTACTACGCCATACTTTCGCATGGAATCCATTCAGAGTTACACGGCCAGTGGGTAACCTTTTCCCCGGAGATACTCAACGATCCGGAACAGCTGCGCAACGGTCTTGGGGTCGGCATCAGGGCCGGGGTGCCTCACTTTAGCGGTCGAGAAAACCCCCAGCTGCTTTAACACCTGCTTGCGAAGCGAGACGCCGATGCCGGGTTGGAATTCCCAGCGGTTCAACGGCAGGAAATCGTAAAAGAGGTCGGCGGCCCGCTTCCATTGATGATTCTGGACCCGTTCGAACAATTGAACCAACAATTCCGCATAAACAAACCCGGTCATTATCCCTACCGCCCCCAGTTCCAACTCTTCGAGCGCATACATGCCGCCCAGCGCTCCGAAAACCTTCAACCCGGGTCCGGCGGTTTCGGCCAGGGCCTGCATTTTCATCCCCGTGGGCGGATCTTCGAGCTTGATGTAATCGATGTTTGCAGAGATCTCGAATATACGGCTGATGAGTGCCACAGTCATCGTAATGCCGGTCACAGCAGGATAATCGTGAATGATGCAGGGAATCTGAGCGGCATCGGAAACCTGGTTGTAGTATTCAAGCAACGGTGCATCCTTTTGGACGGTGTGGGGGCCGAGCAGGATCGCATCCGCCCCCAGCTCCCGCGCACGGTGCACCATGGTCATCGCCGGATTCGTGGCCGGCGCCCGCACCCCGACCACCAGTCCCATTCCCTTTGGAAGCAACTCACGGTAACGGGCAATCACTTCTGTGCGTTCCTGGTCCGTCAGCTTGTGCCCTTCACCCAGAGCACCCAGAATGGCCAGCCCATGCACCTTTTTTTGTGCCATGAATTCGACCAGTCGCTGGATGCTGGGGTAGTCGATCTCGCCTTGATCCAGAAACGGTGTTGGAACGATGGGATATATGCCTTTAAGCTGCATCAACTTGCCCCTTTCTAATTAGAAGCGATCATTAAATTTACCACGCAGGCGTTTCCCGGCATTGGCGGTTTGACAAAGTCGTCAGGATGGTTTTGAACCGACAACCGGATTGTGCAGGCTTTCAAAACCCGAAATCCGGCAGGCCATTTGATCTCCATGTCGGATATGGACTGCTCCCGGCGTTCCGGTTGAAATGATGTCGCCCGGCAAAAGCGTCATCACCCTGGAGTGATAGGCAATCAGCTCATCGGGTGTAAACGTCATGTGATCAACCGTATTCTCAGCATGTACCCGCCCATTGATGACCGTCGAGACCTTAAGGCGCAGCACATCGTCGACTTCGTCCGGGGTGACCAGCTGCGGACCAAATGAGAAAAACGTGTCGAAACTTTTGCTCATGGTCAGATAGCGCGGATTTTGGCGCAGGATATCCTCCGCCGTCATGTCCAAAACGGTGGTAAAGCCTGCCACCACGTCCAGCCATTTCGTCTTGGGCACATCCTTGCAGCGCTGGCCGATGACGATGCCCAACTCGGCTTCTGCAGTTGTCTTTTCAGAAAGCAGTGGTATCCGAATCGCCTCTCCGGACCCGATAATGGTAGTATCCGGCTTCATGAAACTGGCCGGCGCAGATGTCGGCGCACTTTCGGAAAGATCATTGGCGTGCTCGCTGTAGTTCAGCCCGATGCCCCATATTTTAGGCGGGTGCCGATACAGGGGGGCGTAAATGCCCGGTTGCGAACTGACCCACAGATGCTCCCGCTGATCCAACGCGTTGCTTCCTGCTTCCCGATACCAGTCGTTCAGTCTGGTGAACTGGCCTGTCGTTAACAGCTGCTCCATCGTTTCAGGCCATTGGCTCTCAAACGCATGGTTAAGATCCGCGATGCGGACCCATCCGTTTTTACGACAGATCGCCACCTCCTCTTTTTCATCGACCCGAATGGTAGCTAATCGCATGCTGCCTCCCTTTATGGGTAATTATTGACATATAATTATGCTATAATGTTAAATAATACTATATACTTTTTTCTACAACCAGCCGATCTCGATGCAGTCGAAAAAATGATAACCTACCGGCAATCTGTATGATTTTAATCTTTTTGGTTTCTGGCCCATGGTTTGCTTAATGAGAAAGCAGATCCTTGGACCCATCGGTGAATTCGAGTGGTCTCTTTCATTTCCCTGTTATTATGCAACGACAGCGCTTATATGGCAACTACCGAGGGTAGAAGAGAGATCTGGAGAAAGCATGCCGGAATATCTCAACAAAGGCAATAAAACGCCGCACCAGCGGCCGACCACTGCCAACGAACAGCTGCAGAAGGCTTTAGCGGCGCGCGAGCGGTTTCTGGAGCGTCAACCGCACCTGCGTGCCTACCAGGCAGAAATCGACAGGGTTCTGGACCAATCCGGCAACGCCAGGGGCCGCATGGCTGTACTGGGAATGCTGCTGCAGGGCAAGCTCCAAGACATGCAAAGAGAACTCTACAAACTGAGTAAAATCCTCCAGCAAAACGCCAATTCTCAGTAGTTACCGCCGGTTAAAGCAGCCCACGATAGTTCCCACCATCCATCAATACATTCTGGCCGGTAATGTAACGCGCCTGGACGCTGGCCAGGAAGGCAGCAGCGGCCCCGAAGTCGGATGGGTCACCGATGGTATGGCTGGGGTTGGCCGACATCATCTCATCGATGATCGCCTCGGGTGACTTTTTCTCCTGATCGGCGCGGAACGCCGCCAGCTGATCGATTCGCGATGTTTTGTGGGTGCCTGGAAGCAATGCATTGACGGTGATGCCATCGGATGCCAGTTCCGTTGAAACCGTTTTCAAAAAACCAGTCAGCCCGGCACGGGCCATATTGGACAACAACAGCGTGCCGATGGGTTGCTTGACCGAAATCGAGGTGATCGCGATGATTCGGCCCCAGCCGTTGGTTTTCATGGCCGGTGTGACGCCATGAATCAGGTGCACAGCGCTCATCAAGGTCAGGTTGAAGGCCTTTTCGTATTCCTCGAGGGCAGTGCTGGCGTAAGTTCCCGGTGGAGGACCGCCGGCATTGGTCACCAGGATTTCTGGGTCTCCCAGAGCTTCTCGAACGTCCTCAAGCAGGCGGCGGATATCTTCAGCCTTGCTCATGTCGGCAGCCACCCCCAGCACTGCTGTTCCGGATTTTTTTGAAATCTCTTCGGCGGCCTGTTTTGCCGCGGCACGGTCACGGGAGCAGATCGCTACCCGGCACCCCTCGGCGGCCAGCTGTTCCGCGCAGCCCCGCCCCAACCCCCGGCTTGATGCCGTCACCAGAGCAATTTTACCATGTATTCCTAAATCCATCTTACACCTCCTTGGTTGGTGTCTGTCCAGAAACGAGGAATTTTGGTCGAGATCAAAGGATTCTGGATGACCGCTGTCTGCCGAAGGTAAACACGATTTCTAAGGTGTCCAATCCTGCCCGATCCATGCGGAATAAGCCTATCGAATACCCGTTCGATGTTGTCTGGCCCAACCGTCTTTCAATCTCTGCAGAACCGTCATCCCGCCGGCACGTGGTAATTCCTGTTGGCCGAATGGGATCTTTGGTTTAGTCAGTTAACTTATTTACTGGAAAAAAAAGGCAAACTAGGCGGAATTTCTGCTGGCGTTGATATTGCCGTATAGGGACCGCTCGACTATTTTTTCGTAAAGCGGTTGATCGGTGGCATGCTTCTCGATTTTCTGCAACGCATACTGCTGGACGACCAATAGCGGCAAAACGATGCCTTCCCGGATCTCGATCGATTTTCTTGACACCGGTTCCTCTTCCATCAACACCCGGTAGCCTGAAATGAGCAGAACCATCTCTTTTGACAGTCGATATTCCTCAGCCAGCATGTTCCAGAAATCGGAGTAGACGGGGTCCCCGGCAATATAGCCGGTCAGTTCAAAATAGCATTTGGACAGCGCCATCATGCTGTTGAGAATCAGGGCCTTAAAAAATGGTACGTCGTCGAACAGTCGTTTTAGCTGATCTGTCTTGCCGTCATCGACCACGGATTGGATTGCCGTGCCGATACCGTAGTAACCGGGAACGTTTTGTTTCAATTGGCTCCATGAACCCACGAACGGGATCGCCCGGAGGTCATCGAAGTCCAGTTTTTCCTTGTCGCCTCTTTTGTAGGGCCGGCTGCCGATATTGGTTCTTCCATAATAGTTGAGTGTGCTTTTGTTTTCCAGGTAGCTGATAAACAGGTCGTGGTTTTTAAGGGCCGTGTACTTTTCAAAGCTTAAATGCGCCAATTTGTCGATAAGTTGTCTTGAATCGTCGGAAATCGCGTTCTCCTGTTCCAACAGGCTCGAGGACAACCCGGCGGTTAGCAGCTGCTCGCAATTGTGTATAAAGTGCGCTTTCGACCCATACATGCTGGTAATCGTCTGGCCCTGGATGGTGAGTTCAATGGCATGATTGGCAATGTTTTTGCCAAGTGAGGCATAGAAACGATGGGTTTTGCCTCCCCCTCGCGCGGGCGGACCGCCCCGGCCGTCAAAGAATATGGCCTTGATTCCGTTGCGGTCGCAAACCGCCGACAAGGTCTCTTTGGTTTTGTAAATCGACCAGTTGGCCTGTAGATACCCGCCGTCCTTGGTTCCGTCAGAAAAGCCCAGCATGAGGGTCTGTCTGTTACGGCGCTGGACGATGTGGGCGCGGTATTCCGGGATATCGAAGAGTGCCTGCATGATGGATCCGGCGTTTTGCATGCCTTCCATCGACTCGAACAGCGGTATGATGTCGACAGGCAGGCCGCTTTTTCCCCCGCCACACCACCTGAACAGACAGAACACGAACAAAACCGAAAAAATGTCCTCGGCGTGACTGATGACATACCGGTTACACCCTGATTCCCCGTTTTTGCGCTGGATGTGCTTGACCTGGACGATCGTTCGGATCGTATCCTTGACCAGCGCATCGTCAAATTGACCGGGATGAACGCAAATGTCCGCGTTCACCAGCATGGCAATTGCTTCGGCTGTTCCCAACTCATCCAGGCTATGCACAATCAGGTTCTCCTGTTTAAGAATGGCCTCGACGGTCTGTTTGTGGACGCCATGGTTTTGCCTGATGTCCAGAGCGGCGAAATGCGTTTTGAATATGTTGACTTTGTCGATCAGGGTCTCCAACTCGTCGATATACAGACTGTTGTAGTTCTCTATCAGGGACGCTCTAATAGCGACGAGTGGATTGACAATCTCATCGTATCGTATCGTTATTGTCGGGTCGAACATCGTCTTGTAGAGCCTGGTCCGCAGGTTGTCGAGGATCGCTTCGATGCCCCTGAAGGTTAGTTTTTGCGCCAATCGCTTCACATCCTGGTAATAGCACTTCATCAGGTTCATGCGCAGCTCGTCAGCGACGTCACTGGTCGTCTCTGAGGTGACGAAAGGATTCCCGTCACGGTCCCCGCCAGGCCAGAATCCAAGCTGAATGATATGGGGACAATTGAAAAAAGTATTCGGGAGGTGCCGCTTGATAGTTGCGTAAAGCTCACCGACGGCCTCGTAATATACATGTCGAAGCAGGTGGATTATATTTTTGGCTTCGTCGAGGGGCGTCGGTTTTTTGGCATTGATCAGGGATGTCAAGCCCAGTTGCTGAAGGGTCAGATCGATTTGATCGATATCGTTTCGCGCAATCATTGATTTCAACTTGCCAAGGATATCCAGCACCGCAGGAGAATAAAACTGCGTTGGATGGGCCGTCAACACGATGCGTACACTGAAACAGGACAGGTTGTCCGCTATTTTGTGGCCTTTTTTGCTGCTGTCCAGCAACGTGATGCAATCTTTCAGCGATAAATGATTGCCGAGCTTAACCAGTTGCTCGAATGCGGCATCCTCCACGCTGTCGTAAAGCACGACCTGCCGTTCAACATACCGGATGACGTGAAACATGAAATCAATTTTCTCTTCTTCCGTTTTAATATCGGTGTGGTTGCTGAAAAAAGAATCCAGTATCTCGAGTGGTTCACGTCGGGAGTCAAGACCCTGCTTGCATAAATGCTGCAGCAGAGGAATGAGCATGCCAGTGTTGCTGACCTTCTGGAAAGGCAGATTCAAAAACAAGCTGTTGTAGACATCGAACTTATTCTTTACTGCTTTTAGAAATGCGTTTAATCTCGATTGATTATTCATCGGTTTCTTTTCTTCGATTTGGCAGTGTACCGGTTCGTAGAAATGGTCTCAGACCTTCTGCTCCAGCATAGAACCCAGGGAATGCAGATGGGCTTTTTCTTCATCCGCGATTTGGCAGAGGATCTTTTTTGCTTCGAGATCAACGCGCCTGTCGGCATACCGCAGGTAAAGATCCATGGCCTGGGCTTCCACCATCATTGCCAGACTGAGCACCGCTTCCGTCGTTTGCAGCCCGGACCGGTTTTGGGCGTTGAAATCATCAACTGCAAAGCCACCCTCCATAACATGGGAATCACTCTGGGCTTCAAAGGTTTCCTTGTCGACGGGGTTGTCCTCGATCGATCGGTATAGATTGAACAGGCGATCTTTATGGTTTGTCTCGATATCCGCCAAATGATTCAGCAACGCAGATACGTCCGGATCGTCCGTCGCCGCTGCGCTGGATATATAGAACTGTCGTAAGGCCTCCTCCAGTGAGTAAGCCAGGCCGATGATCTCAGCGGGGCGCTCATTTCCTTTGAGCAAGGTCATGCCCATCTTTTCAGAACCCCTCACCGAATGCCCTGTCCAGGCCTTTATTCCACCCTTGAAATTGTTTACCGACTTGAATCCCTGCCCGGACAGGATTTGCGCAGCTGCACGGCTGCGTGCTCCCACGGCTCAATAGACGATAACAGGCTTTTCAGGATCCAGTTCCGCCACGCGGTTCAACAGGTGGGGCAAGGGGATCAATTTGCTGCCGGGGATGTGGGCCTTTTCGTACTCCCCGGGTTGCCGAACATCCAAAAGCGTATAAGTGCCTTCAGGCTGAGATTCGATAAACGATTTCACCTGCTTGGCGTCCATATGCGTGATGGGTGAAAACAAGTCTTTCCAGCGCATCGGTCAACCTCCTGATTGGTTCATGGGTTAGTAGCGATTGGCCGCATTTTGGGCACGTGCTTACCGTATGATCAGTCATGATTGGGTTACCCTACGGTGATTAACGAGTAAGGCCCACATAATGGATGTCAAGAAAAGGCATACCCTGCGATAAGCAATCGGCGGCCTCATTGTCGATCGACTTGAACGGCAAGGCTGCGAAGGCGATTGATTGCGCCGGCCAGTTCAAGCAGGCGGGTCTCGGCAAAAAAGACGGGAGGAGACTGGGGGGGCTGTAGTACGTTCAGACCGTTTTCGCGGACCACGTCGATCACCTTTCGGGCCAAAACGGCGGGGGAGCATGCCCTTGTCGCCAGATCCAATCGCCTGGCAAGAAGCAGGCAATAGCCGACGGTTAGCATCTGATCGGCATCAACGATCCCTTTCAGTGATCGCACATCGATCAAGTCTTTGCCATACTCGATTATTTCGAGTTCCTGCCCGCGCAGTGCTTTGATTCGGACCGGCACCTGCTTGTTCATGCGTTCATTGATATAAAGCGGATCAAAATTGCCCGGTAACAGCTGTCGCCTGTCGAAAAGCGTCAACGGGCCTGCCGGCGGATGGGTTTGGGGAAGGTTGAGAGCCCTGGCCTCGGCAGTCATGTCAACCGGCTCATAATCGCGCATGGCAATGACATGGTCTGCCGCCCCCAGGTAATCCGAGCTCCCGCCCGCAATGATAACGGTGCTTACCCGATGCTCTCCGTAAAGCTGGCGCGCCCTGTCTAATAGTGGCGTGATCGGGTCTTCCGGGATGAGTTTTCGCATGTGCCGGTCCCGCATGAGAAAATTGGTGGCAGAGGAATCTTCATCGATGAGCAGGAGGTCGGCACCGGCCAGCACGCTCTCAACGATCGCGGCGGCCTCGGAGGTACTGCCGCTGGCATTTTGCGTGAAAAACGTCCGGGGATCCACTTTATTCGGAAGGGTGCCGACAAATGGCGAAATATCAAGGCCCTGAATCGACCGGCCGTCCTCCGCACAGACCATCATCGCCTTTTTGCTGGCAACCACCCGCTCTCTGCCGTCACCGGCAACATGGGGATAAATCCCCTTGCCCGCGGCATTGAGAAGGGTCGACTTGCCATGGAAGCCGCCTCCGATCACCACGGTAACGCCTTTGCGGATGCCAAGGCCTCGTACTTTGCCTGCGTTCGGGAAATTGAGAACAACGGCTGCTTCGTCCGGCGCCCTGAAAGGAATGGCACCCCGGTTGGCCGGCTTGTCCGACACCCCTGACGCCCGTGGCAGTATCGACCCATCTGCAATAAACGCAACCAGGCCATCTTCTCCCAACCGGTCTTGCACATGCCGCATGTCCTCAACGAGTTCGCATTGGGCCCTGAGCCGCTGGCAATCGGATATATCATCTTTTACCCGCTTTACGATATCAACCAACTCCCCACCAAACATCGCCTCGGCCTCACCGGCGAGCACCTTCTTTGATCGGCTGCCGGGAAGGCTGACCCGGAACAAAATCGATATTGCCGTTGCGTCAACCGTTACTGTATTTCTCGCTAGGATCTGCTGCGGCATTTCCGGACACTGGTAGGATCCGCTGCCGTCAACCCCTCTGTTCTGCCGTGCAAACAGCTTTACGCCGCAGGTAAAGGACCGCAACACAAAGTCGGCGGCGGCCATCGATCTATCTTGATTTGACAGGGCCCACCCGGGCATGGGGTAAGCCGATGCCGGCAACTTGACTTCACACACCGACGCCGGCATGGCACCCGGGCTCCCCTGAATATGTCGGAAACATAAAATGCAGTCATCCAGGGCAATGCAGGTATTTTTCAAACGCCTGTATGAGCCATAGGATTGATTGTCCAGCTCCCGGAGGAGATCCTGAAAGTCAGTTATTTCCATCTTTGTCTGGCCGGTCATTCTGCCACCTCCGGGACCGTCGTGACTGCAAGCAAACCAAGCGGTTCTGGCTGTTTAAAGGGAAATTGGAAAACGAAAATATCGGACTTTCTACGGAACCGTCATGGCTGGGATAGGTTCCCTGATTCAAGTAGACATTCATCTATATATAACGTATCGTTGGCAGTTGTCGAGTTTTCGTCAGACCAACGGCTCAGGGCCACAATTTTAGCCGGCAGGCCTCGACAAGTGGCCAGCAATACGCCGCTTCAGCGGTAGAAGGGAGAGCTCAGCCATGAAAATCGTAGAAGTCGGCCCCAGGGACGGGTTGCAGAACGAAACCGCCCAGATCCCCACCGGGGTGAAAATCGCATATATCGATGCCCTTTCCGAGACCGGTGTGGCCGAGATCGAGGTGAGCGCCTTCGTCTCACCCCGCTGGGTGCCCCAGCTCGACGATGCGGCGGCGGTCTTCAACGGCATCTCCCGCAGGAAAGAGGTGGTCTATTCGGCATTGGTCCCCAACGAAAGGGGCCTTGCGCGGGCGCTCGAAGCCCGGGTTGATAAAGTGTCCGTCTTCACGGCCGTAAGTGAAACCTTCAACCGGAAGAACATCAACACATCCTTTGACGGTTCGCTGCGACGCTTTGCACCCGTGGTGGCCGGCGCCCAACGCGAACAATTGCCGGTGAGAGGATACGTCTCCACCGCCTTTTGGTGTGCCTTCGAAGGACGCATCGCACCCCACGCCGCGATCGGGGTGGTCGACAAGCTGCTGGACATGGGCGTCGGCGAAGTGTCCATTTCCGACACCATCGGCAAGGCCACCCCGGACGATGTCAGGCGGCTGCTCGATCTTCTGCTCCCCCACTTGCCGGTCGGGCGCATCGCCATGCATTTCCACGACACCTATGGCCAGGGTGTTGCCAATGTGCTGGCAGCCTGGTCCTACGGCATAAGCACCTTCGATGCCAGCGCAGGCGGATTGGGGGGGTGCCCCTATGCGCCCGGGGCCTCGGGTAATGTGGCCACCGAGTCCGTGGTGACTGCATTGGAAGGAAAAGGCGTAAACACAGGTGTCGATCTCGAAAAGCTGTCGCGTGCTTCAGGGTTGCTGACCCCCTACCTGGTTGATACCCTGCGGTCCCAGCCCGAAGTGGATGCCCCCGCCTGCGCCGCTTGTCAATTCTCAACCGGCGACGTCTGCTGCGAACGGTACCAACGGCAGGCATGAGGATCTCGTGGGAGAGCATCGGTTCATTCCCTTGATTGTAGTAAAATCATGCCGATATTACTATCGTTAAACGCCTTTAATGAGGTTGAATGCTTTTACAGGAGAAGGAAACCCGCATGTTTACCGCAGCGACTCACAGATTGATGACGGATTATAGCGAATACTGGACCGACGCCGCCCAGCGTGCCGTACTCTTGACGGATATCCTGCGCAAACGCGGCAACACCTACCTGGATCACCTGGCCAAAGACCAGCCGCCGGTGCTGGTGTTCGATTACGAGATGATCCTGGACGGCCGCCGTTTCGATCGGCCGGCCAATTATGCCCTGGTGCGCATCCTCGACCGCCGCACTGAATCCTCAGGCGGGACGGGCGAGGCGCAACCGCAGGATTCCGACAACCCACCCGAGCGTCGCCACCGGTCGTGTGTGGCCGCCAAGGCGCCAAAAGCCACCAGCCGCCCCATCGTCATTTTCGATCCGCGGGCCGGACACGGTCCCGGGATCGGCGGCTCAAAAACCGATTCGCAGATCGGCATGGCTCTGGATGCCGGGCACCCGGTCTACTTTCTGATATTTTTTACCCGACCCGAACGCGGCCAGTCCCTGGCCGACGTGCGCAACGCCCAGATCCGATTCATCGAGAAGGTTCGCGAATTGCACCCCGAGGCCCCCCGACCGGCGATCATCGGCAACTGCCAAGGCGGATGGGCGGCGGCCCTGGTCGGTGCGGAACGACCGGACCTGGTGGGACCGATGGTGTTCAACGGCTCTCCGCTCTCCTACTGGGGCGGCGTGGAAGGGACCAACCCCATGCGCTACAGCGGCGGGCTCTTAGGCGGGGTGTGGATCAATTCGCTGATGAGCGATCTGGGAAACGGCTATTTCGACGGGGCCAACCTGGTCGCCAATTTCGAACACCTCAATCCGGCCAACACCCTGTGGTCCAAACTCTACAACCTTTACGCCCACGTGGACACCGAGGAAAAACGCTTTCTCGATTTCGAACGCTGGTGGGGCGGCTTTTTCCTGATGACCGACAAGGAAATTCACCAGATCGTCGACGGGCTTTTCGTGGGCAACAAGCTAGAGCGGGGTGAATTCGAACTCGACGCGGGCCGGCAAGTGGATTTGAAAAACAACCACAACCCGGTAGTGGTCTTTGCCTCTTTCGGCGACAACATCACCCCGCCACAACAGGCCTTTAACTGGATCGTCAAAACCTACGGCACCGTCGAAGAGATCAAGCGCCGCGGCCAGGTGATCGTGTTCATCAGCCATTCCAATATCGGCCACCTGGGGATCTTCGTGTCCGCTAAAATCGCCCGCAAGGAGCACAAGGAAATTATCGCCAGTTTCGACATGCTCGACTACCTGCCCCCCGGCCTCTACCAGATGCAGATCGAGGCGGATCCGGACGAACCCGGCGAATATGGCATCACCTATGCCGAGAAGCATACCGACGATATCCTGGCACTGGACGACGGCCTTGAAGACGAAAAGGCCTTCCTGGCCGTGCGCAAGGTCTCCGAAGCCACCGATATTTTATACCGGGCCTTCGCCGCGCCCTGGATCCGCATGGCCAACACCGATGCTGCGGCAGAAACCTTGCGCCAGCTGCATCCGCTGAGGGTTCAGCGCTGTCTGTTCTCCGACCTCAATCCCTGGATGTCACCGGTCAAGACCTGGGCCGCCCAGGTCAAAGAGAAAGACAACCGCCGGCCGGCTGCCGAAGACAACCTGTTCAGCGCCTGGGAAGTTTTCTGGTCCCAATCGATCGTCGATGGAATGAACCTGTACCGGGATGTTCGCGACGCGGCCGGTGAATCGATGTTCAAAGCCATGTATGAAAACCCGTGGATGAAAATGGTCTCGGCATTGGCCGGCACCGTTGCCCCGGAGAAGGATCAGGACCTCGTGGCGGTGCACCGGCGCGATGCCAAACGTTGGCGTAAAAATATGGCCACCGGTGAGTTTGCGGATGCGATAGTACGCATCTTTTTGGCCATCGGGTTTGCCGATCAGGTCGTGCGGCGCAAGGGCTATCAGACCATCGGCCGCCTGTTTGCCGCAAGCCCGCGGATGAAGGATCTGGGTCTCGACGAGGTGCAGCAGATCGTGCGAAAGCAGTCCCGCATCGTGCAGACCGACGCGGATCAGGCCATCGCCACCCTGCCCCGCCTGCTTCCGGAACGTCAGGATCATGAGGATGCCCTGGCCATGATCCAAAACGCCGTCGAGACCCTTGGCCGAGAACTCGAACCCCAGGAACAGGCGGTCCTCCAGAGGGTGCGCGAGGTGTTGATAAACAATTAATTTATTGACATATTTGCTATGTGTAAGTATTATTTCTCAGCGTCTCCGCATTCTCGATTCTAAATCAGACCACGTTTAAGGAGAGTTGAACGTATGAACAAGCTCGAATTAGTCCAAGCACTGAAAGACTCCAACGGCCTTTCCAAACCAGAGGCTGAAAAGGTCGTCAGTATTTTTTTCAACGAAATGGCCACCGCACTGGCAAAAGGTGACAGGGTCGAAATCCGGGGATTGTGCTCCTTTTTTGTCAAAAAATACAAATCCTACACGGGCCGGAACCCCAAAACCGGTGAAAAGGTAAAGATCGCGCCAAAAAAGCTGCCTTTTTTCAAAGCGGGCAAGGAATTGAAGGAGCGCGTGGATCGTTGACGCTTGACAGGAATTGGGTCGTCTATCTGGTTCGTTGCTCCGATCGATCCTTGTATTGCGGAATCAGCAACGATTTGGAAAAACGCCTCGATGCCCATAATCTTGGCAAAGGGGCTAAATACACGAGGTCCCGGAAACCCGTCGAGCTGTTGGGCACCCGTTGCAATTTGACCAAAAGCGAGGCCCTCACACTTGAACGTCGCATTAAAAAAACACCTGCCAGCAGGAAACTTACTGAACTTGATAACGGGAAGGCCTATCCGAAAATGAAAAACACACAGATCGTGCAGGACATTCAAAAGGAACTTGAATCGGTTGTCAAAAGCATTCAGCAGCTTGCCGACAGCCTGGGAAGCATGGCAACCGCAGTTGGAAAACTGGTCCAACCGGATTCACCGCAAGTCCCCAAGGCCAAAAGAGCCCCGACCCGGAAAAAAGTGGTCCTTAAGGATGGCGTCGTTGAAAAGATCAAACGGATTCCAGCCAGCCAGATTGTCTATGACATCATCCAGAAATCACCGCAGGGCATTGATACTGCCAACTTAATGAAAGCAACGAAATTCGATCAACGCAAAATTCACAACATCACCTTCCGGCTTAAAAAGCTGGGTCGAATCACGACCGGAGAGCGGGGGGTGTACAAGAAGCTGTGATTAATGCAAAAGGAGATTTTCCATGCTGAGTACCGAAAAAATAAACAACGCGTTTAATGCGATTTGCGAAGAAGCCGAAAAATTGCAGAATCAAGGCGTTTCCGACCAGTTGAAAGCCGGACTGTCCACGATTATATCCATTGCCAAACATCAAAATGATATCCGTGGTTCATCCAATGGCAGCTGCCCGGCTAACTCGAAGGAACACCATTAAATCTTCCTTTTGCACCATTCAGGCAAAGACCTGGATCCGGGATGGTTTCTTGTAGGACAGACACCCTTCCGCAGTATTCAGAATCCCCAATTGGCATGGCTGTGGATGTCTTGGCGATTGATCCGAGCCGACGTCGAAGACTGGTATTGCCGCGCAGCCCAATGCAACGCTTTCAACGGCGGCTGCCGCCACGGAGAGGGAATCAAATCGTTCCGACCATCTTTCGATCGCCGACGTCTTAATCTCGATACCTATGCCGGAACGATTGACCGCGGGAACCATCCCTCCGGATCCAAAGGATATATCTTCCTCCACCAAATCTTCTTGAATCACATACGTCGAGAAAGAACCTTCCAGGTATTGGGCATCTTGGCAGATCATGGCCAAATTTCGGCCGGCAAAAGACAAGATGGCCGTCTCTCCCACATGGGCGCCCACAACGATCGTCATCTGCTTCGACCTGGCCCGTTGATAAATTTGATAGGCCTTTCGAAAACCGCCGCAGCTGGACAATCGAATGTTGAGGCCATGGCAAATATCATTGTCGATCAGATAAAACGGTCCCTTGGACGTGTACATGGATTCGTCGGCGATGATCGGGATGTCGCTATAATCGGACACTTTCTTTAATCCCACAAGATCGTCTTTGCAAACCGGCTGTTCGATCGCAGAGAGCTTGATGGGCCTGGCGTGGTGGATAAATTGGATGGCCGTATCGGCAGTAAAGGCGGTATTGGCGTCAACTCGGATCTCGATGTCGCTGCCGAGTTGGTTTCGGATGGTTGTCAACTGCGACAGGCCGCTATCCAGATCGACAACTTTTAATTTCAAGGATGTCAAATTGAGCTTTCGAACCAGGCCTACATATTTTAAAAACGCCTGCTCCTTATTTGTATATGGGATGACGCCGGAATAGGATAAAACACGGCTGTTGGGAAATTGATCAAAGAGCTGGTAAATGGGTCTATCTTCACCCCTGGCCCACAGGTCAAGCAAAGCCGTTTCAAGGGCGCAACAGGCAGCCGGATGCCTATCGGAAACATCGGAATCACCCATATCTTTCAGCAATGCATGCAGTTCCCCGATGGTATCGAATGGCTGATCAAGAATCGCTTTAGAAAGTAACCGGGCAGCCATCAGACACTTTTTCAATGTCTCCCCGGTGACATATCCTCTGGGCGTTCCCTCCCCCACTCCCTGATTGCCATAATTATCCAAAACGACGACAACGATGCTCTCGGTCACGTTTCTAGTATATAAACGATGTTCGATGGTTCTGGAAAATGGGATTTTAAGCTTGTAGATGTTTATTTTTTTAATAATCATAGCATTCCCGGTTCGACATATACTTGATAAATTCCGGGAAAAAGCTTGGCCACTGATACCATTGATCAGGATTTCGGTATACGTATTGCTCAAGCAGGTTCCATGACGCCTCACAGACCGAACAATCCTCTTCTCCGTCTGCCAGTGGATGAACCGAGAGGTCGTATCCGTTTTTTTTCCGTTGAACGATGCCGAAACAAATCGGTGCTTTGGACCGTTTATAGAGCAGATCCAACGTCCGGTCTTTTGGAATGCGACGTCCAAACAGATGCGAATTTTCTTTGCTGCATGGCCGCCAGCTATGGACTTCATCACACATCGTAATTAATATCCGGCCCTTTTTAATCGCATTTAAGGCTTTAAATAGAACATTGGGACTATCTGCGTCTATCAGTTCCAGATCAACTGATTTTGACTTGTCAACCAACGCGGTTTTAAGTTCCTTCGTTTTAAACCGCAATATCATAGAAGGCCGGTAATGTTTGGCGGCGAGATAAAGTGGAATATATTCGACGGCTCCAAAATGTCCCGTGACAAAAATACAGCCCCTGTTCATGGAAGCAATTTGATCCAATGAATCCCTTCCTGAAAATGAGATGCTGCTTTTTAGGTAATTCATCATTTCATGAAGGGATTTGTGTGCGTTGATCATCTTTTCAAAATAGTGCTCAAAGATTCCAAAATAGGTTCTAAATAAAATCGATTGGAATTTAATTTTTCCGATTTTTTCACCAAGTACATACTTTAGTGATCTGAATACAATTCTTCTTTCATCGCTGTTGGTGCCATAGTAATAAAGCCCAATCATTGACAGGTATCGCCGATATATTGACAAAGGCAATATTTTAGCTAAGAAGATGTTGGGTCGTTTCTGAAGGAACCGGCTTAAATCTTTTTTGGCTGAAATCGGATCAGGTTGCATGACTTGCCCTCAACACACACTCAAAATGATGTTCATTTGAAACCTCCGGGTGGCAGGCTACACGGTGTGTCCTGCCGGCAACGATAGTGCTGCGTAAAACTATGAGGACACCGGTCTATCTCAGATCCGCTGGCATTCGCTGCCTCGCGCAGCAGGGAATGCACGCCCTTTCGCTGCCCTAAATCGAAAGCACGGGTTTAGATAATTTTGTAAAATAGTTTCTAAATAAGATGGATTTTTTCATCTCGTTCACTCATAAGCAAAAGTGATACCGAACCTGTTTTCTCTTACCCGAATTCTATCTGGTATCAATCAAGTTTTAAAAATAACGGCCGACGACACTTCGGTAACAGCCCTTTTCATTGTGGGTGTGAAATGATCCATGCATCGAACACCTGTGAAACAAACGATAGACTTAACAAGTTAGTGGTTGATATGGAAATTATGATAGCTGGCTCATGCGTATTGCTACTTTGCTTGATTGTAATGTATGATTATTTGGAAATCACCGCTTTGAAGTATGGTGTTTTAAAAGCGATAGCCGCCCAATCGAAGGAGGTAGAAAGGGCCCTAAAAAGCCTGATAAAAACCAAAGACGATTATAAAATTCTAAACAAAGATTTCAAAAAACTTGAAAAAATTTACTTAACCAATTTAAATTCTTACCTGATCCAGCTCTCGGATGCAGACACCAACATGCTAAGAAGAGAGATATTAAAAAAAGATAATTTTGAACTGTAGATATGACAAGACTAACAAACCGTTGCTGACGGCTTGGGGTCATCACCTATGAACAAACCGATGTCAAAAGATATTAATTGCCTTAATTTCAAAGGGTTAATTGCATTCCTGGAGAAACAATACGGCAGTCGGGGGGTACGCACAGTTGTAAGCGGCTTGGTTAACAATCAGAACTATTTGATTCACGACCTGACGGATCCTTCCCGGATTACACCGATCAACCAAGTCCAGATCATTGACCCGAATTACTGGGTCTCCAGTGAATTTTCCACAAAGCTGTTACACAATGTTAAAAAGGTGGTGAAGGCGAATAATCCTTTATATGAAGCTGGAAGAGGTGCGGTAAGGGAAAGCCTATCAAAAAATGCACTTTTTGTCGGGAAGCTGCTGGGTCCCGCATTTCTGGCCAAACAGGCAACCAAAATCAATTCACGATTTAACCGCACCAAGGATGTCTTCTACAATAAACTGAAGGGGAAGGAACTTACCTTTGAATTTCGCTACCACCCACCATTCAAACCCACCAAAGATGTCTGTAATTGGAACCTTGGCATCTACACCGAATTGCTTCACGCGTCTGGTGTAAAAGATATTCATTCCAAAGAGGTTAAATGCACCTTAAATGGTGATGAATGCTGTAAGTTGCGCCTTACTTATAAGAAGTCTGGAATAATCAGCCGGATGGTTAACGGGCTCATTATCTGGCAGGTCAAAAAAGAGGTGCACAATGTCATTGAAGAGTACGAAGGTTCACTGAAAGAAAGGGACCGCTTAATCGATGAACTTACCGGTTCTGAGGATAAATATCGGTCTCTGTTTGAAAACACAGCTACCGCCAATGCCATTATCGAACCAGATCTTACGATCTCTCAGGTTAACAACGAATTTGAAGAACTGGTGGGCCAAAAAAAGCCAGAAATTGAAAACAAATGGAATTTTAAGGCCATCATCAATCCGGCCGATTACATGAAGGTCAATTCCCATTTATCAGAGGCGACAACGAGTAACCCGCACTTTTCCAAAAATCTTGAGTTTCGTCTGATTGCCAATGATGGTTTTGAGAAAGAGGTCATCTGCAAAGTTGGCCGCATACCCAGTTCATTGAAAGTCATTGCATCGATGATTGATGTAACCGAGATGAAACGGGGGCAAAAGGAACGGATTGAATTAAAATCGAAGTTGGTTCGATCGGAAAAAATGGAAGCTCTGGGGCTTTTGGCAGGCGGGGTGGCTCACGATCTCAACAATGTATTGTCGGGTATTGTAAGCTACCCGGAATTGCTTTTACTTGATCTGCCTGAGGATAGTCATTTAAGAAAACCCATTCAAACCATAAAAGATTCCGGTATTAAGGCGGCCGCGATCGTGCAAGATCTGCTGACGCTTGCCAGAAGAGATTCGGCCGTTAAAGAAGTCGCCAATCTGAATGATGTGATCAATGACTATTTGAAGTCACCCGAGTATGACAAGATGATTTCTTTTCATCCAGGTGTCGACCTGAAGCTTGACTGTGATCAACATCTTTTTAATATTTCAGGTGTTCCGTCCAATCTGAATAAAGCCATTATGAACCTGGTGACCAATGCTGCAGAAGCGATAAAGGGTCATGGAAGAATTCACGTTATTACCAAAAATGACTACCTTGAACACCCGATATCCGGTTACGATAAATTTCGTGAAGGTGAATATGTCACGGTTATGGTCTCCGATTCCGGTATCGGTATTCCCAGCAATAACATTGAACGAATATTCGAGCCGTTTTACTCGAAAAAAGTTATGGGTAGAAGCGGCACCGGCTTGGGTATGACTGTTGTGTGGGGTACGGTAAAAGATCACGATGGACACATCGACGTATTCAGTGAAGAGGGTAAGGGAACGACATTCAAGCTATTTTTTCCTGCAACCAGAGAGGGACTTAAAAAGAAGGACGCCTCCCCGACACTCATCGAAATAATGGGCAACGGGGAATCCGTTCTGGTTGTCGATGACGTGCGAGAACAAAGAGACCTGGCAAACAGCATACTTCAAAGGCTGGGGTATAATGTGACTGTGGCGTCTGGTGGTGAGGAAGCGTTAAAATTGGTAACGTCAGGAGAAAGGTTCGATTTAATTATTCTGGATATGATTATGCATGATGGGATCGATGGTCTTGAAACATTTAAACAGATACGCCAGATTAAACCCAATCAAAAAGCGATTATTGTCAGCGGGTTTTCTGAAACCGGCCGGGTAAAAAATGCCCAACAACTGGGTGCAGGCGCGTATGTACCAAAGCCTTATTTGTTGGATAGAATTGGATCGGCTGTAAAAGACGAACTGCGAAAATGAACGACTCCGCCGCAAGCAGCGGGGAATACGCTCCCTATCCAGGTTCACATTCTCATGTAACCCGAACGATGACCATCCAATTAACGGAATAATATTGAGTAGGAGTAGATGATGGCTGGTGGTTGGTCCCGTGACGGGGCTGTGCAGGATCAAATAGACGCCAGTGTAAAAGATGCAGTAAAGCTGGCCAGGAGTCGACTGCCTGATGGCGAGGGCTCGGCACTTTGTGAAGAGTGCGGCGCCGCTATCCCGCCCCCCCGCCGCAAGGCCATCCCAGGAGTCCGCCTATGCGTCAGTTGCCAGTCAGCGCTCGAAAAACAGCAGACGGCGCATACCGGATTCAATCGACGGGGCAGCAAAGACAGTCAGTTGAAGTAGTGCGCCGCTTATTTCAGCTTAAGCCACATGTGGACGCCATCGTAATACTTGCCGGCCGCCTTCAGTTCGCGTGGCTCGAGGCCAAATGGCTTGAAGCCGAGCGATTCGTAAAGACGCCGGGCTCTGGTATTGTGTTCACCGACGACCAGGTATAACTGCTCCAGGCCACGCAACCCACGGGCATGGGCGATGGCTGCCTCCAGTAGGTTTTTTCCAATACCGCAACCCTGATGCCCGGGGGTGACGACCATGCCCCAGATGAGCCCTTTGTGACGTGTTTTCAGCAGTTGTTCTTGTCGCAGCCCCACCACACCAATGAGGTCATCCTTATCGTTGAAGGCGCCGAAAATCGGACCGTTGAACGGGTGGAGGTCATCGATATGACTCGCCTCAAAATCAGCGGGGAATTGCCGGAGCGCCTTCACCATCAGACGATGATAGGGGTGGGTATATTCGGGTGTGAGCACCATTATGTTTATCACACCGAATCTAACATTGACCATAATCTAACCTCGCCGCCTAATATGCACATTGGCCTTCAGCGTCTTCCCGATTGCTGATAATACCATTTCATTTGATTCCTGAAAAGCCGTGGTCGATCGAAACGAACCGATGATGAAAAATGCATTGAATCAGTGCGGGCGGGACTCGCAACCAGAATTGATATGTCCGGTCACCGGGCTCAGGATTCTATCCCGTCCGGAATGGACCCAACAACGGGTCAGTGACACGCTTTTAGCCAATTTTTATGTGACCGGGCATTACCGCAGTGCCGTGAAACTGGCCCTTGAATTGAGTGAGACGTTTACGCATGCACCGGAAGCATTTGTTTTAGGGCATCGCGTCTGCATCGATGCGTCCATGCGCACACTGTCACCCATTGAAGTGCTTTCCAACGATTCCTGGACGATTCGGACGCCAACTTTTTCCCATTAATTTATAAAATATCAGTTTTGGGGGAGATTCTTGACGGATTTGCATGTCGCCTGTAGAAAACAAAACTCTCCGCGAGGCGGTATTGATTGATGTACTTGGATTACCTCGACCTCGTTTTTGCCAAGCTGAACGCGGTCACCTGGTTGCGGCGGCCTACTCGTATTAATTATAGTTGGTGGTTGCTCACCACTATTTACGACGTAGCTAACTTTATATTTTATCACAAATTTTGGAAGCCGTTTACTATGTTTCACACCCTTAAGTATTTTAAAATTTAAAATAATGAATCGCCATAGTTGGTAAATTTTAAAATTTATCCAGAATGCACCATTGCCCGCCATTTAATTAACATTTCCCTTTCTCTTCACTCCGGGATGAACTGCCAACCAAAGCGTGAACGAGCCTTATATATCATCGTCGTGTGAATTATTCGTTTGATCCACGCACTAGAAAAGACCTTTTTCAAAATGGGTGATGGACTCATCTCGCCCGTATCTGTTTGGGAAACGAAGATAATTGGGAACCACGGGGTAAACGATTACCGATACAGCAGAGCCACTCCAGAGAGAATTGCCTGTCGAAGCTATACAGGCTGTGAACATTTCGGTCATTCTTTCTTGGTAAGATATTTTGTTCCCTTGTACCAAACCAATTATGTTCTTTGCGACAAGGCGTCCAATAATACCGGAAACCATTCCAGTGCGCGGTGTGGTTGCGGTTATTTTTGTTCCATTCGGTGTTGTGTGTGGAACAGATATGGGCCCAGGGGGCGCGAAGGCAATCCCAGCTGCAAAAATATTTCTATAGGTTGGATTTTGATAGATGGCAGGCCAGGCTTCGGGAGTATAGCGCAGGCTCTCATAGGGCAAACCATAGAAACCATCAACACGCACAAAGCCAGAGTCATTGGTTATTTTTCTTGATATATCTTTTCCGTCTTTATCAACATATTTGAACTGCACTCCACGGAACTGGGGTATTAGCATTGCAAAATCATAGCTGGTTTCTCCATAGTTCCCATTGTAGTCTTCCCAATAAATATTTTTCTCGTTGACCTCTTTGACACCTTTTTGTACTTCCCATTTGATATTATATTTGCGAAAGATTTCTCTAATGAACTTTTCACTGGTATGTATTACCCCTCTTTTCTTGAAATGGATGCCTCCCACACCAAAATCCCCTAAAACGGGTTCGTTTGATAACCACAACAAATCAGCTCTATCGCGTAGCCCAAGTTTTACCAGATCATAATGGATATTCATTAAATATTCGAAGGCAGCACCCTGGCAAGTGCTTTCTGGATGTCCAACGCCAATTACAAATTCTACCCTTTCACCACGCCTCATGCGATCAAGGTATTCATGATATACTTTGCTTGAATGTATAGCCGACCCAAGCCAGCAGACAGAAAGCGTGTAACCGTCAGTTGGCCCCAAACCTTTTGTCCCTTCCCAATTCAATCTCGGCCCGGTGGCAAGGACCAGGTAATCGTAGTCTATCCTGGTAGCATTGTTACCGTTCGCCTTTTTAGCAAGTATATATTTTTCATCTGGATGAACCTCCGAGGCTGTTCCGTGTACCAAACGTACATTGATTCTGTCATAAATTTTTTTCAATTGGACTCTAACTTTTTCAGGCTTCATACGCCCAATACCGACCCAGATAAGTGAGGGAAGATAGAGAAAATAGTCGAATTTGTTGACCATAGTAATCTCATGGTCGTGCCCAATCTTGTTTCCAAGGTAGATCGCAGCCGTGTGGCCAGCAAAACCAGCGCCAATGATAACCACCTTTGCCATACTTTTCCTTATTGGGTTATTACATTGAAAGATCTGTAAATAAACTTCTGAATTAGCAAGTTAGATAATAACATGACTGGTTTTCACTTAAGTACAATTAAAACAGAAAAATCGTCGATACTATTTTTATGAGTAAATCAAATCTTTAATTTTTCTGTGTACCGAAACAAACCTCAATGCGAGTTCGACTATATTTTTTCAAGATTTATTTTCAATGTCCCTTTTATAGTTTCCAACTAACCAATTTTGTTGTATTTAGTCAACTTATCGGGGCGAATTGGCTTTAGCATCCTGCCTAAACCTAAAAGAAAGATCAGCAGCAATGTTCCGGAAAAGGCGGTAACCAATTTTGGGATTTCTATTACACACGTCATCGAGAGCGTCGAAGGACGCTGCCGCTAGGATCGTATTGTCGGTAACCGCGCGCACTGCAGCGGAACGCACCCCTCGATCAATCCATGACATTTCTCCAACCGATTGACCCTTCCCTAAATTTCGAATAATGCGCTTCTTTTTAGAAGCGGGCGATTCGGTAATCACTTCGATAAAGCCGCTCTTGACTAAAAAAAGATTTTCGGATTTATCTCCTTGTGAAAAAATTACCTCTCCAGCCTGACATACACGCTCATTGAAGGTGCACGCTAATTTTTTTAACTGTTTGGCAGTCAACCCCTCAAACATTTCAACATTTTGTAATAAATCTATTAAAACCATAAGTTAGTTATCCTCAAAAATAGTGCCGACAGCCAGATTTGAGGTTTAGCGTTTAAGAGTTGTGGAAAGTATAAAGTATCAGTAACCATGATAACAGAATAGAGTAGCTTGAAGTCAACATGAACTAACAGAGAGTGTGAAAGTAATTTAGTAGCGTCGAAATCAATTCCGCTCACCACAATCCCCCGGGTTTGGGGCCAATACGATCTTTATTTAACGCGTCGCCATTCTCACGGGTGTTCCACCCCTTCATGGAAAGTTAACCGCAAGGCATTGCCCTGATCGTCCTTGACCTTGTAACCTTCTATGCTTATTGATAATAATTATGTAACAGCAAACAGCCTCCTCGAGCGCATCCTAACCTGAATGAAAACGTGCTGCCATGGACGAAAACGGTTTTAAACGCAAACTCACCGCCATCCTGAGCGCAGATGCCGTCGGGTACAGTCGCCTGATGAACGATGATGAAGAGGCAACAGTGCGCACCATTCAAGCCTATCGCAAGGTTTTTTCCACGCTCATTTTGCAGCACAATGGAAGGCTCATCGATTCCCCGGGAGACAATCTGCTGGCTGAATTTCCCAGTGTGGTGGATGGACTGCATTGCGCCCTGGCGGTTCAGCACGAGCTGGCCAACCGGAACGCTGCGATGTCCGACAATCGCAGGATGCGCTTTCGCATTGGATTGAACCTGGGTGATGTGATCGAGGAAAAAGGAAGGCTTTACGGTGATGGTGTGAACGTTGCCGCTCGCCTGGAAAGCCTGGCGGAGCCTGGTGGCATCCTTCTTTCAGGTGCGGTCTATGACCAGGTTAAGCATAAGCTGCCCAACCGGTTCGAATTCACCGGGGATCAAAAGGTCAAAAATATTCCTGACCCCATCAGGGCCTACCGGGTGGTAATGGATCCCGATATCAATCACCTGCCCCAAAAAATCGGGATAAAAAAAACCAAGCGCTTTAAAACCCTTCTGGTTCTCCTGCTGGGGACAATCATGATATTGGCCGTCGGATCAGGATATTATTTCTGGCAGGACAGGAACAGCCGGTCGCCTGCCAACGCCTCGCCGGATAGCAGCGTCTCCCCTGCCCCTGCGTTCCGTAAAGCCTCGATTGCCGTTCTCCCATTCACCAATCTGAGCGATGATGTTGAGCAGGAGTATTTCAGTGATGGCGTCACCAACGACATCATCACCGATCTGTCAAAGTTTCGCGAACTCCTGGTCATCGCCAGCAATACCGTTTTCATGTACAAAGGAAAGACCGTCAGCATAACAACGGTCGGACGGGACCTGGGCGTCGCTTATATCATGGAGGGGAGTGTACAGAAAGCCGGCGACCATATAAGAATCAACGTCCAGCTGATCGATGCTTCAGATGGCACGCATGTCTGGGCCGAGCGATACAATCGCAGATACACAGATATTTTTGAGCTACAGGGGGATATTGTCCAGGCCATTGTCACCAAGCTGGCCGTTAAGACATTTCAGTATGAGCAGGCCCGCGCGCTGCGAAAAAAACCGAACGATCTTCTGGCATATGACTACCTGCTAAGGGGTTATGCATATTATCATCAACGCAATCGCTCAGCCTACTCAATGGCGAAAGAGATGTTCTCCAGGGCTGTTGAACTTGACCCATTCTATGCAGCGGCCTATGTCGGGCTGGGAGAGCTGGAATACGGCAAAGTAAGCTATGGATGGACGGAATTCCCGGACAAGGCGTTAAATAAAGCCCTTGCGTTCGTGCGGAAGGCCATTGAGCTGGATGAATCCAATTCAACCGCCCACTCCCTGCTCAGCAGCATCTATACATTTCAAAACGGGTATGAACTGGCTATCAATGAGGCCGAGCGTGCCATCGAACTCAATCCCAACGATTCGGGCAGCTACAATGAGCTGGGTTGGGCATTGCTCCGGTTCGGTCGATTGGATGAGGCAATTGCTGCACTGGACATGTCACTGCGCCTTGATTCTTCTTCGCCCAGAAATATCTGGTTCCATCTTGGCATCGCGTATTATCTGAAGGAGGATTTCGGGAAAGCGTCTGTTATATTGGCGCAAGGCTTGACCAAAAGGCCTGGTTTCTCAGGATATCACATCGCGTTGGCGGCTACTTATGCCCGGCTGGGACGCAATGAAGACGCTGCACGTGAAGCGGCTGCCGTGCGTCGACTGGACCCTTTTTTCAAAGTCGAATCCTTTGGCACCGGCTTCCGTCAAGCCGCTCATCGCAGGGCCATTGCCGCGGGGTTACGGGAGGCCGGCCTGGAATGACAACGGTTCAGATACGTCAATCACAGGCCAGGGGCAGTCATGGCACATGGCAATGTCGATCGAGTCGTAGATTTTGTCGAACGATCGAATCGATCAATTCTTGGTAAGATTTTCCCAGATGGTATCCGCCTTCTGAATATTGGCCGGCGCATCGGTCTCAAATTCTTCGGAGGCGTCGGCGCTCCAGTTAAGATAGAGTTTGCCGTCGATGATCTTGAAGACTTTCGGATCTATACCGGCAGCCTTGCCGGTCGTCGAAAGACTCCGCGCTCAATATCCTCCGTATTGCGGCGCAAAACGCTCCGGGTCGGCCGCAAACAGATCCCGGTTCTGTGCGCTTGCGAAATACCATTTGGCATCGTTCCAGCGGTGGGAAAACGCATTGCTGCCTTTCACTGCACGGCCCTCGGTGTGGTAGGCCACCGTGTCATAGCCTTTAATGGCCACCCCGAAAAAAGTTGTGTTGACCTGATCGAAAGCTATCGCGGGAACCGCTGTCAGTATAAGGATCGAAGCGACCAAGGCGACCTGAATGGCCTGACTGGTTCTTCTCGATGGAGAATGAATCATGTTGTCACCTCGCGAATGTTGTGTTTATTGAACTAATACTTAAAAATGCTACATAGTGGTATTTAAGTCAAGGGATAATAATGACCATCTGGTGCAGCCATGCGGCCTCTCGAGGGTTGGCGGGAATGCATTTAAACCATGACAAAATTCTATCTGTTTCGCTTGGGAAACGGCCTGGCAAGTATTTCATCCGATCGGCGATAGAGGTATACGGCGATTTCCTGTATTTGTGATGTGGTCACGCCCTCTTTTTTCCCACCATCGCACGCTTGCAGCAAACATCGTTCCCTGTAGGTACCTGATCCCGTTGTCCGCTGCGAACGTGCGCTACTTGGTGTTGAGTTCGTCATACGCCTGTTGAATTTCCTTAAAACGATCCTCAGCGATTTTTTGGAAATCTTTGCCCAGATGCTGGACCTTGTCCGGATGGTATTGGGCTGCGAGACGGCGGTATGCGGCTTTGATTTCTTCCCTGGAGGCGCCCGGGGTGACCCCCAGGACCGTGTAAGGATCCTGGGGGTCTGGGCTGTCGGGATCGGTGGTGCGGGATTGCCGGTCATTGGCCGTGCCCCGAGGTTGGTCGGAGCGGTTCCCGGGCCGCCGCAGTTGAGACGAACGGCGGTAATAACGCCAGAGCACATACAGCACGATCAGATCATCGAGCCAACCCCACCCGACCAGAAAATCCGGCACCAAATCACGCGGGAAAACAACATAAAGTAGCGCTCCGATTAGGAGCCAAAGGATTTTAGGCATAGTCACACGGTTTTTCGCTGGTTCGGCAACCGTCCAATCCACGAGGGTCCAAGGTTAAACCCGATATTGTTGATGGAATATCAGCATCCATCTCCATCCACTCAAGAATTACCCTAATTTCGTTTACGGTCAATCTTTTATCACCACATTATAGGTTCATTAATTTGAAGGACAAGATGTTCTGCGAGACAACTGGTCTTGCTTGGACAGGTCGGTCAAGCGGATCGGAAAGCGGCATTGTCCACCTCCGCCAAATCTGCTATTCAATTTGGCGACAATCCGGAAATTTTAGCAGGAAACAACCTGTCCGGACAAACCATTGAAATGTTAATTCGGCCAACCCAGGTGCAGGAATCGGCGATCAACACAGGTTTCACCCATCGGTGTAAAAACTGAAGCAAGTGACCATGTTATAGCCTGAAGGTCGGTTTCATTGTGATCCTGGCGGGAAACAGCCGACTGTTGCTGGCAAACAAATAAGCATAGACCGATGAACCTTACCCTTTCGGTAATCATTCCTGCCCTGAACGAACAGGATTGCCTGCCTGCCCTGCTGGCTGACCTGAATTCCCAAAAAGGAGTGAGTCTTGAAACGATAATTGCTGACGGCGGTTCCACCGATGACACCCTGGAACGGTGCCGGCCATTTGATCCCATCATTGTAAAGGCGCGCCGCGGAAGGGCCAGCCAACTCAACGCGGGATTCAAAAGATCGAACGGCAACGATATCCTTTTTCTACATGCAGATTCAAGGATCAAAGACCCCAGTCTGTTGCGCAATGCCCTCAGACACTGGCACGATGTCCTTGCAGTCGAGGGCCAGGACACGGTCGCCGGCCATTTCCCCCTCAAATTCATGCGCACCAACCAGAACCACGACATGTCTTTCAGGTATACAGAAGGCAAAACGCATTTCAACCGCATAAACACCACCAACGGTGACCAGGGATTTTTATTAAGACGCGCTTTTTTCGAAGACTTGGGAGGGTATGACGAAAGCCAGCATTTTCTGGAGGACCAGAAATTGGCCGAAAAGATTAGAGCCCGGGGCACATGGATCACCTTGCCCGGGCTGCTCTATACGTCCGGCCGTCGGTTCGAAGAGGAGGGCTACCACCGCCTGTTAATATTGATGAGCATGCTCATGGCGCTCCACAGCACCGGGTATCTGCAATTTTTTAATAGGACAAGAGGCATCTACGCCAGCCACGGAAAGACCGGGCATCTGCAGTTAAAACCCTATTTCTTGGCAGCCATCAGCATGTTTATTCACGATCTGGGATTAATTAAGAGCCTCAGGGCCTGGTTTTATATCGGGCGTTATATTCGGCAAAACTCCTGGCAGATGTTTTATTTCTTTGATGTATTGCTGCGCACCTCTGGAAAAAACCAAACCTACCCGCTCCTTGAATACCACGACAGGTATTTTTGGCCGCTCACCGATAATCCGGTTTGCGATACGATCAACGCCTTCATTTCATTCTTCTGGTTTATTTTGATATTGGCCCCCTATTTTATACTGAGCGACACCATCCGGCCAAATAAGCCAACATATATCTAAAAGAAAAACGATTGCATGCATGATTACGTCCCATCTACCAATACCCCAAAGCCATCTTTGCACTATTGGCAGAGGAAAATCTTGGTAGGGGTAGGTGAGCCTTGCAACCCGGCGGCACCATTTACTTCAAGCGTATGCAGCGATTTCCATATTGGTGGGACTGCAGTAACGCGGTACATAATTCAAAAAATATACCACTCTTTTTTCGCAAGTGGTATCATGGTATTTTTAGAGTGTTGAACTATATTAAATATCAGGATAACTTGATCATGGGTGCGCTTGTTAAGCATAGATTCTGACGATACCGGATAGTTTTTTATCTTGATTCGGACCATCGCTTGTCTGGTTTCATTTTTTCAACTGAATCAGCACTGTTTGAACGTTGATCGGCGCTTGAACCTCGAATTGTGTGTTCCATTCAGCTACCAAAATTGATCGATTTCGACACCACGACACCACTGAGATCAATGTTGCAGGTATGTGATGGATCAGTGGGGTCAGGGAGCAATGACAAATGCTTTTCACGCAGCCGAGTTACCACGAAAACAATCAATCAATTCTGATCGTCGATGACGACGAAATGGTTTTGGATATACTTTCAAAAGGCTTTGAGATGTATGGTTTGAATGTTTTCAAAGCTGAAAACGGTCTTGATGGATGGATACTTTTCCAGAACCAACCGGTAGAAATCGTTCTCACCGATATTCAGATGCCGGGTTTAGATGGCATAGAATTGTCCAAACGGATACGGAACCATTCACCGCATACCAAAATTGCTGTGATGACCGGCGGTAATACTGACATTGCCGCAGAACTCTTGAATGATGGGACAGCGACATTTCTTTTCAAGAAACCGTTCGCAATAAGTTGTGTCTGCAAGTCTCTCCTATCAGAGGCGTGGATGGATTGATCAGTCACCTTCCTTGAGCATCAACAGAATTTTAATCGGGCAAGATTGCTGACGCTTACACCAAATCGATTAAGCCTGAAGAAGAAAGGAAACCTGGAAGCGAATCCCATTGCGGTCACTAGTGACATCCTTTCCTGACAATAAGCCTCCCCTAGTTTGATTGATTTCCACTCTGCGCTGTCCTCCCTGATGCATAGGCACCACAATCGCAGATCCGATTCTGACATCCGAAGGAATTGGGAGGCCATCAGGCCTTCCGCTTTTGGCGCACGCTGCGATGCTGTGGTGGCAGCGTTAATAGACCACCAAAATGTCCATTTGGATCACTCAGTCCGCATAGACTGATTGGCCGTGGTCAAATCGTTTTATCTCAATTGGTTACAATTAATTTACCAAATAATTGCTTTATCCTACCCGCAAACAGCCGGGACTTGGATTTGGCGTCCGTCAGATACCCTTTCTGCAATAAAGCGCACAACTCCTTTTTTACCAACACACGGCTGGAGGTCGACGGGAACTTTCATTTCGAAATAGTAGCATCCGTGACGGGGCGTCCTTAGTATGCAAGAGGGTGAGCTGGTGGGCATGGATGGCCTTCTCACTGTGGCGGTGTACCCTGGAAGGGCACACCCACAAAGGGTACCACCCGACCTGATAACGCTGATGGGGAGGCGGCCAAAAAGAAAAACCCGTTGAATAATCAACGGGTGGTGTATTATTGTGGTGCCGAAGGGGAGATCCTGAGACACCTTTGTTTTTTCCCTTTTATATCTATAAGTTACAGACATAATAATTAAATGTAGATCCGAAAACGTTGGATATTGTCGGATTTTGTACGATCCTGGCTGCATAATCGCATATTAATCGCATATCTAATTTTTAGACCCGCCTTCCCTTCTGAGTTATTTTACATTCCTTAGAATATGCGCATATTTCATCTATGTACATAATGTCAGTGAATTTTGGAGCACTGAAAACAATGAAGTTACTTGAATCGCAAATTTTCAGGCTTTGTCGAGTGGTTCTATCGATTTTCATGCTTTTTTATTTTCCCACCATCGCTTTTGCAGATCGAGCATTTCGTTGCAATGGGCGATTGGTGTATATCGGGGACCCAAAAACGGATGTGTTGTCCAAGTGCAGCGAACCGGACCATATCGAGCAGTGGGAAGAAAATCCAAATGGTTACACGTCCAAAATCTACGATTACGAAAATGAACGTTACCAACTGCCAGAACTTATCAAGGGGCCTATCCTGGTTGAGCGATGGACCTACAATTTGGGATCAAACCAATTCACGCGCTATCTTTTATTTCAAAATGGTAAGCTGTACAAAATTGAACGCGGTGATAAATGAGGTCTATCAAATAAATGGCCTCACCTTCCCTTCTGCATGCTTTATTTAGCGCATCATGTGCATGTTGCGTAATTTTTATTGCTCCAATTCTATCTTGCCAGAACACCCCAAGACAATCAGCAATTTGAATAAGGCCATATGCTGTCTTACTATTGAATTGGAACCAAACTGGATAATCGTGTTCAGTGCGGGACCATGGGTAAAATGAAACTATTCATCTACCCTCCTCCTCGGGCAGGCCCCGTCCAGGCCTGCCCGTCTCATTTAATTCTACGTATCTAAAAAATTCCTCTCAGAGTGCAGGCCGTTTCAAACAGATTGGTAGTTTTGACCTCCCACCATACGGTCAACCGGCTCATATTGTATATCTGACTGGATGCTGTAAATTATATTCAAACAGAACAAAAGCAACCAACAACCAACCAGACAACCAATGAGGTGATATCATGGCCGAAAATAATACCCAGGACTACTTTGATGACAAGAGTGAAGGACATGTGGATACCCGTGAAGCCAATTTCAAATGCGAGAACCCCGACAAACATCTGGGATGTGATCTGGGAATCGATGTGATGGGATAATTGAAAGGAAGGTGCCCTATGATAGGCTTAACACTGACGCTCGTTACGCTTGGCTACTTTATAAACAGAGGTATTGCTGGCCGGACATCAGGAGCCACCTGTAAGATCTAAGGGCATGATTAACGGCAGAGCTTCGATACAATAGGCATTAAAATTTTAGTTCGCTGAACATGCGGGAAATAAGGCAGAGCCTCTAACGGGGCTCTGCCTTTTTAATTGGTGCGCCAGGCATGGCGTGTAACGTTCATTTAGCGCTGTTCCAAATGCTGTGGTGGAGTTGGATGACTTGGAGGTGAAGCCCTCTACGGAATCGTACGTACGGTGGTGCAGGAGGACGGAGGACGCGAGCCCTCCTCCTAACCGATGCCATTACCGTCGCCCAAGCCTGCCAAGAAGCCTTGACGATGCCGGTCCACCTTATATATCGTCTATTGATTAAATGATTGTCGATAATGTCTACGATTTCGATAAGAACGCCAGTGAATTACAGGTGATGATAGGTTTTATGTGAGCAGTATTTTTTTATAAAAAGGACTATTAATATGAAAACAAAGCCCTCCTATGAGGAACTGATAAAGAAAGTTCAACTGCTTGAAAAAGAGGCTGACAAACGTAGACGAATTGAGGCAGAGCTCAAGGCTAGTGAGGAAAGGTTCAGGGATATTGCTGAAAATTCCCTGGAGTGGATCTGGGAGATAGACTCGACCGGAAGATACACCTATTCAAGCCCTGTTGTTGAATCAGTTTTAGGATATGAACCGAATGAGGTTGTCGGCAAGTTTTTCTATGATTTCTTCCACCCGGATGAAAAAGAGCCACTAAGAAAGAATGCATTCAAAACTTTCTCAAAGAATAAACCCTTTCGCAAATTCATCAATCGGAATGTTCGCAAAGATGGCAGACTGGCGGTTCTGCTTACCAGTGGTGTTCCCCTGTTCGATTCAAAGGGTTCGCTTATAGGGTATCGAGGTGCCGACACAGACATCACAGATCAGTATAATGCCGAAGAATCACTAAGGAAAAGCCAAGAGCACTTGCAGTCCCTAATGGAAAGTGCAACAGGCTTTACCATCTATCGGCTGGTGTACGATCCAACTTCACCCCATTCGCTGCGGGTTGTCTTTATTAGTCCCTCATTTGAGGACATTCTTGGCATACCGGAACCGTTGAAATTTGAGACATGGTTCGATTCTGTTCACCCCGATGATATCGATAGGTTAAACTTGGCCAACCAGCAGTCATTTGAAACACGCCGGTTCGATCAAATATACCGAACTTATCATCCAGAAAAGGAGGAATGGCGATGGATTCATGCCATTGCAACCGGCGGGACGCGAGCGGATGGTTGGAACCAATACGTCAACGGTATCATGATCGACATCACCGAAAAACAGCAGGCTTTTGAACGTTTGAAAGCCCATGAACTTCAACTGGAAGCCAAAACCGAAGAGCTGGGACAAATGAATGCGGCGCTAAATGTTTTGTTAAAAAAACGTGATAGAGATAAACTGGAGCTTGAGCAGAGTATAGTACTCAACATCAAAGAAATGGTAACGCCATTTATAAAAAAATTGCGGGAAAGCAAATTGGGACTCGATCAACAAACTCTGTTAGGATTAGTTCAGTCTAACCTGAATGAAGTAACCTCTAAATTGACCATGAAATTGTCGATACCACAGCTTGGGTTATCCCCAGCAGAAATAAAGGTGGCAAATTATGTAAAACAGGGCAAGAATTCAAAGGAGATCGCCTTGTTGCTTGGCCTTTCTCACAAAACCATAAAAAATCAAAGAATTGCGGTCAGGAATAAACTCGGAATTACTGGAAAAAAAATCAATCTTCGATCCTACCTCTTAGCCCTGGATGATAAAGCCTAAAATGCTTAGGTCCTTTTTAGGTCTTTATAGTGCATTGACGGCCATTGTTAAATAATCCATTGTACAGCTTGGGATGGCTAAATGGTCACAAGACTATTGGCACCTCCACATTCCAACTGATTGGGAAGGGACCCGGGAGCAGGTCCCTTCCCAATCAGCCTAAATGCCCAGTTCTTTAGATTCAATATTTCTTACCATGTTGACTGCAATAGGATTCTGGCATTGGTGTATTATGGACTCTTTAGTCATTAAAACGAGATCCCTTAGTGTGCGAAAAGCACTCCATCCAACAAACTTCAAACCTGAACAGACCGAGTTTCGTACTAAGGACGGTAAGGTGGGGTAAAACCATGAAAACTAATCCAAAAGCAGGTGTCCTCGTTGTTGATGATCATGATTTAATAAGAGATGTAGTCTGCTTGATGCTTTCAACTCTGGGTTACGCGACCATCTCTGCCCAGGATGCGGTCGAAGCGATCGACTGTATGAATAACAATGATAGTATTCATTTAGTGCTGACTGACATCAACATGCCCCAAATGGACGGCTGGGAACTGGCTTTTCACATCAAGAAACTTAAACCCGAAATTCCGATCGTTGCCCTCACCGGCGAAGCGCCTGACGTAATTTTACCGAGGCTCCCTGACAGCAAAATTAATCACGTCCTCTTTAAACCAGTTAAATTGGAGGCTTTAAGGGATGCAATGTCAAGTGTTTTGCAATCAGAAGGGATGAAATACGCCAGTTAGCAATCAGACAGTAATTTATTGAATAGGCGATACCCCGACGGATGTCCTTAATCAGTTCGATTCTTTAGGAAAACCTGGTTGGCCGGGGACAAAGAAGATCCCCAATATAACCAGTTGCCAACGTGCAACTGGTTTTCATTCAGCACGCCAGTGATATTTTATCTTTTAATGGGTAAGGATTTACGGCGTGCTGCATTAACATCAACACTCGGCTTATGCTCTCACCCTCCACTGACTTTAACCAGCCACGCACTCCCTTGGACTGCGCTGCTCCAATTCGTTGGTTGTGGTCCAGATTGCTCTCCAACGACCATGCAGACATAGCGACGGCTGATGGTGTGTGTTTTACAAACAGCTGTAAAAGCTCCTTGTGATGGCGAAGCGCTTCCTCTGCCCGCCTTAAAAAACGGCAGCGTCTTCGGTTTAATCTTCACTCGCTCACCGGTTTTAGGATTCCGGCCTGTGTACGTAAGATCGTCTCAATATATCTGAACTCACTTTTTCAAACATTAACAGAGAAAGGAAGACCAGTGACGGTTAAAATTATCATCAAACGGAAGGTGCCAGATATCCAATCTGAACAATTAACGCCTTTTCTTATAAAACTGCGCCACCTTGCAATGAACCAACCTGGATACATTACAGGAGAAACGTTGAAAGGAATAGAACCTCCCGGTCAGACCTTGGTCATTAGCACTTGGGAATCCACGGAAGCATGGCAACAATGGTTAGCGAATCCTGAAAGGGTTGCTATTCAGGCACAAATCGATGTTTTAATGGGTGCGCCAACTGCATATGAGATTTACTCGTCTGGATAACAACTCTTTCTTTAACATCGGCGCTCCGACATTATAGATTAACGTCGCTGTTGTGGGAGATGTACGATTCTGATTTACATCCCTGAAGAATACTAATGCCGTTTGTACCCATCTTAAAGCTCAAAGTTCCATGCAATAAACCGCTTAGATAAACATTACGTTTTGCCATCATATTAAGTACGAGATGACTAAAACAGGTCCGATCATATTTGAGGGACTTCACCTATCCAACTGATCAGCTAAATATGCCCGATCTGAAAAGCTATGATATCTTAAATCTGATCAAACCGATGATGTTCTCAATACATCACAATCTTGACATCAATTTATCGCGTATTGTAAGCTTTATTCATTCCTACCCCATATGACGCGCTATGTGCCAAATAAGATTAGATCTAATGTGATATCAGATGTTTCCTGAAGCACAATTTCCTTTCTGGACACCTGCTCTCCTCCTATGCTGAAGTGGGTAACGTTTGTATTCTTCAATTTCATTTACAAAATAGCGACCTGCACGGCCACAATTGTGGTGCCCTTCGTGCCCTCAATTAGAAAGCCTCCGGCTGCAGCCGGTACAGGGATTGAAATGATAATCAGCAAGCGGATAATCAAGCGCATAGGTGTAAATCCTTTTTCTGTTTTTACTGATTTAAAGACGAAAGGTGCCGTCAAGACGGTTTAAAGCGGACGATACCGATTGCTAATCTTAGTTGATTCATGAAAAAAATTGAATTTGAACTGAACGAAATCCCATATCTTATAGTGACATGAAATGAAGCTTGACTACAGATTACAAACTATCATCTTTGTTGAGCAGTCATTGATCAAGCTGGTGATCAGTTGG
>CAVONY010000034.1:0-31947 GCA_963697405.1 uncultured delta proteobacterium | reverse complement strand
TGTCCTTGGGTTTTCCGGGCAAGGAGATGACCGTGGTGCCATAGTGCCGGGCCAGGTCCAGGTCAGGTCGGATTGACGTCGGTTCGTAACGGCGCGGATGGGTCGACGCCACTTTCAGGGATCACGCAGCACAGGATCTCGGGGAACCCCGCCGAAGAACTCAAGGGCGCGGATGTCAGGAATTGATCCAGTCGGGCGGCGTACTGGAGAAGGTGGCTGGGCAAAAGCTGTAATCGCTGGCCCCTAAGGCGGCGATAAAGATCTGGGCCTACCAAATCGACCTTGCCGGTATCCGGATCAAAATGGAACCGTCTGTTCCGCATAATCGATGAAGCCTTTTCACCGGCAGATGCTCCTGCCGCAGGCTGATGTCAAGCCCCTTGCGCCAGCATTGATACAGCTCGCAAAAATGCGCTGTACTGGTCTCCGTCAGGGTTGCCCTGCTTGTATTGGATCCAACAGCAGCTGCAAGGTGACGTGTTTCTTTCAGTTCTTCCGACCCAGTACGGCATGGGCGGCATGGCCGCTTTGTCAGATGTGCCGGTCGAGTGACCTTCTGCATAGCAGATGCTTTGACTTGCCGTCATCGATGTCGTCGGGCAGTGGCCAGGTCATCCCGGCCTTCTTGGCCAGGTCCAGGTACTTTCCACGGTGACGTCGGAGATCGGCACAGCTTTTGGCAATGTTACGGTTCGTCAGTTCGTCATCGAATTTGAGTCTTAACACTTCTTTGAACGTTCGCATCGATAATCGGTCCTTTGCCATAAATCCTCCGAAAATTGAATTTCGAATCGACTCTCGAAAAAGTACGATTCGTCCAGCGTCAATGCGCCCGTGAAAGTAGACAATCCGGCGAAATGGTAGTCACAATGTTCCGGAACGATCATCACGATGCAGCGGAATCAGTGGTCAGTTTGTAGCGGAATAAGTGAGTCAGCTATGAACGAAATACGCACCGGTACTGTCATAATCCGATAGGTGAGGTTGGCACATCACTACAAATGACATACATTGGATACTCCCCACCCACGCCAGTTTCCGGCAATATTACACTATGAACACGTTTCGAACTAAACTATCCGCTATTGGTTCAAGACGCTGAGGCGTCGTCGTCAAAAGCGACCATGAATTCGAAACGATTCAACCCCTGCTCGTGAAGCGATCGATCCCATCACCCACGATCCAGCATCTCCATTACCGACCCGCTACTACCAAACACCCAGATCGAGCCCGGTGCGGTCGATTCCGCACGCCGGGGATCTGTGAGGGGGGCGCCCCGAAAAGGACACTCTACCGCGACCGAAGAGAAGCCGCTTCGTCGCGACGGTCAATCGGCGGCGAACGGTACCTATTCGTCTCAGCGATCCGACCCTCGCATACACTCGGGACCAGGTCACTCGAAACATGATCGCGTATGTCGAAGCAAGGTCATTGAAAATCTTTTTTGCTTTTTATTTTTTTATTTTTCGAAATATTTCAAAATCCGAGGGGCTCGGTTAAAGCAAAAATAAGATTACGGCACGGCGGCCGAAACGATTCCACCCCCCATCGCCCTCTTTTTTCGGTTTCTACGAAGTTCTCTCGCTCATTTCAGGGGACTCCCCTCTTAGCGTTGATTCTACACTCTTTTTTGATGAGCCCCCTCGAGCGATGTCAGATCGTCGCCCTGTTGAAACTCTTTCCTAACCATTCTGCCATGGCCGGTCAGGCCGTATCTGCCCAAATCGGCCCGCCAGGCCGGACACATGAGAGGTGGCCATCGATGTACCACTTGGGGATTCAATCATATTTCTCCCAGGCATCGTTCTCCGGATGTCAAGCCGGGGCGGCGACAGCCACAGTGCTCGGGCCCCCATTCAACCATGAAGGTCATCGCCGCAATACCGTGATACAATCGCGATGATGTTGCTGGTCAGGTAAGAGGACGGGTAGTGGGGCGTCGTCTCATTTCTCTTTCGGCGTTGCCAGCAGATGCCCCAAACAAATCCCCCTCTCTTCTTTCAATTGACGGATGACCCGCTTGCGGCGACCGAGGCGCTCCACCCCCAACTGTTGTTTGTCTGACCCGGATATCGTGGCCATGATTTTTCTTCATGTCCAGCACGTACTTAACGCCTCGATCGCGCCCAATATCAAAGCCAGATGACGAAACTCGAGGAGATTTAGGGCCATGATCCTGGCCTGCCACATCACACCGCCACCGCGACCGTCTGGCGCCGCCCCCGACTCTTCCCACCCCATTGGGTCCCATGGTCAGTGATCGTCCATGGGGTCACTGTTGCCATTAAAGGTATCGATTCCGTCACACATCATCCACATAGCCATTTCCATCGTTCGTAGACCCCGGGCATACCCTTTTTTCAGCCTCGTTGACCCCAGATGTTGCGCTTCAGGTCCCTGCATTATAATCTATGCCCGTGTCGAGAACAGCAATGATGAAATCCCCGAGGCCTTGGTCCTCGCTCCACGCCTCCGGCGCATCGATGTCCGCATCGGCGGAACAGCGCGCCCCTCCGCGGTTGTGCAGACCCACGGCGGGCCAAATTTCGGATAATGGTTTGGTCAGGCCATCGAGCGTCGTAAGCATAATCGGGTTCGGCAGAAGTTCTATCAATCGCTCTTTTCGTAAGCTCGACGGCCAGCTTTGACGGAGAGCGTCGGTCGGCGAATCGATGAGCAGGATGCCCGTTTTCCGGAAACGCCTTGACCGTCTTCATTCCGGCGCGTTTGGCAAGAGCCGTTAACTCGGTTTTCGTGGCGGGAACGGACGTTTTTACGAGTATTTGATTTGACACATATTTTATTCCGTTGGTACCCGTAGTAAGCTTGCTTCCAGCCCCAGCGTGGCTATCCTGTGATCCTATAACGATGAAAAAAACCGTAATAAAGACACCAATAACACGATTCATATTTCTCATGTGAGAGCCTGCACCCTTTCGGTGGAGGTATGCGCCTTTTACAATTGTAGAAAAAAATCGATGGCGGTTAACAAAACAGCGGGGAAGCTGGCTCCCCCGCTGCAATGGCTGGACTGACATCAATTGGGGTGAAAAGATCAAAATGCAATTAAGTAGAACTTTTAATGGGGTAAAAGTAACAAGGATTAGTATCTATATATTCTATATTTAAAACCGCTAGTTGGATTATTAATCCATACTGTACAGGTGCAATATCCAAAACCCGCAGTCACTTTACCTGGGGTTACATAAATCGTTGTGTTTTTGCCATAAAGAGATTTCGTAGAGCTCCACACCCCTGCATTATAAGGTGATCCACTCGCAGTTTGGTTGGTTGCCGTGACAAGTTCTAGCTCCGCTCCGCCTTCCCATGGACGCGTACCAGCTGTCACCTATTCATTATCCCTCACGGCAGTGTAAACCCACCTTAGATTTCTATCCCAGTCAACTTTTATTGCATATGAATTATAGTGGCTATAAAATCGTAATGTGGCATAGAGGACTGCCTCGCCGTCTTCATTTGCTTCCACAACGCCACTAGAAACTAATTCAAAGTCTCCGTCTCCTCCTTCCATTTGATCTTGTGACATGGCCGAACCGACGCTTAAAGAAAACAGAAACAAACTTGCAATAAGAACATACCATCCCTTTTTCATAACCTAAATCCCCCTTCCTCTTTAAATGAAATTAAATAATCAGAACGGTTAGCGGCAGCGACTTTAGCCCACTTTGCCAAAGTACCACCGCTTCCATTTTCCTCCTTGCCTATTTATCACCTCCTTTTCGGTTGTGAAAGCCTGTTTGAGTTAAACTGAAAGGGGCGGTGGCTGCCAAAATCTTTACCCAAAGCCATGGTACCGCCCGTGAAAAATTTTTCCCCTCCAGCCATTCGGTATTTGCTTTCAGTTTCCAACCTTCTTGACCCGAGCAGATCAAGAGTGCAAGCTCGGATCCTGTTGATAAAAAAGCCGGCACATTCAATAGGCCACCAATTCTTCGGTGACCTCGGTTACAACTGGCAACCCGTCTATATTTCCGGGGATCGCTTGTTGTGCACCAACGGAACCGCTGTGCCGCTTAACAAAAACCTTGATGACGATCTTCGCCATCTTGTTCACCGATACCGACACCCAGCACGCCGGGCATCTTCACCAGATCATCTTCATGGCGCGCTTTGACCTCGCTGGCCTGGGCAACCAGGCCTTCGTCTAAAATCAATGGATCGCTCATCTGCGACGCCTCCGTTGAAGATGCCGAGCAGCCCACCGGCGTCACCCGCAGCTTCTTGTAGACCGTCTTGATCGGATTGGCTACCGTAAGTTCGGATGAGCCGGCAAACAAAAGCCCCACCGGTTGGGGGCAGGTCGATGTATTCTTGACGATCAGTGACCCCGAATCTCCCGGACGGCTGAACGGAGGACTGCTGAAGCTGGGGTCTGATAATAATCTGGTCGACGAACCGGGCGATCCTGCCACTGGCGTATCTGACATTCACGGTAGCACCGACGGATCTGATCCCGGCCGAGGTTCCCCGGTTGTCCGGCCTGCTTTTTTCACCTGCATTCCTACCGAGGGGTTGATCGGCGTGGTGCTGACCTGGCCGATGCCCAGAATGCTTCCCCCGGCGTCGACCTTACTCGAGATCGCCTTGGCCATGGCGGCATCGACCTGATTGTTGCCTGAAAAACTGATCGGAATAAATTTTCTGAGTTTGGCCACTCGGTTGGTCCTTTTAAAGCGGCAACCGTCGTCGAGACTGCCCGGCTGAATGATCAGATCGCCTTTTTCGGCCTCGTTTTCGCTTGCCAAGACGTGATTGTTGCTTAAGATAAACTGCCTTCCCCGTCTATTTTCAACCAGTGACCCCAGGGTCCCCGCCGAGAGACCATCATTGATGTTGCCGCCTGACACGCCCAATTTCGATCGGCCGACTTCTCTCTTCTTGGGGTCATCGCCAAAGCGTTGGTCGCAAGCAAAAAAACACTGATGGCCGTCAACCAGACAACGCACCAACTTTTTCGGTGGTTTTTCATTACTTACCTCTCTTCAAAATTTGTTTTCAGAATCCATCCCCTCGTCAAACGGACATCCTGCCCCGTACTGCGATCGGTAAACCATCCATGTATACCATCATTTTTTCACGGCTGCGTGCTTTTCCCCCGGCGCTTTGCCGGTGGGCTTTTGGATCCCCGTCTATCTCTCCAATGCTTCCTTGGCAAATCTCCCGAACCTCTTCGTCAGGATCATCCAAGGCCTCAATCAGCACAGGGGCGGCGCTTTTATCGCCGATGTCAGCCAATGCCTCAACCGCGGCGGCTCTCACCTGGGGGCCGTCATCCTTCAGCGCCTTCATCAAGGCATCCGTTATGTTTTCGTCGCCGGCAGATGCCAAGGCTTCCACCGCTGCGGCCCTCACCTGGGGATTTTGGTCATTCAGGGTCTGAAGCAGATAATCGACGGCCTCCTGCCCCTCAGTAACATTGCCCAGGGCTTCCACCGCTGCCACCCTGATGTCAGAATCACTATCTTTTAGCGCTATGTTTAAAAGCAATTCTGCATACTGCGGGGCATCGCTCTCTCCCAGCGCTTCCAGCGCCGCTACCCGTCTTAGCTTGTTTTCCTCAAATTCCGCCAGCCGGGCCAGCTCATTAATTGCACTCTCATCTGTCCAAGCCGCCTCTTCCAGTCGATTAATGTCCGCTACCAGTTTACCGTAGGGAATGGCGTCTGCGCCTTGCCCCGGATTCATCATCGACGCTGGCCGGTTGGACCGTAGATATCGTTCGGCTGTCGGGATTGGAGATGATAAGCACCGATGTCAATTGAATGTCTTTGGCGCCGGGTTGGCTGGCGTAGTAAAACACGCTGTTCAAACCGCGGATCAAGCGCTTGATGCCCTTCTCGAGATCACCGGTTTCAAAATCTGCTGTCACCGGCGTTTCCGCCGACCCCTTAAGAAAAAACGCAACCCCGGTCTCCCGGGTGACAATCGCCAGAATCTTTTCCAACGGAACCTCGTGCGCCTTGATGACCAACCGGTTGTCCATGAAACTAACGACAGAGTCAGTCGTCTGAAGCGGGCTTTCCGGTTGGGGTTGGCTATGGGTCGGCGAAGGCGGCGGCAAGGCCATGCACTGCATTGGAGGGGAACTGGCCACATAGCCAATGCCAAGAATGACAACAACCAAAATTCTTGCCAGATGCCTCGACGCGTGTTTCATGATTGCCACGTAGACGTGCCTGAACCGGAGAAAGGTTGAAGCAGGACCTGAGCGCACCTGGTTCCAATCCGAGCGGAAAGACTGTCAATGTTGAATGCGCTGAGTCGCTAGTTGATCTTGAGGTCTCTCATCCAATCTCTCGGAGATGTAAAGACAAGGTCAATGAGCATCAATGCCATTGATGCTGGCGCTTTTATCGGAAGACCGACTCGCCTGAAATCAAATCAACACGGCAACGACAATTGCGAATGGATCAAAGGCGATCCATGACCCTCTGGATAGTTCTGCTTTGGATAGAAAAATTCTTCAAAGACAAACGTTAAAGCAATAATAATGCCAATTGTCATTTAAAAAGAATTCAGTAAATATACGGATGCTTATCTTATCGACCCGCAAAGCACACCCTTCTATGTAAAATGTTTACCCTAATTTTTGTACTTCATGTTACATAAGGCAAGTGCAAACCACATAAAGCTATATTTGTTATGCATATAGACAACGCGAGCCCACCCTACCTGTGAAAAATTTTTCTTATATTTGGTGCATGGCTCTCAGGGGGTCCTCGGAAAGATTAGGGCCATTTCCTTCATGCGCTGCAGTTGGCGCGTCGATCGCTATGGGGCCGATATCCTTTCCATGCGGACGTAGGGGCGGTGTCACCGACAGCGAAAAGGCCGCAGTCGTGGGACAGGCAATCGGCTTTCTGCCCGCCGGCCAAGAATTTCGGCAGCTCAACAATAGCGGGTGCCGGTATTCTTTGCGCGTAAGCATGCCGACCATCAGCGGCTCGACCGTCATTTGGCGGCCAAGGTCGACGGTGGGGAAAACCACCTGAAACTGAGCTGTCTCGATGGGGTTATTCAGTAATCCTGTGGAAACATCGCCGAGCGAGCAGACCGAGCTTTCGATCAATCAAAAGGAAGAAGCATGGGGATTGTTGGTCAGTTCCTGAAAACCAGATAGGAGCGTCGTGTTACCTTATTTTTCAAAATTTGACGGATTCGTAAAAAGTCGATAGTGGTGACATTCCCGCGAAAGCGGGGCACGCAGTGAAGCTTTTCAGCGCTATCCCTAACCATTTAAAAATAATGGATCCCCGCTTTGCGGGATGACAAATAAGAGGACATTACGACTTTTTTCGAACCCGCCAAATTGGGTTCGGATTTTTTTCAATTGTACCCTTGATCACTTTTCCGGTGAGGTTTTTTGGATTCCCATCTCCGCCAAGGCTTCCTTGGCATATTCCCGGACCTCTTCGTCAGTATCACCCAAGGCCTCAATCAGCGCGGGAGCGGCCCTTTCATCGCCGATGTCAGCCAATGCCGTTACCGCAACGACCCGCACCAGGGAGCCTTCATCCTTAATCGCCTTCATCAAGGCATCCGTTGCGTTTTCGCTGTCGACAGAGGCCAAGGCTTCCAGTGTGGCCGCCCTCACCTGGGGATGTTGGTCATTCAAGGTTTGAAGCAGATAATCAACTGCCTCTTGCCCCGAAGAAACATTGACCAAAGCGTCCACCGCTGCCGCCCTGACACCGAAATCATCATCCTCCAGCGCTATGTCGAAAAGTAGGCTTGCCAACTGCGGGTCTCCGGTTTCTCCCAGGGCTTCCACCGCCGCCACCCGTCTGAGCTCGTTTTCTTCAAATTCCGCCAGCCGGGCCAGTTCGTCAATTGCACTGTCATCGGTCGAGGTGGCCTGCTTGAGTCGATCGATGTCCTCAAACAGCTTTTGGTAGGGAGCGGCGCCTGAACCTTGCTCCGGGTTGCGATCCTCTGTGGGTTGGATGACCGATATTTTTCGGCTATCGGGTTTAGAAATGACGAGTACCGATGTCAATCGAATGTCTGTGGCGCCGGGTTGGCTGGCGCCATAGTAAAAAACGCTGTTAAAACCGCGGATCAAGCGCTTGATGCCCTTTTCGAGATCGGTTACCTCAAAATCTGCCGTAACCGGTGTTTCCGCCGGTCCCTTAAGAAAAAAGGCGACCCCTGTCTCTTTGGTGACACTTGCCAAGACATCTCCCAACGGAGCCGCGTGTACCTTGATGATGAGCCGGTTTTCCCTGAAACCGACAACCTCATCAGCGGGCTGCAGCAGGCTTTCCGGTTGGGATTGGCTATGGGTCGGCGCGGGTGGCGGCAATGCCAGGCATTGCATTGGTGGAGAAATGGCTACATAGCCAATACCAAGAGCTGCGGCAACCAAAATCTTTGCCAAAGGCTTCAATGTCTCTCGCATGATTAACACTTAGCTGCACCTGAACAAAAGAGTGGTGGAAGCCACAACACAGCGCCCCCCAATCTCCTGTACAGGCGGGAAGACGATCGATCCTATGTGTTTTAGGGTCGCCGATGGACGATGGCGGCCTTTATCCAAAAAAAAACTATTCCACAGGTTGGGAACGATTTATGATCCGTCGCAACCTGTGGAATTATTTTTGCCGTGACGCAGAGTCACTGAACCTACTCAATAAATACCGAAGGATTCTTCAAGAAGGGCAAGGAGCTTTTTTTCGTAGGCGTACTCTGCTTTTTAGTTAGCCAGATTCGATCTACGCGTGAGCCCTTGTCACGTCTGCAAATGGCCAAGGTATGGACACCTGGCTTGGTAATTTGGATGCTGACCATGTGGCCGCGGCTTTCTGCTCCGCCGCCATCGGTATACCACAACCACCTGCCTGTCTTTCTTTTCTTAGCATAAACAAAATAAGCATGCTTGTGGCCGTAATCGAAATGCTTGCCATCCATGGTTGCGAAAAAACCGTTCTCGGTATGGTTTAGGGCAAGTGTTCTAAGATGCAGAAAGTAGGTTCCTGTTTCTTTGAAGTCGATGTCGTATTCTGCTCTTATGATGCCACTTGTGTACCGCAGCGTTTTGGGGTCCTTCTCAGCGGATTGGATATAGGAGGCTCCCTTATACCCTTTTTTTTCTTTATTGGTGTACCAAGTGCCGCCTAAATTGCCTCCCAATCGCGTGTAAGTTTCAGCTTCGATGACAACCTCACCGTCCACCGTCTTAAACGTGGTGGTCTTGGCGGATGCTGTTCCAGCCGCCATGAGGACCAGGCAAAGGAACACGCTGATCATTAGTCCGGCGGGGGCGAGACGTGCTCGTCCATTATTGATGGAAGCTCTCAATTTCTTGCCAACAAAAGCGTCTTTCCTGATCGTGTTCACTTTGACTTTCTCCTTTTACGTGTGATTGGTTAGAACGATGTCCAACCATGCTGAATCTTCGGGGCACCTAGCCAACCAACGGGGGCTTTTGTCATGACTGACAGCAATGCTTGTGCCAAAAATAACATTGCAGTTTGTTTGGCAATCGTAAATTAATGAAATCGTAAATAAGTCCTACTTTTTTATTGGTGAGGCTTTTGGGCATGATTCTGGTGAAGTAAATTTGACAAAATAGGTCGTAACCACCCAAAAGAACATTTTTTTTCTAATGGCCTCACCACAATCAGCCTCTCCCGAACCTTCATTTTATTCACAATGACTTCAGGAGAAAAAAATGGCCTGCTTTTAGTATAACAGTTTGTATTTGATATTAAAATTATATGATTTTACTGGATCTGCATTTACATCGCACTAATTGCATTTTAATGACCACGCATGACCTGATATAGTAGGTTTCACCGAAATCGTCAGAGCTATTGTTCCATCCAGGGTCACTCGTTTGGTTACGGTTATTGCACGCGACAACCAAAAATTGCGCGTCGTTGGCCTGCCATTCCGTGTGGCACACCACCCTTGCGGTGCCGCTGGAAGAGAGTATGGGAGATGGTCACGACCAGCCTGTATTTCAGTGTCGACAGCTTTTTTTCTGGGTGCTCCTCGACGTCGGAGGCCTGATCTTCAGCTGGATCGACGGTTATCCTGTTGCCCTCGGCGGATAGGACGGTTTCTATGCGAAGGACCTTTTCCGTTAAATCACCATGGGCGCTGCCACTTCATCCCGCTTGGCTTTACCGTAAAGCCGCTCCACCAAAGCCAGGGCAAACTCGACGGCGGTTCCCGGCCCTCGGCTGGTAAGGCAGATCGCCGTCCATCACCACGCGGTCATCGATCCGATCCGTTGTCGTCAGTTGATCGACAAAGCCCGGGTGGCAGGTGGCTTGGTGCCCTGCCAGCAGCCCATGATATTCGAGTACCACGGCCGGGCTGGCGCAAATCGCCCCATACAGGCGTGCCTTATCCCGTTGGCGCTTTAATATGCCGATCAACTCCGCAGAGTCGCGCAGGTGTTCGGCGCCGGGAATGCCGCCGGGCAGCACCACCAGGTCAAACTCCATCTTTGCACACACGCCTCGATCAGGGCGTCGGCCACGATGACCACACCGCGGGAAGCCGTGATCTGCCGAGCCCCGGTCACCGATGCCACCGTTACCGTCGCGCCGGCCCGGCGCAGCACGTCGATGATGGCCACGGCTTCCAGCTCTTCGGTGCCGTCGGCCACGGGTACCAATACGGTTTTTTGCATGGCGAACTCCTTTTATTGGGAATGAATTGTAGTGGCTTAATAAAATGTATTCAATCCTTGACCAGTCAATAACGCGATTTCGTTTTTCCATTCATGATTAAATCGCTCGGGATTGTTGTTGGGTGCAAACTATAGATACAAAGAATTTCTACATCACTCTTGACTGTCAATATCTATGTAATTACAATGTACCCACAAATACTGTTAAGGAGGCCTTGGATGAGAGCACGTGTAATAAAAATAGGCAATTCACAAGGATTGCGTATACCCAAACCGATTCTTGAGCAAACAGGGATTATGGATGATGTCGAAATAGAGGTCGTTAAAAATCAAATCATCATCCGGCCTGTTAAAAATGCTCGAGAGGGATGGGAAAATGCCTTCAAGGTAATGGGTGAAAAGGGTGATGACCAACTTATAATCGAAGATGAAAATATTTTGCATTCATGGGATGAGGAAGAATGGCAGTGGTAGTTAAACGTTTTGACGTTTATTTAGTAAATCTTGATCCGACTATTGGCTCTGAAATTAAAAAGACCAGACCGTGCCTGGTTATCTCACCCGATGAGATGAATCGTAACATTCGAACTGTAATTATTGCTCCGATGACCTCGACCAATAAAGATTATCCAACCCGCGTAGTTTGCACCTTTAGAAAAAAACAAGGCCAAATCGTATTGGATCAGATACGAACATTAGATAAAATACGACTCATTAAAAAGCTTGGCTCGATTGATTCAAAAGCCGAAGCAAATGTTATTTCTACATTACAACGGATGTTTGCATATTAGCGACGCACAACTGTCAAGCTGATAATTAATAGGACACGGATGAACGCGGATGAACACGGATTGTTTTGAGGTTGTGTTAACAAACAAATAAGATCAATGTTAACTGCTTTTAAATCTGTCCTGAATATAGCCTTTAAGAAGAAGAAAAGGTATTAATCAGTCGCAGCTAGCCGTAAGGCAGGTAAGAGCCATCACAAAATACTGTAGCAAAGCCTCCATTATTAACTTAAACGATGAGTTATAGTATCACCTGCGAAATGAAGGAAAATTTGGTCTTGCAGAATATTCCAAGAAAATTTTCTTTAAAAACTATTGTCGATTATGCTTCAATGAAACCCTATGTCCACGGTTATTCGGAAAAAGAATCCTGCCGGCTGGCCGACCAGGCCGGTACCCTCACCGAACTGCTCCATGGGGACATTGGCTATCCGGCGGGCAGCCGGGTACTGGAAGCCGGCTGCGGCGTCGGCGCCCAGACGATTACGCTTTCCAGGTCGAGCCCCGACGCCCGCTTCGAATGCATGGATATATCAATCGTTTCCCTTGATGCGGCACAACAGATGGCCGCCAACCATCAGCTGGCCAACGTGACTTTCCGCCAGGGCGATATCTACCATTTACCCTATCGCGCAGACAGCTTTGATCACGTGTTCGTCTGCTTTGTCCTCGAGCACCTTTCCGACCCCCTCAAGGCCCTGATCAAGCTCCGGCGGGTGCTTAAACCCGGGGGAACCCTGACTGTCATCGAGGGAGACCACGGCTCCTACTACTGCCACCCCCAAAGCCGTGCGGCGGACCTGACGGTTCAGTGTCTGATAAACATCCAGGCCAAGGCCGGTGGCGATGCGCTGATCGGCAGACGGCTCTATCCACTGCTGTCCGAAGCCGGGTATTCCGATGTTGCGGTTTCCCCTCGCATGGTGTACGTGGATGCATCCCGCCCGGCCCTGGTTGACGGGTTCACCCGCAAGACCTTCACCGCCATGGTGGCAGGGGTAAGGGATCAGGCCCTTGCCATGGGGTTGATCGATCGGCAGACATGGAACCAGGGGATCGCCGATCTTGATCGCACCACCCAGGCGGACGGCACCTTCTGCTATACCTTTTTCAAAGGCGTCGGAATCAAACGATGACGGATTGTAAAAAAGCCGATATCTGCGTTACGCTTCATCCCTCGTCACTGCGGAGTACCGTAAGTACGCCTCATTCCTCGGGATTCGCAAGCCTTGATCTCGGCTTTATTACGAACCCGTTGGAAATGCGACGATTTACGGGGGCTTCAAACGATGACAAACTCACAACTGACCCCCAAGTTGAGCGATTGTCGAGCTTGCCGCAGAACCAAGGAAGCTGGCATTTCGCTATAGTGGGCTATGCGGGATGTCGGCTGACACCGGTTATGCGGTGAGATCGGCAATCCCAACGGGTTTCAAATTTTTAGGATCGGTAAACCGAAAAAGAAAAGAATACAAACCAATTATGGTATCTGTAAAAAAATTGAAACGCTCAGTTTGGGTGACCCTGTCGGTTCTGGAAGATTCATTCTCGGTGTGCCGCCTTGCGCCGGATGCCGGCATCCCGCGCTGGGTACCGACTAAAGGCTTTGTTTCCGTCACCCGCACGGCTGAGGAATTGTCCATCGTCTGCCAAAGCGACGCGGTACCGGATGGCGTTCGAACCGAGCGTGACTTTCGGGTCCTGAAGATCGAAGGACCCTTTGATTTTTCTCTTACCGGCATCCTGCTTGCCGTTATCGAACCGTTGGCCGATGTTGGGATTTCCATTTTTGCCCTCTCCACCTATGATACGGACTATGTCCTGGTGAAAAAGGAAGATTTGAATCAAGCTGTTTCTGTTCTAAGCGCGTTCGGCCATTCCTTTCGATAGCGTCTTAATTGAACCGCGACAGCGAGTGCATTCCCCGTCGCTTGTGGTGGGGTAGATAGCGAACCGAAATCGATTTTTTTCTCTACGGTGAAGATTCCGTCCACTCACCTTATTGGGTAACCAATTACATAATAGGAAACCGATTACCCAATTTATTATGAAAATAAATACATAAAGTTTAATTTTAGCTTTTCATTATTTTGATAACAATCTGTAATTTATATTAAAATACTTTTTTCCAACCTTCGGCACCCCTTTTGCTTATATAACCTTCAAGAAACAGTGCATATATTGGTTTCGAAGAAGGAACCAGTTTTCTTAGCTTCATAGAAAGGGGCTAATGATGAATAAAATAATTACCTTTTTAATCGCGATTTTATTGATATTCGTCGTCGATTTATTACATTTCGAAGCCCCTCCGAGTGCCTCTCAAGAGATAAGCGGTAATATTACTACCGAAGCGCTTGCTGAATTCAATGATGATGGCGTAGATTCAATTTTTGGATTCGGCTTCAAGCCTGAATTGAATTCACAAACCAGTGACGATACGTCTTCGAAGACGTCTGGTCAAGTTTTCGATCCGGTTACCATGCTTTTGTTGGGCAGTGGCCTGATCGGTCTTGCCGGTTTGGGAAGAAAGAAGATTTAACAAACAGCCAAAAAATCATTTACAGATGAACATAGGCAGGGTCATTCGTGACCCTGCCTATTTTTATTGAACCCTCCCCGCGGCAACCCATGGGGAGGGTTCACCATAAGGATCAAAATCGATTTCCAGTCCGCTCGCTAACCCCGCTGCCCCGATGCTCGGCATCTCCGCTTCGCTCCGACAAGCGGCGGGGAAAGCACTCGCTATCGCAGTTCAATGTTTTTATTGTGTTGATGCGCAATATGCCCCCAGATGTGTCATTCCTTATCAGCCTCGAAACGTCTCTTTCATCATCAACGTGCAACCCAGGGCAATGACCGCGGAAATCAACAGCACCAGCAGCATGGTGGTGTAGCCTTCCAGCGCATAGGCGCCTGAGGCACTGCGCGGGTATGCATCGAGCACGTTGCCTAAAAAGGGCATGAATACGGCGCCGCCCAGAAACGGGAACAGGTTGACCGTGCCCACGGACGTACCGGCAATTTCCACCGGGAACAGCTCCTTGGTCGCCGTAAAACCGATCACCACAATGGCTGAAGCGCACACGGCGAAGACAAAAAAGGCCACGTAGAGCATGGGCAGCGACAAACGGTCGGGGAAAAGGTAAAGCGTCCCCATTTCAATGACCAGAATCGTGGTGCAGATGACAAAAGGCTTCTTGCGGCTCTTCAGGACGCGGTCCGAGACGAACCCCAGCAGCGGGCTGCCGATGATCATGCCCCAGGCGATCATGCTCAGCACGGTGCCGGCCGCTTCGCGGGAAAGCCCATATACGTGCATCAAATAAGGCCCCCCCCACAGCCCGCCGAATCCGAAGAAAATGCCGCAATCGAAAAAAAACCACAGGGCCAGAGGCCAGAAGTGCGGATTGCCGACGACCTGTCGCATTCCTGCCAGCAAGGGTATGGTCTGCGCCGCCGCGGCAGGGGCGCTGGGTTTCGCAGCCAGGTCGCCAATCGCTGGCCAACCCTTGTCCTGGGGTCGATCCCGGATGATCAGCCACGCCAGGATTGCGATGACAAAGGTGCACCCGCCGATCAGTTCAAAGGAGAGCCGCCAGCCGAAGGCCACCGTCATCATGGCCAGCAGCCAGGTGGCGGCCATGACACCGGCCCCGCCCACGGCATTGAGGATGCCGGCCATGGAGGCGAATTCGTGGGGGTAGTACCACTGGGAGAGGATCTTCATGGTGGGGATGAAGACCATGGAGACCCCGAATCCCACCAGAATGCGGCTTACGAAGGCGGTTTCGATGTTGGGCGCCAATCCGAAAAGAACACTGCCTGCCGAGGCGACGATCAGAAACCAGGTTACCGTCCGTCGCGGTCCCACCGAATCCGAGAGCAGGCCTGCCGGCAGTTGCATGGCCGCATAACAATAAAAATAGATGGAACCCAATAATCCCATGGTGCCGGCGGAGGTGTCGAAATCCTTCACCAGATTGTCGGCCACGACGGAAAGCGAGAGCCGGTGAAAGTAGACGAAAAAATAGGCCAGGGCCAGAAGGGAAAAGATCAACCAGCGAAACCTGAACAGGGGATGTGGGGATGTGTCGGCCATTTTGGCGCTCCTTTACGAATGCTACACTTTTTGGTGCCGGTTGGTTCAATTGACATTGATGAACGCGTAAAAAGTCCCTAATGGTGCCTGGGTGGAAATGACAACAAAGAACGTTTTTCGACTTTTACAAACCCGTTTGAAATAGCTTTATACGCGTTCATCACTTTGGAATGGTTGGAAATGAATGATGAACTTGAATCGTGTCTATCCAGAAAGGAGGAATTTTTTTCGAGATCAAGGCATGCGATAAATTTTACCAGAGGCATATAGTTGATATTCCGAGGATAAAAGTTTAGAGTATAACGCAGATATCGGGCAAAATAACCATTTCTGGACGGACACGAATTATCATGTCACAAGATCGTGATCATGAAAAGATCCCGATGGATCATTTTTGATTTGATGGCCGCTTCTTTCGGCTTTATTATCTGAGTAATAAAGATTGAGGTATTCCAGCTTCGTAGGAGCGGCTTCCAGCCGCGATAGGTATGGCTATCCTATAATCGCTGGAAGCTACTCTTACACCATCAACTATTGTCCATTAGAAATGGTAAATGCGGGCTCGGATCAGGGCCATTAAGGGATGCACACGAGCCAAGGAGCTTGCACATGCCACAGGATGACAAAACCGAATGCAAGCTGTCCGCCGTGGACAACGCCCAGGCGATTCACGGTTCCGGTGGGCAGTTGATTTCGCGAAAACCGGGCGCTTTCCTTCTGGTGGCGGCGGCCTATATTCTCGGCGGCGGCGGCATGCTGGCCTGGCTGGCCTTTCTGCTTTTGGGCCCGCTGGTTCCAGTGGACATGGAACTGGGCATCGCCGGTGGCCTGCTGCTGGACACATTCCTGTGCCTGCTTTTTTTTATTCAGCACAGCATCATGGTCCGGCGCGGGTTTCGACTGTGGCTGACCCGGAGCGTTCGCGCCGATTTTCACGGCGTCTTGTACGCGGCGGCTTCCGGCACTGTCCTCCTGCTTCTGACCGGCCTGTGGCAGCCGGTGGGGCCGGTGCTATGGACACCGCCAGGCCTCTTCCGATGGGCGATGATCATGGTATTTCTGGCTGCCGGTGCCGGTGCCTGGTGGGGCTCGAAATCCTTAGGAGATTTCGATGCGCTGGGCGTCAAACCGGCCTTGCGGGCCTTCGACAGCCAAAAAGTGGTCACCTCCACCCCATTTACCGTCCGCGGGCCATACCGCTGGGTGCGCCACCCACTCTATCTGTTCAGCCTGATCATCATCTGGTCCTGCCCGATTTTTACCGTGGATCGACTACTGCACAATGGGCTCTGGACGATCTGGATCGTCGTCGGCGCCGCCATGGAGGAACGGGATCTGGTCGGCTGTTTCGGCGAGGCCTATCAATCGTATCAGAAAACAGTACCCATGCTGATTCCCACCAGCTTCAAGCCATTGATCGTCGATTCTGGAGAAAAACCGACGAATCACTCCTGACCCGTGAGGTCCCTTTTATCTGCTGTACACCGGGTTAAAAATTACAAACTTCAAGCTCCAAATATCAAACAAATCACAAGTACCAACATCCAAATCTCAAACACGAACATAGACCTGATCTGGCGTTTGGAATCTGGGTATTGGGTTTTGTTTTTTGTGATTTGGTATTCGGCCTTTCTGCTCTATGTCTTCTGTTGTCCCCTTCGTTGAAAACGAATTGTAAAGGCCTCCCGATGTCCCCACGCAACACTCCCCAACAGATCAGAATGGATGCCGCCGTTGCCGGCCCCCTGCTCATGCTTGCCGCTGCATTGTTGTTTACCATGCTCAACCTGTTGATCAAACAGATTGGCCCCGACTTTACCATCTGGCACATCGGATTCTATCGATTTTTTGGTGGGGTAGCGGTGCTGCTTCTGGTTTTCGGCAGGCATGGCAACCCCTATCGGGGCCATAACTCCCGGTTGTTGATCATCCGGGGATTTACCGGTTCGGCGGCGTTTCTTTCCATCGTCACGGCCATCCGCCTGTTGCCGGTGTCCACCGCCCTGGTTATTTTTTATGCCTTTCCGGCATTTTCCGCCGTTTTTTCCTACCTGATATACGGCGACCGTTTATCCAAGGCGGAAATCGCCTGCATTGCCGTGGTGGTCATCGGCATCGGCGTACTGTTCGATTTCAGGTTGGAAGGGGACTTTTTCGGCCAGTTCATGGCCCTTTCCGGCGCCGTATTCGCCGGTCTCACCGTTACCCTGATCAAGACCCTTCGAGAAAAAAACGGCCCGGTCATCATATACCTCTACTTTTGCACCATGGGCATGCTGGTGACCCTTCCCCAATTTGCCATGGCCCCGCTGTTGCCATCCACAGGGATGGCCTGGGCCATGGTGCTGGGCATCATCTTTGTCTCGGTCGCCGCGCAGTTGTTGATGAACCAGGGTTTTTTCTACTGCAAAGGGTGGGAGGGCGGCGTCTTCATGTCCAGCGAGGTGATTTTCACCGCCATTGTGGGCATCGCCTTTCTGGGGGATCCGGCATCCTGGCGCTTTTGGATTGGGGGGCTGTTGATCTTCGGCAGTGCCGTGGCCCTGAACCGGTTCAAGGCCAATGCGGTGAAAAGCAACAAATTTCAAGTACCAAATTCCAAATAAATTCCAAATCACAATCTCCAATCTAAAAGCTAAATAGTGTTCGTCCAGAAACGAGGGATTTTGGCCGAGATCAAGGCGCGCGAAAAATTTTACCGCAGGCGCCCTGAAAGAAGTGCCCTTGGGGTGCATATGGTTTATATTCCGAGGATAAAAGCGTTCGTGTAACGCAGATATCGCGCAAAATAGCCGTTTATGGATGGACACTCTTTTCGTGGTCAACAAACTGAAGGTTGTGGGCGTTGTGCCGCTCACCGGCCACCTGTTCACCCAGGGCGTCCAACGCATTGATCATTTCTGTTGAAAGCTGGATTGCCGTGGCCGTTGCATTTTCCATGAGGTGTCGCCTGCGCTTCATGCCCGGAATGGGGACAATCGTCGGGTCTTTGGCCAGCAGCCAGGCGATGGCCAGTTGGGCCGGTGTGTGACCGCTGGTGCGCGACAGGTGGTTCAACCGGGATAGAAGGCCCCGGTTGCGATGCATGGCCTCGGCCGAGAAGCGGGGAATGGCCCGTCGATAATCCGCCTTGGCCATATCGTCCACCGTGCTCAAGCTGCCGGTGAGATATCCCCGACCCAACGGGCAATATGGCACCAGGGACACCCCCAATTCCCGACAGGCGGGCAGGATCGTTTGCTCCACATCCCGGTGCCAGAGGCTGTACTCGGATTGCAGGGCGGTGACCGGATGAACGGCGTGGGCTCGTCGCAGCGTGGCGGCAGAAACTTCCGACAGACCGATGGTTCGGATTTTGCCCTGGGTCACCAGATCGGCCATGGCTCCCACGGTCTCCTCCACGGGAACGTCAGGATCCAGGCGGTGCAGGTAATAGAGATCGATGACATCGACACCCAACCGCTTCAGGCTTTCTTCGCAGGCTGTGGCAACATATTCGGATCGCCCGCAGACACGCACCACACCGTGCTCATCTCCCACAAAACCAAATTTGGTGGCGACTAGCGCATCCTGGCGGCGGTTTTTCAGCACCCTGGCAATCAGGGTTTCATTGTGCCCGTCGCCATACACATCGGCGGTGTCGAAAAAATTGATCCCCAGGTCCAGGGCGTTTTCCATCGTGGCCAGCGATTCTTTCTCATCTGCCGGACCATAGGCGTGGGACATGCCCCAGCAGCCCAGACCGATGGCAGACACCTCAAGATGATTGTTTCCCATAGCGGCGTGTGTGCATCGTGTCTCTCCGTTATCGTGGCTTCAGCCAGTCGGCATTGTCCGGATCGCCTCAGGCCTTCCATCGCATGCCCAACCTGTGTATAATACTCAAACTGAGCGCTTCAATTTTTTACAGATACCATAATTGGTTGGTATGCTTTGCTTTTGCGGTTTACCGATTACATATCAGTGTCCATCCAGAAATGGTAGATTGTGGGTCAGATCAAGGCCGCAGCCATTTGGAAACCGGAGGCGTAGCCAAAACGCTACGTTGAGGATTTCCAAATGGTGAGAACGCAGAACTGGGCCGCAAGATGCCGTTTATGGATGGACATTATACTAGCTAAGACAGGCGGCCTATGCAACGTTTCATTCTCGGAACGATCATCACCCTTCTTTGCCTGCCGGTTCCGGCACGGGCGCTAGTGCTGGAGGGAAAACTGGTTCAAGGCGGCATGGCCATCGGCCGAGTCGACCCTGCGACCACCGTCCACTTCCATGGAAAAGCAGTGCGGGTTTCACCAGACGGTCTATTTGTGATCGGGTTTTCCCGGGACGCGGAAGCGGCATCGGTGATCGAGCTTCACCAGCCCTCCGGCACGGTTGAAAAGCATCCGTTCACCATCGAAAAACGCACCTACAAAATCCAGCGTATCGATGGACTGCCGCCGCGTAAGGTCAGCCCTTCTGCCGAAGACCTGGAACGAATTTACCAAGACATCGCCCTGGTAAAGAAAGTCCGCAAAAAGGACGACCCCCGAACCGATTTTTCGAAGCCGTTCATTTGGCCGGTCACCGGACGGATCAGCGGTGTCTACGGCAGCCAGCGGGTCCTGAACGGCAAACCCAAAAGGCCCCATTACGGTGTGGACATTGCCGCGCCTACCGGCACGCCGGTAAAGGCGCCGGCTGACGGTGTGGTGAGCATGGCCCACAACGACATGTTCTACTCCGGCGGAACCCTGATCGTTGATCACGGCCACGGCCTGTCCACTGTGTACATGCACCTGCATAAAATATTGGTCGAAGAGGGGCAGCGGGTCGAACAGGGCGACGTCATCGCCCAGGTGGGTGCGACCGGGCGCGTTACCGGCCCCCACCTGCACTGGGGCATGAACTGGTTTGACACCCGGCTGGATCCGTCGCTGCTGGTGCCGCCCATGCCGGAGGTAACGGCAGCAGCAGCGCAGTAACTCATCTCCTCGATCGATGGCGAATCAGTCCTTCCTGGGACACGGTGGCCACCAGCCGGCCGGCCTGCGTGAAAATGCGGCCGATGGACAGCCCCCGGGCCCTGGATGCACTGGGGCTTTCCATCGCGTAGAGCAGCCAGTTGTCCATGCGAAAATCCCGGTGAAACCACATGGCGTGATCCAGGCTGGCCATTTGCATTGACGGCTCCCAGAAGGTGTGCCCGTGGGGGTATAGGGAGGTGCCTACCAGATTGAAATCCGATGCATAGGCCAGCAGGTAGTGGTGGACAGCCATTTCAACCGGCAGGGGGCCGATGGCTCGGAACCAGACATATTTTACGGGGATTCTTCTCTCCGGCTTGAACGGATTGATCGGGTTGACGTGGCGGATCTCGATGGGCTTGTCGCACAGGATCTTCTCCCGGATACCCGGGGGAATGTGGTCGGCCAGTTTTCGGGCGGTTTCTATCTCCGGCTCCAGCCCGTCGGGTCCCTTGACCTCAGGCATGTCATCCTGGTGGTCGAAGCCCGGCTCGTCGATCTGGAACGAAGCTGCCATGGAGAAAATGGCCCGGCCTTTTTGCACGGCCACCACCCGCCGGGTGGTGAAGCTTTTCCCGTCCCGGATGCAGTCCACGGTGTAGGCAATCGGTTTTTTGGCGTCGCCGGCCCGCATGAAATAACCATGCAGGCTGTGGGCTTGCCGTCCGTCGGGAACGGTTTGGGAGGCCGCGGAAAGCGCCTGACCCAACACCTGGCCACCGAATACGCTGCCGAAGCCTAGATCCTGGCTCTGGCCGCGAAAAATATTTTCTTCGATTTTTTCAAGTTTGAGCAGTTTCAAGAGCTCTTCGAGAACGTTTCCCTGGACGCAGACATTCATGATCGGGTCTCCTATACATCGGGGGGTGACAAATTAAAATGATCTCGTTATAGTGCGGTCTTGTTCAACCAAACGATCCACGACTGCCATCGGGAGGTCGCCTATGCCGGCACCGAAAAACGCCATGGAAGTGTTTCAGCTTCTGGATAAGTCCAACTGCCGGGAGTGCGGTGAGAAGACCTGCCTGGCATTTGCCGGCGCTGTGTTTCAAGGCCATCGACATATCAATGAATGCCCGAAATTAAGCCCTGATGTCATCGAGCGCTTTTCCGGAGATCCCACCGACCTGAACCCCCTCGAAGAGAACCGGGAAGCCTTCATGGAGATGATGAAGCAACAGATTTCCCACATCGATCTGTCGTCTGCTGCCGGAAGGACCGGGGGGCGGTCTGAAAACGGCCGGCTGACGCTTAAAATCCTGGGCAAGGATTTCAGCGTTGACAGTCAGGGCAACCTTTATTCGGACATTCACGTCAATCCCTGGGTGGCTGCGCCCTTCTTCGACTACGTGATCAACGGGAAAGGCGTTGACCCCGCCGGCCAATGGGTCTCTTTCCGGGAACTGAAAAACGGCAAAGACCGATACCCGTTGTTTCAAAAGCGGTGCGAAGAAGCCATGCAACAAGTGGCGGACAGCTACACCGATCTGTTCGACGACGTGGTCCACCTGTTCAGCGGTCGACAGGTGGAGCGGCAGTTCCAATCGGACATCTCCGTGGTGCTCCACCCGCTGCCCAAGGTCCCGATTATGATCTGCTACTGGCGCCCGGATGAAGGCCTCGGGTCCAGCCTGAACATTTTCTTCGATAAATCTACCGACCAGAACCTGGATATCGGCTCTGTTTTCTCATTGGGTGCCGGTCTGACCCAGATGTTTCAAAAGCTGGCCCTCAGGCATGGGTTTGCCGAGATTTCCTAACACCACGCATCGCACCGTCTCTTTCTGAACCAGTTTCGCCTCCACATGGGTGACTGCCTTTCCCGACCGCAGCACATGGGTATGAATCGAAAACGCTTCCGGTCCGACCGGTCCGACGAATGAGATCAGCAGGCTGCGCACCTTTCGCGCCAACGGCACATGGCTTCGCATGGCTTTCATAGCCAGCGCGCCCAGCAGGCCGCCGTATCCGGCCCGGCCCTGCATCCAGTCCGGCGTCAGTTGCAGACGGTTGGTATCCGTGGCGCTGTCAACACGTTCCAGCAGCGCCGCAAAAGAAGTATCCGGCATCTCGATGACCTTTCATCTCCGTCTGAAAGTAATTGGTACCCAAACTGAGCGATTCACTTTTCTCGAAGAAGGTCGATTGGTAACGATCACGGTTGGGTACCATCGATGGTTGTATTTAAAAGGTGAAACCCATTGGGTTTGCCGAGCTCACCCCATCTTCGGCGTTAGCTATCGCCGCGCATAGTCCACTATAGCGCGACGATAGCTGCCTTGAATCTGCGGCAAGCTCGACAATCGCTCAGATTGGGTGGTATTAAAAAATCGGGCCAACCGAACGGTTTTCGGCTGCGATTCCATGGGGATGATCGCGGCTGGTAGCCGCTCCCGAATTCCGAGAATTGACATTATATCGTTTGGATGAGTTGCGCATAGAATCGACAGGCGTCAACAATCTGGTTGACCTCACAACGCTCATTTCGCATGTGAGCCATTTTACTCTCTCCCGGTCCAAAACCAATCGTGGGTATTCCCATGCTCACGGGGGTTACGGCGTTGGTGCTGAAATCCCAGAATTCGTACTTGCCCGGATCATGCCCGAAAATTTCACGATAGGCATCGATGCAGGCTATAGAGAGTTCGTGGTTCAGGTCTATCTCCCATGCCAGGTGAAAGGGTTCATAGGTGATATCCATTCCCGTCCAACTTTTCCTGTGAAGTGTTCCGACTTCCCAGGTTGCGTTTTTCCCTTTGATGAGGTGCTCTATCTCCTGCCTGATCGAATCTTTCGTTTCTCCGGGAACCATTCGCCTGTCCAAATACACGTCACATTCCGAAGGGACCGCATTTAACGATGCACTGATACTGGAAATGCGCGAGATTACCAACGTTCCCCGGGCGCCCTCTTTTTTCATCAATTCAAGATTCAGTTTTTCAGCCCGCTGGATGATTTCGGCCATTTCATAAATCGCATTGACCCCTTTCTCGGGCGCGGAACCATGCGCGGAGACACCGTGTGTCTTTATTGAAATTTGGGCCTTACCCTTATGCCCTATCGCAATTCTGTTTGCGGATGGCTCGCAAATAATCACATAGTCCGGTTTTATATCAAGCGCATTGAACAGGTGTTTCAGGTTTTCCCCGTCGCAATCTTCCTCCATCACGGTGCAGGAGACATAAATGGATTTGCCTCTGTCGAGGCCCAGCGTTTTTGCCATGGCGACGGCATAGATGGAAGCTGCAACGGAAGATTTCATATCTACGGATCCTCTTCCATAAAGCATGCCATCTTCAATTACACCGCCGAACGGGTCGTGTCTCCATTTTGAAGGATCATTGGCCGCAACGGTATCGACATGGGAGTCAAACATGAGAACGTCCTGGCCATTACCGATTCGCCCCACGATATTGCCCATGGAATCCACGGTAACGTCATCATAGTCTAGTTGTTTCATTTTTTTTTCTATGAGATGGATGATTGCGCGCTCATCTCCTGAGTAGCTTTTCGTCCTGACAAGATCCCGCGCGAATTCAATCAGATCCGACTGTATCTGGTTAACAGCTGTTTGGATGGTATTCATACTGATTCCTTCTGCCTCTTCGATAGCAGGAAACCGCTATTGCGCGTCTTGCTGGATAAACACCAGCAGCATCCGTTCCACCAATTTAGCGATACGCTTCATGTGGGCGATGCGCGCGGTTTCCGATCGTCCCGGATATTTTCTGAAACTGATCATGATGCCGCTCAAGGTGGCAAACAGGGTGTGGGCGAGCAGACGGGTGTCGCCCTTGTAGTCGACCTTTTTCAAAACCGTTTCCAGAAGATCCATCACCTGCCTGGAAATCTGGTTGAGCTTTTCGGCCGACGCCTCACCGATATTTCCGTGAAGGGCAAAATGGGTGATCATGCGCCAGTGGGCATCGTGTTCGATGTGGTAATCCAGATAGTCATTGATGAACGTTTCCAGTGAAGGCGATCGTTCCTCCTGAACCCGCTTTTTCAGGGCGGCGATAAATTTTCCGGTATGCCTGAAGGCGGTTTCAACAAACAGCGCCTCCTGATTGGGGAAATAGGTGTAGATGGAGGATTTGGCGATACCGGCGGTCTTGGCGATCTCGTTCATGCTGACCTGATCATAGGTCTTGGACCCGAATACCGTGCGGGCGGCATCGACGATCAGGTTTTCGCGGATTTCCCGCTCCTGCTGTTTTAATTTGTTCAGCGTATTTCTGCCGGCCATGGATTGAACCCTCCCCGCCGCAAACAGCCGAGAATGCGCTCGCTATCGCGGTTCAGCCTTTTGCTGCCGATCATAAAAAAGTTCGATTGGGGAATATATGGGTCATTTGTACCATTATCAGCCGGGCAAAGCAACTCTCGGTTGACATGTCGACCGGCGTTCGATATTAGGAACAATGGACTTTATTGCGACCCCTGCTCGGACACTTTGATGGAAGCCATTCAACGGTTTAAAGAGATTTGTACGGACCCGAAAGCGTACGCCCAGCGCTGGAAGGAGAAGACCGGCGGCAAGGTGATCGGCACCTTGTGTTCCTACGCCCCGGAAGAGCTGATCCTTGCCGGGGGCGCCTTGGCGTTTCGCATCGTCGGCGGCAGCGGCAGCATATCGAAGGCCGATGCGCACCTGCAGAGCTACAGCTGCAGCCTGGTCCGCGGCGCCCTCGACGATGCACTCAACGGAGATCTTGATTTTCTCGACGGCGCCATCTTCCCTCACACCTGCGATTCCATCCAACGGTTGTCCGACATCTGGCGGATGAACGCCAAAACCGGTTTTCACCTGGATGTGGTGCTGCCGGTCAAGTTGAATACACAAAGTGCCCGGGACTATATGACCGCAGTGATGAGAAAAGCCAGAACCGACCTGGAAGGGGCTCTGGAGAAAACCATCACCCATGAAGACCTGCAACAGGCCATCGACACCTATAACGGGATCCGGTCGGCCATGCAGCGGCTATACAACCTCCGGAACGATCGCCCCGGTGCGATCGCCGGCAGTGACGTTCACACCATTGTGCGGGCATCCATGGTCATGGACCGCAACGATTTTCTCAACAGCCTGGCCCAGGTATTAGACACCCTGGAGCGACAGTCTGATCCTGGATCAACCGCCGCCAAACGCATCTTTCTCTCCGGCGGGGTTTGCAACCTGCCCGACGTATACGGTGTTATCGAATCGGCCGGCGGTGCCGTGGTGGGCGACGACCTGTGCACCGGCTCCCGGGGACTGACCGGCCTTGTAGATACCGGCAGTGATCCCATGGATGCCATCGCCGACCGCTATGCCCGGCGGGCCATCTGTCCGGCCAAGCATGCGGGCGTCACCAGCCGGGGCGACGACCTGGTCCGCCTGGCAAAAGCATCCCGGGCCCAGGGGGTTATCCTTCTCTTCCTGAAATTTTGCGACCCGCACGCCTTTGACTTCCCCTATCTCAAATCCATGCTGGACGCGGAAGGCATTCCCAGCCTGCTGGTGGAACTGGAGGAGCAAACCGCATCTCAGGGGCAGTTTAGGACGAGATGTGAGGCGTTTATGGAAATGCTGTAAATATAGCGGCTTCGTAAGAAACCCGATATCTGCGTTACGCTTCATCCCTCGTCATTGCGGAGTACCTGCATGTACGCCTCATTCCTCGGGATGGAACATAAATGTTCGCCGTACGGATGAAGGTCGATTTGCTTTTCGCTCGCTTAGCCTCGCTTTCGCGGCCCGCAAGCCTTGATATCAGGCTTCTTACGAAGCCGTCGAAAATGCAAATTTTTACGTGTTCAAAAATAAAATAAGAAACATACTGTGTTGTCATCCCGACGAGATACAGGAGAACCCAATGAGCGATCCCCAAAACCCCATCGACCCTGAAAAGGAAAAGCGTAAAATCAAGTCGGTGGGGCGCATGAAGGATATTTTGACCCACTACTACATCGACGCCAAGACCGCCGACCAGACCGGCAAGAAAGTGGCCTGGATCACCAGCGGTGGGCCGGTGGAGCCGTTGATCGCCATGGACGTGATCCCGGTATACCCGGAAAATCACGGGGCTATGATCGGCGCCGCCAAGATGGGCGTGGATCTGTGCGAAAAGGCCGAGGCGATGGGCTATGCCGGCGACCTGTGCTCCTACGCCAGGGCCGATATTGCCTGTGCCACCGTCGACGGTGGCCCCATCGGCGGGCTGCCCCGGCCGGACATGCTGGTCTGCTGCAACAACATCTGCGGCACGGTGCTCAAGTGGTACGAGGTGCAGGCCCGCTATTTCAAGGTGCCCCTGTTCATCCTGGACACCCCATTCAGCCACACGGAGTACACCCGGGAGGCCCACGCCTATGTGCGCGCCCAGCTGGATGAGTACATCACCTTTCTGGAAACCCACTGCAAGAAAAAGTTTGAACACGACCGGCTGGATGAGGTGGGCCGGCTTTCCATGGCGGGCCAGCGCCTCTGGCAGAAGGTGCTCGACACCACGGTTCACCGGCCGGCACCCATGAGTGCCTTCGATGCCTTTTTCCACCTGGCGCTGATCGTCACCCTGCGCGGCACCCAGACGGTGGTCGACTACTATACCGAACTGCTCGACGAGATGAAAACCCGGGTGGTCACGGGTATTGCCGCCGTGCCTGGTGAGCGCTACCGGCTGCTGTGGGACAACCTGCCGGTATGGTTCCGCACCCGCTGGCTGTCGGACAAATTCGCCGGCCACAACGCCTGCCTGGTGGCGGACACCTATACCTCGTCGTGGTGTGGAACACTTAAGTACCTGGATGAAAAAGATTTTATCGGCTCCATGGCCCAGGGATACTCGCGGGTCTACATCAACATCGGCACGGATCAGATGGCCGACATGGTGGTGGACATGGTGGAAAAATACAGCGCCGACGGCCTGGTGATGCATTCCAACCGCAGCTGCAAGCCATACAGTCTGGGGCAGTACGACATCCAGCGCATTGTCCAGGAAAAGTGTGGTATCCCATCTCTGGTGATCGAGGCGGACATGACCGATGCGCGTAACTTTTCCGAAAGTCAGATTGATACACGAATCGATGCCTTCATGGAGATCTTGAGATGATTACGGTTGGAATCGATGTGGGGTCAATCAGTGCCAAGGCCGCCGTGGTCAGAGACGGCGAGTTGCTCGGATCAGGGGTGATCTTGACCGGGTACAACGCCAGACATGCCGGGGCGAATGTGTTCGCCGATCTGCTGGGGGAGCTCGGCCTCGAAAAAGATGCTGTGGATCGGATCGTGGCCACCGGCTACGGTCGCAACAGCGTTGACTTTGCCGACAAGGCTGTGACCGAGATTACCTGCCACGCGGCCGGCGCCCATTTTCAGGACCCGGCCGTGCGCTGCGTCATCGACATCGGCGGCCAGGACAGCAAGGCCATCGCCATGGACACCACCGGCCGGGTCACCGACTTTGCCATGAACGATAAGTGTGCCGCCGGCACCGGCCGGTTTCTCGAGGTGATGGCCCGGGCATTGGAGGTGGACCTGGATGCCTTCGGAAAGATGTCCCTTAATTCTGACCGGCCGGCCGCCATCAGCAGCCTGTGCACCGTCTTTGCCGAATCCGAAGTGATCTCCCTCATCGCCAGGGGCGAACGCCGGGAGAACATCATTGCCGGCATCCACGAATCCATCGGGTCCCGGGTGATCGCCATGGCCGGCCGGGTGGGCATCACCGAACCGGTGATGATGACCGGCGGGGTGGCCAAGAACATCGGCGTGGTCCGGGCGCTGGAAAAAAAATCGGGCAAACCCATCCGCGTTTCGGCCAATGCACAGGTCAACGGTGCCATCGGTGCAGCCCTGATCGCTGCCGCTAATGCCTGAGTGCTTTGGCGGACGACGTTCCTCCCCGATGAACAAGTCGATGGTATCCCGGTAAATACGTTACAATGACTGATCACAGAGCATAGTCCACTATAGCGCGACGACATCTGCCTTGAATCTGCGGTAAGCTCGACAATCGTTTGGGTGTCAAACTGAATTTGAAACCTTCTTTTCATTCTGGTATGATCAATAATGGTTTGTAAACCATCATTAATACATGACTCGGGCGGGATGATGGGCTGAAAACCGGTTCTTAGCCAGGAATCTGCCATGGCGCATATCGGCTCCCAATCTGCATATCAACGTTTGACCGAACGCCTCAACCGCTTTCCCCAGGGCGCTCCCCCCGCTGAACTGCTCACCAAGATATTGAAGGTCCTTTTCGATCAACGGGAAGCTGAACTGGTATCGTTGCTGCCGATCCGGCCGTTTACGGTGAAGCGGGCTGCCGACGTCTGGCGCATGTCCGAGAGCCGGGCGCACAAGATTTTGGATCAACTGGCCGAAAAAGCCCTGCTGGTGGATTTTTATGTGGACGGCGACATGCAATACGTGCTGCCGCCACCCATGGCCGGTTTTTTCGAATTCTCCATGATGCGCATCCGAAAGGACATCGACCAGCGGCTGCTGGCAGAGCTGTTTTATCAGTACCTGAACATCGAGGAAGACTTTGTCCGGGCGCTGTTCACCGAAGGGCAGACCCAGCTCGGGCGGGCCTTTGTCCATGAGCCGGCCCTGTCGGAGGCAAATGCCTTGCACGTGCTGGATTACGAGCGGGCCAGCGAAGTAATCCGCAGTTCCACCCACCGGGGCATCAGTATGTGCTACTGCCGACACAAGATGACGCACATGGACCGGGCTTGCACGGCGCCCATGGACATCTGCATGACCTTCAACACGTCGGCCGAATCGTTGATCCGTCACGGGCACGCGCGGTCGGTGGGTGTTTCAGAATGTCTGGAGCTGCTGGCGAAGGCCCGTGAGAACAACCTGGTCCAGTTCGGCGAGAATGTCCGGCAGGGCGTCAACTTCATCTGCAACTGTTGTGGGTGCTGCTGCGAAGCGATGATCGCCGCGCGCCGATTTGCCGTTAAGTCATCCGATTCACACCACCAATTTCCTCCCCCGGGTGGATGAGACAACCTGCAATGGCTGCGGCGGGTGTGTGAGCCTGTGCCCGGTGGAGGCCATGACGCTGGAGCCGGCCAACGATCCCAGGCATCCAAAAAGAAATCTGGCCCGGGTGGACCCAAACCGCTGCCTGGGATGCGGCGTGTGCGTCAGGGCCTGCACCAAAACCGGCAGTCTTTCTCTCGAGCAGAGGCCGCAGCGGGTGCTCACCCCGCTCAACGCCGCCCACCGGACGGTGGTGATGGCCGTCGAGCGCGGCAAGCTGCAGCATCTGATATTCGACAACCACATCCTGTGGCATCATCGGGCCCTGGCTGCCGTACTGGGTGTGATCCTGCGCCTGCCGCCGGTGGCACGGGCCATGGCCACCGACCAGGTCAAATCCCGCTATCTGGAGACGCTGATCCTGCGTTTTTCATGATCATGGATGACGGTTTAGTTTTTATAATGCGCCGGCAATCACCTCCAACGCCTGTTTGACCAGCGCCCGGTCCGCCTGGGCGCCCATGTGGCCCAAGCGGAATATCTTTTCAGCCAGGGGTCCGTAACTGCCGGCCACCACCAGGCCGTGTTCCCGAAGGCGGCGATCCCATGCATCCCAGGTATAGCCCTCAGGGATCACGGCCGCCGTGACCGTTGGGGAGGGGATGGCTTTAGGCGCCGGGAACAGATCGATACCCATCTCGACCAGCCGTTGGCGGCAGAACCGGGCCACTTCATCATGACGGTTAAAGCTGTTTGCGAGACCTTCCTCCAGCAGCAGCCCGGCGGCCTTAAAAAGGGCGGCCACGCCCTGCCAGCTGGGTGTGTACGGGAAAAAGCGGTTTTCGACCGCATGCTGAAACGGCTTCAGCGCATCATAGCCCACATAGCCCACGGCATCGATAATCTCCCACGCCCTGGGACTGACCGACAAAAAAGACATGTCGGGCGGCGCGGAAAGGCATTTTTGGGATCCGCCCAGGCACAAATCGATACGCCAGTCATCGGCCAGGACCGGGACTCCCCCGACTCCGGCTACCGTGTCCACATAAAACAGGGGGACCCGATAGGCATGTTTCAGCCTACCCAGCTCTTCCAGGGGGTTGAGGGTGCCCGATGGCGTCTCACAGTGAACGGCCGTTATCATGCGGGGTTTGAATTCGGCGATGGCAGCTTCGATGCGGGCCATGTCGTTGATGGTTTCGTCATAGCTAAAGCCCACGATTTTTACGTCGGCACCAATGGATTGGGCCATTTCGCCGATACCGTAGCCGAACACACCGGTGGCCACAGCCAGCACCCGGTCACCAGGCACCAGACAGCTTTTCAGGGCGCTCCACAGGGCCAGCATCCCTTCACCGGACTGGATCACGATATCGTCCCGGGTGCCGAAAATCGCTTTCAGCCGCCGCTGCGTGCGTGTGTAAAGTTCGACAAATTCTGTTTCCAGGTCACCGGAGCCATAGGGTTCCAGGTAGACCCGACGGATGGCTTCGGGCACCACCACCGGGCCGGGTACCATGGGAATGGGATAGGTTTGCATGAGGGCTCCTCCTCGAGGACATGAAATAGGTTACACCTGGATGCTGCGAATCTGTGTGAGCACGGGTTGAATTCGTTCCCGGTGCTCCGGTGGTATCATCAGCACGAACACGGGCTGATTGGCGACCAGACCGTCCGGCGCCGCATTGAGTCGGCCGGCCGCATAGTTCTGACGGTTTTCATCTGAGTCTAAAAACTGCATGACATCGGCAAAATTGCCCGTGTATCCCTGGGCGTCGATATGCTCCAGGTGTTGAAGAAACACGTCATTGACCGTCAGGATAAACGGGTCCATATCGGCAAACCCCGTTTTGCCGCAATTTCTGGCGGACACCATGCAGCGGCAGCCAAAGGGGCGAACCGGATAAAGGGAGCAGGCATTGTCCGCCAACACCGGGCAGGGGCCGGCGGCAGGGTCCAGGTGCTCTTCGGGCGGATCGTTGTCCCGGGCACAGATATCGGCCAGGCGATTGATCGATACCTGGGGCGCAAACCGGTCAGGATGGGCTTTCTGGTCAATGGTTTCCAGGTGGCGCATTTCACCGGTTTTTTCCAGATGGTTAAATATCCGGTAGCCTTCCAGCGTGGTCATGGTGACGTTGGCTGTACAACAGTGGGCGCAGTATTTTTCACATGCCAGGTCAAATTCACCTACAAACCGATCGTAGATGTCGACCATGCGTTCCAGTATGGTCAGTTTGGCGTTCAGATCCATTTAACAGACTTTCTATGACCCAAGTTGAGCGTTTCCCTTTTTGAAGTCGGCAAGCGACATAACCCATAATTATTGTACTAATTTTTATAAAACCAAAATGGGAAACGCTCAGCTTGGGTATGAGATTAAGGTGCACGTTGTTCCAATTCCCCTTATACGCCAA
>CAVONY010000033.1:0-13399 GCA_963697405.1 uncultured delta proteobacterium | reverse complement strand
TGGACCTGGCGCTTGAGCAGGGCCGGCAGTTTGAGGTTCTTTTTCAGGTATTTGATATCGTCGGCAAACTGGCGGGCAAGCAGGGCCGCCACCCCGGCGATGTGAGCCTCGTCCGCCGCTTTCGAATCGGTGAAGAGTTTGATATCGATTTTCTCACCGACAACCGCCAGCCGGGGATAGAGGCGCCAGGGCGTTCCCCTTTTGTCGTCGACGGCCAGCACGTCAGGCAGATCTCCGAAATCCCAGCCGGTGAGGCCATCGCGCTCCCATTTGCGCTTCAGGCCGATTAAACCCGACGGAAGGACCGGGGTTCCGGGGGCCTGGTCCAGCAGGCGGTCGTCCCGCCCGCTGGCTAACACCTTCCCCCGGGCATCAGTGATGGCCAGGCGCATCTTCAAGTGGTCCGGCAGTCCGTCCACAGGCCAGGCCGCTGCCGGAATATCCACCTTCGAACGCTGAAAGAGAAAGCGGCTAAGGGCGGTGGGCAGGCTTTCCCGCCCCCTGGGCATTTCCCGCAGAATCGTCTCTACGGTGTCGGCCACCGGCACCAGTTGGACCCGGTAGGCCTTTGGCAGCCCCCGTATCAACGCAGTGATCTTTTCGGCAAGCAGGCCCGGTACCAGCCAGTCCAACTGCTGGCGGGGAACATCCCCGGTACTCTCGGCCGGGATGGTGACGGTAACGCCATCGACCTCCGTTCCCGGCTCGAAGGCGTAGTCACAGTCCAGGACCCGGTGGCCCAGGTCCAGCTGACGGGGAAACTGGTCCAATACGTCCGGATCCGGCGCATAGCGGATCAGCATTTCTCGGTCCAGCCGCAGGAATCGGTCACTGCCCTTTTTGCGGATACGATGTTTGAGGGTCCGCATGTCGGACACACCGGGAAGCCTTTCCTTGTAAAAGGCCACCAGCACCTCGTCGTCCACGAGAATATCCCGCCGCCGAATGCGGTCCTCCATGCTGCGCACCGCTTCCACCAGTTCGGCATTGCGGTGCATGAAATCCAACGGCTGTTTCACGTCGCCTTCCACCAGTGCGCTGCGGACGAAGATGTCCGATGCCTGCTGCGAGTCGATGCGGCCAAAGGCCACGCGCCGATCCTGGACGATAGGCAGGCCGAACAGGGTCACCTGCTCCCGGGCCACTACCTCTTCACGGCCGCGTTCCCAGTGCGGATCGGACCAGCTGCTGCGGCACAGGTCCCCGCCCAGCGGTTCCAGCCAGGTCACATCGATGGTCGCCGCCTTGCGGGCAAACAACCGTGAGGTTTCCACCATCTCCGCCGCCACGATCCAGTTGCCCGGATTCTTAAACAGGCCCGAACCGGGGAAGAGCATCACTTCACGATCTTTGGCCGCCCGGAAGAACACCTTCTCCTTTTGCATTGCAATGTTGGATAAAAATCCACTCAGAATGCAGCGGTGAATGGCAGCATACAGGGGATGGAACGACCCGTCATCAGCCTGGACACCCGCCGGAAGATCATTAAGGGCCAAGCCGTTGGATTCCATGAAACCGAACCGCTGCTCTTTCAGCGCGGCCTTGATCTGGCTGTGAATATCCCGCCATTCACGGATGCGGCGGAAGGAGAGGAAATGCTGCCGGCAGAACTTTTTCAATTCATTCATGCTGCGGGGCCGACTGCTGCTTTCATGGATCGCGTGCCAGATGTTGAACACGGTGACAAAATCGGAAAGCGGGTCCACAAATAACCGGTGGGCCTGGTCGGCAAGGGCCTCTTTGTCCGATGGCCGCTCGCGTACATCCTGGATGCTGAGGGCGGCGGCAATGATGATGACAGGGCCCAGGCAGCCTTCTTTGCGGGCTTCGATGAGCATTCGCGAGAGACGCGGGTCGATGGGCAGGCGGGCCATGGTGCGGCCGTTTTCCGTCAACCGGTATCCCCCGGCGCCGCTGTGAGTCACTTCCGGGCGAACGATGGCACCCAGTTCAAGCAGCAGGTCGAACCCGTCCTGGATGCTCTTTTCGGCCGGCCGGTCGATGAATGGGAAATCGGCGATATTGCCGAGCTTCAGCGCGATCATACGCAGGATGACCTCGGCCAGGTTGGACCGCAGGATCTCCGGCTGGGTGAACAGGGGCCGGTTGGCGTAGTCTTCCTCGGCATAGAGGCGAATGCACACCCCGTTGGCCACGCGCCCGCAGCGCCCTTTGCGCTGATCGGCGCTGCTCCTGGAAATCGGCACCACCGGCAACGAGGTGGTCCGGGAGCGGGGAACATACTGGGAGATGCGCGCCAGGCCCGTATCCACCACATACTTGATCCCCGGAATGGTGATGGATGTCTCGGCCACGTTGGTGGCCACGATGATCTTACGGGCTGCGGTGCCGGCGAAAACCCTGCGCTGCTCCCCGGCACTTAACCGGGCAAACAGGGGCAGGATCACGGTCCTCGCAAAATGGCGCCCCCTCAAGGTCTCACAGGTCTCCCGGATATCCTGCTCGGTGGGCATGAAGATCAGGATGTCCCCCCGGGTGCGGCGGGCGATCAGTCCATCCACGGCGGTTGCCGCCAACTCGACGGGCGTGCGGTCCTCCTGGTCTTCCGGGTCGGCATCCGGATAGAAATAGCGTGTCTCCACTGGATAAAGCCGCCCGGACACCTCGATCACCGGTGCATCGTCGAACGCTTTGGAGAACTTCTCGGTGTCGATGGTGGCGGAGGTAATAATCAGCTTCAGGTTCCTTCGCTTATGGACCAGCTGTTTCAGGATGCCGAGCACAAAGTCGATGTTCAGGCTGCGCTCGTGGGCCTCGTCGACGATAATCGTATCGTATTCGTTGAGCCAGGGATCACCCTGGGTTTCCGCCAGCAGAATGCCGTCGGTAACCACCTTGATGTAGGCCTCGGGACCGGTCTTGTCCTGAAAGCGGATCTTGTAACCCACGGATTGTCCGAGACCCTCTCCCAGCTCTTCGGCGATGCGGGCGGCCACCGTGGTGGCGGCAATGCGCCGGGGCTGGGTGCAGGCGATCTTGCCGTTGACGCCGCGCCCGGCAGCCAGGCAGAATTTGGGGATCTGAGTGGTTTTTCCCGATCCGGTCTCACCGGAGATGATGGTCACCGGATGCTTGCGGATGCCGTCGATGATCGCCGCCTTTGCCGCGGTGATCGGCAGATGGTTCAGGTCCTGAAACCGGGGGACCCCTTCACGGCGCCGCTGCCTTTTGGCAACGGCGCCACGGATTTTCGGCGCCAGATCGTTCAGGCGTCGGGCCATCTCCGCGTCGGCCATCTTTTTCCGGGACCGCACCAACCGGTCAAGTTCACGGCGCAGGGCGATGGCGTCGCTGTGCATGGTCGTTTTAATCAGATTGCGAAATTGGTCAATCTGTTTTTGGTTGTCGGTCACAAATGGTCCTGTTCGCCTGCGTTCATCGGGCTCGTGGCGCCCTTTTCTACCATGACCAAAAAGGATTACAACCCTTTTTGCCGTGGTTGTCGGCAAATCGGGCATCCCCTGCGGTTCTGAATGGCTGTAGCTCTTGAATTGCCCGTGGTTTGTCGGAGCAAAGCAAAGATCCCACTCATCGGGGTTGCAGTGAATCTTCAATTGTGCCGGTTGGCGCGATCTGCTAATATAGTCATCGAATTGGCGCTGCCGACGATGCGCCAGGCAACGAGGTAGAGTACAACCATACATGGAGGTTGAGAACCGAAGAGATGACAAGGAACTATCTGGACTGGCGTGGATGGATCACCGTTTTATGTTGTGCCGTGCTTCTGATCGGCGCCATCGATCAGACCACCAAAGACGCACTCAAGGTCGGACACATCCTCAGAACCATCGAAAGGCAGCCCCCCGGGTCCAGCGGCAGGGATCTCACTGCTGAAGTGACCGAGAAAGAGCTCAACGCGTACATCGCCTATCGTCTGGCTCAGGAGAAGGAGCCGGTTTGCGACAGCCTGACGGTGAAACTGCTGGACCACAACCATGTCCACGGCAAAATGCGGTTTGATGCGCAGCGGCTCAACCTGGACATCCTGCTGGGCGAGAACCTGGATTTTGATTTCAAGGGTGTTTTTCTGACCCGGGATGGGGCGGCCCGTATCGATCTGATCTCCCTGCAGCTAAACGGCCAACCGGTTGATCCACAGGTGATAGACTTCGTTATCCACACGGCCGCATTGGTTTACCATACAGAATCGTCAGGTATCGGTGACTGGTATGAATTGCCCAAAGGGATAAAACGAATCGACGTCAAAAAGGCCAACGCTGTCCTGTATTATTGAAGGTTCAGCGATTGCTTTCATGTACAATTTCGGGGAAATGCCCCTCCTTGCAGATCAACCCGTCAATCGGTTGATCGAACACCACTGAAAACCCCTTCTGACTGCTGCGAACCACTCTTCCTGTGACCTGAAGCTGATTTTCGAATTCGAAAACCGGAAATTTGAGTTCAATGGGCTGGCCCTCGGCAATTCGCCGCCAGGTCTTGATAAAAACCCCTGTGGCACCAATATTCTTGATGATTTCCCGGAACGCCCCCTCCCTGACGGTGTATTCCGCAATAATAAAAGCCGCCCGACGGGGAAATCGGCGCAGGTTTTGATTCGATCGAACATTCATTGGTTATACGCTATGATTCCACTAAAGATTAACACGTTATTGAACCGAAACCCTATTTTTGAAACAGGTATTAGAATTGCAGTGAATAATCGCGGTGTACCGACATGCAACTGGCAACCGCTTTGACCTGATCATCCGACAACCGTCGCTGCAATCGCAGGCCGATGGAATCCTTGATGGCATTGTCATAGACGGCAAGCGCAGGGGCAATTTGAGCTGCCGCGCGACGACGCCAATCGACTTCAGCGGCATACACCGCCAAGCCTTCATTCAGAAGCTGAACTGCCTTTTCCGGCTCTGGGTTATTCCCTTTGAGAGCCCTGCGTGCCTTGGAAAGCTTTGTCTTGATGTCGCTTGCGCCGGCAACCTTACCCAGTGCCTTTTCGGTTTGTTCGATTCGTTCTATGGCCGCTTCAGCCGGCTCATTGACAACAGCTGTCTCGAGAGCCGTCATTTGTTGTTCAAGACCAGCCAGCTCATCTGTACCGTCAATGACCTCTCGTAATTCCACAATCGTTTTATACGCCTGGTCGGCGTTGTTGCGGTAATCACGCCGCGCTTGACTTTCGGCTTTTTCCAAATCCGCATAACGTTTGTTGACGCCAGCCCAGCTCTCGGGAATCTGGTTTTGAAGGTCCGTTATAGCCGCTTCTGCATTCTCGATTGCTGCTTCAAGTCGGGTGATTTCATCCCTGTCCGGGAGAATCGCTCCGGGACGTCCTCGTCAAATCCTGCTTCAATTTAACGACTTTCGAGCGGATAATCAGCATTTCTGACTGCAACCGGCGAACATGCTTATGCTGTGGACGGTATTCAGATGAATAGGCGACACGATTTTCTTCAGCCATGCGAACCCTGGCGACCAAATCAAACGTATTCAAGGTTCGATCCAGGCTGTCGTTCAACGATTTCTGTCGTGTTTCCGGCAAAACACTGAGATCCAAGGCACGTAACGTGTTGGCATGGCTGCGCAGTGGCTCAGCTTGATTATCATAGTAATCAAAGAGATATTCTTCAATGCAGGACTGCATTCGCGGATTGATCGGCGGTGGCGCTGTATCGGAAGACAGCGAAATACGCGTGGGCAGGTAGTTCACTATCGCAGGCGAAACCGCAACAATCACCAATGCAACCACCTGCAAGCCAATAAAGGGAATAGATCCACGATAAATATGCAGTGTTTTTACGATGGGGGGTGCGACGCCACGAAGGTAAAACAGAGAAAAACCAAAGGGCGGCGTCAGAAATGAGGTCTGAAGATTAAGCCCCACCATCACGCCAAACCACACGGCGGTCACATTGGCACCCGGGTCGGCAAGCAGAATGGGGGCGACAATGGGGACGACGACGACGGCTATTTCGAGAAAATCGATAAAAAAACCGAGAACGAACATCACCGCCATGACGACCATAAATTGGATCCAGAATCCACCTTCCAGATTGGTTAAAAAATGCTTGACCAATTCTTCCCCGCCAAAACCACGAAAGGCAGCGGTCAACATGGCGGCACCAATCAGAATAATAAAAACCATGGATGTCGTTTTGGCCGTTTCAACCATGACCGAGTTGAGGGTATCTTCAATTTTATATATTCGCCAGGTACTCCAGGCCACGGCAATCAACAGCCCGGTGACAGCAACCGCGGCCAGGAAGAGACCGATGGCATCCCCCGCCTTGATACTTTTGACGTTCAAGTCATAAAAGGCGAGTACAATCGCAATGACAACGGTTGAGACGATTGCCAGAATTGCCGGGTAATAGGCGTTGCGTTGACCTTCGGCAAGGCGATACCCCCCCATGATCATGGCGCCAACGGCACCCACCGCACCGGCCTGGTTGACAGTAGCCACGCCCAGTATGATCGAGCCGAGCACCAGAAGAATTAGGGTCAACGGGGGTGCCAAAGCCAACACAACACGTTTGGCGAATGTTAAATCCCAATTGCCTTCATAAGATACTGGCGGCGCGGATCCTTTCTTAAATAAGGCGACCATCAGGATATAAATGATATACAACCCTACCAGTACCAAACCGGGTACCAGGGCCCCCATAAACATTTCACCAGCGCTGGTGGAGGTGACATCCAGTACCGAAGGCATGCTAAACTCACCGGTTGCGGCTTTATAAGCTGCTTTGCGGATCGTACTGGCCTGATCGGAAGCACCGCCCAGCTGGTCGGCAAGGATAATCAGAACAATAGAGGGGGGAATGATCTGGCCGAGCGTGCCCGAGGCGCAAATGGTGCCCGTTGCCAAGGGTTTGGAATAATTGTTGCGCAACATTGCCGGAAGTGAAATCAATCCCATGGCAATGACCGTTGCCCCAACGATACCGGTGGTCGCCGCCAGCAGTGCGCCGACCAGGACAACGGAGATTCCCAACCCGCCGGGTACCGGTCCAAACAATTGGGCCATCGAAACCAGAAGATCTTCTGCGATCTTGGAACGTTGGAGCATAATACCCATGAAGATGAACAAGGGGACCGCGATCAGGGTATCCCGTTCGACATTCCAATAGAGACTTCGAAAATTGGTCACGCCGGCATTGAGCCACGTTAAGGGGCCGCCTTCTACGAAGAAGGCGCTGGGGTCTCCTGCAAACAGATACCCACACAGCGATGCCAAGCCAATCGATAAAATGGCGGCTCCCGGCAATGAGAAGGCGACCGGGAAACCCGACGAAAGCGCAACCATCATCATCAAAAGGAGAACAGCAATAAAGACTACTTCCATGTAGTGATCCTTATTATTTTGTATCGTTTTAGGACTTACCGGCTAACTGATCACCACCTGGTTCCTGACGGAGGTCAGCGATATTGTCGAGCAGGTAACTGGAAAATTGTATGATCATGGACACCGCGTAGACGGCTAAAAATCCAACCATCAGGTACTTCACGTACAATCCGTAACCGGATTGTGAAACTTCGAAACTGTATAGCGGGCTGTTGATACTGCTCGTTTTATCCCACATGCCGGTCACGAGGATGATCCACCCCAACGGCAATCCCAACAGCAATGTGCCGACCGTATTGGTCCATGCCTTGCTGCGTTTATTGAAACGCGAATACAGCACGTCGACGCGAACATGTCCGTCATGAACCAACGTATAGGCACTGGCAAAAAGAAACAGTGCCGCATACCAGAAACGTACGAGATCCCCCATGAAAGGCTGTTCGTAGGAAAAAACGAATCGGGAAATAACAATCTGAAACTCAGCCAGTACGACCAGAAAGGCCAACCAGGTAAATCCCAGCGATCGATTAAAAATAGCGATGACAAACGATAGCAGGATCAATGGACAGTGCACATAAAGGCCGCGAAAGTGGGGGCGCCCGAGGGCTTGGGTTAACTCATCACCAACCAGTGGTGACAGGAGGTTCTCGACCCTGAGAAAAGAGATGATGATATCGACGAAGCCGATAATCAGTACGACCCAGAAGGCGGCACGAATGATATAGGCGGTAAATCCGGACAGTAAAGCAACATCCACGCGCAAAGGCCGTTTGCGAGTTCCCAGAACATAAAGGATAGCAAGCGCAACCGCTCCCAGGTAACTCAGCAGCTGAATCCACCCTTTGGTAATCTGGTCATCCTCGAGAGGGGTGCGTAGGGTTTCCAGGCCAAACCAGCCATGGTGTGCAAAAAAAGTTGGCAATCCAGGCCATTGCTGCCAAACATTCAGGTAGTTGTTAAACAGAAAGAGTATCATGATCGCGACAATCGATACTGCAAATGCCCGTATGGCCAAAATGGTGACTGTATGGCCTGAAGCATTGTTCTCGACAGCTGTGTTGGATGAATCAGTGGTATCGATGGTGTCTGATGAGCTCATAAGTTGTGGGCTGTTCATATGTGAGGTAGTAGATGTATGTTGATTGTGCGGTAGTACGGAACCGGACAGTCGAATGTGTTAATTAAAACGTCCCCTTATAGACGAAAAATATGGTACCCCGGGGGGTACCATATTTTCAATGAGAGACTTTTACGTATCGATTACAGACCCAGTACCCGGTTACGCTTGTTAAGGTAGGCCTGGTCGGAGATCTTCATCCAGCTTCCGATCTCTTTGCGTGCGTTGGCAAAACTGTCATAGATTCTTGCGGCCAGTTTGCTGTGTTTTCTTGTCTCTTCAAATACTTCCGCAGATGCTTCACCAAAAGCATCGTAGATATCATCGTTAAATTCACGTAGTTGTACGCCTTGCTCGGCGATTAGTTTGGCAAGGGCACTCTCCGTTTTTCGCATTGAATTCAGCCATCATGACATCGTTTTCCATGGAGGCGGCGGCTTCAATGATTAATTGGTCAGATTTTGAAAGACCATCCCACCACTTTTTATTCATGCTGATATCCAGCATCGACCCTGGCTCATGCATGCCCGGGAAGTAGTAATACTTGGCGGCTTCGTAGAACTTCATGAATCCATCATTCCAGGGGCCGACCCACTCCGTCGCATCGATTGACCCGGAAATCAGGTTTTCATAAATCTGGCCACCGGGAAGGGAAACAGGGGAAGCACCCAGCTTGGCCATGACATCTCCGCCAAGGCCGGGAATACGCATTTTGAGCCCCTTCAGGTCATCGACGGAGTTGATTTCCTTGCGAAACCATCCACCCATTTGCGAGCCGGTATTGCCGCACATCAAGCCTTTGACGCCAAATTCAGCAGCCAGTTCATCCCACAATTCCTGTCCTCCGCCGAAGCGAATCCAGGCGTTAAATTCGGTGTAGGTGAGTCCAAAAGGAACCGAACAGAAAAAAGGAAAACCGGGGTGCTTGCCTTTCCAATAGTATTCGGCGGCATGATACATCTGCGCATTGCCTGAAGCAACTTCATCGAAGGAATCAAACGCTTTTACCCGTTCACCGGCGGCAAAATAGTTCACCTTCATACGACCATTGGTCATATCAGACAATCGTTTTGCAAACCGTTGCGCACCAGTACCCAGACCCGGAAAATCACGAGGCCACGTGGTAACCATGGTAATTTCTATGGTCTTTTGTGCATGTACGGCAGGAGCGCCTGCGATTACGGCTCCAGCAGCAATGGCCCCAGCACCCGCTTTCTTAATGAATTCTCGTCTTTTCACAGTATTCCTCCTTAATGGTTGGTTGATAAATCATTAGACATCCGGCAACACTTCAATTTACCAGGGGAATTTTTGCGTTACGATCTTGAGTGCAACTCAAAAAACGCATGACCGCTTGCTGTTCGCCGATATTACCGGCGTTGCAAACAAATAGCTATAAGCTTCGGATCGTTACAATATATGCGTCATAATGTCAACATGCAGAAAAAGTGAATCGGATTCAGTCCCCGTTAATACCAGCTTTAAGGCGACAGCCGGATCAGGGCTGCAAAAGGACTTTTTCTTGATAAAGATTCAGCGAACCGTTATGAATATACGCTCAAACGGTAAGCCGAACGAGGGGGAGGCAATGGCGGGGAATTTATACTGGGCGGACAGCTACGTGCAGAAACGATGCACGGCCGAAGATGCCATCGGGCACATCCGGCCCGGCCAGCGGGTGTTTATCGGCTCGTCCTGCGGGGAACCCCAGCATCTGGTGAAAACCCTGGCCGAGGCGACCACATGGTTCACCGATCTGGAGATCGTGCGCCTCATGTCCCTGGAAACCGCCCCGCTCTCGCTGATCGCCAGTCGCTCCCGGGGCCAGCGCCTGAACATCCGTTCCTTTTATACAGGCTCGGCAAAATCAAGCCACCTGGCCGAACAGGCCCGCTTTCTGACCCCGCTGAATCTGTCGGCCGTGCCCCGGCTGTTCAAAAGCCGCCGCATGCCGGTCCACGTGGCCCTGATCCAGGCGACACCTCCCGACGATTTTGGCTGGATGAGCCTGGGGGTTTCCGTGGACATCACCCTGGCGGCGGCAAGCTCCGCGGATCTGGTCATCGTCCAGGTGAACCCGGAAATGCCCCGGGTGCTGGGCCGCAGTTTCATCCACGTCAACGACGTCCACCTGGTGGTGGAAAAACAAGAGCCCATCCTGACCCTGCCGACCGTCCCCGAATCCGAAGCAGCCGACACCATCGCCCGGCTGATTGCCCGGCTCATCGAGGATGGCTCCACGCTTCAGATCAGCCCGGGTACGGCGCCCCAGGCAACCGTGATGACGCTTTCGGACAAAAACGACCTGGGCATTCACACTCAGTTTATGACCAACGAAATGATGCACCTTTTTGCCCGGGGAGTGATCACCAATCGCCGCAAAGGATTGAACAACGGGAAAATGGTCGCCAGCAGCGCCATCGGGTCGCCCAATCTTTACGAATTCATCAACGACAACCCGGCCATTGAATTTCACCCGTCGGATGTGGTCAACGCACCGGCGGTCATCGCCGCCCACAACAAGATGGTCTCATTGTCCGTCGCCATGGCCATGGACCTGACCGGCCAGGTGGCCGCCGATGCTCTGGAGTTCAACAACTTTTCCGGTGTCACCGGCATGCTCGATTTCATTCGAGGCGCCTTTCAGTCCGAGGGGGGACGAAGCATCATCATGCTTCCCGCCACCGCCGAGAGTGGGGAAAAAAGCCGCGTCGTTCCCATGCTGGGCGACACCGCCGTCGTGGTGCCCCGGGCCGACGTCCACTACGTGGCCACCGAATTTGGTGTCGTGAACCTGTTCGGCAAAAGTCTCCAGGAGCGGGCCATGGCCATGATCAGCATCGCCCACCCGGATTTTCGGGATGAACTGTTGCACCACGCCAAGCGGCTGAACCTGATCGGCGCCGAACGAACGATGAAAGGCTCCCTGCACGGCGTTTATCCCCTCCGCCTGGAAGAGGCGCTTGAAATCGAGGGCCAAACGATAACCATCCGGCCGGCCAAACCGGTTGACGAGCGGCGGATTCAGGAGCATTTTTACACCCTGGACAAAGACGATATTGTCTCGCGCTTTTTTCATGAGAAGACCAGTTTCGTCAGCGACGATGTGGGCGCGGTATCCCAGGTCGACTACATCGAGAATCTCACCATTCTGGCGGTGGTCGGCGAGTTCGGCTTCGGCAAGGTAGTGGGCATCGGCGAATATTTGCTGGATCCGTCCTGCAACCTGGCCGAGGTGGCATTCTCCGTCAGCGGCGCCTGGCAGGGCAAGGGACTTGGCAAGCGGTTGATGAAAAAGCTCTTCGAAGGGGCCCGGAACAATGGCATCGCTGGCTTTACCGCGTATACGGCACCGGACAACCAGGGCATGATCAACCTGTTCAACAGCCTGCCGGTGCACGTGTTCACCACCATGGAAGACGGCATGGCAGCCTTGAGTTGCCGGTTTGACGACATTAAACCCAATTGAGGATTCATCCATGACCACCCATACGATCAAATTTTTACCCCACAACCGCGAAATCAAGGTCAACCACGGCGAAAGCCTGCTCCGGGCGGCCATGGAGGCCGGTGTGCACATCAACGCCTCCTGCGGCGGCGAGGGAATCTGCGGCAAATGCCGGGTCATCGTGGAAACCGGTGAGGTGGAAGGAGGCCTCAGCGAGCAGTTGAGTCCGGCTGACCGGGGAAAAGGTTTCCGCCTGGCCTGCCGGTCGACGATCACCGGAGATGTGGTCGTCCGCGTGCCCGTCGAGTCGGCCGTCGACGCCAGCGTACTCAGCCAGCACTACGTCCCGCGGCGCACGGCCCGTATCCGGCAGATGGACCTCAACGATCTGAAGGAACAGGGATTGTTCCTGCCGCCAGTGGAGAAAGTCTACATCGAACTGCCCGAACCGGACAACCAGGATCACCTGCCCGACGTCACCCGGTTGGTCAGCCACCTGAAGCTGCACCACGCCGAACACCGCCTGACGGTGAGCCTGCCGGTGATCCGCAAAATTCCCGACGCGCTGAGAAAGGACGGCTTCCGGGTCACCGCCACCCTGGCCCGGCCGGTGATGGACAGCGGCAAAACCGAAATTATCAACGTCCAGTCCGGAGACACCACCGGCCGCAACTATGCCATCGCCATGGACATCGGTACAACCACGGTCTACGGCCAGCTCATCGACCTTAAAAGTGGGGCGGTCATGTCCGAACATGGTGAATTCAACGGCCAGATCAGTTACGGGGAGGATGTAATCAGCCGGATTGTCCTGGCTGAGAAAGAGGGCGGACTGGAGCGTCTCCACAAGGTGGTTGCGGAAACCATCAATACCATCATCGGCAAAATTGTGCACCGCGCCAAGGTGGACCCGGACGATATCGCCGCCATCACCCTGGCCGGCAACACCACCATGACCCAGCTGCTGCTTCAGGTCAATCCCCGCTACATCCGTCGTTCCCCATACGTACCTGCGTCCACGCTCTACCCGCCCATCCGGGCGGTGGATATCGGCCTGGATCTGCGGGATCACGTCACGGCCCTGGTCTATCCGGCCGTTTCCAGCTACGTGGGCGGAGATATCGTGGCAGGGGTCATGGGCTCGGGGATGTATCTCGACGATCGGCTGACCCTTTTCATGGATATCGGCACCAATGCGGAGATCGTCATCGGCAACCGGGACTGGCTGGCCTGCGCCGCCTGCAGCGCCGGACCGGCTTTCGAAGGCGGCGGCATCAAGTTCGGCATGCGGGCGGCCAAAGGCGCCATCGAGGATTTCTCGCTGGATCCGGCCACCTGGGAGCCCATGCTCATGACCATCGGTAATTTGCGCCCCAAGGGCATCTGCGGATCCGGACTGATCATCATGACCGCCGTCATGTTCGAACTGGGCCTGATCAACAACCTGGGCAAGTTCAACCGGGATCTATCCACCAACCGCATCCGGCAAGACAACGGGGTATGGGAATAC
>CAVONY010000032.1:0-101626 GCA_963697405.1 uncultured delta proteobacterium | reverse complement strand
TTTATTAACCGGCTGTCGGCTTTTTTGCCCAACGCACCGGTTTCCAACGACGAAATTGAAGCGGTGCTGGGCCAGGTGGATCAAGTGCCGTCGCGTGCGAAACGAATTGTGTTGAAAAACAACGGAATAGTGAAGCGCTACTACGCTGTGGACCGCGAAACCCAGGACCTGACCCACACCAATGCCCAATTGGCCGCCGAGGCCGTGAGAGGCCTGGCGGATGGGGAAGGATTCAACCTTGATGATATCCAGTGCCTGTGCTGCGGCACCACCAGCCCGGACCTGCTTTTTCCGGGCCACGCGCTCATGGTGCTGGGTGAATTGGGCCTGCCGCCGGTAGAGGCCGTAACCACCGCCGGAATTTGTATTTCCGGCATGACCGCCTTCAAATATGCCGCCATGAATGTGGCCACCGGAATGACCACCAACGCAGTCAGCGTTGGCTCTGAGCTTTCCGCCTCCTTCATGCGATCCAAGTTTTTCAAACCCTCGGAAAACCCGGATGCGGATGTGGCCAGGCGGCCCACCCTGGCTTTCGACACCGACTTCCTGCGCTGGATGCTCTCCGACGGCGCCGGCGCCGCCCTGTTGGGCGATGCGCCCAACCCCCACGGGCGCTCCTTGCAGGTGGACTGGATTGACAACCTCTCCTATGCCGGCGAACTGGATACCTGTATGTACGGCGGCGGCATCAAGGGAGACGATGGCAAGGTTTCCGGCTGGCGCGTGGTGGAGGAAATCCAACCGAAGGATGAAAAGTGCCTCATGGCAGTCAAGCAGGACATCCGTCTTCTGGAAGTCAACATCGTCTCCACCATGCAGCGCGCCCTGCAGACCAGCATGGACAAACACGGACTGCGACCGGAAGACGTGGACTGGTTTCTGCCCCATTACTCATCGGCCTATTTCCGGGACAAGTTTTACACGGGCATGGCGGCCATCGGATTTGAGGTTCCCTACGACCGCTGGTTCACCAATCTCGCAGAAACGGGCAATACGGGAAGTGCCGCCATCTATATCATTCTGGACGCGCTGTTTTCCTCGGGCAAACTGAAACCGGGCCACCGGCTGTTGTGCTTCATTCCGGAAAGCGGTCGTTTTTCACACTGTTTCATGCACTTGACCGTCGTCTGAGGATCTGAACCCATGAAAATCGATGAAGTCCCCCAGGACCGGGGCATGATGAACGATCACCGCAGGGAGGTGTGCTACGCAGTGGATGACCAGGGCAATTACGCGCTGGTTGGCAGCGCGGGCTGGGATCCCAAGAATATCGCCAACGGCCAGGCCTGGGAATTGATCGACAAGGCCGCCGTCGCCGCTCTGCAAACGGTCCACCGCGGTCAGGCGAGTCCCCTGGCCTACCACATGGCCCGGCACCAGATGAGTACGGGCCTCTTGGCCAAGTATGCGGGTGTCGGCCGGCTCAAGGTCTGGCTGCACCTGAAGCCCAAACTATTCAGCCGCCTGGCACCCGCTGCGCTTAAACGCTACGCCGAGGTTTTCGACATCTCCGTCCGGGAGCTGAAAACGGTCCCGGAAACCCACGTTTCAGGATTCCGAAGCGTTTGACCCATTAGATCTATAGGGTGGTCGGCGCCTTTGGGCCCCACCGCACAGGAATATATGAAGATTGATTTTGCCCACAGACAATCGGCCCACTGCGAAAGCGGTGTTTGTTCGAACCTGCTCCACCACCACGGCATCGACATCAGTGAAGCCATGGCCTTTGGCATGGGCTCCGGCATGTTTTTCGGATATCTGCCGTTCATCCGCATTAACAAGCTTCCCCTGACCACATACCGCTGCGAGATGGGAGGTATCTTCAAGCGCGTCACCAAGCGGTTGGGATGCCGGGTGCACTGGCAGAGATTCAGGAGCCCGGACAAGGCTATGGCCGCGCTGGATGAACGGCTGGACCAAGGCATCCCGGTGGCCTGCCGCACTGGTGGGTATTGGCTGCCCTATTTTCCGCCGGCGTTTCGATTTCACTTTAACATGCACAACCTTGTGGTCTATGGCAAAGAAGGGGATGATTACATCATCAGCGATCCAGTCTTTCCGGGTCCCGAACGCTGTTCCCATCGGGACCTGCTCAAGGCCCGGTTCGCCAAGGGCGCCATGGCCCCAAAGGGTACCATGTACTATTTGAAACAGGTGCCCACACAGGTGGACCTGGCGCCTGCCGTGCGCAAGGGCATCCGGGAAGTGTGCCGACGCATGCTGAGCACACCGGGTCCGGTGATCGGCATACGGGGTATTCGCTTCCTTGCCGGTCAGGTCAGAAAGTGGCCTAAAAAACTGGGTGAAAAGCGGGCGATTCTGTATGTGGGGCAGCTGATCCGCATGCAGGAGGAACTGGGCACGGGGGGTGCCGGCTTCAGGTTCATGTTTGCCGCATTTCTTCAGGAGGCCGCCACCCTTCTGGACACCCCGCACCTGGTGGAACTGTCCCGCACCATGACCGAAGTCGGCGACCGCTGGCGCAAATTTGCCGTGATCGGCGGCCGCATCTGCAAGGGAAGGGCATCGGGGGACGATACCTACGAGGCCATGGCCACACTCCTGAACGACTGTGCCGACGGGGAGTCCACCGTCTATCGGGAGTTGTTGCAGATCGTTTGAGAAAATGGCGCAAACCAGATAATCAAGATAACCTTTTTACTTTCGGTTATAATACCGATACGATGTGAAGGCAGTCGAGGAGAAACCTGAAACCATGACGATACAACGGCGACTCAAGGAGATCCTGGTGGTCGAACTCAACCTCGAAGAGTTCACACCGGAAACGATCGACGACGACGAAGCGCTGTTTGGCGGCCGGCTGGGATTGGATTCCATCGACGCGCTGGAAATCGTCTACCAGGTGGAACAGAATTTCAACATCCCCATGAAGGAAATGAACGAAGCCCGTGCGGCCTTTCAGTCCATCAACACCCTGGCGGCCTTCATCGAGGCCCGGTTGAAGGGCTGATCCATGAAACCTGTCGCCATTGCCGGTGTGGGATGCATCTGTGCGCTGGGCGCAACCTATGATGGCTGCATGCAGGCCTTGTACGCCGGAAGTCGCAACTTCGGCCGTCCCAGCCGGTTTCCGGCCCATTGCGAGACCTCACAACCGGTATTCGAAGTCCCCGATCGATTCCTGAACCCATGGCCGTTTTCACAGACCCTGCCGCGCACCTGCCGGATGACCCTCATCGCCACCGAACAGGCCATGGCCCAGGCGCATCTGAAGCCCGGTGACCTGACGCGACCGCGGGTGGGCGTATGTGTGGGCACCAACATCGGCGTCACCGCCGGATATGAAATCGGGCAGGCCGAAACAGACTCGTTTCTGCTACCAAGGGACCGGTTCCTGGCCACCAACCCCACCAGCCTGGTGGCAAATACTCTCGACCTGTCCGGTCCTCAACAGACCGTGGCCAATGCCTGCTCGGCCGGCTCAGATGCCATCGGTATCGCCGCAGCCTGGATCACCGCGGGATACTGTGATGCCGTGATCGCCGGGGGCACCGATGAACTCACCCCGCGGGTGTACTATGGGTTCAAGTCCCTTTTTATCAACGATGAACACCCCTGCCGGCCCTTTGACCGGGATCGAAGAGGACTGAACCTGGGAGAGGGAGCCGCCGTTTTCCTCCTGGCATCGGAGCGCTTTTGCCGCTCACGGCAGATCGATCCACTGGGATACGTCCTGGGCTACGGCGGCGCCGCCGACGCCCACCACTTTACCCAGCCGCGGTCCGACGGCCAGGGTTTGCGGCTGGCCATCGACGAAGCACTCGTCACCGCCGATGTCACCACCGATCAGGTCTGCTTCATCAACACCCACGGTACCGGGACGCCCGACAACGACCTGGTGGAAAGCCAGGTCATTGCCGACCTGTTTCCCGGAAAACCCTTTCTCTCGACCAAGGGCTATACCGGACATGCCCTGGGTGCCGCCGGGCCCATCGAAGCGGCACTCACCCTGGGCTGCCTGACGAAGGGCGTCCTTCCCGCCACGGCCGGTTATGAGACCCCGGACCCACAGATGCCGGTCCATCCCGTGGCTGTCCCGGCGAAGGTCGACGGAAAGGTGGCGGTAACCCAGACCCTGGCCTTCGGGGGCAGCAATTCGGTGCTGGTCATCGGATCGAAAGGGTGCCTGTCATGAAGGCGGCCATCTGCGGCATCGGCGTAGTGGGCGGCTTCGGCAACGGGTTGCCCGCTCTGGAAAAGGCCCTGGATGGCGCTGGGGTTGCAACGACGGATGTTTCCATTCCGACTCGGGAGGGTCCCATTTGGGTGCCGTGCCTGACGGCCGACACCGCGCCACTGGCTGATTATGTACCCACGCGGGTCCTTCGCCGGATGGACCACTATATCCGACTGGGACTGTTGGCGGCTTTTGGGGCCATGACCGACGCCGGCATCCTGGACAAAAGCCGGCGCAGACGCCTGGGAATCATCGTAGCCACCGGCAGCGGCGCTACCGGTAACAACTACGATTTTCAATACCCCTTCAAAGACAGGGAAGAGATCTGCGGATCACCCATCCGCTTTTCAAATTCGGTTCATAATGCAGCCGCCGCCTACATATCCATAGCACTGGAGGAGATGGGTCCCAATCACTCCATTACCCACGAGGATCTCTCCTTTCCCTCGGCCCTGATGACCGCGGTTACATGGCTGCAGCAGGGTCGGGTGGATGCCGTGCTGGTGGGCGGCGTGGACCAACTGTGCCATGCCCATGCCTTTGCCTGGCACGTTCATCGGCAGGCAAAGGGAGCTGTGCAGGTGGCGGACAAAAGAGAACCGCCGGTACCCGTGGCCGGTGAAGGGGCCTGCTTTTTTGTCCTCAAATCGGCCGATACGGACGCCACCCCTTACACCGTCATCCGGGAAACGGCGCTGGGGCGTATCAGTGCCGGTCCGCTTCCTCGACCCATAGGGGACTATTATATCCTGGGAGAAGGTGGCCTTGCCGCCACCCGGGCGGATTACGGGAAATGGCTTTTGCCTGATGCCTGTGCCGCCTGCTACGCCCATGTTTACGGTGATATGGCCATCGACAGTGCCTTTGACACGGCCATTGCCGCCCTCAGCCGGAGAAACAACCGGATTTACCCCGTTGGCAGCGTGGCCCATCCGGCACAACCCCTGGAATTGCTGGCCGACCGTTCCATCGTCTGCCTCAAACTGGGCGTGGGAAAAACCTACGGCTGGACTATTTTGGATTGACAGGCTCGCAATCGTGGTAACCCAAAGCACCCATTTTGCATCCACCCCGCTTGTCCTTGACGCGACAGGGCTGACCCACCACTATCCGGGAAATCCACTTCCGGCACTGGATGGTCTGGATTTGCGTCTCCATGAAGGCGAGGTGTTCGGGCTGCTGGGACCCAACGGTGCCGGCAAGACCACCGCGATCGCAATCCTGAGCACGATTCTGACCCCCGGATCGGGTTCGGTGGTCATCAAGGGTTACGACCTGCGGCGTCAAAAACGCGCCGTGCGCCGGATCATCGGCCTGGTCCCCCAGGAAATCGCCCTTTACCCGGCCCTCACCACGCGGGAGAACCTGCGCTTTTTCGGCAAACTCCACGGCCTGGGAGGTGAGCGTCTGAACCGGCGGATCGAAGAAACCCTGACGGCGGTGGGGCTGGAAAACCGGGCCGATCAGCAGATCAACACCTTTTCCGGCGGAATGAAACGCCGGGCGAACCTGGCGGTGGGGATTCTTCACCACCCACAGATTCTCTTCCTGGACGAACCCACGGTGGGCATCGATGCCCAGTCGCGCAACCTGATCCTTGACAGAATCGAAACCCTTAGCGACCGGGGCACCACGGTGTTGTATACCACCCACTACATGGAAGAGGCCCAGCGCTTGTGTTCACGGATCGCCATCATGGACCAGGGACGGATCCTCACCGGCGGGACCCTGGACCAACTGCTGGTCCAGGGTCCCGCCGGCAGCGATCTTGGCCAATTGTTTCTTCACCTGACCGGCAAGCAGTTAAGGGATGGTTAACATGCGCCAACTGATCGCCGTCATTCATAAAGAACTCCTGCTCCTCGTCAGGGATAGAGCTGGGCTGCTGGTGCTCTTCGTCATGCCGGCGGTGCTGGTGGTGGTGATCACCCTGGTCCAGGAAAACGCCTTGACGTCCATAGGGGAAGGCCAGACCCGCATCCTGCTCATCGATGGCGATGGGCAGGCCTTGGGCCGGCAGATCGCAGACACGCTGAAGGACACCCAAGGAGTGATGGTGACTGAAGCCCTGGACGGCAGGACGCCGGATCGGCGGCAGGCCTTGAAACTCGTGGCCAAAGGCGCGTATCAGCTATGCCTGATCATTCCACCCGGATTGACCGGCACGGTGCGGAACCGCGCCCGGCAGAGTGCCCTGGAAAGCCTGTCCGTAGAGGATGCGGGGGGGGACATGGCTCCGGCACCGGTAGTCGACATTTATTTCGACCCAACCGTCCTGGGCGGTTTCCGTTCGGCGGTTCGACATCTGTTGGATCTGATGATCTTCAGGCTGGAGGTGAGCGAAAAAATGGCCGCCCTGGCACGGATACTGCCCGACCACATCAACCGGTCAATCGCCGGCGCCCTCGAGCCCGTTGCCGATATTATCGTCCAGCCGCCGCAAGTGGATCTGCAGCTGAAGTGGTCCGGCCTCCCCTTGGTACGGGCTGAAGAGGGCGAAGCGCTGGCGGGCCGGATAACGAAACTCCCCACGTCGGTGCAGCAGAACGTGCCGGCATGGTCCCTGTTCGGCATCTTTTTCATCGTTCTGCCCATGGCCGGCGCCTTCATCCAGGAACGCATCAACGGGACCCACCAGCGCCTCCTGGCCATGCCCGTGAGCTACCTGACCCTGGTGTCCGGTAGGATCGTCGCCTATATGGGGATTGGTGTGGTACAATGCGCCTTGATTGGATGCATCGGCAAATGGATTCTACCGTTGTGGGGAACCCCTTCTCTGGAAATGGGCGGCGCCCCCCTGGCTCTGCTGGTGGTGATTGCCAGCGCCATCCTGGCCGCCACAGGATACGGCATTTTACTGGGGACGGTGGTCGACACCTACGAGCAGGCCTCCATGTTCGGCCCCATCTCCATCGTCATCGCGGCCGCCATAGGGGGCATCATGGTGCCGGTGTATGCCATGCCGGCCTTCATGCAGTCGATCAGTGTCGTATCCCCGTTGGCCTGGGGACTGAACGGCAGCCTCGACGTATTCGTCAGGGGCGGAGGCCTGAGGGATGTGCTGCCCGAGTCCGCTGCGCTGACCGCTTTTTTTGGGATTTGTGTGTTTATCGCATGGCTGTGGCAGCAGCGCCGGAGTTTGAGCGGCAACGTTGCCTAGCATGCCTATCGATCAGCGCTTCCGTAGATGACCAAGACGTTGCCCGTGCGGGTTTCAAGCTCCACCCAGGCCTGGCGCAGGGCGACCAGGGCCAGGGCCAGATTGCTCTGGGTCGTGGTCAAATCCTTCTGGGCCTCGTTGAGGCGGACCAGAGATCCCTGGCCGGCGTTATATTCCTTTTCCACCAAATCCCGGGTACGTTGCACCAGGTCGACATTTTCACGCTGGAGGGCCACCTGGGTTTGGGCCGTCATGACCAACGCAACGGAGCTGCGAATGTCCGAGGTGGCTGAAAGCACCAGTTCATCCAGACGTTTTTCCAGCTCTACCCTGCGATGCCGCACCTCGCGGACCTTTGCCCGGGTGAAGCCGCCGGCAAACAAATTGTAGGAGAGACCCACCTGGACCCGATTGCCGAAATCGTCCTCCCCGAACCCCGGGTCATCGACCCGTTCACCGTCCAGGCTACCGGCCAGGACAACCGTTGGATAATAGTCTGACTGGGCAATCTTAACCTGGGCCTCGGTCTGTTTGATACTCCACTGGGCCTGCTGGATATCCGGACGATGATCCATCGCCTTGGCGATCAGTTCATCCACCGGCGGGCTGGAAAGTTCCGGGGCCGTCTCCGGGGAGAGGCGGCCCAGCGCGACATGGGCCGGCATCCGCGAATCGGGAAGTCCCAGCAGGGCGGCCAACCCGTAAAGGGCGATCTCGAGCTGATATTCCTGGTTGATGCGGGTGGTCTTGGCCTGGTTTTTTCGTACCTTGAAGTTAAGCACATCGCTCAGCGCACCCGTTCCCACCCGCTGGCGAGCCTCGGCGTCGGCCAACTGACCTTGATTGAATTCCTCATCGGCCTTGGCGATGGAAATGTTCTCCACGGCCAACTGGGCTGAAAAATAGGATAACGCCACGGCGGAAATCAGGAGCCGGCGGGCGTCATTCAATGCGGCGGTGCTGGATTGTTCTCCATACCGGGCCGAGGCATTGGAAAATTTGCGCTCAAACCCGTCAAAAAGGGTCCACGATGCGGTCAAATCGGCACTGTAGTATTTTTCAGGATCCGTGATGGACGCACTCGGGCTAAACAGCCTGGCAATCGCCAGGTTCTCTTGGTAAGCGTTTTCTGAGAGATCCAACCGTGCCCCCGAAGCATTGGCGTCCAGTCGGGGCCAGTAGGTGGAGCGCGCCTGATCCACCTGGGCCTTGGCCTGGCGGACACGGGCGGCGGCGGCTTCTAATCCGGGGTTGCCGGCCAGGGCGATCTCCACTGCGGTTTCAAGGTCCAGGGTCGACATGGCGGCCCAGTCGACCACCATGGTCTTGCCGGGCGGTACCCTTGGGGATGAGCCTGTGGCGGCAAATTCCTGGGCAATACCCGCCAGCGGCAGGGCGACCAAGAAGCAGAGCAAGGATAGGGTAAACCTAATGGTGTGTGTTTTCATCTTTACCATTTTCTCCTGACTTAGGTTTAAGGCGCTAGCTGCATACATCCACAGACGGCGAGCGCAGTTGACCAGGGTCGACTGTCAATGGATCTTCGTGCCGATTCCTGGCCGGCTCCACGTCCAGGCGCCGGGGCCACTGGCCGTGCCTGAACCGGTGGACCAATAGCCGAAGGTCATTCAGGATGGCCAGCAGGCTGGGAATGAGCACCAGCGTAAGAATGGTGGCAAACGCCACGCCGGCAGCGATGGAAAGCGCCATGGGAATAAGAAACTTGGCTTGAAAATCGGTCTCCAGAATCAACGGCGCCAAGCCGCCCACCGTACTCAATGTGGTCAGGAAAATGGCCCTGAAACGCCGGGTGCCCCCTTGAAGAATCGCTTCAAAAAACGGCATCCCGCAGGCAAAATTCTCATTGATGCGCTCGATGAGCACAATCGCGTCGTTGACCACCACTCCGGTTAATGCCACCATGCCGAAGATACTCATGATGGACAGATCGTAGCCCATGAGCATATGGCCGAATACGGCGCCGATAATACCGAAAGGCACGGTAAACATAATCACAAAAGGCTGTACATAGGAACGGAACATGGTGGCGATGACAATAAAGATGCCCAGCACCGCCAGCGGAAATCCGATGAAGAGGCTGCCGAATGATTCGCGCATCTTCTTCTGCTCTCCCTGAAGGGCCACGAACATTCCGGGGTGGCGTTTCTTCAGCTCGGGAAAATAGTTGGCCGACAGCTCCGTAAAAATCTCGTTGGCATTGGCTTTGTTGGTGTCCACACCGGCACTCACAGCCACCCGACGCATGCCGTCGGTGCGGGTAATGGTGGAGAATCCGGGGGCAAAGGTGACATCGGCGACGGACATGAGCGGCACCTCAAACCCAGCGGCAGTGCGAATGCGAACTTGGTCCAGGTCGGACAGCCGGCTGCGTTCCCCGGCGGTGTAGCGCACCTTTACCCGGATGTCATCCCGGCCCCGTTGAAGCCGGAGCGCTTCGTCGCCATAATATCCGGCGTAAATCTGGCGGGCCAGATCCTCTACGGTGAGTCCCAACGCCCGGGCTTCAGGCTTTAGGCTCAGGCGCATCTCGTTTTTGCCGGGAGAGAAATCGGTGCGGATCTGGTACACGCCGTCGAATTTTCTCAGCCGCTGCATCAACTCGTCGGCGGCCAGAAGAATATCGTCCATATCGTGGCCCTGGAGCCAGACCTCGATGGGATCACCGGGCGGGCCGGCCTCCATGCCGGCAAAAGTGAGCGATTTGATGCCAGGCAGAATACCGATCTCCTTTTCCCAGAGCACCATCAGCTCTTCGGCATGGATGCCTCGGGCATCGGAATCCAGAAGAATGGCCTGGACGGAACCATAGTGCGGCCCCACCTGGGGCATGTCGCTCAGGGTCTGGCCCACCAGGGTCAGTCGATCCCGAACCAATGGGTCACCGGACCGGGTCTGAATGGTTTCTTCCAGCCGCGTAAGGGATGCCGCGATCGCATCAATGGCCCGCCGGGTGACTTCAGGCGGGGTGCCGCTGGGAAACTCCGCCGTGGCGGTCATTACAAACCCGTCAAGCTTGGGAAAAACCTCGAATTTGATGATGCCGCTGCGCACCAGGCCGACGGTCAGCATGAGCACGGTGATGGCCGTGGCCAGGGATATGTAGCGCCAGTGCAGTGCCTTGCTGAGAAAGGGCATGTACAAGCGGGCCACAAACAGCTCCATCCAACGGGAGGTGGTCTGTTGGACTCGGGATAGTCGCCGAACCAGTTTGTTTTCCTGATCGTCGGGCCGGTTGGGGGGGGGGAGATGGCTCAAATGGGCCGGCAGCAGAAAGAGGCACTCGACCAGCGACACCACCAGACAGGCGATCACCACGGCGGGCAGGATGGAGATGAATTTTCCCATGATACCGCCCACGTAAAACAACGGCATGAATGCCACAATGGTGGTAAGAATGGCGGCAATCACCGGCATACCCACCTCCGAGACCCCGTCTACAGCCGCTTTCAGGGCGGTCTTGCCCTGCATGCGGTGGACGTAGATGGCCTCGCCCACAACAATGGCGTCATCCACCACGATACCCAGCACCATGATCAGGCCGAACAGGGAGATCATGTTGATAGTACCACCCATGGCCCAGAGGATGACCAGGGCACCGGCAATGGAAATGGGGATACCCATGCCGGCCCAGAAGGAGAGCCGTGCATTGAGAAAACACCACAGGAGAAAAAAGACAATGCACAGGCCGATGATGCCGTTTCTCATCAACAGGTCGATTCGCGCCTTGAGCATGTCGGTGTTGTCGTACAAAATTTCGATATTGGCGCCCTTGGGTATCTGCTGCTGCTTTTCGTCGATGTACCGGTGGATGGTTTTCGAGATCACCAGGGCATCTTCTTCGGGCGTTTTGTAGACAATCAACAGGACGGCCGGCTCACCGTTGATGGTGGCGGCAATGGGGTCCTCGGTAAATCCGTCGTCGATATGGGCCAGCCGGTCCAGGGTGACGACATCCCCTTCCGGACGCGCCAGCACCACGACCGAGGCCAACTCCTCACCCGTATATTTGCGCCCCATGGTGCGCACCCGGATCTCCTCTTCGCGGGTCCGGATGGTGCCACCGGCAAGGTTGAGGCTGCTGCGGCGGACGGCATCTGTCACGTCGGAAAAGGCAAGGCCGTATTGACGCAGCCGCTCCTCGGAGACTTCGATGGCGATTTCATAATCCCGCGCACCGAAGGTTTCCACCTGCGATATATTGGGCAGCTGCTGTATTTCGTCCTTGACCTGCTCGGACCACTCCTTGATCCGCCGTTCGGACATGTCGCCGGACAGGTAAAGCAACGTCACCACATCCTTGAGCAGCAGCTCGCTGATTACCGGCCTTTCCGCATCCACCGGGAAGGTTGAAATGGCGTTGACCTTGGTGCGCACCCGGTCAAGCACCTCGTCCACATCGTAGTCTTCGCGGACTTCGATATTGGCCGAACCCAGCCCTTCGGACGATTGGGTGGTGTACTGTTTGATGCCCTCGAGTCCTTCGATGGCCTCTTCGATCTTGCGGCTGATCCCCTCTTCCACCTCTTCCGGGTCGGCACCGGGATAGGGCACCGAGATGGTGATCATGTCCAGGGAGAACTCCGGAAAGGTTTCACGGATCATGTTGGCCGTAGCGATGTAGCCGGCGATAAAAATCATCACCAGGATGATGTTGGCGAACACGGTGTTCCTGGCAAATGCGGCAAGTACCCGTTTCATGATGCGGACTCCCCGTTGGCCGTGGCATCGGCAAATTCAAGCAGTGCGTTTTCAAGCGGGTCGATGAGCCGGGTGAGAATCACCGTGTCGCCCGGGTTAAGCCCCTGGCTGACATATACATATTCGCCTTCGATGCGTTCCACACGCACGTCAACCGTTTTGAGCCGGTTGTCGGCATTGACCAGATAGGCCTTATTTTCAAAATTTACCGCCTGGCGGGGCAATCGGTATACGGCGCGCATGGTCCGGCCGGGTATGTCGACCGTACAGAACATCCCTTCCACCAGCGGCAGTGAACGGGGGCCGTCACCCATGGCCGATTGGGCGTTGATCCGCACGGCCACGGTGAGGGTCCGCGTCTGCTGATTGAACGTCACCACCCGGTTCAGGATGCCGGTCCACCCCGTTCCGGTCTTGTCTTCGGTCCAGCGGATGGTGCATTCGACAGGCGTAAGGCTCCCGAACCATGCCGTTGGCTGTCGGTCGCTGGCCGGTTCAAACTGCAGCCAGTGGCGGGCATCGCGGCTGTCAAGCGAAACCTGAATTTCCAGGACGCTATCGTCGACCAGGGTCAGGACATTCTGTCCGGGGGAGACAAACTGGCCGGTCTCCACCGTTACGGATTGGATTCGGGCATTAAAGGGCGAGGTGATCGTACAGCGGGACAGGTTGGTTTCAGCCACCGAGAGACGCGCCCGGGTCGATGCCAGGCTGCTCTCGGCCTCCCGGATCTGCAACGGATAGAGACTCACGGCCTGGGATATCTGGTCTGCTTGATCCAATGCGCTGTTATAGGCGCGCTCGGCCTGATCGATCCCGGATCGGGTCCCCACACGGTCTGACTCGAACAACCGCTTGATCCGCTCGAACTCAGCCTTGGCCAGTTGGGCGCTTCTCTCAAGGGTTTTCAACCGCTGGCTGTCGATGGCATACTGCTTTTTCAACCGTGCCACGGTGGCCTGCCACTGGGTCACACCGGCCCTGGCCTCGAGGAGGCCGGCCTCATAATCGGACGGGTCGACCCGGAACATGATGTCTCCGGAGGGAATGATCTGTCCGGCCTTAAGGTTGGTGTGTGTGTAGACCACCCGGCCGGAAACTTCCGGTGCAATGGTCACCACGGTCAGTGCTCTGGCTTCACCGTAGCCGGAAATGATTACCGGATAGTCCCGGGGCTGAACCGTGGTGGATTTTACCTTGATGGGCCGTTCCTCGGTTTTAGCCTCGGCGGGAGGCTCCTTGAGGCTGGCCAGTCCGTTCATTCCCACCCAGCCAGACACAAGAATCAGCACACAGATGCCAATGCGGATCATCACGTGTTTTTTCGGCCGGTGTTCTTCCTTGCTATTCATTTCGACTCCCTTGAAGTAGGCTGAAAGTTATTTGTTTTCCAGTACCTGCTTGATCTGCTGGAGTACCTCGCACCACTTTTGGGTGGTTTCCGGCCCCACCGCCTCGACCAGCTCCACAAACGAACCCAGGATCATCTCCTCAATCCGAGCGATATCTTCCAGCGCCTCGGGAGAAACCCGGATCACCACCTTGCGCCGATCCTGATCACTGGGAACACGGGTCAGCAACCCCCGCTCCACCAGACGGTCGACCATGGTGGAGACCGACGGCGGTGACACGTTCAACAGTGCCGCCAATTCCGTAACGGACACCATTTCACGAACCCGGATCATCATCAGCATGTTCATCTGTGGTGCAGACAACTCCCCGAAACGGTCATCCTTGGCGGTGCTCATGCAGGCACCGGTCGATATCCGCATGATCCGGTCGTGGATCATTCTGCCAGTGGTAAATATGTAGCGGGCACGGCTCAATATATCTTGATCGGTCATGAACGCCTCCAATAATTGTGAAGGCTCATTGTAAACTTATCAAATTTTTTGTCAACTAAATATTTAGATTAACTAATTAATAGCTATCAAAACTTATTCCCGCTCGCCCCCTCGCTTCAACCTGTGGAGGGTTTTCACAAAGGATACACACGATTGAACGATCAGCCATTGCAAAAGGGTAACAACATGTATCAAATCGTAACGGTCTGCCTCAACAATCAGCCCGTTTTAAAGGCTGGTGATGCTGGAAGCAGGTGCCTGCCCGACAGTCTGTCGGATCATTGATCGGATCGAGCATGGTTTTTATCTCAGGCCCATGTTAAAGAAAGGCCATCGGCGGCCGATAATGTGGGAAACAGTTGCATTAACCCATAATGTTTCCCAGATGGAAAAAACATGGCCCCGAGCAAGAAGACGCCACGTATCCTTTGCGTGACCAGCGGCAAAGGAGGCGTGGGCAAGACCAGCTTCACGGTGAATTTCGCCATCGCCCTGACCCGCAACAACAGCCGCGTTCTCGTAATAGACGGCGACATGGGACTGGCCAACGTGGACGTGTTGCTGAGGCTGTCGGTCAAAAGCAATATCCGGGACATCCTGGAAAGCGGGGCTGATCCACGGCAAGCACTGATTTTCGCCCGCCCCAACCTGGCCATCCTGCCGGGCAGTTCCGGTGTTCCGGAGATGGTATCGCTGGGGGAAAAACAGCAGGATCGGTTGGCCGGTTTTATTAAAGCGGTCGCCTCGGATTTCGACTACGTCATCATCGATACGGCGGCAGGTATCGGCTCTTCGGTGTTGTGGTACAATCGGTTTGCCGACCATAATATTTTCATCCTGAGCCCAGACCCTACGTCCATGACCGATGCTTACGCCCTGATCAAACTGCTGTCCCGGGATCATGGGATCAGCCGGTTCAACCTGGTGCTCAATTCCGTCAGCGGGATCCGCGAGGGCAACCACACCGTCAATACTATCCAACGGGTGACCCAGCGGTTTCTTAACCTGGAGCTGTTCCACCTGGGCAGCATCCCGGAAGATAAAGCGGTCCGCCAGGCTGTCCTCGACCAGGTGCCTTTTATCGAACAGACACCGGGCAGCAAAGCAGCCCGGGCCGTCCGTGACCTGGCAGAACGGGTTCATACGCTGATCTGATGATTTCCAGACACGCCATCCACATCCCCAGCATGACTATCAGCTGCTGCCGCTACGGGACCTCGGCCTTGATGATGGTCGCATTTCCGGCCCATGCCGCCGTCGGCGGCAATCCAGTGCATGGAAACATGTTTTGGGTGTTGTTGTGGGTAGTCATACTGGTGGTTGCCATTTTTCTCGGCTATCTTCAACAAAACCGAATGGTCCAACGAAAAACCGCCGAATTGAGACGGGAGCTGTTCGAGAGACAGATGGCCGAAAAAGAGCTTCTGGTCTCAGACCAGCAACTGCGTCAGTCGCTGGCGGAGAAGGAGTCACTGCTCAAGGAGATCCATCACCGGGTAAAAAACAACCTGCAGATCGTCTCCAGCCTGCTCTACCTTCAGGAGGATTACATGAAGGATGCCAAGGGCGTGGAAATTCTGCGGGAAAGCCAAAACCGAATCAAATCCATGGCCTTGATCCACGAGCAGCTGTACAGTACGGCTGACCTGGCGAAAATCGATTTCGGCCGCTATGTCCAGGGGCTGACCGCCAACCTGTTCGACGCCTACGGGATCGATCCGGCCCGCGTCCGGCTCAATGTCCATGCCGATGACATCGCCTTGGGGGTGGACATGGCCGTGCCCTGCGGCCTGATCATCAACGAGCTGGTATCCAATGCCCTCAAGCATGCCTTCTTACCCGACGCCGCCGGGACGATCGAGATCGTCATCCGCACCCTGCATGCCGGCCGGATAGAAATCGTGGTGGCCGACGATGGCATCGGTCTTGTCGAGCCGCTGGCCGATCCTGAGCACCCATCACTGGGCCTTCGGCTCATCGATACGCTCACAACCCAGCTGGGCGGCACCCTTGCCATCACCACGGAAAAAGGAACCCGGTTCACCATCACGCTGACCGCACCTGAACAGTCCAACGAGGAGTTCTGACATGATACAGGCGACCATTCTGGTTGTAGAAGACGAAGGTATTGTGGCCCAGGAAATCAAAAGCCGCCTGGAAAAATCCGGTTACTCGGTGTGTGCCGTTGCCCATGACGGTCGGACAGCCATCGCCCATGCCGGGAGGATGCAACCGGACCTGGTGCTCATGGACATCAAGCTCAAAGGCGAGATGGACGGCATCCACGCCGCCGGAGTAATCCGGGACCGGTTCAACCTTCCCGTTGTCTACCTCACCGCCTACACGGATCCGGCCACCCTGGAGCGGGCCAAAGTCATGGAGCCCTTCGGTTACGTGGTCAAACCCTTCGAAACCCGCAGTCTGATGGTTTCCATCGAAATTGCCCTGCACCGTCACCGCAGTGAATCCGAGCGTATCTACCGGGAAAAACTCCAGGCGGTGCTGGAAACCGCCGGCGCCATCTGCCACGAGTTGAACCAACCCATGATGGCCATCTCCGGCCACACCGAACTGCTCATGGACACCCTTGATCAGGATGATCCCGTCTACCCCAAAATCGCCAAAATAAAATCCCAGGTAGAACGCATGGGTGCCATTACCCAAAAACTCATGGGTATAACCCGCTACGAAACCAAGGATTATGTGAAAGGCGAGCGCATCGTAGACATAGAGAAATCGTCTCTGACTTTCGATTAGCAGGGTGTTGAAAAAAACCCTTGTCAAGGCAGGGTATGGCGCTGGACACGCCGACGGGATGCGGTCCGAATCAACCGCGACAGGTGTCGATAGTAGTAAAAACTGCCCACAATCAGGGCGCCGCCGATGGCTGTATAGGCGACCGCCAGGAAATGTTTCGGGATCGATGAGTGCCGCAGGGTAACCCCCAGGACAATCATCACCATAATAAGCAGATAGCTCTTCCAGGCCTGGAATGCAAAAAAGCACCCCCGATCCGGCAGACGCCGTAGACGCCGGATATTTTTTTGGGCGATGCCGCCAAACCCCCAGCGAACAGAGAGCATGGCCAAAACCACTCCCGCCAGGCCAAAGGCCATGCCCCGACCCATTCCACCATCCGACAGCCAACCGATCGCGGTGGTACACATCATGATGCCAACGGCGCTCCACATCACACCGGAGGCCGCAAACAGCCAACACTTAGGTACGGTCGGTTTGAGATGGGAAAGGGTCATGGCGGGTCCTCGCCATCAGCACGGCAGTATAGGCGCCTCCACGGACAACCGCTGTCACTGACGACAGATGGCATCTACCGCTTCACCGGCCAGCCACTGGTTGATAAAATGGACGGTCACCCGAACGTCGGTTCCGGTTTTCTGTGCCAGCGATTCCAACCGTCCCAGGTTCTCCAGCACCTTTGCCTGGTTTTCCAGCAGGGCATAAATTTTGATACTTCGATCCAGGCAATCCAGTGCGGCTTCATCCTCACCCAACTGTTCGTGAATGCCGGCCATCGCAGAGAGATCGTCGGCCATCCCGCGGGTGAATCCGGCTTGGCGGTCCAATTCGAGGGCATGCTGAAAAAGGCTCATGGCTTCCGCATAATTTCCGTTTTTCATCATCAACCGCCCCCGTGTGAAACGGATGGTCGCATCGGCATTAAATCCGTCGTCAACAGCTGCAGCGTCAGCCTGATCCAAAAGGGATACGGCTTCATCGGTCCGATTCGCCATCATCAACAGCACGGCACGATGGTTCAGGACCATGGCATATACCTGGCCTGTCTCCCGGGTTAGCAGTTGCGCCTCATCCAGAAGCACCTCGGCTCCGGCCAGATCATCCACCTCAATAAGAATAGCCACTTTGTTGCACAGAGCCTGAGCCAACACCTGCTGGTCGTCGCAGCGCCTGGCGGCGGCAATGGCGGCATCGTAAAACAGCCGTGCGTCTTCGGTTTTACCCGCATGCCGGTAGCCATTGGCGATGCTGTTCAGGCTGCGAGCCACACCCGCCTGCTGATCGGTGAGGGAATAGTGCTCGTGGGCAGCAAGAAAATGCTCCATGGCCTTGCGATTACACCCCTTCTGATACCAATAGATACCCCGTTTCAGCTCCCGATCCCCTTCGTCGGAACCGTTGGCAGACGAGGTCGCCGGTGGCGAGGCAGCACAGGCACCAATCCCCCAACATGCCAGGGCCAGCATTAGGACAAGGGGTTTTTTCATCATGAACCTTTCATCTTCAAGTTAGGATAGACCAATACGATTGCATCTGGCAACCAGGGCCCATTGACCTTCGGCGGGTCAATATCCGCTGCTGCGTCGATCAGGGTCCAACCAGCCGGTAGTATAGAATACCGATGTATTCGTGAAGGGCATTGGCAGAGGTGTGCAAGGTGCCGGCCCGCGGCAACAGGTGGCGCCAGGTGAAAGGGATGTCCCTGGACGATAGAAAATAGGCGGGAAACGGAGTCACCTGCATACCGGCGGCATCGAATGCCATCCGGGACCGTTTCAGGTGGTAGGCCGCGGTGAGCAGGATGGGTTTGGAAAAACCCTGCTGCCTGCAGATGGCGGCAGTCAGCCGGGCATTCTGCGCCGTATCCCGGGCCCGGTCTTCCACCGTAATTGATTTTTCCGGCACGCCCAGGTCCATCAAAAACCGTTTGGCAATTGTCGCTACGGCAGCGTCTGCATCATCGTGTAAACGGCCACCAGTGACGATAATGGGCAGGCCCAACCGCCGGTATAGTCTCACGGCGGTGACGATCCGGCCCATTGTTGACGGCGATGGCGTCGACGGACCGGTGAGATCCGGCACGCCCTCAATCAACCCGCCGCCCAGCAGGATGATCACATCTCCCGACGGATTCGCCGGGATGGAATACTCCGATTCCAAGCCTTGAATCAAAAAAGTGGATAGTGGAACGGTAGAAAGCGCCCATAACATCAGCCCCACGACCAGGTTCGACAACCCCAGTTTCCATCGTTTCCGGTAAACCATCACCAATGAAATCGACACGATCGCCAGGATGAAGATACCCGGCGGCAGAATAAACGGGGTGATTGTTTTTTTGAGCACAAACATGGCCGTCTCTTTCTCATTCCCATGGATAGGCCGACATCGGAGGCGATTTCTCTATTGGGCGGTTATACCTCGTTTCGGATTCCCGGGTCAAATGCATCGATGAACTTCAGAATCGTTGACAGTTCAAAAACGCTATGGGAGTCTGTATAAGATATCCAGACGTTTGGGAAACCACTTTCTTTTACGGCCAAGAGGGTCAATTGACGGATTATGACGCTATCGTGGTAGGTAGCGGTGCCGGCGGCCTCAGCGCTGCCTTGCGGTTGGCCCAGCAAAAGGTATCGGTTCTGGTCCTCGAAGCCATGCCGGCTTTCGGCGGGTATATCAATCCCTTCGTCCGCAACGGTTATCGGTTCGATACCGGTGTCCATTACCTGGGAAAACTGGGCCATGGCGGAACATTTCGGCTTCTTCTGGAACTGCTGGAACTTGACGACCAGCTGGATTTCGTCGAACTTGATCCAGACGGCTTCGACCGTTACGTGTTTCCGGATTTTGAGCTGAGGCTCTGCAAGGGCAAGCAGCGTTACCATGAGCGACTGCAACGACTTTTCCCCCATGAATCAAGGGCGATCAGTCGATACTTCAATTTAATTGACCGTTTGCTCAACGCCTTCTCCGATCCTCATGGTCCGCCCAAAAACCTGTTGGATCGCTTGCGGTATGCCTTCAGGCATCCGGTTCTGATAAAATATCACCGCGCCACCTACCAGCAGATGCTGAATCACATCACCCGCAACCCACGCCTGCAGGCGGCCTTGTCGGCCCACTGCGGCAACAGCGGGCTGCCCCCCGATCGCGCGTCGGCCTTTTTGTGTATGATGCTGCTGGATCATTATCTTGACGGGGCCTACTATCCCAAAGGCGGCAGTGCCGCCCTGCGGGACGCACTAGTGGCGACGATAGAAAAAAATAACGGTATCCTGAAGAACCGGACCCCGGTGAACAGTATCCGCCGGTCCGGCACTGAATTTATCGTTTCCAGCCGATCCGGTGATACATTTACGGCAAGAACGGTGATCAGCAATGTGGATCCGCTGATCGCATTCCGGCAATTAATTGATCCCGGAATGATCCCCCGACCGATCAAAAAAAAGGTGGCGGGCCTACAGCCATCCGGCGGGTCGTTTTATGCATTTATCGGAACGCGAATGGATCCGATCGCGGCCGGCCTGACAGACGCCAATATCATTCATTTTGAGTACACGGATGTAAACCGGACCTTTGCCGCCGTTGCCGATCGGCAGGCGTCGGACCCGTTTCCGTATTATTTCGTGACGTCGCCATCGTTGAAAGATCCGGGCCATCGATACGCCCCGGACGGTTGCCACACCCTCGAAATCATCAGCGGCCTGGGTTATGACCACCCCTTCACACCCTGGTCAGGCACCCAGAGCCGCAGGCGCGGCGAAGACTATTCCCAGCTGAAGAATCAGATTGGGATGAGCCTCGTCCAGTCTGCCGAACGCTATATCCCCGATCTTGGCAGCAACCTCGATTATGTTGAATTCGCCACACCGCTCTCCAATGAATATTGGGTCAACAGCGTCAGCGGAGGAAATTTCGGGCCCGAACAGACTCCGGCGCAATTCGGACCCGGGCGCTTTTTCGATTGCACGGCAGGCATCGAAGGGCTTTTTGTGGTTGGGGCCGGCGCCATCAGCGCAGGCGTGTTGAGCTGCATCGCCTCAGGTGTCTGGGCCGCCAATCAGGCCGTCGAGTTTCTCGAGGGCACCATCGACAGATAAAACGATCCCTGAAATCTTTCCGGAGTCTTTAAATGGTAATCACCTTGTCGGCCAGTTGCATGGCGGTGACGATGTCCAGCATGTTGGTGGTCTGGCCCACCTGTTTTTTCTCCAGCAGGTTGAAGTAATCCAGGCAGGTGCCGCAAACCAGGATGGTGAGGCCCTCTTCTTCCAACCCCTTCAGGTCTTCCAGGGTATCCGCGCCGTCGATGGTCAGCTTGACCCCACTGTTGACGAATACCAGGCGCCACAGTTCGCCACCCATCTCTTTGAGGGTTTTGATGAAGTTGGCCATCAGTTTGGCGCCCAGCAGGTCGTCTCCACTGCCCATGCGGTCCGCCGCCACCATCACCATGATCTTTCCCCCAACAACGGCCGGCGCAGTCACAGTCGGTTTTGGCTCAGGAGCGACCCTCGCGGCAGTGCCGATAACCGTGTATCGTTCGCCCGCTTGTTCAACGCAGGTACGATAGCCTTGTGATTCCAGATAACGGGCCACATTCTGACGGGCCGGTTCATTGTCCACCAGCACGTCGATGTGCTGGGGGTGACGGTTCTCCACAGCCGCCTTGGTCTCGAGCACCGGTGCCGGACAGGACAACCCGCTTGCGTCAATCCTGGTCAATTCACAATCCTCAATATGCTCAATTCGTCATTAAACGATCTGAATGATTCCGGCCGGGTAGTCCACCACCTCGCCGATGATGGCCGCATGTTCCACGCCTTCGCTTTGGAGATGATCCACCAACCCCTCTGCCGAGGTCGGCGCAACGGCAATGCACAGCCCCCCTGAAGTTTGGGGATCGTAGATGATGTCCTGCATGGCTGGGTCCACACCCTCGTCCATGTCCACCATATGAGCACGGAAACTCCGATTCTTGTGGGCACCGCCCGGGACCATACCCATTGCTGCAAACCCGAGTGCCACGTCGATGATGGGCAGTTTCTCCAGCACGATCTTCAATCCCAGACCGGTTCCCTGCATCATCTCGGCCAGATGACCGATGAGCCCGAAGCCGGTGATGTCCGTACAGGCATGAACCGGGTATTCTCTCATCACCGTGGCGGCAGTCCGGTTCAGGGCCGCCATGATGGCTGTTACTTTCCGGGTGATCTCCCCCGAGGCCAGATTGCCTTTGATGGCCGTGTTGACGATGCCCGTACCTAAAGGTTTGGTGAGCACGAGTCGGTCACCCACGTTAAGGCCCTGTTTGGTAAGAATCCGGTTGGGATGAATGAAGCCGGTCACGGAAAGCCCGTATTTGAATTCTTCGTCCTCCACACTGTGACCGCCCAGCAGCACCACACCCGCTTCCCTGATCTTGTCGATTCCTCCCTGGATCACCTCTCTCAGGACGGAAAGGTCCATCCGCTTGAGGGGAAAGCCAACCAGATTCATGGCTGTTTTTGGCTCCCCGCCCATGGCATAGACATCGCTCAGCGCATTGGCCGCGGCAATCTGACCGAACCAATAAGGGTCGTCCACCACCGGCGTGAAAAAATCCACCGTCTGAATCAAGGCCAGATCGTCGGACACTTTGTAAACCCCGGCATCATCCGCCCGGGAAAGACCGACCAGTACATTGGGGTCTGTTGGAAAATCCAGCCCGCACAACGCCTTTTCCAGGTCCCCTGGAGGCAATTTGGACGCTCACCCGGCCCCCCTGACCGTCTCCGTCAGGCGAAGCGGTTTCAGGGTTGTGTTTTTCTCAGCCATTTGGTTTCTCCCGGTTAGAGGGTAAGTTGGAAAGCGCCTGTTTTCGGTCCCCGATAGGAGCGTCTGTTTGGCTGGCGACGGTATCGATTTCGTCCATCAAAAGGTCCAGATCCAGCCCGTATCTGTCGGCCACCTGCTGCAGTGTATCGAACAGCGCCCGGCAACAGATGCATTCGCCGGCTCGACGGTCCCATGCCTTGAAAACCGCTTCGGTTTCCCTGTGGCGGCTCAGTATATCCAATACCGTCATTCCGGGGTCAATGCAAGACAACCCGTTTTCAGACATATCTTCTCCAGAAGGCCAAGATTAAGATTAATCGCCTTCGTTGCACAAATCAAATTGCAATAGACGATAAGGTAGATAGGAATTATAGAAAAATGCTATTTTGCGTTGTGCGCCCGATGGCAATAGTTCGGATGAAAACTTTGCCGCCAGGTCATCTGCTAATCTGAGCCCAATCGCGATGCGGAGCGTTACCCCATCCGCCCATTTAAAAAAGCACAGGAAAACGCCGTGACGCGGGGATGGCCATCCATCACGCAACGCTTTTGTTTTTCAGCTCATCCCACGCCTTCATGGCCCGGCGCTGGTGGGGAATGGTAATGGTTCCACCCACGATCAGGCCGATGAACAGCGCTTCTTCCAGCTCTTCACTGGAAACGCCCTCTTCATGGCAGCGGATCACATGGTACGTGATACAGTCGTCGCAACGCAGCACGAAACTGGCCACCAGGCCCAGCAGTTCCTTGGTCTTGACTGGCAGGATCCCTTCCCGGTAGGCCTGCGAATCGAGACTGTAGTACCGCTTGGTGCCCAGCCCGGCATATTTCATTACCAGCTCGTTGAGCGCCTGCCGTTCCTGCTGAAATTTTTCAATATCACCCATGGTTGGTTCCTCCTGTTTTCAGGCGGTTCCGGAAAAAGCGGATCACATAATTGATGTGATTTTTCATGGTCCGGTAGGCAGCGTCGGCGTCACCACTGCGGATGGCCTGATAAATGGCCTTGTGCTGTTGCAGGATCTCCACGATGTTGTCCGGATCTTCGTAAAGGTGGACCAAGTTTTTCCGGATTCCCACGTGCAGAAAATCCGAGATATTCTTCATGATGTATACCTGCAGGGGGTTTTTGGTTGCCCAGGCGATGGCCATGTGGAAGGAAAGATCCCCCTCGGTGCCCAGTCCGCCGGCGCAGGTATCGGCCTCCATATCCGCGATGGCATTTTCAATGGCGTCCAGATCCGCCGGGTTGGCTCGCTGGGCCGCCAGCGAAGCGGCCGTACACTCAATGCCCATGCGCATTTCCAGCAGGTCGATAAGACTGGCGTCCCGGGCCTCCATAACCGTGGCCAGCGGTATTTTCACGGCCTCGTCCATCGAACGCACGAAGGTGCCCTGACCCTGGCGCTGCTCTAAAAACCGCAAGGTAACCAACTTGTTGATGGCTTCGCGGACTGAGTTGCGGCTGACATTCATGGCGTCGGCGAGTTCGCGTTCGGTCATGATCTTTTGGCCGGGTTGGTAGTCGCCGCGAAAGATCAGTTCCCGCAGTTGGTCGAACACCTGATCGGAAATTCGCTTTGGATTGATCGGTTTGAGCCGTATTTTCATTCGTTTAGGGCTTCGGCCAACAATTCGACGGGATGCCGCACGGTGATGTTCGCACCGGCCTGGGAGAGCATGTCCGAGATCTGGATCATGCAGGCCGGACATCCCGTGGCCAGCACGTTGGCACCGGTATCTTTAATCTGAGCCGCCTTTTTCATCCCAATCCCTTTTGAAATGTCGTAATATTGCAGGTTGAAACTCCCACCCATGCCGCAACACCAGTCGGATTCGGCCATCTCCGTCAGCTTGCAACCAGGAACAGCCTTGATCACGGCGCGGGGTTCGTTGAACACCTTCAGGCTTTTCTTCAGATGGCACGGGTCGTGGTAGGTGACGGTACAGGCCTTGCCAGTTGATTTCGACAGCGGCTTGAGCGCCGTCTCCCTGAGCAGGAACTGATTGATGTCCATGGTCCGCCGGGCCAACCGGGTGGCCGCGTCGCAGGTGCGCGCGTCTGCCATCTTCGGCCACACCTCGTGAATGGTGGAGGTGCAGGTGGCACAGGCGGTGACCAAAAAGTCGAATTCACCGCTTTCGAAGCGTTCCAGGCTGTGGTCCAGCAGTTTTTGAAAAGTGGGAAGATCCCCGCTGGACAAAGCCGGAATACCGCAGCATCCCTGGTCTGCCGGCAGAAAAATCCCGACCCCTAAGTGATCCAGGACCTTGATGGTGCTGCGGGCAATCGCGGGAAACATCTTGTCGATTAGGCACCCGGTGAAAACGGCCACTTTGATCCCCGACTTTCCAGCCGGACGATCCATAGAAGGCACCTGCCGGTGAAAGGGAATCGGGGCCAGGGTTCTGAAATGGCGATCCTGGATCAGGGGCGACATCACCCGGGCACAGGAGGTTCCGATGATGTCGTTGACCGGACGGGTAAAAATTTTCTGGAACCGGGCCCCCCACTCGGTCAGTCGATCGAAAAGCTTGGGGTTGGCCAGCATGCCTTTCAGAATCAGTCGCTTGGCCGGCGACAGGCCCATGTAGCCGGTGAGGATGGCCCGTGCCTTGAGGAAGATCTCCTGCACACTGACCCCGCTGGGGCAGTTGGCCGCGCAGGATCCGCACAGCAGGCAACGGTTGAGCCGCTGGTAAACCCCTTGGGGATCGTCGAACATCTGTTCCATCAGGCCGTTTAGCAGGGCCAGCTTGCCCCGGGCCACATCGGCCTCCCGTCCAGTCTGATCGAAGACCGGGCAAACGGACTGGCACATGCCGCAACGCATGCAAACCACCAGTTGATCTTCCAGTTCCCGCATGAGGCGGGCGAGTGCGTCCATTGATGCCATGATCAGAACTACGCTTTCGCGGCGATAATTTTGCCGGGGTTAAGAATATTCTTGGGATCCAGGGCCCGTTTGACCCGTGAAGAAAAAAGAATGGTCCCGGCACTGGTCTCTTTTTCCAGGTAGCGGCATTTGGCCAGGCCCGTGCCGTGCTCGCCTGAAAGTGTACCCCCCATTTTCAGCGCATCATCGAAGATGTCGTCGATGGCCTTCTCCACTCGCTCCCATTCGGCATGGTTGCGCTTGTCGGTCAGTATCGTGGGGTGCAGGTTGCCGTCGCCGGCATGGCCGAAGGTACCGATGGTCAGGTCATAGCGTTTGGCGATCCGCTGGATGGCGACGACCATCTCCGGGAGACGGCTGCGCGGCACCGTAGCGTCTTCCAGCACCAGGGTCGGCTTGAGTTGGGCCAGGGCGGAAAGGGCCGCGCGGCGGGCAGCCCACACCCGATCCCGTTCGGCCGCGTCCTGGGCCACGCGAACCGAGGTCGCCCCCATGGTCCTGCAAAGGGCCTCCACGCGGGCGGCGTCTTCTTCCACCTGCGCCGCGTAGCCGTCCAGTTCTACCAGCAGCATGGCGGCAGCGTCTTTGGGCAGGCCGGCCTTGCTGAAATCTTCCACCGCCCGGATCGTAAAATTATCGAGAAACTCCAGGGTGGCCGGAACGATCCGATCGGCAATAATGGCGGCCACGGTTTCAGAGGCCCTTTCAAGGGATTCGAAAACAGCCATCATGGCCTTGCGGTGGGCCGGCAGCGGGATCAGTTTGAGGATGATTTCGGCAAACACGCCCAGGGTGCCTTCGGACCCGACCATCAGCCCGGTGAGGTTGTACCCGGTGGCACATTTGACCGTCCGGGATCCTGATTTAACCAGGTTGCCCTCCACATCGAAAAAGCTCACGCCCATCACATAATCGCGGGTGACGCCGTATTTCAGGCCGCGCAGGCCGCCAGCGTTTTCAGCCACGTTGCCGCCGATCGTGGAAACGGCCTGGCTGCCGGGATCGGGAGGATAGAACAGGCCTTTGGCTTCCACGGCGGCAGCCAGTTTGGCCGTGACCACACCGGGCTGGACCACAGCATACATATCCGCTTCGTTGATCTCCAGGATAGATTTCATGCCGTTGGTGACGATGACCACACCGCCGGGAAGGGGCACGGTTCCACCGCTCAGGTTGGTGCCGGCACCCCGGACAGTCAGGGGCAAAACGTGGTCGTTGCACAGACGCACCGTTTTTCCCAGGGCCTCGATCGTGGTGGGGCGAACGATCAGCCCGGGCTGGACCGGATCGACGACAGCAGCGTCGTAGGAGTAGGTGTGCAGATCGGCGGCATCGGTCCACGCATTATTGTCACCCACGATGGTTTTAAATTGACGGACAAGTGAATCAGCGATCATGACGAATTCCCTTGATGTTAATAAAATGAATTCAGAATCCAGTGGTCATAAATCAGATTTTGAAGGCTGTCGCTACGCGCATGACTTCCTTTTTTAATAATGCCAGCCAATGTCGTTTTCTCATTATGCAGGGTTGTGCGGTGTCTATTCACAAATGGTAGGTTTTGGTTCAGGCCAAGGCCGCAGTGAGGTTGAAACCGCAGGCGTAGCTGCGCTACGTTGAGGATAGCGCTGAAGCTTCACTACGTGCTCAGCCGAAGGAGAACGCCGGCCTGGGCCGAAAGGTGCCGTTTGTGGATGGACACTTTTCATTTCCGTATCAGAAGGACCAATTCCTTGGGACCGTGAACCCCGAACACCAGAGTAAACTCGATGTCGGCGGTCTTGGACGGACCGGAGATCAACAGGGCATTGGTGGGCATACCGTCGGCCCATCGCTCTACGGCCATCATCTCGGCCAGCGAATTGTAAATCGTGTCGGCATCGAGTACCGCCACGTGGACCGGCGGTACCAAGGACATCAGCCGCGGTTCGTATGATGTGGGCCAAAGGACCACGGCGCCGGTTTCGGCCACCCCCGCGCGGACGCTGGTAATCCCTGCATCCATCTGAAAGAGGTCCGCTTTGAAAGTCTCCACCGGCTCGCGGTAGGCGACCAACTCCGGGAGTCCGCTATCCTCGGCTGGCCAGGCCGTTTCGATTGCCGGGCCGACCGGTCCCCCCGGACCATACAGGAGCCGCTTCCAGCCCTTTTCCCGGGCCAGTTCCTTGAACTTGTCGAGCCAGCCGTCGGCCTCAACGATGTGGACCTCGGTACGCATGGCCGTCATCATTTCGGCCAGGCGTTCAATCTTTTCATCCCGGTTGAGTGACAAATCCGGCGGCAGCGATGCCGAAGGTACCGTGGTCCCCTCCGTGCCGGACTCGTGCAAGCGGGCCAATATCCGTTCACGGGCACGTTGGCTACTCATCCTTCACCCCCTCGTTACGAACACGTTCGTGAAGCGTGTTGCAGGCGACGGTCGGCGACGTTCGAACGCCTGTCCACTTTTTGAGCGGACCGACCTTAGGCATGCGGTTCCCGAGCCTTCCGGCCAACCGGGTACCCAATTCATTCAGCACCGGCGTCCGGTTGGCCAGTTCCCAGCCTTTCCACACCAGCATTTCGGCCAGGTTTTTCTTGTAGCCGCCGCCCTCGACCACGGCGCTGCCGTCCTGATCGTAGCTTTCGTTGCGCAGACGCCGGATCAAATCTGGAATGGGGATCCGAACGGGACACACTTCGCCGCAGGCACCGCAGAGGCTGGAGGCGGTGGCCAGCACACCGGCCCGTTCGAGCCCCTCCATCTGCGGGGTCAGGATCTTGCCGATGGGACCCGGATAGACATGGCCGTAGGCATGGCCGCCGATGCGAACGTAGACCGGACAGTGGTTGAGGCAGGTGCCGCAGCGAATGCAAAGCAGGGTCTGGCGGAACTCCGGATCGGCCAGCATGCGCGAGCGGCCGTTGTCCAGAATAACCAGGTGCACCTCCTTGGGTCCGTCTTTTTCTTCGCTCTTGCGAGGGGAACTAATCATGTTGACATAGGTGGTGATCACCTGCCCGGTGGCCGATCCGGTCAGCAGCCGCAGCAGGGGCGGCACATCGGAAAGCTTTTCGATGACTTTTTCCAGGCCCATCACGGCCACATGAACCTCGGGGACGGTGGTGCACATGCGGCCGTTGCCCTCGTTTTCCACCAAAAGCAGGGTGCCAGTCTCGGCGATCGCAAAATTGACGCCGGAGAGTCCCACCTTGGCCGCGGCAAAGCGCTTGCGCAGCACCCGTCTGGCGATGGCGGTCAGCTCCTCCACGTCTTCCGTATAAGGGGTGTCCAGAATCTTTTCGTGGAAGATAGCGGCCACTTCGTCCTTGTTTTTGTGAATGGCCGGTACGATGATGTGCGAGGGGGTTTCGTGGTTGAGCTGGATGATGAATTCGCCCAGATCGGTCTCGATGGCTTCGATGTCGTTTTCTTCGAGAAAATGGTTCAGGTGCATCTCCTCGGAGACCATCGACTTGCCCTTGACGATGTCAGGCGCATCGTGACGACGCAGGATGTCGAGCACGATGCCGTTGGCCTGGGCTATGTCTTCGGCCCAGTGCACCTGAATGCCATTTTTGGTGCAGTTGGCCTCGAGCCGCTCCAGCAGGCGGGGCAACTGTTTCAACGCCCGGCGCTTGATAGCATTGCCGGCCGAGCGCAGTTGTTCGAGATAGTCGCTGTCCGGAAAGACCGCGCGGCGCTTGTCGACCAGAATATCCATCGCCTTGCGTAGGTTTTTGCGCAGTTGATCATCGGCCAGCGCCCCGGTAACATTGTCTTCAAAATCGAATCGTGTGTGATTACCCATTGGTTCTCTCCCACAGGAATTCAGCCAAGTGTTGGCCGGCAATCGCCACACCGGCATGTTCCATGGCGCCGGTGATGTTCATCAGGCACCCGCAGTCACCGGCCACCAGCGTCGTGGCGCCGGTTTGACGGATATCGTCCACCTTGTCCTTGACCATGGCGGCCGATATGGCCGCCTGCTTGACGGCAAAGGTGCCGCCAAACCCGCAGCACTCCGTCTCACGTTCCAGTTCTACCAGGGTCACGTTTTTCAACTGGCGGATCAAGTCTTTCGAATACCGGATTACATCCATCTCGCGCAGGGCGTGGCAGGAGCTATGCCAGGTAATCGTCAGCGGGTCTCCCCGATCTTCGAGTTTCACCGCCAGCACCGTGGCCAGGTACTCGGACCATTCATAAACCCGTTCGGATAATCGGCGCGCAGCGTCTTCGTCGGGTGTACCGGCAAACAATGTCGGGTAGTGATGCTTCATCATGCCGGCACAGGATCCAGAAGGCACGATGACGGGGTAGGGTTTTGAAAACACACGGATCTGCTTGCGGGCGACGGCCCTGGCCTCGCGGGTAAAACCGGAATTGTAGGCAGGCTGGCCGCAGCAGCTCTGGCCCGGGGGAAACACCACCTTGACGCCCAGAGACTCTATCATCCGGATGGCCGCCATCCCGGCATCGGGATAGACGGCATCCATCAGGCAGGTACCGAAAAAATAGACCGTGTCGGATCGTTCTGGATAATTTCGGGCTTGCATGGTTTTCACCTTTGGTGAATGGCATCAACTGAATTAAACGTTGAAATCAGCTTCCGAAAAACAGTGCCGGCAGCCAGGTGATCAGACCCGGGAACAATGCCAGGATTGTCAGCCCCACCAACTGCAGCAGTACAAACGGCATGATACCACGGTAGATGTGCATCATGGTATATTCCGGCGGCGCCACACCCTTGAAGTAGAACAGGGCATAGCCGAATGGCGGAGTCAAAAATGAGGTCTGCAGGTTCACACACATCAGGATCGAGAACCACAGGGGGTTGAAATCCAGCTCCATGGCAATGGGCATGAAGACAGGCACAGTGACCAGCAGGATGGCCGCCCAGTCGATGAACATGCCCATCAAAAAAACGATGGCCATCATGATCAGAAGGACGATCCAGCGGTTCATACCCGAGCCGATGAGCACGTCAGCCACCACATCGCCGCCGCCCATGCTCAAAAAAACTGAACTGAAGAATTTGCCGCCGATGAAAAGCATCATCACCATGGCGGTGGTTTTCAAGGTGGCACGGCAGCTGTCCCGGAACACCGGCCAGGTGAGCTTGCGGTTGGCCAGTGCCAGGATGGCCGCACCGCTGGCGCCCATGCCGGCAGCCTCTGTGGGGGTGGCCACGCCACCCAGTATGGTGCCCATCACCGCGAGGATCAGGGCCAGGGGCGGCACCATCGACTTTAAGGTCATGCCCCATTTTTGTAAGGCCGTGTAGGTGCCGGCTTCTTCTTTCGAAATTGGGGGACCCAGTTGCGGGTTGATGTTGCAGCGAATCAAAATATAGGCAAAATAGAGGCCCGCCAGCAGAAGGCCCGGGAAAATCGCCCCGGCAAACAGGTTGCCTACGGTGGTTTCCTTGAGTCCGGTCAAGCCGCCGTATATGACCATCATAATGGACGGTGGTATCAATATACCCAAGGTGCCGGCGGCACAGATGATACCGCTGGTCATCTCTTTCTGATAGTTCTTGCGCAACAGCGCCGGGGTGGCCAGCAACCCCATCGCCACCACAGAGGCGCCGATGATGCCGGTAGTAGCGGCAAAAATGGTGCACACCACGACCACGGCCAGACCCAGCCCGCCCTTGATGCCGCCCAGTACCACGTAAAGCGCCTCGAAAAGCTTGTCGCTGACCTTGGAGCGATCCAGCAGCTGGGCCATGAGGATGAACAGCGGAATGGCAACCAGGACGTAATTTTCCATGACGCCCCAGGCATTGTTGGCAAACATGTTGAACAAAGCATCTAAATTGAACCCGTTGTCGATGAGTCCGAAAAGGGTCGCCACAGCCGCCAGGGTGTAGGCCAGGGGATGACCGAAAATAATGGCCACGATTAGCGTTACAAACATCGCGACGGTTAGAAATTCTACACTCATAGTTGGTTACCTCACCCCTTCCGCTTTGCCTTGCAGCACCCGGATGTTATGAATCAAATTGGAAAACCCCTGAATCAGCAGCAATGAAAAGGAGATGGCCATCAGGGTCTTGATGGGATAAATCGGTGGCGCCCAACTGGTGGGGTTGAGTTCTCGTCCGGCGATGGATGTCAGGGCGTATTTCCAGGATGCGAAGGTCATCAGGACCATCACCGGCATGAAGAAAACCAGATTGGTCAGAACACCGATAGAACCCTGGGGCTTCATCGGCATGCGCGAGGTGAAAATGTCCACCCTTACGTGTCCGCTGTAGACGTCGCAGTAGGCCAGGCCCAGCATGTAATGCACACCGTAGAGAAAGGTGGTGGCTTCAAAGCCCCAGGTGGTGGGGGCGTTGAATGCGTAGCGCATGACCACCTCGTAGACCACCACCAGCAGCAGGGGAAGGGCCAGCAGTGAACTGAACTCGCCCTGTTTGATGTTAAATGAGTCAATTGCTTTGGATATTTTTGCCAGCATGCCTGTGTTCCTTTCAAACGTCCTTTGATTCATCGATTAGGGTTGAAAGTCCGCATCACCAGGAAGCGGACCTTCAACCTTTTTTTTCAATAGATCAAATGCACATGGGTCACTATTCGGTGATACGTCCACCGATGTAAGTTTCATAGGGCCACGGGGTCGCTCCGGAGCGGGCGTCGCGCCAGTCGGCAAAGCTTTCTGTGAAGGCTTCCTGGCTGTCAAGCACCTTTTTTACATCCGGGAACTTGGCTTTGACTTCATCGAGATAGGCTTTGGTTTTTTTGCGGAATTCGATAAGCGTTTCCTTGTCCATCTTGACGAATTCAATTTTTTCCTTGAAACGACGGATGGCCTCGGCGTTGAGGCTGTTGATCCAGTTGTAGCTCCACAGCTGTGTCTCCTTGGCACAGATATCGATGATCCATTTCAGGTCTTCGGGCAGTTTTTCATAGGCATCTTTGTTAAAGAACAGGGCGCACTGGACGCCGGGCTGATGAACGCCGGGCTGGATGGCATATTTGGTGATTTCGTCAAAACCCATGGGGTAATTGATCGCCGGAGAGGAGAACTCGGCCGCATCGATGACACCACGCTCCAGAGCGAGGTAGACTTCGCCGCCGGGCAGGGGGCTGACCGACGAACCCAAGTTGTTCATGATGTCCATGTACCAACCCGGGGTACGAACGCGCATGCCTTTGAAGTCTTCCATCTTGGTGGCGCGTTTGTTGGAGGACAGACCCATCTCCTGGCCGACCTGGCCGCCAGGCAGGGCAAAAAGGTTGAACTGACCATAGATTTCCTGCATCAGTTCCAGGCCACCCTTTTCATACAGCCAGATGTTGTAGCCTTCGGCATCCAGCCCGAAGGGTACGGAGGCAAAAGCTACAAAGGCTTCGTTTTTACCCTTCCAGTAGCCGGGCCAGTCATGGCCGACATCAGCGGACCCCTGACTTACCGCATCGAAGCTCTGCATGGCAGGTACCAGTTCGCCGGCGGAAAAGGCCTTGATGTCCAGACGGCCGGCAGAGGCTAAGCGTACGCTGTCGGCAAAATGAACGGCGATATCGTAAAACAGAAGGCCTTTGCTCCAGGGCATGACCATCTTCCAGCGGATTTTTTCGGTGCTGGGTTTGAAATTTACCCGCTTGGCCATATCGTGGCGCTTGTCGCTACCGAATTTTTCACGCTTTTCAGCTGCAAAGGATGCGCTGGTCAGAAAACACAGGGCCAGGGCAATACAAAAAATGGTGGTTAACGCTTTTTTCATGACGGGTTCCTCCCTGCTAATTCGAATGGATTGAAAACATCTCAACTTGAAAAGTTGTAAATTGAGCACTTGCCGACAGGTTAGCCGCTCACCTCCTTTCAATGACATCTGGAAGGTCTTGTATCATGGTCCAATGTTTAAGGATTTATTGGTCATACCAATATTAAGTTTGGATAATATAGACGCCGGACCATGTCAAGAATAATTTTGGGATGCAGAGGATGAATGACATTCATTTTAAAAAGTGTCGTTGATACACGATAGCCGCGCTAAAGGCAGGTGTTCAAGCGATTGGTTTGGATGGGTACAGGTCATCTCCCGGCTGCAACAGATAAGGCCGTTCAAACCTTATTCGATGTAAGGCGCATGCCATTGGTGGCAGCTATCATCGGATTAGAACCGAACGCTTCAATAGTTATTTATGATTCGAATATTGCGGGTATTATCCGCTATTCCCACGCCAATTGGATGGAAACCGCTCGTTCAGCAAGGAGAAAAGGCCCAACATCTATGGACCGGTTCGAAAATGGCGGTACCAATTAAAATGCATACCCTGTGGGTCCCATTGAATTAGCAATTACAGGACCAATTAAAAAATATCAGGTCAATAAAATTGTTATCTGCTTGATATCGAAGGTTTAACAGCTTGTATAATGGCTTTTGGTTCTTTTTTTAAGTGGACGCAGGCCCAATCAAAGTGTATCCATATAGATACATGAATCAAATTTGCAACATTTTTCGTTTGCCGGTAGGTTGATTTCATTCTTGACGGCAAGGGGTCATATTCGCATGACGAAAAACCCAAATTTTGCACAACAATCCCAATTTATTCGGTTAAAAAACCAACTTGAACTGTTTCAACTGATATTCGACAGCATCTACAACGGTGCCATGGTAACGGATGCCAATGGACTCGTGACCCATCTAAATAAGCCCTATGCGCAGTTTCTCGGCCTCGATGCAGACGAGAGCATCGGAAAACACTGCACGGACGTCGTGGAAAACAGCCGGATGCACATCGTGGCCCGGACGGGCAAACCCGAAATCAACCATACCCAGACCATTCGCGGCCAGAACATTGTGGTGCACCGCATTCCCATTCGAAGAGAGGGTACCGTCGTCGCCGTGTTCGGCCTGGTGATGTTTCAGGATGTTGGCGAAGTGGTTAAACTGGCCAAAAAACTGCGCCATCTCGAGTCTCAGGTCAAACGATACAAGAAAGAGTTAATGACGCTGCGTTCCACCCGATACACGCTGGACAGCATTATCGGAAACAGCCGGGCGACCGCGGAACTGAAACAGGAGGCGCTGGTGGCTGCCGCCAACACCTACCCGGTGCTGATCGTCGGTGAAAGCGGAACCGGCAAAGAGCTTTTTGCCCAGAGCATTCACCACGCCAGTTCAAGAGGGATTCATCCCTTTGTTCAGATCAATTGCGCGGCCATTCCAAAAGACCTGTTGGAGTCCGAGCTTTTCGGATACGACCGCGGTGCATTCACCGGTGCCCGGTCGTCCGGCAAGCCCGGCAAATTCGAACTGGCCCATCGAGGAACCATATTCCTGGACGAAATCGGAGACCTGCCCCTGGAGATGCAGCCCAAGTTATTACGGGTCCTGGAAGAAAAAATGTTTGAGCGGGTTGGCGGAAACAAGCTGATACAATCTGATTTCAGGCTGATTGCCGCGACCAACCAGAACCTGGAACGGCTGATTGACAACGGCCGTTTCCGCAAAGATCTGTATTATCGGCTCAATGTCATTTCGTTGAATATCCCGCCGCTGAGAGATCGAACCGACGACATTATCCCCATCGCCCGGCATCTGCTCCGGCAGGCCAGCACGGCCGACGAAATCCGACTCAGCCCGGAGGCGATCAGTGTGCTGTTGGCCTATTCCTGGCAGGGCAATGTTCGCGAACTGTCCAATATGCTGGACCGTGCCCTGTCCACCATGAATGGGGATGTGATCGATTTGACGGATCTACCGTTACCCAGACGAAGACATCCAGCAAAACCCGAAGTCGCTGGCGTTGCTCCCATTCGCGAGGTGCAGGCCGATGCGGAAAAATCGGCGATTGTCGCCGCGCTGAAAAAGACCGCCAACAACAAGGCTCGTGCAGCTTCCCTGCTGGGTATTCACCGGACCCTGCTTTATAAAAAAATGAAAAAGTACGGTGTGCCGCTAAACGGTGGGGGGTGAATGTATCAATTTAGATACACTAAGCCCGATCAAGCGTCGGATGGTTTCCCTCCCCCCTTAAGGGCCAGCTTCGCCTCCTCCCGGCTTTCATAGATATGGGGCGCCATCTTTCGCTCTTTGAGCGCATCACCGATTTTCATACGCAGAAAGGCGCTGGTGGTGTAGCGGGTAACACCGGTGTAATAGCGCTCCACAAGCGCTTTCACCATATCGGTGTATGGTCCCACCAATTCCGGTAAAATGCTGAAATTGTCATAGTTGACCACTGCATATACACGGTGATCCACAGTATCCAAAATTTTCCCGACGGCGGTCCGGACATCTTCGATATCCCCGGCGCTGCGAATCGCGTATCCTTCGAAGTTAACGAAAAACAGGTTTTCGCGCTGGTCATAGACCAGGCGTTTTTCCAGGGAGACGGCGAACAGGTCCTCCTTTAGCCCCATGGGGCCGGGATTGAAAATCCGTTCGTCCATGAGCGCCGGTGTGCCCTTGATCACCGGTTTGAAATCCATGCGCGCCAGGATGTCTTTTTCTATGTCAATCCCCGGAGCGACTTCGATCAACTCCATCCCGTCAGATGTCAGCCGGAAAACGCATCGTTCGGTGACATAACGCACGGGTTGATTTTTGGATACGGCATAGGCACCGGAAAAGGTGACATGCTCCACCTGTTTAACGAACTTATTCACCTTGCCTTCCCGGTCGATCATCAACTTGCCATTTTGAACGGAAATCTTCAGTCCACCGGCGGTAAACGTTCCGACGAAGACGACCTGCTTGGCGGCCTGGCTGATGTTGATAAAACCGCCGGCACCGGCCAGCTTGGGACCAAACTTGCTCACATTGAGATTGCCGGCTTCGTCGGCCTGCGCCAGGCCGAGAAAGGCCAGGTCCAGCCCGCCGCCGTCGTAGAAATCGAACTGGGACGGCTGATCGATGAGGGCCTCCGTGTTGACGGCAGCACCGAAATTGAGGCCGCCCGCCGGCAGTCCGCCGATGACGCCCGGCTCTGCCGTCAGGGTCAAAAATTCGATGATCTTTTCCTCGTTGGCCACATTGGACACGCCTTCGGGCATGCCGATCCCCAAATTCACCACACTATTGGGCACCAGTTCGAAGGCCGCCCGCCTGGCAATTATCTTTCGATCACCCATCTCCATGGGCGGCAGCGATTGAATCGGCACCTTGATTTCACTGCTGAACGAGGGGTCATACTGGGTGCCGAAGGTCTGCCAGTGGTGCTCAGGTTTGGAAACCACCACACAGTCCACCATGATTCCGGGAATCTTGACCTGGCGGGCATTCAAGGTCCCCCTGCCTGCCACCCGTTCCACCTGGACGATAACGAAGCCGCCGGAATTGCGGGCAGCCGTGGCGATGGCCAGCGCTTCTAACGTCAGGGCTTCCTTCTCCATGGTGATGTTGCCGTCGGTATCGGCTGTGGTTCCCCGCAGAATGGCCACGTTGATGGGAAACGTCTTGTAGGCCAGGTAATCATTGCCATCGAACTGAATCCGTTCCACCAGGTCTTCGGTCGTGATGTCGTTAATTTTTCCACCGCCGTTGAGCGGATCAACGAAAGTACCCAGGCCGACCGTGGTGATGGTGCGCGGTTTATGGGCGGCAATGTCCCGGTACATGTGAGAAATGACCCCTTGGGGCAGGTTGTATCCTTCGATTTTATTGTCCAGAGCCAGCCGCTGAAGTTTGGGAACCAATCCCCAGTGGCCGCCGACCACCCGCTTGACCAGGTCCACATGCCCCAGATGATTCAGCCCCCGTTCCTTGCCGTCTCCCTGGCCGGCGGCATAAACCAGGGTGAGGTTCCGCGGACGATCGTACTCCAGAAAAAACGATTCCAGGGCAATGGCAATCTGTTCGGGGAACCCAATGCCCACGAAGCCTCCGGTGGCGATGGTATCTCCGTCCCGGATAATACGAACGGCCTCTTCAGCGGACACAACCTTTCCTTTTTTGGCTCTGTCCGGAGGCAAGTTGGATAGCATGGGATGCGCGGATGCGGGCAAGGGGGGTTTGTTTTCCATGGTGGTGCTCCTAGCCTGATATTTTTAATATTGCGATTCAGTCAAATGGCTTGATCGAGAATTGGCATGACCCATGTCATGCAACACTGTCCACCCAGAGACCTCATGCAAAAAAAATGCCGTGAAGATTGGCAATATCAGTCTTGCAGATAAAAAAATCGATGCGGGGGACGGTTGGCAATATAGAAGGAAGCGGGAAGGGCTTCCCACCGCAAACCCTTTCGCTCGCAATCGCAAGATCAGCGGCGGGAAGCCCTTCCTTCGAAATCAACAATACATCAATCCCTTTGGCACAACTCCACCAGCACACCGTTGGTGGCCTTGGGATGCAGAAAGGCAATCTTGGCACCCCCGGCACCAATTCTGGGCTGCTGGTCAATCAGCTGGACCCCCTTTTCTTTCAACTCGGCCAGAGCTTCGTCAATATTTTCGACACGGAACGCCACATGCTGGATGCCCTGCCCCCGCTTTTCGATATATTTGGCCACCGGGCCATCCGGAGCGGTGGATTCCAGCAGCTCCACTTCGCTTTCACCCACGGGAAAAAAAGCCGTGGTGACCTTTTGTTCGGCAACGGTTTCCGCGCCTTCGAAATCCAGTCCCAGAACACCCGACCAGAAATCTTTTCCGCTGTCGATACTGTTCACAGCAATGCCCAAATGATCGATCTTTAAAATTTTCATCTATCGCTCCTCTTTTTTAAAAGCGTTACCCTAACCGGAATTCACCAGTTACCTATCCGTGTCCTTTCAGAAAAGGTAGCTTGTGATTCAGGCCAAGGCCGCAGCGTTTTCACAACCGCAGGCGTAGCAGCGCTACGTCGAGGATTGCGGAAACGAGAGAACGCCGGCCTGGGCCGCAAGATACCTTTTCTGAAAGGACACTATTTGTATTTTTGCATGACTCGCCTAAACCCCGGCAAGGCATTGACGATGGTCTGGTCATCAACGCAAAAGGCGATGCGAAAATGTCCCGGGCCCGCAAAACCGCTGCCCGGAACCACCAGAATCAACTCCTGCTGCAGATCTCTGACAAAAGCCACGTCATCGGCAACGGGCGTTCGGGGAAACAGGTAAAACGCCCCCGGGGGCCTGGTGAAATCATAGCCGGCATCGGCAAGGCCGTCGCAGAGCAGGTCTCTTTTGCGTTTGTATTCGCCGATGTCCACACTCATCCCCTGCATACATGAAACCACCCGCTGCATCAGGGCCGGCGCATTGACAAACCCCAGAATCCGGTTGGTCAGCGCCATGCCGGCCATCAGTTCCTTTTTATGGGTGGCGGCGGGATTCACCGCGGCAAAGCCGATGCGTTCACCGGGAATGGAAATATCCTTGGAATAGGAGGTGGCGATAATGCTCTGATGGTAACTTTGAAAAATGGACGGCACCTGTGCATCGTCGAAAACGATCTTTCGATAGGGCTCGTCGGAGACCAGGTAGATGATGTGACCAAAATCACGGCTCTTTTCAGCCAGCAGTTTCCCCAACGCATCCAAACTCGACTTGCTGTATATCTGGCCGGTGGGGTTGTTGGGAGAATTGATCAGGACCACTTTGGTTTTTTCGGTCATGGCGTCACCCAGCGCGTCGAGATCAAGGGTAAAGTCCGGCCGGGTGCCCACCATTTTAAGTACACCGCCGTGATTGTCCGCATAAAATCGATATTCCACAAAGCACGGCGAGGGTGTCAACACCTCATCACCCGGATCCAGCAAGGCCTTGAAGATGACGTTGAGAGCACCGGCAGCTCCGCAGGTCATAATGATTTCATCGCAGCTGATGGCAACACCCTGCTCCTTGGTCAAATACTCGGCAATAGAGACGCACACCTGGGGATAGCCGGCCTGGGGCATGTAGCAGTGATCGCCGAGTCCACACGAGTCCACCGTGTCCCTGAGAATCTCATTGAATTTTTCAGGCGGCGGAAGGACGGGATTGCCCAGGCTGAAATCAAACACCTTTTCTGCACCGTGCTCAGCCTTGAGTCTGGCCCCTTCTTCGAACATTTTGCGAATCCATGACGACTTGGCCATGATGTCGTTGATCTTGCGTGCGATGGTCATCGATTTTTCTCCTTATCCGGCGGCGGATTCATGGGTACTACAGACGGATGCGTCGTAAGTTGTCTTGGGGCAAAAAAATAACTTATGGAGATCCTGAAGAAAATTCAAGCCATAATTTCATGCGTCGTTTAAAGGCGACGATCCATACCGCATCTTACGAGGGTCCCGCCGCCTGAGGTTGATACCGACATTACATTTATGTAGCCTAAAATAAAAACCATTGATTTCCTCCCCGGTTGATCTACCCCTTAAATCCTAAGCGAGCTGTTCGATTAACCTCAAATTCGCCGTATTCAGATACGCCTAAGTAATTCAGCTGAAAATACCGGGCGGTTCATGCAATCCGTGAGTCAGGCCGCACACGGATTGGTGATCGATCTGCCCTGAATTGGTTGTCGCCAGACAATGCCGAGAAGCCGTCATTTTATAATTACACTATTGTTATAAAAAGTAAATTTATTACTATATTTGTATTTTTATTTGGTATTTTATTACATAAATGTCCCGCAATGTATGTGGGGAAGACATACCAAAAAAATAAATTTTAAATATTATATCAAATAGTTAAATAATAATTCAACAATGATGGCACAGCGGTTGCTCAATAGCCATGCAAACAGCAACCCCTACCAAGGAATGAACAACCGTTTATGTCAACAGGAGATGTCATCAATGAAAAAAATTGAGTCGATTATCAAGCCGTTCAAACTGGACGATGTGAAAGACGCCTTAAACCGCATCGGCGTGTCGGGCATGACCATCAGCGAGGTCAAAGGATTCGGGCGTCAGCGCGGCCATAAGGAGATCTATCGCGGGGCCGAATACCAGACCGACTTTGTTCCCAAGGTCAAAATCGACCTGATTGTGGATTCCGACATGGTGGACAAAGTGGTTTCCACGATCACAGAGACCGCCAATAGCGGCAGTGTAGGAGACGGCAAGATTTTCGTCATGCCCATCGAAGGGGCCTATCGCATACGTACCGGTGAGTCGGGAAAGGATGCGATTTAGTGATCATCCGCAGATCCACCATTTCGCCACTATTACCTTACAAGGAGAAAAAAATGAAATTGAAAGCGTTTATCCTGCTGATACTGATTGCCCTGATGACTGCCCCCGTTGCCATGGCGGCCGATCCCGAACCCACCGTTTTGACTAACAAGGAAGCCATTGATCTGGTCCAGACACACGCCAACTACCTGTGGACCTTGGTTGCCGCCTGCCTGGTGTTTTTCATGCAGGCTGGTTTTGCTTTGGTGGAGTCGGGTTTCACCCGGGCCAAAAGCGCCATCAACATCATGATGAAAAATCTCATGGATTTTTCCATCGGTTCCCTCGCCTTCTGGGCCATCGGGTTCGGCCTCATGTTCGGTGCCACAACTACCGGCTGGTTCGGCACCACCGGCTTTTTCCTCAGTGACTTCACACCGGACGGTGATCCCTGGGTGCTGGCCTTCTGGATGTTTCAGGTGGTCTTCGCCGCCACCGCAGCCACCATCGTGTCGGGCGCCATGGCCGAGCGCACCAAGTTTACCGGATATATTCTTTACAGCATTTTTGTCTCCGCCCTGATTTACCCGGTATTCGGCTCCTGGGCCTGGGGCAGCCTGCTCAACGGCAGCGGCTGGCTGGAAGGCTTCGGTTTCATCGACTTTGCCGGCTCCACCGTGGTCCACTCGGTCGGCGGCTGGGCAGCCCTGGCCGGCGCCATCATACTCGGCCCCCGTCTGGGCAAGTACACCAAAGACGGCAAAATCAAACCCATCATGGGCCACAACATTCCCCTGGCCGCGCTGGGCGTGTTCATCCTCTGGCTGGGATGGTTCGGGTTCAACCCCGGCTCCACGACCACGGCCGACACAAGCATTGCCATGATATTCGTCAACACCAACCTGGCCGCTGCAGCCGGTGCCGTCCTGGCCATGATCGTCTCCTGGATGAAATTCGGCAAACCCGAAGTGGGCATGAGCCTCAACGGCGCCCTGGCCGGCCTGGTGGGCATCACCGCTGGTTGTGCCAATGTGTCGCCCACCAGTGCCATCATTATCGGGGCCGCCGCCGGCGTCATCGTGGTCTTCTCGGTCATGTTCTTCGACAAAATTAAGGTTGACGACCCGGTCGGCGCCGTCTCCGTTCACGGCGTCTGCGGCGCCTGGGGCACCCTGGCCGCCGGCATCTTCAACATCGGCGGAACATCAGCCGGCATTATCGGTGTGCAATTGTTGGGTATTGCCGCCTGTTTTCTCTGGACCTTCCCTGCAGCCCTCGTGATGTTCAAACTGATCGACAAGACGATCGGCCTGCGGGTTTCACCGGAAGAGGAGTTGGAGGGACTGGACTACGCCGAACACGGTGGCATCGCCTACCCGGATTTCGGTGTTTCCACACACGGTGGAATCTCATCCCTTTCCGGGCCGCCCTCATCAGGACTTCCCAGCTACGTTGGGTCCGCCAGCCCGGCAACCCAATCTTAATCTAGTGTCCGTCCAGAAATGAGGGATTTTGGTCGAGATCAAGGCGTGCGAAAAATTTTACCGGAGGCATATAGTTGATATTCTGAGGATAAAATTTTTCGCGCAACGCAGAGGTCGGGAAAAATAACCATTTATGGATGGGCACTAATTTAAGCCTTTAGATAGGACCGTTAATCTCTGTTCCTCCCCTGAATGCACCTTGAAGCGGCCGGTCCCGCTGCGTCAAGGTGCATTTTCAGTCGGAAATGCCGAGTTTGCGGCAATTTCAGTTTCCATACCTGCAATCCCAATTTTGTAATTTTACAAAGCGTATAATTACATTTTTGGAATTTATTTGTAAATTCATGCGGTCGCATATACAATCGCAACCTGCCTTTATCATTGTACAATTAACAAATTGCACCGACTGGCACGCGGGTTGCTCTGTTTGATGCCTGTCGTAAAAACACAAAGGATATGGATGTGACCGATACGGACCCTCACCACCGTGACGCCGATGTCTCCCTGGCCCTGAAAAACGGGCGGACACAGCTCATCGAAAAACTGTTGGCAGGAAACGCGCCTTATTTTCTCGATGACAATGCCCGGCTCATCGACGACTATTTTCGTCAACGCTATGAAAAAAGCAGCGTGGGGCCGAAAATGGACATCGCCAAAAACCCCTATGCGATCGTTGCCCTGGGAGGGTACGGTCGGGCGGAGCAATGCGTTTACTCTGATGTGGACCTGTTGTTCCTGTTCGAAAAAAAGGTTCCCCGGATGGCAGAGGATCTGGTGCGCGAGATCGTCTACCCGCTATGGGACATGGGGCTGGATGTGGGGCATGCCACGCGTTCCGTCAAAGAGTGTGTCTCCATGGCACGCAAGGATTTCGAGGTGCTGACCTCCATCCTGGATGCCCGTTTCATCTGCGGCATGTCTCCGTTGTTCATGACATTAATGGACCAGATCCGCACCAAATTCATCAATCTCAAACCCGACACAATCATCTCATGGCTGGTGGAAACCAACCGGGAACGGCACCGACGCTTCGGCGACTCGTCCTACCTGCTGGAACCCAACTTCAAAGAGGGCCAAGGGGGGTTGCGCGACTACCACACCATGCTGTGGATCGCCAAGATCAAATCCGGCATCAAACAGCGGCGTGACCTGGAGTACTATGGCTATTTTTCCCATGATGATTTCACGCGCCTGTCCGAAGCGCTTGCCTTCATCTGGAACGTCAGAAACCGGTTTCACCTGATGATGAACCGAAAAAGTGATCAGATTCATCTGGAGCAGCAACGCAAGCTGGCGGAGGTGATGGGAGTAAAGGCTGTCAACGGACACCTGCCAGTGGAACACCTGTTGGGCGAACTTCACGGTCATATGGAATATGTGAAGCAGCAGCACGAGATGTTCCTGTATGAGATGGAACAGAAAAAACGTCTCAAAAGAAAAAACAAAGGGCTGAAGACCACCCATGTCAAAGGGCTTAAATTCAACCGGGGAATGCTCAATTTCATCTCTCCGGAAAAAATCCTCAACAACCCGGGCCTGTTGATCGATATCTTTGCAGAAAGCGCCATACATCGGGCGCCGCTGAACAGCGAAGCCAAACGGCTGGTGAAAGATTTCGCGCATCTGGTAGACGAACCATTCAGGCGTGATCCAAAAGTGGTTCAACAGTTCGAGCGCATCCTGATCCGCTCCAACCGGGCCTTCGAGGTGCTCAACCAGATGTTGTACACGGGTTTTCTGGCTCGATTCATTCCGGATTTCAAATCGGTGGCCAACCGGATCCAGTTCGACCAGTATCACCTTTACCCGGTAGCCAGACACCTGCTTTACACCATAAAAATTTTGCGGGGCTTCGATACTGATGCGGGGGCCGAGGCAGACCCCCTCGCCCACAACTTGTATAAGGAATTAAAGAAAAAGAAGGTCCTGTTGTGGGCCGCCCTGCTTCATGACATCGGCAAAGGGGAACCCACAAGCGGCCACTCCGAACGCGGCGCCATCCTGGCTGAAAAAATCCTCCTGGAAAAAGGCGCCAGTCCCGTGGATGTCAAGACTGTTGCCTTTCTCGTGGAGCATCATCTGCTGCTCGTTCTGACAGCCACACGAAGGGACGTCAACGACGAAGAGACGGCCATCGCCCTGGCGCGGGTCATCAAAAAGGCCGACGTATTGAAAATGATCTATCTGATCACCGTCGCCGACTCCATGGCCACCGGTCCCAAGGCCTGGAATGACTGGACCTCTTCGCTGCTTAAAAACCTTTTTTTCAAGGTCCTCAATGTTCTCGAGCACGGCGAACTGGCCACCGGTCGCGCAGTGAGAACCGTTGAGAAAAAGCGGCAGGCGGTGGTTGACGCCATGCCAGCAGGAATGGCGCCAGACCAGTTGGACCGGTTGCTCAGCTTTATGTCTCCCCGGTACATGCTCTACACCCCGGTCGGCAAGATCCCGAAACACCTGCAGCTTTACGCCGGAATCGGCGACCGGCCCTTTGTCTGGCACGTCGAAAAATCCCCGGGAGTGGATACCCGCACCGTCACCATTTGTGCCAAGGACCGGCCCGGCCTTATTTCCAGGATTGCCGGCGTTTTCACCCTGAACAACATCGACATTCTCGATGTACAGATTTTCACCTGGCGCAACAACATGGCCCTGGACGTCTTTGAAGTGACTCCACCGCCGGATCCGCTCTTCGAAGATGATCGCTGGAAGCGGACTTGCCGGGATCTTGAGGAGGCCTTGGCCGACCGGCTGGACCTGGGAAACAAACTGATCCGAAAAAAAAACGATGCCACATCGATCCGGCCGTACACGGCCGAGCGACCCACAGAGATCGTCGTGGACAATGAAACATCCAGCTTTTTTACGATTGTCGAGGTGGTGACATTTGACTTTCCCGGCCTTTTGTTCCGGGTGACCGATGCGCTTTTCAAGTGCGGCCTGGATATCTGGGTCGCCAAGATCGCCACCAAGGTGGACCAGGTGGTGGATGTTTTTTACGTGAGGGATTTTGACGGCCAGAAGGTGGACGCACCGCAGCAGGTAGCGGCCGTCAAGGCAGCCATCCAGGATATTCTCCCGGGTGAAGATCCGATCCATGGCTGACCGGAGCCTTCACGACTATTTTAACTGCTGGAATGACCTGAATGGTATTCCCCAAACGAGGACAACCCAAAAATGAAACTGAAATCGATATGGCTGACATTGATACTCGGATTGATTGCCACCCCGGCATTAGCAGAAGATGCGCTGAACAGCGGCGACACGGCATGGATGATCGTTTCCACAGCACTGGTGATGATGATGACCCCGGCCGGCCTGGCCCTGTTTTACGGGGGCATGTCCCGATATAAAAACCTGCTCAACACGCTGGCCATGACCTTCGTGTCCTACTGCCTGGCCAGCGTCATCTGGATGATGTGGGGGTACACCCTGGCTTTCGGATCGAGCAAGGGGGGCCTCATCGGCGGTCTTGACCATTTTTTCATGAGTGGCATCGGCGTGGATAGCCTGACCGGAAGCATTCCCACCTATGTATTCGCCCTGTTCCAGATGACCTTTGCCGGCATCACCGTGGCCCTGGTGCTGGGATCCATCGTCGATCGCATGAAGTTTTCCTCGTGGATTGTCTTCTCCATCCTGTGGATCACCTTCATCTATTGCCCCATCGCCCACTGGGTGTGGGGCGGCGGCTGGATGGGGGCGATGGGCGCCCTTGACTTTGCCGGCGGCAATGTGGTTCATATCAACGCCGGTGTGGCGGGCCTGGTGCTTTCGCTGGTGCTGGGCAAGCGTGTCGGCTACGGTAAAGAGGCCATGTTCCCTTCCAGCATCGCCCTGACCGCCCTGGGTGCTGCCCTGTTGTGGTTCGGCTGGTTCGGTTTCAATGCGGGCAGTCAACTGGCCGCCGACGGGGTGGCAGCATCAGCCTTCCTGGTGACCAACACCTCTGCCGCCACGGCGGCGCTGGTGTGGATGTTCTGCGAATGGATCGTTACCGGTAAACCGACCGTATTGGGCATCGCCTCGGGCGTGGTTGCCGGACTGGTGGCCATCACGCCGGCCGCCGGTTTTGTCAACCTGCCGGCTGCACTGATTATCGGCCTGGTTTCCGGCGCCCTGGGCTACTTTTCCGTTGCCGTACTGAAACAGAAAATCGGCTACGACGATTCGCTTGACGCCTTTGGTGTCCATGGCATGTGCGGCATCTGGGGCGCTCTGGCCACGGGCCTTTTCGCCAACCCCGCCATCACCGAAGGCGCCACCGGCCTGTTTTACGGCAACCCCGGGCAATTGTGGACTCAGGTGGTCTCCATTGTCGCCACCGCGGCGTTCACCGCCGTAGGGACATTGATCGTCATATACGTTACCAAGACAGTTACCGGTGGCCTGCGCGTGGAACGCGACGATGAAATTCAGGGCCTGGACAATGCCCTTCATGGTGAACGCGGCTTTGAAATTGCTGAGATTTAAGATTTAACATTCGGGGAGACGTCCATCGCTCTCTCGATTCATAAAACAGGAGGTTTAAAAATGAAGAAGATCGAAGCCATCGTCAAACCCTTCAAACTGGACGATGTGAAAGAGGCCCTCAACGAGATCGGCATTCAGGGAATGACCATCTCGGAGGTTAAAGGCTATGGGCGCCAGAAGGGACACAAGGAGATCTATCGCGGCGCCGAGTATGTGGTGGACTTCATCCCCAAGGTTAAGATCGAGATTATCGTGGACTCGGAGCGTTCCGCCCAGGTGGTGGAGGCCATTCAAAAAGCCGCTAACACCGGAAAAATCGGCGATGGCAAAATCTTCGTATTTTCGGTGGAAGAAGTGATCCGGGTACGTACCGGTGAAACAGGAACAGATGCCATTTAATCGATAAACATTTTTTCTTTATCTATTCAACAAGAATTGGAGGATATGATGACCCCAGAACAAGTATTGGCAATGGCAAAGGAAAACGGCGTAAAGGTCGTGGACATTCGGTTCATGGATTTCCCGGGTACGTGGCAGCACTTCAGTGTGCCCATCGGTGAACTGAACGATGGTAGCTTCGAAGACGGTTTTGGTTTCGACGGCTCCAGTATTCGCGGCTGGCAGCCCATCAACGCCAGCGACATGCTGGTGATCCCGGATGCGGAGACGGCAAAAATAGACCCCTTTTTCAAAGAGCCAACCCTGGTGCTCATCGGCAACATCGCCGATCCCATCACTCGTGAAGCCTACACCCGTGACCCGCGAAATATCGCCAAAAAGGTCGAGGCTTACCTGAAGAGCACCGGCATCGGTGATACCGGATTTATCGGCCCGGAAGCCGAGTTCTTTATCTTCGACGATATCCGCTACCGGAGCGATCCGCAAAATTCAGCCTTTTCCATCGACTCGGTGGAGGGCATTTGGAACACGGCGCGGGATGAAGGTCCCAACCTGGGGTACAAATCCCGTGTCAAGGAAGGCTATTTTCCCGTCCCCCCCTCGGACAAGTTCCAGGATCTACGTACCGACATGATGCTGACCCTCCAGGCATTGGGGATCGATGTGGAGTGCCAACACCACGAGGTGGCCACTGCCGGTCAGTCCGAGATCGACATGCGCTTCAAGCCCCTGCTGCAGATGGCCGACCAGCTGATGTGGTTCAAGTATATACTTAAAAACGTGGCCTACCGGGCCGGCCACACCGTCACCTTCATGCCCAAGCCACTTTACGGCGACAACGGCAGCGGCATGCACACCCACGTGAGCATCTGGAAAGAAGGCAAACCCCTGTTTGCCGGTGACAAATACGCCGGTGTCTCCCAGGAGGCCCTCTGGGCAATTGGTGGTATCCTCAAACACTGCCGGGCCCTGTGCGCCTTCACCAACCCCACCACCAACTCCTACAAGCGACTGGTCCCTGGCTATGAGGCGCCGGTGAACCTGGCCTATTCAAGCAGGAACCGCAGCGCTGCCATCCGCATCCCCATGTACTCGGCATCCCCCAAAGCCAAACGGATCGAATTCCGGACCCCCGATCCGTCCTGCAACGGCTACCTGGCCTTCTCCGCCATTATGATGGCAGTGCTCGACGGCATCCAGAACAAGCTCGACCCGGGTGATCCGCTGGACAAGAACATTTATGATCTGCCGCCTGAAGAGCTGGCAGAGATCCCGTCTGCACCGGGCTCGTTGGACAGCGCTTTGGCTGCCCTGGCCGAGGACCACACCTTTTTGCTCAAGGGCGACGTTTTTACCAAAGATGTCATCGACATGTGGATCGAATACAAGACCAACAATGAAGTCAATCCCGTGCGGCTGCGCCCGCATCCGCACGAATTCCACCTGTATTACGACATCTGATTTGAACCTTTTTGATGGTCTGACCGATTCCTCCCGTCGATAATCGGTCCGTCCTGAAAACGGCAGCCTGCGATACCAAGCAGTGGGCTGCCGTTTTTTTAATTAATCTGCCAGATTCAACAATCTTCTGCCATGTCGTCGGTGCTGAACCTCGATGATTACTTCCGCGACCGGATTCAACCAGCGGTGGATGGCACTGTCCAGGTCACTGCTACCGCCTTTAGGATCGGTGTCACCGATGACGCCCCGATGAATGTGCACCGTCGAATTCTTATCAGGGCCGGCCACACCAGTGCCGTCCTCGCCGTCATCGCCACCGGGGTCGACTGGAATTCCCGGAGCACCTGGAGCCCCGCCGCCGTTGACGATTTCATCGTTGGCTTCGGTGCCGGCATCGTAACCGAAAAGGTAATACCGGTAGGTCCCGGGAATTCAAGGAATACGCAGCGAATCGAGGCCCACGTAGCCGTCGTTTGTAGGCAGCAGCATGGCCACCAATGACAGGAAACGGTTGCGGGTCCGGTTGGTGTTGAATTAAACGTCGCTGACGATGCCACCGGGCGCCAGCAGCCCCCCCGCCGGATTTGCTTTGGTGTCCCGGTCCTCACCACCCACCATTTCAATCAGCTCGGAAATGTCGCCCCCCTCGGCCATGGCCTGCAGAGCCGCTGAGGCCGGCGAACCGGTTTCGAAAAGATGGGTCTCCCCGTCGTGGGCAGTGATGAGCAGGGGGGTGAAATAAATCCCGTTGGTCAGGTTCTTGACGGTGACGGTGAACTCTGCAGCCACGGCTTGTCCCATGCTTAAGACCGTCCCCACCATTACAGCAAACAATGTCTTGAATAGTATCTTTACAATGATGATCTCCTTTAATAGAAAAGGGTTTAAGGTGCAGCGCGGTCGAATACATCCGGTTTTTTTTAAGTATAGGAACACCGGATACCGGTAGGGCTGTTTAAATGATAACCCTTGACCTTAAACCTTCGGTAAAGATTTGACTGGTATCAGGTGTAGCAAGTAATATGTACTTAAGATTGTTCCGGATATTGGTTCGTATCATTTTGCCGGAAGCCAGACTCATCAGGAATTCATCGCACGGTGTACATAATCCCATCGTTGCATAAAAAGTGAGAAAAATAGAAGTAAAATACTTACCGTAGTTCATGGAATAAGAGCATAAACAGATTGCCAACCAAACAATCACCCAAATATAGGAGGCCACCGCAAAGGAGACATCGGATCTCCCCGAGCGGTTGGTTCTATCAAAGCGTCAAGAGCTGTAAACAAAGAGTCATCGAATTCTGTTGAACGGTTTGCGCCTGACCCCTTTTCGCCTGACACGTCGTGGAACCCCATCGGTGGTTTTGGTTGAAATGCATTCCTCAAGATCTTTTTTGCCAATACGGATCGTGCATGCAGCGATGCCTGTCACTTTCAATACAACCGAGATTCCTCCAAGCCCTGTGGACAATGCCTCAGTGCCAGCCCAAAGCCGCCGCGGCCGATCATCCAATCGTTTTTGAGCAGATTGAATTTTTTTGAAAGTGATCCGGTGATTGCTGGAGGTATCATGTAGCGCGCGATACCTGATGGAACTCATCGTTGTCGATATAACACGATGATTTAATAATTTACAGCGCCATAGCGCCCCCCGGTATTTTTCGTTCTCCCAATATTCCTGTTTGACACCCCAACCGTTATTCACTATGTTTGTGTCTATTGTCACCATCTTGATTTCAACAGGCATCTGAAACTGGCAAATACAACGTATTTTTAATTATTCCTGCAAGCTATACAATCATTTTTTCCAGCTTATCCGCTTTGCCTAAAGCAAATTTTTATAAACCAACTCAAATGGAGAAATGGTTTAAACAATTCTCAGCCTGGAACCGGCGCATGGGCCAAGCAGGGATTTAATAAACGGAAAAGGATCTTGATAAAAAGTGGCCTTATTGGAGATGGAACAGACCTTCCTCGAAAAGCGTGAACCCGCTTTTAGGGTAAATGATTGGATCGCCACGACGCCGGATTGAGAAATGTGCGGATATTCATATCTGGTATCATCAGCTGATACTTACAGCCATAACCCCATGAGATTGTAATATTTACGACTCTGGAAAGTGAAAATGGCAGACAAGATGCTTTCATTGAAAGGGATATCCCTCTGGTTTGGCGGTTTAAAAGTGCTGTCTGACGTAAGCTTTACGGTGCCTAAAGGCAAGATAACCACAATTGTGGGTCCAAACGGAGCGGGTAAAACGAGTCTCTTTAACGCCATCTCGGGTTTTTACAAGCCCCAGACGGGTGAAATATTCTTCAAAGGCGAAAATATCGGGCACCTGCATCCCCCGGAACGAGCCAAGCTCGGGCTGGCGCGCACCTTTCAAAATATTGCCCTATTCAGGGGCATGACGGTTCTCGACAACATCAAGCTTGGTGCACACTCTCACCTGAAAACAGGACTCCTCTCGGCGCTCTTCTATCTTGGCAAGGCCCATCGCGAAGAGATGGCCTTGCGTGAGGAGATCGAGACAAAGATTATCGATTTTCTTGAAATCGATCACATACGCAAGCTGCCTGTCGCCAGCTTAGCCTTTGGGCTACAAAAACGTGTCGAACTGGCAAGGGCGCTGGCTATTGGCCCCCAGGTATTGATGTTAGACGAACCAGTGGCTGGGATGAACCGCGAGGAAAAGGAAGACATGGCACGCTTCATCCTCGATCTTAACTGCGAGTGGGGCATGACCGTGTTGATGGTAGAACACGACATGGGGATGGTTATGGATATCTCTGATAAGGTGGTCGTTTTAAACTTCGGCGAACTAATTGCCAAGGGGCGTGCCGAGGAGGTCAAAGATGACCCGGAGGTGATAAAAGCCTACCTCGGAAGCGGTAACGTCTCGGACATGCGGCAACGTCTCGGTGTCGGATTTACGAGGAGTGTGTGATGGACTGGTTATTTTTTTTGGAAAGCTCAATAGCAGGTCTCGCCACAGGTGCGCTCTACTCATTGGTTTCATTAGGATTCGTCATTATCTACAAAGCCACAAAGGTGATCAACTTCGCAATCGGCGAGATAATGATGATTTCCGCTTACCTCTTTCTTACTTTCGCCGGAATATTAGAGTGGCATCCATTGATCGCATTGCCTTTGGCTATGGTGGGTGGCGGTCTGCTGGGCGGCATAACTGAGAAGTTAATAATAAGACCGATGCTAGGTGAATCGCCCATATCGGTGGTAATGGTCACCATTGGACTCTCCAGTATCCTTGTGGGCGCGGCCCAAATAATATGGGGTTCCGGCCCGAGGATTCTACCCGATTTCCTACCACGTAAACCTATCTTCATCGGGGAGCTCTACATTTCCTCTAAAATCGCTTACTCTGCGCTTATCGCCGTAGGTATGCTCGCCTGTTACATCTTGTACTTCAGATTTTCAAGGGGCGGGGTAGCACTGCGTGCGACTGCGTCGGATCAAGCGGCATCGTTTTCCATGGGAATCAGCGTACCCAAGGTGTTTAATTATGCCTGGTTTTTTGGCTGCATGGCGGCTGCGCTGGCTGGAGTACTCGTCGCGGCAAGCGGCGGTTTGAGCCCTTATTCCGGATCCATGGCCCTCTCCATACTGGTTGTGGTGATCTTCGGTGGCCTCGACTCGTTGACCGGAGCGCTGATCGGTGGACTACTCGTCGGGTGGCTTGAGACGATGACCGGGGCTTTCCTGGGTGGCGAGTATAAGATGCTTGCAATCTTCACGCTTCTGACATTCATACTAGTACTTAAACCCTATGGCTTGTTCGGTACTGAAGAGATAGAACGGCTCTAAGATGAGAATCGGCGACGCAGTCTCCACTTATACAGCCGACGAGGCGATATTTAGGACCAACACCCAGCGGTTTTGGATGGCGATATTGCTTGCGGCGCTTATCTCGTTTCCCTTCGTCACTAGCCCCTATCTGCTTTTCCTAGCCTGTCTTGTGGGTATCACGGTCATAAGCGCTACGGGGCTAAATATCCTTGTAGGCCTCACCGGTCAGATTTCCCTTGGGCATGGTGGCTTCATGGGTGTTGGGGCATACACGGCGGTATGGCTCGCCAATAATTATGGGATGTCTCTTGCGCTCTCCATGCCACTGGCGGGTCTTTTGACGGCGGTGGTGGGCATATTTGTCGGGCTTCCTTCTCTTCGGGTGAAGGGGCTCTATCTTGCCATCGCCACCATGGCGGCAAGCGTCATTCTCCACTTCATCTTCGTCCACTGGGAGCCGGTTACAGGCGGCAATGAAGGAATCAATCTAAAGCACGCAACGATTTTCGGCATCGATCTCAATAGCGATTTTCGCATGTACGTTGTGGTTGTTCCTTTGGCGATCATAGCGGTTCTGGGCCAACGTAACCTGCTCCGCACTCGCATCGGCAGAGCGTTTATAGCTGTGCGTGACAGGGATATCTCCGCCGAAATTTTGGGCGTGAGCCTGCTCAAATACAAGTTGATGAGCTTCGGGCTTAGCTCCTTTTACGCTGGCTGTGCCGGTGCGCTATGGGCCTATTTCTTCAAAGTAGTAACCCCAGAGAGTTTTCCATTGGAAACATCAATATTCTACCTGGCGGCAATAATCGTCGGCGGCATGGGCACGGTAGTTGGACCGATTCTGGGTGCGGTCTTCATGACGATCGTGCCAGAATTACTCAAAATACTAACCGAAGTGGTTGTCCCCATCATACCCAACGCACAGGTGCTTCTATCGCCCGTGAGGGTGGTGGTCTTTGGAGCGTTGATAGTAGGCTTCCTTCTCTTCGAGCCCCACGGTTTGTCTGAGATGTGGCGACGCATTCAGCGTTTTTTTCACCTTTGGCCTTTCAAGACATGATTTCAATGAACCTATAAATGAAAAGGAGCGTGTCAATGAAGAAAAACTTAATGGGTCTCGCAGTAACACTGGTCTGCCTGGGCCTCTGTTTTTCCACAGCAGCTGCCAAAGAAGAGATCGTCTTCGCCGAAACCGCCTTGGTTACGGGTGTCTTTGGTTTTGCGGGAACAGAATTTCACGATGGAATAGTCGACTACATCAACTACCTTAATGAAAAGGGTGGAATCCGTGGACACAGGATCAAGCATGTTTTCGAGGACTGTGGCTACAAGGTTGACTGTTCCGTCGCGACATTTAAGAAGCTCACTTCAGAGCACCGCCCGCTCTTCTACAGCGGCGACTCAACCGGCTTTATGAAAGCGATCAACGCAGAGTTAAAAACCACCGAGAACACCTTGATGAGCGGTGTCTCATTTGCGACTGAGATCGCAGATGAGCGGGTCTATCCCCGTTCCTTCCTCCTCGGCCCCACCTACACCGACCAGTTCGGCATTCTGCTCACCTATGCTTCCCAGAAGAATCCTGGCGCGAAGGTTGCCATCGTGCACAGCGACACCGGCTTTGGCCGTGACCCAATCAAAGCGGGCATAGCCAAGGCAAAGGCTCTTGGCCTGGACCTGGTCGAGGTGATCACTACCAAGCCGGGCAGTGTTGATGTCTCCACTGAGGTTCTTAAGCTGCGTCGTAAAAAACCGGACTATGTGCTTTTCCACGGTTACGTACTCTCTCCGATCAATGAGTTCATGCAGCAAATGAAGGATCTCGGAATGAAGACGGAGTTCATGGGCACCTACTGGTCTTCTAGCGAGATGATGTACATGAAGGCCAAAGAGGCGTCCGACGGTTACCTGGGCGTGCAGCACCTGAACTACTTCCAGATGGATGAATCCCCCGGCAAGGAATGGGACACCATGCGTGCATACAACGCCAAGGCGCATCCCGATAAAGTAGACCGACCCAACTTCTACATATTCGGTTGGTTCCAGACTATGGTCTGGGCAGAAGTCATCGGTCGCACCATCGACGCCGGTAAGCCCCTGACCGTCGAGAACCTTCGCGCCACTTTAAACGCCGTCGAAAATTGGGACACCGGTGGTATCACGTCGATACCTGTGACAATACGCAACAACTCGATACCCGTAGGCAGAATTTTCAGGATCAATGCTGCAGCGGGGAAGTATGAACCCGTTTCGGAGGTTATCGAGATCAAATAGCAGTGTGAAATCGTATGAAGGTCCCGGAGATGACAACGCCTGGCTGAGCCATCTCCGGGATTCCCGTAAGGCGACCAACTAGGACGATATGGAAACCATTCTCGAAATAAACAATATTGAGGTCGTCTACAACAAGGCGGTACAAGTTCTAAGGGGCCTCTCCCTTTCTGTTCCCAAGGGCGCCATTGTAGCGTTGCTGGGTTCCAACGGTGCGGGAAAGTCGACGACACTCAAATCGGTATCGGGTCTTTTGGACCTTGAGGATGGCGAGGTCGTCTACGGCAACATCAGCTTTAAGGGTCGCTCAGTGGCGCTCGATTCACCTGACAAACTGGTACATAGGGGGCTCTTCCACGTTATGGAGGGACGCCACGTATTCGAGGATCTTACTGTTGAGGAAAATTTGGTCGCCGCTACCTATGCCAGAAAAGGTAGCTTTGGCGGTAAAGCGTTATTCGCTTTGGTCTATGAGTATTTTCCCCGCTTGAAGGATAGGCACAGGAGATTGGCCGGCTACCTCTCCGGAGGTGAGCAGCAGATGCTAGCTGTCGGACGTGCGCTGGTTGCCCAGCCCGATCTCATTATGTTCGACGAGCCTTCACTTGGACTTGCGCCGCTTCTGGTCGAAGAGATATTCAAGATCATCGTACGCATCAACCGGGAACAGGGTACCTCGATGCTTATCGTGGAGCAAAACGCAGCTTTGACGCTGGCAATCTCGAACTATGGCTACATTATGGAAAACGGCAAGGTTGTTATTGACGGCACCTCCGACGACTTGATGAAAAACGAGGACGTGCAGGAGTTCTATCTCGGTGCCTCAGGAGACGATGGAGAGAACAAGAACTACCGGAAAATTAAACACTACAAACGTCGTAAACGATGGTTGTCATGACATTTCCCAACCCTTTGCCGGAGTTCACACTTCCCCAGATGCTTCGAGAGCAAGCTATAAAGAGGCCTGATAAACTCGCGCTACGACAAAAAGACTTCGGTATCTGGATTCCCTATACCTGGAAAGAGTACTATCGGTTGGCCAGAAGATTTGGCATGGCGCTTCTCGCAATCGGCGTAGAGGCAGGTGAAAAAGTTGGGGTGCTTTCTGAAAACAAGGCTGAATGGGTCATCTCCCAGATGGGGGCGGGCATAATATCTGCGGTCACCGTAGGAGTCTACCCCACCAGCCCGACCCCAGAAGTTTCCTACGTCGTAGGCCACGCCGATGTAAAGGTTGTCGTCTGTGAGGATCAGGAGCAGGCTGACAAAATACTCGAAACGATTGAAGAACTGCCAAAGATCAGGAAGATCATCGTCGTCGATATGCGCGGATTGAGAGATTACGAGAGCGATTTGTTAATCTCGTTTAAGGATTTTGAGGAGTTGGGGGCAACTTACGAGAAGGACCACAAAGATCTTGCCGATTCCATGCTCGACAAGCAGGTGTTGGAGGATGAAGCGTTGATGATCTATACCTCCGGCTCCACCGGAAAACCCAAAGGCGCGATCATCACCTACGCCAATATCCGGGCCGGGGCGTGGGCGACCATCGAGCGAATGATGGTGGACAAAAACTCCTCCGTGCTATCCTATCTGCCGCTCTGCCACGTGGCAGAGCAGTTAATGACCAATTTTGGACCCATATACATGGGCTCCACCGCCAGTTTTGGCGAGTCTATCCGTACGGTGCAAAAAGATCTTAGGGAAACGGCTCCCAGCTACTTTCTTGGCGTGCCGAGGATATGGGAGAAACTGCATTCAGAGATCCATATAAAGATCAACGAGGCGGGAGGGTTGCGTAAATTTATCTACGATTGGGCGTTCAACGTCTGCGCACCTATTCGCAAAAAGATGCCCGAGGAGTGGCGTTTGCTTGAGAAGGCCAAGCTGCACTTCTTCTATTGGCTCGCTTTTCGGGCGCTGCAAAACTTCATTGGTGTGAGAGAAGTCAAGATTGCCGCTACCGCCGCAGCTCCGATATCCCCCCAGGTCTTCCAGTTTTTCCGCAATATTGGCGTACCTATTGTGGAGGCTTACGGAGCAACCGAACTGTCGGGCATCGTCACCGCCCACGAGCTTTCCGACGTGGTCTCAGGCAATGTGGGCATCCCAGTGACTGCGGCTGAGATCAAACTCTCCGAAGCGGGCGAGGTTATGGTCAGGGGTGAGCTTGTCTTCAAGGGGTACTATAAGAATGAGGAGGCGACCCAATCATCGATTATTGACGGATGGTACTATACTGGTGACGTGGCCCAGTGGGTGGACGATAAAATCAAGATCGTTGACCGCATGAAAGACATAATTATAACCGCCGGGGGCAAGAACCTGTCACCTTCAGAAATCGAAAATGCCATGAAGGCCAGCCCCTATATAAAGGAGTGCATCGTCATCGGCGACAGGCGTAAATTCGTCTCGGCCTTGATTCAAATAGATCTGGAGTCGGTCTCGGCGTGGGCTGAGGATAACCGAATCGCGTTTACCACCTTCAAAAGCCTGGCCGAGCATCCGGAGGTCTTCAAGCTGATCTCTGAAGAGGTGGCGAAGGCCAACAAGGGAATATCACCGGTGGGCAATGTACGAAAATTTCACCTGCTCACCAAGGAGCTTGACCACGACGACGATGAAGTCACCGCTACGATGAAGATTCGCCGTTCAAAGATTTATGGCAAATATGAAGCTGAAATCGAGGCGATGTACTCGAGCATAAATTAAGGCAAAAGCAGCCACAATTTAATTTAAGGCCGGTAGCCAATACGATAGATCCTGCCGGCATCGTCATCGGACACCAGCATGGAACCGTCGTCGAGGATCTCCAGATCCACCGGCCGGCCGATAACTTGGTCGTCCCGGAGCCACCCGCTGGCAAACACCTCGTAAGATAAGGATGATAATCGATTTCCAGTTCGCTCGCTGACCCCGCCGCACCGATGCTCGGCATCTCCGCTTCGTTTCGACAAGCGGCGGGGAATGCGCTCGCTATCGCGGTTCAGGTTTGCGTTTACTTCTTTCGGGTCACTTCCAGGGAGATGAGCACATCCACCATTTTTCCCACCACACCCATATCGGCAAACTTGCCGCCACCCACGTGATAGGACAGGCGGTCGACGGTCATACTGGCTTCGAATCCGGCCACTTCCGATTTGTCGTCGAACGGGTTGACCGTGACGCCAAGCAGCGTAAAAGGCACGGAAACCGTCTCGCTCACGTCCTTGACGGTCATTTTCCCTTCGACCAGATACTGGTTGTCCTTGACATGTTTGACGGCAGTGCTTTTAAAACTCATGGTCGGGAACTTCTTGGAATCAAAGAAGTCCGCTGAATTGAGGTGGCCGTCCCGCTTACTGTTCCCGGTATTGATGCTTTTTACATCCACCTCGAAGTCGAAGCGGCTGCCTGCCAGGTCATCGGGTGAAAACATCACCGTGCCTTTAAAATCTTCGAAATAGCCTCGTACGGTAGAATAGATGTGATCAATACCGAAGTAGATGCCGGAGTGGGCCGGATCCAGTTCCCATTTCGGTGCTGCTGCAATAGCTGATGTGGAAAAAATTAGAACCAGCATAAAAACGGCCGAGAGTTTTAAAAATCGTTTCATAAAATGCCTCCTGTTCGCTAATTGTGGACCGGCCCATGGTAAGTCGCGAGGGTGGTCTCTTCTGGATGATTTGCTGTGTCTATAAACCGAACGCTTCGGTAAATATCGAACGGGCGGGGAATGCGAGCGTTTTAAGGTCTGTTCTTATCTGCCTCATCATCTGTGGAGGGCCGCATACAAAGATCGCCGAGCGGCGACTGCAATCGCTGAGCATCGTCTCCAACGATTTGCGATCCAATCTGCCGGACCGCTCCCCGCCTTTTGCTTTACGGGTAAATATAGGAATCATGCGCAGACCTGTCAATTTGGCCGCCAGTGCATCCATTTCATCGGCGAACACCACGTTTTCCTTGCTGCGGTTGCTCCAGATCAGGGTGACCGGGCGGGGGTCGCCATGGTCAGCCATAAAGCGCAGCATGCTGAGCATGGGCGTGATGCCGATGCCGCCGGCGATCAAGATCAATTCCCGATCAGGGTCGGTATACAGGTGGCCGAAGCGGCCAAAGGGGCCTTGAATGAAGGCACGGTCTCCAATTGAGAGGCCCCCAATGGTATGGGTCCAGTCACCGCTTGCACGGATGGTGAATTGCAGCATCCCGGGTCGACTGGGCGTGGATGAGAGGGTGAACGCATGGGGCTCTTTAGAAACGCTTGCAGAACGAAAGGAAACATACGCGAACTGGCCGGGTATATAGGCAAATGGGAGTTGTTGGGATGGGGTCAATTCAACACATGTGCAGTCAGCACCGGTACCTTGGATGCGAGCAACGCCATAGGGTTTGTAGCGTTCCCGCAGCCAGCCTGAGCGAATCCATAGCCAAAACATCAAAAAAACACCTGCAGCAATGAACACCGCCAGACGAGGCGGTCCTTGATCGGTAAATGTTTCGCTCACATAAAGAACGTGAACGACTAGCAGACTCGCAATCAGCGGACCGGCGATGCGGTGAAACCGCATCCAGGTGTGAAAGGCAATGCCCATCGATTGTCGCCATTGGCTGACAACAAACTGGCTCATAATGAAGACCAGCAGCCCCACCCCGACCCACTCGGGCCAATAACGCATTTCCAGTGGAACGATAAGTCTGCCTTCGGGAAGCAGCACGCATAGGGGGTGAACCAATGCCAGGATTGCAATCGCCCAGGCATGCATGCGGTGCTGGCGGATCAAACCGGGCAGGGAGAAGATCCGGTCCAGAACTTTCAGTCGCCCGGCCAGGGGCAGCTGCAGGAGAATAAGCAGGCAGGCCGTAAGGCCCAGCATTTTCCCGGTGCGCAGGCTAACCTTTTCCATGCCGAATTTATACCACATGGACGGCGATTCAAAGGCAAAGGGGATTGTCAGCGCGCAGGCCAACGTCAGCAGAAGCAGCGCGACAAGGGCTGCGGCCAACAAGACACGCATTCCCGGCGGAATGATTGTTCCGATTGAAGGCAGATCGTTTCTATCAAGGGGCGTTGACACCGGTCTGTTCCTTATGGGTTGATCGAGATAAAGCGTTGCGTTTCGCCGGGCGGAGGGGAAGGCTCTCATCGGTGCATTGATGGCCGATTGCCAGACGCCTTCAGCCTATTTGCCTTTATCTTTATCCTTCATCATCCCGGCTAAAGCGGCAAAGGGATTGTGGACGAAATCGGAATCGGTCGTCTCGGTCGATGACGAGCTGCCGTCATATGCCTCGGCCACTTCCAGGCGCCCGTGTTCGTTGTCGTGACAGTATATGCACAGCAGTTCCCAGTTGCTGCCGTCGGGCGGGTTGTTGTCGTGGTTGTGGTCCCGGTGATGCACGGTGAGTTCTCTGAGCTGCTTGCCGCTGAACTCCCGTGCACAGCGGCCGCAGACGTGCGGATACATTTTCATGGCCTTTTCGCGGTAGGTCTTTTCCCGATCCTTCATGTGGCGGCGGGCGTCGGCCACCACCTGAGAGAGTTTGTCCGGACCGTTGCCTTGGTTGTTGGCGGACATGCGTTGCCCCCTTTTTTACAATGTTTGTTTTCGTTAATCCAACACCACCACCCCGGCGGGCGTTTTTATGCGCGCCGACAGTCCAGGCGAACGCTGTTTTGAAACGGGATGGAACGTAACGAGATGGTCGAGACCCATGGACGAGACCACCCGTTGAACAGATGCAGCGTCGCTGTGGGCCCCATCGAGGCCCAACAGCCTGCAGCCGGCATCTCGCATTTTTTCTGCGGGGTGGATACGGCCGTCCCACTGGATTAAATGCGGGATCAGGCCGTCACCCGGCATGCATCCGTCGTCGGTGAAGGCAAACCACCATCGCAGCCCATCCCGCTGCATGGGCCGAACGCACACCCGCTGCCCATAGATTGCTTCGGCCAGTGCATCGACGTTATCCGTTCGCACCACCCAGGTGATCAAGTGCGGCCGGATCTTCAGCCGGGCCTGACATCCCGGATCGTCAAGGTTGAACCATCGCGGGAAATCGGGCTGCCGCCCTTCGGGATCAATGGCGATCACTTCCAGGTATTGACCCGGGCCCAGCTTCAGCACCCGGTTGTGGGTGCCCATGGCAGCGTGTTTCCCACCGCCGGTCATGGTTACCCCGATATTATCCTGTACATACGCCAGTCCTTGTTCCAGCGTGTAAGCGGCCACCACGAGGTGGTCCAGAACGGCGGCGGGCAGGCTCACTTCAAATCTCCATGGCCAGCCGGGCGCCCTGGTCGATGGCCCGTTTGGCATCCAGTTCACCAGCCTCGTCCGCGCCGCCGATGATGTGCACCGGTAAGCCCTTGCCGGTCAGTTCATCGGCCAATGTCCTCAAGGATTCCTGGCCGGCACAGACAATGATCGTATCGGCGGGAATCGTCTGGCGGCTTTCGTTCTTGACGATATGCAAACCCTCATCATCGATTTTTTCATAGGCCACACCGTTGATCATCTCCACCCCGCGCTTTCTAAGGGCGGCCCGATGGATCCAGCCGGTGGATTTGCCCAGCCCGGCACCCATCTTGGAGGCCTTGCGCTGCAACATGGTGACGCGTCGGGGAGAGGGCTGTGTTTCCGAATGAGACGCCAAAAGCCCGCCCGGTTGGCGATATTCCCGATCCACGCCCCACTCTTTAAAAAATAGGTCTCGGTCAAGGCTGGAGGACGGGCCTTCGTGGGTGATAAGTACGGCTGTGTCGAAGCCGATGCCGCCGGCACCGATGATGGCCACCGTCTTGCCGACTGGCTTCATGCCCCGGATAGCATCGATGTAGGTGATCACCTTGGGATGGTCAGCACCGGGGATGGTCAGCCGGCGTGGCCGGACACCGGTGGACACCACTACCGTGTCGAAGGATTCATCGGCCAGGTGCTCCTCATCCACGGGAGTATTCAGTCTCACCGTGACCCCCAGCAGTGCCAGTTGGCGACGAAAATATCTCAACGTTTCGGCAAACTCCTCCTTGCCGGGTATCCGGACTGAAAGGTTCAGCTGCCCGCCGATGCGATCCTGACGGTCAAAAAGGGTCACCCGATGGCCCCGTGACGCAGCGGTGACGGCAAAGGAGAGTCCGGCCGGCCCGGCACCCACCACAGCGATGCGTTTGGGCGCTGGGGCCGGCGAAATGTCAAACTCTGTCTCCCGGCAGGCTCGGGGGTTGACCAGACAGCTGGCCACCTGGCCCTGAAAAATGTGGTCCAGGCAGGCCTGGTTGCAGCCAATGCATGTGTTGATCTCATCGGCGCGTCCTTCCCTGGCCTTTTTGACAAATGCCGGGTCCGCCAGGAAAGGGCGGGCCATGGAAATCAGATCCGCATGACCAGCGGCCAGGGTCTGTTCAATGGTCTCAGGTGTGTTGATCCGGTTGCTGGTCACCAGTGGGATGGACACCGCACCCTTTAGCCGACCGGTAACCCAGGTGAAGGCCGCCCGGGGAACCATGCTGGCGATAGTCGGTATCCGGGCCTCGTGCCAGCCGATACCCGTATTGATGATGGTGGCTCCGGCGGTTTCCACCTCTCGGGCCAGCTGCACCACCTGGTCCCAGGAACTGCCGCCGGCGACCAGATCGAGCATGGACAGTCGATAGATGATGATAAAGTCAGGCCCCACACGTTTTCGGACCTGGCGCACAATCTCCAGGGGAAACCGGATCCGGTTCTCATATGTCCCGCCCCAGCGGTCGCTGCGCCGGTTGGTGGCCGGGGCGATAAACTGGTTGATCAGGTAGCCTTCCGACCCCATGATCTCCACTCCGTCATAACCGGCCTGCCGGGCCAGGCCGGCGCAGCTTGCAAAATCCTCGATCTGCCGGAGGATTTCATCCTCGGAAAGCGCCTTGGGTTTGAAGATGTTGATCGGCGCCTGCAGGGGAGAGGCGCTGACCAGCTTTTTGTGAAACCCGTACCGGCCGGTGTGCAGGATCTGCAGGGCGATCTTGCCGCCGCTTTGATGAACTGCCGTCGTAACGATGCGGTGGCGATCGGCCTCGTCTGCCGTGCTCAATTGCGCGGCGTGGTCCGCTACGCAACCTTCAGGATTGGGCGAAAAGCCGCCGGTCACGATGAGTCCCACCTCACCCGCAGCCCGTTCGGCAAAATAGGCGGACAGCCGTTCAAATCCGTCCGGGGCTTCCTCCAGGCCGGTATGCATGGACCCCATAATCACGCGGTTTTTCAAGGTGGCAAAGCCAAGGTCCAAGGGTTCAAATAGATGCGGGTACGGATTATTTTGCATTGCGGCCTCCTGCTTATGGGCTGGGCAGGACTGTCGTCCTGTCTAAAACATCGGAATGCTGTTTCCAGTTGAGCTGCTTTCGAACGGCGATAAATGTATACCATTCCCGATCTTGCGTAACAAGCATTCTGTTTTGCGGACAGGGCCACGGCATGCGTTTATCCGCTGATGCCATCCATTGAATGTGCAGTTTACGATTGCTTTTCATCGGCAATGGGGTAATCTGAACACCTCGCAGTGAATGGACCACGCGTGTCTATCCGATTTCTCTCCATTCGGCAGCGGTTCGATTAAAAGACATGATAACGGCGCATATCAACAACATGATCGGGCGCATTCCCTTCCGCATCTTCCTGCCGGTGGTGCTGACGGTGCTGCTGTTCATCATGACCATCTTCCTGCTCATCCTGCCTGCGACGGAAGAACGCATGATGGAAGGCAAGCGAGAAGTCATCCGTGAGCTGGTGGCATCGGTCTGGAGCAGCCTGGACGGTTACGCCCGGAAGGAGCAAAAGGGGGTGATAACCCGCGACCAGGCTCAGGCCCTGGCAATCGAACACATCCGGGGCTTGCGCTACGGGCGGGATTTCAAAGACTATTTCTGGATCAACGACATGCAGCCACGCATGATCATGCACCCCTATCGTCCGGATCTGGAAGGCAAGGACATTTCCACATTTTCGGATCCGGCAGGCAAACGGCTATTCCTGTCATGCGTGGAAATCGTGCAGGCCAACGACGCCGGTTATGTGGATTATCAATGGCAGTGGATGGACGATCCCTCCCGCATCGTTCCCAAGATCTCATATGTCATGGGTTTTGACCCGTGGGGATGGATCATCGGCACCGGCATCTACGTGGAGGACGTTCACGCCCAAATTGCCGCCATCACCCTCAAAACCACACTGGTATGCATATTGATCCTTTTTCTGATCATCCTTCTTTCGATCCATATTGTCTGGCATGGCATGAAGGTGACCCGGGAAAAAAAACGTGCCGAAGAAAAAACGCTGCTCAAACAGGAACAGCTGTTTCAGGCCGCCAAGATGGTTTCCCTGGGCACCCTGGTCTCCGGTGTTGCCCATGAAATCAACAACCCCATCACCTCGGTCCTGCTCAATGCACCCAACCTGACCCGCATGTGGGAGGCCATGCTGCCCATCCTCGACCACCATCATGCTCAGCATGGGGACTTCCGGGTGGGAGCAACCGTCTATAGCCGGGTTCGCGATCGCGTTCCCCAGATGCTGTCCAGCATTTCCGACGATGCCCGGCGGGTCCGGGATATTGTGGCGGACCTGAAAGACTTTGCCCGGGACAACCCCTCCGAGATGAGGGATGATGTGGATCTGAACGACGTGGTCAACAAGGCCATCGGCCTGACCGCCAACCTGATTAAAAAATCAACCAAACACTTTTCTCTGATTTGCCGTCCGGAGCTGCCAACCCTTTTGGGAAACACCCAGCGCATCGAGCAGGTGGCCATCAACCTGGTGGTCAACGCCTGCCAGGCCCTGCCGGACGCAGGTCGATCCGTAACGGTTACCACCGAGTACGATTCAAAAAAAAAGCAGATCATTTTAGCGGTAGCGGACGAAGGCGAGGGCATCGATGCAAACACGCTGAAGCGGCTCACCGACCCTTTTTTTACCACCAGACGGGAGCAAGGCGGCACCGGGTTAGGCCTGGCCATTTCCGATCGTATCGTTAGGGACCATGGCGGCAGCATGGTTTTTGAATCAACACCCGGCAAGGGAACGACGGTTCGTGTGACCTTCCCGCTGGCGTCGCAAGGACCACGGAAAGCATAACTTGACATGAGATTGCATCAGATGGTGGTATTCATTCTTTCCTCAGGTTCCAACCCCATCTGTGGCAGAAATGGGTTTTTTGCATGAGCATATCGTTAAATCCGCCCAGACCTATTGTGATCGTGGATGATGAAGCATCCATCTTGCTGGCCATAGACACGACCCTCCAGATGGCCGGGCTGAATAACACGGTCACCTGCAAGGACAGCCGCCGGGTGATGGACATGCTGGCCGAGAACCCGGTCGAACTCATGCTGCTGGACCTGAACATGCCCAACGTGGACGGCCACCGGCTGCTGGACGATGTGCGCCTGGAATACCCGGATGTGCCGGTGATTATCGTCACCGGTGCCGTGGATGTGGAAACCGCCGTGCGCTGCATCAAGGCAGGGGCCTTCGAATACATCGTCAAACCGGTGGAGGCGGATCGTTTGATAACGGCCGTCAACCGGGCCGTCTCCTATCAGGAGCTCAAGCGGGAGAACCGATCGCTTCGCCGGCACATGTTGCGTACCGACCTGGAAAAGCCGGAGGCCTTCGGCCGCATCATTACCGGGAACCGCAAGATGATAATCCTTTTCCAGTATGTGGAGTCCATCGCCACCACGTCGCAGCCGGTTCTCGTGCAGGGAGAAACCGGGGTCGGCAAAGAACTGATCGCTCGGGCCATCCATCGCCTGAGCGGCCTTAAGGGTGGCTTTGTGGCGGTCAATGCAGCCGGCCTGGACGACACCGTGTTTTCGGACACCCTGTTCGGCCATGTGAAGGGCGCCTATACCGGAGCGGATACCCCCCGCGGCGGATTGATCGAACAGGCTGACGGCGGAACCCTCTTTCTTGATGAGATCGGCGACCTGACCCCGGCATCCCAGGTAAAGCTTTTAAGACTGTTGCAAGAGGGCGAATATTTTCCCTTGGGCGCCGATGTACCCCGGTCGGCCAAGGCGCGCATCGTCGCCGCCACCAACCATCGCCTGTCCGAGCTTCTCAGCCAGGGACGTTTTCGAAAAGATCTCAGCTATCGCCTGCAGACCCATCGAATCTACATCCCGCCCCTCAGAGAACGGTTGGATGACATTCCCCAACTGCTCGATCATTTTCTGGTAAACGCCGCATCCCGGCTGAACAAGCCCGCACCGTCGGTGCCGCGTAAACTTGAAGCGCTGTTGTCGAATCATGGCTACCCCGGCAATGTACGGGAATTGGAATCGATGGTCTTCGACGCCGTGAGTCGTCATCGCTCCGGCGTTCTCTCTCTCGATACCTTCAAATTACATATCTCCCGTGGACAATCTTCCCCTGGCGCGTTACCGGCGTCACAGGCCGGCGACGCCGATCCGCCGATCACCTTTTCCCACAAGCTGCCGACGATCAAGCAGGCCACCCGGATTCTGATCGAAGAGGCCATGCGTCGCACCGCGGGCAATCAGACCAGTGCAGCCAAAATTCTGGGCATATCCCAGCAGGCGTTGAGTAAGCGGTTGAAAAAAAAGCAGCGCCGCCCCTAATCTCTCCACAACTTTTTTTGTAATTACAATTTTTGTTGTAAATGCCCATCCAGCTCCCACTTTCCACCGGTAAGATCGGGATGGCACCTATTTTTTTCGGTGTGGATTCTCAGACCCACAACTAAAGTTGTTTGTTCTTCAGCTCTGCCCAATTCTGATTCTTCCAAGATTTCTATTAATATCAATTAATTGAGAAATTTTTCGCTAATGGCACGGCTTTTGTTAATGTATAAGATGAGGCGCATTCAATTCCTTCAGAATATTCAATGAATAGTGTTCATTAACACACAGGTCAAAGATGGAGAGGCGGGTCATATGATTTCCCGGGCAACGATGCTGCTTTCCAAAACCCAGACGGTCAGCCATGAGTTCGTCAATTCACTGGCGTCCGTCCGGTCCCTGTCCGAGTTGCTGGTGGACTATCCCGGGCTGAATGCCTGCGACCGAACCCAATGTTTGAATATCATCCGAGAAGAAACAGAGCGGTTGATCCGGCTGATGGAACAACTGAACCTGTCGTCCAACACCGGTGGGTCTCTATGACTCCCGACAATCTGACAACGATTTGTTGAGGTTCAATTAACTTTTAACGGAGAGAACCATGAACGAAATTAAAAACAGAGGCTGGAGCGTAACCATGGCAGGGTTGGGAATTAACCTTGCCCTCGGAATTCTTTACACCTGGAGCATATTCAAGCAGGCCATCAAGGAGTCGGTGATGGCCAAAGACGGGGTGTTTAACTGGGATATGGCCTCACTCAACGACCCCTATGCCGTTTGTTGCCTGATGTTCACGGTGGCGATGGTCTTTGCCGGCCGCATCCAGGACAAGCTCAGTCCGCGTGTGACGGCTGTCATCGGCGGGATCCTCACCGGTGCCGGGCTCATCGTCATCTCCCAGTCCAATGCCCTGTTTGCCTGGATTCTGGGCTTCGGCGTTCTCACCGGCCTGGGGTTGGGGTTTGGGTATGCATCGGCCACACCACCAGCGATCAAATGGTTCCCGGCTTCCAAAACGGGAATGATTGCCGGCATCGTGGTTGCCGGGTTCGGGCTGGCTTCGGTTTACATTGCGCCGCTGGCCAATTTTATGATTGCCAAATTCGGTCTCAGCCAGTCGATGCTTATATTCGGTGTCGCTTTTATGGCCGTGGTGTGTACCTTGGCCATGTTCTTGAAAAATCCTCCCGAGGGGTATGTGCCCACAGATGCGGTACCCACAAAGAAGATCGCTGATGCGCCACCCGCGCCACCAGTGAATTATTCCCCCATGGACATGCTCAAAACCGGTGCCTTTTACAAATTGTGGTTCATGTATTTTATCGGTGCCGGCGCAGCGCTGATCATTATCGGCAGTGTTGCCGGTATGGCCAAACAAAGCATGGGCGACCTGGCCTGGATCGTGGTGGCCCTGATGGCGGTTGGCAATGCCGGTGGGCGCGTTGTGGCCGGCGTGGTTTCCGACAAGATCGGCCGTCCCAGAACCTTGTTAATCATGATGAGCTTGCAGGCCATGGTCATCTTTTCCCTGCTGTTCATCGGCCAATCGGAAGCCATCCTCCTGGCGGCCGCTGCCACCATGATCGGATTCAATTACGGCACCAATCTCTCCTTGTTCCCCTCGGCCACCAAAGATTATTTTGGCCTGAAAAATTTTGGTATCAACTATGGCCTGATCTTCTCTGCCTGGGGCATCGCTGGCTTTATCTTTCCCCGCGTTTCGCAGATGATCGTGGCCAGTACCGGCACCCCGCAAACCGCCTACCTGTTGTGCAGCATTCTGCTGGTGGCCAGTTCGCTGATATCGTTGTCGACCAAGCCTCCTGAAGAATCCACCCAGAGCCAATCGGCCTGGGATCAATTCAGGGAGAAACTGGCTTTTGCCAGAGCGCAACCCGTCGATGTGGATTTGGGCGCCCGATATTTTTAAGCGATTGACGATGGCGCATTGCAATAGACGATTCGGGTAGCCCACCCAATACGAAATGGGTGCAAAGAAGATCGCCCTGGCTGTCATTCAGCCAGGGCGATCTTCTTTTTTGAAGCGAAGCTATCCGAAGGCGATGAGAAAGGTGCCGAGGAAGATGATCGATGCAGAAGCCAATCGCATCCGCTGATGCTTTTCCTTTAATGCATACCCACCCAACAAAACCGCGAATACAATGCTCAATTGTCTAAGCCCGACGATATAGCTCACCTTGTCGAGTGTAAACGCCACAAGAATCAGAAAGTAGCCGAAGATGGACAGAAATCCGCAGGCCAGGATGGGGGTTCGATTCGTCTGCCATTCACTTTTGATCTCACCCTTTGTTTTAAATTTGCCGATGTAACCGGAAAACAGCAACATGCTGAACCAGGGATACACATAGGCGAAAACCACTGGATGAATATGGCCGACGGCCACCTTGTCCACGATGGAATAAGATGCCACCGACACAAGGGTCAGAAAGGCAAACTGAATGGCGCGATCATGGGACATCGCCCGCAGCGGCCGCACCAGTTCGGCCGCGCTCAGCCGCTGCATGTTGATGGTATAACAGCCTAGCGTTACCAGCAGGATCCCGGCAACGCCCAGCGGGCTGACCGTTTCGTTCAGAAAAAAAATGGAAAGCAGCAGAACCAGGGCCGGCGAGGACCGCATGATGGGGTAAACCAAAGAAAGGTCACCGGTCTCGAGTGCTTTGGTGAGAAGGACCCAGTAAACGAAGTGAAGCAGTCCGGATGCCAGAATAAAGCCCCAGACGTGGACTGAGGCCATGGATGCAGCGGGGAAATAAATCAGAAAAAGCGGTGTGAACAGCAACAACCCCACCGCTTCATACCACCAAACGAACGCCTGTTTATCCGTGGCCTTTTTGGTCAGGTAATTACGCCCGGCATGCATGGCTGCGGAAAGAATAACCAAAAGGATGGCAACGGTGCTCATGGCACGGAATGTCCATTTGAATCGGAATGACACGCTTTTACCAAAAAGGGAGCTACGGCAAATGCGTTTGCAATGCTAATTTTTGTGGTTAGAAATGTCAATCGACCCTCAACGCTCAATACAAAATTGTAATAAGTTTATCGGAAATAATTCAACCATGTAATATTTTTCGGATATCCCTTTGCATGAAGGTAAAACTTAACTTACTTTAAAAATTTAATATTTTTACAATATGGGGCCTCTTAAACATTCGGCCTCAATTTTGCTTCATACTTAAGTGAACAGCACCATAAAGACACAGCCTCCTGCTTATTGTCGTCCTACGGTGCAGTTTTAGCCATCAGCAATTTATTGAACCCTCCCCGCGGCAAGCCGCGGGGAATCTTCACCGTAAGGATAAAATCGATTTTTAGTTCGCTCGCTAACCCCGCCGCAAGCGACGGGGAATACGCTCGCTATCGCGGGTCAACCGGTGCCGTAAATACGATCCCGTTCACCATTACTGTATCAGCGTTCATCAAGCCAGATGTGAAAGGAGAATTGACATGGAGGGTATGGTCGAAAAGAGACCGTTGAACAACGGCGAAGAGGCGATCTTTTCGGTCCGCTGCAGCCAGTGCGGTGATGTCATCCACAGTGGAAGGGAATTGGTGGTGGATGACAAGCAGACGTTGTGTGAAGGATGCTATCGTTTCATGGTCAATCCGGACAGCGGGGGCGATATCCCATCAAAATGGTTATAGCCGTCAATCGAAGAATGGCCCGACCTTTCCTGCAGGCTCCACGCGAATCATGCATCCTGTCCATCGAACAGCTGATCCCTGAAATTGGACGGACTTTCCATATACAGTGCCAAGGCCTCCTGGAATCCAAGGCTCTCTACCAGTTGAATACCCCGGTCCCGGTATCGGTACTGATGAAGGATCGGCAATGGCTGACCCGAATCGGGGATGCAAGCCGGTATCTCCACTTGGTGCAGGATGCAATAGCGCTCCAATAGTCGATTCACCAATCCGCCAACCACCGACTCTTCCACGGCCATCCACTCTTCCGCCAGACGCTGCACCGCAGACAGATTCTCCGGCGAATGGTTTTTCATGGATGCCGCAATTTCACGGTCCGTTGCCTTTCCCAGTTGATAATGCAGGGTTTCTTCCACCGGTATCGACATGAGGGTATAAAGATTCTCGGTATTGTTTTGCCAAATAGTGAATCCTTTGCGCGATAATCCAAACTGCCCCGGTGCTATCGATTGGATCTCCAGGTCCACCGCTCCCAGATGGTTGGAGAATATAGCGCCAGAGGCTCTGAACTTTATACTGCGGCCGGATTCTGCGGTGAATCGGCAGATCGCCCGGTAGTCTTTTGCCAGGCGATGAACCAAGAAGGCTGATATTCCGGTCTGCGACAACGGCGGATAGCTCTCATTCGGGCTGGTGATGGCCGCATAACAATTGTCCATTGCGTTCATTTCGAAGAGATAGTCGGTAATATCCCGGCAATATCGATGATAAGCCTCCGCATGGTCTTCTTGCAACTGCGGGACGAACATCAGGCGAACCTGAATGTCTTCCACTGACAGTCTCACCTTTTTTTCAAACCCGATTTTTTTCCTGATTAGATCCAACATCTCCGTCTGCTTGCCCAGCTGAAGTCGGATGTGCTGCTCGACCTCAACATCCGGATCAGCGACAAAATCCCGAAATATCAGCAAAGGGCCGTCCCGTTCCGCCATCTGGGGGATGGTCGAGACCAACTCCAGGTCATCCTGCAAGGCTGCGGAAGCAATCCGGACCGGAGAGAGCATCCAGCCGGCCAGCCCCATTACGCCAAGGCGCATCAACTGACGCCGGGTCATTCCTTTGCTCTGCATCACGCCTGTGTTCACTGGTTCCATGAATCCGCTATCGGCATTTTTTCCGGATTCGTAAATTACGATCTGTTGGCATTAATACGCCCATTATCTTTTCTCTGTTTTCCACCTTGATCCATTCATTTTTCATGCCCGGGCAGAATCAGCCGACCATAGGCACCCTGTCGCTGTGCAATTTTGGGATTTCGGGTGCAAAAAGTGAAACAGATTGGGGCCACACGGGTTTATTTAAAATTCAACATACCGTATAATAACTAATAGTTGTGTGGTTGGCACACCAGTTGCTCGTAATGATGAGAACAGCACACCGTCGGTCGGTTCCGAGATGCTGACGATTCAGCATGGGGTGTGTTGACAAAGGGAGGCAGATTCGCCTCCCCCGGGCAAAAGAGGGGTCGACAGACAACAATTGAGGGAGGGAGGGAGTAGCTATGAAAACATCCAAGAAAAAGATCGTTTCTGGTATTCTTGCCGTCATGTTCATGGTTGTGACCACTGCCGGCCTGGCGTTGGCGGAAGACAGCATCACCGGCACCATCGCGGAAAAAGGTGAACTCATCATGCTCGACGCTGCCGACGGCAGCTACGTTCTCGAGGGCAATGATATGGCAGCCGAGATGGTCGGTAAAAAAGTGAAGGTGACCGGAACCGTTGCTGAAAAAGAGAACATGAGAGTAATCAACGTAATTTCCATGGAGGAGGTAACGGAATAAGGGTTCCAGAACCAACGCGCAGCCCTGAGGACAAAGCACTTCAGGGTTGCTGAATGAAGGCAGTCACCTGTATCCGGGAAGGACCCCGACCGGGTACGAAATAATTGGAATCAAAGAAGAAAAGCAGGGAAGGTTGCTGAAAAGCGGCTTTCCCTGCTTTTTTACATGGGCCACACTGTCCCATCCTTGCATGTGCGGTCTTTTGAGTTACCTTACCCCTAATAGTCATTTTTGATGTTTTGATTAAAAGGGAGGTTGAGCATGCCCAATGCGATTTTCTCCATAGACCCACCGGCCAATGAACCGGTTTTTGAATACCGGCCCGGCAGCGATGAGCGAGGCCGCATTAAAGACGAATTGCAGCGGCTCAGGAACACGAAAATGGAAATTCCGCTGATCATCGGCGGGAAGCCCGTGAAAACCGGCAACCTCGGTCGATGCATCATCCCCCACGACCATGGGCACCAGCTGGCCACGTTTCACCAGGCCGGCAAGAAAGAGGTGGCAATGGCCATCGAGGCAGCCGGATCGGCCGCCGGGGAATGGGCGGCCATGGACTGGGACGACCGACTGGCCATTTTTTCCCGGGCGGCCGATCTCATCGCCGGCCCCCGGCGCATGACCCTCAATGCCGCCACCATGCTCGGCCAGGGCAAGAACATTAATCAGGCGGAAATCGATTCTGCATGTGAAATCATCGATTTCCTTCGTTTCAACGCCTTCTACGCCACCCAGATTTACCGGCAGCAGCCCCGGTCCGGCCCGGCCGAATGGAATCACTTGGAATACCGCCCCTTAGAGGGCTTCGTATTTGCCGTCACCCCCTTCAACTTCACCGCCATCGGCGGAAATCTGCCGTCGGCACCGGCCATGCTAGGCAACACCGTGTTGTGGAAACCGGCGTCCTCGGCCGTATATTCCGCCTGGATGCTCATGGAGACATTTATGGAAGCCGGGCTGCCGCCGGGAGTGATCAATTTCATCCCGGGGTCCGGTGCCCAGGTGGGCAATCCCGTTCTGGCCAGCCCGGATCTGGCAGGCATTCACTTCACCGGATCCACACCGGTTTTTCAGGCCATGTGGAAAACCGTCGCCGCCAACCTGAGCAGCTACCGCACCTACCCGCGTATCGTCGGCGAGACCGGTGGAAAAGATTTTATCGTCGTTCATCCCAGTGCCGATCTCGCATCCGTGGCCACCGCCCTGATCCGGGGCGCCTTTGAATACCAGGGACAGAAATGCTCGGCCGTCTCCCGGGCCTATCTCCCCAAATCACTCTGGGCGAATCTGAAGGAGAAACTGACAGCTGCCATCGACACCATCAAGGTGGGGTCGCCTGAGGACTTCTCCACTTTTGTCAATGCCGTTATCGACCGAGCCGCCTTTGACACGATTACCGGTTATATTGAGTATGCCAGGGATCACGTGGCGGCAGAAATTATCGCCGGCGGCGACTATGACAGCAGTTCCGGCTATTTCATAGACCCGACGGTGATCCTCACCACCGACCCCCATTTTAAAACCATGCATGAAGAGATCTTCGGACCTGTGCTTACGATTTATGTCTATGCCGACGATGACTTCGAAGCGACCCTGGACCTGTGCGACCGGACCTCGCCCTACGCCCTCACCGGCGCCATTTTGGCCCGGGATCGCGCGGCGGTGGCAATGGCCCGACGTCGGCTGGTCCATGCGGCCGGCAACTTCTACATCAACGACAAACCCACCGGTGCCGTGGTCGGACGCCAACCCTTCGGCGGTGGTCGGATGTCAGGCACCAACGACAAGGCGGGCAGTATTCTCAACCTCTATCGCTGGGTCAGTCCGCGAACCATCAAGGAGAACTTCCTGCCGGCCACGGATTATCGTTACCCGTTCATGGATGCCGAATAGCCTGTCTTAAAATAGCATCTTAGCCTTTTGAACTTCGGATTGGATTGGATGGATTAAACGTTCTGGAGAAGAAATAGCATGGATTTCTTAAAGACGCTGGGCATTGAAAAAGAGAACCGCGGCGTGTCTACCGGCCTCGACTGGCTGGGCGGTGGCGAAGGGCCGACGATCGAGGGAATCTCCCCGGTGGACAATAACGTTATCGCCAGCGTCTTCACCGCCACGGAGGCCGAATATGAACAGGTGGCCCACACTGCCCACCAGGCCTTCTTAAGGTGGCGACAGGTACCGGCACCCAAGCGGGGAGAAGTCGTCCGCCGGATCGGCCGTCAGCTCAGGGCTTACAAGGAGCCACTGGGCACCCTGGTTTCCTACGAGATGGGCAAGTCCATCCAGGAGGGGCTGGGCGAAGTCCAGGAAATGATCGACATTTGCGATTTTGCCGTGGGCCAGTCCCGGCAGCTCTATGGGTATACCATGCACTCGGAGCGTCCGGAACACCGCATGTACGACCAATACCACCCCCTTGGCGTGGTGGGCATTGTCAGTGCCTTCAATTTCCCGGTGGCCGTGTGGTCCTGGAATGCCATGCTGGCGGCGGTATGCGGCGATTCCAGCCTCTGGAAGCCGTCATCCAAGGCGCCGCTGTCGGCCATTGCCGTGCAGCATGTTCTTGCCGACGTGCTGCGGGACTATGCCGATGTGATCCCCGAAGGGCTCTTCTCACTGGTGGTGGGCAGCGGACGCACCGTGGGCCAACGACTCCTCGAGGATAAGCGGGTGCCGCTGGTGTCGATCACCGGCTCCACCCGGGTCGGCCGCCATGCCGCCCAGGTTGTGGCCAACCGCTTCGGACGGGCAATTCTGGAACTGGGAGGCAACAACGCCATCATCGTTACTCCTGCGGCCGACCTGGCCATTGCAATCACGGCCATCGTCTTCGGCGCAGTCGGAACCGCCGGCCAGCGATGCACCTCCACCCGGCGGGTCATCATCCACGAATCCATTTACGACCCGGTCGTCACGTCCCTGAAGAAGGCCTACGAAAGCCTTCGTGTCGGCACGCCCCTGGATTCGGTCAACCATATGGGACCGCTCATCGACACCACAGCCGTAGCGGACTACCGCCATGCACTGGCACAGGTGTCAGCCCAGGGAGGAAAGATCATTTTTGGCGGCCAGGTCCTCGAAGGCCCCGCGTATGCGTCGGGTTGCTATGTTCAGCCCACGCTGTGCGAGGTGGAAAACGACTGTGCCATCGTTCAGCATGAAACCTTTGCACCCATACTCTACCTGATCCGTTATCGCGGCAATGTCGATAGCGCCATCGCCATCCAGAACGATGTTCCCCAGGGACTCTCGTCGGCCATCTTCACCAACGATTTACGCGAGGCCGAGGCGTTCCTCTCCGCCACCGGGTCAGACTGCGGCATTGCCAACGTCAACATCGGCACCTCCGGCGCAGAAATAGGCGGCGCCTTCGGTGGCGAGAAAGAAACCGGCGGCGGCCGGGAGTCCGGATCCGATGCCTGGAAGGGGTATATGCGCCGTCAGACCAATACCATCAACTATGGCTGCAGCCTGCCCCTGGCCCAGGGAATCGTCTTCGACATATAGAGGAGGTGAGATGGCCACCAAAGCCAGAAAAGTCAGTGTAAAATCAAAAGTTTGGCTGGAGGATCGCCAAGGACGGATCATTTTCGGCTTGGGCCGCATGCGAATTTTAAGGGCCATTGAAAAATGCGGGTCCCTCAACGCGGCGGCCAAGGATCTCAAAATGAGCTATCGGGCGGTCTGGGGCAAAATCAAGGCAACCGAAGAGGCCTTGAGCAAACCCCTGCTGGTAAAGAGCCAGGGCGGCAGTGCCGGCGGCGGCTCCACCCTCACACCCTATGCCCACACCCTCATGGAACGCTACCTGGCCTTTTCCCGCGTCATCGACACCCAGGCCGACGATCTGTTCGAATCCGGATTCCTCGATCCGCAGTAGCCATATCACCCTGGAAATGGTATACCCCGGGGTACGGGCGGCAATCGTGCCGCCCGGTCAGAAACGTTTTCTCACACCACTCCTTTCGATCTTGATACAACATGCACCGAGCAGGAAAAACGAATGGGTTGACCGATGTTCCCGGCATTTGGGTGGGGCATTATACCGATACGACGGCGGCCTCCGGAACGACCGTGGTGATTTGTAATGACGGGGCGGTTGGCGGCGTCGATGTTCGTGGGGCGGCGCCAGGCACCCGGGAAACCGATCTGCTGGCCCCTGAAAACCTGGTGGAGAAAGTCCATGCCGTCTGTTTCTCGGGCGGATCGGTCTACGGGTTGGCCGCGGCGGATGGTGTCGTGCGGCATCTGGAATCCAGGGCCATCGGCTTCCCACTGGATGACATCCACGTGGCCCCCATCGTTCCGGCGGCCGTGCTCTTCGATCTGGGGCGCGGCTCTGAATTCAGACCACCGGTAGACAGCAGTTGGGGCGAACGGGCCTGCCGGCCCGCCGGCCCGGGATCCGTGAAAACCGGTTGCGTGGGTGCCGGTACGGGCGCCATGTCCGGCGGCATCAAGGGGGGAGTGGGCAGCGCCAGCCTGGTTCTGGAAACAAGCATTACCGTGGCCGCCCTGGTGGTGGTCAACTCCCTGGGATCGACCGTTGATCCGGCCACGGGCACGTTCTGGGAGGCCCGTCTTGAAACCGGAAAAGAGTTTGTCGGGCGTATTCGCCCTCGGGTAATGCTGCCTGAGACGCCCACCGGTGCGCCGGGTGAGAATACCACCCTGGCTGTTGTGGCCACCGACGCCGTCCTGACCAAAGCCCAGGCAAAAAAGATCGCCATGATGGCCCATGACGGTATGGCCCGGGCCATCCGGCCGGCCCATACCATGTTTGACGGGGATATCGTGTATTGCCTGGCCACAGGCAAGCAGCCCCTGCCGGGAAAGCCCGGTTTTTTTACGGCGCCGGTCGCCCAGACCATCAACGAACTGGGTCATGCCGCTGCCGACTGCCTGGCGCGGGCGATTATACGGGGAATTCTGGATGCAAAAAGCGCTTATGGCCTGACGGCCTACCGGGATCTTGAACACGTGTAATTGAAAAAGCAGTTCTCCACCCATTTATCACTTAAAGGAGAAAAGATGAAATATGTCTTGTGTTCCCTTTTCCTGATCCTCTCCTTGGTTGTCGTAAGCGCCGCTTTTTCACAGGCGCCGATCAAGGGCGGCACGTTGATGGTCTGCCAACCGGCTGAACCGCCCGGATTGGATCCCACGACCCATACCGCAGCGGCCATCGACCGCGTCGTTTACGCCAACATCTACGAAGGTCTGGTCAAGGTGGACAGCGGAGGCGGCTTTCTGCCCGGCCTGGCCAATGGGTGGAACATCTCGGCCGACGGCCTGGTCTACACCTTCAACCTGAGAAAAGGGGTACGCTTTCACAACGGGGAGGCCTTCGATGCGGCGGCGGCCAAATGGAATCTGGAGCGGGCTGCCCTGCCGGAGAACGGCAATCCTCACCCCGAGTATTTCAACGGCATCGAGACCATCGAAACGCCGGACAGCCACACCCTGACCATCCGGCTAAAATCCGTGGATGCCCTGTTCATCGCCCACATGGCCGAAGGAGATGCGGTGATGCGCCCCATGAAGGGCGATGCGGATGCCAAATCCAATCCCATTGGCACCGGCCCCTTCAAATTCGTCAAATGGGTCAGGGGGGACCGGGTGGAAATGGTTCGCTTCGACGGCTACTGGAATCCCTTCCTGCCCTATCTGGACCGGGTGGTCTTCCGCTTCATCAGCGATCCGGCCGCCCAGATCGCCGCGCTCAAAGCCGGCGACATCGACGTGATTGGCTATATCGCCGCGCCCGAGTCGGCCATGATGCTCGAAAAAGACCGGCGCTTCAAGGTCTATGCCGGCACCACCACCGGCGAGGTGATCATGTCCACCAACAACCAGGCCGCCCCCTTCGACAACCGACTGGTGCGCCAGGCCATGGCCCACGCCATCGATCGCCAGGCGGTCGTGGATCTGGTCATGTTCGGCTACGGCACCCCCATCGGCTCCCACTGGTCGCCCTCGACCCCCTACTACAAAGATCTCACCGGGCGATATCCGTACGATCCGGACAAGGCCAGGGCCCTGCTCAAGGAAGCCGGTTACCCCAACGGTTTTGCGGCCACCATTAAGCTGCCGGCCATCTACTCCTACTCCAGACGGGCCGGAGAGGTTATTGCCGACATGCTGTCCAAGGTGGGCATCGACCTGACCATCGAGATCGTCGAATGGGGGCAGTGGATCGATCGGATCTTCAAGAAGAAGGAATACCAGCTGACCATGATCGGTCACGTGGAAGCATGGGACATCGGCATCTACGCCAAACCGGATTACTACTTCCAGTATGACTCCCAGGCGTTCCGGGATGCCTATGCCAATGCCCTCAAGGCCCCGGACGAAGCCGGTAAGGCCAAATGGTTCGGCCACTGCCAGGAAATCATCGCCGATGACGCGGTCAACGGATTTCTCTTTTCCGCTCCCAGCCTGGCGGTGATGAAAGCCAATGTCATGGGATGGTGGGAGAACTACCCGACCATCGCCCTGGACTGCACCGCGGTGTGGTGGAAGCAATAATCATGACGCTCAGGCACCCATGACCAGTTACCTGATAAAAAAAATGGTCAGCCTGGCGGCCGTACTTTTTTTAGTCTCCCTCACCGTCTTTTCGGTGCTCTTTGTGCTGCCGGGCGACCCGGCCCAGATCATCCTGGGAATCAATGCCTCGCCGGAAACCCTGGCTGCCCTTCGGGCGCGACTGGGATTGGATCAGCCGTTCTGGGCCCAGTATGGCAGCTGGATCGGCAGCCTTCTGCAAGGCACCGGCGGCCACTCCATTACCTATGACATGGCGGTGTTCGAGCTTATCGGATCCCGCCTGTCGGTCACCGGCCCCCTGGCGCTCATGGCCATGGTCATTGCCGTGGTCCTGGCCCTTCCCCTGGGGATCTTCGCCGCCCGCCATCAGAACCGCCCCGCAGATGCCGCTGTGATGGCCGGTACCCAACTGGGACTGGCGGTGCCCGAATTCTGGCTGGGCATCCTGCTGATGCTGCTTTTTTCTGTTCAATGGGGAATGTTCAGTGCCGGCGGTTTTCCCGGCTGGGATGAAGACGTCTGGGGCTCCCTGAAGGCCCTGTTCCTGCCGGCCCTGGCACTGGGGCTGATCCGGACGGCCATTCTCACCCGGCTGACTCGATCGTCGATGCTTGAGGTGCTGCGGGAAGACTATGTACGCACGGCCCGGGCCAAGGGGCTGAAAGAACACCATGTGGTTTACGGCCACGCCCTGAAAAACGCACTGATCCCGGTGCTGACCATTTTGGGTCTGCAAATGGGGCAGTTGCTGGCTGGGGCCATCATCATCGAAAATGTATTCTCCCTGCCCGGGTTGGGGCGACTGGTGTTCCAGGCCATCGGCCAGCGGGACCTGCCCGTGGTGCGGGAGGTGGTTCTCTTCATGGCGGCGGCCGTTGTGGTCGTCAACTTTCTCGTGGACCTCTCCTACGCGGCCGTTGACCCGCGGATTCGGTTGGAGGGCCAATAGAGGATACAGAACAGATGACCATGCGGCGCTATTTTAAAAACCTGAATTTTTCGTTGGGGGTTGTCCTGTCCACCGTGGTGGTGGCCATGGCCCTGGTCAGCCTCTTCTGGACGCCATACGACCCCAACACCATGGACGCGCGCCACCGAATGGAAAGCCCCTCCATGGTCCATCCCCTGGGCACAGACCAGTACGGCAGGGACACGCTTTCCCGCGTGATGGTCGGAGCGGTGAATTCCATCATCGTCGGGTTGATGACCGTGGCCATCGGCATGGGAGCGGGAATCCTCCTGGGACTGATCAGCGTGTGGGGCGGACGGCTGACCGATGAGGTCATCATGCGCTTTTCAGACCTGCTCTTCGGCTTCCCGGCCGTGCTGTCGGCCATTCTGATCACCGCGGTCCTGGGGCCGTCGGCGATCAACGCCATGCTGGCCATCGGCATCTTCTACATTCCGGTATTTGCCCGGCTCACCCGGGCATCGGCCCTGACGGTGAAAGGGTTGGACTACATTGCAGCGGCCCGGGCGGCCGGACAGGCAGAAGTGACCATCATCCGTCGCCACGTGCTGCCCAACATTCTCTCACCGCTGATCATCCAGGCCACCATCCAGTTCGCCGTCGCCATTCTGGCCGAAGCCAGTCTGAGCTACCTGGGGCTGGGTGCCCAACCCCCGCATCCCTCCTGGGGTCGGATGCTCAACGAGGCCCAGACCTTCATGGCGCTTACCCCGTGGATGGCGTTGTTCCCGGGCATGGCCATCGCCTGGACGGTTCTTGGCTTCAACTTGCTGGGAGATGGGCTGAGGGACATATTGGATCCACGCTTGCGGTGATTGCAAAATCACAACAATCAAATCCAAAATTCCAAACCCTACGGCCTTAAAGAAGGATATTCCAATCTTCAATATTAAGAGATTAAAATGATAATCAACTGTTGGTTTTTGTCCTTTTTTGAGATTTGGTTATTGTAATTTGGAATTTATTTGAAATTTGGTGTTTATAATTTGGAATTTTCAGTTGTATCCGGGTTAGCCCAAACCATGATACCCGAATCAGTCATTGAAAAGGTGCTCAATCAGATCGACCCTGAAGGGGTGATCAACCTCACGGCCCGGTTGGTGAGATGCAATTCGGTGTGGGACCCGCAGGCAGGTACCAGTGAAGCCGAAGCGGCGGAGCTGGCTGCCCGTTGGGCCCGGGACAGGGGCTTCGATGTGACTGTGGAAACCGTGGCCCCGGACCGTCCCAATGTGATCGTCCGATGGACGGCCAGCCCAGGTTCCCGAACGCTGATGTTCGAAGGGCACACGGATGTGGTCACACCCGGCAACCTGACCCGGTGGCGATACGATCCTTTTGGTGCCCAGATCCAAAAGGGCCGCATGTACGGCCGCGGCACCAATGACACCAAGGGAAACCTGGCCGCCATGCTGGTGGCCATAGCGGCCCTGAAAGCGTCGGGCATCCCCCTGTCCGGGTCAATCGTGGGGGGTGTATTGTGCGACGAAGAGGGCATGATGACCGGTGTACGGCATTTCATTGCCGGTGGCCATGCCGATGCGGTGACGGCGGCGGTCGTCTGCGAACCCCAGGACGGACTGGTTTGCATCGCCCAGAAAGGTGCAGTGCGGGCCCGGTTTACCGTCCATGGACGTATGAGCCATGGGGCCATGCCCCTGTCCGGTCTCAATCCGGCCCCGGCCGTGGCCCGAATCATCGATGGACTGGCCGGCCTGGAAGCCGAAGCAGTCAAGACCGTCGGCAAGGATCCCCTGCTGGGCTGGCCCAGCTTCACCCCTACGGTGGTCCAGGCGCCCGCCCAGGGGCCGCCCGAGCTCAATGTGGTGCCTGGCGAGGCGGAGATCCTGGTGGATGTGCGCACCATCCCCGATCAGAACCACGACGCCATCCGCAAGGCCCTGTCTACACTGGTGCGGCAGGCCGCCAGGGAAGTCAACCAGCGTTACCGGGAGACCGACAGGCTGCTGGGCATCCGGCGACCCTGGGAACTGGACGTGACGCTGCGTTTTCTTTCCGACCGGCCCTGCACTCATACCGACCGGGGTGATCCAGTGGTCGCATCCGCCGTTTGGGCCAGCCGGCAGGTCAGCGGCAGGGAGCCTGAATTCGCCGGTGTGCCGGGTACCACCGACGGCACCTTTCTCTGGGCACTCAAGGATATACCCATCGTCACCATGGGCGCCGGGGATCGCCAGGTGCCCCACCAGGTGGACGAATGGGTCGATCTGGACCAGCTGGTGGACACGGCCCGCATCTATGCCCTCACGGCCCTGCACTACCTCTATCCCGGAGACCACCCTTGAGTGATGCGCTGCTGGACATCCGGGGCTTGTCGGTCCACTTCTTTACCCCCGAAGGGATCGGCCGTGCCGTTGAAGCGGTGGATCTGTCCATCGCCCCCGGTGAAACCTTGGGGCTGGTGGGCGAATCAGGCTGCGGAAAAAGTGTCACCACCCTGGCCGTGGTGGGTCTGGTGCCATCACCACCGGGCCGGGTCGTGGCAGGGGAGGTTCGTTTTTTAGGCAGAGACCTCCTGCAGGCCGATCCCGAGACCCTGCGCCGCATCCGGGGCCGCGAGATCGGCATGATTTTTCAGGAACCGATGACCGCCTTGAACCCCGTGCTGACCATCGGTCGGCAGGTCGCCGAACCCCTGGTGGCCCACCTGGGGATGTCTCGGTCCGATGCGCTGAAGAAAGCGGCCCGGTGGCTGGATCGGGTGCGTATTCCATCGGCCGAAAAACGACTGGGCAGCTACCCCCACGAGCTGTCCGGCGGCATGCGCCAGCGGGTGATGATTGCCATGGCCATGATATGCCGGCCGCGTTTGCTGATTGCCGACGAACCCACCACGGCGCTGGACGTGACCCTCCAGCGCCAGGTGCTGGCACTGATGGCAGAGCTGAAAGCCGAACTGGAAACCGCCATGCTGCTGATCACCCACGACCTGGGGGTGGTGGCCCAGACCGCCGGCCGGGTGGCGGTCATGTACGCGGGCCGCGTGGTCGAGACTGCCAACGTGCGTCCCCTGTTTGCCGACCCTCTGCATCCTTACACCCGGGGGTTGCTTCAATCCATGCCGATGCTCGGAGCAGGCCGTGAACGGCTGCATGAAATTCGCGGCAGGGTGCCTGCCGCCACAGACCCCATCAGCGGCTGTCCCTTTGCCGGACGCTGTCCATCTGCGTTCGGCCGGTGCCGGTACGAGACACCCAAGTTGGAAACGGTCCGGCCGAGAAGGAAGGTTAGCTGTTGGTTGTATGAGGATTCTAAGCAGGAGGCAACCGAATGAATCCTACACCCCTGCTTGAGGTCAAGAATCTCACCAAGCACTTTCCCTTGGGCCGCGGCTTTTTTTCTCGCCCGACGGGTTGGATCAAGGCGGTCAACGGGATAAGCTTTTGCATCAGTCGGGGGGAGAGTCTGGGGCTGGTGGGCGAATCAGGATGCGGCAAGAGTACCCTGGCCAGGCTGGTGGTAAGGCTGCTTACACCCACCGACGGATCCATTCGGTTCGGCGGTCGGGAGATCGGTTCCCTGGATCGACAGGCAATGCGGCCACTGAGAAAGCGGATGCAGATCATCTTCCAGGATCCCTACGCCAGCCTGGATCCACGCATGACCGTGGCCGCCAGTGTCACCGAACCACTGCTCAACGGAAGCACGTTATCAAAACGCGAACAGCGTGCACGCGCCGCTGATCTGCTGGCTACCGTGGGCCTGCGGAACAGCGATCTGGACCGCTACCCCCACGAATTTTCCGGCGGCCAGCGCCAGCGCATCGGCATTGCCCGGGCCCTGTGCGTGCGGCCTGAACTGGTGGTTGCCGACGAACCGGTCAGCGCCCTGGACGTCTCCATCCAGGCCCAGATTCTCAATCTGATGAAGGATCTTCAACAGCAGTTCGAGCTTGCCTATCTCTTCATCTCCCACGATATCGGCATTGTGGAACATTTTTGCGATCGGATAGCCGTCATGTACGCCGGCCAACTGGTGGAAATCGCCGGCGCCGAGGGGTTTCACGGTGCCTGCAGGCATCCCTATACCCGGGCACTGGTGGCCGCCGTGCCCCGGCCCGACCCACGGGTAGCCCTGCCGCCGGTGCCGGTGGAGGGCGAACCCCCGGATCCGGCCGCGTTGCCGACCGGGTGCGCGTATCACCCCCGTTGTCCCCTCGCTTTCGATCCATGCCCGGGCCATCGCCCGCCGCTGATCGAGGCGGGTGGAAACCACCTGGTGGCCTGCTGGCTCAACGGGGGAAGAGGAATGAACATAGGAGAGCGATGAATATCACAGTGATCGGCGCCGGGGCCATGGGCAGCCTTTTCGGCGCCCTGCTGGCCGAGGCCGGCAATATGGTAACCCTGCTGGATATCCACCGCGAACATGTGGATGCAGTCAACGCAAACGGTCTTTCCATCGAGAAAGCGGGGGACCGGCGCATCGTCGCGATTCAGGCAACCACCGATCCGGGCCGGATCGGTCCGACCGATCTGTCCATTGTGTTCGTCAAGTCCACCCACACCGCAGCGGCCGCGGAAACGGCCGCCCGGCTGTCCGGCAAAACGGACCTGGTATTGACGCTGCAAAATGGCATGGGCAATGCGGACACGCTCGCTGAAACCCTCGAACCAAGTCAGGTACTCGCCGGCACGACGTCCCACGGTGCCACTTTTCTGGGGCCCGGCACCATCCGCCATGCCGGTGAAGGCGATACAGTCATCGGCCCTTGGGTGACAGCGGGAATGACGGGTGCCGAACAGGTGGCCGACGTGTTCTGCCGGGCGAACATCGTCACCCGGGTGGTGGTCGATGTGCGCGCCGTCCTATGGGCAAAGCTGTTGATCAACGTGGGCATTAACGCCATCACGGCCCTGGCCGGAATCAAAAACGGCCAGATTCTGGAACGGGAATGGAGCCGGCAGCTTTCCCGTGCAGCCGTAGAGGAGGGCATGGCGGTGGCCCGTGCTCAGGGCGTTGCCATCGATGGCGACCCGGTGGAAAAGGTTTTTCAGGTGGCGGCTGCCACTGGACCCAACCGTTCCTCTATGGGCCAGGATGTGGACAACCGCCGACTCACGGAGATTGCCGCCATAAACGGTTTTATCGTAAGGCTGGCGGAAACGGCCGGTGTAGCGGTACCGGTGAACCGGACGCTTACGGCGCTGGTGGAGACACTGCAGGCCCATTATTGATCCGGCTTTTGTTCCGCATACGACATGCATTTATGCTTATAAGAAAATGGAGGTGTTCCATGGCGGAAAGCAAAGTGAGCGTACTGGACATCATTCAGGCAAAAAAAGACGGTAGGAAACTGGTCATGGTAACTGCCTACGACTATCCCTTCGGGCTGATGGCGGACGAGGCCGGCGTTGATATGGCGCTGGTCGGAGACTCGCTGGGTATGGTGGTCCTGGGTCTGGACAGCACCGTACCGGTCACGCTGGAGATGATGACCCACCACATCCAGGCGGTGGTACGCGGATGCAAACGGGCCATGGTAATCGGAGACATGCCCTTTATGAGCTACAACACCGGTGTCCGGGATGCCATCATCAATGCCGGACGGCTAATGAAGGAAGGCGGCTGCGATGCAATCAAGTTGGAGGGTGGTGTGGATTTCGCCCCGGTGGTCCGAGCCATCGTCAAAGCCGGCATCCCCGTCCAGGGCCATGTGGGCCTCACCCCCCAGACGGCCAGCGCCCTGGGCGGTTTCAAGATGCAGGGCAAGGATGCAGGGGCGGCCCGAAAAATCATCGACGACGCCAGGGCCTTGGAGGCGGCCGGCGCCTTCTCCATCGTCGCCGAGGCTGTCCCGTCGCCATTGGGCCGGCTGCTCGCCGAGTCGGTGACCGTACCGGTCATCGGCATCGGTGCCGGGGTGGACGTGGACGGCCAGGTGCTGGTCACCCATGATATGGTGGGCCTGTTCGACCGGTTCGTGCCCAAGTTCGTCAAACAATACACGATGGTTCGACCCACGATCATCGATGCCATCAAGGCTTATGGAAAGGATGTCCGGGCGTCGGTATTCCCCGCTGCCGAACACAGCTTCGACATGTCCGATGCGGCCCTGGTGGCTCTGAAAGCATCCCTGAAGGAAAAATAAAGCCCGACACGAAAGGAATGTCGATGGACATAATGATCAACAACCAGGAGGCCCGGGTGCTGGGCTGCCTCATGGAAAAAGCCATGGCCACGCCGGAGTATTATCCGTTGTCCCTCAATGCCCTGGCCAATGCCTGCAACCAGAAATCCAACCGGGACCCGGTGGTGAGTTGGAACGAGCAGACGGTTGAGGATGCAGTGGACGGCCTTGAAAAAAACGGACTGGTTAACCGAAGCACCGTCGGCCGTGTCCCCAAGTACGAGGAGCTCTTCACCCGGCAGCACAACATGGTGGCTTCCGAGGCCGCCGTGCTCTGCGTGCTTTTGCTCCGCGGGCCCCAGACACCGGGCGCCATCCGCAGCCGCACCGACCGCCTGCATGCCTTTGACAGCCTGGACGCATTACAGGAAACGCTGGACCGGTTATGTGAATGGGGGTGCGTCCATCGCCTGGAACGACTGCCCGGCCACAAGGAGTGTCGGTACATACATCTGCTTTCCGGTAAGCCGGATGACGATGCCGGTAGCGTTGAAACGGCCGACCCGGATGTGCCAACCGATGACAGCGATCGGCTGATGCGACTGGATGCCGACGTTCAATCCCTGAAAGATGAATTGGCGGATCTAAGGTCCGAATTTGATTCTTTTCGCAAACAGTTTGAATGAGGTGCCACGATGAATGCATGGCTTAGCAGGCTGTTGAAAACAAATCAAAAAAACCATTGCCCCATGCACCCGGGTCTGTGTTAAAGAATCGGCAAAGACCGCCGAAAATAGAACAAAGGGTCACGGATAAAACTGGAAGCGACTGGCATGCATATCAAGGGTCTCTGATTATGGGGGAAGCGGGAAAAGTTCAGGGTGAAAAACTCACCGAACTATTCAACGAACTGGTTGCAAAAAGAATTATCATTTCCATGAATGTGGTCGGGGCCGGTTTCGATCGGCTCACCTGCGTCACCGGGATCACGAACGATGCGGACGGCAGCTACTTGCTTGTCGACCCCCCTGACGATTTCGAGCAGGCCGCCGCCGTCAAGGACCTGTGGCACCTGCGGTTCAACTTCAACGGACCGGATCTTCTGGAGTACATCTTCAGCACCCGGGGCGGCAGCTTTTGCGAGCAAGGCCTGAAAATCCCATTTCCCGAGCACGTGGAGCGGCTGCAGCGCCGCCGGAATTTTCGGGTAAACACGTTGAGCGGTACCCAGATGCATTTCAGATTGAAAAAGATTCATGGCGTCATCGACCTGATCAATGTCAGCCTTGGCGGCGTTTACGGGGTTTTAACCAAGCACAATTTCAAGTTCATGCGTGGGCCGGTATTGAAAACAGACCAGCAGATCTATGATGTCAGCCTGGTATTTCCAGGCGATCATGATCGGCCGGGCAATACCGTTTACGTGAAGAAAGCCGAAGTCAAGCGAGTCGAACACGATCATGATCGCGGCTATTACCGCTTCGCCTTGGAATTCGATGAAATGGAAAAGCAAGAGCAGAATAAGCTAACCCAAATCATCTATGACCTTCAGCGATGGTATCTCCAACGTAGGAAGTAATCCCCCATTGGGCATAGATTCTTAGCAATCGGCAAACCATAAGGAGCGTTCATCATGGCCGTTATTACCAAGTATGTGGTGGTTCGAAATGGTGTGGAACTGGACAGGGAGTTCCTGGTCAAGAAAGAAGCCGACGCCTACGACAAGATGCTGGATGCCGCCGAAAATCTGGCCGCTTATATCAAGGATGCCGGGCTGGAAATCGACTTGGACGGCAAGGCCATCGATACCCTTTCCGTCTTTCTTGCCAAAAACGGACCCGAAGTCACCCGGATCCTCAAAGGCCTGAAACCCACCATTCCGCCTTTCCGGACGCCGGATGAAGAAAAGAAGGACGATGCCCCGGCAACCAGGGCGAAAAAGAAAGCCCCGGCAGCCAAGGCGAAACCCAAGGGCAAATAATCCTTCCCATGGCCGCCATATCCAAAAAAGAAGCCGATGCATGGGACCGTGTGCTCGATGCCGCCGCGGACCTGGCTGATTTGATCGAATCCAGCCAAATCAAGATCGACGAGTACGATCTTGAGGAGTTGACGATCTTTCTGGCCACGCACGGGTATGCCGTGCGCAACATGCTCAAGCATCTGAAACGGTCATGGCCGACAGATTGACCGACCGGCGCAAACCCGCCGCAAGCGACGGGGTTTGAGCTCGCTTTCGCGGTGCAATAACAGGTGCACCTCCCCCGTGCTGAGGATCTTCGATCATGAGTGTTAACGCAAAAAAAAAGGAGGAAAGACCATGCCCTACTTCTCCATCCAAACCAGCAAACCCCTGGAAGCGGCCGCCGCCAAAAATCTGACGAAAAAATCGTCGGCCTTTGCCGCCGAACTCCTCGGAAAACCGGAAGCCTATGTCATGACCGCCCTCAAGCCAGGCACGGCCATGAGCTTCGCCGGCAACCGCGCGCCGGCAGCTTTCATCGAAGTGAGAAGCATCGGTTTGCCCGAGGCCCAATGCGGTGCCTTTGCCGAAAAAATCAGTGCTTTCATCCACACCGAACTGGGTATCGAACCGGACCGGGTCTTCATCGACTTCGTCGACCTGACGCGCACCCGCTTTGCCTGGAACGGCAAGACCTTTGCTTAGTGGTCGTAATCATCCACAGTGAATTGCAGCGAGGTACAATGAAGACAACTCTGAGCAGCAAGCACCTGCAGGCCTACATCGACACTCATCGCCTGGCAGCCGTCATCCTGCCCATGAGTGCCCACACCGCTACGGTGGGCGATGCGGCCAGGGCGTTGGGTGTGGATGCCGACAGAATCATCAAATCCCTGGTCTTCATGGCCGGGGAGCAGCCGATCCTTGTGATCAACAACGGCATGGCCCGGGTAGACCGCAAGAAACTGGCCGCCTTTCTGGGCATGAATCGCAAACGCGTCAAATTTGCCCGTGCTGAGCAGGCCCTTGCGGTGACCGGCTATAGGGTGGGCAGCATGCCGCCATTTGGCCACCGGGAAGATCTGCGGACACTGGTAGACGCCGACACGGCTGAACTTGACACCCTATACGGAGGCGGCGGGGACATCGATGCCATGATGCAATTGTCATCATCGGAACTGCTCAAAGTGACCCATGCAGAGGTGGCCGATATTTCCGAATAATGGTCTGACAACAAAGGAGGCGCCCCATGCTGGACACCACCACCGTCGGCAGTCTGCCGAAACCGGATTACCTGGCTGAAACAGAGAAACTCTGGCCGGCCTGGCGCCTTGCAGGTCAGGCTCTGGAGCGGGCCAAGGAACGCGCGGCAGTGGAATGGCTGCGCCACCAAGAAGCTGCGGATATCCATATCCTCACCGCCGGCGAACAGCACCGCATCCATTTTGTTCACGGCTTTTTAGAGCACCTTGAAGGCATCGACTGGGCCAAGAAAACGCCCATGGGTATCCGGGACAACCGCTACACCGTGGATGTGCCCACGGTTACCGGGCCGGTTTCACGGCCGAGACCTGTCCACTTGGACGAGGTGGGCTTCACCCGGGCGCAAACGGATCGGCGCCTTAAATTCACTCTGCCCGGCCCCATGACCATCTGCGACACCATCGCCAACGCACACTACGCCTCCCGCGCGGACATGGCCATGGCCTTTGCCGACATCCTCAACACCGAGGCCAGGGAACTGGAGGCGGCCGGAATCGATCTGATCCAGTTCGACGAGCCGGCCTTCAATGTCTTCATGAAAGACGTCAAGGAATGGGGCATCGCCGCGCTCCACCGGGCCATCGATGGTCTTTCATGCACCACCGCCGTGCACATCTGTTACGGATACGGGATCGACGAGAACCTGCGGTGGAAAGAGACCCTGGGCCGTGAGTGGCGGCAGTACGAAGAAATCTTCCCGGCACTCAATGCCAGCCGCATCGACCAGGTCTCACTGGAGTGCGCCGACTCGCACGTGCCCCCCTCCCTGATGAGACTGCTCAAAGACAAGGGGCTGATGGTGGGTGTCGTTGCCGTAACCCGGGACCGCGAGGAAACACCGGGTGAGGTGGCTGCCACCATTCGGTCCGCCCTGGCGCACGTAGCGCCGGAACGTCTCTACCCGTGCACCAACTGCGGCATGGCGCCCCTGCCCTACAATCTGGCCTTGAAAAAGATCCGCAGCCTGGCCGCCGGTACGGCCCTGGTACAAAAGACCCTGTAGGAAAGGATGAATCGTCATTCGAAATGCGGCGGGCCGGTCTGGAGCAGCCAGCTCTCCATCTCTTTCATGTAGCGCCACGACTGCTCATACTCGATCTTTTTTACGACATAGCGATCAACAAAAAAGTATTCTACTTCAACCGTTTGGGTCACTTCCAACTTGTCTTCGGCTACGTTGACCCCACGCACATCATAACTGACGATTTTCACCTTCTCATATTGCTGTAAACAATCCTTGCGACCCATTTCAGCCGGATCGACATACTTGCAGGCAGCATTGTAATCCGACAGCTGCATAGTGGTTTGATAGGCGTCCATGGTCCGGTCGTATGCTTCCATTTTCGCTTGCTCCGAAATGGCCGCACAACCCAGCGGCAGACAGATGAGAAAGGCGATGATCATGTTTTTCATGCGATGCACCCTCATATGGATTCAATTGAGCGTTTCCGGTGGCTATAAAAACACAGTTCCGGCCACCGATCAACCGCTGCCTCACATGCGACTTACTTACTACCAGAACCCCGACCTTCAGGACGTTTTCACACGGGTCGTTGTGACACTTTCCCCGGGCGGCTGGCTGGTGACCGGCGCCCATGAACGCCGGCCCGTGTCAGCGTTTAAACTGATTATGGACAAGGGTTGCCCGTGGATATAGCGGCTTGACACCATTGATCCACGAAAAATTAACGAAGCGGGAACATAGGCACCCCAATCGGGGTTGTCTTATCGACGCCGGCAAACGACCGGTTGGCAAATGGTCATCGCTTCTCATGATGTTTCAACACGTCTCTCACCGCTCTGGCAATGGTTTCAAGCCGATAGGGCTTCTTCACATATAGGCCAGCCCCCAGCTTCCGGGCCTCGTGTACCCGGTCTGATTCGGAGAACCCGCTGGTGATAACGGCTCGCAGGCCGGGATGGATGTTGATGATGCGCCGGTAGGTTTCCAGGCCGTCGATGCCGGGGTCCATAATCATGTCGAGCACCAGCAGGTCGACCCGGTTTTGCTTGACATAGTCAACGGCAGCTTCCCCGCTGGAAACGCTTGCCACGTTATAGCCCAGCCGGGTAAGCATTCCCGTGGCGATTTCGCGCTGCTCCTTGACGTCATCCACAACAAGGATCCGCTCACCGTCACCGATCAGATTTTCAACGGTTTCCGGTGAACGCGTCTGCATGCGGTGCTCTTTGGTGGAGGGAAGATAAATGGTTGCCGTGGTGCCTTTCGCCGGTGCACTCTGGATGTCGATGTACCCGCGGTGATCCTTGACAGTTCCCCATACCACCGCCATGCCCAGACCGGTGCCGCTGCGGCCCATCACTTTTTTGGTGTAAAACGGCTCGAAAATCCGGTTGATGTCCTCGGACGAAATGCCGATGCCGTTGTCCGTCACCTTGAGCACCACGTAGTCACCCTCTTCGATGTCGTCATACCCTTTGATCGGGGTATCGATATATCGGTTTGCCGTTTCGATACGAATAAGTCCGGCATGCCCCGTCGCTTCGGCGGCATTGGAAATCAGGTTCATCACGGTTTTTGCAAGATGGACCGGCGAGCCGGAAATATCGAGAAGGTCGTCGGCCAGGTCCGTGTCCAATTGAAAATCAGGGTGGTGACTGCGCAACATCTCGTATTCAGGGCTTTTCAGGTACTCACGGACCACCTGGTTCAGGCTGACAATTTCGGCCACTGAAACCCCCCGTCGGGCCAGCGTCAGTAAATCCTGCACGATGTTGGCGGCACGTTCACCAGATTTCTGAATAGTAAGGATGGGTTTCTGAAGAGGGCTTTCTTCCGGCAGGTCCATGAGGATCAACTCCGGATAGCTGACCAGCCCCGACAGGACGTTGTTCAGGTCATGGGCGACGCCGCCGGCCAACATGCCGATGGCTTCCATTTTCTGGGCCCGCTGCAGCTGGTCCAGCAGTCGTTTCTTCTCCACCGCAGCGGTCACCTGTTCAGAGTTATTTCTCACGATGCCCAGTGCCAGATCGTCTGATACCGCCACAAGCCGGCATTCATAGTACTTGATATCATTCTCGATCGGAAGGTCGTACTCGAACACCCCCACTTCCCTGGTTTCGAACGTCCGGGCGAGCTGCTTTCGGAAAATCCGGGAAATATGGCCAGGCATGACATGTTCTATTTTTCGCCCGATGCATTGATCAGGGGGTATCGCAAGGTTCTCCAGATCACCCCGTAAATCGATAAACCGACCGTCACGATCGAACTGGAACATGGTATCAGGGATGGCATCGAGAATTGCCCGGGCCCTGGCTTCACTCTCACCGCTTTTTTCCTCCGCCCATTTGCGTTCGGCCACCTCTTTCTGCAACGACCGTTCGCGATTGCGTATCTCTCCGGCCATCTTGCTGAACCGTCGGGCAATGTCGGCCAGCTCATCATGGTGCACCTCATCGAACCGGTAATCATAGTCTCCCCGGGCCACCTGGTCCATCCCTTGGCGGAGTATGGCCAGGGGCTTGCGCATGAGCACGCGCAATACGATTCCCGTGGCAATGACGATTACCACCAGCGATACCGCCATCAACAGAATCGCTGTATTGCGAAGCCACGTCAGATCCTGGCGATAGACGTCCATTGACAAGGTGAAGTTGACCTGGCCGATTGGTTTCCCGATGTAGATAATCGGCACCACCCGGCCGATCGGTTTTCCGGTGGTATCCCGACTGAATTCATAAAAGACTTTCCCAGCGGGATCACGAATGGATAGGGTTGTGACGATATCGTTGCGTACGAATCCCTCTCCGATCCGCCGGATCTGTTCGTCATCCAAATCCCAGATCGGGACCGCCAGCGTTTCAGACAGGTTGACGGCATACTCGTCCGCTTTTAACTGCAACTGGCGGAGCAGAAAATCGGCCTGCCGGTTGTATATCAAAAAAAGCAGAGCCCCCTCCACCAGAAACACCAGCAGTACCAGGCTGATGGCAAGTTCGTTGGAGATGGAACGCCGTCTCAGCGATACCAATCCGCGCAGGTTGGGGCCTCGTGAATTGGGCTTGGCAGAGCTTTTTCTTTCTGGGTTCAAGCGCAACAGCTCCTTGTAGATCGCCTGCTATTCTGGCACATAGTCGTATTTATGGCAGATCCGCTGGTAGCTGCCGTCTAATTTCATCTCATCCAACACCGCCTGCCACAGCCGGATGACATGGGGCGAGGTTCCTTTTGAGAATGCAATATAATTGCCTACGGTATGGAAGGCGTAGGCCAGCGCAAACTGGTCAGGCGACTCACCCGCTTGCTTGGCCAGGTGTGGCATATTGAAATCCGAACTGACCCACAAATCAATATCTCCCCGCAGCAGGTGGGTCAGATTGGTGATGTTTTTATTGGTGGGAATCAGGTTTTCAAACCCCAATGCCTGCAGGTATTGCATTTTGGCGTCCTGGCGGTAGGTGCCGATGCGTTTTACCTGTTTGGCCGCTTCGATATCCGCAATGCGGATTGGGTTCGTATGCCGCCGATAGAAACCCCAGCGTTGCCGGTACAGCGGTCCCACCCATGAAAACAGGGCTTCACGCTGGGGGAGCCGGGTGGTAGAGAACAGGGCCGTGTCGGCTTCGGATTCGGCCAATTGGTACCCCCTGGCCCACGGCACCAGCGCGATTGTATCCGGCTGGCCGATCCGTCGCACGATTTCCTGGACGATGTCGACCGACAGTCCTTTGATCCGGCCATTTTCTTCGTAGGAGGAGGGCGGTGAATCCTCCGTGTATAACTTCAAAAAAAATGGCGCATCGGTGTCGGTCCGGCGTTCGGATACCCGAATGGCGTCAGGCGGCAGCCATTTGCGCGTCAACCACCAGAACGTGCCGTCCGCTTTCATATCATCCAGCGCCGCCTGCCACTGCTGGACGATGATTGGCGATGTCTGTTTTGAAATGGCGATATAGGTTAAATTATGTTGGTGGGTGAAGACCGCTTTGATTTCGCTTGGATCGATCCCAGCCTCACGGGCAATGCGCGCTGCACCGATGTTGTGGAAATACCACAGGTCCACCCGTCCGGAAGCCAACTTGCGGATGTTGCTGTGCGGGCTGCTGGAACTGTCAAGGTTGGTGAATCCCAGTGATTTCAGAATCTGTTCACCAGAATCGTCTCGATAAGTGGCAACGGCCGCCACTTGTTTGGCCGCTTCAAGGGAATCAATGCGCAGCGGATCGTTTTTGCGGGCATAAAAAACCATTTGACTGACATAAAGCGGTCCGACCCAATGAAACAGCCGTTCCCGTTCCGCTGTATGGGCCGTGGTAAAAAGGACCACATTGGGCTCGTTGCTCAGCCGCTGGTACCCCCGGGCCCATGGTACAACCTCGATGGGATCAACAATGCCCAGACGCCGGATGATTTCTTGAACCACCATAGTCGTGGCGCCGGTCAGCTTACCATTCTCCATATAATTAAAGGGTGGGAGATCTTCCGTGAGAATGGTCAATTCAGCGCCGGCGGAATGTTTGACGGGAAGGTGAAAGAAAAAAACCAAAAATAGGATTGCGGTGGTGCGTTTCACATGTGGTTCCTTTAGCAAGTTGACCAGCTGACCCGATCAATCCAGTGTGACATGCTCCGAATGATTCGACAAGTCAATCTCCTGTTCTCTTGATTTTTCAATTTTCAACGCCCGATCGCGGAAATCGCTGGCGTCAATTTTGGCCTTGACCCATTGATGCCAGCTATCTTTCCTGAAGGTGACAATGGCATTGAAGTCCTTGGACGGATCAAAGCGGGTCAGGGCGTCATCCACGATCCAGACGCAGTAATTGCATTTTTTCTCACCACTCTCGAGAACCTTAAAAAAATAGCGAAAGGTTTTACTTCCGGGCTTCAGGCCTTCTCTGATCTCAAAGTTTTTGTAAGTCCACGTGCTGTCCATTTTTTCCCCTTTCCGAGATAGTGTCTTAATTGATAAATATAAGAATGCTGATTTAATTTACAACAACAGACATGGCTGACCCAGCTTCCGAAATGGTCCGGAAGGATGAATACCGCCTGGATGTATAGACCCTTGCCGGCCACGGAAGAATGCTTATCGTCCCCATAAAGGAGTCATATACAATGAACGACAACCGCAAATATATTGAGGTGCCGGTTTTGACGGTCAGCGAAGCGGCCCGATTCATCGGCGTCGGCAAGAAAGTGATTTATCAGCTGATCGAGTTCGACGAAATTCGCGCAATGCGCGAGCACGGCAAGGTGATGATTGACAGGAGCAGCCTGGAAGCCTTTCACAACAGCGGCAAGCGGCCCTGATTGGGTGTTGGCGGGAGAATGAAAAGGGATCGTTAAAAAACCAGCAGGTCGCACAGTTGCGCCGGATTCCATGGCGTGATAGAAATAAATAGTTTCATTCGCGGCTTTGCAATACAGGCGTTGTTCCCACACCGGTCAGCCCCTGAGAGGCAATGGATCCAAACAGGTACGCACGGTCTTAATCGGTGACACGCGTCACAACATGCATGGGTGTCGAAAAGGAGGCTACTATGAAGAAAACCTTTCTGAAGCTGATAGTCCTCGTGGTTCTGGCGGTCGCGTTCGGCGCACCGTCCTGCTGGGCCGCAGAAAAGGGCTACTGCTACATCGTCAGCTATTCCATGCGAGAAAAGACCGCCTATATCACCCCGGTATTTGTTGCAAAAGTATCCGGCGCGACCTACAGCGAAGAGGAATTTGTTGCTGACGTTGTCTTGATCCGCAAAATGGAGAATCAATTCCAGAACTATCTGGCGGGACAGGGCATGAACACCGCTGATTTTGTCATCAGTGCCCGGGTGGCCTATCGATCCCAGGCAATTGCCGACAGCCGCCTGGCCGATGAAAAAAGTGATTTCACCAGCAAGGGGTATACCATAAGAGACGAGGACAAGTTTAAATTTAGGAATTAGGTCAACCGTCTCATTTATTGCGCAAAAGCCGACATTTACTCTGGGTAGGTACCGTCTTGATTGCTGCAGATTATACGATACTGATCGTAATGGGCGTGGCCGTGTTGATTGCTGCGGTCTCATTTTCAGTCATCGCCAGATACCTGTTCGATCGCGGCCTGGCAGACCGGAACAAGCTTGCGCCGGACATTATTGATCTCTACAAAACTTATATCGCGCATACAAAGAAAAAGACCGGCCGGATCGGTGTTGCATTCTGGATCCATAGTGTATCCGCAGGAATATTCATCTCCACAGGAGTCTTTTATACGGTCGGCCGCTTCATTCTGCCCCGCATTTTTTAATGTAAACCCGTTCCCGCAGCCCTTCACAATAAAACCAACGGAGATCCGCATGACCACTCCCGTCACACCGATGGCATACAGGCTCACCATCGAACCAGACCTTGGCCGCTTTACTTTTGCCGGACGGATGATCCTTTCCGCCAATGCCGATGAGCCCACCGACACCCTCACCCTCGATTGTGCGGAACTGGCCATCTGGCAATGCCGCGTTCAACCGGATAGGCCTGATGAAAAAGGCATCGATTGTCCGTTTACACTGGATCCGGCCAAAACCGGCCTGACCATCCATCTTCCCGACAGCCTTTCCGGCGTCTTTCAATTGACTATTGACTACACCGGTAAAATTAACGATCGCATGGCCGGTTTCTACCGCAGTCGAATCCAAACGGACAACCTTCAGAATCATATGGCCGTGACCCAGTTTCAGGAAAGCGATGCCCGGCGCGCCTTCCCCTGCCTGGACCATCCCGCACAGAAGGCGATCTTTACGGTTGAGATGGTCATCGAAAAAAATCTGACAGCCCTTTCCAACACCGACATCCAAACGATCGCGGAATTGGAGAGCGGGCGGCGGCGGGTCACCTTCCATCCGACACCCAAAATGTCCACCTACCTGTTATTTTTCGGTGTGGGTCCCTTTGAAATCCATGAAGATATTGTCGACCGCCGGGTGCGTGCCGTCTGCCTGCCGGGGATGGGGGACCAGACGGCCTTCGGCCGGGAATTTGGCCGCAAGGCACTGGCTTACGGTGAGGATTACTATGCCATCGATTATCCGTTGACCAAGCTGGATCTGATTGCCGTACCCGATTTCGCCTTTGGGGCCATGGAAAACTGGGGGGCGATCACCTTCCGCGAGAACTTGCTTTTAAACGCACCCGGCGTGACATCGCGGGAAGCGCTGGCACGCATCTGCGAAGTCATTGCCCACGAAATCACCCACCAATGGTTCGGCAATCTGGTAACGCCCGAGGATTGGAAGTACCTCTGGCTGAACGAAAGTTTCGCCACCTACTTCGGTTACGGCATGGTGGATCACCACTATCCTGAATGGGAAATCTGGGATCAGTTTGTCAGGAGCCAGACCGAAACGGCAATGGCCCGCGACGCGCTGAACGAAACCTTTGCCATCGAAATGCCGGGGGGTGCCCAGGTGGCCATCACCACCAGCACAGCGCCCATCATCTACAGCAAAGGGGGCAGTATTTTACGGCAGCTGGAAGCCTGGATCGGGCCCGATCATTTTAAAGCCGGCCTCCGGCGCTATCTGACGGACTTCGCCTATGGCAACGCCGCCAGCCATCATTTGTGGGAATCGCTGTCGGCCGCATCCGGCATGCCGGTGGCCGAACTCATGCGCAGCTGGGTCACCCAGCCGGGCTTTCCCGTGATCACCGCCCAACGCAACAACAACACGCTCAGCTTGCGCCAGCGGCGTTTCACATACCTGCCCAACGATGCGGCGCAGACATGGCTGGTGCCGGTATCGATCACCACCTACACCACGAGCGGCACGGCAGACACCCAAACGATCCTGCTAAAGAAAAAACAGACCGACGTCACCCTGCCGCCGGAAACCACCGCTTACCACATCAACCCTGGCCAGTCCGGATTTTACCACACCTGCTACAACGATGCAGACAATCTAACCCGGCTGGGCGCCATGGTCGCCGGTCAACAATTGCCGTCCATGGATCGCTGGGGCCTGCAGAACGATCTTTTTGCGCTGGTCAAAGCCGGGATCGTCCCCATGACGACATTTCTTGACATGGCCGAAAACTTTCACAGTGAGCAGGCCTATCTGCCCCTTTCCAGTCTGGACAGCCATCTGTTCGAGGCCGTATTGGTGCTCCGGGGCGAGATCCGGACCCGAACGACCCAGACGGCAATAACCTTGATGAACGCCGCTCTGGACGCCATCGGCGGTCTGCCTGATCCTGATGAATCGCAGACCACGGCCATGTTACGCGACCAGCTCTTTGTTCACGGCGCCTTGATCGGCAACTCACAGGCCCTCAATTTCCTGACCGATCAGTTTAATGCATTTTTAAGCGGTTCCACCATCGCCCCAGACATTTATAGGGGCGTGATGACCGCCGGTGCCGTTTCGGGTGGTCAGTCGGCCCTGGAAGCCATGATTCGCCGTTTCGAAGTGAGTGGCGTCGAGCATGAACGCATGACCCTTGCAGGCGCTTTAGGCTGTTTCGACTCATGGCCCCTGCTGGAAAAGGCTTTGGATTACACCTTGGACAAGCTGCCCGATCGAATTCGCTTCCTGCCCCTGGTGGCGGCCGCCGGAAATCCGGCAGCAGCGGATCGCCTGTGGCCCTGGTTTGTCGACAATTTCTCGCGCATAGAACGGATGCACCCCCTTTTGTTCGAACGGGTGGTGGCCGCCTTCGTACCCGGCCCTGGTCTGCAGGATCCGGATCGTACAGGCACATTCTGCGAGAAGTTACAGCAACAGCAACCCCGCCTGAAAGATGTAATCGCGCTCTCATTGGAGCGGTTGGAAGTCAGTGCCGGTTTTCGCCAACGCGAGAAATAAATGGGTTACATGGCCTTGTGCCGCTCAATGGACCTGACGACATACGGATAGACCGTCTCCACGATGCGGGCATAACCGTCAGCCGTGGGGTGCAGCTTGTCCGGCTGGTTGAGATGGGATTCGCCCGCTACGCCGTCGAGGAAAAAGGGAATAAAAATGACCCCGTGCTTCTGGGCAATTTGCGGGTAAATCTCGGAAAAGGCCCGGGTGTAGTCCGGACCCAGGTTGGGCAGCATGAGCATGCCGGCCATGATCACCTGGATGTTGCGCGCCGTTAATGTGCTGACCAGCCGATCCAGGTTGGTTTTCAGAAGGTCGGGATCCAGACCCCGCAGGCCGTCATTGGCGCCGGTTTCCAGGATGACAATGTCCGGACGCAGGCTGGATATCACCCACTCGATGCGCGAGAGGGCGCCGCTGCTGGTCTCCCCGCTCACACCGGCATTGATCACTTGATAGTTGTACCCCCCGGCCTGCAGCCGGCGAGCCAGCTGGGCAGGATAGGCCTGGTCTTCGGCAACGCCCAGCCCGGCGGTCAGGCTGTCTCCCACGGCTACGATGGTGCCCGCATAAGCGGGAGCCGGCGGTTGGGTTACCACGACGGTTGTTTCAACCGGCGACTCCTGGCTGCAGCCTGAAACGCCTAAAATCAAGCTGATGCCTATCAGCAGGGCCACCCCTTTGATCTGCCATGGACAAAATGGGTTATTTTTTATGGAAGACACCTTAAAGTGTGCATTCTGGTCCAAGGTCAAGGCGGGGTCATGCTTCAAACCGCAGGCATACTGAAGTATGTCGAGGATTTGAAGCATGACCCCAACGCAGAGATTGGACCAGAAGGCGCACTTCAAGATTTTATTCATTTTGCTGCTCCCTGAGATACGCAACCGGTTTCTTGGCCATGATCGATCTCGAAGCCGCCATGCCCACCGTGACGGTCAGCAGCACGGTCAGGCCGACCATGGTCAGCGATATGGGAAAAAAAGGCCGATAACCGATATCGAACCTCACCGTGCACACCCAATAGGCGCCGGCCTGGGCCAAGGCCAGGGCCAGGCCGCTGCTGAGCAGCCCGATCAGTATATTTTCCAGGGCGAAGACGGTGAAGACGAATCGCCTGCCGGCCCCCAGGATCTTGTAGTAGACCGACTCGACCACCCGCTCGGCCCGGGTGGCAAATACCGCACTCACCAGGATCAGGAGACCCGCCGCTATGCTGAAGAGGCTGAAAACACGCACGATCCGAGACAGGCGAGCCATGAGCCGGGCCAGGATGCCGATGGTCTGGGACATATCGATGACGCTGATGTTGGGAAACCGGGAGACAATCGACGTTTGAAGCGGCCCCATCTGTCCGGGACTCACCGTCAGGGCTGCGAACAGGGTGTGCGGAGCCTGCTTCATTATCTCCTCTGGAAATACGAAGTAAAAAAAAGGGCTCAAGGACCGGCTGTCACGGGTGCGGATGCTGGATATGCGCGCGGTCAGGGGGACGCCCTGGATCTTGAAGCTGATGCGGTCGCCGATTTTCATCTCGCGCATCTCCACAATGGTATCCATGACCGACACCTGGGGCTCAGTCCAGTCGCTGCGAAAGAGCGTGTCCCCGTCGATCAGGGTTTCATCGTCCAGCAGTCCCTGCCGATAAGTCAGGTTGAAGACCCGCGACAGGTTGTCACGCCGTTTTTGTCCCTCCCGACTGCGGTCGATGGCCTTGTCGTTCACCGCCGTGATCCGGGCCCGCACGATGGGGTAGAATTGAACCGGACGGCCGATGGCGGCTGAAAACGCCTCGGTCTGATCGGGCTGGATGTCCAAAAAAAAGGCGTTGGGTGAATCGGCAGGGAAGGACTGGACGAAAGTGGCATTCAGGTTCTTTTCGATGAGGTGGTTTCCGAAGATCACCGCCAGGGAGACCGTCAGGGTAATCATGATGGCCCGGGTGGCATTGCCCCGTCGAAACAGGCCCCGTATGGCCTGGCGCAGGGCCAGCGGACGAACGGGCAGACGTTTCATCGTCCAAAGCGCCAGTTGGGCCAGCAGGGCCGCAGCCAGGATCAGGGCGACGACAGCACCGACGAAATAGAAGCCAAAAAGAATGTCACGCATGTGCCACAGCACCAGGGCAAGAAAAAAGAGCAGAACCAGGAGGCCGGAGAGAAAATAGGGCCAGCGGGCGATGCCGACGGACGGCAGGCGGTTGAAGATCGCCACCGGACGCATCTCCCTGAGCCGGTATAGGGGCAGGAACGAAAACAGGGCGACGACGGTAAACCCCAGCATGACGGCCTCGACCACCCCGGTCCAGGCGATGGTCAGGCCAAGGCCTTCGGGCAACAGCGGGCCCAGCATCCAGGCCAGGCCGCCCTGGACTGCCGCACCGGCCAGAATCCCCACGCCGGTTCCCGCGGTGCCCAGTAAAAGAACCATGAGCATGAAGTGCGTATTGATAAACCGACCGCTCGCGCCCACAGTTTTCATAACGGCAATGGTGCGCTGTTTTTCGTTAAACAGGGCCGTGAGGGTGCTCTGAATACCCAATCCGGACACAATCAGGATAAAAAGCCCCACCAGTTTGAGGAAGAAAAGGAAATTGTCCAGAAACCGCTTAACTACAGACCCGGAGGTGAGGTACGTGTCGACGCTTTCCCCATCGAAGGGGGAGGCCTGTTTCAAACGGGCGGCAATGGCATCCACCTGAAGCGGGTCCGTGACCTTGAGCAGCACCACACGATGGATGCGGCTGCCGGTGGTCATCAGGCCCAGGGCATCCAGGTCAGAACTGTGGATGAATACCCGGGGGCCGAATGCAAACAGATCCAGCGGGCGATCCGGTTCGGCCGTGACCACGTCATCAACGGTCAGGGTGGTGTAGCCGATCTTTAACCGATCGCCCACCTTCAGGCCGATGCGATCCAACAGGGTCTGCTCGACGATGCAGGCGCCGGGTGACAGCACCTGCTTGAAGGGGCGACCCGATTTCAACGTGACCCGGCCGTAAAAGGGGTAGCCCGCTTCCACCACTTTCAGCCTGGACAGCACAGAAGCCGTTTCGTCAGGCGCGCGCACCACGCTGTAGAATTCGTGAAGGTTGGCCTGCACGATTCGGCCCTGGTCCGCCAGCCTGTCAACCGCTTGCACCAGGGGCGCGGAAATGGGATCGTGGGATCGGATGATGATGTCGGCGGCGTGCAGCGTGCGGGCGTCTTCGAGCAGGGCGCGGCTCACGCTTCGGGCAAATCCGGAAAAGGCGGTCAGGGTTGCCAGGGAAAGGGCTACGCAGAGCACGAACAGGCCGGCCTGCCGATAGGAGCGGCGCACCTGGCGCAGAATCATTGGTATGTGACGCATGGGCGGCTATCCGATCAGGTGTCCATCTTTTAGGGAGATCACCCGATCGGCGGCCCGGGCGATTTCAGGGTTGTGTGTCACCAGCACCAGGGTTGCCCCGTGTTCGTTTTTCAGATCGATGAGCTGGGCGAGCACGATCTTGCCGTTCTCCGAATCCAGGTTTCCGGTGGGCTCGTCGGCAAAAAGCAGCTTGGGCCGGTTGATCAGGGC
>CAVONY010000031.1:0-196792 GCA_963697405.1 uncultured delta proteobacterium | reverse complement strand
CTACCAGCCACCCTTTAGACCGAATGGTGTTGGCGAAATTCTCAGCATACGAGTTGACATCTTCTCCACCGAAAAAGACATGGTCGGACTGAATGTGACGATGCCGGCAAGAACGGTTGACCTGGCCGAGCAGATACTTGACGCCGTCGACGGAATTCTTGACTGAAAATGGTTTTCGCAGGACCTCGCCGTTTCCATTACAGAACATAACCAGGTGATCCTTTTTGGCGTAATCGATGGGCACGCACATCAGCTTTGATGGGTTGCCTGCCCCTTCAAACAGGGACAGCAGTTCTTGACTTCGATTCGGATAGATGCTTGACTTTTTCATGGTGAGGCTCCTTTCGTGTATGTGTTTCAGTAGCCTTTAGGCAGACTGATAAAACACATTACCACCGGATCACTCCGGATGGTGCTTTACACAAAGGAGCTTCACCTCTTTACATTTGAAGAATGGGCAGAAGGCGGGGCCAGAATTTCCAATGACGGCCCGAGTTACAGAGCAGCGCAGCCTCCGCGAGCTATCTCCTGCGGGCTCGCTCGCCTGCCCTCCATCTGTCACTCGGAAACGTACCAGGTATATGGACCTCAATCAAGCAAACTGAGGCTCCTTAATCCGTAGGGTGTATAAAAGCTCAATATAGTATCCAAAAAGAGGATAATACCCCAATTTCCCTCAACCCTTCGATTGCCTCAAGAACGCCAACTAACCAGACGAACCATAGTGCACTAAAAATGTGTTTCCGGTACACAGCAGGTTTTACAAGATAGTTCTTTGGCTCAGAAAAGGTAGCAAAACTAGGGAAGAAAGTAGATATTTTCTTTCTGTACTTATCAAATGATTCTCCGAAAAGCAGCCTAAGCCGTTTTTCCTCACTATTGATGACGAATGGATAATAGAGTGCGAATAGAAGAATGAACACGATTGGAAACGTAAATGTCTCAGTGGCGCACCCAATCCCAAGCAGACCTATCATGCTAAAAAAGTACAGCGGATTGCGACAAATTGAGTACGGCCCCTCTGTCACCAATTTGTCATCTTTATAACCGGCAATATAAAGTGAGCACCACATTCTGCCCAATGAGGCGATTCCAACAAGTATCATGCCGATAAGAAACATAATGAAGGTTATCGTTTCATTTTTAGTTTCCCATATACTTTGCGTGGTGAAAAGGAAGATTATAATAGCTACAGCCGCAATACGTGAAAAAATAATCCGATATTGTTCAAATTTTGAGTGCATTTTCATCACTCCAGTTTTAAGTGAAGAGAGAGAGCCTTTGGTACCACCTTTGGGTTTTTGCAGCAGTCGCTAACATTTATGTTCAGCGTTGTCACGTTATTATTTGGCAATGTAACGTTGCTCTATCTACAATCTGATTGCATCAGACTGTTTAACGCTCGCAGCTACAAGGACTATGTTGCTTAGCACAAATGATTTAATTGCAGATACATTGAGATCATCATCGGTCTGATCAGATTGAAGATATCATAGCTTTTCCGATCGGGCAAATTTAACAGATGAGTTGGAGGTATCTCACGATTTGGCCTTAATCAGGAGACTACCACATCTTGTGGTGATTATAGAGCTTTGTAATGGTGAGGCTTACTATTTTTTTTCCGAAGTCATGAATAGGACAATTATTGCTGAACGACCTATTTCGTTTCGTCCAGCACCTCGCGAACTTGCCCAGCCAGTTTCTTCACTGAGAAGGGTTTTTGGATAAACTGAACCCCTTCGTCCAGCACGCCGTGATGCGCAATGATGTCGGCCGTGTAGCCGGACATGAACAGACGCTTGAGGTTCGGATAAAGCGACAACAGGTTTTTTGCCAGGTCTTTACCGTTCATCTCGGGCATGACCACGTCAGTCATGAGCAGGTGAATCTCGCCGGCATGCTCCCGGGCCAGGCGGATCGCCTCACCCGGCGTGGAGGCGGCCATCACCGTATATCCTTGGCGTTCAAGAATCTTCACGGCGATATCCAGGATCATGGGCTCGTCTTCAACCAAAAGGATGGTTTCGCGACCGCGTGCGGCGGGCTGTGCCGCATCCATCTTCGTTGTTCGGCCAGCCTCACCCGTGTCCCGGGGGAGGTAAATCTTGAAAGTCGTACCCTGGCCCGGCTCACTGTATACATCGATGAAACCGTTGTTCTGTTTGACCATGCCATACACGGTGGCCAACCCCAGGCCGGTGCCCTTGCCCACCTCTTTGGTGGTGAAGAACGGTTCGAACAGGTGCGAGCGTGTCTCGGGGTCCATGCCGCAGCCGTTGTCGCTCACGGCCAGCAGCGCATACTCACCGGGAACAGACCCCACATGCGCTGCGCAGTGGGTCTCGTCAAAGGTGACGGCACTTGTTTCGACGGTAATCTTGCCAGTATCGCGGATGGCATCCCGGGCGTTGACGCACAGATTGGCCAGCAACTGTTCGATCTGGGAGGGATCTATCCTGACCGGACCCAGGTCCTTGCCCGGCAGCCAATCCAGGTCGATGTTTTCGCCGATGAGCCGGTGCAGCATCTTGAGCATGCCTTCCAGGGTCTTGTTCAGGTCGAGCACCTTGGGCGCCACGGTCTGCTTGCGGGCAAAAGCCAGTAGCTGCCGGGTGAGGTCGACGGATTTCTGGGCTGCTTTTTGGATATCTTTTAGCATTCCATGGGTCGGATCAGTCGGACTGACTTCCATCATGCCCAATTCCGTGTAGCCTAAAATCGCTCCCAGCATATTATTGAAGTCGTGTGCCACCCCACCGGCCAGCCGGCCTACCGACTCCATTTTCTGGGCCTGTATTAGCTGTTCTCCGATCCGTTTACTCTCCTGTTCAATTTCCTTGATATGGGTAACGTCGAATGCAATCTGCAACCTTACCATTCGCCCATCCAACCACCGAATAGCCCTGTCGTGGTTGATGTACCATTTTCCGGTGAGAGGGTTATTTGTCTCCCAGACACACACACCCGTGGGGTGGCCATTCGCATCCAACAATCGGTCATTGTTACAGTTGCCGCAAGGGCCGCTTTCCCCCCGGAAGGCCTCATAGCAAAGTCGACTGGTATAATCACCCCCGAAGGCATCGATCATGTGTTTGTTCATAAACAGGATTTCATGGCTGTGCATATCCGCCACATATACTGTGGCGTCAATCCCCTCCAGCACCGTGAGAAACATCTGGTGGGATTTGCGCAGCTCCGTTTCTGCCTGCTTGCGTTCGGTAATGTCAAGGGCGGTGAAGGTCACCCCTGCGGCCAAATCCTGGGGATTGATGGGCGTGGAACTCATCAGCACGTCAATCACCTGCCCATCCCTGCGCTGCCAGTGTGTTTCCACCGTCCCTGTTCCGCTTTCACTTATTTGGCGGTATTTTTCCCTGCCCACAAAATCGAAATCAGCATCGTCGGGGTAGAGGATGCGGGCGCTTTTGCCGATCAGACTTTCCCGGCTGTAACCGGTCATCTCGCAAATCCGGTCGTTGACGGTCAATAAGGTCCGGTTGCTCACCACGCCGATTCCGGTAGGGGCGGCGCGATAGATGCTGCTGAGTAAGCCTTCGCTCTCGCGTAACGCCTGCTCGGCCTTCTTGCGCGTGGTGATGTCATGGACAAGGGAGTGAAGGCGATCTTTTCCTTTTGCCTGGATGTTGCTGCTGAATACCTCCACATCCCGAATGGATCCATCCTTCAGCCTGTGATGGAATTCAAAATAGTTTTGTTTTTTAGTCAGGGCCTTTTCAATCTTCTGCTTTATTTCTTCGGGTGGATGGATGTTGATGTCCTGAATCTTCATTTGTTGGAGCTGTTGCTTCGTCCATCCGTAGAATTCTACTGCCGCATCATTGGCGTCTATAATGTTGCCGTTACCGGGATCGATGATAAGCTGGACCGCGGCGTGGTGTTCGAACAGGTTCCTGAAAAGTGCCTCGCTCTCCCGAAGTGCCCCATCCGCCTGCTTGAGTTCGAAATTATATTTCTCCAATATCCGTACTCGTTGCTCAAGCGCTTCATATGTCGGTTTGTTAGACATTTTGCTTCCCTGTGCTATCACGGTCTGGTCGATTTACACGTTATTGCATTATTCGTGAAAGCTACACCATTCAACGATAGGAATGGTATCCTACCATTTTGGTCATAACTTCATAAAAAAATTGAGCTATGCAGTTCTTACAAGTTTAAATCAACAACAGCCAATAAGGCATGTTTTTTTTAGCATATCAATTTGGTAGGAAAATTCAAGATGTTGTGGTGCGTCATAGGGATGGTTAGGTTGTGGTATATTGAGATCATCTTAAAAGCATGAATTATTGAATTTTTTGAAGATATGGTTTGGTCATCTTGAACGTAACGCTGGAACCAACAGCTGCGCAAGGTGACCTCCTTTGGTTTTGATTGGTTTCGGTTTGGCACCTACCATCAAAACTGGTAACTCTCACTTTTTCAAGTGCGATGGCAGATTAAGTTTGAACCGCGATAGCGAGCGCATTCCCTGCCGCTTGCGGCGGGATTAGCGAGCGATTTGGAAATCGCTTTTATTATCCTTCCGGTGCTGCGCAGCACTGTCGTTACAGGCAGAACATTCCCCGCGGCTTGCCGCGGGGAATGTTTAACCCAAACTGAGCGATTCACCTTTCTCGAAGAAGGTCGATTGGTAACAATCACGGTTGGGTATCATCGATTTTTGTTTTCAAAAGGTGAAACCCATTGGGTTTGCCGATCTCACCCCATCTTCGGCGTTAGATGTCGCCGCGCATAGCCCACTATAGCGCGACGACACCTGCCTTGAATCTGCGGCAAGCTCGACAATCGCCGTTTGGGTTTAATAAACAATCAACCCGTCCACCAGTTCAAAACACTCAGCCGGAACGATAGCAATGGCAGCCGTCAATCCCATCTGCCAACCGCGATACCGATCATCCAAATCCAGGGCTACTGCTCCAGGCAGGGAGCTAAACGTTCGGGTAAAATCGCACTCATTGGGATTCCCATCTATCATCTGACCAACAGACCACATCCTTGTAGACGGCCGTTCCCGTGTGATGTATTCCCGGATCGACAGATGTTTATTCTTGACCTGATCTTCCCATTCCAGCTTTTTCAACGTGTGAAGGCTTCCCACAAGTACCAGTATTTTGGCCGATGGATTCCTATTCAACACTATCAACAATGACCGTGCCATCCATTCATCACGGGAAACATTCCCATTGTACATCGATTTGGGTAGATCGATGGCCACTGGAATTGGCCTGCCGGATTTTCGAAACACTTGGAATAGGGTCCGGTATTCTGGGCTATCGGTATGAGTGTTCAGATTGATGTCATCCAGACCTTCTCCAGTCTTCATGAAGACATCTATCTTTTCTTGCTGGTCAGACGGTATCTCAAGGCCTATATGGGACACACCCCGACCTTTAAGGGATGGGATAAGGTCCGCTATAAAACTCAGGCTCTCGGGTTCCTTGTGGGTTGTCCCCAGAATTACGATGTCGTTTTGTTGGAGTTTGGAATGAATGTAATCGGCGGGCGGAAATAAATTATCACCGGCGGTGACGGAATTGGCTGGCGGAAAAAGAATCGCGACTGTGAATATTAGCCAAATAAGTCTTAACGTGGGCATCATCTTCCTTAAGCTCCTTAAAAGGATCACGGACTTCAATTTTCACTTGTCTAAACATTACGCCTGAACAGTTGGGATGGTGAACATGAATGTCAGCTTCACCTCAAATGCGGTTTACCACAGACAACGTATTTTCTTTCCCTCTCGCAGCCCGTCCCTTAATTTTTCCATTTTCTCTGCTGCGGGGTTGAGACCATGATTGGTGTTTGGGTGAGTCGATACTTTTTTTCCGCGTGTTATTACCTTTGGTTGCTATCTCTATCTGGAATTGTTGCAATTTCTCACCAAAAAAACATGCGTATAAATCGTTAATAAGCTTATATCATTGTTAAATTCATGGTTTCAAAAACCGACGCGAAAAAAGTGGAAGTTGTGGTACGGATTATGCTTTGAGAGGTTGCAGTGCTGTGAATTACTGTGAAGGTGCGTCAGCATCAGTTCACCTCATAGCGAGGAGACTTCGGTGAAAAAAAGTCCACTTTTTGCAAAGCATGCGACGAATTCCAGCCAGTCGGACTACCGGCGCAATATTTGGTGCAGCTATTACCGTTTTTGCATGGCGGAGGCTGCGAATCAATTTTGCTTTCTTAGCTGCAGCATTTGCCCCTACAATGCCAGCTTTAATAAAGCAAGTCGCTTCGGATAAGAATAGCGTTCATATTCTGGGGAAGCGAGTCGCCCTTCAATGGGCAACCCCATCCGACCCATCCGCCATCCAAAACCATCCGAATTTTCTACTCGACTCATGGTAAACGAATCTCAAATTCAGGAGTCGAAACGTTATTTGGCATCTTTTCCCACCAATCACCGCAAAAACTTGCACGGATATGGTACCGCCCAGGCGATATATTCGACGGCAGATGCCAACGAAGGGAGGCCATTTGGCTGATATTGTCAAACTCATTACACGTACCGGTGGTTGGCGTCTCTGCGTCTGGTCTAAACGACAACGTGCCTTGACTATTTTCCGGATTTTCTTTGGGGACCAGTTTAAAGTCCGATTGGATCATGATGGGAAAAGCCGTCATGCGTATAAAGCTTAACGTCACCAACTCTCCAGGGCCATAAACATCGTAATCGGTTACTGCACCAATTAATTTATTGTCATCAGACAAGCCCGTGCCCACACCTGAACTTTTTTCGTCCCAAAACCGCGCTGGACCCACATCCACATGCACCGTCTTGCCGTGGTAGTATCCAGTCCCGCCAAACCCTATCGACCGCACGTAATTCCAGACGTGTTTTGACGATACCCCATCCAATATAAAATCAGCGGCCATTCCGTATTGATGCAAACTGGCCTTGGCCGCCAGCGCACCCCCCTTGCGCAGTTTGGTGTTGTATTCAGGAAGTCGGTATCCGGAAGTAATGGTGAGCAAGGCACCCGGTCCCAATCGGTCTTCAAGGTGATCCAAAAATTCGATCAATCGCAATGAAAGAACCTGGCGTGAGGATTGGTAAGGCGCGCCGAAAACAGCCGATATCTCCTTGTAAGCGTCAGGATTATATTGATTGTACCCTTCACGATAGCGCCCCCTGAAGGCCTTACCGCTCTTCTTGCTTACCAGGTGAAGGTAACCGTCACCACTATAGAAGAACCGATTCATCGTCATTTGGTCTGCTGGTGCCGTATTCACCATCAGCCCGATCAACAACGACGCTAAAACAAAGATTTTAAATATCATAGATTGCATGTCAACTGTCTTGAGCGGTTTTCGAAGTACCTGAATTGGCCTTCATCTTGGGCACGAAACCCATGGACAAGCATTCTGAGCTTTATCCCTCAGTGCCCAGATTGTCAAGCAATACCAAACCCTTGACAATAAGTGGAATCTTTGCGAACGTGTTGTTATCCTTGCCTTCACTTACATTTTTTCAGAAACGGAGAAAGTCCATGGCGCTGAGGAAAAACGGTATCGTTGAAAACGATCCAAAACGGCCCCGGCTTTCCCAACAACCAATCCGTTGATCCTACCGAATCCCTCCTGGAACGCATGATGTCACCCCTGAAATCCGGTGACGATGCGTGGGTGAGCGGATTCGGCCAATTCTGTGTGAAGGAAAAGAGATACCGAAAGGATGACGTGCATGATCCCAAAAACAAAAGGCATATGGCTTACTCTGCTCCTCTTATCGTATTTTACCTTGCCTGCAGTAATCACTGATGCGGGTGCGGGGAGCGGCATTTCTTTTGTTCGCATTCACGAGCCGAATGAATCCGCCTTTTCTATACTCGCACCACAGGGCTGGCTCAATCAGGGCGGCATCTATCGAGTAAATGCGGCTCAGGCCGGTGGTCCCTTGAATGCCATGGAGGCCAAATGCGATTGGCTGATCATGAGCGACGCCAAAGGAACGGTGGCATTTCGAATGTTGCCTGACATCGTATACGCCCACACAGGCATCGGTGGCGGCTTTTTCCAACCTGGCAGCAATTACCAGGGCGCGGAGGTGCGCGCTTTGGCCGACGCACCCACCCATTTGACCTATCTCATTAATGCGCTTCATCCGAATGCCGTCAACCTGCGCATCCTCAACATTCAACGTCTTCCAGGTGAAATCGAATCGATGCGTCGCAGTATGGCATACACCAATCAACTGCTCACTCAAATAGGATTGGGGGCAATGACCTTTCCGTGTGACGCAGCTGGAGCAGTGTACGCATATACCGAGGATGGGAAGGCGTATCATGAAGTAATGTTGACCGGCATTGTGGACATGCGAGCGGCAATGACATGGAAAAATACGCGCACAATGGCATTTCGGGCACCTGCGACGGACTTTGAACGACTGAAGCCAATGATGGATGTGATGCGCTTTTCGATACAATTCGATCCGCAATGGATCATGAAAGAATCCCAGGGACAACAGGAACGAGCAAAAATAGTCTTGAAGGTATTTGATGAAATTCGCAGGATTGATCGTGAAATTGTCTCTCGCACGACCATCAACCGGGAAGAGATCATGAATGACAACTTCCTCGTTCTGACGGGGCAGGAGGAGTATATCAATCCACATACCGGAGAGGTCGAAATGGATACGGATGCATATCGATACCGCTGGAAAACGCCCGGCGGTGATGTCTACTATACGAATCGAGAGGATGAAGACCCCAACAACTTTCTGCAGCGAGGTGATTATTCGCGGACCCTTATTCGAAAACGAAGAAACGAATGATCGAAACGATGAAAGAATAGTATAAGGGACCCGTTTTGAGGTCAAAAACGACAGGATAATTTATTTCGTCAACTCCTTTTTAACCGCAAGTCCAACATCCTGAATGGCGTATGGTTTTTTAATAAATTGGCCAACACCCATATTTAACGCTTCTTTAACGCGATCCGTCTCGGCGAATCCGCTTGCGATGATCGTTTTCTGACCAGGACATAATTTCAATATTTCTTCATACGTGTTCAGACCATCCATTCCCGGGGGCATAAGCATATCTAAAATTACCAAGTCTACGGGTTGTTTTTTTATATATTCGACCGCCTCCTCACCGCTTGGCGCCGCAGCTACCGCGTATCCCAATTCGGTCAAAATGACGGATGCAATCTCTCTTTGCTCTTCGATGTCGTCAACCACTAGGATGGTTTCACCATTGCCTCTGTATTTCTCAATGTCTATTTGGTGAGCGTGAGATTGCGCTTCATCATTGGTTACGGGGAAATACAAATTAAAGGCTGTGCCACTATGGTTGTCGCTTTTTACATCGATATGTCCATGATGATCCATGACGGTTCCCCAGACGACTGCCAGTCCAAGACCCGTGCCACTCCTCCCCATGACTTTTTTGGTATAAAAAGGTTCAAAGATTTTATTCAGGTCCTCCTGTGAAATGCCGATCCCGTCGTCTTCGACCTCCAAAAGGGCGTATTCACCATCCGGATCACCGGCTTCCCAATTGGTTGAACCGTTTAGGCGGGTGTTCCTTGTGGTGATTTTAATCTTGCCGCCATTTGGCATCGCTTCTGCTGCATTGGACACCAGATTCATCACTGTTTTCGACAAATGGACGGATGATCCAGAAATCGACTTTATTCTCTCCGATAATGCCGTCACTATTCGAATATCGGGGTGAAAGGATAGAATTTTTTTGCATTCCGGGCTGTTGAGTAAAGTGGATATGATGTCGTTTAGATTGACGGGCTGCTTATTGGCAACCCCTCGCCTCGCCAGTGTCAACAAGTCTTGAACGACCACAGCCGCTTTTTCTCCTGATTTCTTTATGGTCTGAATGGGCTTGATCAAAGGGCTGTCTGGCGGGAGCTGCATCAGCACCAGCTCCGGATAGCTCACAATTCCGGTAAGGATGTTATTCAGATCATGAGCCACACCTCCCGCTATGGTCCCCATAAATTCCATTTTTTGGGAACGTTCCAACTTTAATTCAAGCTCATGCCGCTCGGTGATGTCACGTGCATTGACGACGCATCCGGCTATTGCATTGTCAACCAGTCTGTATGGTGTGTAGACGACATCCATATATCGTCGCCCAATATATGGAAATTCCATCCATGATCGATAGTTCACAACCTGTCCTGAAAACGCCCTGTCCAGTCTTTTTTTTTGAACTTTCTGGGTAAGCACGTCGTCCAGTAGTTCCCATGTTTTCTTTCCGATCACTTCTTCACGGGATACCCCAAACGCAATAAGCGCCGCGTCATTAATCGCTTGATACGTATAGGACAGATCAATCAGGGCCATGTGATCGGTGGATGTGGCGACAATTCTTTCATATTTCCTCAACTCCTCCTCTGCTTTTTCCCTTATTTGAACCTCTTTTTTTAAATTTACATTTGAGGAAGATAGCTCTTCCGTCCGGTTTTTCACTTTACTCCGGAGCGTAACATTCATGGCAACAAAAAAAAGCAAGATGAATCCAGCAGCGATGAGTGTGTATTTTATCGAATCGGGCAATATCCATTGTGTTGGGGCCATCAACCATCTGTTGAGAGTTTTGGTATAAAACGGATCCCTTTCGAATTTCATTCTTCCCAGGTGAATATCGATGGCCGACAGATGGTCCATGTTCGACTTCTTGGGAGCTGCAAAGCGAACTTCTATCGGGTTAAACATTATTGGTGTTTCTTTAACGAGATAATTGGATTTGTTTTGAATACCAAAAAGTCGGTTAACAACGCCTGCCTCAACCCGATTTGCAGCGATCAGTTCGAATACGGCATCGTATCCATCTGACTCGATAAATCTGCATTCCATGTTGAACTTGGCGGTAAGATCTTGTAATCCATGGAAATGAATATCTTCCATTTTAACAGCTATCTTTTTTTGCGACAGATCCAAAACCGATGTGATTTTAGAATTTTTTGGAACAAACACCTGTCCCCAGTTGGTAATAACCGTCTCATACGTGAAGTTATATTTTTTTCCCCGCTCTTTTGAATAGGCTATCGCCGTCATTAAGTCGATTTCCCCAGAATCCAACCTTTCCAGGCACTCTGACCAGGTCCCAGGTGTATATTTCAAATCCCAGTGTTCTTTGGCGGCCACATGCTCCAGCAGATCTATAAAAATTCCCTGGGGCTTGCCATCATCATCGATGAAGACAAGGGGCTTATTGTCATAAACACCGACCCTGACGATTTTTGCCGCGTCAGCGGAAGGATTGAACAATAGTAGCAATATTCCTAAAAAAATAAAGAATACAGGGTAGTTGACCTTTATTACCCTTAAAAAAAGCGACTTGACGTTGAAGTTCATGTAAGCCTCAATAGAGAGAATGGAAGAAACGTGTGACATCAATTCGACCTATTGGCCTTATTGGGGATTCTTAAATGACAGAGGGTGATGAGTCAAGCAAGGGACAAAGAGGCTATTTTTCAAATGAACTGAATCCCAAATTGATCATTTTTGGCCCACCGGACGATTGCTTTTCTTTTAATGCTGCCTTGCTTTTTTGCAAAAGGAATAGAAACATTTATAACTACCGGAGTTTTGGATATAGATAGATTTCTACTGCCGATTTGCGCGCCTCCCATGCTGATATTTTGAATCATTCCCGGAAAAACAAACGATCCCTTAGAAAGTATCACTTCCCTTTGGTAATATTTCCTTACATTTGCTCGTTTATTAAATTTAATGCCAAATTTGTCCATATTGGCCCACATAACAATTGCTTTAACTTTGATGCTGCCTTGTTTTTTTGGAAATGGAATCGCAATAAATATTTCTATTCCTGGACTTAGTTTAGGTATGTTCCTGCTGCCAACACTTGCGCCATCCTTGCTAATATTATTTATCTTTCCAAGAAAAAAAATCGAGCCTGTAGAAAATAATACTTCCTTTTGAAAATCTTTTCTTTCATTTATTCTTCTGCTTCTTTTAAGATTATATTCTGCTTCCATTTCGCGGATTCTCACATTCTAATTATAACAACCACATCAATGGTAATGATGTTCTAAAATAGGACAGATAAGATTACCCGTGCATGTTTAAGCGAAAAAGGAACCTAGAGGCTGGGGTGTGAGCAAATAGTTTCAGATAACTACCTAAATTCACATCAATATCAACAGGGCTCGCTTTTCATGCGATGTGTGCGGACAAAAATCCTTATTAACATAACTATAACAAGAGCTTGTGTCAAAGCATAATAATTTTCAAAATAGTATGTTTAACCAAATCCTTAATGATATCGATACCAGAAATAAACTGCGATTCCCATTGGGAAGGTTTGGATGACCCTAAATTCCTGTTAAATAGACCTTAAATGTTTTGATAGTTCTACCGGTGCTGAAAAAAATTGTGCGTGGCCTGGATCCATTTTTATTATTATCGGGGATGACATGAGGTTCGACCTTTACTTTCTCACCACTCGGTTTGTGGTTATCAACGAATAGCTTATTGCCGAGCGCCAGGCTACCTTCTACCCAAACGTGATACGGATCCTATTCCGGCCATTGTTCGGGATCGAATCCGATAAAATAAATATGGTGCCACGGAGGCCCAGATCAGCACCAACGACCATACACGCCCTTTGAATAGATTATAATCCTGAAGTAACCTGCTCCAGGGATGCCCCATAACGAAATGACCGAACACGAATTCAAAAATGACGGTCATGACCAGCCACATCACGCCTATCATCAGCGCCTGAGTTGGTGATTCAATCGGATAAGTACCCGTAAGCACCCATATGTAAGCTCCGAAAAGAAGGATTATGATGAATGTCGACAGTTGATGGGCGGACAACTCTCCCATGAATGGCCCATATGCTTTTTCACGTATGGCTCCGTTCAGGATGGCAATGGCTACCATCCCGATCCAACTCAACGCATAAGCCGACAGGTTTTTCATAAGGATATATCCGTTATATTCTTGCGATGGTTATGTAATACGATGAATTCATATAAAAAGACAAGGCCCTGGTCAGGGGCCTTGTCTAAAGAGAGGAGGAAGGAGCGTTTTACCTTCAGCAGTCAATAAAGCATAACTCATGCCGTTTCTTCAAAAAATAGATATCTGATGGAATCCTTATGGGTTAAACAGAATCTACATTCTGGTATTTTCGGATAGTGTCAATTTCTTTACGCCAGGTTGAGGCCTGTGTGTCAAAAAAGGAACAGGCAAGACCCAAGGCGCGGGCCTTACCCAAAATCGGGAGAGGCATGCAGAGCAGTTCAGTGGAAAATGTGAGGAAGAGGGTTGGACAGACCAACGAGAAAGAGGGGTTATTATATGTGTTAATCATGCCAATAAGCGATTTATGGGTTTTCTGGAAGATTCCTTGTCTTTGACAATGGTTGTCTTTCCTGATCCCACGATGGCATAGCTGGCCGGACATCAGTAGCCACCTGCAAGATTTAAGTGGATGATAAACTCCCTTTGCCCAAAAGGATGTCGGTTAAAGCAAAAAACTCACTTACATACTCCCATGCCACCGTAAGCGCATCTAGTTCCTGATCAAATTTAAATGCGTTGGCTGACTTTTCCTCTGGGTTGTCAGGCAGGCGAGCCCTAAATAACCATAACAATTGGTATTTTTTTTCAAACAGGCACCAAGACGATGATCCGATATCCTGGTTGTGTTGAATACAATGCCTGAATTTTTTTGCAGGAGAATAACAATTTTCCTCACTCAAAATAATCCGCTTTTCTATCGCAGGTGGGAATTTACACTTCTTTATTGCATCCGAAAAGTTACGGGGTGTTTCCTTACCCGATTTGTATTTTCGCCAAATTGGATATCTTATGTATTCGTAACCGAGAACAATCTTTGTTATTAGCGTCTCAAATTCGTAGAAAGGCGCCTCTACTCTTGTAACAAGCGTGTCCTCTTTTTCCGATGAGGTATTACTATCACTCACTATTTTCCCCGTCGTTTGTTCAACAAAGGTGGTGCATTCTTCTGCGTACAACCGTGCGAGTGCCGAGCAATGATAAAGCATCGACCCCATAACATACTTTAAAGGTTTGAGAAGTTCGAGTTCGCTTCTGTAAATTTCGAGTAATCTTCCTCTTATTGCCGGCAATAAGAATGAAACCCGACCGTTTTGATTTGATCCTTCAGCGAGCACCGGGCGAACCCCAAAATTGGTCAGAACAGTATTGGGATCCGAAACAGACAGAGGGTTTTCGCTATTTATGTAAAACCAGTCCCCTGTTTCGTGTCTCCTGATACAAATTCCCCTCTCAAAGGTAACCTTATCGAATTGTTCCCATGGAAAATTTTTCGTCATGATCTATGCGATTCTCTCCATTTGAATAAATAAAGATTTACAACCTATCTGGTTTATCATTGTAGAAATCTTATTTGATTATGTGTACGAATGGCTACCTGTCATAAAAAGACGCAACTCCAGTGTGACATTAATAATTTCAATCCAAACTGAGCGATTGTTGAGCTTGCCGCAAATACAAGAAAGATGGCTTTCCGCTATAGTGAACTATGCGGGAAGGCATCTATCGCCGCAGATGCGGTAAGATCGGCAATCCCAACGGGTTTCACATTTTTGAGGATCAATCTCGGAAAAATCCAATGAAATGAGCACACTTCATTATCTGAAAAAATTTGAAACGCTCAGTTTGGGTTAAAGTCTTTTTTCACCATAGGTTTGCCAACTGTCTTCCGCTTCATATTGATATACTTAAAAAAGGATGGCAACCAATTTCATTGTCACGTCCAACCCTGTTCATTGTATCGGTCCCAACAGCAGTCGTCATGGCGCCATACCCACGTTTAAAACAATTTACCTTTAAACTGGTCAACGGATTTGACAGGCTGTCATCGGCTGAAGCAGACAGTCAGTCAGGGTGACCAGATACGGTGTCGCTTTGATTTTGCAACGCAATAGATACGCACATTTAGAAAATGCCCCCCCAATAATCCCATTAAATAATAAAATAGCATTGATTTTGCATAACGTTCAATGATTTACAAGTTGACAGCAGGTAATACGCGGGTGAAACGCGGATTTCCTGCGGCGCATTGCAAATGAACATACGGGTGGTGACGCTTTATGTATACAAGGCCATCATCATCCCATAGCCCGAAATCACTGCAGCCCAAATGGTACGGTTTTTATTTTGCGGATAGTGGGTTTAATTATGTTGAAAAAGATTCTCATGGCGCCATCGTTACAGATCGTTTTGCTGACCGTGCTTGTCCTGGCTGGCATGGTTTCGCCATTGGATCCCTGGGCTTATTTTGAAAATAGGAATTATGATTTTTGGGTTGAACGTTATCGCAATGCGGAGGAACAACCCATTGCCATTGTGGCCATCGATGAACGAAGCATACGGCAGTTCGGCGACTGGCCCTGGCCCCGCTCGCGGATTGCCGACCTGGTGGATCTGATATCGGATCAAGGCGCCGATGCCCTGGGCATCTGCATCCTCTATACCCAACCGGATAAAAGCCCCGGACTGCTGGAAATCAGGCAGCTTAAAGCCCAACTCAGCAACCCCCAATGGAACGGGGCCGGGTCATCCATCGACCGGTTTGATGGCCTGCTCAGCGATGCCGAAGCACGATTGAGCCAGGATGACCGTCTAATTGCCGCCATACGCCGGGGCAGTAACGTGGTTCTGCCCATACTCAGCACCAGGGCACACCCGACCGGAAACGACAGCGCCGACCCATCGGGAATGGTGATCATCAACTCCCTGAACGCCACGGTACTGCCCACCGGCAGCACCGATACACCGGTGGTGTTGGCCAGGGCCATCGGTGCCGGACCACAGGAACTCCTGACCGTTTCTGGCGTGTTGGAACCCTTCGAGGCCCTGGCGGGCAAGGCCGGGGCAATGGGGCACATGAATCTGCTATCGGATCCCGACGGCCGGGTCCGGCGTGTGCCTTTGCTCATCGATTTCAACGGGCGGCTGATTCCCGCGCTGCCTTTCCAATTGGCGCTCAAGCACGTCGGCGGCCGGTTGAAGGACATGTCGGTGGAAGTAGATTTTTTCGGACAACCGCACCTGCTCATCGAACACCTCAACCTGCCCACGGACGGCGCCTACCGGATGCTGCTGAATCACGATCGCGAGTGGACGCGGCAAAGATGGTTCTCCTGCTCCGAGATATTCAACAAGGAGATCGATCCGGTCGTCTTCAAAGATAAAATCGTATTGATCGGCGTTACCGCCGAACCGGCGGCCCAATCCTATCCGGTGGGTCTGCGCGACCGGGCGTCGGATATCGAGATCATGGCCAACGCGCTGGCCGGAATACTCGCCACAGACCGGCTTTCACGGCCGTCATGGGCCCAGGTGCTGGAGTTTGGGGTCGTTCTCTATTTCGCTTTTTTTCTTGTCGTCGTGATTCCCCGTGTGAATACCCGGGTCGGCGCCACCATCCTCATCTCCTTTTTGGCGACATGGTACGCCGCGGCCGTTGGTCTTTTGCTGGGGTATGGCTATAAGATCGAGGTGATGGGCCCGGTTGTTTTGGCTGCGGGAGGATTTTTCCTGCTCTGGTTCACACTTGCTTCCAGCAGGCTTCAGGCAGACAAACTGGATGCCTGCAAAACATTGGGACTGTCGTACCAGGGGCAGGGGATGCTTGACATGGCCTATGAGAAGTTTGTGCAGTGTCCGGTGCAGGATCGGACGGTCAAAAACCTGTTGTACAATCTGGCGCTGGATTTCGAACGCAAACGCATGTTCAACAAGGCACTGGAAATCTACCGTCATATCCGGACGGCCGGCGCCTTCAAGGATGTCGACAAGCGCCGTCGCCGGCTTGCCGAACTTGACGGCACGATGGCTGCCGGCGGCAGAAACGAAACGACGTTGAGGATGGGGGACGGTAGCGCCAAACCGACGTTCGGACGCTATGAAATTCTCAGGGAAATCGGCCGGGGTGCCATGGGGACGGTTTACCTGGCCCGCGATCCAAAAATCAACCGGGATGTCGCCATCAAAACACTGTCGTATTCGGAGGTCGAGCCGGCGGAACTGGCCGAAGTCAAGATGCGGTTTTCCCGGGAAGCCGAGGCGGCCGGCAAGTTGTCCCATCCCAACATCGTTTCCATATACGATGTCGGTGAAGAGCATGACATGGCCTATATCGCCATGGAGCTGCTCAGCGGTGAAACCTTGACCCGTTATTGCCAAAAAGACAGCGTGCTGCCGATTCCCCGGGCATTGGCGGTCATCGCTGAAGTCACGGCCGCTTTGGACTACGCCCACAACCAAGGCGTGGTGCACCGCGATATCAAGCCGGCCAACATCATGATGCTGGCGGACGGGCGCATCAAAGTGACCGACTTTAGCATCGCCCAGGTCGTGGATGCATCCCAGACGCGCACCGGGGTGATTTTAGGAACACCGAGTTACATGTCTCCGGAGCAGGTGAACGGAAAGCGTATAGATGGCCGTTCGGACCTTTTTTCCCTGGGGATTGTTTTCTACGAATTGCTCACCGGCACCAGACCCTTCAAGGGCGATTCGATGTCCGCCATTTTGTACGCAATTTCCCATCATGCGCATACGCCGCTGGCCCGGGTGTCTTCAGACATTCCGGCCTGCGTGAAGTCGATTGTCAACCGACTGCTGGCCAAGCGGACGACCAAACGGTTTGCCTCCGCTGAGAAGGCATTACAGGAGATCAACGCTTGCATGAAAAGGATAAACTAATTAATAAGGAGAAGAGAAATGGCATTGCTCGTGCTTACCCACGAAGGATTGACCATCAAGAGAATACCCCTTGATAAGGCCGAGCTGCGGATCGGACGGAAAACCGATTCCGATATTTTCATCGATGACATGCTGGCCAGTCAGAGCCATGCAAAAATAGAAAAAATCCAAACTGCGGACGAAGCGGGCGGGGCTGACTATTTCATCGAAGACCTGAAGAGCACCAACCATACATACATCAACGGGGCTGCCAGCGACCGGAAGAAACTGACGCACAACGATGTCATCCGTATCGGCAAGCATACGTTCAAGTTTCTCGACGAATCCGCCGAACCGGCGGACAAAACGACACAACTGCGTAAAAGCTGGATTCCCGGCGTCTACTATACGAAAGACTGAAGGTCCTGCCGTTGGTCGAAACAGGAAGTCAGCGGGTCTGCGTCTTCTGTTCAACACCGGTATCTTCTTCCTGACCGCCCGGAATGCCAATCTTTTTTCTTCTCATTCGCGCCTGCAGGGATGATGGTGGCGCCTGAGTCGCCATTTGAACAGTCTTGCATGACTGTCATTGCTTCCATTCACCGTTGCCATGCGCGCCTGCCTAAAAGGGGCTAAGAATGAATTCGATCAACCGGTTTCGATTCAGAAACACGATGCTCATTGCCAATGTGATCTCCAACATCATTGGCGTGACGGTGGTCTTCTACCTGTTCAGCCGAACGGGGACGATGCATAGCGATTCACGAAGCAGTCTATTCGCTACCATCGATCTCATTTTTATCCCGCTCAGCTTCATCATACCCATTGCCATCACGCTGATCTACGAACGTCCCATCAGGAGCTATCTTGAACGTCGCCGCAACGGTCTCGCTACATCCGCCGTTCTCACTGACCAGGTCCAGCAGAGGTTGCTCAACGAGCCGTTTTTTCTAATGGCGTTGAATGCGCTTGTCTGGATTTCCGCCGCCGTCACCTATGCGCTCTATTTTTGGAGATTGGGATTGGACAAGAAGGCTATTATAGGCGCCTTTTCACTGAACCTGCAGGTTGGGCTGGTCTCCGTAACCGTGGCTTTTTTCGTGATCGAATTTTTCATGCAGCGCCGGATGATTCCTTATTTTTTTCCCAAGGGAGGCATGTCCGCTGTCTCGAAGATCATCCGCATCCGCATCCGGACCCGCTTGATTGCCTTTTTAGCCGCGACCAACCTGATTCCCATGTTTACCCTGGCACGGGGGAGCTGGGGCATTGCCCAATCGTTTGCCGATACCGGCCAGGCTTTGTCGGCGATGCAGACCATGATTTTCAGCCATGCAGCCATTTTTGCCTGGGTGGGCATTTGGCTCACCTTCCTGGTCAGCAGCAACCTGACGCGCCCGCTGGCGGACATGACATCCATGCTGAAACGAATACGAAACGGGCATTTCGACGGCCGGGTCAGTGTGACGTCCAACGATGAACTGGGTTACGTAGGCGATGCGGTCAACGAAATGGCCAGCGGGCTCAAGGAAAGGGAGTTCATCAAGGAAACCTTCGGCAAGTATGTTTCCAAAGAGGTCCGGGACGAAGTGCTCTCCCGCAAGATCCCCCTGGATGGTGAAGTCCGGGAGGTAACGGTGCTGTTCGCGGACCTGCGCAACTTCACGCCCCTTGTCGAACGGACAACGCCCCAGCAGGTCGTACGAATCATCAACCGGTATTTCGAGGAGATGGAGGCATCCATTCGTGCCCAGGGCGGTTTGGTCCTGCAATTTATCGGCGACGAGATCGAAGCGGTATTCGGTGCACCGATCCCCCTTTCGGATCATGCCACCCAGGCCATGATCGCGGCAATGAGCATGAACGATGGGCTGGCGGCGGTGAACCAGGTCTTCGCCGATCGAGGGCATTCACCCCTTCAACACGGTATCGGGATCCACTCGGGAAACGTGGTGGCAGCCAACATCGGCAGCCCGTCCCGCCTATCCTATGCGCTGGTCGGTGACACGGTCAACGTCGCATCGCGGCTCCAAAATGCCAACAAACAACATGGCACCAGCATCATCGTCAGCGCTGACACCCACCGGCGCTTCTCCCGGGGATTCCCCTTGCGCAGCCTGCCGACAACCACGCTCAAAGGCAAAATCGAGCCGGTGGAACTATACGGTCTGTAACCGTTTTTTATTTGACAGCAACCCGGGACCCATTTAGCATTGAATAACAAGCCGTGTGCATTGGCTTGCTCTGGCCGCCGCTGTCGATGCGGACGTTTCCGGTTCTCGGTTGGATCTGCAGCACTGCCATTTCTTCGTTCTCGATCGATTTTGCCTCTTCAGTTTTTGCCTGCGTCCGTTTCATGGGCCCGATACCGCTGTCGGTGTGCGGCCGACCCATAACCCTTTTCAACAGGAAAGGAGGGCGCCATGGCAACGTTTCAAATTCTACTGCCCTACAATTATTCCCCCAACGATCGAAAGGCCATTCGGTTTGCCATCGATGCGTTTGCCGGGCAAAGGGAGACCCGCGTCACGCTCTTTCATGCCTACACCCCGCTGCCGACGATCGACGTGACGGCCAGCCCGGAGAATCTGAAGATGAGAAGCGGCATGACCTATTTGGCAGCCGAACTCAAGGAAAAGGAAGAGGCCTTGAAGGTGGTGGGGGACATGCTGGTGGAGAGCGGATTCGATCGTGATGCCGTTACCTGCATTTTCAAAAGGCGGGTTAAAAGCGCGGCCGAAGAGATCGTGGACAAGGTTACCGGCTGCAACGTGCTGGTGCTGAGCCGGGGCGCGGGCAAAGTGACCCATTTTTTCACCCGGAGCATATACGCCCGCGTGGTGACTGCGCTACGCGGCGTCACCATCTGCGTTGCCACCTGAAAGGAGGATGACATGGCATCTGAAAACAGGATCAACATCGATATCTTCAAGGCCGTGACACGGTCCATCGCCCACAGCGATGACCTGGACGTGATGACCAACCATTTGGCCCAACTGCTCACCGCCAGCCTCGACATTAAGGGATGCGCCATTTTCGTGCTCAATGCGGTCACCGAAGAACTGGAGATTCTGGCCAGCTTCGGCCTCTCCGCCAAGTACCTGACCAAGGGGCCGTTGAGCACGCCCAAGAGCATCAACGAAACTTTTCAGGGCAACCCGGTGGTGATTGCAGACATCAGCAAAAAGAACAAGAGCCTGCAATATCCGGAAGAAGCGCGCAAGGAGGGCATCGCCGCCATCTTGTCGCTGCCCATTGTTCATCTTGGCGAGGTTGTGGGTGTGCTTCGGTTGTACCATTACGAACCGTGGAAAGTGTCGGAGCAGGATCTGGAGTCGTTGCAGATCCTGGCGGGCATCATCGGCCTGGCGATGACCTATGCGCGGTTTCACAACACGGTTCATGCCATCGCCGAGGTGCTGGGACACACCTTTCAGGTGGAGCTGACGCCGAAATTGGGAAAGCGATAAGGCTTACAGTTTCCCCAGCCCCTTGAGCACCTTTTCAGGTGTGATGGGCAGGTCTTTGCAGCGGTAGCCGGTGGCGTGAAACACCGCCTCGGCAATGGCCGGCGCCGTGGGGGAAGCCAGCCCCTCCCCGGCCTCCTTGGCGCCCATGGGGCCTTCGGGTTCGAAGGTGTCAATGCACACCGACTCGCCCGGGGGCATGTCCGCGGCGTTGGGCATTTTATAATCGAGAAAGGTCGTATTCAAGGTTTTCCCACCGTCCATGACGAACTGCTCGGAGAGGGCGTAACCCAGCCCCATCTGCACGGATCCCTCCAATTGGCCCTCCACGGCCATGGGGTTGAGTACCGTGCCGCAGTCGTGGGCGGTCCACATCTTCTCCACCTGGATCTGGCCCGTATCGGTGTCCACGGTAACCTCGGCCACCTGGGCGCCGAAGCTGAAGGCCGGACTCACCAGCCCCTTGCCCCTCGGGGTGTAGGAACCCCTGGCCACCAGTGGTTCACCCCGCTGAGTCTTCTGGACAAAGGCTACCGCCTCGCCGAACGTCATTCCCCGGTCCGGCTTGCCTGCTGCGTAGACGCGCCCGTCGGCAAACTCGATGTCGAAGATCACGTTGAGATTGAACCGGGCCGAAACGGCGCCGGACAGCAGCGCTTTGATTTTTTTGGCTGCGTCCAGAACTGCATTGCCGGCCATGAGGGTCACCCTACTGCCCCAGGTGCCCAGATCGGCCTGGGGCGTCATGGCCGTGTCGGCGGCAGTGAGGCGGATATCTTCCATCTTCAGCCCCAGGGTTTCGGCGAGGATTTGTTTAAGGACCGTGTCCGACCCCTGGCCGATGTCAGAGGCCATGCTGAGCAGGTGGACGGTGCCGTCATCAAAGGCGCGCACTTCGGCGGCCGAAAAGGGATACTGGGTGTTGAACCAGTTGAAGACGCCGCCGGAGATGAAGCTGTAGCAGCCGATGCCCACGCCCCGGCCCGTTTTCAGGTTTTTGCGCTTGCGTGACCACCCACTGATGCGGCGCACTTCCTTCAGGGACTCCACGAATCCGCACGAACTGATCGTGGCCACGCCCGGCAGTTCGTCGCCGGAAACCATGGCGTTTTTCAGGCGGATCTGGATGGGGTCGATACCGAGTTCCTCGGCGGCCATGTTCATCTGGGTCTCGGCGGCAAACAAGGTCTGGGGGGCGCCGAAACCGCGCATGGCACTGGCCGGCGGTTTGTTGGTGTAGACGTGCTCGCCTAAATAGCGGTAGTTGGGGTAGCGGTAGAGCATGGCCCCGAAGTTGCCCGAAAGGAAGGTGGCCGTGGGGCCCATGGCGTTGTAGGCGCCGCCGTCCAGGTAGATGTGCAGGTCTTTGGCTACCAGCGTTCCATCGCTTTTAAAACCCACCTTGGAGCGTATGGTCATGGGGTGGCGCCGGCGCCCGAAGGCCAACTCCTCTTCACGGGTGAGGGTGAACTTTACCGGCCGACCGGTCTCGCGGGCCATGAAGGCCGCGCAGAACTCCCAGGGCCGAAGCTCCATCTTGCCGCCGAACCCGCCACCCACGGCGGGTTTGATCACGCGGATGTCGTTTTCGCGCATGTTCAGGGTGGATGCCAGCAGGCACTGCACGATGTAGGGGGTCTGGGTTGAGGTCCACAGGGTGATGCGGCCGTCCTGGTCGCTCTGGGCCACACAGGCGCATGGCTCCATATAGGCGTGGCTGACGGCATGGACAGTGAATGTGTCCTCGCGCACATAGTCCGATGCGGCAAACCCTGCTTTGATATCGCCGTAGGTGATTTTGCGGTCGATGCTGATGTTGGTGGGCGATGTGTCGTGGATCACCGGCGCACCTTTGGCCAGTGAGGAGGTCACATCGTAGGCGCCGGGAAGTTCTTCGTATTCGACTTTAATCTGTTCGACGGCTGCTTCGGCGGTTTCACGGTCTACGGCCGCCACGGCGGCCACCTCGTCGCCGATGAAGCGCACCTTGTCCATTGCCAATGCGTATTCGTCCTGTGTCCCGGGAAAAAGACGCCAGTTGCCGTAAGTGACCCGGGGGATGTCCTGCCCGGTGATGACACAGCGAACACCGGGCATGGCTGCCGCTTGGCGGGTGTCGATGCTCAGGATGCGGGCGTGGGGCAGCGGGCTTCTGAGCAGTTTGCCGTAAAGCATCCCGGGCAGTTTGATGTCGTCGGCATACATGGCCTGGCCGGTGGCTTTGGCCCGGCCGTCGGTTCGGGGAATATCCTTTCCGATGATGCTGTGCGCGTTCATGGGACATCCTTTTTTGATGGGGTGAGTTGTCGTATCTCGGAAATTACCGCTGATCTATCATTACCGCCTGCGCTAGGCCATTACCGCCTGCGCAAGGCCATCTTCCGGGCGTCGGTGAGGGCGCGGATGGTCAGCACCGAGACCATCTTCCAACGATAAGGGGCGCTGGCCCGTACGTCGGTGATGGGGGATGTCTCTTCCGAAGCCTTTTGGGCAGCCTGGCGAATCAGGGTGTCGGTCATCTTTTTGCCGATCAGCATCCTCTCCGCCGCCCGGGTACGCATGGGCACCGGGGCGCAGGCGCCGACGATGATTCTCGCATCCGTGCAGCGATCTTTGTTGAGAACAACCATGGTGCCCACACCGACTGCCGAGCAGTCCAGTTTTCCCCGCTGGGAGAGGCTGTGGTAGGCCGTGCCCGATCCGGCAACAGGAGGAGGAACGCGGACAGCGGTGACGATTTCTCCGGTCTCGAGCGCGGTGAATCCCGGTCCCTGGAAGAATTGGTCCAGGAGCATGCTCCGGCTGCCCGTGGGGCCGGCAATCTCCACCGTCGCCGCCATGGCCATCAGGGTGGGGGCATTGTCCGCCGACGGTGAGGCGTTGCAAAGGTTGCCCACCACCGTGCCCATGTTTCGCACTTGCACGTTGGCGGTGGCACCGGCGGCTTCGGCCACAGTAGGATAGTGCCGGCGAATGCCTTTATGGTCGGCTACGTCAGCCAACAGGGCAGTGGCGCCGATGGTCAACCCGTTTTTTTTGTCGACGGCGATGGCATCCAGACCCTTGATCCGCTTGAGGTTCACGATGCATTTGGGAAACAGCATCCGATGACGAATCTTGACGATCAGGTCGGTGCCGCCGGCCATGACCCGGGTATTCCTGCCGCCTTTGACGAGCGCGGCCACCGCCTCATCAACGGTGGTTGGGGCGATATAGTCAAACTGGGCTGCTGGCATGGCCGTTACCTCCTGCTTTTTGATTGGGGTTTCATGCGTCGACCGGCCTCGGCGATGGCATCCACGATTTTGTTGTAACCCGTACAGCGGCAAAGGTTGCCGGAGATGGCCGATCGGATCTGGGTGTCGCTGGGGAGCGGGTTGGTCTTGAGCAGGTTCAGGGCCGAGAGTTCCATGCCCGGGGTGCAGAATCCGCACTGGATGGCCCCTTTCTCGATGAAGGCCTCCTGAATGGGGTGCAGCGTCTCGCCGGAGGGGGCCAGCCCTTCCACGGTGAGGATCTTTTTACCATCCATCTCTACTGCCAGGGTGAGGCAGGAGCTGACGCTCTTGCCATCCACGATTACCGTGCAGGCGCCGCAGTCTCCCGATCCACAGCCCAATTTGGTCCCCGTCAGGTTCAGGTCCTCGCGCAGCACCTCGTTGAGGGTCCGCCAAGCTTCCACGGCCAGGTTGTAGGTGTCGCCGTTGACTGTCAGGCTGATGTCGTGTTTCATGTGTGGCTCCAGAAATAAAATTGACGGATTCGTAAAAAAGCCGATATCTGCGTTACGCTTCATCCCTCGTCACTGCGGAGTACCTGTAAGTACTCCTCATTCCTCGGGATTCGCAAGCCTTGATCTCGGCTTTTTTACGAATCCGTCAGAACTGCGACTTTTTACGAGGGTATCAAAATTGGGAATGCTGGAATTGCCGATCATTAAGGGATCGCACCGGCTACCGGCGGTAGCTCAATCCCTTAATTCCAAAATACCCAATTCCAGAATACGGGTTGTCGAAGCTATATCATAGCTGTTATGTATTTCGTCAAGGGCTAAACCACAATCATCGAACCCGGACTTGTTTTTTTCGACCCTTCGATCAGAGGCGATGGGCCAATTCGAGAGTGCACCCTTCCACACATCGCCTCGACACCGACGATGCTGTCGCTTGACAGTGCCGCGGGGCGTCTTTACCCTTGTCGGAGAGCCAGTTTCAAAACACCCCATTTCGGCCCGCATCGGTGCTGGGTGATGTTTCAACCCGTGACAACCGCCATGGTCGCCACCGGATGAAATGATCGCTTGCTTTGATCGCATCGAACGGCGAATCACTGAACCCGGCTTGATGACCACATGGACGCGTTGGGGTGCAGCCAATAGAAAGGTAAGCATGGTTGCTGAAAAAAAGACCATACGTGCCCTCGGGCTTTGCTCCGGCGGGCTGGACAGTATCTTAAGCGCGCTGGTGTTGCGGGAACAGGGGATCGGTGTGCACTGGGTCACCTTCGAAACCCCCTTTTTTTCATCGGCAAAGGCCAGAAAGGCCTCGGAGCAAACCGGCATTCCGCTCATGGTGCGTAACATCACCTCGGTATACATGCAGATGATGCGGTCGCCGTCGGTCATCATAGGCAAAAACATGAACCCGTGCATGGACTGCCACAGCCTGATGTTCCGCCTGGCCGGCGAGATCATGACCGAGCAGGGCTTCGATTTCCTTTTTTCCGGTGAAGTGCTGGGGCAGCGGCCCATGAGCCAGACCCGGACCTCCCTGCGTTATGTGGAAAAGCACTCAGGATACAGCGGTTCAATCGTCAGGCCGCTTTCCGCCCAACGGCTGCCCGAGACCATCCCGGAGCGGGAAGGCCTGGTGGACCGGGAGCGCCTGTTGGGCCTTACCGGGCGGTCCCGAAAACCGCAGTTGAAGCTGGCCGAAAAATTCGGGGTGACCGATTTTCCGGCACCGGCAGGCGGGTGCCTGCTGACGGACAAGATTTTCAGCCGCCGGCTCAAGGATCTGTTCGACCACCAGTCATCCTATCCGGAAAAAGACCTGAACCTGCTCAAATTCGGCCGTCATATGCGTCTGGATCCACAGACCAAGCTGGTGGTGGGGCGTACTCACCAGGATAATGAAAATATCGACCGCTGCATTGATCCGGATAGGGATCTGGTACTTAAAGTGGCTGAATTCGCCGGTCCGCTGGTGGTGCTTCCCGGCGGCGGCAGTGAATCGATGGTGATGCTGGCCGCCGGTATCTGCGCCGGCTATAGCAAGGCGCCGGAGTTCGAACCGGTCGCAGTGAACCTGCAGGAGGGCGGTCGGCGACGGCAGGTGATGGTCTTGGCGATACCGCCTGTAGAGAATAAAAAATTTTTGATTTGAAATCAGATTGGCTTCTCAGATGCAATTACACGGGTCAAATCATCCCCCTTTTCCGGTAGAGCCTGACCAGAGCGATGTCCATGATCAAAAACAGGACAATGGGCAGGAATAAAAAGATCAGGGTCAGGATGGCGGCCAGGGAGCGGTTGGATGAGGAGAGCAACGGAAACAGAGTGCCGGTAAAGGATACCACGCTGCCACCGCCGATGAGGAACACAAGGAAATACTCTGAGAACGCCACCAAAAAGACCACGCTGCCTCCGGCAATCACCGCCGGTATGAGCAGGGGAAGCTCCACCCGCAACGCGATCGCGAGGCTTCCGGCACCCAGGTTTTGGGCGCATATCCGATAATCCTCCCCCATGGTCTGGAATCCGGCCACCAGCGCCCGGAACATATATGGGTAGCTGAACATGGCCAGCACGATGACCACACCGACCATGGATTCCGCTAGGGAAAACTTGATGAACATGAAGTGCAGGCCCATGGCAAATGTCATTGGCGGCACCAGGGCAGGGGTGAGAAGCAGCCCTTCCAGCACCGATTTCCCCTTAAATTCGACCCTGGCGAAGGCGGCGGCCGGAACCAGGCACAGGCACAGGGTTGTCAGGACCGTAAGCAGGGAAAAAACAAATGAGGAGCCTATCGAGGTGAGGATCTGCTCGTGGTTCCGGATCAGGTAGGCGATGCCGGCTAAAGAGAAGGTGTCCGGCCAGACATCCGGAAATCGCCAGCCCGGGGCCAGACCAGTCAGGAGCAGCACGATTACCGGTATGACAAACAGGATAACCAGGACCAGCAGGGTGATGATGGGCTTCATAGTTTTCTGACCCCGTTTTCCAGGCGGCGGACTATCCTTGAGTAGACAATGATGAAAAGGACGGCAAAGCCGAACATGATGGTCAGAATGGCCATGGCTTCGGGCCGCCGGGCCAGGTCATGCTTGAAGTAAAGGTTGTAGACATGGATGCTCAGCATTCCGGGCCGGCTCTCGCTTAAGATGAAGGGGATGTCGAAGGCGCCGAAGCTGTAGAGAAACAGGATGATAAACCCGGTGTGCATGGCCGGAGCCAGGCGGGGCAGTACAATGTTGAAAAAAATCCGCAGGCCGGAAGCCCCGAGCATGGATGCGGTCTGGATCTGGCGGATATCGAAACGGACCAGCAGTGCCATGGCCAGGATCATGGCAAAGGGGGTGCCTTTGAGTGTGTAGGCCAGAACCATCCCGATTCCCCAGCCTGAATAGAGGAAGTTGGGAAATTCGTTCATGGATTGGATAAGACCGACTGAATGCGCCGCCGAGGCAAGTATGCCGGACTGGCCCCAAAACACCAGAATGACAAAGGCGACGGCGATATGGGGCAGGATCAGGGGAATCTTGTATACCAGGGCAGCGGTGGACAGCTTCCCGGGCAGTTGCCAGACCCGGTAGGCCAATATGGTGCCGGCTGTTACGGCCAAAAAGGCCGATACGGCTGCCACCCCCAGGGAAAACGCGAACGAAGCAAAAAAGGATCGATCGACCAGGATCCTGGTGTAGGCGTCCAGCGCCCCGCCCGCATGGGGCAGCGGGGTCAGCACGCCGACGGACTGGCAGACGGTCAGCAACACGCCACCGCAAAACAGAACCAGATACGGCAGGACCAAAGGGCTGAGCCTCAGAAATAAGCTAGTTGTCCAGGACATGTTTTTTCCAGCCCTGCTCCAAGGCTTCCAGATAAGCGGACGGAATTTCCGGAACCGCCACCGGATCCAGTTGCTCCGATCCCAAGGTAGCCGGTCCCAGGTCAACGGCCTGGAATCGTTTTCGGTCCTGCGGGTTCAGCCGGTTTAAATCCAGGGCCGGAAAGTCCCCCCAGTTGTCGGGGCTGTATTTGGACAGCTGGGCGTCGACTGAAATAAGGAAGTCGGCCAGAACCATGGCTCCAGACTTGTTGGGACTGTTGAAGGGAATGGCCGTAAAATGGGTGTTGTAGATGGCGCCGTCTTCCATCACGAAGGTCCGAATGGTTTCCGGGTAGCTGCCTTCTATGATCTTGTTCTGGGCGTGGGCCGGGTGGTAGGACATGCCAAAGGCCACCTCACCCCTGGAAAAGAGGGTGTCCAGAAAGGCGCTGTCCTTGGGATAGGTACGTCCTTTCTGCCACAGATAGGGTTCGATGGTTCTGAACCAGTCCCAGAGCTTGGGGGCGTTGCGGGAGAATAGATCTGCATCCCAACCTGCCAGGTATTGCTCATGACCGCCGGTGACCGCATAAAAGATCTGACGGACGAAGGCGGAGCCAGTGAAATCAGGAGGTTGGGGATAGGTGAACCGGCCGGGATTGGCCTGGATCCATTCCTTTAAGGCAGCCACAGTCTTTGGCGGTGTGCCGACCGTTGCGGTGTCGTATTCGAGGACAAACTGAGCCCGACCGTATGGCGATTCATAGCCGTCCACCGCGTAGCCGAAATCGAAGGCCACACTGTCAGGATCCACAACACGTGAAACGGTGGGCAGCTTATGGGCAAACGGACCGAAGAGCAGGCCGGCCTCCTTCGCATTTTTAAAATTTTCCCCGTTGATCCAGAGCAGGTCTATCGTGCCCACTTTTTTTCCGGCCGCTTTTTCGTTGAGCAGTTTATTGACAAAAACCCCGGCGTCCATGGGGACCCTCACAAGTTCAATGTCGTAGCGCTTTTTCATCTCTCCGGCCACATAGGTATCCACCCAGGTGTTGACATGGGCCCAGCCGCCGAACATGTACCACCTGACCTGACTGCCCCGGGCCTGCTCCTCGATTTGGGCGAAGGGAGCGGCCAACAGGGACGCATCCGTTGGCTGTGCCGGAAGCGGACCAGACAGGACCAGCACCGCACACAAGACTGCGAGAAAAGCGATTGTTTTGCTCATGGTGTCTCCTTAATACGGTTTGAGTGTCAGTGTCACCCGCTGACCGGTTTGGAACCGGTCGTCCTGGCTGTAAACGGTGTAGGCCGTGTCCTGGAGCTCGACGGTATAGGCGGTGTAATGGCCGGCAAAGCTCCTTTCTGCAATGCAGCCGGAACCGTCTTCGTCAGGCGTCATGGCCAGATTCTCGGGTCGGGCCAGAATTTGCCCGGACAGGAGTTGACTGGCGGGATAGCCGTTGATCCGAAACAGGGGAAACAGCCGTTCAGGTATCGTGTTCACCGGTCCCAGAAATTTGGCTACCTCCGGGGAGGCGGCGTCGAAATAGACCCGTTTGGGGGTGTCGAACTGCTGGAGGCGGCCGTCCAGTAGGACCCCGATGCGATCGGACATGGCAAAGGCCTCTTCCAGGTCGTGGGTCACACTGATCGTTGGGATGCCGAATTCCTGCTGGGTTTTGCGAATGAACCGGGCGGTTTCCATTTTCAGGTTGCGATCCAGGTTGGCAAAGGGCTCGTCCAGCAGCAGCACTGCCGGGTTGACAATCATGGCCCTGGCAATGGCCACCCGCTGTTTCTGTCCGGCCGACAGCTGGGATGGATAGTGGTGGCCCTTTTCCATGAGCTGAAAATAATCGAGCATCCGATCCACCTGGTCGCCGATCACGCGTTTATCCATGCGCCGGGCCCGCAGGCCGAAGCCGATGTTGTCCCTTACGGTCATGGAGGGAAACAGGACGTAATCCTGGAAAACGATAATCACCGGATGCGTTCGCGTTGGTGGCGCAGAAAAGCGCACCGTTCCAGCATCGGGTGCATCCAGGCGGGCAATGATCTTGAGCAGGGTGGTTTTGCCCACGCCTGAGGGGCCGACAATCGAGACCAGCTCCCTGGGCCCGACATCAAAGCTGATATCTTCCAGTACGGTTCGGTTCTTGAACCGTTTGCCTATGTGACGGATTTTAAGATCCATGGGATATCCATCAGGAATCGTTTGATTTTGGTAAAGGTGTCCGGGTTCTGCAGGGGCCGGTCGGTCTGGGTGTATTCATACCAGGCCATGAAACACCAGGAGAGTGCCCGCAGCAGGATCGTCTTCTCCATCACCCGGGTTTTAAGGATCAGTTCGTCCATGTCCATGCCCGGACAGGCCTCTTGATGATAGGCCGCAAGAAACCCTTTTTTCTCATTCGGTGTTAATATCGTGTCGCTCTTCCAGAGGGTGGTGGTGGGCACCATGAAATGGCCCAGGTCCTGGTATCGATAGGATTCCACGGCTTTCTCCCAGTCCACCAGGTAGGCCCCTGCATCGCTGACCAGAAAATTGCCCGAATTGACCTCGGTGTTAACCAGGCAGAGATCCTCACCGGTGAAAAGGGTTCGGGTCTGATCCGCCAGTTCCAGGATGGTGTCGTGATAGACCCTGATCTGGTTGCGCTCTTTTTGCAGGGGGTGATCGGGAAAACGGTTGAACAGGCCCTCGCTTTCCCGGGCAATTTCCATCACCGGATCAGCCTGGACCACCAATCCATCGGGCACGGGAACCATATGGATCCGGGCAAGAATATGAGCGGCACGGTTCAGGTCACGCTGGTAGACCAGGGGCTTGCCGGTCAGGTAGGTCATGAGCAGGGCCCCGCCTCCGAGAGGGTCGGGGTGGGGATGGCAGGCAATCGGTCGGGGTGTGACCCCGGAGCCGACCAGTGCCTGGAGTACCTTGAACTCGTATGCGATCTGGTCCTGCCCTAACCCCAGCTGGCTGCCGTGATTGATGCGCAGCACCGAAAGATCTTTTTCGTTTTTGATTAGATAGTTGGCATTGTATTCACCTGCTGCCAGGAAGGCTACCGACATGGGACCCTCAATCCAGCCGGAGGTCGTAAGGAATTTTTTTATGCACGCCAGTTGGTCTGGGTCTGCCATGCTGCCACCGTGCTATAGCAGGCTGTTGAAAAACGGCATGAGCGCAGGCAAGACAAGGCAAAATCCGGTGGGAAAGCACAGTTTATGGTTGATAAATGAGCATTCTGAGTCGAATTTTAACGCCGCATGGCCAAGCACAATCGTTTTTCAACAGCCTGCTATATCCTTATTCAAGTCTTTTGCTTGCAATGTCTACCTGTTGCGACGCTATACCATTTTCTTCGTCACGAGTACAATGTGTTGAGTCGTCGCGCTATACCCTTTGTCGGAATAAATCCGCAGCACTTACGAAAAAAGATTCCATACTTCAGTCATCAAGCCCCTGTTTCGCCCGCAGTTGACCGCAGGCGGCACCGATGTCCTGGCCCTTGCTGTGGCGCACGATCACGGTGTAATGATGCTCGGCCAGAAATTCCTGGAATTGGGTGATCCTGGACGGCTCCGGGCGCTTGAAATCGCTGCCCGGGTGCTCGTTGAAAGGGATCAGGTTGATTTTGGCCTTGATGGGGCGTAGCAGGCTCACCAATCGTTCGGCGTTGGCCATGCTGTCGTTGACGCCTTTCATCAGGATGTATTCGAAGGTGATCTTGCGCCGGGGCGGCAGGGGAAAGCGTCGGCAGGCCGCGATCAGGTCGGCGATGGGGTACTTGCGGTTGATGGGCATCAGACGGGTGCGGGTCTCGTCGTCAGTGGCGTTGAGTGAGACGGCCAGGTTCACCCGGGTGTCGCGCCCCAGGTCCGCCATTTCAGGCACCAGTCCCGCGGTGGACACGGTGACCCGCCGCGTGGAGATCTTGAGGCCGTAGTCTCCGTTGGTAATGGTCTCCAGGGCCTGGACCACATTCTCATAGTTGGCCAGCGGCTCTCCCATGCCCATGAAGACGATGTTGGTCAGGGGCATCCCGCCTTGGGCGCTTACCTGGTGGAGGACATCGCGTACCTGCGAGATGATTTCTCCGGCGGACAGGTTGCGCGCAAACCCTCCCTTGGCCGTCATGCAGAACCGGCACCCATGCCTGCACCCCACCTGGCTTGAGATGCATAGGGTGAAATGCTTCTTTTCGGGGATGATCACCGTTTCGATGTGAAGGCCGTCATGGAGCGTGAATAGCAGTTTGCGGGACCCGTCCTGTGAGACCGCCTCGCTTTCCACCTGCAGGCGGGGGTTGATAAAGGACGCTTCCAGGTCCGCCCGCAGCGGTTTTCCGATGTCGGTCATGTCGTCGAACTGGTCGGCCTGGCGCAGGTACACCCACCGTAATATCTGGTCGGTGCGAAAGGGACGTCTGCCCCGGTCCTTGAGCCAATCGGCCAATTGCTGCCGGGAAAGGTCTTTGATATCGATTTTACTTGATTCTGTGGCCATGATGTGGGATCCACGTGCCGGGCTCGGGTTGCCGGCCCGGCGTTGTCAAGGGGTGTCTGGTCATGCAGGGAACTCGAACCTGTCCATGCACTTCGATTATACAAGTATACGAGGCCTTTTGGTCTTTTTTTTATATCTTGACATACCATTTAAAAAAATCTACTTTCAAGGTTTTAGTTGATACGCCGGTAAAAGGTTATGTTTGATACGCTCAGCGACAAGCTAAATTCGGTCTTCAAGCAGCTCAAGGGGCAGGGCAAGCTTTCTGAAAAGAATATTGCCGACGGCCTGCGAGCGGTGCGGATGGCACTTTTAGAGGCCGATGTCCACTACCAGGTGGTCAAGCAGCTGGTGGCCGACATCAAGCTACGCGCACTTGGCAAGGAGGTCATGGGCAGCCTTACCCCCGGCCAGCAAGTGGTGAAGATTGTCAATGAGTCGCTCACCCTTCTCATGGGAGAAGCCCATCAGGGACTGAGCCTGGCCGGTGAAAAACCGGTTGCGGTGATGCTGGTGGGCCTTCAGGGTTCGGGTAAGACCACCACGGCAGGAAAACTTTCGGTGATGCTGCGAAAAACCGGAAAACGACCCTACCTGGTGCCTGCAGACGTATACCGCCCCGCTGCCATTGACCAGTTGAAAAAGCTGGGCGGCCAATTGGACGTGCCGGTTTTCGATTCAACGCCGGACATGGATCCGGTGAAGATCTGCCAGGATGCCCGGGTGGCGGCCCAAAAAGCGGGCTGCGACACCCTTTTGCTGGACACCGCCGGACGGCTGCACATTGATGAAACGCTGATGGATGAGCTGTCGCGCATTCGCACAGCGCTGAAGCCAACGGACATCCTGCTGGTGGCCGACGCCATGACCGGCCAGGATGCGGTGAACATCGCCAAGTCCTTTGACGAACGCCTGGACATCGGCGGCGTGGTGCTCACCAAAATGGACGGTGACGCCAGGGGCGGTGCGGCCCTGTCCATTCGGTCGATCACCGGTAAGCCCATCAAGTTCATTGGCGTGGGCGAAAAGCTCAGCGACCTTGAAGCCTTTCATCCGGATCGCATGGCCTCCCGAATTCTCGGCATGGGTGATGTCCTCACCATGATCGAGAAGGCCCAGGAGGTGGTGGACGAAAAAACAGCCCTCGAGCTTGAAAAGAAGCTGCGAAAAAACCAGTTCACCCTGGAAGATTTTCGCGATCAGATGCGCCAGATTCGTAAAATGGGCTCATTGACGGATATCCTTGGCATGATTCCCGGCATGGGCAAGGTCAAACAGATGAAAAACCTGCAGGTGGACGAAAAGGAGTTGGTCCACATCGAAGCGATCATCAATTCCATGACCCCCCATGAGCGGAATCAATACGGAATTATCAACGGCAGCCGCCGCAAGCGGATCGCCGCCGGAAGCGGAACCCGGGTCCAGGATGTGAATCGCCTGCTAAAAAATTATGCGCAGGTGATGAAAATGATGAAAAAAATAAATAAAGGCGGTATGCGCGGATTGGGCCGCGGCATGCTGCCCTTCTAAAGGAGAACAACAATGGCAGTAAAAATCAGACTGGCCCGGCATGGGGCGAAAAAGAGACCCTTTTACCGGATCGTTGCCGCTGACAGTGACAGCCCCAGGGACGGTCGTTTTCTGGAAAAACTCGGCACCTATAATCCGCTGCAGGATCCGGCACAGGTGGTTCTGGATACGGACCGGGTTAAATATTGGATTGGCCAGGGTGCTACACCCAGCGCTACGGTCAAAACGATCCTGAAACGTGAAGGTGTATTCGCCACTGCGGAATAACGGATTGCGCCGAACCTGGTTCTCAGCCGCAGAAAAGGAGATGGAGCTATGAAAGAGCTGATCAAGTTCATTGCGCAGGAGTTGGTGGATTTTCCCGACGAGGTTTCCGTTGAGGAGATTGAGGGCAACCAGACATCTGTCCTTGAATTGAAAGTGGCCAAAGCGGATCTGGGCAAGGTGATCGGCAAGCAGGGGCGTACGGCACGTGCCATGCGCACCCTGTTGAGTGCGGCCTCCGCCAAAATTAAAAAGCGTACGGTTCTTGAAATCATCGAGTAGCCTCAACAACAGGGACGATCTGGTCCTGGTGGGTCGGGTGGTCGGCGTTCACGGTGTTCGGGGCAGCCTCAAGGTTCACTCCTATGCCGAATCCCTGTCCGTTTATGAAGCGGGGGAGGGGATCCTGGCTGCGCTTCCCGACGGCTCGGTTCGAACGCTGACCGTCGAGTGGGTGCAGTCCCACGGCCGTTTGCTCCTGATGGCCCTTGAAGGGTTGGCCGACCGCAGTCAGGCCGAAATCCTGATCGGCTCGGAATTATTCGTGGACAAAGTGTGCTTGCCGCCGCTTGAGGAAGACACCTATTATTGGTCCGACCTGCTGGGGCTGCGCGTTTATGATACCAGCGGATCCCTGCTGGGGCGTCTCGACGAAGTCATTCCTACTCCTGGCAATGACATATACGTGGTCAAGGGAAAGCAGGACGGACAGACGAGGGAAATGTTGATTCCCGCCATCGGCGACGTGGTCCTGAAGATCGACCTGGAAGGCAAGACAATGATCGTGGACCCGCCGGAAGGACTGTATAGGCTTTAAGATAATTAATTTGGACTGCGTTATCAATCGTCGCAGTATTATAATACGGCTTCCTCCCTCTAGCCTTGACAAATTAATTATCTTAAAGCCTATAGGATCGTGGAAAAGATAGTTTGCCCATGAAAATTTGTGTGCTGACCCTTTTTCCTGAGTTGTTCGACCCGTTCTGGAATCACGGCATTATCCGGCGTGCGGTTCAGGGGCAGAAAATCAATCCCATGACCATCAATATCCGCGACCATGCCGAAGGGCGGCATCGGGTCACGGATGACCGGCCTTACGGCGGGGGTTGCGGAATGGTGATGAAACCGGAACCGTTGACTGCGGCCCTGGCGGAAGCCAAAATCGGGATGCCATCGGCAACGACGCTGCTACTTTCCCCGCAGGGCAAGCGGTTCGATCAGGTCCTGGCTCAATCGCTGGCATCCGAGGATGGACTCATTCTGGTCTGCGGTCGCTATGAAGGCGTGGATGAACGGTTTGCCGACCAACATGTGGACGGTGAGATTTCCATCGGCGACTTCGTTCTAACTGGCGGCGAGTTGGGTGCCATGGTGGTGATCGATGCGCTAGCTCGTCTGATTCCTGGTGTATTGGGAAACGATGACTCCGCCGGAAGTGATACGTTCTGTGACGGACTGGTGGAGCACGCACACTATACGCGGCCGCCAATCTTCAACGATGAGCCGGTACCCGATGTGTTGTTGTCCGGTAACCACCGGGAGATCGAGCGGTGGCGCCGGGAAACCGCCTTGATGCGGACGGTAATGAAGCGACCGGATTTGTTGGCACAGCGGGAATTTTCTCCGCAGGAGAAGGACATACTGGAAAAATGGCGCCGGGACATTGACAGGCTCATCGGGTAAACGGCTTTATGTCGCCCTGATTCACCATCCAGTGATCGATAAGAACGGGGAAACGATCGCTTCGGCGGTCACCAACCTGGACCTGCACGACATTGCCAGGGCATGCAGAACCTATGGGGTCAACGGCTACTATGTCATCACCCCGCTGAAAGACCAGATGGTGCTTGTGAACCGCATCCTTGGCCACTGGATTACCGGCGTGGGGAGCACATACAACCCCAATCGACAGCAGGCACTGGAACTGGTCCGGGTCAAGGCCACCGTCGCCGAGATGAATGGCGAAATTGCCGAAGCGGAAGGGCTTCGGCCCAAAACAGTGGCCACCACGGCCAGACGACACGAGGGGGGCCTGTCATACCGACGGTTGCGTGAAATGCTGCGGGTCGATGGAACGCCGCTCGTATTGGCCTTCGGAACGGCCTGGGGACTTTCCGACACGTTCATGGCTGACGCGGATTTCATACTGGATCCGTTGACCGGGGCGGGAACATACAACCATCTGTCGGTGCGATCGGCGGTGTCGATCATCTTGGACCGGGTACTGGGCGGAGAAATTTGACGATTTCGTAACATACTAAATTTAAACGATAAAACAAATTCAGGGAGTGATCATGGAAATCATCAAGAACATCGAAAGAGAACAGCTCCGCATGGATCTGCCCGACTTCAAACCGGGAGACACCGTCACCGTTCATGTGAAGATCCGCGAAGGCAACAAAGAGCGGATCCAGGCTTTCCAGGGCGTTGTCATCAGCCGGAAAAAAGGGATGGCCAACGCGACCTTCACTGTCCGCAAAGTCTCCTACGGGGTGGGGGTCGAAAGAGTCTTCCCGACGAATTCGCCCATCATTGACCGGGTCGAAGTGGTTACCCGCGGCCGGGTGCGCCGGGCCAAGATCTACTACCTGCGCAAACTGCGCGGAAAAGCGGCCAGAATCCGGGAAAAACGATTCAAATAGATTGGAAACTGTTGATATCAGACCTCTGGGCATTTGAAAAAAAGGCCCGTGACATGGGCCATCCGATCGTTGCAGGCATTGATGAGGCCGGCCGGGGTCCCCTGGCCGGCCCCGTTGTTTCTGCCGCAGTCATCCTGCCCGACGGCGCTGACCTTCCCGGCATCGACGATTCGAAAAAGCTGACGCCGGCCAAGCGCAACCGCCTCTACGACCAGCTGTATACCGTTGCCAGGGCCATCGGGATCGGCGTGGTCGATACGGTCGAGATCGACCGCATCAACATCCTGCAGGCCACGCTGCGATCCATGGCCATGGCGGTGGCCAACCTGCAGCCCCGCCCGGACCATCTGCTGGTCGACGGTATTTTTACCATTGCTTCAAACCTGCCTCAGCAGGCCATCAAAAAGGGGGATTCGCTGAGCATCTCCATTGCCGCCGCCTCCATCGTGGCCAAGGTCACCCGGGACCGGATCATGACCCAGGTGGACACCCTGTTTCCTGAATTCGGATTCTGCCGGCATAAGGGCTATCCCACCCAAACCCACCGGGCAGCGATCGTGCGCCACGGATGCAGCCCCATCCACCGCCGGACGTTCAAAGGGGTGCGCGAGTATAGTAAATAGCTCATAGCTGATGGCGTTTAGCTGATAGGAACAGCGAAAAATCCGGCATGGCGGATTGAGATAACCAATCCAACCAATCAAACCAATGCCAAAAACAAATATGCTCAACCGGCAACAACAATTCGGTAAAAAGAGCGAACGCCTGGCCGCGGAATTTCTGAAACGAACGGGCTATCGTATCCTCGAGACCAACTATCGATCCAAGCTGGGTGAGATCGACATCATCGCCAGGGAGAAGGGCACCCTTGTTTTCGTTGAGGTGAAAGCCCGTAACACGAGCCGATTCGGCAGCCCCAAAGCGGCAGTCACCCCAGCCAAGCAGCGTAAAATATCCATGGCCGCCCTGGACTACCTGAAACGGTCCGGCCAGACTGAAGCCAGCGCCCGCTTCGACGTGGTGGCCATCGACACCGCATCGGGGAAAATCGACATCGAGGTCATCAAAAATGCCTTTGCCCTTGCCTACGGATGACCGGGAACCGGTTCGATGCCCCGGTGGCCTTTATGTGGTGGCCACGCCCATCGGCAATCTGGAAGACATCACCCTGCGCGCCATCAAGACCCTGAATGAGGTGGATCTGATTGCCGCCGAGGATACCCGCCACACCGCCCGGTTGTTGTCCCACTACCGCATTCGTACACCCCTGATCTCCTGCCATGAGCACAACGAACACCAGCGGACCCCGGAACTGATCGACAAGATCCGGTCCGGAGCAGCTGTGGCCCTGGTTTCCGATGCCGGCACACCGTCGGTTTCCGATCCCGGCTACCGGCTGGTGCGCGCAGCCGCTGAACAGGGCCTGAACGTTTTTCCCATCCCGGGCGTGTCGGCGGCGATTACGGGCCTGTGCGCATCGGGACTGCCTACCGATGCTTTCATATTTTTGGGGTTCGCCCCCAAGAAGAAGGGTAAACGGATGGATCTGCTGGCGTCGCTGCGCGCTGAACCCCGGACGCTGGTTTTTTACGAATCCCCCCGGCGGGTAGTTGGTTTTCTGGATGAGATTCGTTCGGTGATGGGTGACCGGCCCGCGGTACTGGCCCGGGAGATGACCAAACTTCACGAGGAGTTCATCCGCGGCACCCTTTCTGAGATTTTAATCGTTCTGACGGATCGCCCCGGTGTCAAAGGAGAGTGCACGCTGCTGGTGAACGGCGCAGCGGCGGTGGATCCAGTCTCCGATGCCGACCTGGCCCACGCGCTTCGCCATGCGCTGGCTCAACCCGGCGCCCATCTTGCGGAGCTTTCCAAAGCCTTTGCCAAACAATACAACCTGCCACGAAAAGCGGTGTACGAAATGGCCCTGACCATTCAAAAAGAACCCGACGTGTCGGCCTGAGTCCCATGACGCCAGCCGCAACTCGGATATTTCCGGTGATCCTGCCAGTCCCTGATGCCGATAAACGCCTCAACGGGCGGGACAAGGTCAATGCCCTGAGCCGTCTTGCCCGGTCGGCCCTGATGAAATCCTGTGAACAAAGCGGGCTTCACCTGGACGCTTTTCCCAAGAACGAAATGGGCGTTCCCCTTCCGGTCGACGGCGTCCATTGGTCGTTGACCCATAAATCCGACATGGTTGGTGGTGTGGCGTCCCTGTTGCCGGTGGGTATGGATCTGGAGACGATCCGGCCGGTAAATGACGCCCTGCTGGCCAAGGTGGCCGATTACGATGAGTGGCAGTTGGTGGGCGGGGACCAGCAGAAGGCTTTTTTTAGATTCTGGACTGCCAAGGAAGCCGTACTCAAGGCCGTGGGGAAGGGCATGGTCGGCCTTTCCCGCTGCCGGGTCGTGGCGGTTGTCGATGATACACGCATGATGCTGACCTACGATGAGACCCGTTGGCCGGTGACCCACTTTTGGTTCGACGGCCACGTTGCCGCCCTTACCGCCCAGCAGGTTTCGGTTTCCTGGATTCTGTTTTAACCTATCGAAATTTATAGCCAAAATTGGTCAACCGGCGTTTGAGGCTCATAGCGATCCTGAAGTTGGGCCTGGAGCAGTTCGGCCGTTGCCAGGGCATCGGTGAGGGCATGGTGGGGGTGGTAGGGCGGCAGACCGTAGCGGGACCTGGAGGCATCCAGTCTCAGCGAGGGGCTGTTTATTTCACCAAACCATCGCTGAATGGCGTTGGGTCGTTTGTATGGGTGCTTTTCCTCTTCAATCGTCATGGTGTCGATCATCGGAAATTGAAGCGGTTCACCGGTCAGTTGCATGGTTGCCGCTTTCAAAAATCGACGCTCGATTTCATGGCAGTGGGCCACGATCACCTTGCCGGCCATGGCCTGAAGCAGCGCATCAAAATAATCGGCGAAGGTTGGCGCCGCTTCCAGGTCGCTGTGGGTAATGCCGTGAATGGTTACCGCTATTTCCGCTATCGGCAGGTTGGGTCGGACGATCCAGTTTGCCGCCCCATTGCACCGGATGCGGTAATAGTCAAAGGGGATGAGGCCGATGCTGACAATGGCATCATCCTGATCGTCAAGTCCCGTGGTTTCAATGTCCAGGGCTAACATGGGCACCCGGGAAATGGGCGTATCTCCGGGAGCCAACGGCTGCCGGTAATAGGCGTGAAGTCTTGCATCTCGGGTTTTGGCAGCCATCTCGATGTGTCGGCTTGGCCAGTCAGCGTGCGGGTCTGCTCGGTCTTTGTCTAATCGGCTTGCACCAGGTCGATCTGAACAATAAGTTTTCATGGCCCGGGTAATATCCTCATCTGATTGTGCGCATGCCGTCGGAAGCAGTGTAGCGATAGCGTAAGAACGACTGACTCTTATCGACAATTTGAAAGGCATTGCGAAGATGCCGGCGCTCAAATGACGATAGGCGCGTGGGTTCGACGTCATTGTCTGGTTCGATGCCGGTGTCAATCTGTTTGGCTTGGTGGCGAATTCGCACCATTGAAATGAACTCGAGCGCATCGTTCAGGTCGCTGCCCACACCCTGAGGGAGCAGATCCGTCTCATTCACATCGGCAAGTCTTTCCAGGGTATTTAATGATCGAGACCCGCAAGCCAGTGCGTGGACTCTGACCAGATCGCTGATGGGCGCGGTGCCGCGCTCTTTTAGATTAAAGGTTTTGATGTGCTCTCCATTGGGTTCCAGGACAAAGTGTCGGAAAAACCCCAAGGGTGGGTTGCGCATGAGTGCATTGCGGGCGATGTGGGCCAAAAATTTGCGGCTTTGGGGTGCCTTCTCACGGATCAGACGTTTGAGTGTCTCGGCCAGTTTTAATTGGCCGTAAATGCCCTCCAGGTCGAAAAAAATCGAGCTGTGCAGCAACGCCTCCGGATCGGGGTCATCGATCCAGTTGTTGAACATCTCTTGCCATGCTTTCAGTGGCTGGCGCCAGCGCGGATTGGTGCCCATAATTTCACCGTCGCAGTAACTGTAGCCGCAAGCGGCCAGACCGTCACTGACGAATGCGGCCAGGTCGGCAAAATAAGCATCGTGCTCTTGCGGAATAAATTGGTCGTCAAGAATAAAGGCATTGTCCTGATCGGTCACCATCAATTGCTCCTGCCGGGCCATGGACCCGAGTGATAGGTAGCAATAAGGGATCGGGGGTTCGCCGAGCTTGGTTTCACCTAATTGCAGCAGCCGTTGGGAGATGCTGCTCCCGATAAAGGACAGCGCGCTGCCGATCATGTGTGAATTGGCATCCTCGTTGACCATATGGACAAAGGATGGCTTGACCTTCTCGCTGATCGCCTTAAGCCCGGCCACATCGGTTTGCTTAAAGATCTCACTCACCAGATAGACGCTGCCGTGGGATTCATATTGGACAATGTCGGCGGCGGTGATTACGCCGATGGGATTGCCTTGGAGTAACACCGGCAGATGGTGCAGGTTGTGGCGCATCATGGTGAGCATGGCTTCGAAGGCGTAAGCCTCAGATCGGCAACAGATGACTTCCCTGGACATGATATCCCGGACCGGTGTCGACAGGGAAAGCCCTTTGGATAACGCGCGGGCCCGCAGGTCGCGATCGGTAATCAAACCGGCGATGGCGCCCTGACTGCCAACCAAAGGTGCTTCTTCCATGATGAGAAGTGAGGACACCCGCGCACGGGTCATGATTTCCGCCGCTTGCTGAACGCTGGCGGATGGTGATGCGGTGACGATCTCCCGGCGAATGAGTTTGCGCACCGGCGAAGCCAGCAAGGGGTTGTAGCCATCCTCTCTAACCTTGATAACTGCCTGACGCAGCCGGGCTCCGTGGCTTTCTTCCATATAGTCGGCAAAGACGTCGACTTGTTCGCATAAATTCTGAAACTGAGCGTTGGGGATGAGGTAGACCAGCGTATCCTCGATCGCAGTAACCGGATAGCGCACACGCTTGCTTCGCATGAGGGCGAACTGACCGAAGCAGTTCCCTTCGCCGAAGCGGTTGTAAAGTTCTCCGCTGCTTCGACTGACCTCCACGGCCCCGCTGCGGATAAAGTATAAATAGTAATTGTCCTGCCCTAACGTAAGGATCGTGCTCTTGGCCCTGAAATAGGCCACTTCGATATGTGAAACGAGGCCGTCGAGGATAGCCGGCGGTAGATCACTGAACGGCCGGTGGCGTGATAAGTGGTCTTTTATTTCAAACAGTTCTATTTCCATATTTTCTGCTGATTCACCTCCCCGTTAACCCGGTCTTTCTGAAGGCTCGCCGATCGATACCCAACCGCTTCATTTTGTAATGCATCAACTGGGGGGAGATCCCCAGCCGGCGGGCTGCACCGGCAGCATTTCCCCGTGTAGCTGCCAGGGCGGCCTGAATGCTGGCGATTTCGCTCTTGGCTTTCATCTCGGCGAGGGTCAGATTCGATGGCCCAATACCTTTTGACGATCCGGACATGGCGGGGTTGAGCCGACCGCCGTTGTTCGCTGAACGGGCATGAGACGGGCCGTTTGCCTGTTGCGGATTCTCCATCAGAAGCGGTACCGACAGGTGATGCATCTGGATGGTTGCTTCGGCGCCGACCATATTCATGGCCCCTTCGATGACATGTTCCAGCTCGCGCACATTGCCGGGCCAGGTGTAACGGTTGAAGCGATTCATCACATCCATGGCGATGCCTGTGACCTGCCTGCCCAGGTGACCGTTGGCTTTGGCCAGAAAATGGGTGACCAGCCGATCCAGATCTTCCATACGCTCACGTAAAGGGGGAAGACTGATGAACACCACGGCCAGGCGGTAGAACAGATCGGCGCGCATCGAACCGGATTCGATGGCAGCGTGGGGAAGCACATTGACGGAACTGATAACCTTCAGGTCCACATCGATCTCCTGCATGGCCCCCACTCGCCTGACTTTGCGTTCCTGGAGAAAACGGAGCAGTTTGGCCTGCAGGCCCGGCGACATGGCGTTGATTTCATCCAGGAAAAGGGTGCCGCCGTCGGCGGTTTCAAACAGCCCGGCCTTGTCGATGGCACCGGTGAAAGCGCCTTCGGATGTGCCGAAGAGCAGGCCCTCCAGCAGGTTCTCGGGGATGGCCGCACAGTTGATGGCCACGTAAGGCCGGTTTTTACGCGAGCTGTGATTGTGAATGGATTGGGCGACCATCTCTTTGCCGGTGCCGGTTTCGCCGAAAACCATGATCGGTGAGGGGGAGTCGGAGGCCAGCTGGGCGGCCTTCATAGCAGCCAGCAGATCTATTTGGGCACCAATAATGTCGCCAAACGCATAGCGGGTGCCGTTCTCTCCGGGTTTCCTCATGCCTATCACCGGAGATACCCCAAACGTGGAAACGGATTGCGGCGATCCGGCCTGGCTGATGGCGGCGAGGGTTTGTGCGATATTCTTGTAGTCGGTGATACAGCAGATGGCGCCGATGAGACGGCCGTCTGCGCGAAGGGGATAGATGTTATGGACGGAGTTGACCACTTTTCCCAAATGGGTGCGGTAATAACAGGCCAGGTTGTCGATGGCCTTGCCGGTTTTCAGGCAGGTCATGGTTGGGCTGGTTCCCTCGTCGACCCGGTAAAGCTCGCTGACGCGCCGTCCGATGGCGTCGTCGATCCTCAGATCGTCAATTCTGGCTTGGGCATCATTCATGTAAAGGATAACGCCATGGGTGTCGGTGATCATGACCCCCTGGTGAAATTGATCCAGCACCGGCAGCACGGATAGCCTCCCGGAATCGATGTCCGGAAAAAGACGGTTGATTTCGGTACGCTTCATGAACCGGTTTTAACCATACGGCGGGATAAAAACAAGGCTAAGGGCAAAGGTAATTCGTGTGCCTGCATCATATGCTGAAAATGGTGGCAGCGCTAAGCCCTTGGGGACGAACCGAAACGGCCTGGGTACCTGGGCATGGTTAACGCGTCACCGACCCTAAAGCCGCTTCCAGGGCCGGCAGGATGTCGAACAGATCCCCCACCGCATAGTAGTCGCAATTGGCCATGATGGCGGCGTTGGCATCGGTGTTGATGGCGATGATGGTCTTGGCGGTTTTCATGCCGGCGAAGTGCTGGATGGAGCCGGAGATGCCCACGGCCAGGTAAACTTTAGGGTTCACCTTGACACCGGTCTGGCCCACCTGCATGGTGTAGGGCACCCAGCCATTGTCTACGGCCACCCGGGAGGCGCCCACGGCGGCGTTGAGGAGCCTGGCACAGTCAAAGAGCAGCTTGAAGTTCCCGGCATTCTTCAGCCCCCGCCCGCCGGAGATGATAATATCCGATTCGGCCAGGTACTGGGACCCGCCGCCGTCGGTGCGGGTTTCGATCACCTCGAACCCGCCGCGGAGATCGGCCGTAAAGGCAAAATCGATGACCTCCGCCGCTGCCGGCGCTTTCAGGGGGGCGACGACATTGGCGCGCATGCCGTAGATGAAATGACTGCCGGTCATGGATATGGTGGCGATGGTCTTGCCCGAATACTGGGAGGTCTTCACCCGGTGGGCGTTCAGGTCGATGTCCGTGCAGTCCATGATCAGGGGCGCATCCAGCCGGGCGGCGACGCGCGGTAGCAGCTCCCGGCCGGTGGGACTGGTCAGGCCGATCAGCGTGGTGATTCCATTTTCCTGCATGGCCGCAACCACCGCGGCGGCATGCACGGCAGGATTCCAGCCGTCGCTGCCGGTGCGGATGTTGACGATGCGGGTCACCCCGTAGGCTTCCAGCGCGGCCTTGGCATCATCGGCCGGCGCGTCCACCACCAGGGCGACCAGTTGCCGGTTCTCTGCGCGGGCGACGGTGGCCACACCGAAATTGGTTTTCTTGACATGCCCGTCCTTGAACTCGATGAGGATTCCGATAGGCGGCATGGTCAAATCACCTTGGCTTCGTTCTTGAGGATGTCCACAATCTGCGCGGCGATGTCTGCGGCGCTGCCCGTAAGGGCTTTGGGGGTGTGGTGCTCGACAGCCGCCACCAGTTCCAGGATCTGCATGCCGGCTGCCGGCGGGTCAATGGCCAGTTCAGTCAGGTTGATTCGCTTCACCGGCTTCTTGCGGGATTTCACGATGTCAGGGAATGTCGGGTAATTGGGGCTGTTCAGCCCTTTGCCGGCGCCGATGACGCAGGGTGCGGCCATGCGGTAAACGTCGATGGTACCGGCTTCACGCTCGCATTCCACCGTCACGCCACCGCTGTCCGCATCGATTTTAATCACGTTGGTGGCCACGGGCAGGCCCAGGTGTTGGGCCAGGCGGAACTGGGTCTGCATGCCTTCACTGTCGATGGATTCCTTGCCGGTGAGTACCATCCACGGCCGGCCGTCGGACCGGATGGCGGCCGCCAGGGCGCGGGCGGTGAATATGCTGTCATGGTATTGATCGGTCTCGATCAGAATGCTGCGATCGGCGCCCATGGCCATGGCCGAGCGCAGGGTGTTTTCCGCGGCTGCTTTGCCCAGGCAAACGGCAACGACCTCGGTATCCGCGGATGACGCCTTGATCTTGGCCGCCTCGGTGACGGCGTGCTCGTCGTAGGGGTTCAGAAGGAAGGTGATTTTCTCGTTAATGCCGGTCTTGCCTTCGACGGCGATGGTGGCGGCGGAATCGGGTACGTGCTTGACGCAGACGTAGATGTTCATGGCTTCAAATTCACTTAAACGTTAGACTATTTGTAATTTTAAATGTTGAATTGTGAATGTTGAATTAATGTATTCTGTCTATTTTTGAACCGATAGAATACCTTCATTCAAAATTAAAAATTAAGAATCCAAAATTCCTGTTCCAAGAAAAGAAAACGGGCCTGCCGCAGCAGACCCGTTTCTATTAGCAACAACGCATCCATCTTTCAAGGGTGGATGCCACCAGCTTATCCATTGACGGAAAAGCTGGAGTTGTAGTTGATTTCGCGTTTGCGGGAGAAAAAACCCACATCCAGGGTCCGTCCGGTGTATTTCATCTTATACTGGAAGGGCTCCTTGTCGTGATTCAGACCCTTTTCACAGGCATCGATCAGTTCGGCCATCATGCGGCCCACCACCGGGGCGTTCTTGTACTGGTTGCCGCTGGTGCCGACGGCCATGTAGAACCCGCCCAGGTCGGATTTGTCGTAGACCGGAATCCAGTCGTCGGAGCAGTCGTAGAGGTCGACGACGCCCTTGGGCTGGTTGGGTACCTGCAGGGTGGGGACGCGGCGACCCAGACGGTAGCACTGGGCTTTCCACTGCTCTTCTGAAAGCTGGTTGTCCCGGCCATGACCGCCCTTGCCGGCGTAGAACTCGTCCGGGTCTACCCACTCCTGGGGGTCGCATTCCGGGTCTTCGGAGCCGATGAGGTACATGTTGCCCACTTCCGGGCGCACGTAGCAGCCGATGTCGCCATCGCTCTGGTGGTAGCCTTTGTTGAGGTAATCGTAATCCTCGGGTGCCGGGCAGTACATCACCTCGTGGCGCAGGGCCTTGGTTTTGATGTTGCAGCCTTCCCAGACGCCAGGGGCCATCTGGTTTATCTTGAAGGAGTGGGGGCCGGCACAGTTGACCACGACGGGGGCGTCGATCTGGGTTCCGTCGGCCAGGGTGATGCCCTGGACCTTGCCTTCTTCGGCGCGGATTTTAACCACCTCGGCGTTGAACATGAATGTGGCGCCCTTGGCTTCGGCGGCACGCATGATATTGTGGGCGGACAGGGCCGGGTCGTTGACATAACCGCCCTCAGGGCAGAACAGGCCGCCTTCGAGCATCTTGGCGGGATCTTCCCAGAAGGCCGGATCCTCGGGGCGTTTGACCGGCCAGAACTCGTGCAGGTCGAGCACGGGGATCATTTCCAGGATCTCTTCGTTGGTCATTTCTTTATACTGGACGCCCACGGCATCGTAGTGTTTTTTAACGTTCTGCCACTTGTGGCCCTGGGATTTGATCAGCAGGGAACCCGTGTTCATGAACTTGGCCAGGCCCTTCTCGTCTTTCACGTGATCCAAGTAGTTCTCCCAGTCCAGCCAATACTTGAACCCCTCGTAGGCAAAGGCCACACCGTCTTCGGTGGAGTAGTGGGCGCGGACGATGGCGCAGGATCCTGCAGTGGAACCTTCACCGGCGTCGGGCAGTTTGTCCACGCTCATGGTCTTGTAGCCCATTTTGGAAAGCTCGTAGGCGATGGGGGCGCCGATCACCCCAGCCCCGATGATAATGGCGTCATACTTTTTGGTCATGGTTTCCTCCGTCAAGTGGTATGCGAAAAAGTTTGTTCAAGATGAATCGAGTCAGGCTTCTAAAATTTTAAATGCAAAATAAACGCCGTAAACAAACTAAATCTGATTCTTTCTGACGATATTTTGAAACAATTTATATTATCCTAATTACAAGTGGTTATATTTTGACTGCGCCGGATCGTGTCACCTGCGCCGTGATGATACTGGAAAAATGTAAAAAAAATTAAACGGAAAAGAAAAAATATTTTCTATTTGATAGAAAGCAATTTTTCACTTTTGCCTGAACGGCCGACATTGACCGCCGGCAATCGATCCGGTTAACCCACGACCAAGCGGTTGAAGCGCACAACCGCCGCTTCAGTCTCTCGTTAGGCTTACCTAAACCGTGCAATAACCGGAACACATGCCCGCTACCCCTGAAGACCTTTAATCCAGGCGGAAAAGCGGTTTTCGCCTGCCGGCCGCAGCCCGAGTGCGGACCCGGCTTCCCGTATGGCGTGAATCATGCTGTCGCCGTATCCCCGGCTGCAGGTCAGCAGGAACCCACCGCTACCGTCGGCAGCCTTTTCCAGGGTGACGATCTGGCAGGGTACGTGACAAAAGGGGCCCTGATAGAGAAAAGGTGCCAGCTTGGCCGGGTCGAGAAAGTCCAGGGCGGTCAGCTTTTCGGCGATAAGAAATGCCTTGGGGCCGAACAGGGCCAGAAAGACCGTGGATTCGGTGACGTCGGTGTAGCCTGCAACGTCGGGCAGGGCCGGTGCCGCTGCACCCAAATGATAGATGGAGGTCTGGGTGCGGTTCATGCGGTTGACCAGCGTGTCGTTGGCAAAGGTGCACGAACCCGGAGCTACCGGTACCTCCAGGTCGCAGGGCCGCTGATCACCGACATTGCCGTCCTGCAGGTCCCAGCGGGTTTTGTGGGCCAGGTCCACCAGCCAGGGGCCCTGGCCCTCTTCGTCGTATTCCAGCGCCACCGTCCAGTTGTTGCGCACCTCGGTGTTGCGGGGGCTGACCTTGAACTGCACCGGAGATTGTCTTCTTATCTCAGTCATGACAGATACCTCATATCTTGTACAATAATCGTTTTATGGAGAGGTCGAAGTATTTAATAGTTTTAAGGGTTAAGTTTAAAGGGTTAAGCGGCGGATCGAATCTATTTTTTTTACTTTTAATAAAGATAGAATTCCTTCGCTTAGCACTTAACACCTAATACTTTACACTGCCTTATCGTATATCGTTCAATTCGAAATGCCGAGCCACTTAAAATGCAGGGTTAGCTCAGGACTTCATTCGTTCGCCAGTCGGATCATAAAACGGCATGGCAACCACCCTGGCATACAGCCGAACGCCGTTGCATTCATCCTCGAATATTTCCAGCCGGGTACCGATGTCCGCCAGTTGGGATTCAACCAGGGCCATACCCACGGCCTGGCCGGTGGAAAAGCTCTTGCGCATGGTGGCCACGTAGCCGCGAACCTTGTTGTCGACAATCAGCGCGCCGTCGCGGGCGGGCCGGTTATCGTCTTCCATACGGATGCCCACCAGCTTGAGCCTGCCGACATCTTTTTCGGCCTGGCGCAGGGCCACGGCACCCACGGTCTTGGCATCGGCCTTCTTGCGGTCCCAGAGAAAGCCCAACCCCAGGTCCAGCAGATTGGTGCGCTGCTCGGATTCGGAGCCGAGAATGACGTGGCACTTTTCCATGCGCAGCACGTTCTGGGCCTCTACGCCGAAATTGCGGATGCCGAATTCGGCACCGGCTTCCTTGAGCAGGTCCCAGACCGCCTGAGTGTAGGATGAGGGTACGTGCAGCTCGTAGGAAAGTTCACCTACAAAACCCAGACGCATGGCGCGCACGAAGATGGTGTCCTTGATGAAAAATTCCTGGTAGCCGGAAAAGGGGAAGGCCTTGCTGGACAGGTCGACGTCGACTACTTTTGCCAGCACTTTTGCGGCGTTGGGTCCGGAGATGTTGATCACTCCCATGGCGTCGGTCAGGTTGACCAGCGAGAAATCCCATCCGTCGAAACGGGTGTGGTAGCGGATCCATTCCACGGTCTGTCCGGCCCGGCCGCTGGAGGTGGTAAAATAGTAGTCATTTTCACCCAGCTTGACCACAACGCCGTCGTCGATGACGCAGCCGTCGTCGTTGCACATGGCCGAATACTTGATGCGGCCTTCTTTGACCTTGCTCATGTCCGAGACGTATACTCGCTGCAGCGCCTTTAAGGCATCGGGTCCGTGGATGCGGAACTTGCCCAGGGTCGAGCCGTCCAGCAGACCCACGTTGTTGCGTACGTTGAGGATCTCTTCTTTGCAGTCGAAATCGTCGGAAAAATAGCGCGCCCGCTGCCAGACGCCGATGTTGCGGAAGATGCCGCCATCTTTGATTTGCGAGTCGTGCAGCGGCGTGTGCTTGAACATATGGTGGTTGTAACCGGCATAGGTGGCCAGGAAGGTGGGCACCAGCGGCGGGCGCACCGTGGTGGGCACCGGCGTGTTAATGGAAGCGGTGTATTTGGCCACGAACAGGGGCAGGTTGTGCCCCGGGATGCCGCCCTGGCCCGGGCCGGTGCCGGCCGAGGTAAAGCGCTTGATCAGTTCGGGGACATCGAAGCCCATCTCGATGGCCTGTTTGATGTTTTTAATGGTGGTGTCTTCGTCGAAGCAGATGAAGCTCTTGCGGCCCTTGACCGGTGCGGTGACCAGCTTGCAACCGCGCTCCGGGCCGGGAAGGGCCGACAGTGCCTTTTCGGCCTCTGTGACGGCTTTGTCCATTTTTGCACCGGCGGCAGACGCGGCCTTGAGGCCGGCCAGGCGGCCGGAAGCTTCGATGGCGGCGGGATTGTTGACGCCGGTCAGTCGGCCGGCAGGAAACATCTTCTCGGGCAGCGTCGTCGGCAGGAAGTAACCGGTGTGGCTGTCGTAGCCCATCTTGGCCTGGGCCAGGATAAACGGACCGTTAACGGGCGTGAGGCCGGCGGAAGCGACCAGCAGGTCACAGGGGAACTGGCGTTTGACCGTACCTTCGACGGTGGAGAGGGTCACCTTTTCGACCTTCTTTCCGCCGTGGGCCTTGGCGGCCACCCAGCCCTTGAGAACCGGGATCTTGCGTTCGGCCAGGGCCAGCATCAGCTCGGGGTTCTGGCCGTCCTCGCGGATGTCGGCCACGCAATTGATCTTCAGCCCCAGGTCGAAGAGGTCGACGGCGGCTTCCAGTCCCAGGTCGTGACCCACGGAAAAGACCGCTTCACTGCCCGGCAGCAGCCCGTAAGTGCGGGCCATGCGATGGGCGCAGCCCACCTGCATGACGCCGGGGCGCTCGTTGTGGTCGAAGATCAGGGGGCGTTCGATGCAGCCGGTGGCTACCACGACGCTGTCCGAGCGGATCTCGATGTAGCGTTCGGTGAAGGTGTCCGTGGGCGTGCCCACCTGAAAGGCGGTGATCAGGTTGTTGTTGTAGGCACCGACCATCGAGGTGTGTGTGAAGGTCCGGATGTTGCCGGTCTGTTCCATTTTTCGGGCCAGTTCGCGGGCCCGTTGGTAAAGGGGTGTGCCTTCGGCGGTGACGCTGACCCGGTAGTCGAAACATCCGCCCAGGTGGGGACGGGATTCGAGCAGGACCACCCGCTGTCCGGATTCGGCGGCAGCCAGGGCGGCGGTCATGCCGGCGGCGCCGCCGCCGATGACGGTGACTTCTGCTTTGACGAACATCTCGTCGTACTGGCCCTTCATCTGGTAATCGGCGGAAATGACGCCGATGCCGGCGGTCTTACGGATTTGCTTCATTGCCACGGGCCAGACGGCTGCGGGCTTGTGCATGGTCTTGTAGTAGAAGCCGGCTGGCATCATCCAGTCCAGCTTGTCGATGAAGGACAGCCAGTCGCGGTCGGCAGAGCCTTTGACATTCTGATCCTTGACGACCATGCCGTCTTTGAGCAGCGTGTTTTCGGTGCGCACGTTGGGAACGCCGTTGACGTCCATACAGGTGTTGCTGCACTCACCGTCAAGGCTGTAAAGCCCGCGGGGGCGGTGGTATTTCAAACTGCGTCCAAAGATCCGGACGCCATTGGCAAAAAGGGCCGTCGCAACCGTATCTCCGGCCACGCCCTGTACGGTTTTTCCCCGGTAATTCAAGGAGCGTTTGTCCGAGGGGGTGATGCGGAGCGTGGGCAATTGGTTAAGCCTGTTCATTTGCTTGCCTCCGGTTTAGCCACTTCGAGGTTTTTGGTTGTGTCGCGCCAGGTGGTGAACCAGGACCCGCAGCCATCGCGGTGAAACCACCACTCTTTCTGGACGCCGGCGGTGCATTTGTTCATGTGGACATAGTCACACCAGGCGGCAGGGGTTAGCCCCGCTTCGGCCGGGCGCGGTCCCTTGTCTTCTCCCCCATAACGGAACTCGTATCCGTTGCGTTGGCCGCAGACGGGGCAGGTGAGTGTTAGGGCCATGATATATATCCTCCTTAATTGTCCGGCGTATAGCTGACCAGGGCGGCGGTTTCACCCATCAACTGGTGGTTTTCGTAGCGACGCAGGTTGAACGGCTTGAGCATGTCCGGGCAGTGGCCGCTGGCCATGAACTGAGCCATGTATTTGCCGACGGCACTGCAGGATTTGAAGCCGAAGTAACCCCAGCCGCAGTCCATGTAGAAGCCTTCGATATGATCGTTGCCGTCCATGATCGGCGCCATGTCCGGGGTCATGTCGGCCAGCCCGCCCCAGATGCGCATGAATTTTACACCGCGCAGGCAAGGCAGCCAGTCGGACAGGGCCTCGGCCTGGTGCTTGATGTAATGGGCCGTGTTCTGGGTCGTATAGTTGGGCCACTGGTCCATGTGGGCGCCGGTGGCGATCTCTCCCTTGAGGGTCTGGTTGGCATAGCAGTGGTAGGCACCGGACGAGACCACGTGGTCGAGCAGCGGTTTGAGCGGCTGGGTGACCATGGCCTGAATGGTGAGCACGGCGATGGGCAGCTTGATGCCCAGCATGTGGTAGATCAGGCCGGCACTGTAGCCGCCGGCGCTGATCAGTACCCGGGGTGTGTGGATGCGGCCGCGGGAGGTCTCTACGCCGGTGATTTTGCCGCCGTCGGTGTGGATGGCGGTGGCTTCGGTGTGCTGGTGGATATGCACACCATGTTTGGCGGCCCCTTTGGCCAGGCCCCAGACCACGGCATCATGGCGCACGATGCCCCCGGGGGGATGGAACATGGCCCCGTGGATGGGGAAGGTGATGTCCTCGGAGATGTTTAACGCCGGCACCAGCTCCTTGGCCTGTTTGGCGTCGATAAGGTGGCTCTCCACGCCGTGGAACTGGGCAGTGGCGATGGTCATGCGGGCTGCCTTCATGGCGGCTTCGCTGTGCATCAGATTGAGGTTGCCGCAGTTGTTGAACATCAGGTTGTAGTCCAGCTCCTTGGTGAGCACCGGCCACAGGTCGAGCGCCTCCTTGTAGAGCGGAACATTGTACTGCGTGCGCTGGTTGGCCCGCACGATGGCTGTATTGCGGCCGGCACCGCCGAATCCGATGAAGCGCTTTTCAATGATGGCCACATCCGTGATGCCGTGCTCCTTGGCCAGGTAGTAGGCTGTGGCCAGACCGTGAAGGCCGCCGCCGATGATCACCGCATCGTAGCTGGACTTCAGTCTGGTTTTGTTGCCCCACAGGGGCTTGGATTTCCAGAACATACGCTCTCCCTACATGGTTAAAAGATATAAAGTGCGTGGGTGAAGATGAACCGTGAAACATCTAGTTGTGGTGGATGGTATCTGAATGAAATGAAACATGTCAATAACAAAATGTCAGATTGAATTAATAATATTCAAACAGACTTGACAATAAAATTATATAGTAATAAATATATGTAAAAAAGATAGTTTATGTAATTTTTTTCCAAATGAAAAAAAAATTTCATTTTCACCGCATTCAAGGGGCTTGTAATGAATGACTCCCAGGCACATCCGGTAATCAAGGGTATTGTCAATCAGCTGGACACACTCACCCCCAAAGGAAAAATACTGGGCAGCTACATAATCCAGAACCCCCGAAAGGCGGTTTTCATGACCACGAAAGAGCTGTCCGAAGCCTGCGGGGTCAGCGAGGCCACGGTGGTTCGATTTGTGGGGCAGTTGGGCTACGGCGGCTATGGAGAGTTCCTTCAGGCGCTGAGGGATTTTGTGGATTCGGGACTGAGCCTGCCGGACCGGGTGGATCTGCCGGGAATGAAGGGGCCCGGCACCGATCTGCTTCACAGGGTGGTCTTTGAGGAGATGAACAACCTGCGGCAGTTTTACGAAACCATCGACATGAAGGTCTTGGACCGGATCGTTGAGCAGCTTCAAGAGAGCCCTGCGGTTTATGTGGTCGGCTCGCGGGTCTCCTATACCTTTGCCTATTACATGGGCTGGTCGCTGACCAAGGTCCGCCGGGGCGTCCAAATCCTTAAAGGCAGTGACAGCACGGCCATCGACTGGTTGACCAATGCACCCGACGACAGCCTGGTGACGATCATCACCACCTCGCGCTACCCCAACGAACTGATCAAGCTGGCCAAGGTCGCCCGACGGCTTCAGCACAACCTGCTGGTGATCACCGACAACGCCCTGTGCCCGGTGATCCCCTTTGCCCATCTCTCCCTGGTTGTACCGTCCCGCTCCATTCCCCTGATCGGGTACCCGACGACCATTTCCTGTATCATCAACTACCTGGTGCTGGAACTGGTCAATCGGCATCACCCGCAACTTAACGAGCACCAGGAGCGGCTGGAGCAGATGTATCTGGAAAACGATATCCTGTTCAACATGTACGCGCACGAGTGAAGCCTCAGATTTGCCTGATCTTAAAAAGTGTGGCATGCTTTTCAGCAGCCTGTTAACCGATACCCCAACCTTGATGGAACCGTCACAGCCATGGCCATGAAAACGTCTCCACGCCATTTCATCGCTCGGACGCTCGATATCGGCTATGAAGAATTCCTGCCCTTTTTCGACGGGTTCAGCGAGGGATTGCTCATCGTCGACCGGACCGGAACCATCATCTACTATAATCCCACCATGGCCGCCATCGACGAGCTGAATCCGGCCGAGGTGCTCGGGAAAAAAGTGGTTGACGTTTACGATCTGTCCGAAGATGGCAGCGTGATCATGCAGTGCCTGCACCACCGGCAGCCCATCGTCGACCGGTCACTGCTCTATCGGACGCGGCGGGGAAAAGTGGCCAATACCATCCATACCGTTTTCCCCCTGTTCAAACGGGATAGGCTGGAGGGAGCCATCTGCCTGGTGCGGGAATACAACGTGCTGGAAGAGACCATCTCTTCAATTTCCATACCCCGGCCCAAGCAGGTGCTGCCCAATGAGACCCGCTTTGATTTCGATGCCATCGTGGGCAGCAACATCGATTTTCTGAGGGCAGTCAACACAGCCAAAATGGCCGCCATTACCCCTTCGCCGGTGATGCTGCATGGAGAGACCGGAGCCGGTAAGGAGCTCTTTGCCCAGGCCATTCACAACCACAGCGGTCGCAAAAGCAGTCGCTACACGGCGGTGAACTGTGCCGCCATACCGGAAAACCTGCTCGAAGGACTCCTATTCGGAACCACCAGCGGTGCATTTACCGGGGCGCGGAACAAGCTGGGGCTTTTCGAGCGCGCCAGCGGCGGCACCCTTTTTCTGGACGAACTCAACTCGATGGCCACCGGGCTTCAGGCCAAGATCCTGCGGGTCATTCAGGAACGCAAGGTTCGCCGACTGGGGTCTCTCAGGGAGTCGGAGATCGATGTTAAAATTATCAGCAGTGTCAACAAGGAGCCCCATGTGGCCATTGCTGAAAACAATCTGCGGCCCGACCTGTTCTACCGGCTGGGTGTGGTCTTTATCCCTATTCCACCCCTGCGTGAACGCAAAGAGGACATCGTTCTGCTGGCGCGTCATTTTCTTTCCAAGCACAGCCGTGTGCTCAACCGCAGCGTGTCAGACATCTCCAGTGATGTGCTGGCCCTGTTCAATGATTATGACTGGCCCGGCAACGTCCGTGAATTGGAACATGTCATCGAAGGGGCCATCAACCTGGTGGTTTCCAGCCGCACTATCGAGCGGCGCCATCTGCAGTCTCACCTGACCACCTGGAGACGGTTGCGGGGCGAACCGGATGCCGTTCAGCCGCCGATGGCCGGTTCGCCGTCGGATGGCTATGCACGTTCCGGTCAGGCACGCCCGGGATCGCCTGTCCCGCCTTCCGGCATCGGTCGGCATCCGGTGTACAGCGACAAGGGGCTGCTGGCCCGCCAGGCCGACCATGAGCGGTCGGTGGTGGTCGCTGCCCTGGCCGCCCACGGTGGTAATATTACCCGGGCGGCCTCCAGCATCGGCATTTCACGGCAGCTGTTCAACTACAAGATGAAAAAATACCGCATCGACCGGCGGGACTATCTGACATGATCACGGCAGACCATCAACGCTTGTCCTATTTCGAAGCCATTGTTGAAGCGTTTGACGGCATGGTCTATGTCTGTTCGCCGGGTAACCGCATCGAATTCGTCAACCGACAGGTGGCCGAGCAGTTGGGCCGGGACCCGGTGGGGGAAGCCTGCCACCAGGTTCTGTACGGCAACGCCGAGATCTGCCCGTGGTGCCCGGAACAGGATGTCTTCCGGGGCAAGCCAGTCAGATGGGAGTTCAAGCACCCGACCACCGGGCGATGGTATTACAACATGGCCACACCCATCGTGCACCCCGACGGCGCGATTTCCAAACTGAGCCTGTGCCTCGATATCACCGAAAAAAAACAGGCTGAAAATGCGCTCCTGGAAAGCCAGCGCCGTCTGAGTACGCTGATGAACAACCTGCCGGGGATCGTATACCGCTGCCGGGCCGACGAATCGTTTGTCATGGAGTTCGCCAGCCGGGGCAGCAAGCGGCTGCTCGGCTTCGAACCCCACGAGCTCATCGGTACAGGACCCAACGCCTTCCAGCGAATCGTTCACCCGGACGATCGCAAGAACATGCTCGATCTGGTGCGTGAAACCGTGGCCATGCGGCGGCCATTCAGCTTCATCTACCGCATCCGGGCGGCCAGCGGTGATGAGAAGTGGGTCTGGGAGCAGGGCGAAGGGGTTTTCGATGATGATGACCAACTGGTGGCCCTGGAGGGATTCATCAGCGACGTCACCGCCTACAAGGAAGTGGAGCTGGACCTTCGCAAGGAGAATCTGCGCCTGCGTTCATCCATCAGCGACCGCTACCGGTTCGGCGATATTATCGGTAAGAGTGAACCGATGCAGGCGGTGTATGACCTGATCCTCAAGGCGGCCGCCAGCGATGCCAGCGTGATTATTTTCGGAGAGTCCGGTTCCGGCAAGGAGCTGGTGGCCCGGGCCATCCATCGGTTGAGCGACCGCCGGCCAGGGGAATTCGTGCCGGTCAACTGCGGGGCGATACCCAAGGACCTGATGGAACGGGAATTCTTCGGCCACATGAAGGGAGCGTTTACCGGCGCCAGCGCGGATAAGGGCGGGTTCCTGGATTCGGCGGATGGGGGCACCCTGTTCCTGGATGAAATCGGTGAGATCGGCCAGGATATGCAGGTCAAGCTGCTGCGGGTGCTTGATGGTGTGGGGTACACGCCCTTGGGCGGCATCAAGCTCAAGCGCAGCGACTTTCGGGTGGTCGCCGCCACGAACCGCGACCTGGTCAAGCTGGTCAAGGATGGGCGGATGCGCGAGGATTTTTTTTACCGCATCCGTATTCTGCCCATCCAGCTTCCGCCGTTGCGTGAGCGCAAGGGTGATATTCCGTTGTTGATCGATCATTTTCTGTCGACGCTGGCCAAAGGCAATAAGGAGCCCCGGCACCTGCCGGTGCGGGTTCGCGAGGCCATGGAAACCTATAGCTGGCCCGGTAATGTCCGCGAACTGCAAAACGTGCTGCACACCTACATCACCCTGGGCAAACTGGACCTGATGGGTCAAATTTCAGACAGCGCGGTCGACGAACCGCCCTTTTCCGTCGGTGGTGGCCTTAGAAAACGGATGGATGCCGTAGAGAAAAAGATGATTCTCAGCGCTTTGGAAGTGTCTCGATGGCATCGCGGAAGGGCAGCCGAAGCCCTGCAACTGAACTACAAGACGCTCCAGCGGAAAATGAAAGCGCATGGTATTAATTAGTCCATAAATAGGACAGTAATGTCTTATTTTAAAAAATGGTATTTATTGCAGAATGTTGACTCTTCTTTTTCAATCGCCTGAGGACAGTTGTGTCCTGTCCCGCTCCACCTAGATTCTTCTGGATAAAATGAATCTTTCTTATTTATTTCATATGCCTGCAGCAATCCGCATCAATTGGCACAAAGATTGAAACTTTTCTTTCAGCATTTGATCGACACCTGTCTTTTTTCATGACACTGCAAACAACATCCGGAATTTCCAATGTCAACGCTGCCTGCTGTCAAGACGTTAAGTGATCCCGACCGTTGTAAATATATTTTCAATATATGGGCAGGCCGCACGATGCCTGCCCCACCCGTTTCGAGTTTGAGACACCCTCTATCTATTTGCCCAGTTTCAGCAGCTGCCAATGCAGCGACTGATTCGGGGGATTGGTGGATAAAGTAAAAAAGAGGCGCATCAACTGACAAAGAGGCCCTGTCGTTCGCCCGGCCTATCGAAGCCGGGCACCCACCGACCACACCAAATGGAGCAATCACTAAGGAGGCAATTCATGGCAAGAAAAGACAGGTTTACCACTTCCTACAAAGTAGGACAGGACAATATCCAAAAGTTGGGCATGGATATGCACAACCCGGTGTTTTTCGTATCGGCGGCCCTTGTGATCCTGTTCGTGATCTCCACGTTGGTCAACCCCGTCGGCGCTAAGAAGATCTTCGATGCGACCAAGGGGTGGACCATTGAAAACTTTGACTGGTTCTTCATGATTTCCGGAAACATTTTCGTGTTGTTCTGCCTGGCCCTGATCGTATTGCCTGTCGGTAAGATACGTTTGGGCGGACCGGAAGCCAAACCCGAATTTAAGCGCATGTCCTGGTTCGCCATGCTGTTTGCTGCCGGCATGGGCATCGGGTTGATGTTCTGGAGTGTGGCTGAGCCGGTGGCCTACTTCACCGACTGGTGGGGAACGCCGCTGAATGTGGCCGCGCGCACGCCCGAAGCGGCCAGCGCGGCCATGGGCGCCACCATGTTTCACTGGGGGCTGCATCCCTGGGCGATCTACGCCGTCACCGCCCTGGCCCTGGCCTTTTTCGCCTTCAATAAGGGATTACCGTTGACAATCCGCTCCACCTTTTATCCTATTCTGGGAGAAAAGACTTGGAAAACCCCCGGTAACATCATCGATATCATCGCCGTTTTGGCCACCATTTTCGGTTTGGCCACCTCCCTGGGCTTTGGTGCCCAGCAGGCCAGCGCCGGCCTCAATTTCCTCTTCGGGATCGAGAAAACCATGGGGCTGCAGGTGACCATTATCGTCTGCGTCACCGGTGTGGCGGTCATCTCCGTGGTCCGGGGGCTGGAAGGCGGGGTCAAGGTGCTCAGCAATTTCAACATGCTGCTGGCCGTCATCCTGTTGGGTTTCGTCATTGTGGCCGGTTCCTTTACCCACTTCATCGTCGGCTGTTTCACGACGACCCTGGCGTATATTCAGGACATCATCCCCCTGAGCAACTGGATCGGCCGAACCGACGAAAAATTCTATAAAGGCTGGACCGTGTTCTACTGGGCCTGGTGGATCTCCTGGGCACCCTTTGTGGGCATGTTTATCGCCCGCATCTCCAAGGGCCGCACCATCCGCGAGTTCCTGACTGCCGTTTTACTGGTTCCCACGATCCTTACCGTGTTCTGGATGCAGGCCTTCGGCGGTAACGCCATCATGCAGATCCAGAACAATGTGGGCGCATTGGCCAATGGGCTGGGTGAAGTCCCTCTGGCCACCTTTCAGATGCTGTCCAACCTGCCCTTAACCCAGATCACATCCTTTTTCGGAATTGTGCTGGTACTGGTCTTTTTCGTCACCTCTTCCGATTCCGGCTCCCTGGTGGTGGACTCCATTACCGCCGGCGGCAAGCTGGACGCACCAGTAACGCAGCGGGTGTTTTGGGCCGTCATGGAAGGCGCCATTGCCGCGGCACTGCTGATTGGCGGAGGTGCCGACGCACTGGGTGCCATCCAGGCCATCGCCGTTACCGTCGGATTGCCTTTCACCATGATCATGCTGGTTATGATCGTCAGCACTTATATGGGGATCCGCAGCGAGAAGCTTGCTGATTACGAGATGTCCGCATCGGGGCTTGAAAGAACCGTAGAACAGGCCGCTGATTAATCAAAGCGAAGACGCTGCCTGATAGGCAATAATTAACGGGTGCAGCACTTCTTACCTGCGCTGCGTCCCGTTTCATCCCTTGATCATGAAGGGGTCAAGGACCAGAGATCCCTTTTTCAATACGTGCATGGCGGTGATCCGGGAAGCGGTTGGCCCTGAATAGCAACCGTTGGGTGGCACTATAGGAATGCGTCAGCCGGTCAATATATTTTTTAATATATTTATCGCACATTGAGAATATAACGGAAAACAGCAGCAGGCATCGGCCATACTTCATCCGGGAATCCCTGTTTCGCCTGGTTGCCGAAGGTCTGCTGCAGGTAAAAGAAGGAGAGTGTATCCACCATGGAACTGAAGGCCATTCACACCAACTGCTCCGGATGCGGGGTCTGTCGGCAAGTGTGTACGTTGGAAAATTTCAGGGAAGTTAATCCTGCCAAATCCCTGCTGAAAATACAGGGGCGTTTCCCCTCCCCGGGAGACTACCGCATCCACATTTGCGACCAGTGCGGGGCCTGTGCCGAGGCCTGCGCCGTGGAAGCGATCCAGATGGTTGACGGTGCCTACTGGGTTGACGAGGATGAATGCATCGCTTGTATGGAGTGCGTGGAAGCCTGCCCACGCGATGTGATGATGGTGCATCCGGACCGGGAGGCGCCGGTCAAATGCAGCTTGTGCGGCAAATGTGCAGACCTGTGCCCGCGGCAGGCCCTTGTGCTGGTGGACGAAAATCTAAAAAAGGTGGTCTGATCATGCGATACGGATATCAGGATAAACTATTGCGAATCAACTTGAGCACGGGCAACGTTGCAACTGAGCCGCTTGCTGAGGAGATGGTCGAGAAGTATATCGGTGGTCGCGGCTTCGTGGCCAAGCTGCTCTTCGACGAACTGCCGCGGAGCATCGATGCCTATGACGAGCAGAATATGTTCATTGCCGCCACCGGTCCGCTGTCGGGTCATTTTCTGCCGGCCAGCGGAAAGACGCATTTCGGCACGAAATCGCCGGCCACCGGCGGCTATGCCGACAGCAATATGGGCGGCCATTTCGGTCCGGCCCTGAAATATGCCGGGTACGACCTGTTGGTGCTGACCGGCAAGGCTGCCGCGCCGAGCTACTTGTTCATCGACGACGACCAGGTGGAGATCCGGCCGGCCGATGCATACTGGGGACAGGGCGCTTTGACCGCCGAGAAGAACCTGAAAACGGATCTGGGTGAGGACTTTCAGATCATGACCATCGGTCCGGCTGGCGAAAAGCGGGTGCGCTACGCCTGCCTGTCCCACGATTTTGGTCGCCAGGCCGGCCGCAGCGGCGTCGGCGCAGTGCTGGGTTCCAAAAACATCAAGGCCATCGCCATCCGCGGTACCAAGAGTCTGCCCGTATTCGATATCGAAAAGGCCTATGCCAAGGGTGTGGATGCGTTTAAAAAGGTTGCCGCCAAACCCGGCTATACCGAGTGGACGCCCGAAGGCACCGCTGGCATCACCAACTGGGTCAACGAGGTGGGCGCTTTTCCCACGCGCAACTTCAAGACCTCATTTTCCGACCACTACGAAGCGATCAACGGCAAGGCCATCCTTAAAAAACTGAAGATCACCGACAAGGGGTGCTACTGTTGTCCCACGCCCTGCGGCAAGTATGGACTGGCCAAAACCAAGTTGGGTGATGCATACGTGGAAGGTCCCGAGTACGAGACCATCGCCCTGTTCGGTGGCAATTGCGAACTCAAGACTATCGAGGAGGTGGCCTACGCCAACTACCTGTGTGACGAGCTGGGCATCGATACCATCTCGGCAGGGGCACTCATCTCCTGGACCATCGAGTGTTTTGAAAAGGGCATGCTCAGCGAAGGTGACATCGGCCGGCCGGTGAAATTTTCCGATCTTGAAACGGTGGATTACCTGCTGAGGAAGATCGTCAACCGTGAAGGCATCGGCGACCTGCTGGCCGAAGGCGTGAAAAAGGCTGCGGAAAAAGTAGGGCAGGGCTCTGGAGATTTCGCCATTCACGTCAAGGGGCTGGAGTGGACCGGGTACGAGTGCCGCAACGCCCCTTCGATGATGCTGGCATACATGACCGCCGATATCGGCGCCCACCACGCCCGCGCCTGGGTGTTGGGGCACGACATGGCCGGTGCCTGGACCAATGTCAATGAGTTGGTACAAAGCGGTGGTACGGTGGAGCGACAACCCCCGGCTCAGATCACGGCAGACTCTGCCCGCTATGTCATCGACTCCCAGCACACCCGCCCCCTGTTCGACGCCCTGGGCGTCTGCCGGCTTCAGTTGATGGAGCTGGGCTTCGAAGTAGAGAACTACGCAGAACTCATTTATCTGATTACCGGCAAAAAGCGTTCGTGGAAGGAGATGTTGGGCGTGTCCGAGCGCATCTGGAACCTGACGCGATCCATATCTGCTCGTGAAATCAAGGGCTTCGGCCGTAGCTGGGATGTCCCGCCCGAACGGTTTTCCACGGAACCGATTCCATCGGGCCCCAACGAGGGCTATTTTATCCCCAAGCAGAAACTGGAACAGCTGCTGGACTGGTATTACGCGGCCAGGGGCTGGGATGCCAACGGGATTCCCACACGGGCAACACTGGAGCGTCTGGGGCTTGAAGGTGTTGCCGATGCACTTTCCGTTGAAGGTGTACTGATCAATTAAGTTAAGAATCCACTCAATCAGGAGAATACGAACATGAGAAAAATACTGACGCCAGAGGCATTCGATCAGGAAACGGCTGACGCCGTGGTCATCGGCGGCGGGATCATCGGTGTGGCCACGGCTTTCTGGCTCTCTCGTGCCGGCATGTCGACTATCCTGGTGGAGATGCGCGACGGTCTGTCCACCTTGACCACCACGGCTTCCATCGAGTCTTTTCGGGCCCAGTTCACCGAACCGGCCATGGCGGCCCTGGCCAAGGAGTCCATCGATGTGTGGGAGAACTTTGCCCAGACCACGGGCCTGGAGGGTTATAAAATAGACCTGCACCACGGCGGCTACCTGTTCCTTACCACCGAAGTGGATATGGTGGCCGAGGTGAAGGCCACGGTCGAGGCCTACCACAAGGTCGGTGTGACCGATTCCGAGTACCTCAGCGGGGACGAGGTGCTCAATCGCTGGCCCTGGTTAAACCCGGAGATCAAGGCTGGCGCGTTCCGGGCTAAAGACGGCTGGTTTTCCGCCCATGAGGTTACCCAGGGGTTTGCCCGGGCAGCCGATAAGGCGCGCTTTTACGTGCGCACCCGTGCCACCGGTATCGAAACCGACAATCAAGGGGTTTGCGCGGTAACCACCGACCGGGGACGCATCAACACCCGTGTGGTGGTCAATGCCGCCGGGCCGTTCGCCATCAACGTGGGCCGTTGGGTCGGCGTTGAATTACCCATCTACCAGATGCGACGACAGCGCGTTTTCGTGGCGCCCCATCCCAAAATTCCCCAGAATGCACCCCTGATCATGGATGTGGACAACGAGTCGTACTGGCGACCGGAAACCGGTGGCGCCCTTCTTGGTTGGCACGATCCCGAGGAGCAGAAGAGCGAACCGTTAGAGAACCCCCAGGGTGATTGGGATTTTCCGGCCTTCAACCTGGAGATGTGCTCGCGCTTGAGCCCCTTCTGGTCCGAGGTGGTGGAGGACCTCAAGCAGGAGGATCTGTCCGTATACGCAGGCCAGTATGTGCATTCCCCGGACGATCAGCCCCTGATCGGGCCGGTGGACGGGATTCCGGGTTTTTATCTCAACTGTTCCTACTGGCCAGGGGTGATGCTCTCCGCGGCGGCCGGCCGCTGGACGTGCGACCTTATTACGGGCCGGATGAAACCCGAAGACAACCCGCTGCGTTTGAGCCGCTTTGAGGAGGGGCTTACCACCCCACCGGGGGCGTTTATGCGCGGCCGACATTAGCGGCTATTCATAAGCGGCATCTTGTGGCCCAGATCTGCGTTCTCGGAGGATGGAACTCCTCGACGTAGCGCTGCTACGCCTGCGGTTTCAATCCTCCTGCGGCCTTGATCTGAACCACAACCTACCCCTTATGGATAGCCCCCGGAGCAAATAAGTGGTGTCTTGAACCTTTCCGGTAAGAAGTGCCAGTCGATGCGGATGCACGGCCAGTAAGGGAGAAATCGTGATAAACAAAAAAATGAAACTGGGGCTGCACACCTACACCCTTCATCTGTGGGGGCTCGGCCAGAACTGGGGTATCGTGGCTGATCCACGTCCCAAGGAAATGAATCTGATCCAGCTGATGGACAAGGCGGTACAGTGGGGGCTGGACGGCCTGCACATCACCGGCTGCGACCTGGAGACCAAGGAAGATGACCGTCTGGAGGCGGTGAAGGAGGCGGCTGAAACCCGCAACCTGTACCTTGAGTACAATTGTTCGAGGAACGAGGAGTTCGATCCACGCCTTTCCGACGGCGTTGAAGCGGGGATCCGGATTACAGAAAAACTCGGTGCCGATCTTACCAAGCTCAGTCTGGACATCCGTCGCCCCCGTCCGCTTTACGGAAGCTGCTTCCACCCCGAGGTCATGCGACAATTATGCACCTGCCATGACGAAGTCACGGCGGTACTGCCACTGCTGGAGCGGACCGGCATCAGGCTGGCCCTTGAAAACCACACCGAAACTTTTGCCGATGAAATTTTGTGGCTGATCGACCAAATCAATCATCCCCTTGTCGGCGCCTGCGTCGACACGGTTAATTCCATGGGGGTGCTTGAAAACCCTGAGACCGCCGTGAACAAGCTGGCACCCTATGCCTTTTGCAACCATTTTTGCGATCACAAGCTCGACAGGGACCAGTTCGGCATCCGTTTCCACGGGGTAGCGCTGGGTGACGGAGACATCGACTGTTTCAAAACCTACCAAACCATAAGAGAGCTGTCGCCAACCGACCGGATTACCTTTGAGATCGAATGGGACATGGGAGAAGACTCTCTGGAAGTTGCCCGGGAAAAGGAGATGGATGCCTGCATCAGGAGCATACGATATGCCCGGGAAGTTCTCAAGATTGGACAATAACATGCCACCACGCATAAGTTTATCACGGCAGCTTTAAAATGAGGATATCAAGTAATGACAGTCTCTATTCAGACACCATGCGGGCCGTTTTGCTCACCGGATGTGGCGGTTTCGAAAAACTCGACTACCGCGATGATGTGGCAGTGCCGGTACCCGATTCTGACGAGGTCCTTATCCGCGTGGGGGCGGCCGGAATAAACAACACGGACATCAATACGCGCATCGGCTGGTATTCCAAGGGGGTTACCACCGATACCCATCAAGGGGGTGCCGACGGTTTCGAAACCGCCGATTCCGAGGATGCCAGCTGGCAGGGAGTGTCGCTTTCCTTTCCGCGAATTCAGGGTGCCGATTGCTGCGGCCGCATCGTTGCCGTTGGCACTGCGGTAGATGAAGCCAGGATCGGTGAGCGGGTAATCGTCAGGAACATGTTGCGTAGCTACGTCGACTACCGGCCATTCGAGTGCTGGACCCTGGGTTCCGAATGTGACGGTGCCTTTGCCGAGTTTGTCAGGGCGCCGGCCCGGGAGACCTATGCAGTCACTTGTGATTGGACCGACGCTCAGCTGGCCTCCATTCCCTGTGCATACTCCACCGCCGAAAACATGCTGCACCGGGCCAGCCTCTCATCCGGGGAGCGTGTATTGATTACCGGGGCTTCCGGCGGAGTCGGTTCCGCAGCGGTGCAATTGGCCAGACGACGTGGCGCACAGATTGTCGCGGTGGCGGGTAGGACCAAATTGGAGGCAGTCAGGTCACTCGGTGCGCAGCGGGTGATCGATCGCGGCGAACGGATCGTCGACGCCGTTGGTCGCAATACCGTCGACGTGGTCGTCGATCTGGTGGCCGGACCCCAATGGCCGGAGCTGCTATATGTATTGAAAGCCGGCGGTCGTTATGCCTGCGCGGGTGCCATTGCCGGCCCTATTGTCCAACTCGACGTGCGCACGCTTTACCTGAGGGATCTCTCACTGTTCGGTTGCACTTTCCAGGATGATATCGTTTTTGAAAACCTGGTCAACTATATTGAGCAGGATGAAATCCGTCCCTTGGTCGCGGAAACCTATCCATTAAGCGCGATCATTGAGGCACAAAAGAAATTCCTTAAAAAAGAATTTGTCGGCAAACTTGTTCTATTGCCCGACGGCTGATGAGAGAATTTTTATCCATGTTTAAGAATTATGTTGTCAAACATTACCAACAATCACGGAGGGGTTCATATGCAGCGGTTTGAATATTTTTCTGACCAGGATGTCCAGAAAATCCATGAAGCGACTCTGCGCGTGTTGGAAACAGTGGGTGTGGATTTTGGCTACGATCCGGCCGTCGATATATTCAAGAAGGCCGGCTGCCGGGTCGAAGGAGAAAGAGTCTTCTTTTCTCCCAAGATGGTCATGGAACAGGTGGCCAAGGCGCCTTCCGAATACACCCTTCAGGCCCGCAATCCGGAGAAAAACGTGGTCATCGGCGGCGATAACATTGCTTACATTCCCTGTTACGGACCTCCCTTTGTCCACGATCTGGACCGGGGGCGGCGCGAATCCACCCTGGAAGATTATACCAATTTCGTCAAACTCGCCTATGCCAGTAAGAGCATCGACATCACCGGCGGCATGATGGCCGAGCCCAACGATATCCCCCATGCCCGGCGCAATGCCGAGATGATGCTTGCTTCCATGCGCTATTCGGACAAACCCTTCATGGGAGGCGCCATCGGCGTCGAGGCGGCCAGGGAGACCATCGAAATGGCTGCCATCCTCTTCGGCTGTTCGGAGGCGGCACTGGCCGAAAAGACCCCCATGATCAGCATCCTGTGCACCCTTACTCCCCTGGCCTACGACGACCGGATGCTAGGTGCGATCATGGAATACGCCCGAGCCGGCATGCCTCAGCTGATCTCTTCGCTTTCGATTGCCGGGGCCACCTCGCCGGTGACCATGGAAGGCACCTTGGTGGTTCAAAACGCAGAGGTGCTGGCCGGGATCGTATTGACTCAGCTGATCCGCGAAGGTACGCCGGTGGTTTTCTCGGGTTCATCCTCGGCTGCCGCCATGCGCTACGGTACCTTGAGCATCGGTGCGCCTGAGATGGCGGTGAACACGGCGGCCACTGCCCAGATGGCCCGCTTTTACGGGATTCCCAGCCGCGGCGGCGGTGCCATTACGGACGCTAAACTGCCCGATGCCCAGGCCGGCATGGAGTCCATGATGAGCCAGCTCATGGCCACGCTGTCCGGCGTCCATTTCGTGCTTCACTCCGCCGGCATTCTCGAAGGCTACATGGCGGCTTCCTATGAAAAATTTGTCATCGACGACGAGATCTGCGGCATGTGCAAACGCATCAAGCGCGGGGAGCGTGCCGATCCAGAAAAGCTGGCCCTGGATGTGATTGCCCAGGTGGGCCCGGGCGGTGAATATCTGACCAACATGCACACCTTCCAGAACTTTCGTAAGGAATTCTACACGCCCATCATGGAGCAGAGGGAAGCCTACGCCGGTTGGAAGGAAAAGGGTGGGGAGCCCATCGAACGGATGGCCAACCGCAAGTGGAAGGAAATCCTGGAGGCTTACCAGGAGCCCGGCATGCCCGATGAAACCCTTGGCGAACTGGAGAAGTATATCGAAAAGAAATATGGGAAGTAGGTATCTCAAAAACGTCTTTTGGCCCAATCTCTACGTTGAGGCCTCGTATTAAGTCCTCGACATACTTCAGTATGCCTGCGGGTTGAAACGAGACCCCGCCTTGACCTTGAACCAAAATCCAATTTTTGAGCTGCCTACTGATATACGAATGGTTCGTCAATTCGATGGGAGATATAAGAAAAGGAGAAAGGATTATGACCACCCAGGACATTTTCAACGCAGTACTGGCATTTGACGAGGAGACGGTAAAGGCCAAGACCCAGGCGGAACTGGACGGCGGCACGGACATCGGCGCCATCTTGAACGACGGGCTGATCAGCGCCATGGACGAGGTCGGCGAGCGCTTTTCCGCCGGCGAGCTCTTCGTGCCCGAGATGCTCATGGCCGCCCAGGCCATGAAGGCGGGCCTGAAGATCTTAAAGCCCCACCTTTCCGCCGGCCAGAACCAGAGCAAGGGCATTGTTGTCATCGGCACGGTCAAGGGCGACCTGCACGACATCGGCAAGAACCTGGTCTCGATGATGATGGAAGGGGCCGGCTTCGAGGTGGTCGACCTGGGGGTGGACGTGGACAGCGAGAAGTTCGTCAAGACCGCCGCGGAGAAGAATGCCAACGTCATTGCCCTGTCGGCGCTGTTGACCACGACCATGCCGTCCATGGAGAGCACGGTCAAGGCGGTGAAAGAGGCCGGCATGGCCACCCGTACGATCATTGGCGGTGCACCGGTGACCCAGGCCTTTGCCGACCAGATCGGCGCCGACGGCTACAGCGCCGACGCGCCGGGGGCGGTCAAGCTGGTGAAACAGCTGGTGGCGTAACTGCAGGCTGAAAGTTGAAGGCTGTAGGTGTTTAGGCGGTAGGAGCGGCTTCCAGCCGCGATCGATTCGACCCAGCGCAACATAGCTGATAAGCTGTTAAGCCAATAAGCTGATCAGGCAAAAAGCTGAACCCCGAACCCCGAACCCAGAACCCAGAACAGGGCCTTGACGGGGCAATCATCAACCCGCTGGACGGCCGCATGATGGCCACGATCATCGCCGCCGAGGCGCTGGCCGGCCGCGACAACTTCTGCATGAACTGCCTCAAGGCCTTTAGGGCGGGGATGTTCGAGGGGTAGGCGCAGTCAACGGACGTTATTATACCCTGTACTTCCATTGCGGGATAGGGGGCGACTCGGTCTCTAATCCCTTACCGTGGCCCAGTTTTTCCATCGCCGAACCGATCGGGTTTTCCGGCCGCCCGGATCAAGGCGCAAACTATTTTTCTCTAACAGGCGAAAAATAATTGTCTAAAAGGCAAAAATTTTATCTTTTGCGTCTTTCTACGAAAACGGATGCTAACTTGATCGCTTCCGAAAAATTTGTTAACAAATTGTTGTTAATGGTAAAAACATATTCAGCGATGACATTTATAATCGAATGAATATGAATCAGTTGTTGCGGTATGTTTATTGCGTCTATAATTTGGTCGCATCTAAAACGGTAGGTTTTCATTTCATTCCACAACAGTCAAACCCCAACCCCAACGGAGGAACCCATGAGAGGAAAGAAGCTGATCGTAGGTATTGTGATGGTTTGTTTTGCCCTGACCCTGTTTGCCGGAACGGCGGCCGCCGAGAAAGTCCTCAAGGTCGCTATTATCGGCCCCTTCACCGGGCCATCGGCCAAGACCGGCGAAGAGTTCAAGGGTTCCGTGACCATGGCTTTTGAAAAGGTCAATTTCATGGTGGGTGACTACAAGCTCGAGCCCGTTTGGGTGGACAGCCAGAGCGACCCGGCCAAGATTGCCAGCGCCTATTCAGAGGCCTGTGAGCGCATCGGTGTTCAGGGAGGCGTGCTCAACTGGCACAGCTCCACGGCCGTGGCCGCCATGGACGTGGCCGCCCAGTACAAGGTGCCCCACATGTTCGGCTTCGGGGCCACCGAGGTGGTCAACGAAAAATGGCGCAGCGATCCTGAAAAATACAGCTACTGGGGCGGCAAAGGCTGGCCGATTCCCGGCAAGCTGATGGCCGGTTATGCCGAAACCATCGACAATGCGATGAAAAGCGGCAAGTTCAAACCCAAATCCAAAGTGGTCGCCATTGCCTGTGAGGACACCGATTGGGGCCACAGTGCCGGTGATGCCGTTGCTGCCGAGTTCGAGAAAAAAGGCTGGAAAGTGGCATCGAAAGATTACTACCCCATTACCCAGATGGACTTTTACCCACTGCTGGGCAAATACAAAAAAGAGGACGTGGCGGTTATATTCAGCACAAGCACAGCCGCACCGGTGACCTCCGCCTTCATCAAGCAGACCCGCGAAGTGGGCCTTAAGTCGTTGATCATCATCGACGGTCTGGGCTGGTCCGGCGACTGGTACAAGATGGCCGGTGCCGCCTCCGACGGTGTATTGGACATGATTCCCCAGCTGACCACCCAGGCGGCCAAGGACTGGGCCGTGGAGTTCGAAAAACGCTTCGGCATGAAACCCAGCCCCTCGGCCGGCGGCCTCTCCTACGACGGCGCCGGTTTCTTCGTCAAGATTCTACAACGCGCCAACGAGAAGTACGGCACGCTGGACAAGGAGACCATCCACAAGGTGATGGTGGAAGAGGTCAACACCGGCAAGCTGACCTACGCCAAGGCCGACGGCGCCATCATCATGAACGAATACCGCTACAACATGGACACCATGCCCGACCCGGTAGTGGCCCGCGACGGCTATTTCTTCCCGGTGATCCAGTACAAGGGCGGCAAAGGCTCCATCGTCTACCCTGAAGACTGGGCCGAAGCCGAGTTCATGGCGCCCTAACCCACCTGCTTTCAATGCAACAACAAACGCCGGGACTGGAAAACTCCGGTCCCGGCGGCATCTCCAACTCCTCAATCAGGTGAAACGCAAATGATCGTACTGGAGACCAAGGAGTTAACCAAGCAGTTCGGCGGGCTGACGGCGGTCAACGCGGTGTCCATGCACATCAACGAAGGGGACATCGTGGGGCTGATCGGCCCTAACGGGGCCGGCAAGACCACCCTGGTCAACGCCATTTCCGGCTTGAACCCGCCCACCTCGGGCCAGGTGTTCATGTTCGGCGAGAACACCACGGGAAAGACCCCGGAAAAAATGTGCCGGCGCCGATTGTCGCGCACCTTTCAGATCCCGGTCCCTTTTCCCAAGATGACCGTTCTGGAAAACGTGATGACGGCGGCCATTTTCGGCAACAAGCCGGGCGCGGTCAAGGATCCAGTGGCCCACAGCCGCAAGATGCTCGAATTTGTTGATTTCCCCATTGCCGAAGACACCGTCAGCGAACAGCTCAACACCGTGCAGCTCAAGCGCCTGGACCTGGCCAGGGCCCTGGCCAGCGGCCCGAAATTGCTTTTTCTGGACGAACTGGCCTCGGGGCTGAGCGAAGGCGAACTCAAGGACATGATCACCCTGATTTTTAAGATCCGTGACCAGGGCATCACCATCCTGATGATCGAACACATCATGCAGCTGATCATGAACCTGTGCAACCGGCTGGTGTGCATCCAGTTCGGCACCAAAATTGCCGAGGGTACCACAGAAGAGGTAGCCAACGACCCTGCGGTGACCAAGGCATACCTGGGCGATGCCGGGGACGCGTGCGATCCCGAAACCCAGCAACCGGCATAGTCCTCAACCAACGGAGACGCGATGTTACTGGAAGTCAAAAACCTCAATGCCGGCTACGGATTTCTGCAGATTTTGCGTGATGTGTCGCTGACCGTAGACACTGGTGAGTACGTCTGCCTGGTGGGTCCCAACGGGGCGGGCAAGAGCACCACGCTCAAGACCATCGCCGGGCTGGTGTCACCCATGAGCGGCGAGATCCTGTTCGACGGGGAGAACATCGCCGGCCAGCCGGGCAACCAGGTGGCCCGGCGGGGAATCTCTCTGGTGTCCGAGGCGATGAACCTGTTCGTCAACATGACGGTGCAGGAGAACCTGTTCATGGGGGCCTATACCATCAAGGACAAGCGGCTGCAAAAAGACCGCCTGGATTTCGTGTTCAATCTGTTTCCACGTCTGGTGGAGCGGCGCAACCAGCTGGCCGGCACCATGAGCGGCGGTGAGCGCAAGATGCTGGCCATTGGACGCGGGCTGATGCCCAACCCCAAACTGCTTTTGGTGGACGAACCCTCCTTCGGCCTGGCTCCGCTGCTGACCGAAAACGTGTTCCAGAGTCTGGACACCCTGGTGGCGCAGGGGGTTACCATCATGCTGGTGGAGCAGAACGTGACCAAGACCCTGGCGGTAACCGACCGGGGCTACGTGCTGGAAAACGGCCGTATCGAACTGTCTGGAAAGAGCAGTGATCTGGCCTGTGACGCTCACGTGAGAAAGGTCTTTTTAGGGGTTTAAAGCGAATACTCGCTTTCCCGTGAAATTGATTCTTTATAGAGAATAAGGCAGAGAAATCACAATAATCAAAAACCAAATAACAAATAAATCACAATACCCAAATTCAAAGCTCCAAACTTTGAGATCTTGAGGAATAGCCATGCCAACCATAAATTTGGATTTGGAGACATCAAAATAACAATCAGTCGCGTTTTGCCCTTTTGTGATTTGGATATTGTCATTTGGAATTTATTTGAGATTTGTCATTTGTAGTTTGTGACTTAAGATTTGCGACTCGTGTTGGGTTGTTTTCGGTCTGTCCGCATTTAAATTAGGAAGGAAATTATGGTAGAACAGGCAGAAAAACGCATCTGGGAACGGCTGTTCAAGTGGTGCAAGTCCCTGGCCGGTATAGCCGTCATCGCCACCGTGGTGATTGCCCTGCTGGCCACCTTTGACCGCGGCGGTTATGTGCTGGTCAACACCGTCGTCACCGGCGGGATGACGGCCCTGGTGGCCATGGGGCTGGCACTGACCCTGGGGGTGCTCAACATTCCCATGTTCGCCCACGGGGAGTACTTCATGATCGGCACCCTGGTGGCCTACTATGTCTTCACCCCCATCAGCAATTACATCAACACCCATCCTGAGTCGATCCTGGTCTTCTGGGGGCCGCTGATTACCATCGTGGCGGCCATGATCGTGGGTGCCCTGGCAGGCGTGGTCTCCGAGGTGTTGGTTTTCTCTCCGTTGAGAAAACGCAGCCGCGAGAACTGGGTCATGAACTCCTTTCTGCTCACCGTGGGCCTGTCCGTGGTGATGATCAACGCCCATCAGGTATTCTTCGGGGCGGACTTCAAAGGCATCACGCGCTACTGGGCAGGCATGCCCATCACGGTCATGGATGTGTTCATATCCCGTGACCGCGCCATCGCCTTTGTGCTGGCGGCAGTGGTGGTGGCCACGTTCTGGTTCTTCATGACCTACACGCGTACCGGCCGGGCCATCCGGGCCGTGTCCCAGGACGAGACCGGGGCACTGATGGTGGGCATTGGTCTCAAGGGCATCCTTTTGCTGACCATGTCGCTATCCTGCGCCCTGGCTGCGATTGCCGGTGCCGGATTGCTCTTCATGTATCCTTCGTACCCGTCGGTGGGGCTGGAACCGCTATACATGGCCTGGTTCGTGGTCATCCTGGCCGGTTTAGGCAATGTGCTCGGAGCGGTGATGGGCGCCTTCATGGTGGCCCTGCTCAAGGTGCTGACCATCGAGTATATCGGCTCCGGTTGGGATTTCGTAGTGCCTTCGGCCCTGATCATCGTTATCCTGATTTTCAAACCCAGCGGCATATTCGGCTCCGAAGTGCGCGGCGTACTGGATAAATAGCGGAGGATTCATGGACAAGACGATACCGACCGTCAACCCGTTTGACAGACTTTTGAATCTAATGTGCTTTACCCCGCTGGGTCTGCTCGCCCTGCTGGTTCTGTTGGTATTGCCCATGGTTCCGCCGTTCAACCAGGAGTACCTGATCCGCTGGTTGATCAGCGCCGCCTTCATCGCTTCGTTGGCCATCGCCTTCGACTTTACCGCTGGGCTGATCAACATCGTCAATTTCGGTTACTGCGCCATCATGGGCCTCGGGGGGTACACCTCGGCCATTCTGGCCGAGCGTTTTGGACTGAGCCCTTGGTTCGGTATGCTGGCCGGGGGAGTGACTGCGGCCATTCTGGGGCTGGCCATCGGCATGATCACCCTGCGACTGCGGGGCATCTTTGCCGCCTGCCTGGCCTGGTTTTTTGGCCTGGCGCTCATGGGCCTGGCCACCAAGATGGTCTGGCTGACCCGCGGGCCGCTGGGCATGCGCGTGGACCGGCTGTTCGAGACCCAGTCCAACGTGCCCTATTACTATCTATTACTGGTCATGATGGTGGCCATCTACATCATCTGCAAGTGGGTCACGCGCACGCGCATGGGGGTGGCCTTTAAAGCCATCGGCCAGAACATGGAAGCAGCGCGCACCTCGGGCATCAACCCGGTGTTTTACCGGGTGAGCAACTTTGTGCTCTCCTGCGCCCTGGGCGGTGTGCTGGGCGGCTTTTACGCCCATTACTATGGTATTCTCACCCCGGACATGATGCACACCTCCAAAACAGTCGAAGTGCTGGCTGTTGCTTACATCGGCGGCCGCGGCAGCCTGTGGGGCGGGGCGGCCATCGCCTTTCCCTTCATCTTCGCCATGGAACTGATCCGTTCGTCACTGTCCAACCTGCCGGGGTTGAACCTGTTGCTCTACGGCCTGCTTTTGATTCTAGTGATGATTTACTACCCTGGTGGTTTTGCCCAGTTCTTCGACACCTACATTCGAAAGCCCAAAAACCGGATGATGGATTATTTCTTCAATGGAGCCTACAGTGGGGCCAAATGAATTAAGTCATTATAACTAATTGATATTAAACTAAATTAAATAGGCATAAATACTGTGCCCACGCAATGCTTTTACCCAAAAGGAGACAGACAGTTATGAAAACACAGGCGAGAGTCGTCGTTATCGGCGGGGGCGCCATCGGCGTGAGCGTGGCCTACCATCTGGCCAAATACGGCTGGCAAGATGTGGTCCTGATCGAAAAACACGAACTGACCTCCGGCTCCACCTGGATGGCCGCCGGCAATTGTTCGTTCTTTCACGGGAACTATTACTGTACCCAGGTCAACATGAAGAGCATCGAGATCTATCAGGGGCTGGAAGCCGAAACCGGTCAAAGTGTGGGCTGGCACACCACCGGCTCTATTCGCACGGCCGACAATCCCGGTCGCATGGAAGAGCTGGGGTATGTGTACAGCATGAACCGCTGCCTCGGGCTGGACGTGAGCTGGATCACTCCGGAGAAGATGAAGGAGATGCACCCGCTCTTGAATACCGAGGGCATCATCGGCGGCCTCTACTGGCCAGATGACGGTGATGTGGACCCCAACAGCATCACCATGGCCATGAGCATCGGTGCCAAGAAGCACGGTGCCGAAATCAACACCCATACCCAGGTCACCGGCATCGACCGTACCCCTGCCGGCGAGTGGCTGGTGCACACGGAAAAGGGCGATGTCACCTGTGAATATGTGGTTAATGCTGCCGGTCTGTGGGCGCCGGAAGTGGCCAAGATGGTGGGCCTGGAAATTCCCTCCATCGCCGGTGAGCATACCCATATCCTTTTTGAAGCCATCGATGTGGTCGACAACCGCGACAGCTACCTGCCGCTGGTTCGCGATCCCGACCGCTCCATTTATATCCGCCAGGAGATGGACAGCCTGATCCTGGGCCTGTACGAGAGCAAGGTCAAGCAGTGGAACCCCAAAGGGGTGCCCTGGGATTACGCCCAGACCGAACTGCAGCCGGACATCGACCACATCGCCGACTTCATCGAGCACGGCATCCACCGCTTCCCCATCATGGGTGAAACCGGCTTCAAGCATGTCACCGACGGACCGATCACCTATACGCCCAACGGCGACCCGCTGGTAGGCCCGGCCTACCCGCTCAAGAACTTCTTCCACGCCTGCGGCTACAGCTTCGGCATCACCCAGGCCGGCGGCATAGGCCACTACCTGGCCGGCTGGATCATGAACGGCGAGCCCGAGATCGACTTATGGCCGGTGGACAGCCGCCGCTACGGCAGCTTCGCCAACTGGGCCTACAACCATGAGAAGATTGAGGACACCTATCCGCGCCTCTACGCGATTATCTGCCCCAACGACTGGCGCGACGCTGCCCGTCCCAACCGCACCGCGCCCATCTACGAGTACCAGAAGCAGGCCGGCGCCGTGTTCGGCGACTACTACGGCTGGGAATGCCCCAACTATTTCACCGAGGCACCTGCCGACAATCGTGAAAACCCGGGCTGGAAGCGCAACAACACCTTCAACATCGTCGACGCCGAGTGCAAGCATGTCATGGAGAACGTGGGCATCCTGGACCTCTCCCGCTTTGCCAAGACCCGCGTCAGCGGACCCGGTGCCGAGGCCTGGCTCAACCGTATGACCTGTCAGAAGGTGCCGGTCAAAGACGGCCGCATCGCCCTGGCCCCCATGCTGGACCACAACGGCAACTTCAAGTCGGACATGACCGTCACCCGGATCACGGACAATGAGTACTTCTGTGTGACCGCCTCGGTGGGCAAGCGCCACGATCAGCACTGGCTGATGGAGAACCTGCCCACGGATGGCAGCGTCTGCATGGAAGACGTGACCTACAAGCTGGGCTGCCTGGTGATCGCCGGTCCCAAGAGTCGTGACGTGCTGGCCAAGGCCTGTTACAACGATGTCTCCAACGAGGCCTTCCCCTTTGGCACCAGCCGGGAAATCTACGTGGGACGGGTCAAATGCCGGGTCAACCGCATGAACTACGTGGGCGAACTGGGCTACGAAATTTTTCATCCCATCGAATCCCAGATCCCGGTATTCCAAGCCTTGATGGCCGCGGGCGAAGCATTCGATCTGAAAATGTTCGGTATGTATGCCATGGATTCCATGCGCCTGGAAAAGGGCTACCTGGCCTGGAAGAGTGAAATGAATGTGCACCATACGCCCCTGGAAACCAACGTGGCCTGGACGGTGAAGATGGATAAAGACTTTATCGGCAAGGCTGGGATTGAAAAGCAGAAGGCCGCTGGGGTCCCGCGTCAGCTGGTCTGCCTGGTATGCCAGGCAGAGGATGCCGATCCGTGGGGCTACAACCCGATCTTCAACGGTGACCAGATCGTGGGCATGACCTCCTCGGGTGGATACGGACACCGCACCGATAAGAGTATTGCGCTGGGTTATGTGCCGCCGGCACTGGCAGCGCCGGGAACCCGGCTGGAGGTGGAAGTGCTGGGCAAGCGTTTGGCCGCCGAAGTCGTGGCCATGCCGCTGTATGATCCCAAAAACGAGCGGATGAAAGCATAAAAACAAAAGACAGGTGAGGACACCATCATGCAGATTTACGTATGCGTTAAACATGTGCCCGACACAGCGGCCAACATCAAGGTTGTCGGCGAAAACGGTTTCGATGATGCCGGCTGCAAATTCATCGCCAACCCTTACGACGAATACGCGGTCGAGCAGGCCGTACAACTGGTGGAAAAGAACGGCGGCGAAGTGATCGTTGTCACTGTCGGCAAGGCGGCAGCCGCTGCCACCATCCGTGCGGCCATGGCCATGGGGGCCCACCGCGGCATCCTGGTCACCATAGAGAGCCAGTTTCTGGACAGCCAGACCACGGCCCGGGCCCTAGCGGCGGCCATCCAACAGGATGGCAAGCCGGACATCATTTTCACCGGCAAGGGCGCCGTGGACTCCGAAGGCTTTCAGACGCTCTACCGCCTTGCCGCTGCCATGGGGCTGCCGGTGGTCAACGAAATCAACCGGCTGGAACTCGTTGACGGCAAAGCTACCGTGGGACATGAGATCGGCGGCGGTGCGCGAGAGGTCCTCGAAGTTGCCCTTCCCTGTGTACTGGGCACCACCAAGGGCCTCAACGAACCGCGCTACCCCAAGTTTCCGGATATCATGAAGGCCAAGAAAAAACCGGTCAAAGAGATGGCCATCGCCGATCTGGGTGTTTCCGTCGATGGTGCCCAGAGCGAACTGGTCAAGTTGGAAAAAGTTCCCGAGCGGACCGGCGCCAAGATGCTGGGCGGCGATGTTCGCCAGGCGATGGAAGAGCTGGTGAGGATACTAAAAGAAGAAGAAAAAGTCATTTAAGGAGAAAAGCATGGCTACTATCGGCATATTGATTGAAACCGAAGACGGAATAGTTAAGGACACCAACTTCGGCGTTCTGACCGCTGCACGCGAACAGGGTGAGGGGACGATCGTCGCCCTGATGTTTGACGGTTCGGCGGACGGCGCCAAGGAGATCCTTGGAAAATACGGCGCCCACAAAGTGGTTCAGGTTTCCGTGGCGGGCGGCGACATGTCGACCAGTCCGGACCTCAAGGCCAGGGCTCTGGCCGCCGCCATCGACAACTACAGCCTGGACGCCCTTTTGGGACTGGCCAGCGCCCAGGGGCGCGACATTTTTGCCAGACTGGCGGCTTCGATGGACCTTCCGCTGGCTTCTGACTGCATGGCTGTTGACGTGACCGCAAAAACCGTCAAGAAGTCTCACTTTTCGGGTAAAACGTATGCCACGGTCAAGATGTCCGGCCCGGTGGTGCTGTGCGCCCTTCGTCCCAATGCCATCGATGCGGTGGAAGCGTCGGCAGACGCCGCCGTGGAGTCCTTTGCGGCATCGGTCGAGGACCCGGATCTGGTCAAGGTGGTGGACGTTAAAAAGGAGGCCGCCGACACGGTAGACCTGACCGAAGCCGGTGTGATCGTCACCGGCGGCCGCCCTATCGCATCGGCGGACAACTATAAAATTTTGAGTGAATGTGCCAGGTTGTTGGGTGGTACCATCGGTGCCTCTCGCGCCGCCGTAGATGCGGGTTTTGCTCCCCACGCCATGCAGGTGGGGCAGACCGGTAAGACCGTCAGCCCGCGCCTTTATATTGGGTGCGGCCTGTCCGGATCGGTGCAGCATTTTGCCGGCATGAAAACGTCAAAAGTGATTGTGGCCTTCAACACGGACAAGGATGCACCCATTTTCGAAAAGTGCGACTATGGATTCGTCGGCGACCTGTTTGATGTGGTGCCGGTGTTGACAGAGGTTTTAAAAGAGAAATTGTAATTCGGCCGCCAGTTTCAAAACGCCCCATTTCAGCCAATATCGGCGTTGGGCTCCCCATTTCAATCCTCGACATACTACATGTATGCCTCCGGTTGAAATGGTCGCCCGCCTTGATCTTGGCCGAACTGCAACATTTTGAGACAGGCTCTGAAGAGAAAATAAATGGTATTTTTGGGTCCATTTTTGCTTGTATGTCTTGATCTGAACCCCAACCTACCATTTCTGAACGGATACCGGAAACCAATCCGCAACCGTTTTCTGGTGCCGTAAACGGGAAAGCCCCTTTCCTGCTCGATTCTCCCAGAGACAAATGGCAGGAAAAGATGAATTTTAGAGACGATGACCATGCAAGCCAAGAATCTGCCATGTGGCTTGGCGTAGGCTTAACAGTTGCCCCATAAAACGCTGAGCGAAGTGAACCCAATTTTCTACTGGATTCTGACTTCTGAATCCTGACTTCGGCAAGATTCGATACATTATTAGGGCCAATTCAGGGAAGTCCAAACGAACCCGCATCATTGTGTGGAGTACTTCATGGAACAGTACGCGATAATCAAATCATTTGTCATGCTCATGGCCCTGGTCGGGGCCTTCTCTTTTTTCTTCTTGCGTGTCAGACGGCTCTATCGCCTGATGATGGCCGTTGAAGGCACCGCGGAATTCAAGTTGGACCATATCTCTGCGCGTATCGGCGTGCTGTTCAAGGACGTGCTGGGCCAGGCCAACGTTCGGCGAAAAAAATTGCCCGGTATCGCCCACACCCTGATCTTTTTCGGCTTTCTGGCCGTGCAGCCCCACAGCCTGGAATTGATGATCAAGGGGGTGTGCCCGGCATTCGAGGTGGGGAATTGGATCCCCGGCCTCTATGGCGGCTACCTCTTCACGGCCGACATTCTGGCCTCATTCGTACTGGTCGGGTTTGCCTATGCCATCTACCGGCGGACCATGCTGCGTCCGGCCTACCTGACCCTGGGGACCGACGCCAACCTGATTATCCTTTTTACCTGTCTGATCATCATCACCTTCCAGGCCATCAACGCCTTTCAGACCCTGCTGCCCGTTGAGCCCGGCGTTTATGACTATCGCGGCGTGTTCCCCCTGTCCGCTTTGCTTGTGGGCCTATTCGGCCTGGATCAGATGAGCCCGCGGCAGGTCTTTGCCGGTTACGAGATTGCCTACTGGATCCACATGGCCACCATCATGGGGTTTCTGGTCTACATCCCCGGCTCCAAGCACCTGCATCTACTGGCCGCTGCGCCCAACGTCTTTCTTAAGCCGCTCAAGCGGGAGAAGGCCATCGCCAAAACCGACATCGAGAACGAGGAGTTGGAGACCTTCGGCCTGGGCAAGGTCAGTGAACTGAACTGGAAGAACGTGCTCAACCTATATGCCTGTACCGAGTGCGGCCGCTGCGAAGAGCAGTGCCCGGCGGCCAATACGGACAAACCGCTTTCACCGAAAAAAGTGGTCCATGACCTCAAAGTGGACCTGCTCGAGCAGTCCGACGCCATTCTGGGGGGCAACTTCGACCAGGTCAAACCCATCGTGCGTGACGACGCCCCGGTCACCGGCGACGTGCTGTGGTCCTGCACCACCTGCCGGGCCTGTGAGGACATTTGCCCGGTGAACATCGAACATCTTGATTTCATTGTCGAAGCGCGCAAGCACCAGGTGCTCATGGAAGCCAGTTTTCCGCCGGAGATCCAGGAGACCTTCACCAACCTGGAGAACCAGGCCAACCCCTGGGGGTTCGGCGCCGACAGTCGGGCGGACTGGTGCAAGGGCATGGACGTGCCGTTGATGGGTGACAACCCCGATGCCGATCTGCTCTGGTTCGTGGGATGCGCCGGGTCCTTTGACGATCGGGGCAAGAAGATCTCCCAGGCCATGGCCCGGGTGCTTCAGCGCGCCGGTGTGAATTTCGCCATCCTCGGCCCGGAGGAAGCCTGCAACGGCGACATGGCCAGGCGGGCCGGCAACGAATACCTGGCCCAGATGCTGATCCAGCAGAATGTTGAAATTCTCAATGGGTATAAACCCAAACGAATTCTCACCGGCTGTCCCCATTGCTTCAATATCATCAAGAACGAATATCCTCAGTTCGGCGCCGCCTACCCGGTGGTCAGCCACGCTGAGTTGCTTTTTGACCTGCACAAGCAGGGGCGCCTGAAGCCCAATGGCGACAGCATCGGATCGCTGACTTTCCACGATTCCTGCTATCTGAGTCGCTGGAACGGCATTGTCCAGCCGCCCCGCGACCTGCTGCGCTCAATGAACAACGGCCAGTTGACCGAAATGCAGCGCATCCGTGAAAAAGGATTCTGCTGCGGTGCGGGCGGCGGCCGCATGTTCATGGAAGAGACCCTGGGAAAACGCATCAACGTTGACCGGGCCGAAGAGGTGATGCGAAGCGGTGCGGCCACCGTGGCCGCGGCCTGCCCTTTTTGCGCCACGATGCTCTCGGATGGCCTTATGGACAAGGAATCGGCCATCACCGTCAAGGATATCGCCGAGATCGTGGATGAGGCGACGGTATAATACGCGATTAATAAGGCAAGGTGTTACATCTATCCAGAAATTCGTGCTTTTGATGTCGGATGTCGGAAATCAAATCACAATAGCCAAAAACAAAATCACAAATAAATCACAATGACCAAAATCCAAAATTCAAAAACCTCTTGATCCTGAAGGAAGGACATTCCAATATTGGAGAAACCAAAGTAACAGTTAACTGGCGGTCTTCGCTCTCGTTTGAGATTTCGATATTGTGATTGGGATTTATTTGAAGTTTGGGTATTGAAATTTGGAAATTGTTTGATTGGAGGTGGTTATGCCCGTAGAGGCCAATATCGTTGACATTTTAAAGCGAAACAAGATCGCCTACGAGGTGGTTGAACACGAACCTGTGTACACCAATCCGGCCATGGCCGAGGCGCTGGGGGTCAGCGAAGGCGAAACCGTCAAGTCTCTGGTCCTGCTGACCAAGGAAAAGCAAATGGTGGTGCTGGTAATGCCCGGCGATAAAAAAGTGGACTGGAAAAAAGCCGCAGCAGGCATCGGTACCAAAAAGGTCGCCTTTGCCAAACCCGAGGATGTGCTGGAAAAAGTGGGCTGCGAAGTGGGTTGTGTGCCGCCCTTTGGCCAGTTGACACCGCTCCCGATTTTCATGGATCCGGACCTGGCCAAAAAGGACCTGGTTTATTTCAACCCGGGCAAGCACGACAAATCCTTCAAAATCAAAGCCTGGGATCTCAAGAAAGTCAGCAAACCGAAATTTATCTGATCTGGTACCCAATGACAGGGGCGCCGGTATGATCCGACGGCGCACACTTGACAATCGGTTCCCGCCTGCGTAATTTCCCGAGTCGTGACATTTCTTTTACTGGCTTTTTTCATGGCGATCCATTAGAGATGTCTATCGGTAACTCTGGATGCCATTTTCAGGACCCAGGCGTAAATAGTATAATAGCGCCCTGCCGAGGTGCTGTATTAACCAATCAATCGAGAGTTCTATGAATCCTGTTGCTTACCCCCGTCGGACGTTTTTATCACTTATCGCCGGTGGCTTGCTATTCCTGATGGCCGTTAGTGCCGCTGCTTCGGACACGCGTGCGGATTTGCCGCCGGATGTAATATCGACGCTTCATTACCTGCTGGACCTGGTCAACAGCGAGGATGGTGCGACCTATGATGCGCGGCAGATCGAGCCGCTGATGACGTTTCTACTGTCTCCCAAACCCGACGACACCCTTTTCCGTGCCGACGACTCCTTCGACGCGCCATCCGCCTATAATGAATTTACCATCAATACCGGTGTCCAGCGTATTACCGATTACATTCTGGATGCCGATATTCCGTCCTATTTCTTTTGGCCGTCCTCCCTGCGGTTGTCTCGGTGGACCCGGGTGGATGGCGGTGAACAGCAGTTTGACCGGCTGAGATCGGCATCCAACGTCTCGAATACCCCTTTTATCCTTAAAGGGGCCGAGCATATCGCCATTACACCGGATCAGCACACCGGCGCCTACTATAGTTACGATGTCGACAGGATGGTCATCCTCAGCCCCTACCAGAAGGGGAAGGTCATGATCAATCTCTACCGGCAGCAGGAACCGTCGGCGGTGGGCAGAAGAGGGTGGGTGCTGGGCAAAGACGAAGATTGGAGTTATCTGTACACCCCGGATAAGGGTTTGAACGTCAAGGGACTGGGGTGGGCCGATACCTATATGTACGATTCATTCGGGGTGACCGTTTATTACCAGGCTGATCCTGGGAAGCCGGCCGTCACCTGCGGAACCGTCAGCTGGGTCAAGGCCGGCTGGGCCGGTATAAACATGGTCCAATCCAAACATATTCATCGGGGGCTGGTCCGTGTGGCTGACGCGTTTACAGCAGTGATGGAAGACCCCCGGTTGCCGGAGCCTGCCAAATTGGCGGAGACATTTTCAAAATCCAAGGATCTTTCGACCCCCACCTTGAGGGCATACGCCAAGGATTATCTTTCCGGCCTGGAGCGACGCATCGCGTCATCTGAAACACTGTTGAAAAAAGTGGGCGACAAGTTCGACAGCCAAACCTTACTCGAGCAGATGACCCGCGACGAGCTGTACGCCGCACTGGCCCTGGACTATTTTAAAAAGCTTCTCGGGCATGACCCTGTGATGGATTCCCACCCTTTTTAATTTCTTCCCGACAATCAACCACCTTGCCTGCCCTTTTTCAGCGACCTGCCATGCAATGGATCGGTTATCCGGATTTTTCAGGCATGACACCAATCGGGCCGGCAGCCAGAACCGGTTCCGCATTGATGTCCTTGGCGTCAACCATTTGAACCAGACGCTGCAGTGAGCTGAGAATCATGGATTGCTCCCAATCTTTCAGTTTGTCGAATTGATTCAAAAAAGACTCCTGAATGGGCGGCGGCGCCTGTGCCAGCAACCTCCGGCAGGCGTCTGTAGGTTGAATGACCACTCGTCTTCTGTCGATTTCACTTTTTGTTTTGGTGATCAGACGCCGTTTTTCAAGACGATCGGTGATGCCTGTCACCGTTGCTTGGCTTAAACTGACTGATGCAGCCACCTCTCCCAGAGACATCTCTTTCGCCTTAGACAGTTCCCGCAGGATAAGCAGTTGCGGCCCGGTCAGGCCGAAGTGCTTGGACAGATATCGTGAGTGAAGATCGACGGCCCGAATCAATCTTCGCAGTGAAATCAACACGCCGTCGCTGACGCTGCTATGCACAGGTTCTGCCATGGCAATCCCTTTTCATTATATCATTGGCTGTTTGTCGGGATGTTCTCGAACTATCGCATCTATGCCCTTGTGTGGGATGCGTGTCAACCGTTGGTGGATCTACTTATTTTGTATACTAACTAAAATTAGCACCTTGTTAAACCTTTTCTTCAGCGAAGTCTTAATAGGCGCCATTCGGATGGAAGACATTTATTTTGATCTGAAAGTATGTTATGTGGACTGACATGGATACAAAGAGTGCAACAATCCGTTTGTTTTTTCGTAAGATACTGGAATATCGCTGAGGCGATGCCCCCACCGCTATTTTTTGATCCAGCATCAATTCTCATTAAACGACAAAACGTTTTGCATGCCTGATCGCGACGGCCCAGTTGAGCATCCGCATTCAAAGGTATGTCTTGCAATAAGTATTTGAATCGTTGTCAATAATCAATTGTGGAGGAGACGATGAAAGAAGCACTGAAAAAACTCGAAAGGTTATTAGATCAAGGGCGGTTGAGCCGACGGGAATTTATTAGAAGTGCAGCCGCACTGGGCGCGGTTGCAACGCTGAGCCCTGCGTTGATGCCCTTGCCGGCCCATGCCGACACACCGAAACGTGGTGGTCGCCTGCGGCTCGGCCTGAACGGTGGCGCTACCTCCGATACACTGGATCCGGGCATCCAGCTGGCCATGATGCCGCAGACCCTGGTTTGCGGCACCATGGGCAACGGCTTGGTGGAGATCGACGCCGCCGGCCAACCTGTGCCGGAACTGGCCGAAAGCTGGGAATCCACGCCGGACGCCAAGAAGTGGGTCTTCAAGCTGCGCAAAGGGGTTGAATTCCACAACGGCAAAAGCATGGATGCCGATGATGTGATCTATTCCCTGAACTGGCATCGCAAGGAGGGCACCAAATCGGCCGCCAAACCCTTGGTCGAATCCATCGTCAGCATGAAGAAAGAGGACAAATACACCCTGGCTTTTGAAATGGAGGCCGGCAACGCCGACTTCCCCTATACCCTGAGCGACTACCACCTGATAGTCGGGCCCAAGGACACAGACCTTACCAAAGGGATTTTTACGGGCGGTTATGTACTCCAAGATTTCGAGCCGGGTGTTCGCGCCTTCTGCACCCGCCACCCCAACTATTTCAAATCCGACCGCGCCTGGTTCGACGAAATTGAAATCCTGGGCATCAACGACGTCAACGCCCGCACCAATGCCCTCAAGACCGGGCAAATCGACGTGATGAACCGCTGCGACCTCAAGACCGTACACCTGTTCAAACGCATGCCCGGCATCCAGGTGATGCGTCAGGACGGCTTTAAACACTTCACTTTTGCCATGCGCACCGACACGGCGCCATATAACAACAATGACGTGCGCCTGGCCCTGAAATACGCCGTGGATCGGGAGCAGCTGGTCAAGACGATTTTAAGAGGCTACGGCCGCGTGGGCAACGACCATCCCATCAGCGTGGCCAACCGCTATCACGCCGACGACTTACCCCAGCGGCAGTACGATCCAGATAAAGCCAAATTTCATCTCAAGAAGGCGGGATTGTCCGGCACGACTTTCAAGTTTCACGCGGCCGAGGCGGCTTTTAAGGGTGCCGTGGACGCCGGTGTGCTCTACAAGGAGCAGGCCGCCAAGGCCGGCATCACCATTGATGTGGTGCGCGAACCCAACGACGGCTACTGGAGCAATGTGTGGATGAAAAAACCGTTCTGTGCGGTCTTCTGGGGCGGCCGGGTTACCGAAAATATGATGTTCTCCACGGCCTATGCCAAGGGGGTGTCATGGAACGACACCTTCTGGGACCACCAGCGCTTCAATGAACTGCTGGTGGCGGCCCGGGCCGAACTGGACGAGAAGAAACGCAGCGGCATGTACAAGGAGATGCAGCGCATCGTGCGCGACGATGGCGGCGTGGTGGTGCCCATGTTCAGTGCCGATCTCTCTGCAGCCAGCGACAAAATCGGCCACGACAAGTTGGCTGCCAACTGGGAGCTGGATGGCTTTAAGGCGCCGGAGCGCTGGTGGTTTAAATCGTAAGCCAATCAGATCGTAGGCCGGCCGCCATGTCTGTCCGCCCAACCCATCGGTTTCGGGCCTTGCGGCCGGCCTTTAACATCAACACAGGTAAACGCAATAAATGGCACTACCAAAACTGAACGGCATTGTTGCCCTGGTGCTCAAGCGCATCGGCCTGGGACTGGTGACCCTCTGGGTGATCTCCCTGCTTATCTTCGTGGGCGTCGAAGCGCTACCCGGCGATCTTGCCGAGGCGGTTCTGGGGCAGAGCGCCACCCCTGAGACGGTGGAGGCCTTTCGGAAAGAACTCAAACTAGACATGCCCCCCCATGTTCGTTATTTTGCCTGGCTGGGGGCCTTCGTCAAAGGCGACTTCGGTAATTCCCTGGCCAACCGGCGGCCTGTGGTCGATCTGATCAGCTGGAGATTTGCCAACAGCCTTTTCCTGGCCGGGGTGACGGCCGTGATTGCGGTGCCCGTGGCGGTCCTGTTGGGGATCCTGGCAGCCCTGTATCGCAACACCCTGTTCGACCGCCTGATTTCCATGGCGACCCTCAGCACCATCTCGTTCCCCGAGTTCTTCGTGGCCTATATCCTGATCGCCCTGTTATCGGTTCAGGTGGCCATTTTTCCCAGCATCTCCAATCTCAACGATCAGATGAATTTCTGGCAGAAGCTCTATGCCATTTTCCTGCCCTGTTTGACCCTGGCCATGGTGGTGACCGCCCACATGATGCGCCAGACCCGGGCGGCCATCATCAACATCCTTTCCAGCCCCTTTATAGAGATGGCCAACCTGAAAGGGCTCCGGCGATTGCGTGTGGTGGTCCTGCACGCCTTTCCCAATGCACTGTCGCCGGTGATTAACGTGGTCGCCCTTAACCTGGCCTATCTGGTGGTGGGGGTGGTGATCGTCGAGGTGGTTTTCGTTTACCCGGGACTGGGGCAACTTCTGGTGGACTCGGTCTCCAAGCGTGACATCCCAGTGGTCCAGGCCAGCGGACTTATCTTTGCGGCCACCTATGTGCTGCTCAACCTGCTGGCCGATGTGTTGTCCATCGTCAGCAACCCCCGGCTGCGCAATCCGCGCTGACGGTCGGAATAAGAGGTTTTAATGACAGGCTCGTTGAAATTGATTCGTAGTGCGCCCTTCAGCGCCCGTCTCGGGATGGGCATGGTTCTGATCGCCCTCCTGGCCGCCCTTCTGGCCCCGGTCATCGCGCCATATGGGGAGACGGAAGTGGCCGGCGATGTCTGGCTGCCGGCCAGTGGAGATCACCTGATCGGCACCGACAACCTGGGTCGCGATCTGTTTTCGCGTCTGCTTTACGGGGCGCGCAACACCATCGCCATCGCCTTTCTGATCACCGCGCTCTCTTTTTTCGTGGGCATCGCCTGGGGCTTTCTGGCTGCCACGGTGGGGGGCTGGATGGACCAGCTGCTCAGCCGCTTTGTGGATATCCTGATGGCTTTTCCCACACTGATCTTCGCCCTGATGGTGCTCTCGGTGGTCGGCACCTCGATTCCGGCGCTGGTCGTCGTGATTGCATTGTTGGATTCTACGCGGGTTTACCGTTTATCGCGTGCGGTGGCCATGGATATTGAGGTGATGGAATTTGTCGAAGCAGCCCGGCTGCGGGGCGAAGGCCTCTGGTGGCTCATGCGCCATGAAATCCTGCCCAACGCCATGCCGCCGCTGGTGGCCGAGTTCGGCCTGCGTTTTTGTTTCGTTTTCCTGTTCATTGCGTCCCTGAGTTTTCTGGGACTGGGTATCCAGCCCCCTACAGCCGACTGGGGCAGTATGGTGCGTGAAAATTCGGGGGCCATCACCTTCGGTATCTTTACGCCCCTGTGGCCCGCGGGCGCCATTGCCTTTTTGACGGTGGGCGTCAACCTGGTCGTGGACTGGTTCCTGCATATCGCCAGTGGTCTGGAGGACTGATTTGCGAATTGACGGTCCCATGAAAAACCCGATATCTGGGAACTGCGTTCATCACCATTAAAATAAAGAGAAATTCATGAAACCACTGCTCGAGATGAAAAATATCGTGATCGACGGTCTGACCGGTGAATCCTGGGAACCCATTATCAAGGGCCTGGACCTGACGCTCGACAAAGGCGAGGTCCTCGGCCTCATCGGCGAATCCGGTGCGGGAAAATCCACCCTGGGGCTGGCCTCCATGGGGTACACCCGCCAGGGATGCCGCATCACATCCGGGTCCATTGTCTTTGACGGTCAGGAACTTTTCGGCGCACCGGAATCCCAGATGCGCCATATCCGCGGAGTGCGCATCGCCTACGTGGCCCAAAGTGCCGCCGCCTCGTTCAATCCGGCCCATCGCCTCATCCGGCAGTATACCGAAGGACCTGTGCAGCACGGGCTGATGCGTGCCGCCGAGGCCGAGGAAAATGCAATTACCACCTACGAGCAGTTGCTGTTGCCCGATCCCGAAAACATCGGCTACCGCTTTCCCCATCAGGTTTCCGGTGGACAATTGCAGCGCGCCATGGTGGCCATGGCCATGAGCTGCCAGCCCGATATCATCATTTTCGACGAGCCCACCACGGCTCTGGACGTGACCACCCAGATCGAGGTGCTGGCCGCCATCAAGGAGATCACCCGCCGATTCGACACGGCCGCTATCTATATTACCCATGACCTGGCCGTGGTCGCCCAGCTGGCCGACCGCATCATGGTGCTGCGCTATGGGGACCTGGTTGAAGAGAACGACGCCCGCCAGATGCTTGCCCATCCACGAGAGACCTATACCCGCGATCTGCTGGCGGTCCGTTCTTTCAATAAGGGAAATGACGATGCGGAGTCGAAAAAGGATGTGATCCTGGAGATCGATGGCGTCACGGCCAGTTATACCGGCTCGGACAATGTTCTCGAAGACATCGACCTGAAGATCAGTCGCGGTCGAACCGTGGCCCTGGTGGGGGAATCGGGCAGCGGTAAATCGACCCTGGCACGGGTAATCACGGGGCTGTTGCCGCCGGTTCAGGGGCGGGTGTTGTTCAAGGGAGAGGAGCTGCCCGCTTCCCTAAAAGATAGAAAGCGAAAGGATCTGCAGCGGCTGCAAATGATTTACCAGATGCCCGACACGGCCTTAAACCCGCGTCAAAAGATCCGCAAAATCATTGGTCGTCCGCTGAGTTTTTACTTCGGTTTCAACCGCAAGCAGCAGGAACAGCGCATTTTGGAACTGATGGAGCAGATTGAACTGCCGGCGGACTACATCGACCGTTATCCCACCGAGCTTTCCGGTGGCGAAAAACAGCGCATCTGCATTGCCCGTGCCCTGGCCGCCCAGCCGGACCTGATCATTTGCGACGAAGTGACATCGGCCCTGGATCAACTGGTCGCCGAAGAGATATTGAAATTGCTGCTCAACCTGCAACGCAAGCTGCAGGTTTCCTACCTGTTCATCACCCACGACCTGGCCACGGTCAAAGCCATCAGCGACGAGATCGTGGTTATGCTCAATGGCCGCATTGTCGAAAAGGGATCCAGACAGGAAATCCTAAGGCCACCCCACCATGAATACACCGAACTGCTGCTCTCTTCCGTTCCCGAAATGGACCCGGAATGGCTGGATAATTTGCTGGAAGAGCGCGAGGTGGCATGAGAGACGATTGCCTATCCCTGCAGGGTAAGCTTCTATGTTAACCGTGGATCTCCGTTGCCGCATTCCCCTGTTTGAGAAATGACCTTCATTTCTGCCATGTGTTGACTTTGGCAGCTGCCGTAATAATATTCCAAGGTTAGTTTATTGGTAATTAACGCGCGTGTTCATGGTACCTGAAAGCATGTTCCATGGCTGCGGCAAAAGACGAAGCGTTGGAATGTCATGAAAAAGGCTATTTTTTTCTCGATTTTCGGTCTGATCGTGCTGGTCGGCGTGCTCGGCGGCGTCAAAGGGCTGCAGATCAACCGCATGATCGCCCAGGGCAAACAACACGTACCGCCGCCCGAGACCGTTACCGCGGCGATAGCGCAGTCGGCCAGGTGGCCATCCGTGCTCACGGCGGTGGGATCCCTCGAGGCGGTCCAAGGCGTGGTGGTCACCGCCGAACTGACCAGTAAGGTGGTCAAGATCGCCTTTGAGCCAGGCAGTAGGGTGAAGGTCGGGGACCTGTTGGTTCAGCAGGACACGTCTTCGGAGGCCGCCCAGCTCCGGTCGGCGGAAGCCTCCATGGAGCTGGCCCGGCTAAATCTCGAACGCGCCAAAGAGCTGCTGCCCCAGAAAGTGATCACCCCTTCCAACTATGACGGCGTCGAGGCTGAATTCAAGCAGGCCGCGGCCCAGGTGGACGGCATTCGCGCCACCATCGCCAAGAAAACCATCCAGGCCCCCTTTGGCGGTAAACTGGGCATTCGCCTGGTCAATTTGGGCCAGATTCTGGAAAGTGGACAACCCATCGTTTCCCTCCAGGCGGTGGACCCGATCTTCGTCAACTTCTCACTGCCCCAGGATCAGGCGACCCGGCTTCAGCTGGGACTCCCGGTACGAGTTGCCACCGACGCGCTCGCCGGCGAGGTCGTGGAGGGAAGGATCACGGCCATCAATCCCCAGGTGGACGCAGCGACGCGCAACTTGCGCATCCAAGCTACACTGGACAATCCCGGTGAACGGATGCGCCCCGGCATGTTTGCCACGGTGGAGGTCGTCCTGCCCGATCCCGGTTCTGTATTGGTCATACCGGTCACGGCGGTGCTCTATGCGCCTTACAGCGATTCGGTCTTTGTGGTCGAATCCAGGGAGGCGGGGGAATCCGAAAAAGCCTTGACGCTGCGCCAGCAATTCGTGCAGTTGGGCGAGAAGCGGGGTGATTTCATCTCCGTGAAAAAAGGTCTCGAGGCCGGCCAAACGGTCGTCACCACAGGGGTCTTTAAATTGCGCAACGGCATGGCGGTGAAGGTGGACAACACTCTGGCGCCGGAGTTCAAACTGGACCCCCGCCCCGACAATGCGTAAGGCCAACACCCCATGAACATCACCGATATTTTCATCAAACGGCCGGTGCTAGCCTCTGTGGTGAGCCTGGTCATCACCATCGTCGGTCTTCAGGCCTTGTTCACGCTGAACGTGCGCCAGTATCCCCGCAGCGAGAATGCATCGGTAACGGTCTCCACCGTTTATGTCGGCGCCAGCGCCGAGCTGGTGCGCGGCTTTATTACTACCCCATTGGAGCGGGCCATCGCCGCGGCCGACGGGATCGACTACATTGCCTCCGAGAGCCGACAGGGTCTGTCGACCATCACCGCCCGCCTGGAGCTCAATGCCGATGCGATCAACGCGCTCTCTGAGATCAGCTCCAAAGTCGACCAGGTGCGCGGGGATCTCCCGCCGGAGGCTGAGGTGCCGACCATCAATGTGGAGTCTGCCGACAGCCAATTTGCAGCGGCGTATCTCTCTTTCACATCCGATATCCTTCAACAAAACCAGATCACCGACTATCTCGTGCGGGTGGTGCAGCCGCGGTTGTCGGCGATTGCCGGTGTGCAGCGGGCCGACATCCTGGGCGCCCGAACCTTTGCCATGCGCATCTGGCTCAAGCCCGATCGTATGGCGGCCCACAACATCAGTCCCTTGGAGGTTCGCCGTGCCTTGGCGGCCAACAACTTCATCGCAGCGGTCGGGCAGACCAAAGGGTCGCTGGTGCAGGTCAATTTGACGGCCAATACCGACCTTACCTCGGTGGCGGAATTCAGGCGACTGGTCGTGCGCCAACGCGGCGGCGCCCTGGTGCGCCTGGAAGACATCGCCGACGTGGTGTTGGGCTCCGAGGACTACGACACGGAGGTGCGCTTTTCTGGGCAGACAGCCGTTTTTATGGGCATTTGGTCCCTGCCCAATGCCAACTCACTGGACGTCATCAAAGCGGTCCGCAAAGAGATGGCGGCTATCCAGGCCGAGCTTCCCAGCGGACTGGACGGACGGATCGCCTATGACGCCACGGCCTACATCGACAATGCCATCCGCGAGGTAACCCACACCCTGGTGCTGACGCTGGTCATCGTGGCACTGATCATATTTCTCTTTCTCGGTTCCTTTCGATCCGCCTTCATTCCCATGCTGGCTATTCCGCTTTCGCTCATCGGTGGATTTTTCTTGATGCAGGTTTTTGGATTCAGCATCAACTTGTTGACCCTACTGGCCATCGTGCTGGCGGTCGGGCTGGTGGTGGACGATGCCATCGTCATGGTGGAAAATGTAGAGCGCCACCTGGGCATGGGCAAGCCGCCGCTCGAGGCAGCCCTCACCGGTGCCCGGGAGCTGGTGGGCCCCATCATCGCCACCACGGTGGTCTTGGCGGCGGTTTACACGCCGATCGGTATTCAAGGGGGGCTGACCGGATCGCTTTTTCGCGAGTTTGCCTTCACCTTGACCGGCGCGGTGATCGTCTCTACGGTGGTGGCATTGACCCTGTCACCGATGATGTCGTCCAAACTGCTCACCCCGGGAATGTCCGAGCGCGGTTTTGCTGGAAAGATATCCAGAGACTTCAAACGCTTCACCGCTTTTTACGGCCGGCTACTGAATGCAACTTTGAATGCCCGCCCGGCGGTCTACACGGTTTGGATTCTGCTGGGGCTGGCCACCGTTCCCCTTTTCGTGATGTCACCCAAGGAGTTGGCACCGACCGAGGATCAGGGCGTGGTTTTCGGCATCGTGGATGCGGCGGCCAATGCCACCCTGGATCAAACCAGCCGTTATGCCGCGGCGGCCAACGATGTCTTTATGAGCATGCCGGAGACCCAATTCACCTTTCAGATCACCTCGCCCTCCTCGGGTTTCGGTGGTATGGTGGTGGCCCCCTGGGGAGAACGCGAGCGGTCGGTTTTCGCGATTCTGCCGGAAGTCCAGCTCGGTCTTAATCAAATCCCCGGTATTCGAATGTTTGCCGTCACACCACCGCCCCTGCCCGGCGGGGGGCAATTCCCGGTGGAGTTCGTTTTGGCTGCCACCGAGGAGCCGGACAACATTCTGCGATTTGCCCAGCAGCTTCAGCTCAAGGCCATCCAGAGCGGCATGTTCGCTTTTCCACCCAGCATCGACGTCAAAATAGATCAGCCCCAGGCGGAGATTGTTCTCGACCGGGACAAGGTTGCCGATCTGGGCCTCAATCTACAACAGGTGGGCGGCGATCTTGCCTCGCTGGTGGGCGGCAACTTCGTCAACCGCTTCAACATCGCCGGCCGAAGCTACAAAGTCATCCCCCAGATCCAGCGCGTCGACCGGTTGACGGCCGAACAGCTCAACAACGCCTATGTCACCGGACCAGGCGGTGAGTTGATTCCTTTAGGAACCATTGCGCGGGTCGAGAACCGCACCGTTCCCCGGTCCATCAATCGCTTTCAGCAGTTCAACGCCGTGAAGCTCAGCGGTGTTCCCCTTCGCCCCTTGGATGAGGCGCTGGCCTTTTTGGAGGAGGAAGCCGCTAAAATTCTGCCCCAGGGCTATCTGGTCGACTACACCGGCGAATCGCGACAGCTGCGCATCGAGGGCAACAAGTTTCTGCCGGCCTTCATGCTGGCCCTGGTGATGATCTTCCTTACCCTGGCGGCACAATACAACAGCTTCCGCGACCCGTTCGTCATTCTGGCCGGGTCCGTGCCCCTGGCCATGTTCGGCGCACTCGTGTTTACCTTTCTGAAAATGCCCGATCCCGGCGTGCCCTTCTGGACGGCGGGGTGGACCACCACGCTGAATATCTACAGCCAGGTGGGGTTGGTGACCCTGGTTGGCGTCGTTTCCAAGAATGGCATCCTGATCGTGGAGTTCGCCAACAAGTTGCAGATGCAAGGTCGAACCAAGTCGGAGGCTGTCCGCGAAGCGTCGCTCACTCGCCTGCGTCCCATTTTGATGACCAGCTGCGCCACCATCGCGGGATACTTTCCCCTGGTGCTAGTCACCGGTGCCGGGGCCCAGGCCAGGAATTCCATCGGCTTGGTGCTGGTGGGCGGCATGGCCATCGGCACGCTGTTCACCCTGTTCGTGATCCCGTCCATCTACATGCTGGTGGCCCGCGATCGCTCCAGGGACGTCCCGGCCGCCGTCGATCAAGAGGAGGCTGAGGCCCGGAGACCGCTCAACCCTCGGACAACCTGATGCCAAATGGGTTAAGGACAACGCGTGCGAGCACTGAAATGAGGGATATTGATCGAGATCTATGCCTGCCATTTTCTGAATAGGGAGCCATGCATCTAACGACGATCGTATTGGTTGTTTCGGGGGTGGCGCTTCTGGTCCTCGGCTGGAAGCTGTTCTGGCTGTTTGTCGGTGTGGTCGGCTTTGCGGGCGGTCTCCAGGCGGTGCAGCTTTTTCTCGGCCCCCAGCCCTTCTGGGTGCTCTGGGCGGCCGGGTTGGTGTGCGGGGTCATCGGCGCCGTTTTGGCGCTGTTTTTCCAGAAACTGGCCATCGGTATCGGAGGGTTCGTGGCCGGCAGCACCATTACCCTCCACCTGACGCTGATGATGGGGTACCATCCCGGCGCGCTGGTGGCCTTGATCGGGGGTGTAGTCGGTGTGGTAGCCCTCTATCTGCTTTTTGACTGGGCCCTGATCATTCTCTCTTCGGTGGCAGGGGCCGCCTTTATCATCGAGGCACTCGGCCGGCATGCCCCCTATGCACCGGTGCTGTCTGCGGCACTTGTTGCCGCCGGGATAATCTTCCAGGCCAGGCTGCTGATCGTTTCCCGAAAGGGGGATCATTAACCCTTTCATCAAAAAAAGCCAGGGGAGGGTTCAACTTGAACCGCGATAGCGAGCGCATTCCTCGCCGCTTGCGGCGGGGTTAACGAGTGAACTGAAAATCGATTTTTTATCCTTACGGTGAAGATTCCCCGCGGCTTGCCGCGGGGAGGGTTCAAATTTTTCTTAATTTTCATGGCATGTCCTTTGCTGCATTTTATCAGTACGGAAAGAACCTGAATTTCACCCAACAACAATGAGCCCAAGCATGTTTAAAAATATCCTTTATCCGACCGATTTTTCCGATGTGGCGGCCAAAGCACTGGATTACATCAAACAACTCAAAGAAGCCGGAGCGCAGGAGGTGACCATTCTGCACGTCATCAACCAGCGTATAATCGACGGGTTGAGGAGACATGATATGCTGGACAAAGATATCTTCCAGTGGCAGAAAAAAGCCGAAGAGGTCGCCAAGGAATCCCTGGCGGAGACGAGCAAAGAGCTGGAGGGTCTTGGCTTCACGGTGAAGCACATCGTCAAAACCGGTTTCCCCTGGCGCGAAATCCTTGAGGTGGAAGAGGAGGAGGCACCGTCCATCCTCGTTATCGGATCGCATGGGCGGTCAAACCTTGGAGACGTGTTTCTGGGATCGGTTTCAGACCGGGTGATCCGCAAAAGCAAAGGGCCGGTAATGGTCATTAAAAGGGATCCTGAGGCTTGAGATCATACGGGCCGCGCACCCCCACCGACAAAATTGAGGTATGAGCCATGCAAAAAGTATCCTTGATCGTTTTGGGCATCCTGTTAATTGCCCCCTTGTGTTTTGGCGCAGGCAGTGGGGAAATATTATTCAAATCGATGGGTTGCATGTCCTGTCACCGCCCGGAAAAGACGTCAAAAATCAATCCCTCCCTTGCGGATATCGCCCAGGCCTATCAGGGCAAGCAGCCACAATTGATCGGGTATTTGAACGGCCAGGAGGAGGCCATTGTCAAACCGGAAAAGGCCGCCATGATGAAGCGCCATGTGGAGAAAACCAAGGCGTTGACCGATCTGGAACGGGCAACCCTTGCGGATTTCATCTTGGGGCATTAAGTTGGTTCGCCTGGATCCATCTCGGCGACGACTAATGCCTGAACAGCGAACCGACATCGGACCGCGACATGGGTTGTCGCTTCGTCCCCAACGCCCGAAAAGGAACCTCTTATGGCCGTCTTCAATCTGAGTCAATGCAGACTGATCTGCCGTTGGGTTTTTGCACTGATTCTGGCGGTGGTGATCGTGTCGGCTTGTGCCCAAGTGCCTATCACCGGTCGTTCTGGGCTGCATTTGGTGCCCGATTCTGAATTGGTCTCCATGAGTTTTCAACAGTATCAGGCGGTTCTCGAAAAAAGCCAGCTGTCCACGGATGCCCGTCGTACGGACATGGTGCGCCAGGTCGGCATGCGCATCGCCCAAGCGGCGGAAGCGTTTTTAAAGGAGGCCGGAGATCAGGGTACCGTCGCCAATTATCACTGGGAATTCAATCTGATCCAGGATGACAAGACCGTCAATGCGTGGGTCATGCCCGGGGGCAAAGCCGCAGTCTATACCGGCATTCTGAAATATACCGAGGATGAAACCGGACTGGCGGTGGTGCTGGGTCATGAGGTGGGGCACGCCCTGGCAGGCCATGGCAACGAACGCCTCAGCCAGGGCCTGCTGGCCCAGCTCGGTGGAACGGCCCTGTCGGTGGCCCTTCAAAATCAGCCCCAACAGACCCAGACGCTTTTCATGCAGGCCTTTGGTGTGGGTACCAACGTCGGATTTCTGCTGCCCTACAGCCGGCTGCACGAGAGTGAAGCCGACCGCATCGGCCTGACGCTTATGGCGCGGGCAGGCTATGACCCGCGCGAGGCGGTTCCCTTCTGGCAACGCATGCAGGCGCAGGAACAATCCCGGCCGCCGGAGTTTCTTTCGACCCATCCGGCGCCGGAAACCCGCATCAGGAACATCCAGTCCCACCTGGCTGAAGCAATGCCCTATTATCAGGGGGCCATCCGCTGAACGATCAAATCGTGCAGGCGGCTCACCTTGTAAACCGGTTTGACCGGCAGTAGCCGGGCGCCGGGACAGTCAACGATGGGAACGCCTTTAGCGTCATCAAAATCGGCAATATCGACACAGCTTTCACCCGCTGCCTGGTGCTGCCGGCCATCTATTTTCTGGGCGTAAGCCTGCAATTTGCATGACCAGGATTATGGGTCCGATTCTATCAAGGCCTTCCGAAGCCATCTGATGGACGCGTATTTTACAGAAAATCGCCGGGATGATTCCCGGCCAGGTGAGGAAAAGGACAGCGAAAACAGCGGCCGGCACCGGGCGAATCGCCAGCGGTACCGGTCGCGGAGGGTAATTGGTTCAAGCCACTGGAAATGTTATTGGGCGACCTCCTCGAAATGGGTGACCATGATGGAACGGGTGGCTTTGCCCTTGGACAGGGTGCCGGTGACCTTGACGGTCTTGCCGATCATACTGGTCATATTCTGACCCAGAATATAAAAGGTCTGTCCGTCGTCTGTTTTAACCACAATCGCGCCTTTGTTTCCCTGTTCAACCATCCCCTGAAGGGTTTCAGGGGCTTTTTTTGCTTTTTCCGCGGCAACGGCACCGGTGGTGATCAGCAGGCCGAGGATCACAAAAAGCGCCATTGCCAATTTAAAGATGTTGATTTTCTTCATTTTCCAGTCTCCTGAGGTTGACGGTTGATGTGATCCATCGAACAGGGTTAATGGTGGATGTCCCATCCGGTGGGATCGTTCTTATTCTGGGTTGAATTGCTTGCTTATCTACATCAATAAGCGTGCCAATAAAAAAACCAATAATAACATGCAGTTAAATTTACACTTGATATTATAGGAACCGATAGTTCCGCATTATCCACGTCAGACGGCGTTTTTTTGATTCCGGTGTTGCCGGAATGCCGGATAACATCAAGATATATTTCTAATTTTAATGACGGTCAGCCCTCAACTCCTAAGCTTAAAAAAAGGAGCTCCCAGTTCCGATTTTTTCACGACCGGGTCCCGCACTTTCCGCTTTTCATGCTATCCGATTTCCTTTTTTTCACGTCGGCGTCTAATTTAGATACAAGATGTGACTATCAGGACAAAGTGGATGGATGGGGAGAGAGGTGTGCTGGAACCAGTCGACGCCTCTCCATTGCGCCTGATGGCAAGAGGAAAACGATTGGTCGGCGTATTCATAGGGGGGGTGGACTACTCTTTGAGCCCGGCCATCGCTTTGTCAGGCGCCAGCAGGAAGAGTTCGTCACTCTCTTTGACGAGGTACCGGCTGGTAGAGATCATTATTGCGTTTTTGGTTGCCGCATCCTTCTCTTTGATAATTGGTGTCCGAAAAAACTGATCCTTTCCACTAAATGCCTCAGGATGGGTCCTTTTAAAGGGTTGACCGCGTGAAAGTTAAAGGGTTGACTGCGTGAAAGGCCGTCTGTATCCTACGCTTTCAGCTCATTTTAAATTCCGGTTCGAGATCCATGACGGACCGCGGTCACAGCAAATCCCTCATATGGCAGCATAAAAACCAAACGATGCCGGTAGGCGCAGTCGAACGCCATATCCATGTAAAGGGTGATTGGATGTGTCACCAACCGGCAGATCAATAGGAGAATCCATGCATGGCAGGTTTCAGTAAGATCCTCGGAATCCTATCCCTGGTCGTAATTATCGCCTTTTCTTTCTGCCGACCGGTGATGGCACAAACGCAAACCGATGGGGAGTCGGATGGCACCTCCGTCGAGGTTCAGGAACCGGTTAATGAATACGATTTTAAGCCGGAAATCGGCAAAATAGACCAGGCTGGAAACAAGGTCGGCGAAAGGATCGAGGCATTCGGGGCCAAGGCCTCGGATCGCCTTGGCGGATGGATCGACAGCAAGTTTTATGCGGATATCAGCTGGCTCAAGATGCTTTTCTGCCTGTTGCTGGTTTTTCTCGTAGTGACCGTTGAACGGGGAGTTTATTTGCTCATCCGGCGCAAGATTGAGACCATTCCATCGGTGGACGGCGAGATCTCCTGGGCACGCCTTATTCTCAAAGCAGTGATGCGGCCGTTGAGTCTGCTCATTTGGGTCTACGGCATATACGGGGCCTTGTCTCCCCTTTACAGCCATTTCCAGGGGGCGGACGGCGGCAACCTGGTTCACCTGGTGTTGCAGAAAACGGCGACGGTGGGCGGCATTCTGGCCTTTTTCTGGTTTATCTACCAGTTCGTCCATGTGATGGACGCCCGGCTCTCCCAGTGGGCCGACAGCACGGAGAGCACCATCGACAACATCCTGGTGCCCCTTTTCGGCAAGACCCTGAGGATTTTTATCGTCATCCTGGCCGGCATCATCGTGGTCCAGAACCTCACCGGGGTAGAGATCGGACCCCTGCTGGCCTCGCTGGGGATCGGCGGCCTGGCCGTGGCCCTGGCCGCCAAGGATTCCATCGCCAATTTTTTCGGCACCCTGACGATCCTTTTCGACAAGCCCTTCCAGGTGGGCGAACGCATCGTCATCGACAGCTACGACGGGGTGGTGGAGGACGTGGGTTTCCGCAGTACGCGTATCCGGTTGCTCACCGGTGCCCTGGTAACCATCCCCAACGAGAAGGTGGTCAACTCGGGGCTGGAGAATATCGGCAGGCGGCCGAACATCCGCTGGCTGAACAACATCGGCATTACCTACGACACACCGCCGGAGAAGATCGAACGGGCCGTGGCCATCATCCGGGAGATCATTGCCGATCACGAGGGCATGCACCCGGATTTCCCTCCACGGGTCTACTTCAACGGCTTCAATGACTGGAGTCTGAACATCCTGGTTCTCGCCTGGTACCACCCACCGGAGTACTGGGATTTTCAGGAATGGGTCCAGCGCACCTGCCTGGAGATCACCCGGCACTTCTCCGCCGAGGGCATCGATTTCGCCTTTCCCACCCAAACCCTGCACCTGGCCAACGACGCCAAACGACAGCTCAAGATCGGGCTGCTCAAAAAAGGAGACCTTCCTTCGATCGGGACTCACGGTTGAGGCGGTTGTTGTGGGAAGAACGTCGTTTAAAAAAGGAAAGGTTTCTGCGTATTGCTCTGTCTGACCGCATGCCAGCCTCATGGGGCAGGCACCACCCGCTGAATCATCATTCTTTCGAGAAGTAAATATCCCCATACCAGGCAATGGCTTCCTGCTTGCTGTTATCCGTGTCGGTCATGATAGCCACAGCATCGATGACGGTGATGTCGTCATTGAAACAGGCCTTGAAGTCAGCCCGCACATCACGGCGTTCAGTGGCCCAGCCGCTTGCCTTGCCGGACTGCAGCGCCATGACGCGAGCGTTGCCGGTAAAGGCATTCTCCCACGTGCTGCCGGCGGGCTGCCGGCTCGACCACACATAAATCAGCGTTCGTGTGCGCCAGAAGGCGATGCCGCCGGAGACGATGACATAGACCCGGGCCGGATAATCGTCACCGGCTTTGGTTCGTTCGTCGATTCCGGGCAGGACATCATTGACCCGCCAGGACCAGTTCAGGTATGGCATCTTTTCAAGATCGACCCGAAGCTCCCGCACGAGCCCCGAAGCGGCGCTCTTGCTGTTGGCTTCGAGCACCTGTCGGCCACCCTGCGCCACCAATCGGTAGATAGTCGTCCCCTGGAATGATTGGGTTGTCCAGCCATCCAGGTCGCCGCCGCTGAAATTGCCGACGGTCACATTCATTGCGGCCGCAAGGGTGGCTCCCAACCAGAATCCGGCAAACAGCAACATCGGCAAGGCTTTTTTCACGGTGGTCGCTCCGTAAGGGTAAAAAATCGATTTCCAATACGCTCGCTGTCGCGGTTCATCAACGCCATTCCTTGAGTCGGCGGTAGCGCCGGATGAGCGTGTTGGTCGAGCTGTCATGCGTGAGCTGCGGTTCGTCCGCACTTTCAAGTTCGGGGATCGTCCGCTGGGCCAGCACCTTGCCCAGTTCGACGCCCCACTGATCGAACGAGTCGATGTTCCAGACGGCGCCCTGCGTGAAGACGCTGTGCTCGTAGAGCGCAACCAGCATCCCCAGCGTCTCCGGTGTCAGACGCTTGACCAGGATGGTGTTGGTCGGGCGATTGCCTTCGAAGACACGGTGTGGCGCGAGCCACTCCGGCATGCCCTCGGCCTTGACTTCGTCCGCCGTCTTGCCGAAAGCCAGCGCCTCGGTCTGGGCGAACAGGTTCGACATCAGCAGATCGTGGTGATTGGCGATGGGATTCAAGCTCTGACAGAAGCCGATGAAGTCGCAGGGGATCAGCCGGGTCCCCTGATGGATCAGCTGGTAGAACGAGTGCTGACCGTTGGTACCGGGCTCGCCCCAGTAAATGGGTGCGGTGTGATAGGCCACGCGTGTGCCGTCAAGCGTCACCTGTTTGCCGTTGCTCTCCATGGCCAGCTGCTGCAGGTAGGCGGGGAAGCGGTTGAGATACTGGTCGTAAGGCAGCACCGCAACCGTTTGGGCATCCAGGAAGTTGGTGTTCCACACCGTCAGCATCCCCATGATCACGGGCAGGTTCTGTGCGAATGGCGCGCTGCGGAAGTGCTCGTCCATGGCGTGAAAACCGGCCAGCATCGCAGAAAAGTTCTCGGGTCCGATGGCAATCATGGTCGACAGGCCGATGGCCGAGTCCATGGAGTAGCGACCGCCGACCCAATCCCAGAAACCGAACATATTGGCGGTATCGATGCCGAATTGAGACACGCCGTCGGCGTTGGTCGACACGGCGACAAAGTGACTGGCCACGGCCCGTTCGTCGCCGAGCTGGCGCAAGCTCCAGGCGCGGGCGGCGTGCGCGTTGGTCAGTGTCTCGAGCGTCGTGAATGTCTTCGAACAGACGATGAACAGGGTTTCCGCCGGGTCGAGATCACCTGTGGCTTCGGCAAAGTCGGTGCCGTCCACATTGGAGATGAAGCGGAATGTCAGGTCGCGCTGGCTGTAATGGCGCAGCGCCTCGTAAGCCATCACCGGGCCGAGGTCGGAGCCGCCGATGCCGATGTTGACGATATTGCGGATACGCTTGCCGGTGTATCCTTGCCACTCGCCGCTTTGGATCCGGCGCGAGAAGGCCGCCATCTGTTTGAGCACCGCATGCACCCCGGGTACGACATCCTGACCGTCGACGACAACCCGTTCGGTTTCAGGTGCCCGCAGGGCAGGGTGCAGCACGGCCCGTTTCTCCGTCTCGTTGATTGGCTCACCGCCAAACATCGCATCGATGCGCTCGCGCAGACCGCATTCCTCGACCAGTTTGATCAATAGCTGCATGGTTTCGTCGGTGACCCGGTTTTTCGAATAGTCCAGGTAAATGCCGGCGACTTCGGCGGTCATCCGCTCGCCGCGGCCAGGATCGTCGGCGAAGAGCTGCCGCAGATGCAGATCGCCGATCGTTGCCTGATGGGCCTTTAGTGCCTTCCAGCCCGGGCGTTGGGTCAATGATCGGCCCGGCGCGCCCCCTTGTTTCAACGGATTATGTTGCATGTTTCTGCCCCCTGATTCCCAGCCCTGCCATTTTGCAGCAAGGCTGTTGAGATAACGATTGTGTTTGCCACGTTGGGGCCTATTCGACCGTGCCAATTTGCATGAATGGCAAAATATGGACGAGCAGCCAAAGAAAAGCCATAACAATGAGATGCCCTATATTAAAGAAGGGTTATGCCTCGCGATCCAGCCGATAAACAATGGCAACCAAAATAAGGCTGCCCGCCAGCATCCAGATCGGACCGAACAGCCACAAGGCCAGCGGCACAGACAGGTAAAAGCCGCGCATGCCGATGGTGTAATGCAGCGCGCCGTGATTGAGCACTTGGGTTACGGCTTCGGCCGAGACGGTCGCATCGTTGGGCTGAAACGTGTTGATCATGAACCCGACATGATTGTAGTAACGGATGCAGAGCGTAAAATTAAAAAAAGTGACAAAGAAGGTTATTCCCAGCAGCATCAGTTTGAACATCCACAGGGTTTCGGTTTTGGTTCCCAGCAGGTTGAGCGCATGGGAGACTTCCATGAAGACGCCCGGTCGAAAAGCGGCGCTGAACGACCCCAGACTGACAAGAATTGCCGTAGAGGCCAAAAACGTGGCGGCCATGACCTGATTGCGCAGCGTCTGCACCGCCAGGATGTCGCGTTTGTCTCTGATGATCCCTTCGACCCACATGTGTCGTGCGTGATTGGTAATGCCAATGGCAGTCGTCAGGGGGGCTCGATGAACCTTTACATACAGATGCACGTGGTAGACCGTAAATACAACGGCAGTGGTGAGAACCAGAATGGTTTCGTACAGCGAGATCATTGACCTATCATGCTTTCGGCTGGGAATCTGGTTAATTACGGGGGTGAACGTTGGAAATTTGATCTTCCTTTATCCTGCAGCAATGTTCACAGGTGAGCATCCTCCTGAGAAAAATGAACCGATATCGATTGTGAATGATGTTCCCTGAGAGTGTAGCTGATTTTGGCGCCGAAAAAGAATAATTTTCAGTTAAATATACATGCTGCCAGCCTATCTCATCTGCACATTTTTGTGCAATAATAAAAAGCTGGGTCTTTTTTGATCGTCACGGCCTTTTCTGGTAGCGCTTGCCATTGTCCTGATTGCATGGTTTAAAAAAAATCAAACGGTGCTGAATGCGATCAGTAAGGCACCGCCATTGAAGTGAAACAGTTGGGCGGGTCTTCGGCAGATCTGACAAAAAAGGTGAGCCTGCCGGGAACCATGAGTCTTTCAGATACGAGGAGGAATCGTGAAAAAAATTAAGAGGATCCTGGTTGCGTGCGACCTTTCCGCCTATACCGGCGACGTTCTGGATACGGCCATCGGCCTCGCCGACAGCCTCGACGCCGGTCTGCTGGTCGTCAATGTAATCAACCAGCGGGACATGGACAGCATGCAAGAAGCCCTCGAAAAGATCGCCTTTGGCTATGAAAATGTTCCCATTTCCCTGGCTCAGCACCGGGCGGACATGGAGAACGAGCGGCTGCAGTCCCTGCGTGAAGCGATTGAGAATGCCGGTGGTGCCGAACGAGAATGCGATTGCCTGATTAAGATCGGCGTCCCCTTTCAGGCGATCATGGAAACCATCGACCAGGAGCAGGCCGATCTGGTGGTCATGGGAACCAAGGGACGGTCGAATATCAGCGACGTGCTGCTCGGGTCCACCGCGGAACGGTTGTTCCGGCGATGCCCGGTTCCACTGCTCAGTGTCAGAATCAGCGGCCGGGGTTGAAAACCAAGCAAATAGATGCTCGAGTCCACGAAGGGTTCTCGATCGGAAATATCTGAATGATTGTATTAGATCGGGACTCCCTGGCGAGACCACCTGAAGCGCTGTCCGCATGGCGGATTTCGGAGACAAGCGGTATCCATTCCCTGACTGGGGAATCACTCGAAAGGATATTTGGGATTTGAAAACTGCAATGAAAATTTTGGATACGGCGGCCAACGGCCGATGGATGTGTCTCCTCGCCATCCTGTTGCTGCTGGGTGCGTCAACTGCCTACCCCCAGAACGAGACTCCGGCGTCGAAGCAGGCACCGTCCCAATATATTGACCTTAAGCAAACCGTTCAGGCCGCCCTCCAGTCCGAAAAGAAAAACCTCTCGAGTGTCGAAAAAAGGCTACAAGACCACGAAACCCGATCTCGCGACCTGATTGCCGAACTCGACCTCCAAAAAATTCAACTCTCGACCACCGGCGACCTGCTGCTGACACCCGGGACCCGCATCGACGACCTCGAAAAAGCCTGGCTTGGCATTCGAACCACGATTGAAAAGCTGGATGGCAGTCAAGCCGAGTTGAAAGAGCGATTGGAAGCCGTGCAAGAACTTGCACAGGAGCTAACTGAGCAAAAAACATCTGCCGAGCAGCAGCTCGAGATCCTGAAAACGGATAAAGGCCATACCCCGGAGACGCAGACGTTGATCGGCGACTTGAACACCCTGATTCGCAGCCAGGCGCAGCGGGGTGAGATGCTGGAAAAATTGCAGACCGGCTACGTCGACCTGATGGCCAGGGTCAGTGAAACCCGGCAGGGATATGTGGACCTGACGGAAAAATTCAGCCTGGGGGTACAGGAAAAAAAGCACGCAGACCTCTTCCAGAGAACAGTCAATCCGCTCATCGGCCTCGGATGGAAAAACATCGGGGGCGAACTGAAGCAGTTGGGGGAACAGGTCCGCAAAATTGGCTCCCTGGAGTATTGGCTCGCCCTGGCAACCGATCTGCTGGCCAGCCGGGGGCTGCTGCCGGTCACCTCGGTGCTGCTTTACCTGCTGACCCTGATTTTGATCATGCGCCTGCGGCGCTTCTGCCGGCAACTCAAAGACAAGCCCTTCGGCGCTGAATATCCCTGGCGCCGGATGGCCATCCGGCTGTTGACCCGCTCCCTGCCACAGCTGGGTACCGCACTGTTTTTCTACATTTTTTTTCAAGCGCGTGGGTTTTTTGAAACGATTCCGGGCATCCAGGAAACGTTTTCCCTGTTGATCGTATGGCTCTTGACCAAGTGGGGCCTGAATTTCATCACCCTTCAATCACAGCAGGACCCGCAACTGCTGCCGACCGCCTGGGGTCCAAGCCTGAAAAGGCTGCTGCGCCTGATTCGCTTTTTTGCGGTGGTCTATCTGGTGCTGGCATGGTTAGTGGGATCCGAGGGCGTTCTGCCGATGGTGGCTCGCATCACTTTCGAGGCCGCCCTGGTTGTCTGGATCCTTCGGTTTCGCCCCAAATTCAGAGCACACCCCATGCCGGGGGTAGCACCGGAAATCTGGCAGACGATGCTGCGCCCAACGCTCTCGGTGCTGGGCCACATCATTTTCATCATTGGCCCGGTTCTCGAACTGGCCGGTTACGGCGCGCTGTCGCTGTATTGGTTTACCTCCTGGGGGGCAACGATAACTGCGTTTTTTTGGGGCCTGCTCTTCTTTCTGATCCTGCGGGAAGGAGGCCAACGCTTCTATAAAGGACCCCACACCCCTTCGGCCGCCCCTTACCGGTCGGCAGAGCCCATCCGCTGGGCCGTGTTTCAGCTCTGCTGGCTGTTGTGGGGCATCCTGCTGGTCATCACCGTCGTCCTGGCCTGGAGTGGGACCCAAACAGTTTTTTCTGGACTGGCGAAAGTCTTACGATTCCCCGTCAGTGTCGGAGATTCCATTTTCACCTTGATGGGCCTTATCTCAGCTGCTCTGATCCTGTTTTTCACCCATCTGCTGATTCGATTGTGGCGCCACGTGCTCTCCACCCGCATACTGGCGCGAAGCGGCCTGGAGTCCGGTCTGCAGCATTCGATGATAAGCATCACGGTCTACCTCCTGTGGGGCGCAGGGGTGCTGGTTGCCCTGCATGCCTTTGGGTTGAGCAGCACCTCCCTGACGGTGGCCTTTGGTGCGCTGGGCATCGGGCTGGGGTTCGGCCTGCAGAACATTTTCAACAATTTTATCAGCGGTATCATCCTGCTCTTCGAACGGCCCATCCAGGTGGGCGACTCAGTGGAGATCAACGGCATCTGGGCGGAAGTCAAGAAGATCCGGTTTCGATCCACCGTGGTGCAGACATTCGACAACGCCTCGCTGATCATTCCCAACTCGGAGTTCATCAGCAGTCAGGTGACCAACTGGAGTTTCCGAGACCTGACCCTGCGGATCAAAGTTACCGTGGGTGTAGCCTATGGTTCCGACATTGAATTGGTTCGCAGCAGCCTTTTGGAAATAGCTGGCAGAGCCGAAAAGGTGCTCGCTAATCCCACTCCCGATGTACTTTTCTCCGATTTTGGCGACAGCGCCCTGATCTTCGTACTGCGGGTTTGGACCGATGTAGACAACATGCTCAAGGTCGGCACCGCCATCCGCTTCGAAATCGATCGCGTGTTCCGGGAGCGCAATATTGAAATCGCCTTTCCCCAGCGTGATATTCACATCCGCTCCAGCGTCACGGCGCAAGCCGCAAATGAATTCACCGTCGAGGTTGATCCTCCGGAAAAAAAGGCGGCATTGTCCCAATCCTAAGGGTCGTTAGCCATGGTCGACATCGATTGCTTTTACTAGCTTCATTATCTCTTTATTTGAAGGAATATCCGCCATCGAATGACCGTAATGCACATACCGGAGCATACCGGACTTATCTACAAGGATCTGTGCAGGCAGTCTGCCCAACTTGAACAAACTGGCCTCTTGTCCATATAATTTTAGGATTTTATGTTCCGGGTCGGGCAACCCGATGAACGGCAACTCTTCTTTCATCCAGTATTTTTGAAATGACTCGGCATTCTCCGGCCCAGCAACTATTATTTCTGTATTCAATTTTACGAAACGTTTATAATCTTGACGCAACTGCGCCATATGCCTTTGGCAGAATGGTCAGAAAAATCCACGATTGAAAACCACCAGTACATTTTTTCGGTCGGTGAAATCTGAAAGTGATACGCTGATTCCGTTAAAATCAAGCAACGTAAACTCAGGGGCCTGTGTATTCAGTTCGACTTTGGCCATGATTGGTTCCTCACTTTAACTGTTTTCGACAGGGTAAAAAGGTTAAAATCCTTCAGGTTTATTCGACTTTGTAGGTCACCGTAATCATCCAGGCCGCATAATCCGGATAGGATTTCTTGAGCACTTGGACCACGCTTTCTTCGAAGGTCTCCTCGATGATTTTCATTTGGCCCGGCCACAGCTTGAACTTGATGCGCAGGTACCGCCATTGGCCAGCCTTGGCTTCCTTGATCCCGAAGGTTTCCGGCGCAGCCAGGATGATGGACCGGTGCTGGTGATACATGCCCTTGGCAATGGCTTGAATCGCTTGGGATATCTCATCTTCATCGACTTCTCCCGGCAGTTGGATGTCCACGTAGGCACGAATACAGCCGCCGCGAAACTGGCTGATCACAGCAATGTTTCTGTTGGGGATCAAAATCCGCTGGCCGTGCAGGTTGATCAGCGTGGTGAATCGGAGGCCGATGTTGTCGACCCTGCCGATTTCATCGCCCAGTTTGACCACTTCCCCGATGTTGAGGGCATCCGAAAAAATCAGCGTCAGACCGATCACCAGATCCTGCACAAATCCCTGCAGACCGAACCCGACGGCCAAGCCGATGACCGTTGCGCTGGCAAAATAGGTCGTCAGTGAAATTTTAAATTCGCGCAAAACCATACCGACGGCCACGAAATAAATCGAAAAGGTCACGGCACTGACCAGGATGGTGATGATGGTGGCAATCTTGGGGTATCTGCGGGTCAGGTTCGCTTCCGAGGCCGCTTCACTGTTTACCTTCATGGTCAACAGATATTGACTGAACCGGCGGATGGCCTTGACGAAGAAGTGGGCGGCCACCGTCAAAACGACAATGAGAAAAATTCTCAACATTGGGTTGATTTGGGATAGGATGTCTGCCAATTTCATTTCTTTACCAATTAATCGATTAGATGGGTCTGTCGGGCACGTCAGGATTCGATTCGCACCCCGCTCGCGGTTCAGGATTCCCCGGAGGGCGCCGGCGACAGTACCACCCGGATGCGGGAAGCCCGTGATCCGCTGATATCCAACACTTCAGCCACCGCACTGTCCAGTTCAATCCGATCCCCGACGTTCAGCACCTGGCCTGTTCTTTCGGTCAACAGGCCGGACAGCGTCTCGGCCTCGATACTGTCGAGGTGGAGCTTGAGTTGTCGGTTGACCGCAGCAATTCCGGTTCCGCCGGGGACGATGAACTGGCCGGGGCCATCGGGTTTGATCTCCAACGGTTTGGTGTCGAATTCATCCTCAACGGGGCCGACAATGATGCGTCCATCCGCTGGGCCAGCCAGCGTGCGGTTGCCGCAAATTTTCGGTTTTTCTCGACCTGCTCATCAAGCCTGCTGGGTCGAATTTTCACCAGCGCAAACTCGGCGGAAACAAAAAAACCGTTTATTAACAACAGGATAATGGCTAAACTGATATTGATCACATCCGTTGTCACGGTCGACACAGCGGAACCCTCCACATTAAGTTCAATCGATGATTTTAATCCCTCAAATCACACACGTTTCTCTGCGGCGTATGTTGGACCCGCCCCGCATGGCCACTAGGTCCTTCTTCTCTCCGGTTACCGGGTTTTTGTGATATGATGCGAGGTAAGCGTTAACAGGTTAAGCGTTCACCGTTCTGGATTTGTTTTCTATTGGTTGACCTTGCTCGCAGGCTAATAAATTCCTGATGAAACCGCCAATCCCAAAGCGAGTCTCTCGGTCATGTAAACATTCACCAGATCAGCGTTTATCCTAAGTGGTTACTTTGGCTGAGGTTTTCGGTGCTCCCTGAACCTTTGAACCCGTGAACCGCTGCGGTGGGAGCATGGAGCGGGAAAGACAATTAACCGTTCAAGAAAGCGTCAGACAAAAAACATACGCCGTAACGGATGTACACTCAAGCAATAATTGACGGATTCGTAAATAACTCCGTCGCCATTTTTAGTTTGTTAGTGTCTGTCCAGAAACGAGGTTTTTTGTTCGAGATCAAGGCATGCGAAAAATTTTACCGCAGGCATATGGTTGATATTCCGAGGATAAAATTTTTCGCATAACGCAGATATCGGGCAAAAAGACCGTTTATGGATGGGCACTTGTTAGAAAAGATGCTTGACGCCAGCCTATGCCATCCGCACATTTGGATGCAACCATAAATAACAGCGTCGTTGAGTTTGCATGACTGCCTGAGTAATTCCTGAAGGACAACACTACAACCGGGGAGGGGAATAATGAGTGTGGTATCGAACGGACTGGTATATGGCTACCGGCTCGGCAGCGGAAAGCTTGAAAATGCGCTGACATGGGCCGATGTCGACGCCTGGCGGCCGGAGCAGGGATTGTTGTGGATTCACCTGGATGCCGACCACGAATCGGTTCTGAAATGGCTGACGGAAAAAAGTGGATTGAGCCCGCTGGTCACAGAGGCGTTGCTGGAGGTCGGGACCCGGCCCCGCAGTCTGGTGAACGAATCGGGTGTGCTGGCGATTTTCAGGGGGGTCAACTGCAACCCCGGTGCAGATCCTGAAGACATGGTGGCCATGCGTATGTTCGTGACCGAAACGCGTATTATCACCATGCGGCGACACCGCCTCATGGCGGTCCAGGACATTCACGAGTCGCTTCGTTCAGGCAGCGGGCCCACCACTGCCGGGGAGTTTTTCGTTTCCGTGGTGGACCGTATTACGGAACGCATCGGCGATGTCGTTGTGGACATCGAGGACCGGGTGGCCGAGGTGGAAGACACCATCGTGAGTGCCGAAACGGCCGAGCTGCGCCCCCTGCTGGCTGAGCTGCGGCGTGAGAGTATCAGCCTGCGGCGCTACATCGCCCCCCAGCGGGACATGCTGGCCCGGCTGACCCACGAACGGATCGCCTGGTTGACGGAGTCGGACAAGACGCTTCTGCGTGAAGTCGCCGAACGCACAGCCCGCTATGTGGAGGATATCGATGCGGCCCGGGAGCGGGCGCTCATCTCCCAGGAGGAGTTGAACAACCGGCTCTCTGAGCAGATGAACCGGGCCATGTACACCCTGTCCATCGTGGCGGCGATTTTCCTTCCGCTGGGGCTGCTGACGGGGCTTCTGGGGATCAACGTGGGCGGGATCCCCGGGACGGAAAGCCCCTGGGCGTTTTTGATCGTGACGGTTTTTCTGGTGGTTCTTGCCATTTTTCTGATCGCATGGTTCAAAAAATTAAAGTGGTTGTAGCGCGTGCGTTCCGACTGACCCTCGAGTTCACCGCGTTCATCGGTTTCGGTCAGCCAGCCCGACCATCGCCACGGTTTTTATGCAACGCCAGCGTTCATCTTGTGGTGGATATATAGGATCATTACCATCAGTGGAAAAAGACAGAAAAAGGCAGATTGGTTGAGATTTATCAGTGCTCGTTGGCTGTCAATAACTTGTTAATAACTGATTTAATGTATTGTTAAGACCGGGAAAAAATACATACCGGGAAAAACAGCGGCTGCCAACGCACCACGCTATCCGGCGTTTAAAAAACGATTAATAACGGTAAAATACGAATTGTAAATAACGCTGGAATTTTCATTTATTAAATCTGGCTTTATCCGTGTTGACATCTTTCACCCAGATATTCCACATTGGCAGGAATTTCAAGGGGGCGAACCCGGATAATAAATTGTCCGCTAATGTCCCCAGCGTAGCGGTTTGTTTTCCGTCCCCCTGAAGCGGGGCCGCTGTTCATGACGATTCGCAGTTAATTCCCCATAAACTCTATTTTACCATGCAGAAAGTGATGTGATGAATCGTATTTTGGTTATTGACGATGAGCCGTGTATTTCCGACCTGATTCGCGAAGCGCTTACGAAATTTGGCTTCAAAGTAGAAACCGCGTCCAATGGGCGGCAGGGGGTGCAGCTCCTAAAGGATGCCTCTTTCGACCTGGTTTTGACCGACATGTGCATGCCGGATCTTAACGGCGCCAGTATCGTTCGCCACGTTCGACGTTCCAGCCGTCCACTTACCCCCGTCATCGGCATCTCCGGGACACCCTGGCTGCTGGAAGGAGCAGACTGCGATGCGGTTCTGCCCAAACCCTTTCTCTTGCAGGCCCTGGTCGATACGGTAAAACGCCTGACACGGTTAAGCCTGTCAACTGCCCCTAACCCCGCCGCTTTCCCCCTACCCATGAATGCCCAAACGGTTATGTAATTTTAACACAGGATGATATTGCGCAGAGGGGATCTTTTCGATAATCAGTTGCCCGGTCTGAATTTTACTCGTGAGTAGACATCGTCATCCATGCCGGATCGCTCACCGGCCTTGAGCCGATGGTAGCCCACTGCCGCCACCATGGCTGCATTGTCTCCGCACAGGTCAAGGGATGGAATGTGAACGGTGATGCCGGCCTCGGTGGCATCGCGGGTGACGACCGTCCGCAGGCCCTGGTTGGCGGCCACACCGCCCACCACGGCCAGATGGCGGCAGCCGTTTTCTCTTGCCGCGTGGATGACCTTGTATGACAGCACCTCAACCACTGCGGCCTGAAAGCCCGCGGCGATGTGGGCCTGATCCTCCTGATAGGTTTCCGGGTGGGTCTGGACGTGTCGGCTGACCGCCGATTTGATTCCGCTGAAGGAAAAATCAAACTGGTCTTTGTCGAGATACGGCCGAGTGAAAAAAAACTTCTCCGAGTCGCCCTGGGCCGCCAGACGATCGATCACCCCCCCGCCGGGATAGCCCAATCCCAGCATCTTGGCCACTTTGTCGTAGGCTTCGCCGGCAGCGTCGTCCCGGGTTTGTCCCAAAGAGTGAAATTCTCGGTGGGAGAGGACATGGTAGATGCTGGTGTGGCCCCCGGAAACCAGCAGTGCCACGAAGGGGAAGGGGGGCGGGTCGGGTTCCAGGAACACGGAATGAATATGTCCCTCCAGGTGATCGACGCCGATCCATGGAATTTTATGTCCGTAGGCAAACCCCTTTGCAAATGAGAAACCAACCAGCAGCGACCCAACCAGGCCGGGGCCCTGGGTTACGGCTACGCCGTCGATTTGGTCTGCCGTGATGCCTGCCTTGGCGACAGCGTCGTTGACAACGGGAACGATGACCTCGATATGCTTTCGGGAGGCCAATTCCGGCACCACGCCGCCATAGGGGTGGTGGACGGCCACTTGGGAGGCCACCACCGAGGAGCGTACTTCATGCCCGTCACATACCACCGCGGCTGCCGTCTCGTCGCAGGAGGATTCTATACCGAGTACAATCATGGCTTCTGTGATTGGTTCGTCCCCGAACTGGGGCGTCTAACACCGGGCGCTCAGGTCTTGCAGATTGGCTGTTTCTTCTGCCCCTCGGCGATCCATTGAAACAGCCGGGTCAACGGTTCGGTAAGTTTCTTCCACATGTCAGTCAGTACCCATTTTTGTTCCGGATTCTATCAATGTCAAACTGCCCCATAACACCTGTCGTGCAACTTTGCGAACAAACTGAAGTTGGACTCCGATCACCGTTCTCAGACGTCCGTCCTCTGTTCCTACACCAGTTGCACCCGGCTCCGGGCATTCTTGCGGGTTTTGGTCACTTCGCCGATGGCCCACGCTTTTTCACCGCTGCCGGTCAGGCGGTTGATAACCTCCTGAAGCTTTTCTTCGGGAACCACCGCCACCAGCCCGATCCCATTGTTGAAGGTGCGCATCATCTCCTTATCGTCTACATTGCCGGCTTCCTGCAAAAACGGAAAAATGGGTGGGATGTCCCAGGATCCTTTTTTAATGGCGATGCCGCAGGCTTGGGGGATGATCCGGACGATGTTGTCCATGATGCCGCCACCGGTGATGTGCGCCAGTCCCTGGATGGGCAGGTCCCTGACCAGAGATTGGATGGTTTCCGAGTAAATCCGGGTAGGGGTGATCAATTCTTCTCCCAGGCTTTTACCCAGTTCGGGAACGTGACTATCCACTTTCAGCCCCAACACCTCAAAGCAGATCTTGCGCACCAGGGAATAACCGTTGCTGTGCAACCCGCTTGAGGCGATCCCGATGATTTGGTGGCCGGGTCGGATTTCAGAGCCGTCTACGATTTTGCTGTTGTCCACGATACCCACGGCGAAACCGGCCAGGTCGTATTCGTTTTCACGGTAAAAGCCAGGCATCTCGGCGGTTTCTCCACCGATGAGGGCGCAATCGGCCTGGATACACCCCTCGCCGACACCCTTGATAATGTCGGTGACCGTACCGGTTTTCAGTTTTCCCGTGGCCAGATAGTCCAGGAAGAACAGGGGTCTGGCGCCCTGAACGGCAATGTCGTTAACGCACATGGCCACCAGGTCGATGCCCACCGTGTCATGGCGGTTCATGAGGAAGGCGATCTTCAGCTTGGTGCCCACCCCATCCGTGGAACTGACCAGTACCGGGTTTTTCATATTGGCGGTATTCAGAGAAAACAGGCCGCCGAATCCCCCAATTTCACCCATGACGCCGGTTCTTCGGGTTTTTTTGGCAATTTTCTTTATGGTCTCGACGAGGTGGTCCGCCTTTTCGATGTCGACGCCGGCATCGGCGTAGGTCAGCTTTTTCTTCATTTAAATACTCCTGGCGTGGATGCGGCTGATTAAAAAATACGCGTAAAACTAATCTGATACCGCCGAAAAGTCAAACCCAATCCGAGGATACCGGCAGGCTGACGTGGGTGGAAACCAGGCTGACCGGAGGCGGGAGCATTGGGGTGCGCGCGTCGGATGGTTTGTGCCGCTGGTCCTTGCCCATCGCACCAATAATTTTTTGACAATTTTGACCGACTATTATACTTATTCTCTATATTCAGGGACTTTCTGACAGGCAGTTGGAAAAAAGGAATCGATCATGACCCGATTTGCCCGGCTGGACCGTTTGCCACCCTATGTGTTTGCCACTGTCAACCAGATCAAGATGGAGGCCCGGCGCGCCGGGGAAGACATCATCGACCTGGGCATGGGTAATCCGGATATCGGTACGCCTCAGCACATTGTCGACAAGCTTACCGAAGCGTCCCAGAACCCACGCAACCATCGTTATTCGGCCTCCATGGGCATTACCAAACTGCGTATGGCCATCAGCGACTGGTACAAGCGCCGCTATGATGTGGACATCGACCCGGAAAGCGAGGCCATTGTCACCATCGGTGTAAAGGAGGGGATGTCTCACCTGATCCTGGTGACCATTCGGCCCGGTGACGTGGTTTTCGCGCCCAACCCCACCTATCCCATCCATCCATACTCCTCCATCATTTCCGGCGGCGACGTACGGGGAATCCCTGCAGGGCCCGACCAGGATTTTTTCGAAAACCTGATCCAGGCCACCAAGCAGACCTGGCCCCGACCCAAGGTACTGGTGCTCAGCTACCCCCACAACCCCACCACCGAAGTGGTGGACCTGGATTTTTTCCAGCGAGTGGTGGATTTTGCCAAGGCGAACGACATCATGGTGATCCATGATTTTGCATACGCCGACCTGACTTACGACGGGTACCAGGCACCCAGTTTTCTGCAGGCCAAAGGAGCCAAGGAGGTGGGGGTGGAGTTTTTTTCCATGTCCAAAAGCTACTCCATGGCGGGTTGGCGGGTGGGGTTCTGCGTGGGCAACGCCGAAACCATCTCTGCCTTGAAACGGATAAAAAGTTACCTGGACTACGGCATTTTTCAGCCCATCCAGATCGCCTCCATCATTGCCTTGAATGGCCCCCAGGATTGCGTGGCCGAGATCCGGGACACCTATCAATCCCGACGCGATGCCCTGATATCGGGCCTGTCCCGGGTCGGCTGGGAGATCGAAAGCCCCAAGGGCACCATGTTCGTCTGGGCCAGAATCCCCGAGCAATATCGCAAGATGGGATCCGTGGCGTTTTCCACGTTTCTGATTCGCGAGGCCCAGGTGGCCGTATCGCCGGGCCTCGGCTTCGGTGAATACGGTGACGATTTCGTGCGTTTCGCCCTCATCGAAAACAACATGCGCATCAGCCAGGCGGTGAGAGGTATCCGCAAAGTATTGTAGACTTCCAGACAATGTTTTGGGCGGCGTTATCGGTCGTCGCGGTATGGATCTTACAGCTTCCTTCCTCTGGCCTTGCCAAAAACATTGTCTGAAAGTCTACATGAAGTCCTGCTATCTGGGGGCGCGCCTCCGGTTTCACCCTCGCTGCGGCCTTGGCCTGAACCGAAATCTACCATTTCCGAAAGGGCACCTGCAGAAGAAATCCGTTGACACGCGGGGTCGCTTCTTTTACATCAAGATCGAAATTGGTTGTCGAACCTTTCGGTGCCCGCACTCTGAATAGGGTGCAAGGGATAATAGGGAACCCGGTGTGATTCCGGGACGAACCCGTCGCTGTGAGCGGGGACGATGGCCGCCAGGACCACTGTGCTGTGATTTTATACACGAAACGGCGCGGGAAGGGGCGGCCGGTAGGACGATCCGCGAGTCAGAAGACCTGCCGTGAGGAAATGTGTCTTGGTGGTGACGGTAAAACCCCAGGCTGAAAATTTATTTTTCGGTCCGGGGTTTTTTAGTTTGGCCGAAGATGCCGGTCTCCCCGTCCCGATCCAAAAGGGAATGCATATGAAGACTCAGATAGAACTGGCAAGGGAAGGTATCACCACCGAACAGATGCAGACCGTGGCAGACGACGAGAAGCTGGACCCGGCGATGGTCCTGGACTGCGTGGCCAAAGGGCAGATCGTCATCCCCAATAACCCTTTTCGCAAGGGGCAGAAGGTGGTGGGCATCGGCCGGGGCCTGAGTACCAAGGTGAATGCCTCCATCGGCACGTCGTCGGATATCTGCGATATCGACATGGAGGTGAGAAAAGCGCTGGCCGCCGAACAGGAGGGGGCCGATACCCTCATGGAACTGTCCGCCGGCGGAGACCTTGACGCCGTGCGGCGTGCCGTGCTGGCGGCAACCACCCGTCCGGTGGGCAATGTTCCCCTTTACCAGGCGTTCAAGGAAACCACCCGCAAGTATCAGAATCCGGCACGTCTTGATCCGGAGTATCTGTTCGACCTTATCGAGCAGCAGCTGGCCGACGGCCTCAGTTTCATGGCCATCCATTGCGGCATCAATCAATACACCATTCGGCGATTGAGAAAACAGGGGTTTCGATACGGCGGCCTGGCCTCAAAAGGCGGAACTTTCATGGTGGCCTGGATGGACATAAACAAAAAGGAAAATCCTCTCTACGAACAATTTGACCGGGTCTGCAACCTGATGAAAAAGTATGATTCGGTGCTTTCCCTGGGCAACGGCATCCGGGCCGGCGCCATTCACGACAGCCACGACCGCGCCCAGATGGCCGAAATGATCATCAATTGCGAACTGGCCGAGATCGGACGCGAAATGGGCTGCCAGACCATGGTGGAAGGGCCGGGGCATGTGCCCATGGACGAGATCGCCGGCAACATCATGCTGGAAAAGCGCATGAGCGGCCATGCCCCCTATTACGTGCTGGGACCGATCCCCTCGGACATCGGGGCCGGTTACGACCACGTGACCGCGGCCATCGGTGCGGCCACATCCGCCCGGCACGGGGCCGATCTGATCTGCACCATCACCCCCGCCGAACACCTGGCTCTGCCCACGGAGGCCGATGTGAGAGAAGGGGTGCGGGTGACCCGCCTGGCCGTCCACATCGGCGACCTGAGTAAATATCCCGAGCGGCGGGATCGGGACAAACAGGCAGCCATGGCCCGGCGGGACATGCGCTGGGACGATCTTCAGGAACTGCTGCTTTTTCCGGAGGTTGCCCGATCCATTCGGGACAGCCGCCAACCCGAACAGTCAGAAACCTGCACCATGTGCGGCGATTTCTGTGCCATGAAAAAGGGTATGGAGGTGTTCAAACAGGATATAACCGGAGATAAATGTTCTGTGTGAAGCGGCATCTTTTGGCCCCGGTCTTCGTTCTCAAGAGGTTGAGATCCTCGACGTAGCGTTGCTACGCCTCCGGTCCCAACCTCCCTGCGGCCTTGACCTGAACCAAAATCTACCACCTCACGCAGAACATTCAAAAAGGGAGGTATCATGGAATTGATTGAAAAAAGCATTGCATCTATCAAACCGCTCAACGATGCGGTCTACGAGCAGGCCAACGAGCGGCTGGCCAACCAGGCCCGGCCCGCCGGCAGCCTGGGCATGCTGGAGCCGGCGTCGGCTCGGTTGGCGGCTATATTCGGCACCCTGGACGTACACCTGGACAACAAGGTCATCGTTACCTGCGCCGGGGACCACGGCGTTACCGACGAAGGGGTTAGCCTGTTTCCCCAGGAGGTCACCGCCCAGATGGTATTTAACTTCGTGGGCCAGGGGGCGTCGATCAACGTGCTGGCCAAACACGCCGGGGCCCGCGTGAAGGTGGCCGATCTGGGCGTCAATTTCGATTTCGATTCTGACCTGCCGATCTTTCACAAAAAGGTGGGCAAGGGTACGGCCAATTTTGCGCGGTTACCGGCCATGAGCCGAGAGGATGCGGTGAGAAGTGTGGAAGCGGGTATCGAGATCGTCAACGAACTGCTCGCGAAAGGGGCGGTAGACATGCTCGGCACCGGCGACATGGGTATCGGCAACACCACGCCGTCGTCAGCGGTCATCGCCGCCTTCTCCGGCATCGCCGTGGATAAACTCACCGGCAGGGGCACGGGCATTGATGATGCAGCCCTGGCCAACAAGATCCGGGTTATCGAACAGGCCCTGGCCATGCACCGACCGGACCCAAAAGATCCGCTGGATGTGCTGGCCAAGGTGGGGGGATTCGAGATCGGCGGGCTGGCCGGCCTGGTCATTGGGGCTGCGGCCGCCGGCATTCCCGTGGTGTGCGACGGCCTTATCGCCACTGCCGGCGCCCTGATTGCATGCGAACTGGCGCCGGCAGCCAAAGCCTACCTGTTCGCCAGCCACCGCAGTGTGGAGGTGGGCCACCGGTTTATGCACGAACGGTTGGGCGTCGAACCCCTGCTGGACATTCAATTTCGGCTGGGCGAGGGAACGGGGGCCGCTTTGGCCATGGAACTTCTGGATGCCGCCACCCGTGTGTTGTGCGACATCAAAACCTTTGAAGAGGTGGCGATAGAGAATGCACAGACAAAGCAATGATTTCATCCGCTTGCCGGCGGCTTAATTGTTTTTGGGTCCCTCGTAGGCATCCACCAGATCCTGCCACGCCTGCTTGTATATCTTCAGGGCCTCGGCCAGTTTGGGGATGGTCTGATCGGCCACCGCATCGTAGCGCCGGCGGTCCATGGGGTTGACGTTTTCGTGGCGGGTGGCTTTCAAGTAGGCCAGGGTTTCCAGGGCAAAAACCATTCGCCGGGTGCGCTCGGGGGTGGGCGGCCGGTAGCGGTAGGTGGATCGGATTTTCTCGACCCGCTTCGCATCCGGTGGCAGCAGCGCCAGGATGTTTCCGGTACCCGTACAAAGGGTTTGATGCGCAATTTTCAGCCGTTCCAGCAGCTGTTTAAGATCCGGTCGGCTTCGCGACACCGTGTCGGCCACCTGCCGGATTTCTCCGGGCAGTGCCTGTTTACGATATTCTACGGATGTCTGGAAAAAGCAGGCCAGCACCAGACCACCCGAGCCCTTCAGCCGGCTGCTTTCAATCTGCCTGCGGATGTCCGAAAAACGAAGGCAGTCCCTGGCGCAGATGTCCAGCATCTTGTCCAGCAGGATGTCGTTCAATATCATCGACGAGGAGATTGCAGGGGAGTTCAGCTGCATTTCCAGAATGCCGCAGGTCCGCTCGATGCAGTCATTCATCAGTGAACGCATGAATAACGGGCCTTTGATACGGATACGCACCGCACGCCGCTTGAGTCGCTTCACGCCATTGTAGACACCGACCATCAGCCCAACAATGCCGATCAGGGGCAACACCGGGATATAGGGCCCCAATCGCGTCATGGTGCCGGTAATGTCCAGGGCAGAGTAGACCACGATGGTCAGGACCAGCCCGAAAAAAATCGTGGCGGCCATCGGGTTCACGATGAATCCGCGTTCATTTACGGACATGCGGAGGTTTCGTTTGCGGTCTGGACGGGTTGAAGGCATGGGCGCGCGCATCGAATTCCGAGTACACGGAAAGTGGTCGGTTGGCCGGCTGTCATGATTGGGCCGTTAGGTCATTTGGATGGCGGCAGGATTTTCAGGGTTTCCCGCTCTTCGGACGGCTTCTGGGATTCCGGCAGAAGCAGATGCCTCTGGCTGATCATTTTGCCATTCTTATCGATTACCGTATCGTCTTCCATGATTAGAAAACCGAGCTTTTCCATCACGTCGTTGCGGTAGCGGTACTCGTGTTCCATATGCCGCTTGCTGAGCTTGTAGTTGCTGACGATCCAGGCGATGCCGAAAATCATTCCGGCCACCAGCAGGACACCGCCGGCGACGAGGCTGTAGGTGACCATTTTCTCTCCGGCATTGAAAATGAAGAGAAAGATGGCATCCAGTTTGTAAAACAACACCGTGCAGGCCACGATGGCGAACAGCATCGGCAGAAAAGGCACCTTTTTCATGTGGGTGAGAAAGAGGTGGAACTGGAAAAGCTTTGACCGGCTGTCGTCCGCCTCCGTGCCTGCTCCGCCATCCTCTCCGGCGGCCGGGGCGTTGCCGAAGATGAACTGGTTGAAGGCCAGGATGAAAACGCCCAGCAGGAAGGTGATGGCCACCGGGGTGACGAAGGAAACATAAAAATAAAACTTCCACGGAAAAGGACCCTTGTCCGGGCCCAGATTCCCCAGGAAGCTCACCAGAAAGATCACAATTTCCACGGCAATGATGAACCAGAGGTAATTGATGAAAAAGCTTTTCAATTCGACCCCGTCGAACAGGGAAGCCAGGCCGCTGTGTGTCTCTTTTTTATCTGCGCTCATTTGAATTCACAAAATAGTTTGGGTGAGGTGCCCGCTGCTGATGGGAACCCATATTCGACCTTCGGCACGGGAGCGATGGCCCGCCCCGTGACACGAAAAAGAAATGTCGTAAATTACAAATCTATAAAAACAGTCGGGAACTGTCAAGGTGTGAATAATTGAATGGTCCATTAAAATCGATCTCTTATCCGACCGTCTGATCATCAGATTGGACTTGTCTCCCCACCGCTTTCATCTGGCGATACTTCAGTGAAGCCAGGGCATGGAGAGCATGAAAATGGCCAGGTTGCCCAGCACGTGGATGACGATGGGTACCATCAGGCTCCTGCCCGTGTGGTAGGCCACGGCAAAAACCAGCCCTCCCACGATCTGGGTGATCGGCACAGCCGGCAAGTGAAGGGCGGCAAACAGGGCGGTGGAGATTAATACCGCCGCCGGAACGCCCCAGCGGCGCAGGTAACCGAATATCAATCCCCTGAAGACGATCTCCTCGGCGACCGGAGCCACGATTCCCCCCACGAAAAAAAACAGACCCCGTTGGTATGCCCCTTCCGGTAGCGGTGATCGGACCAGCATAAACGGGTCTTGACCGATCATGAACAGGCCCATAAACAACAGACCGGCCGCAGCGGCGAAACCGGCGGACCATACCAGCCCTTTCCTGAAGCCGCCCAGCAGGGTGCGCCTGTCCAGTCCGAGCACCTGGAGGCCGCCACCCTGGATTACGGCCAGGGTCATCACCACGAGCATCTGCGCCGTTCGGGTGCCGGCGATCAGCCACAGACGGGGCAGTTGCATCCGGGTGCCCAAATAGGCGGCTGCCATTTCCAGCAGGGCCACGGCCAACAGTGATGCTAGTAAGAAAGCAGTGGAGATCGGGGTTGGACCCATCCCAGTGTCCTCAAGGCGCGGTAGCCATACATCTGAATGTACCAGTGGGGAGAGGTGTTGATCCGGCTGATGATCTCCGGCACCGCGGCCTGGTCTTCACGCGCTCCCAGGGCCCACAGCGCCTGGCAGACCACGATGGGCGCCGGATCGTCAACCAGGGCCAGCAGCATGGCATGGGCCGCCGGATCTCGGGTGTAGGCCAAACTGCGAGCCAGCCAGTACCGTTCGGCGATGTGAGGGCTATTTTCGATTCCCTGTTTTTTGACTTCCACGGCGATGTCCCGGTGGTCTTCGCAGGCCTGCCTGAGCGCGGCGATGCGGGTGATCGGCGAAGGGGCGGACAAGGCGATGGACGGATTGGCGGGGACAACGATGGCGGTATGTCCCTGGTAAACGGGCACCAGAAGGATGCCGCCCACCACGATGCAACAGATAGCGGCGATCAAATCCGAAACGGCCACGGTTAAAAAAAGATTGGGCAACACGCCCAGCACACTGAATAGAAAACTAAATAGAACCAATGGTAATCCCAACAGCAGGCAGGCCAGGGTCAGGGTTCTGAACATACGGTTGCGGTCGAGTTGGCTGGAGTAGGCGGTCAGCGCTTTGTCGGGACTGCCCAGCAGTTCACCCGATGGAACGCTCAGAACGGGTTGCCGGTTGTTTTCCAGGGAAAAGCGTTTTTGGTCCGTGTGCAGACCGATGGTCAGGTCGGCCGGATAGCCGGCCGGGACGGGAAGGTAGTCAAGGGCGCGGACGGTCCGTTCGAGCCGGGTCCAGTTGGCCCGGTCCAGGCTGCTGGCGAGGACACAGGTTCGGATTTGTTTTTGCTCCAAGGATTTAAACGCCTCGGCGGGGAACAGGGTGTAGGCATAATAGGCGTTCGTGATGGACTGCCCGGCCCGGTTTCCCAACAGCAGATGATCGCGGATGTTGCTGAACATATGGCGGTCGAGCACCAGACCCCACATCAGGGCCAGGATAATGGCGGCGGATACCGGCCAGAAAACACCGGCGGTTGAAACCAGTGTCGTGCGGGCCGGTAAGAGATGAATGGCGGTAAATCCCGTGACCAGGGGCACCACCACCAGATAGGCGGAGGCCGCCAGGTTCAAGCCGTTGCTATTGACCAGGACCATGCCGGCCGCCCAAATCAACAGGTAAAGAAAGGTTGCCGTCCGACGTCGCCGGAAAGCCCGGTCCCACAGCCAGGCACCGACCAGGGTGACCAGCGAGAGACCGGCACCGATGCTCAAAGCGAAGAACAGGCCTCCGGCAACGGCGGTAGCCAGAGAATCGAGGTGCGTCGCCACACTGGCGTTTGGGACAGCCAGGTAGCCGCTGCGCATTATTGCCTCGGTGGCCTGCAACAGTTCCAGATTGGACAGGTAGACATGGGCGGTGGCGACGATCTGAGCGCTCAGCAGACCGACGACAAGCACGGCCGGGGCATACAGGCGGCGTTTCATTTCGTGTTGGACACCCTCGCGGAATCTGTGGTATTTACCAAAACCGTTTGGATTGGAGCTTTTCGCTACATGATTGACAATAATGCAGTCCTGTTTACCCATAACAGCTGCACTGCCAAGAATCAACAACGGGAGGAGATTGAAATGAGAGAAGTCGTCATTGTCAGTGGTGCCAGAACCGCGGTGGGATCGTTCGGCGGATCGTTAAAGACCGTTCCGGTGGTGAATCTGGGCGCCACTGTCATGAAACAGACCCTAAAAAATGCCGGTGTACGGCCCCAGCCCAGCGACGCTTTAAAGGCGGCAGGACCTGATGCCTTGAAAGACCAAGGGCTCATCGAGCTGGAGAAAAAAGCCATGGACTGGACCGATGACATGCCGACCGTGTCCATCGATGAAGTCATCATGGGCAACGTGCTTCAGGCGGCCCAGGGTCAGAACCCGGCCCGGCAGGCCTTGATCCGCGCCGGGCTGTCCAAGGAGACCCCGGCGTTTTCGATCAACAAGGTCTGCGGCAGCGGCCTGAAGGCCATCGCCCTGGGGGCGTCGGCCATCATGACCGGCGAGTCTGACGTGGTCCTGGCCGGCGGCATGGAGAATATGAGCCTGGCGCCAATGGCCCTGCCCAAGGCCCGTTGGGGGCACCGCATGGAGCTGACCGGTATCGGTGACATCTACGACCTGATGGTGTTCGACGGCCTGTATGAGATTTTCTATGGCTACCACATGGGCCTGACTGCGGAAAATATCGCCGGTTTGTATAACATCAGCCGCCAGGAACAGGACGAATTGGGCGTACTCAGCCACACCCGGGCCCGGGCCGCCATTACAGAGGGACTATTCGCCCAGGAAATTGTTCCGGTGACCGTCAAATCCCGCAAAGGGGATACGATCGTGGATACCGACGAGCGCCCCATGGACACCAGTCTGGAAAAAATGGCCAAGCTGCGACCGGCATTCAAGAAGGATGGCACCGTCACCGCGGGCAATGCGTCGGGCATCAACGACGGCGCAGCGGCTGTGCTGCTGATGAGCGCGGAAAGAGCCAGGGACCTCGGCCTTGAGCCCATCGTCAAAGTCAAGGCTTTCCGCTCCGGCGGGCTGGATCCGGCGTACATGGGGTTGGGGCCGGTACCCGCGGTAAGAAAAGTGCTGGCCGCTACGGGCATGACCCTGGATGACATTGACATGATCGAACTCAACGAGGCCTTTGCCGCTCAGGCCATCGGCTGCATGCGCGAACTGGGCATCGAGGCTGACCGGCCCAACGAACTGGGCAGCGGTATCTCCATCGGGCATCCCATCGGCTGCACCGGCGCCCGGCAGATGGTCAGCGGCATGAACCAGATGAAGCGCAAAGGCTATTCCACCGGGTTGATCACGATGTGTATCGGCGGCGGCATGGGCATGGCAATGATCGTTGAAAGGTGATTTTTTTCTTTACTTTTTCGGCTGTTATTGGTAAATAACGTCCGGTTAAAGCGAACGAAAAAAACCCCTCGCCTGAAGCGGCGACAGGAGATGGAAAAATATGGATATCAGCAGAAAATTGGGGATTCTTGTGTTTTGCGGCGTTCCCGCCATTATCGGCGGGGGGATCGTTTACGGGATAGCCGGCAGCTACGTTCCGGTGGCTGTTTATGTGATATTGCTCTATCTCGCAGTAGGCGCCCTTGTCAGCAACTAAACAGCTTAGCCAATTCCCTGTCTGATTCCGGCTGACAATTGATCATCCGAGTCTGACGCATCCAGCATTAATTCTGCGCAAATGCCTCTTCCCCTTTAACTCAGGCGTTTGCGCAGATTGCGTTATGCCCCGTGGCATCGTGATACCACTGCCGGTTTATGGAGGAACCATGGCGGATCGGACCTCCCAGAATATGATTTTGTGGTTTTTTCTGGCCTGCTTTCTCATTTCCATGTCGTTGATGGGATGGCTTCTGTCGCCGTTCCTTTCAATCATCGTCCTGGGTACCGTTGTCGCCGGCGCATTTCATCCGGTATACCGATTGCTGGTGGCCCATGAAAAAATCAGCCCAGGCGTCGCCTCCTTGTTTACCTGTCTGCTGATTTTCTTTATCCTGTTTGTCCCCATCGTATTTTTCGTGGGGGTCCTGGCCCAGGAAGCTTACGAGCTGGTCCAACTGGCCAAAAGTCCGGCCCTTTCCAGCTTCATCAATACCCATTTTACCAACAGTGCCCTGCTGGACCGGATCAATCCGCTGCTGACCAGTTTCGATATCGCCATCACCGGGGAGGAACTGAACAAGACCATCTCGGACATCGGCAGGGCGGTGGGCCTGTTTCTTTACGACCAGGCCCGATCCATTGCGTCCAACACCTTGTCCTTTCTGGCCAGTTTTTTCCTCATGCTGTTGGTTATTTTTTTTCTGCTCATCGATGGGCCGAAGCTGGTGCAGTTTCTCATCGATCTGTCGCCCCTCCCCGACGATCAGGACGCCCAGCTCATCGGAAAATTCAACGACATGGCCGGTGCCATCCTCGTGGGAAACGGCCTGTGCGGAGCCATACAGGGCGTCGCCGGGGGGACGATCTTCTGGCTGTTCGGTCTTCAGTCCGCTTTTTTGTGGGGTGTGATCATGTCCCTGCTGGCGTTTCTGCCGATCATCGGCATCGGGGCGGTGTTTATCCCCACGGTGATTTTTCTCTTTTTAAAAGGGCGCGTCGGTGCCAGCCTCTTTTTCCTGATCTTTTATCTGCTGCTGTCCGGCGGCGTTGAATATCTACTAAAACCCAGGGTGGTGGGAAAGCGGGTACAGATGCATACCCTGGTGGTGTTTTTGTCCCTTATCGGCGGTCTTAAGATCTTCGGTATTCTCGGGATCATCTATGGCCCGTTGATTGCCACCGCCTTTCTCACGCTGACCAATATTTACCACACCAGTTACCAGACATTTGTTGAACACTCCCAACCCAAACCAGACCGGCCGTGACGGTGAGCCAGCGGTTCACCCGGTGCCGGGAAGGCCAGATCAAGGATAATTCACGACCATGAGCGAAAACACAACCGACGTTCTGCAAAGCCCCGAGATCAGCATCGAAGCGGAGATGAAGAAGTCCTATCTCGATTACGCCATGAGTGTGATCATCGGCCGGGCGCTTCCCGATGTGCGTGACGGGCTCAAACCCGTTCACCGCCGCGTGCTTTACGCCATGCGGGAATTAAAAAACGATTACAACAAACCCTACAAGAAGTCGGCCCGTATCGTGGGTGACGTGATCGGTAAATATCATCCCCACGGCGACAGTGCCGTCTACGACACCATCGTGCGATTGGCCCAGGATTTTTCCATGCGCTACCCGTTGGTGGACGGCCAGGGTAACTTCGGCTCCATCGACGGCGACCCGGCGGCGGCCATGCGATATACGGAAATCCGCATGACGCGGCTGGCCCAGGAGATGCTCGAGGACCTGGATAAAGAGACCGTCAACGTGGTCCCCAACTACGATGAATCCCTCACCGAACCGTCGGTGCTGCCGGCCAAATTCCCGGCCCTTCTGGTCAATGGATCGTCCGGGATTGCCGTGGGCATGGCCACCAATATCCCCCCCCACAATTTCTCGGAGGTGATCGAAGGCATCAAGGCGCTGATCGACGATCCGGGGATTACCTGCGGGCAACTCATGGCTCATATTCCCGGTCCGGATTTTCCCACAGCAGGCATTATTCACGGCCTTCAGGGCATCCGGGACGCCTATGAGACGGGTCGAGGCATTGTCCGTACGCGTGCACGGGTGACGGTGGAAGAGGATAAGCAGACCGGGCAGGAAACCATCGCGGTCACCGAGATTCCCTACCAGGTGAACAAGGCGCGGCTGATCGAAAAGATTGCCGAACTGATGAAACACAAGGTGATCGAAGGGCTGCGCTATGTGCGCGACGAGTCTGACCGGCGGGGCATGCGCATTGCCATGGGGGTCAAAAAAGACTACATGGCCGGCATCGTAATCAACCAGTTGTACAAGCACACCCAGATGGCGAGCAGCTTCGGGATTATCCTGCTGGCGGTGGTCAACAACCGACCCCAGGTCCTCAACCTGAAGCAGATCCTTGAGTATTTCGTGCTGCATCGCAAGGAGATCGTCATCCGGCGCACCCGCTTCGACCTGAACAAGGCCGAAGCCAGGGCCCATATTCTGGAAGGGTTGAAGGTGGCCCTGGACAACCTGGATGCCGTGGTCAAGCTGATCCGTGAATCCAAGACGCCGGTGGAAGCCAAGGAACGGCTCATAGCCACCTTCGGTCTTACCGTCATCCAGGCTCAGGCCATATTAGAGATGCGCCTGCAGCGGCTCACCGGCCTGGAAAGGGACAAAATCGTCGAAGAATACCAAGCCGTGCTCAAAGACATCGCCCGGTTCAAGGAAATTCTGGGCAGCGAACAACTGGTGCTGGGCATCATCAAAAACGAGTTGGACATCCTCAAGGGAGAATTCGGTGATGTGCGCCGGACTGAGATTCTGCAATATTCTCGGGAGTTGACCATTGAGGACATGATTGCCGAAGAGGACATGGTCGTGACCATCACCAACACCGGCTACATCAAGCGCAATCCGATTACCCTGTATCAAAGCCAGCGGCGCGGCGGCAAAGGTAAGACAGCCATGGGCACCAAGGAAGAGGATTTCGTCTCGCACCTGTTCGTGGCCTCCACCCATCACTATTTCCTCTTTTTTACCAACCTGGGCAAGGTATACTGGTGCAAGGTCTACGACATCCCTCAGGCCGGCCGCCAGAGCCGGGGCAAGGCCATCGTCAACCTGCTGGATTTTGCCGACGGCGAATGGATGACCGCCGTGCTGGCCGTTCCCGGTTTTGAGCCGGGGCTGCACGTGCTCATGGCCACCCGCAACGGGACGGTGAAAAAGACGGATCTCATGGCCTTCAGTCGTCCCCGGATCGGCGGGATTATCGCCCTGGGCCTGGCAGAGGGGGATGAACTGATTGCGGTGAAGCTTTCCGACGGCACCCAGAATGTGTTTCTGGGGTCCGCCATTGGAAAATCCATCCGCTTCCATGAATCGGATGTCCGCCCGACCGGCAGGACCGCCCGCGGGGTGCGGGGGATGCGACTGAGCAAGGACGATCGCGTGGTGGGCATGGAAGTGCTTCAACACGGCCAGACCCTGTTTACGGTGACCGAAAACGGCTACGGCAAACGGACCTCCATCGACGAATACCCGATCCACCGGCGCGGTGGCAAAGGTGTCATCTCAATTAAGACCAGCGAGCGCAACGGTCAGGTGGTGAACATCATCCTGGTTCAGGACGAAGACGACCTGATGCTGGTGACCGATTCGGGCAAGCTGATCCGCAGCCCCGTCTCCGGTACGTCGGTAATCAGTCGCAACACCCAGGGCGTGCGGTTGATGGACATGGAATCCGGGGAACGGGTGGTCAGTGCCGCCGGGTTGGCTGAAACTGAAGAAGATAACGGCGAATCGGTGGACGGCGAAGAGGCGCCAGGTGAACCGCCGGAGGAATAGACCCTATGAAAACGACTGTGGATGTCAAGACCACGAAAATAGGTGTGGTCGGGGCCGGCAGCTGGGGAACCGCATTGGCCAACCTGCTGGCCGTCAAGGGTTTCGCCGTCGACCATTGGGTCTATGAAGCCGAGGTGAAGGCGCAGATGCTGGAGAAGCGGGAGAACCAGCGATTTCTGCCCGGCGTTACCCTGTCCGATAATCTTCATCCCTCCGGGGATCTGGAATCGGTCGTGACCGGAAAGGATCTGGTGCTGGTGGTGACGCCCTCGCATGTCACCCGCCGGACAATCGAGCGCTGCGGCCATGCCATCGGTCCGGACACCGTTGTGGTCAGCGCGTCCAAGGGGATCGAAAACCAGACGCATCTGACCATGTCCGGCGTACTGGCTGAGGTCATACCCGGGTTGTCGGCGGACCGGCTGACCGTGCTCACAGGCCCCAGCTTTGCCAAGGAGGTGGCCCGCCAGATGGCCACGGTGGTGACCGTGGCGTCCAGTGACACGAAATCGGCGGCATTTGTTCAGCAGGTGTTTGTCACCCCCTATTTCCGGGTCTACACCATCGATGACCTGATTGGCGCCGAGCTGGGGGCTGCCGTGAAAAATGTGATCGCCATCGCCGCCGGTGTGATCGATGGGCTGGGATTGGGACTCAATACCCGTGCCGCCCTGATCACGCGCGGACTGGTTGAAATCCGCCGGCTGGGCCTGGCCATGGGTGCTCAGCCGAGAACCTTTACCGGTCTGGCCGGCGTCGGGGATTTGATCCTCACCTGCACCGGTGACCTGAGCCGCAACCACACCATCGGCAAACAGATCGGCGAGGGAAAAAAGCTCAAGGATCTGCTGGCCGAGATGCACATGGTGGCCGAAGGGGTGAAAACGGCACGTTCGGTATACAACCTGTCCCGCGAGCGGGAGGTCGAAATGCCCATTTCTCACGCTGTGTATCATGTGCTCTACGATGACCTGGATCCGAAGACGGCCCTTTATCAGCTGATGACCCGGGATCTGAAACAGGAACTGGATGAAACATGATTTGCCAATAAATTACAAAAATCAAAAAACAAATGACAAATAAATCCCAATAGCCAAATTCAAGATTCCAAACCTGATGATCGTGGAGGAAGGGCATTTCAATCATCAGTATTGGAAGAAAGCAAAATTACGATCATTAGTTGATTCTGCCCCTTGTTTGAAATTTGGACATTGTAATTTGGAATTTGTTTGGAAATTGGTACTTGTAATTTGTTATTTTCACTTTACCCGGGTTAGGTAAATCCCAAAGGAAGTGAACGGGTGACGGAGAAACCTAAAAAAACGCCCCACAAAGGAGAAGGACACCGTCAGCGGCTCCGCGACCGGTTTCTCAAATCCGGGCTTGACGGCTTTGCCGATTATGAAGTCATCGAGCTGCTGCTCACCCTGGGTACGCCCCGCAAGGATTGCAAGGATGCCGCCAAAGCGGCCTTAAGCCGATTCAAAACCCTCCAAGACGTCCTCGGTGCGGCGCCGGCAGACCTGTGCCAGGTACCGGGCATCGGACCGATCAATCTGTTGGGGCTGAAGCTGGTCCCGGCCGTCTCCAGGCGATACCTCCAACAGCGGCTTGAGGGGAAAGAAGCCCTGACCAACTCGCGGGAACTTTTCGACTATCTCAATCACACCATCCGTGATAAAAAAAGGGAGTGCTTTGTGGCCATCTACCTGGATGCCAAAAACCGGGTAATCGCCGCCGAAACCCTTTTCACCGGAACGATTACCGCCAGTGCCGTCTACCCCCGTGAGGTGGTGACCGCCGCGCTGGCTCATACGGCAGCCGCCGTAATTTTTGCCCACAACCATCCTTCCGGGGACCCGGCGCCATCGCCTGACGATATGGCCATCACCCGGCGGCTGGCTCAGGCCTGCGGACTGATGGGAATAACCGTTCATGAACACCTGATCATCGGTACCGAAGGCTACTTCAGCTTTGCCGATCATGGCCACATGGCCACAATAAATGCCGCCGTCGACATCCGGTGAGGATTGCGGCAAAAATGAGAACCACCTGATGACCGTGAACCAGAAAAAATTCCCTCCTTGTTTCGCAGACCTTGAAAACGTTTTTCCCATGGGAGAAGAAGGGCTGAGACAGACCCCGGAATCGTGCTTGCCCTGCTACTACAAGACCGAATGCCTGAGAAAAGCCATGGCGGACAAAGGCGGCGTCACCGTTCGTCAGGAGATGGTGGATCGGGCCTACGCATCCGGCAGGGTGGGTTTTTTTGAGCGCTGGTCCCGGAAAAAGGCCTTGAACGCTCAAAAACAAAAGAAAGATAAATCACAATAGCCAAAAGCCAAATGACAAATAAATTACAATAATCAAATTCAAAATTCTAAACTTTTTGATCTTTGAAAAGGGGCTTTCCAATCATCAATCTTGGAGAGATCAAAATTCCAATAAACGGTTGGTTTTTGACCTTTTTTTGGATTTGGATATTGCCATTTGGAATTTATTTGAGATTTGAGAGTTGTTATTTGTCGATTGTTTTAAAGTTTGGCGCTTGTAGTTGAAGGAATTGCGAAGCGTTTTGATCCCTTTTTTAAGGATCTTCATCAAAGGAGAAACCATGGCAAAACTTACCGTTTCCGATCTTGACGTCAAGGGCCGTCGTGTGCTCATGCGCGTTGATTTTAACGTTCCGCTGGAAAAGGGACAGGTTGCCAACGACAAGCGATTGCGGGCGGCCCTGCCCACCATCCGTGATATTCTGGAACGCGGCGGCCGTCTGATTCTCATGTCCCATCTGGGGCGACCCAAGGGAAAACGGCTGTCCGAACTTTCCTTAAAGCCCTGTGCCCGCGCACTGGAAAAATTACTGGGACGCCCGGTGGCCTTTACCGACGACTGCATCGGACCCTCCGCCGAAGCAGCCGTTCAGGCACTTGCGTCCGGAGAAGTGCTGCTGCTTGAAAATTTGCGGTTCCACAAGGCCGAGACAGACAACGACGAGACGTTCGCCCGGAGCCTGGCCAAGTTGGCAGACGTGTATGTCAACGACGCCTTCGGTACTGCCCATCGGGCACACGCATCTACCGAAGGCGTGACCCGATTCATGGACCGTTGCGCCATGGGTTTTCTCATCGAAAAGGAGATCGCCTACCTGGGTGAAGCTTTGGATGCGCCCAAGCGGCCATTCGTGGCCATTCTGGGTGGTGCGAAGATTTCGGGAAAAATCGACGTCATCGACCGCCTGCTGGCCAAAGTGGACCGACTGATCATCGGCGGCGGCATGGCCTACACCTTTTTCAAAGCAAAAGGCCTTGAGATCGGCAACTCACTGGTAGAGCCGGACAAAATCGACCTCGCCCGGTCCTTGCTGGACAAAGGTGGGGACAAACTGGTTCTGCCGGTGGACTGCATGTGCGCTGACCGATTTGACTTTGATACCAGAACCGTCGGTGAACTGTCTCCCATACCCGTCAGCACTATTCCTGCAGGCGGATTCGGCCTTGATATCGGGCCGGCTACCGTGTCGCGGTTCGCAAGCATCCTTAAGGACGCCCGGACCATCGTGTGGAACGGACCCATGGGCGTATTTGAAATCGATGCCACCGCCGTCGGCACCTATGCCGTGGCCCGGGCCATGGCCGCGGCCACGGACAAGGGTGCCATTACCATTATCGGAGGTGGTGATTCGGCAGCGGCAGTGGAAAAGGCGGGTCTGGCCGACCGAATGTCCCATATCTCAACCGGCGGCGGTGCGTCACTGGAGTTCTTGGAGGGTAAAATCCTTCCCGGCGTGGCCGCATTGACGGATCGCTGACGCCGGGTATACGCCTATTCACATTCATTCACCGGGTGGGACATTGAAAACAGGAAAAGCGAAGAAATGGTGCTTGGTTGCCTGTTTAATGCTGGGTTTTCTGCTGCCGGTGTTGGTTTTTCGCCATGAACTTGCCGCCGGCCTGATGACTGCCTACCGGTGGATCTCGGACCGTGATCAAGTTGAGCAGTTTGTCACTGCCTTTGGCCTCGGAGCGCCGCTGGCCTTCATGTCGCTTCAGGTCGTTCAAGTCGTTCTGGCCCCGGTTCCGGGTGAGGCCACCGGATTTATCGGCGGGTACATCTTCGGTACCGCCAGGGGCTTCATATATTCCAGCCTGGCATTGGCCGTGGGCTCCTGGATTAACTTCGCCATCGGCCGATTTCTCGGCCGCCGTTATGTCCGTCGCTGGATCCCGACCGACAAACTGGCGCGTTTCGATCATTTGTTGAAGCGGCAGGGCATCATCGTTTTACTCATTCTTTTTATATTCCCCGGCTTTCCCAAAGATTATCTGTGCCTGTTTCTGGGAATCACAGCGATTCCCCTCAAGGCGTTTTTGCTGATCGCCTCGATTGGCAGAATGCCCGGCACGTTGATGCTGAGCCTCCAGGGAGAATTCCTCTTCCAAAAAAACTACGCGATATTTGCTGTGGTTTTTGGGGTGACGCTACTGGCGGCAGCGCTGAGCATCCGGTATCGGGAAATAATTTACCGATGGATGGAAAAACTGAATAGAAAACCGCCTGGTGGCCGTTGACCCCTATGGGCAATCGTGTTATGTAAGAAAAACAGTACCATCCGTGCCATCATCGTCTGCAACACGTAATCCACAATTCGTTCGAGCCTGAGAGGAATTGCAGTGGCTTTCTGGAGTGTCAGAGAAGAACTTAGTCAGTTCAACCGCCTTCGTCGTTCCTATTACGAACTGCTTAGGGACGAACTGGATCAGTTTATGCTCGACTACGCCTTGATCCAGTCTTACCATCAGTTTGCCGACCGAAAACTGCCCTATCCGTTCATTGAAAAAAGGGAGCTCAAGCCTCGTGCGCGGATTCCCGGCATTGAGTACGAGAGCCAGAAGACATTCCTGGTGCTTTTCGTCGAGGACGTCATCCCGGCGGGCCACAAGAAGTACATCCGATTTTTCGATGTGAACAAACCCACCAAAACGAACCTGCTGGAATCCAAGGCGCTTCCCTTGCCTGACAACTTCGACCGGACCCATAAATACTTGGACTCCGTTCAGTTCCATGATTTCATCAATTTACTGTTGCCGGTGGATTATGCGTTGTTGATTCAGCGCGACCCCACAACCCGCCAGGCCAATCGCTATGGCCTGACCCACTACCATGTGAGAATCGACTGGCCCATCGCCGATGCGGCTGAAGATCTGGCCCAGAGCCTGCGATATATCTCCAAAGACCTCTATGAGAAGGGCGACAGATACGCCGAACTGGCCCAGCGCAAGCTCTTCGAGTATTATGGCATGCCCGTTATGGTGGGCGGCCGGCGCACGGCCGCCTTGGTGGCTGCCCAGTACCTTAAAAGAATTCCATGCATCTCCACTGTTTATGCCGGCAGCAGCGAATCACGTGCCCTGTACCGCATTTCCGAACGTGGTGTCTCAAAGGCGGCGCTGGTCCGTTTTTCCAACGACGAGGTCCGGCATATCGCCGAGTCTCAGAAGATGCCTCTCCCCACCTTCAAGAAGAACTTCGTCATTTCGAAGAAGGGCAAGCACAATGTGTGCATCTTCCAGGCCACCTACGCCTATACCGACCACTCCCGCCCGCCGGACGACGGCAAACTCCGGGAAATCAATCCGGACGTGAACTGGCTTACCGTCGGGGCTGAACATTTGATTCCCAAACCGGGGGTCAGAAAATACCCGCCGATTAATCTGAATCTGATCTATACCTAAATGTTGCCCACGCTTATGGCTTCCATCTGCTTCGTTACCAAGGGATCGCGGTAAAGCGCTACAACTTCAGCCTTGAAGCCTTGCAGATTGGGACTCATCGTCACGTTCAAACTTCAGATTATATAAAAAACGAGCCGCCACCCATTGTTTCAAATCCGCCAGCACCTTATCCCGATCGGGCTGTTTTTCATTATAAATCTCGTGATAAAGGTTCTCATAGTGGAAAAGGGTTTTGTCGGCCACTGTTAATTCGTCGAAGTAGGCCAGGGCCGCGGGAGCGCTGACCAGTTGGTCGTCTCCGGCGATCTGCATGAGGACGGGGGTGTTGATCGCATCCGGTGCGCCGCCGGTGGCACGTATTTCAGCCATGCACCGGGCAAACCACCGCGCACTGATTCGGCTGTGTACCCATTTACTTTGCATATACGCCCTCACTTCGGCACCGTCGTGGCTGATGCGGGTCGGATCCAGTTGGTTGTCCAATGGAAATGCCGGCCAGACCATGGACAGGATGCGGGCAATGGCTTCCAACACCGGCGACGGCGGTTTGGGGACGCCAAGCAGGGGAGAAGAGACGATAAGTCCATCGACATATCGGGGGTGTTTTCTGACAAAGGATAGCGCAATCAGGCCGCCCATGCTGTGCCCCAGCAAAAGGAGCGGCAACCCATCGGTTGGATCCGTTTTTGCCTTCTCGATCAGTATTTTGAGATCCTGGAGGTAGTCGTCGAAATCGTTGATATGTCCGCGTTTCCCCTGGCTCCGACCGTGGCCCCGGTGGTCGTGTATCCACAACGATGCACCCATCGGGCAAAGGGTGTCGACCACATGCCCGTACCGGCCTGAATGCTCTCCCAGACCGTGGGATATGACTACCCGGAACCGCTCGGTTCCCGGCGCATATTTCCGGTAGAAAAGAGTGGTGCCGTCGCTGCCTGCAAGCAGGTCGGTTTTTTCCTGGATATCTGCCATTGGTGGACTCTTGGTTTGGGCGGTCTTCTAATATAATCGACAGGATGACCGATCGAACCGATGCCTGCTCGTAGTCGGTCATTATCATTTTTAGCACAGACCCCGACCCAAAACAATTTGCTTATAAATCGCTTGAAATCAATCGACATAACCGATACCGTGGAAGTCATGACAGCATGGTAGAAAAGAATTTCAGGTGGCCAATCAATCGCTTATTGAAAAGGAAAAATGATGGAGAAATTTGTTGCCCACATTCAAAAGGAATGGAAAGTTTACATCATGGCCATCTGGATGATCGGGGTGACCGGTTTCCTCTATCATCTGATCGGGCAGGTCCAGGGGATCAAGCAGACGAGCATGAAACTGAGTTCTGACGTTGACTCCATCGAGAGCATCTTCATCAGCACGGACAACAATGTTGCCGACGTAAAAAAGCAGGTCGAAGGAATGTCTTCCAAAGTGGCAATTATTCATAAACGCGTTATGCGAAAATAAGGGAGGCGTCCCGATGGACAGTTTGAAAGGATTTCAGAAACGTTATCTCCGGGGGGTGGCCCACTCTCTCAAGCCGGTTGTCTTCGTGGGACAAAAAGGTTTTACCCAGTCGTTGGTCGATGCCATTGACGATGCGCTGGATCACCATGAACTGGTGAAGGTCAAATTCGTCGAGTTCAAGGAAAAAGAGAAGAAGCTGACTCTTGTCGAGCAGATAAAGAACTCGGTTCCCTGTGAGATGGTGGGACTGGTTGGCCACATAGCCACCTTCTTTCGCCAGCAAAGCGATCCTGAAAAAAGAAAAATCAACCTTCCCGAACATGCTGACGGCTGATTGCCGGTCGCCGTTGGCATTATCTCTGTTTGGGTTCCGTCCCGCTGACAAACAGTGCTTTAACCGCACCATCGTCACCATTCAAGGCCCCACGGCCGGTCACCGGATCCATCCACAGCTTTTTCATATTATCCGGAATGTCAAAATAGAGCGTCGTTGATTCGGGTCGGGTGGCCTCCATGAAATCGATCCAGACGGGAAGTGCCGCCCGTGCGCCGGTTTCCTTATCCCCCAAAGGTGAAGAATCATCCATGCCCACCCATACCCCGGCGGCCACCGCTGGTGAGAATCCAACGAAAAGCGCATCCTTGAAGTCATTGGTCGTGCCCGTTTTGCCGGCGACGGGCAGGTTGAGTCGTCGTGCCTGTCTTCCCGTTCCCTCCTCGACCACGCCTTGGAGCATGTCCACCATGATGGCGGCCTCGGTATCAGTCATCACGGGCCGAATGGCCGGTCTGGCGCGCCACAGGAGCGAATTGTCTCTATCAAGAATCTCCGTGATACCATGGGGCGAGATATGGTTGCCGCCATTGGGAAAGACGGCAAAGGCGGCTGTGATTTCAAGCAGGGTGCTATTGGTGGCGCCTAAAGCGATGGACAGGTTTGGTGATAGCGGTGAGTCGATGCCCAGCTTATGGGCGAACTGAACTACCGCCGATGGTCCCAGTCTTTCCACCAGTCTGACGGCCGGTATATTTTTAGAATGGGTCAACGCTTGACGAAGGGTCATTTCCCCCTGGTATCGTTTTGAAAAATTTTCCGGCTGCCAGTCTCCGCTATTGTTTCCTCCTTTGAAGACAACCGGTGCGTCCAGTACCAGGCTGGCCTGGGTAAACCCGCGGGCGATGGCCAATGCGTAAATGATGGGCTTGAATACCGATCCCGGCTGGCGTCGGGCATCGACGGCCCGATTGAAGGCACTCTCGGGAAAATGCCTGCCTCCAACCATGGCCAGAATGCCGCCGGTTCTGATGTCGATGGCCACCAATGACCCTTGGGGGGCGGCTTCTGGTTGCTTTTTTGAATTCATTCTCTGCTGCAGGCGGTCCAGTCCGTTTTCTACTGCCGCTTCGGCGGTTTGCTGAAGGCGTTGGGACAGGGTGGTGTGCACCGTCAGGCCGCCTTTGTACAGAAGGCTGGGGCCGATGGCCGCTTCCAGTACGGGCTTGATGTACTGCACAAAATAGGGGGCGGATCCGGGGACGGTTCCAGGTGAGGCATTCAACACCGGTTGGCGGGTTGCCAACTGGTACTGGACGTCGGTAATGAGGCCCTGGTTTCGCATGAGGCTCAAAACCAGGTTCCGCCGCTTTTCCGCCAGATCCGGGTTGACCAGCGGGGTGTATCTGGACGGTGCCTTGGGCAGGCCGGCGACCATGGCACACTGGGCAAGGTCCATCTGAGATGCGGGTTTGCCGAAAAACAGCCGGGCCGCCGATTCTACGCCATAAGCACCGCTGCCGAAATAGATCTGGTTAAGGTAGAGGGCCAGCAATTCATCCTTGGTGTAGCGCCGTTCCAGCTGAACGGCCAGGATGGCCTCTTTGATCTTACGAATGATCGTTTTCTCTTGTGATAGGAACAGCGTTTTGGCCAACTGCTGGGTGATGGTGCTGGCGCCCTCCACAAATTGGCCGGCAATGATATCCTTGACCACGGCTCTGAGAATGCCTTTCAGATCAATACCACTGTGGGTATAGAACTGGCGATCTTCCGTGACAATCAGGGCGGATTTCAGGTCCTTTGGAATCTGCTCGATGCTGACCGGCGTCCGTTTTTGAAGAAATAGCTCAGCCAACAGCACCTGGTCTGCCGAGTAGATGCGGGTGGCGGCAGACGGTTCGAAATTCTCCAGTTCCCGTATTTGGGGAAGGTCCCGGGTGAAGGCAAAAAATACCCCGGCCGTGGCGCCCGAAAGCAGCCCGATCAAACCGGTTATCAAAAGGACGGAGCGGATTCCCCTAAAACGGTGACTGGCCATAGTTCTATTCATCCGTGGGTCTGGATCGGATCCTTGTTCGTTTTTATGGTTTTATCGGCCATAATCGGCATAGGCAAGTGCTGATTGGAAAAAACGCGAGTTTCAGGTGGTTGACTTCGATCCGGGGGGGGCGTAGATTGAAGAAAAGCGAACGGCTGGCAACGATTTCCCAACCCCTTACCAGCGTGCAGGAGAACCTATATGTCTCATCATCAGGACCACGATCCCGACCATGATCATGACCACGCCCACCCACGCGGGGACGATCATCACCACGGGCATGCCCATCATCACGCGCCGATGTCATTTTCAGAAAAGCTTGTCAAACTTCTGGATCACTGGATTCAGCACAATGACCATCACGCCGAGGACTACCGAAAATGGGCCCAGGACGCCCGGGAGAGCGGGCAGCTCGAGGTGGCTGATCTGCTGGGCTCAGCTGCTGATTTGACCGGTTCCATCAGCGACCGACTGCGTGAGGCTGGTGGAAAAGTGCATTCGGATTAGCAAGTCTGAATACCGCGGGACAGAAATCAGAGGAGCGTCGTCTTCGGGCTAGTCCCTTGTGCCACTCCATCTTTCATCAAACATCATTAACAACACTATACACTCTTATCGGCCTTTGATGACCCTTCACCTTTATATTTCCTTTCTCCGAACAGGAGACTTCATCTTTTACAAGCGCCCATGTGGTATGACTGATAAGAATACCCCCTGGTTCGCAGCACTCTTCAATCTTTGCCGCAATATTAGTTTGCATGCCCATAGCTGTGTATTCTTTTCTTTCAGATGAACCATAGCCTCCAACTGTCGCCATACCCGTATTTATCCCACATCTAATTTTCAAAACCTCGTCGATACCGCTATCATACCACTTATCATTGAGCGCTTTCATTTTGTTTTGCATTTCTATGGCCATTTTCACACATCTTACAGCATGGTCTTTGTCTGTGTTACTTTCAGGTGCCCCAAAGAACACATACAACGCATCACCAATTACTTGAGCAAGCGTACCCTGATATTTATTGACAATTATGTTCATTTCTTTAAGATATTCGTTTAATAATTCGGCCATATCCTCAGGCTCCATTGAATCAGTAGCCGGCGTGAAATCTTTTATATCGGAAAAAAACAAAGTCAGTTTCTTCCTGTTATGCTTCCAAATCGAATCAATATGACCATTATAAATCGTATCCGCCAATTGAGGAGCTACATATTTAGAAAGCAAACTATAGGCTTTCTCCACCATTTGTTGTTCTTTCCGAAAGGCTGTTTCAGCATTATATACTTTAGCGTTGAAGAAATAGCAGGCAAAACTCGCAAGAGTTACGAAAACTATTAAATTCGAATAATTGAAAACATTAAGTATAAAAGGATTTAAAATTACATAAGGCTCAGAATTTCTGAAAAAATAATCAAGCAGAGAAAAATTTAAAAAACAAATGAATGTCATTACCGCTTTAATCAAGTTATTCCCATGGGGCATTAAAAAAAGCCCGAATGGAAGTGCCAAAAGGTAGTATTGAAATCCGGCATCCCATCCGATATAAAAAATACAGAGTGTCTGATGCGAACCAACCAAAATAACACTTATTATCATTGAAGAAAAATGGAAACCTATACGATTAAGAACAATAGCAAGAATCCAAATCGAAGCACCTACGATGTTAAAAAAGGCTAACTGTTTGACACCAAGAAACCAAAAAAGGGGAATACTTGAAGTATGTGCGATTAATGCAAAGTAAGTTATGATACTATGAATTATATAATGATTTTGATTTTCAGTTTTCACACCAGGTGGTATTTTTATAAGGAAAGTGCGGAGTAATCGCCATAATTTTCCCCGATTTTTCATAATTGATTCAGTCATGCTTCACCCACCTATACTTTAGCCGGCCATAGCTGCAATTTTGAAATTGATCGAAAATTCATTGGTAGATGGTAAATCAGGCGATTATTTCCCTTCAGGTGATATGTGGCATCACGGTCCCGACCATAGCGTTTTTTCGAAATGCCACCTGATGCATGGAGTGGTCAAAAAAAGATAGCTGTTACCGCAATCTGCAAGGACGGCATCAATTATGATCAGACGTTCGTATCAACAAGAGCGACAGATATGGGAGGATGGAGAGAAAGAACACATCATCAAAGTGCCACAATGTAGCACATTCGAGTAAAAATACAAGATTTTTAATCGAGATGCAGAAAAAAGTTTCCTTAGCGTAACCTTCTCAATGGGTTGGCTAAATGTCAGTTGGCGTTCCCATCACTGATCGGATGCGCGCAGTCGAATGTAGAGCGGAGTGATTTGTTCCAGCGTAAAGTGGCGATCGGCTATCGTAAAGCCCCGCCTTGCCTCCATCACAGCCAAATTCAGCGGGTAGGTGACGCTGGAATCCAGGCGCTGGATAACCATATCCAATTCGAAACCATCGGATTCAATCATTCCTCGATAGGTGAGCTCCAGGCCTTCGGACAGCAGTGGTTGGTTCAACGGAAGCACGAAACGATTACCGGCCTGCTTTGCCGGCCACGGCCATGGTTCCGCCCCCAGCCTGCCGGCATCCAGGATGGCATCCTCGTAATCGAAATCCCAACTCCAGCCGAACCCGGGTGAGGCGCTTCGATATTCCGCGGGGACCGCATCCGACAGTACGATCATCCACACGAACAGGAAACCCCCGACCAGTAAAATACCGGCAATAGCCGCCAGTTCAATCGGGCGATCGTTTCTCATTTCATCGCCTTTAGCATGCCATTCAGGGCCTATCGTGCTCATTGATCATATGGTAAACCTAATTCCCTTTTTCCCGGACACAAGGGGGTCGAGCAACGAATACCCATAGAGACAAAAAAGGGGACCCCTTCAGCCTTCTGAAGGAGTCCCCTTTTAAATTGTTAAACGAAGCCTTAGGCCACGGTCACATTGGCTGCGGCAGGACCCTTGGGGCCCTGTTCGATGTCAAAGGTAACCCGGTCGCCTTCGTTGAGAGATTTGAATCCGGTGGCATTTATAGCCGAATGATGAACGAAAACATCAGGACCGTCTTCTTGCTCAATAAAACCAAACCCCTTGCTGTCATTGAACCACTTAACGATACCATTTGCCATGCTAACTTCCTCCTACGAATAAAAATATTTAATCATTGCTTCAAACTTCAGGCGCCACTTTGACAAATGGATCGATCCCTTAGCAAGAAACCAGCCCGCCAACACCGGCGGACCTCTATAACCTGCATCTCATATCACGCAAAAGAAAAAAAGCAAGTCAATTATCAGTATTATGCAGAAAATCTGGAGATGGTGGACCGATAATTTCCTTTTACCTGTAAATTTTGAAACCTGAAAGTTGATGAGCTTGCAAAAAGTCGCATTTCCGACGGATTCGTAAAAAGCCCGAGATCAAGGCTTGCGAGTCCTTAAGGAATGAGGCGTACTTATGGTACGCCGCAGTGACGAAGGATGAAGCGTAACGCCGATATCGGGTTTTTTACGAATCCGTCAAAGTTGTCAATCAGCTTTTCAGGTGAGGTGTGGTTCACGGTCGTCGGTTGGTATCCATTCGACGTGTTGTAACCATCTAGTTTTGATCGGTGGCCGGTTTTATGGACTGTTTCGCCTCTTCCACCAAGCGATCTAATGTGCCGTCTTTTTTCATGGCTCTCAGAATAGATGCTAGTTGAGGAGCCAACGCATGATGTTTTTTATGCAGATAGGGAAAGACCGGAGCCACTTCGATGATTCCGGCCAAGGCGATACCTGAATTTACAAACTCCGCTTCATTCAACACACTTTCCACGGAGGTTTGGAGCCCAACCAGCACATCGATCCGATTGTACCGCAACATCATCAGGCCTTGCCGAATATTGTTCAGACCATGGAGATATTTTCCATCCACATGGCCCACCAACCTTCTTTCTATCACTTTGAGACCACGGGGATAGCCAATGACGAGATGTTTGTCCGCGAGATCCCTCCATCCGTTAAAACGAACAGACGCATCGGGCGCATAAGCGCCAACGGTTACAAAGAAGGTTGGCTCGTCTACCTCGATCAGATTGGGATACTTGGCTGCCAGAGTCGAATCGAATTGAATTCTTCCAGCCTCTCCGTCCATGCGGCCCGCGTTGGATTCTGCCAACGATCTTTCGGAGGGAAAAGCATGGAGCTCAAATCCATAACCTAACCGCCCAAAGGCCTCATTGAATTTTAGCACAGAAAACCGGTACAGATAGGTGCCTTCGAGTTCCGGAATGGCTAACCGGATGATGCCCTTGCGTGGCTTGGGGTCAGGAACCGTTGCGGGTGATGTTACCAATGAGGTGTTTTGGGCTGATGGTTGCGTGACCCATGTCACTAATAGGGCGAATAGGATCAAGATCCAATTCCGGTAGACCGACGATGCACCCCGAATGAAACAGCGCGGCATTTTCATCCTCCTTCTTGGTAATATGAGACGGCATGGATTCACGCTTTCGCACGGTCACTTCAGTTACACTCAAATACTAAAAAATAATATCATATTGGGATTCCACAAGCGGTCGTATACAATTTTGACCCTACCTTCTGCCTGGTGAAGATTTCCTGAGAGCAAAAAGTGGGGCTTGATTGCCGTAGTCGTTCGAGTCACGGTGTTTTAGTCGCTATCGAGCATCAACCGCCGGTAACCAAGACAATTTTGCCGATGTTTTTTCGCGCTTCAATATACCTATGTGCTTCACCTGCCCGTTCAAACCGGAAAGTTCGGTCTACATGCGGCCGAACCCACCCTTTCTCCACGCCTTTTAAAATTTCCTGCATCCATCCGCTTATTTTGTCTCTTTCGTTCCACATATGGCCAAGGTTGACCCCGAATACACATTTATTGGCACTCATCAATCTCAACGGGTTGTACCTGGGGGTTTGGGCGATCAGCCTGATAAACTGGAACAACCGCCCCATTGTTGAATCCGTGACCGTCGACACACCAAACAGTCCCAGCCGTCCTGTCGGCCGAAGGGCGTTATAGCTCTTTTTCCAATTTTTCCCGCCGATCGGATCAAGAACCATCTCCACCCCTTTTCCACCGGTGAGGCTCATGATGCTGGAAAGAAAATCCTGGTTGCGATAATCGATGGGGTAATTCAGCCCCCGCTCCATTAAAAAGGAATGCTTCCCTGCACTGGATGTACCATAGGTCGTGGCTTCAAATTATTGCCAGCTGAAAACCGTCCTGCCGGCGATGCGTTGAGACAACCCGGCTACCCGAATAATGGTGGGATCCAGGACATTTAACAGGATCATGCTTATACCGGCGGCGACGAGCATTGGCAGAAAGACGCCCTGGTAGCGTCGTCGCGTGTCGGGATCCGGTGCTCCAGTGGTGAGATTTGACAGACCGGCGATGGTCCGCACGGGAAACCCAAGCAGGTCGGGCAGTGTCCGGATCACTTCCAGCACGGCCATGTTCTGGCGGTTGCCATCCTGCCAGGCCAGCGGAGCCACGACCGGATCGATGATGATTCGTTCGGGCGAGATTCCCGCGGTTTGCATTTCGTTGAAGAGGGCCACGGCAGCCTCCATGCGACCCGGGGCATCAGCGGGGACGTGGCCGTCAGGGCCCAGCAGGTAACCGATGATGTCGCAGTCATACTGCCGGGCCAGGGGCAGGATCCGCTCCAATCGTTCGGGCTCCAGGGAGACGCCGTTAATCATCGCTTTTTGGCGGCATACCGCCAACCCGGCCGCCATGGCCCGTGGGTTGGCGGTGTCCAGGACAATGGGCAGGTCAACGGTTTCCTGCACGGTGCGGACCAGGAATGTCATCTTCTGTTCAGGAGAGCGGGACAATGGGCCGCAGTTGATGTCGATGGCCTGAGCACCGGCGTCCATGCAGGCGCTGACCATCTGGCGGATGGGCTCGGGGTCCAACCGCTCCACGGCTCGGCCGATGGCCGGCAGCGTGATGCGAAGGTTGTCGGCGACGACGATCATGGTTCCACAGCGGCGACCCGCTGTTCGCGGCGTCGGATCAGGTCCAACCGCCTGGGCGGCCGGCCGAGGTATAGGGTCACCGTGGAACCGGGCTGGGCCAGTGATTGCGTTATTCCTTGATCATCGGCGATGCGCTGAATCCTGTCTTCCCGGGTGGGACCGCCGGGGCAAAGAATGTCCACGGCATCGCCTGATACGATTTTGTTCTTCACCAGCACCCGGACCCCTCCGTCAGGGACCCTCTCGAGGACCTTGGCCACAAATCGATAGCCGGGATGGATGACGTCGTCTAAATTGGCAGCTGTCTGGTCCGGATCGCCGAAGTAAAATCCGGTGCAGTAGCCCCGGTGGCTGATGGCGGTCAGCTCCGCCAGCCAACGTTCCGGTACCCGATAGGCGTCAGGGTCCCGATACCAGGCCTCGATGGCTTCCCGGTAAACCTTTACCACACCGGCCAGGTAGTGGATGCTTTTCATGCGGCCTTCGATTTTAAGTGAGCAGATGCCGGCGTCGATCAAGGACGGAAGATGCTCGATCATGCACAGGTCCCGGGAATTGAAAACGTAGGCACCCCGTGGGTCTTCGGCGATGGGGAAGTGCTGGCCGGGCCGGGTCTGTTCCATCAGCGTGTAGTGGAACCGGCAGGGCTGGCAGCACATGCCACGGTTGCTTTCCCGATTTTTCATGTAACCGGACAACAGGCAGCGTCCCGAGTAAGCGATGCACATGGCACCGTGAACAAATGCCTCTACCTCGATGCCGCATTCTGCGCTCATCTTGCGGAGTTCTTCCAGGGTCAGTTCGCGGGCACCGTTGACACGGGTGGCGCCCAGGTCCCGCCAGAATCGGGCGGTGCCGGTGTTGGTGGTGTTGGCCTGGGTACTCACGTGGATGGGGACATGGGGGAGCAGCCGCCGGGCCTGCATGAAAATCGCCGGATCGGCGACGATCAGGGCGTCCGGTTCGACGGATTCCAGGGATGCCAGGTAATCGGCAATGGCCTGGGCTTCGCTGTCCCTTGAGTAGATGTTTACGGCCACGTACATTCGCACGCCATTGTCTCTGGTAAGGCGGCGGGCGGCCCGCATGTCCGCCAGGGAGAAGTTGGCGGAAAAGTTTCTCAGGCTGAAGTCCCTGCCGGCCAGATAGACGGCGTCCGCTCCATAGTGAATGGCAATTTCCAGTTTCTCCGGTGTACCGGCCGGGGCCAGCAGTTCCACTTGGTTTGTCTTGTCGGTCATCGGTTTCACCATCCGCGGGAGCTTCTATCTTTGCCGTGCAGTCTTCGATTCAGACCGGCTTGGGCTTTCAACGATGCCACTGACTGAGCAGGTGCGCCATCGAGGCATTCAGCGCCGGGGCTGAAAAGACCTCGAGGGAAACCACGCCGTTGAATCGTTTCAATACACCCATCACCTTTTCCATGTGCGCTGGCGACAGCCGGTTCAGCGGCAAGTGGTCCTGCGCGCCATCCACCCCGTGCAGGTGGGCGACGGTGATGCGTTTTTCCCAGCGCTCATAAAATGTCGCTACGTCAGCCCCTCGGGCCATGAGATGGCCCATGTCCATGCATACCGACAGGTCCAGATCTTCGATGACCGGCGTGGTTGTCCCAAAGCCGTCGTCCAGGTTTTCCACGGAGATGTGACGGCTGGACATCCCTTTTGCCAGAACCGCCTGGAGGGATTCGGTAGCCCTGGCCTGCCAGCGACGAACGTCCGGTTCGGATGGGTCGCATTTCAGATGCAGGGTAAAGGTTGTGGGGGCCAGCGGCGTGCAGCGATCGATGACTGTCGTCAGCACATCCACCGCCTTCCGGCGAACGACGCTGTCCCGGTGTCCCGGATAAATGTCCGTAGGCAGATGAACGTTGTAGGTGATTTCGCCGGTTTGGGCCTGTTGAACCAGTCCTTTGACCAGAGCAGGGGACGGCGGGCTGTTTGCAAACCGGCTTTCGAAAAAGAGCAGTTCAATTTCATCTACAAACGGGGCCAGGTGGCGGACGTTGTCCAGGTAGCCCGCCGGGTAGACGAATGAAGGACAGGCCAGTGAAAAGGGAAAGGCGTGCTTACATGGGTTGTCCAGCGCCGGAAACGGTTGTGGTTGCTCTTGCGCGTTCATGGGTTCTGGGTTCGGGGTCATCAAGTCCAATAGTTCCAAACAGCGATATCAAATTCGGTTAGGTTAACCGACAGAACCGCTTAAACTTAGCATGTAATACCGTATTAACTTTTGGGATTGAACTTTATCTCTGACGAAATTCACATCATCAGCTGTTTGAGAAGGACGGCTATCGCCGTAACCATAAAGACCAGGAGTGCGGTGGTCAGCATCAGCCGACAGGCCTGTCGGATGTGGACCGGTCGGGCCTCGGCGAATCCGATGCCGATAACGGGCTTATTTACCAGCCGGCCGTGGTAGTGGTTGGGCCCTCCCATCCACAATCCCAGTGCGCCGGCAAAGGCGGCTTCCGGGTATCCGGCATTGGGACTGGCGTGGGCGCGTCCGTCCCGGAAGGCGGTGTCCATTGTCGCCCGCCCCCGTCCGTTCAACAATTGCGCGGCCAGGGCGATGAAGGGTACGGCCAGGCGCGCAGGGATGAAATTGGCCACATCGTCCATACGGGCGGCGAAGCGGCCGAACAGCAGGTAGCGATCGTTCTTGTACCCGACCATGGAGTCCAGGGTGTTGACCATCTTGTAGGCCATGGCCAGGGGGGCACCGCCCAGCACGGCGAAGAACAGCGGGGAGACGACCCCGTCTACCAGGTTTTCGGCCACGGTCTCTATGGCGGCACGCGTCACACCCCTTTCATCCAGTCGATCCGGTTCCCGGCCAACGATCATGGAAACCGCCTGCCTTGCGGCGCCGAGACCCGAATGGCCAAGTGCGTTGCCCACGGCCAGGGCGGCGTCGGCCAGGCTGCGGGCAGAGATGCAGACGTATATCATCACGGCCTGAACCAGGATCCCGGCGGCGGGGTGAACGGCTGCGGCAACCCTGACTAGCAGCAGGCAGATGAGCCACACGGATGACACCAGCAGCGTCGCCATGAGCGCACCGGAAAGCAGCGGTTTCAGGGTCAGCCCCCGAAATCGAGGCTCCAGCCAGGCGATGGCCCTGCCCATCCATCTCACCGGATGGGGCAGCCACAGCGGATCGCCCAGCAGCATGTCCAGCGTCACTGCCAGTGTCAGGGCCAGTGCCAATCCTTCAGTGGGCATGGCGGTGTCCCGGATTGGCGTGGTCGCGGCACAGGTGGACCAGCAGATCGGTCGCCCGACGATTCTCCGCTTCGCTTTTCAGGGAGATGCGGATAAACGCATCCGACAGGCCGGTAAAGTTCGTACAGTCGCGGATCAGGATGCGGTTGTCGGCCATGTGCCGCCACACCGTCTGCGCATTCAGTCCATCGGGCAGCCGGATGAGAAAAAAGGAGGTGGCCGAGGGGAAGCACCGGGCGCCAGACTTCTTATGGATATATTCTTCTATTCGCCTTTTCTCCTTTTCTAACATATTTCTGGTGGATGAAAGAAAGGACTCGACCCTTTCGGGACGGTCCATGAGCCATTGCACGGCCGCCTGGGCCAGGCTGTTAACCGACCAGGGCAGTGCCAGGGGGGCAAGGGCCTGCATCAGCGATCCCGGTGCCTTGACGAAGCCGATGCGCAGTCCCGGGATCCGAAAGGCTTTGGACATGGAGTTGAGCACCATGACATTGGGCAGGTCCGAGCCGATCATGGTGGCATCTGCCGGCGCCGGCGCAAAGGGCAGATAGGATTCGTCGACCACGAAGACCGTGTCGGGCAGGGACCGGCACAGGGCGTCGACATCCGGACGGGCCACCAGGGCACCCGTGGGATTGTTGGGATTGCACAAAAAGACCAGGTCAGCCGTCGTTGCCGCGCTCCGGATTGTCTGCATGTCTGGCACAAAATCGACTTCCTCCCGGCAGATCAAATGGTCGCAGGCCACCTGGTTCATGGTGCAGGCATCCCGGTAATCGGAATAGGTAGGCCCCACCACCAGGGCCTTTTTCACACCCAAGGCCCGGGGAATCAGGTAAATCAGCTCGGTCGTGCCGTTGCCCGCCATCACCTGCCGGGGATTGATATCGTAATACCGCGAAAAGGCGTTCACGATGCTGCCGGCGTCCACTTCGGGAAGGGCTGCGATGGCCGATATGCCCTCCTGTAAATGGTCGAGCAACGCCGGTATGGGGCCAAGGGGATTGACGTTGGCGCTCATGTCGCTGATATCCAATGGCCGGCATTTCAGCCGTTGCGCCAGTTGGTAGATGTTGCCCCCGTGTCCGCCGATCATGGGCCGCCTCCCACGCACACTGCCAGAAACAGAACCGCTTCCAGGATTTCGGTCATGGCGCCAAGCAGGTCCCCGGTGACGCCGCCCAGTTTTTTGCGGTAGATGAAGATTAGGGCAGCGGTAGCGGCTGCGAAAACCAGGTTAAGCAGGAGTCCCCGCCATCCAAGAAACAAGGAGAGGATGACCGGTGCAGCAAGGTATTTAAAGTCCAACGCGGACAGGGGCGTTTCAAAAAAAGCGCTGCCGGTGCCCTCCTTTCCCCGGGCATAGGGCAGAAAGCGTATCCCGGCCATCATGGCCGAACGGGCATAGGCCGGAACGATCATCAGGGCCAGAAACCGTCCGTTAGCGATACTCCCTGCGGCCGCAGCTTTGACGAGCAGCACGCAGGCCACGGCGACCAATCCCATGGCGCCGACCCGGCTGTCCTTCATGATGGCCAGGGCTTTTTCCCGTTCACGCTGGCCGTAAAGGCCATCCGCCGTGTCCGCCAGACCATCCAGATGAAAGGCACCGGTGACGGCCGCCAACAGCGCCACATCCAACACACCGGCCACAACAGGCGGCCAGACGGCCGAGGCGAACAGGTCAAACAGGGCCAAAATCAAGCCGATGGCCAGTCCGGCCAATGGAAAATGGACGATGATGCCTTTGGGGTCGAACGGTCGTGGTCGTCCCAGCGGAATTGCGCTGATGAACTGCAGCGAGGCGATGAGTGCGTTCATGGGGCCGCGTTCTGAAAAGGGGGTTTGATAGTCACGGGGATGCCGGCGATGGTCCAGACCACGCGGTCACAGACGGCGGCGACGGCCTGGTTGGTCCAGCCGGCCAGGTCACGGTAAAGCCGGGCCAGGCGGTTTTCCGGAACGATGCCGGCACCCACCTCGTTGGAGACGAGTATCACCGCGTGGGGGGCCATTCTCACGGCCTCGGCCAGATCGTCAATTTGTCTTTGAATCTGTGGGGTGTCCTGGGTCTGCATAAGCAGATTGTTCAGCCACAGGGTCAGGCAGTCCACCAGCATTACATCCGTCGCCGGGCTGTGGGCGCTGATGGCTTCTGCCAGATTGACCGGGATTTCCAGGGTGCGCCAGGTGGCGCTGCGTTCGCGTCGGTGACGGTCCACCCGGGCTTGCATCTCGTCGTCATGGGGCACACAGGTGGCCACGAACAACCGGCGTGGACCCATGCCTTGTGCCAACTGCAGGGCGTGGTTGCTTTTTCCGCTGCGGCAGCCGCCCAGAACCAAAATTTTATTGTTTTCAGTCACGTTGGTTTCTTTAAGAGATCTGATTGAGTCCTGTCTTGAACGAGACCTAACCCGGATAGCCCGGAAACATCAAACCTCAAATAACAAATCTCAAATAAATTCCAAATTACAATGTCCAAATCTCAAAGAAAGTCAAAACAAACAGTTGATTGGCATCTTTTTTTTCGGTTTTGAATTTGGTTTTTGTGATTTATTTGTCATTTGATTTTTGGTTTTTGTGATTTATTTGTTTTTTATTTTTGATCTTCACCAGTGTGCTAATCCGTTCCACATCAACATGGCAGCTGAAATGATCGGCCAACAGGGCATACTGCTGCATTTTAGCGTCCAGCCCGCCGGTGGCCGGCACGTCGATGCCGGTAATTCCCACGGCATTCAACCAATGGGTGATCATGGCCGGGGTGTCGAACAGGCCGTGCATGTATGTGCCGATGGCCCGTCCATGGTCAACCGCACACCCGTCGGCGTCATTTACGGCGGCGCCGTTTCTTTCGTGGAGCACCAGCAAAGGGGTTCCTCCGTGTGGCCGGGTCTGACCCATATGGATCTCATAACCGGTCCCTTGGATTCCGTCCCAGGAAAACCGGCTGAGGGTCGTGGTCTTGGGTGCCTGAAGTACGGTTTCCACCGGCAACAGGCCAAGGCCGTCTGTGGTTCCCGGTTCGCCTTCCAGACCGTCGGGATCGTGGACCCGGCTTCCCATCATCTGGTAGCCGCCGCAGATGCCGGTGATGTGGCCGCCGCCGGCGTTGAAGTCGGCGATGCATGATTCCCAGCCGCTGGTTTTCAGCCACGCCAGGTCGAAGCGGGTGTTTTTGGATCCCGGCAGGATCACGGCGGAAAAGGCGCTCAGATTCTGGGGTGTTTCCACGAAGTGAACGGTCAGGCCCGTGACCCCCCGCAATGGATCGAAATCGGTGAAGTTGGAAATATGGGGGAGGCGGATCACCGCCACCGCGGGCATCCCTTCCGTATTCACAGAAACGGTTCGGGGGCGTTCGATGACCACCGAATCTTCGGGATCGATGCGGATGTGGTTATACCAGGGCAACACGCCGAATACCGGCAGCCCGGTTCTCGCTTCGATCCACTGCACCCCGTCCGCGAAGAGCCGCAGATCTCCCCGAAACCGATTGATGATAAATCCGGCGACCCGGTCGCGGAAGTGTCGGGGAAGGCAGTTTAGGGTGCCCACCAACTGGGCGAAGATGCCGCCGCGGTGAATGTCTCCCACCAGAATTACCGGGGCATCGGCGTATTCGGCCATGGGAAGGTTGACGATATCGTGGGCCAGGAGGTTCACTTCGGCACAGGAGCCGGCGCCTTCCATCACCACCAGGTCGTATTTCGATCGCAGACGGTCAAGGGCGGCGTTGGCGGTCTGCACCAGACGTGCCTTCTTCTGATGATAATCCATGGCCGTCTGGTTGCCGATGGCTTCGCCCAGGAGCACCACCTGCGAGCCCACGTCACTGGTGGGTTTGAGCAGGATGGGGTTCATGTCCACGTGGGGGACGATTCCGGCAGCCTCGGCCTGGACGATCTGGGCCCGGCCCATCTCCAGCCCTTCCGGGGTGACCCCTGAATTGTTGGACATGTTCTGGGCCTTGTAAGGCGCTACCCGTAACCCCCGGTCTGAAAAAATACGGCACAGGGCAGCGGCGATAACGCTTTTGCCCACGTCGGAACCGGTGCCCATCACAGCGAGGCAGGGGGCAATATCCGATTTTTTATTCATAGTTTGGTAACTATGCCCATGCTCGTCATTCCGGCGAAAGCCGGAATCCAGTTTAAACAATCTCTTTATATAAATCTTTCCAGGTCGGATTAATATTTTCGATTAACCCCAGCTTCCACTTTCGTTTCCACTCTTTGATCCGTTTTTCCTTCAAAATGGGGCTTCCCATTGTGCCATGTGCCTCAATGCGATATGCTGTAAGCTTATTTTTCTATTCCAACACGGGCTGCCACCCCATCCTGGTAATAGTGCTTGACGGCCTTCATTTCTGTCACCAGATCGGCCTTGTCGATGACGCGTGGGTCCGCTCCCCGGCCGGTGATCACCAGTTCCACATCAGCGGGCTTTTGCGACATGATCGCCAGAATCTCGCCAACCGGGAACAGTCCGCACATGGCCGCCACGTTGCCCTCTTCCATGATCACCATCTGATAAATGCCTGAGTTCAGGGCGCTGCGGATGGCTTCCAGTCCCTTTTGGGCGGCTGCCCGATCTTCCGGCGACGGCTTGGCCTTGATGAACCGGCCCAGTCCGAACTGCTTTACGGTGATCCGGTCCGCCAGGCGCGAGAGGGCCTTGATTTCGCTATAGTCGCCGGATTTGATGAACTGAGCGATATAGACCTTCAGGCCTGCACCGGCGGCCCGCAGGGCCAATCCGAGGGCGGCCGTGGTTTTGCCCTTGCCGTCTCCCGTATAGATTTGCGTATAACCTTTTTGAAAGGCCATTGTCATTTATCTCCAATATCATACTTCTCCGCATAACCCCGCGGCGTAACCATAAACCCATCATAATTAAAGGTGCTTGAGTTGCCCACAAACACAGTGGTCTGCATATCCACATCGGCCCGGTGAAGATCCGCCAGCGTGGTGAGCGTGACCCGCTGGTTTTCACGCATGGCGCCGGTGACGATACCCACCGGTGTGGCCGGGTCACGGTGCTTGAGGATGATCTGCTGGGCGCGGGTCAGGTGCTCGGCCCGGCGCCGGCTCTTCGGGTTGTAGATTACAATCACAAAATCTGCCTTGGCCGCCGCGTCCAGCCGGGTTTCGATGGTCTTCCATGGCGTAAGCAGATCACTCAGGGATATGGCTGCAAAATCATGGGTCAACGGTGCCCCTAAAAGCGACGCGCCGGAGCACAGCGCGGGGATACCGGGCACCACTTCGACAAGCAGCCGGTCCGGATCTTCCGCCCTCTCGGAGCTGCCGATGGCAATGGTCCGTTGCCGACACATTTCCAGCACCAGCCCGGCCATGGCATAGACCCCCGGGTCTCCGCTGGAGATCACGGCACAGGCGGTGCCGGAAAGGGCCAGGTCCAGGGCCGCCGATACCCGGTCTACTTCTTTTTTCATGGCCGTGCTGACGATTTGCTTGCCGGCGATCAACGGCCGTACCAGGTCGATGTAGGTGGTGTACCCGGCAACGGCATCGACGGTTTCCAGCACCCGGGCGGCGCGTTGGCTCAGGTGCTGCGGTCCGCCGGGTCCGATGCCGACGATATACAGCCGTCGGTGGCCACCGCCACGGTGACGTTGGCCGTCTTTTGTTTGGGAACGATCAGTCTCCCCCGGTGTGTCGCCAGCAGGGCTGCGGCTTCGCATACGCTTTTGACTCCTATGTGTTTTTCAACCATGGTCGACGGGGTGGGTACCTGCGCCACCCCCTTGAGCCGGTCACGGGTGAATACCGTTAATGGCAGGTTCAGGGATTCGGCCAGGGCCAGCAACCCGGGCTCGTCGGCCTTCAGATCCACCGTGGCCAGGGCGCGCAGGCTGGAGATGGCCAGCCGGTTTGTCGCGAATGTTTCCACCAGCAGGTCGCGCATCTCTTCAACATCGGTGTCCCGGTTGCAGCCCATGCCGGCCACCAGTGACCCGGGTCGCAATACCAGCACATGGGGGGGCAGGTCAAGGCACATGTGGTCCACGAAAATCCCGGCATCGTTCTGGCCAAATGCGTCAACGGCGGACGGGATCAACTGGTCTTGCGGCAACAGTTGGGCCACTATCCCATAGGGGTCGTGGATGAAGATCGGGTTGCCGGTGAGCAGGGCCATGTTGACTGTTTTGATGGCATCGGGATTTTCGATGGTCAGCTGGTTTTCCACGGCGATGATGTCGATGGCCGGCACCCGGTTGACGTCGGTGGCCGTGGTAATCACCGGCAGTCCGCCGGTGGCTCGGGCCACTCCCCGGGCCAGGGTGTTGGCCCCGCCGATATGGCCGGAGACCAGGCTGATGGCAAACTGTCCAGCCTCGTCGCAGACCACCACGGCCGGGTCCGTGGTCTTGTGGGCCAGACGGTTGGCGATGCACCTTACCACGATGCCTGTGGCCATAATGAAGATGTGGCGGGGAAATCCGGCGAACTGCCGGTCGACTTCATCTTTGAGCCGGGCAAAGCGCACCGCGCCGGGGATGGTTGTCTCCAGTTTCTGCGATAGAAACAGGGTGCAGCCGGCTATCTCTTCGGCGATAATCCGGGCCAGTTGGACCCCGTTGGGGGTCAGCGCCCAGATGGCGGTGCGTTCATCGGCGGCCGACTTCACCGCCGATCCTCCGCCTCACGGTAGCCGTGGGCAAAGTGGCGGTCGTAAAGTTTGGAGTGGTGGACCAGGGTCGAAAGGCTTACATCCAGCACGCGCCCGACGACCACCAGAGCGGTCCGGGTGATCTTCTCCTTTTTGACTGTTTCGGCCAACTTGCCGATGGTGGTCCAGAGAATTTTCTGATCCGGTTGGCTGGCCCGGTAAACCACCGCACAGGTCCCCCCAGAACCGTAAGCCTTCGAGAGAATTCGCGTCATCTCGTCGACCATGGAGATGCTCAGGTAGATGGCCATGGTGGCCCGGTGGGCGGCGAGGGATGCCAGGGATTCGGTTTCCGGCACCGGCGTCCGGCCGGCCAGGCGGGTGAGAATAAGGGTCTGTGACACCTCAGGCAGGGTGTATTCGACGCCTAAGGCCGCAGCGGCGGCAAAGGCGGCGGTGACACCCGGGATCACCGTGTAGGGAATGTTGCGATGTGACAGTTTGGCCATCTGTTCGAAAATGGCCCCATAGAGACTGGGGTCGCCGGTGTGCAGGCGCACTACTTTTTTGCCCGCCTGCCAGGCGTCGACCATGGCAGATACCATTTCATCCAGGTGCAGGCCGGCGCTGCTCAGGTGGCGGCAGTCCGGCCGGGTCCATTTGAGCAGGGCTTCGGGCACCAGGGAGCCGGCGTAAATCACCAGATCGGCCGCCGCCAGCGCCTGCTGGCCCTTTACCGTGATCAGATCCGGATCGCCGGGACCGGCACCGCAGAAGATGATGGGACTCAATGCGTCTGTGTCAGATTCAGTATCGGGGGATGCGTGAATCACGATGAATGCTTTCTTTTTGCGTGAGCGTTCATAGGTTCAGGGTTGTCATTTTTCGTCAACTTTGCTCGAAGGCTGCCTGTAAGAAAAGGGTTCCGTTTGTCGTTTGATCATTCACCGTTGAACCCTGAACCGCTGAACCCGAGAACGATGACCTTTGGGAGTGTCAGGGACGGCAGCCGGTGATGACCCAGACGGGGTTGGCCGCTTCCAGGCGATGGCTGAAAGGCATGGGCGTTGCCCGGTTTACCTGGATCTGAACCATGTCCACGTCAAAACCGAGGCCCTCCATGGTCTTCGTAGCCGTTGTGAGGTTGTCGATCAGGACGGTGTTGATCACGATGATGCCTGACGGTTTCAGGCGGTCGGCGGCCATATGGATAATGTCGGCCAGGGCCTTGCCGCCGCCGCCGATGAACACCCGGTCCGGGTCGGGCAGGTCGGTTATGCCGGCGGGCAGGCGGGTCTGGATCACCTGCATGTTCCCGATGCCGAAGCGGGAGCGGTTTTCACGGATGTGCCGGATCCGCGACTCCTTTTGCTCCACGGTGTAAATATCTCCCCGGGTGATGAAAAGCCCTGCTTCGATGGAGACCGAACCGCTGCCGGCGCCCAGGTCCCAGAAGACTGCCCGGTCGAACAGGCGCAGTCGGGACAGGCTCACTGCACGGACTTCGGCCTTGGTGATTAGCCCCTTTTCATGGGCGAAGCGGTCGTCGGGCATGCCGGGAAAGAGGGACGGTGTGGTCTGTCGAACGGGATCGGGCTTCAGGACCACCAGGTTGAGATCGGAAAACGTCATCGCCTGTGCCTGCGCCGGCGTGATCCGGCTGATCCGTTCGTCTTGCATGCCCAGCCGCTCCAGAACGCACATGCTGACGTCGGTAAATTCGTTTTCCACCAGGATACCTGCCAGCCACGAAGGGCCATGGGCCGGGTCCGTATAGACGGCCACCGTATCGCCACCGGCCAAATGCCGCAGCAGTTCGCCGGTGTGGGTGCGGCCATGCATGCTCACTACCCGCACGTCCTGCCAGGGTTCGCCCAGACGGGCGAACCCGGCCGCCACGGTGGAGACGTTGGGCAGGAAGTGCACCTGCTCGACACCCAGACGGCGCACCAGAAACGCGCCGATGCCAAAAAAGAGAGGATCGCCGGAGGTGAGCACCACGATGGTGTGGTCGGGCATCTTCTGATGGAGAAAATCGCCCAATCCGTTAAGGTCCCTGTCGACCACCCGCCGCTGGCAGGCCAGATGGTCGAAATGCGCGAGGAGCCGTTTTCCGCCAACGAGAATGTCGGCGGCCTCGAGGATCGAGCGTTGTCGGCGTGTCAGGTCGTCCGGGGAGACGCCCATGCCGATGACGGTTACTGGTGGGGCCACTGAATGTCCTTTTATTGCGCCTAAACCAGATAATAAAGAAGCGTTAGGATACGAAAACCAATTCATAAATAACAAATTACAAATCACAAATCTCAAATAAATTCCAAATTACAAAACCAAATCTCAAAAGAGGGCAAATCCGTAAATATTGATGATTGGGCTGTCCTTTCTTCAAAACCAAAAAGTTTGGAAATTTGAATTTGATTATTGTATTTTATTCTTCCTTCATCCTCCTACATCTGATTGCATAAACAAAAGCGCTGCCACACTAGCCCCAATCCGGTTGCGTGTCAACCGCTGTGGTGCCGTCGTAATCGAAGATTACACAGCGGACGCGAATCTTGCCGGCGGAGAATCCCACCGCGCAGTGTCGGGCCTGTTCGGCCACGTGGGTTATTACTGCCGGCGCCTTTGCCTTGAGCGGGTCAAAGGCATGCCGGGCGGTGTTGGCGGCGGCAATCAAGTCGGCCAGATCCCGGTCCCCAGCCTGTTCCAGGGTCCAGCGGGCCAGGGTGTCAAGGGTCAGTTCGGATTTTGCCGCGTGGGTGTGGGGGATGTTCTGGGCCATTTTTACCGCCTTGCCGAAAAAGACGGCCAGCGTTGCCGATGAAAACCCCCTTGCTGCGGCGGCAGTCATGGCCGCCTGGAAGAAATCACCGATTTGGATGAACGACTCGTCGGCCAGCGACGGCCAGCAGTTCTGGGCAAAGCGTTCGCTGCGTCTGCCGGTGGTCAGCACCAGATGCGTCAATCCGACGGCCCTGGCCACATCCATGGATTTCTGGATGGTGGCGATATACGCATCGTGGGACATCGGCCGGACGATGCCGGTGGTGCCTAAAATGGACAGGCCGCCGATGATTCCCAACCGCGCGTTGAGGGTTTTTTGGGCCAGCCGCTCCCCTTCGGGTACGAATACCTCAACGTGTATGCCGGCATCGGTGGGATGCTCGTCGAGTAGCGCATTGATGCTGTTGGTGATCATGGTGACGGGCCCTTGCGTAATGGCCGCGCGGCCCGGTGGAATCTCGAGGCCGGGTTTGGTCACCACACCGACCCCCGCACCGCCGGTGATCCGGACAGGATCCGCGCCCCATCGTTTTTCCAGGGTCACTTCGGCACCGATTTCGGCGCCATGGGTGATGTCCGGGTCATCGCCGGCATCCTTGATCACCGTGCAGCTCGCCTTGTTCGATTCCACCAACCGGCACCCATGAACCGCGATGGTCGTGGTCTCTCCGGTCAAGAAGTCGATTTCAACCACTGCCGGCACCTGGCCGGTAAACAGCAGTTGAAGGGCTGCTTTGGCGGCCGCGGCGGCCGCCGCTCCGGTCGTGAAACCAGACCTGAGCTTTTCCGGCTGTCTTTTCACCGTTTCCTTTTCCTCAACTGGTACTTTTTCACCGCTGCGTTGTGTGCTTTGATGGTGGTGGAGAACTGATGGGTACCGTCTTTTTTCGAGACGAAATAGAGATAATTGCTTTGGGCAGGAAAAAGGGCCGCTTCCATGGCAAGGGCTCCCGGACTGGCAATGGGGCCGGGTGGCAGTCCCCTGATCTTGTAGGTGTTGTAAGGGGTATGGGTTTCCAGATGTCGGCGTTTGATGTTTCCGTCAAAATCGGGGATGCCGTAGATCACGGTGGGATCGGTCTCCAGGCGCATGCCTTTTTTCAGCCGGTTGTGAAAGACCGAGGATATCAGTGGGCGCTCTTCGGGCGCGCCGGTCTCTTTTTCGATGATGGAGGCCAGGGTGACGACCTCGTGGACGGTCATTCCAATCGCTTTTGCCTGCTGCTCCCAATCCGGTTTAAAAGCCGCCCTGAATTGTTTGACCATCGTGGCGATGATGGTGGCGCTGTCCAGCCCCCGTGGAAAATAGTAGGTGTCCGGGAACAGATACCCTTCCAATGTATCGGCCTCCAAGCCGAGGCTTTGGGCCGACTCCCGATTGCGGGCTGCATCGATAAAGTTTTTTTCCGATTCCAGGCCGGCAGCAGAGACCGCCGCAGCGATTTGAACCAGGTTGTATCCTTCCGGGATGGTGAGCCGGTACAGGTGTACTCTGCCCTCCACCATCTGGCCCAGGATCTCCCTTGGCGTCATGGCGGTGGAGAAAAAGTATTCACCGGCCTTGAGCAGTTTGTCTTTCTTGTCCAGCCTGGCCAGGATTGTGAAGCGAAGGGCATCCGAAACCAGGCCGTCCTGTCGGAGGGCATCGGCAGTCTGTTTGAGCCCCTGGCCCGGGGAGACGGTGAACAGCTTCTCCAGGACGGCTGTTCCCACCGGGCGGTCCGCCCAGGCCATGAGATGCATGTACAATCCGCCTGCGGTACAGATGCCCACAACGATCAGTGATAATACGATAAAACCCAGTTTTTTAAGCATTCTTTGCCACTTCCGGTATTCAGCATGTATCGGAAGCCTACCATAAAGCATGCCGTCGACGCTTGTCAAAGGGGGGTTTATTTTTGAATCGATGACAGGTATACAAAGAGACCAACCGCATGCTGACAGGAGACCGGCGACCATGAATCAGCGCCCCCATGATAAGGATCGTTACCACGGGTTTGAACAGGGCCCCATCCGGCCGCCCAGCGAAGCCGGCAGCCTGCTGGTCCGGGTGACCCGCAACTGCCCCTGGAACCACTGCGCCTTCTGCCCGGTATACAAGGGCGCTCGCTTTTCCGTTCGACCCGAAGCCCACGTCATCGACGACATCGATGCGCTCCACCGGCATGTGGAGACCTTGAAAGACCTTGCCGACGGATCCGGGCACATTCTCCGTCAGGATATCAGCGCACGGATTCAGGACCTGGCCGCCCACGAGCAGCAGGCCTTCGGGGCCGCATTGAATTGGTATGCCGGCGGCATGCGCGCTATTTTCCTGCAGGACGCCAATAGCCTGGTGGTCAAACCCGACCAGCTGATCCGGATTTTGCGCCACCTTCGATCCCGATTTCCCTGGGTCGACCGCATCACCTCCTATGCCCGCTCGCACACGATCGCCCGCATCAGCGACGACCACCTGAGGCAGATGCGAGAGGCGGGACTGAATCGGGTTCACATTGGCCTTGAGTCCGGCTCGGACGCGGTGCTCAGCCGGGTCCGTAAAGGGGTGGATAAACGCACCCAGATCAAGGCCGGCAGGAAAGTGAAAAAGGCCGGTATCGAATTGTCCGAGTATGTGATGCCGGGACTGGGGGGCAAGGACCTGTCCCGAGAACATGCCTTGGAAACCGCCGATGCCCTGAACCAGATCAACCCGGATTTCATCCGCTTGCGTACCCTGGCCATTCCCGGTGGGATTCCCCTGGCCGAGGAGCACCGCAGCGGGCGATTCGTCAAACTGAACGATATCGATATGGGCCGGGAGATCCGGTTGTTTATCGAGAGCCTGAACGGCATCACCAGCATGATCGTCAGTGATCACATTCTCAACTTGTTCGAAGAGGTCCAGGGCCGTCTCCCCGAAGCCAAATCCGATATCCTGGCGTTGCTGGACCGGTTCCTTGACCTGTCACCCCAGGATCAGTGCCGTTTTCAGGTGGGCCGACGCCTGGGTCTTTTTTCCCGGCTGGTCGATATGAACAGCCCCAAAAGAATCGCCAAGGTGGATGCCTTCTGCGCCCAGCACGGGGTCACGCCGGACAATGTGGATGGGATGGTTGATGAGATGATGAAGCGTTTCATATAACATGGGACTCAATTACAGCTTCAAGGCCGCCAGGAAGAAAATCGATGCCCTGGATAGTGATGAGCGCCGGGTTCTCGAGGCCATTTGCCAGGATATCCACCATGCCCAGCAGGCGTTGTCCCAAAAAGCCGCCCCCATCCTGGAAGGGTGCATGGCCGGCTGCCGGGGGCTTTGCTGCCGGAACATCCATCCCGCCGATATCATCACCGAGTGGGACCTGGTGTACACCCTGACCATGGCACCGGAGATCGAAGACGCCGTGGCGGCCTGCCTTGCCCGAGAAAGCTTTTTCCCTTCAGACTGTATTTTCCTCGAAAACGGTACCGGCCCCTGCCTTTTCCCCGACAACCTGCGGCCGGAGCGCTGCATCATCTCATTCTGCCGGGTTGAGCCTTCCGTGGAAAAAGAGATCGGCCGGGTGATGGCAGGCTTCAGCCGGCTGATTCGTTTTTTCATGTTCAGGCCGCTTCGCTGGCTGCCGAGATGGCTGAGGCCGGCTCATTCCGCCCGCCGCCACACCAACAGTTAATTTTTCTATTGTGGGTTGACACGCCCAGACCGAACCTATATATTCCAATATAACGATATGGAGGGGGCATGAAAGAATTCATCCGGGTCATGAAGGCAGTTAGCGACCCAACCCGTGTCAAGATACTGAAGATAATAGAAAAACGTATGATGTGCGTCTGCGAGCTGCAGACCTCCCTTGGCATCGCTCAGAGTACGACCAGCAAACATTTAAAAATATTGGAAGACGCAGGGTTGGTGGCATCCCACAAGGATGGGCTCTGGGTGAACTACACGTTGGCCGACGGCCGCCAGAGCCCCTTTGCAGCTTCTTTGCTCGGCAACCTGCGGCATTGGCTCAACGACGAGCCGGAAATATCGGCCCTGGTTGAAAAGACGGCGCACATCGACCGGTTTCAGATTTTGAACAAGAACTGATTTTATTATCCTGCTCATATGATTAAATAGCGATATATAGAACTGATTGATCCATCCAGCAGGAGGCAGCAACCATGAGTGAGGCACTGGTATTGTCCGGTCAAAATGAAACACTAGCGGGTTCGCATGATAACGATGTCCAGCCCGAACCCAGCCAGATCGACTGGAAGGGCATCTGGAAACCCCTGAGCCTGATCGTCGGCGGGTTTCTGCTTTTCTTTTTCCTGCCCATGGACAGCGCCCGGTTTACCCATTCGGTGATCGAGTCCCTGGCCCTGGCAAAATGGTATGCCCAGGAACATGTCCTGCTCTGTCTGGTCCCGGCATTTTTCATAGCCGGTGCCGTTGCGGTATTCGTTTCCCAGGGCGCGGTGATGAAATATCTGGGCGCGAGTGCCAACAAGATACTCTCTTATGGTGTGGCCAGCGTGTCCGGCTCCGTACTGGCGGTGTGTTCATGCACCGTGCTGCCTCTGTTTGCCGGCATCTGGAAGCGGGGCGCCGGCCTGGGACCGGCCATTGCCTTTCTTTACTCGGGTCCGGCCATCAACGTCCTGGCCATCATCCTCACCGCCCGTATACTGGGCCCTGAGATTGGTGCAGCCCGCGCAGTGGGGGCTGTTATCTTTAGCATTGTCATCGGTCTGTTCATGCACCTGATGTTTAGAAAGGAAGAGGAAGCCAAAGCTGCAGCCGCCATGCATATGCCTGAGCCGGAGGTCGAACGACCCTTGTGGCAGACCAGTATGTTGTTTGGCGTCATGGTTGGCCTTTTGGTATCCGCTACATGGGGTAAACCGGAACAAGCCGGAGGTTTATGGTCGGCTATGTTCGCAGTGAAGTGGTTGCTGGCCGGCGGGTTTGCGACATTGCTGGGAATCCTGATGGTCCGCTGGATGCAGGTCAAACTCTACAAACTGATCATTGCCATAGGGGCAGTCTTGATTCCTGCCTTGCTCATCCCCCAACAGCCGCTCATCGCATTCTCTATTGGTCTGGTCGCATTTGTCAGTCTATTGACCACCACGCGTGGTGAGACCGAATCATGGTTTACCGCTTCCTGGGATTTTGCCAAACAGATCATGCCTCTTTTGCTGGCCGGTGTGCTGGTGGCCGGTTTGCTGCTGGGGCGGCCAGGCGCGGAGGGTTTGATTCCCTCGGCCTGGATCAGCGGTCTGGTTGGGGGAAACTCATTATGGGCCAACCTGTTCGCTTCGGTCGTGGGCGCATTCATGTATTTTGCAACGCTTACCGAAGTGCCCATCCTGCAAGGGCTGATCGGTGCGGGGATGGGCAAGGGACCGGCTCTGGCGCTGCTTTTGGCCGGACCGGCCTTGAGCCTGCCCAATATGCTGGTGATACGAAGTGTGCTGGGAACAAAAAAAACCGTAGCTTTCGTCCTCCTCGTGGTTGTCATGGCCACGATCAGTGGTTTGATTTTCGGACATTTTTTTTAAAAGGAGAAGAAGATGGATATCAAAGTATTGGGGCCGGGCTGCCCGAAATGCCAGCAGACGGAAAAGATCGTCAAGGATGCCGTTGCTGAAAGCGGTGTGCAAGCGACGGTGGAAAAAGTCACGGATGTCATGGAAATTGCCGGATACGGGGTATTCGGAACACCGGCCGTGGTGGTCGATGGCGAAGTCAAGTCGGTCGGCAAGATTCCAAAGAAGCAAGATGTTCTCGGTTGGATCCGGTAACAGCAGGGCAACAAATGTAAAGGTGGATCAAAATACGCTGGGTAGACTCCATCGTTGCATAAAAACATGTGAAAATTACTGAGCAAATCTTTCGCAGCTAAAGAAAAAGGGTAGATCTCATGGAGCGAGGTAAACGTCGATATAAAACATTGATGGTTCTTACATTGGCTGCGCTGTTTTTTGGTACGGCTGCGACTGGTTTCAGTGATCCCGGAATCGACTTCGACACGCTCCCGGTCAAGGGGATGGTGACCATGGTCGATCTGGGGGCTAAGAAATGCATTCCTTGCAAGATGATGGCCCCCATCCTTGAAAAGATCGAGAAGCGATACGAGGGCAGGGCGGCCATCGTTTTTATCGATGTTTGGGAGAATCGGGATCAGGCCGGTCGATTCGGCGTCCGGGCAATTCCCACACAGATTTTCTACGATGCCAGCGGCAAGGAATCGTCACGCCATGTGGGTTTCATGTCCGAAGACGATATCGTGAAGACGTTAAGCCAGTTGGGCGTCAAGCCGTAACTTAAACACAAGCGGGATGAACTTGATGCTTGGTTCTCTGTTTCTCACCGTTAACGCCTGGATGACGAGTGGTTCGACAATCGCCTTTATCGGTTGTTTCGCCTGGGGGATGGTGAGCGTTACGTTCAGCCCATGCCATCTGGCGTCCATCCCGTTGATCGTTGCCTATGTGGCCGGGCAGGAGACTGCTGTAGATCCTAAACGGGCGGGACTTTATGCGGGTGCTTTCACATCGGGGCTGTTTGTCACTATCGCTGTGGTTGGAATCATCTGTGCCGGGTTGGGACGCATGCTCGGAGATGTGGGCCTCTGGTGGCAGGTTCCGGTGGGTGCTATCTTGATCTGGGCGGCATTGGGCATGCTGGGTGTGCAGGCCTGCACCGTGTCCGGGTCGATGATTTACCGGTTGAACCTGCGCGGCGTTCACGGTGCTTTTGGATTGGGTTTGGCCTATGGCGTTCTTTCCAGTACATGCACCTTCGGCTTTATCGCCCCCATTCTGGCTGTAGTGACCGTCCAGCAAAAATGGGCAACCGGATCGTTGATGATGGTTCTTTTTGCCCTGGGACATTGTCTGCCGATCATGGTCGCCGGTAGCTCCATGGCCATGGTGAGAAAATTGACTGAAAACCACGCCTGGCAGGATGCGGGTAACTGGTTTCGGAAGGCTGCTGGTGTGGTCGTCGGTTCAATGGGGCTGTATTTCATGGCACGCCCTTTCATTGACGGTAGTGGCGTGTGACTGCTGTCGCATTGTGGAGGTGAAGATGCTGCTTGAATCCTATCGCCTGGAAATCTTCAATAACGAGTGCATGCCCGGTGCCATGACCGTGCAGTGTTTCGCCCACCTGGCCCAGGATGTCTCCGAATCGCTCCCCTTCCTGAACGCTGAACTGGGCGGCTTCACGTACATCAAGCATCCGCCCTCGGTAACCTTCCGCCTGCATGGCAAACTGCTTACTGTGCATAGCAAGAAGATCGCAGTCAACGCGCTCAAAGATGAAGCGGAGGCCCGTAAAATCATCGATTGGCTGAAACGGGAGATCAACAACGCCTGGGAACAACGCCATAGCATCACTCCCCGGTATGAGGGCATGCCCCGACCCCAGGTGCTCCAGATATTAAAGTGTCTGCCAAAGACCAACTGCCGCGAGTGCGGTGAACCCACCTGCATGGTATTTGCCACCCGGGTGGCCGAGGGCGTCAAGGACAGTGACGATTGTCCGGTGCTTACACCAACGGCCAAAACGTCCCTGGACGCTTATATGAAGCCATATGCCATAGACGCGAATGGAATCCCGTGGTGAACCGCGATAACGAGCGCATTCCCCGCGGCTTGCCGCGGTGAGGGTTCAATGGTAGCCGAATACAATTCGGTGAAGCCATGCGACAAATCCCAGTGTCGATAGTATTAACCACGGTCACCCTATGCGTGTCACTGGGTTCCGGTCTTCCGGTGGATCATGACTTTATCCGGTATAGGCCGAGCAGGGTGTCGATTTCGTCGATGAATTTGGGATAGATGATCCGATCGGCCTCGAGCAGCCGCATGGGAAGGCGAGGGTCAACCATACCTGTTGTAATGGCCCGCCGTTGCAGTTGACGGATGATGTCGTGACCGCTGACTGTCTGGGAACAGGCGTCCGTGCAGCGCTGGCAGCCCAGACACAGCCAGATGGCAGGGGATTTGAGTAGTTCGCCGGACAGCCCGAGATTGGCCATGCGAATGATTCGCTGGGGATCGAACACATCCCCGTCGCAGATGATCGGGCAGCACCCGCTGCATTCACTGCAGGTGAAACAGGCCTGACCGTTCAGCAGCGTGTCCGGTTTGCGCGGTTGGTTTGTATTCGGGTTCAATCCTAAAGCAACGGGTCGATAAATGGCTTGGCGGATGGGTCTTTTCAACCATTGATACCAGGTCTGATCCGACAGATGGGTTAGTTCTATTTGGAAACAATGCGCCACAGTCCGCCATCGGACTCGCTGAAAATCAGCAAACAGCTTGCGGTAGGCAACGACGAAATCGATAGAAAAAACGCCCCTGCGGATTGCCTCGTTTTGCAAGTACTGGTGCAGTTCGAAAGGCCTGACCCGGTTGGGGCACCCCTGTAAACAGCGCCGACAAGACAGGCAATACCAGATGTCCGGCAGGAGCAGCAGGTCATCCAGCATACCGTACACAGCCCTGCGAACATTTCGCTGGGGCCGCAGCCGCCCGGTGGCCAGGCTTACCGGACATCCATTGTCGCAAGCACCGCAGGTCCAGCATTGGTCGATGCCCGCTGCCGAAGAAGTTGATATGGCCCGCCATATATCCCAGTCGCGTTCGATGGGTGTGATCGGGGACATCTCTACGCACATGCTTTGTGCCAAATTGGGCCTTTCATCAGTCAATGAATGCGCGATCATGGTCTTCACTCCTCAGTCAGAGAAGTCATGGGCAGCTTGAAGCATTAAAAATACTGCCAGATATATTTTGCCGACACGACACAGACAACAACTGTCAGAATCAGCTTGATGAACCGCTCAGGGGAATTGAGCGGAACACGAGCACCACAGATCATGCCAACCCTTCCGCCAACGCCGAACAATCCTCCCAGCAGCACCACTGCTGAGATTCTGAAACAGACCTGTTGACCACCAAATGAGAATTTCACAGACTTGTTACCGTTACCGGTCTTGCATGACTTATCATCAGATTGTTTGCCCGGTAGATTGTTCACTGATTTGCTTACGATATCTCCTATGAGGCGACATGTTGCGACCAGCAAAACGGTCCCCACGAACAGCTTGAAATGACGCGGGTCCGGAAGAAGAGTCACCCGAAGGCAATAACCGGCGACGGGAAAAGTGATCCGGAACAGCTCTGTCCACATGGGCTTCTCCGTTGGTCTGGCAGGGATCGTCCCGGCACGCCGGTAATTTGCTGTTTTCCGATAGGAAGACTTCGATAGTGGTAGCACGCCATTGAACCCTCCCCGCGGCAAGCCGCGGGGAATGTGCTGCCTGTAACGGCAGTACTACGCAGCACCGTAAGGATGAAGGTCTATTTTCAGTTCGCTCGCTAATCCCGCCGCAAGCGGCGAGGAATGCGCTCGCTATCACGGTTCAAGCTTATCCTCCAATGGCGTACATTGCCCGGTGCTGATGGCTCTGCTTATAAGACCGGTTAAGATGATGGCGCCGCGGCTTGGATTTGGCTGCATCGCGCAGCAGTTCCACCAGTTCATGCTTGGACGCTCCGTTGCGAAGCGGCGTTTTGACATCGATTTCCGTTTCTGAAAAAAGGCAGGTTCGGATGTTGCCGTCTGCCGTCAGCCGCAGTCGATTGCAGCTGCCGCAAAAGTGCCAGCTCATTGGCGCGATGAAACCGATTTTGCCTCTGGCTTCAGGAAGGGTGCACAACCGTGCCGGGCCGCTGGTTTCCAATGCCGGTCCCACATGGGCCTTTTTAATATGGGGGATTCGTTTGATGATCTCTCCGATCGGCATGAACAAGTCCTGGTAATCACCGAAACCTGCATGTTGAAAAGGCATCAGCTCGATAAAGCGCACATGGCAGGCGCGCTCATAGGTCAATGCGGCCAGTTGGGCGATTTCATCGTCGTTGACACCCCGCATTACCACGACATTGATTTTAACTGGGTAGAACCCAGCCGCTTCAGACTGGTAGATACCCTCCAGAACGTCGTCGAGTCTATCTTGGCCGGTAATTGCTTCAAAACGGCCCCGCTGCAGGGTGTCCAGGCTGACGTTGACACGCTTGACCCCCGCTTTTTTCAGCGATCGGGCCAATTTTGCCAAATATACACCATTGGTGGTCAGCGCCAGATTTTCAAGCCCTGGCAGCGTACCGAGCATGGTGCAAAAATCGATAACCCCTTTTCTCACCAGCGGTTCTCCACCGGTAATACGGATTTTTGAAATTCCGGTGCAGACGGCGGCCTCGACCAGCCGATACAATTCTTCGTAGGTGAGAATTTCAATTTGATTCAGATGCGTCCGGCCTGAAAACGCCGGCATGCAGTAGCAGCAGTTCAGGTTGCAATGGTCGGTAATGGATATCCTCAGATAATCGATGGTTCTTCCGAAACTGTCGATCAATGCCATCGTGTCGGCTCCATACGGACGTTGGTCTGGCGGGAGAAATGGTATCCCCTTTCTATATTCCCTTGCCGAATGGACAGTGGGGGTAGCTGCATTCAGGACAATCCCTGCAAAGGCCCCCGTGACCGATGAAGGCCAGTTCCTTTTTGGTAATCGTTTCACCGGCCAAAATCCTCGGGAGTACCAGATCCAGCACCGTAATCCGGTGGTGAAGCCCGCAGGCCGGCACGCCGAGCAGGGGGATGCCGTCGATGGCGGCCACCAGAAACATAGCCCCCGGAAGTGCCGCGGCCCCGTAATGCATCTCCTTAGCACCGGCCATGCGGATGGCTTTACGGGTCACATCATCCGGATCCACGCTCATTCCGCCGCTGAGAAGCAGCAGGTCGCATCCGTTGTCAATATGGCTGCGGATGGCTGCCGTGATCAGGGTCTCGTCGTCAGGAGCAAAAGAAATCCCTACGACTTCGGAACCCAGATCGGTGACTTTGCCGCTGAGGATCGGTGCGAATCTATCCTCGATCAGCCCATGGAAAACTTCGCTTCCAGTCACGACCAATCCGACTTTCGCTTTTTTAAGGGTCTTGACATTGACCACGCCGCCGTGTTGGGCGGCAATTGCAGCGGCGCGTTCCACCGGCGCCCGCTTCATGACCAGCGGAATCGCCCGGGTGGCAGCCACCAACTCTCCTTTTTTGACCAGCGTGTGGCTGTGCAGGGTGGCGCACATGACCTCATCCACCATATTGAAGGCAGCCAGAGCAGCGTCATCCACGTTCAGCAGGCCGTCCATGGCGGCGTGGAGGCCGATCTTGCCTTCTTTGGGGTCGTCATCCCAGCGGATGCCCTCGCCGGCCAGGCTTTTCGCCATGATGGATGCCGCTTGATCCTCGTGGATTTCATCATCGGCCAGATCGATGAGGTACAGGTGGTTTTTACCCAGTTTCTGCAGGTGGCAGATGTCTTCGTTGCAGACTTCATGTCCCTTGCGAAATGCCGGTCCTTTGAATTCCCCGGGCCTTATCTCGGTAATGTCATGAGCCAGCCGGGTACCGACAGCATCTTCGAGGTTAATTTTTTTTAGCATGACACCCTCTCTTTGTTTGTTCTCAACAGGTCGGTGGGGCCATTAGCAGGCTGTCGAAAAACTATTCCGCTTGGCCATACGGTGTTAAAATTCGACTCAAAATGCTCATTTATCACACATAAACTCCGCTTTTTCTCCGAATTTTGCTTTGTCTTGCCTGCGCTCATGACGTTTTTTAACACCCTGTTCGTGGATAGCGACCAGGCGATGTGCGCCACCGGGTTTTACGATGCTCGTCGCTCACCGGGTGTCCAGTTCATTCCCGGCCAGGATACTTCCCGGGCGTGGCTGAAATAGCAAACACCTGAACAGGGTCGGCACACCGGGTGGTCACCCACAAGGGCCTCCCGGCGATCGCGGATGATCTGCCCGCAGATACTGCAGGCAGTTTTGCGACGCGTCGGACCCGGCAGGTCGCATTCATCAAGGTCCACCCGAACTGTTTGGACTCTGAAAAGAACGCTGTCGGGCATTCGTCTATAGGCGGCCAGCTGTCGGGGTCCTTTTTCGGCGATGTCCGGGGCGTAAACCGACGCCAGATCCCTGGCATCTTCCGTGGAGATGACGCGAAACGCCCTGCCGGTCTCCAGATTCAGAAATGTTGCCGCCATGATGCCGTAGTCCGCAAATTTAAGACTGCGTCGTCCCAGCCGTACACCGGTGACATGGGCCACCGCATCGGCCGTGCAGCGGTCCATCTCTACATATACAATCAGCTTTTTGATCTGGTCTATTCGGGTGGGTTCTTCCAGGCCGATCAGTCGACAGCCGAGCATGGCCATACGGACGCCAACCACCTGCCCGGGACACAGGTGGCCATGGGCCCGGGCCGATTCGTCGAGTAGGGTTTCAAACGTTTGCATGCGACCGTCCTCCGTTACGTTCGGCCTGACAGTTTTGGACCCATGTCCTGTGGGACCGTTGAATGGTTATGCCTCGTGCCGGACCGGTACCATCTGTTCGGCAGGCAGATCAGGCAGGCCATCCATGTCTTCGGCTACAAAGGTTCGCGTGACAGCCGCCAGATGCCGATAGTAGTCGGTTCGGGCATGCTCGATCACCTTGTCGGTGAAGGCCGGCATCCATGCGCCGAGGTGTTTTTCCAGAAATATGCGCTGATGGCGGACGCTTTCCGAGAGCTGCGCGTATTCGGCAGCGTCAATGGCCTCTATTCCCTGGCTGATCAGCACATGCATGAACTCCAGTTCGGCACAGATGTGATCCGGTGCCTCCTTGAAGGCTGGTGACAGATCCAGTCCCAAGCTGAGGTAATGGTGGCGCACGTCAATGGTCGACTCTCCCATCAGTTGTCGCTTTTCCTCCAGATAGACCGACCCGTATAGCGGTGCGGGTACCAAGAACGGCCCCACGAAAAGTGCGGCATAATCGATTTCCAGTGGGCACGGGATCGAATCATCGGTGCAGCTCCGCTTGAGCCGGGCGGCGTCATCACAGCTGTCGGAATCCAGGCGGGCCAATGCCGATTCAAGCTCATCCAGCACGGCCGGCAGGTCGCTGCCCGGCAACCGGAACGCATCGGCCAGCCGACGATATACGATGGATCGGGCAGCCTCCTGCGATTTCAGTTTCTCTGCGGTCTTCATAGACATGACTTCTCCCAAGTTCTCCTACCAATACATGATCGATAGAGGCATATCATAAAAAAATGCCGTCCGCTCGCTTGGCGACAGACCGCAAAGCGAGCGGGCATCTTCAGATGTTCAGTGTTCGGGTGACGTATCAAGTTTAAGATAGCGTTCACCCAAGGTGTAAAGCAAAAGGGCCACGGCCACGGCTAACAGCATCACCAGCCATTCGTATGTGCTTGGAAAATAATGAATATATTCGGGATACTGCTCGGCTTTGGGACCGATGGGACGGCTCTGACCCGCTATCAGGATCTCCATGTGCATGGCCAGGGTTCCCACCAGAACCAGGCCGGACGCCAGAATCCGGCTGGCATGGCCGGCACGAATCGACGGGATTGCCATCAACACGAAGGGCAGCAATAGGCCCAACAGTACTTCGGTGTTGATTTTACCGACCCCACCAAAAATCTGGGCGTACTGTCGGTAATTCAAGAAGTCCGGAATGACCGTCGCTGACTCGATGGCCACCTTGACAAGGGTAAAAATGATCACAATACCCAGCGTGTATGTGAAGATACGTGTGATATCGTCACATACCGATGCGCTGGCTACTGTCAGCCCTTTTCCGCTGATTTTTGAGAGGACTAAATTGTAAAACAGGCACAAGGCGGCCCCGCTTAAGATAGCCATCATGAGGCAGTAAATGGACATCACCGGCCCGAAATAGGTCACCCGGGATTCGGTGAGACCGAATACCGATCCGATCATGAGAGGCGCTACCAGTGCAGCAACGAACGAGATATGGCCAAGGGCTTTACTCAATGGGCTGGTCCAGTCGCCGATATGCAGCAGGAAGAATTTGACGATTAATACCACCAGTTCAACGCTGTAGATGAACCCCATCCACCAGATGGGGGAGCTGAAATTCGGAGAAATCATGATGTAAAACATATGAAAAATATCCCCCAACTCCAGCCCGATGGAGACAAATCCTCCGGCCAGTGTGGCGATAGCCAGAAACACCAGTCGCTTGGCCAGCGGTTCGAATTTCTTGACCCCGAACACCAGTGGTAATGAGGCCAGCAGGGTCAAACCGGTGCTGGTCAAGGCTAGATAGATATACACACCCAGAGGGAGAGACCACATCAGCACATCGTTGGCATTGAAAAGATAGTGGCCTTCCGTCAGCAGCCGGAATCCTGCGTAAAGACCAGCGAGAATGGCCACGCCGATCAGGCCCAGCCAAGCAAAAAAAGCGCCATTGGATTGTTTCATCTATATCCCTCCTTTTGTCCTTGGGTAACCGGCCGCGCTGAAATCTCTAATGTAAAATACCGCAGGTTCAGTACCCACCGCTTCCCTCAGCCTAAAAGGTTTGAATTTTCCCAGCAATTGGTTTATCTGACTTTGGGGATCGTCGAGATCTCCCAAAAATTCTTGCATCAGCCGGGCAAGCTTCAACGCAGCGCGGCAGTTTGCCTCTCTTGATAAGGTGATCGCAAAAGGTACATTTTTCTACGACCCCTTTGGGGCGTATACCTGGGAGCGTCGCGTTCCTCTCCGGATTGTAGTAGGGTGTTCCTTCACCATCTACCTTGCGGACTTCTTCAGCGGGGGAGGTCGTCACTCCTTCTAGTAATGAATTTTCTTCTTTCCACGAGGAATGAGCGTTCTCCAATTGAAATAGATGACCCCGTATGGACAATTGATCATACAATACCTGCAGCCAATACACTTTTTGGGGTCGTGCATCGTGATTCCATTGTCGAGCTTGTGCATGGCTTCTGTCGGGCATCCCGTCACACAAGGTGGATTTGTGCAGTGGTTGCACAGCGTCGGGAGGTAATGATAGCGAACATTGGGAAATATACCCGATGTTTCTGTTATTTTGTGGGACCAATAGATACCCTCCGTCACGTTGTTTTCATTTCTACATGATACGCTGCAAGAGCCGCAGCCGACACACCGTTGGAGGTCGATCACCATTGCATATCTTGGCATTTATTTGCCTCCTTATACTTTCTCGATTTTAACTCGTGTTGTGGCATAGTAAGCTGAACTGCCACTCAATGCCTCATACTGCGCTGGAATCAGGTCGTTGCTGCTGCCGCCCCTCGGCTCTTGGCCAAATTTTTTCGCGGCAAGCCGCCCGTATGCCCAATGTCCCTGGCCGTAGCACTTGGCCACCGTTCCGGGGCGAACACCCTCCCAAAGCTTGGCCGTGCAGATCAAACTGCCTGTGGGCGATGCAATTTTTATTCGGTCTCCAGACTTGATGCCAATTTTTTCTGCATCCAACGGATTAATCTTGGCCACGTCATCCCAGACTTCATCACCTGGATCCAAATCCTTAAAATCATAATACCAACTGCAGTTGGCTGACCGGCCTTCCCGATTCAGACGAGATTTATGGTCCACATGGATAAAGGGATATTCCTTCTCGTCACCCAAGATATAGGGCTCTTCGTAGTGAGGGATAAAGGCACGTTCGCTGCGAGCGAGATAATTGGTGGCTTTCATGACTTCATCAACACCAACGCCGTGGTTCTCGGCGTGTTTTTCCAGGGCCTCCTTGAGGGTCTCACTGTAGAATTCGAACTTGCCTGTTTTAGTCTTCATCTTTCCCCAACGCTTGCGGAAAGGATATGGATCAGAGTTCCATACACCGACCTTTCGAAATTCTTCCCACCCATCGAATTTATCACCACCTTGGTAATTGGTCGGATCCCAAAGATCCTGGGTGGCGTATTTCAATGAATACAGGCCAAATTCTTTATCATTATTCGGTGTCTTTCCGGTTTCCGGATCCTTGTATTGTTTGAAATGCTGCAACATATTGTCGAATCCACGCTCAGCTAGCTTTTCCGCAATCAACCAGGGGATCTCCGTTTCGTCGGTTTTGTAATCCCAAACGTTTTTTACGATGGGCTGCATCAACGTGACATGGCGATAGCCGTTACCGATGGCTTTTACATATCCCCATTTCTCAAACATGTGGTGGGTGTCCGGCAGAACGATATCGGAAAACCAGGAGAACTCCGAAGCGTTGGTGGTGATGTGCACCAGAAAGGGGATTTTGGAAAGGGCACGTTCCCAGCGCTCAGGCTGCGGTGCGGAAAATGCAAAGTTGTTCATGTATCCGATGGCGACTTTGATGTCGTATGGATCGTCGTTTAAGATGCCATCAGCAGCATTGTTGGTAATAACCCCACCGCCGGGTTTCCCACTATTCAAACACGGAAACTGCAAGCGGCCCCGGTGATCGATTTTTTCGTGTTTTTTGCCTTTTTTGGCTATCTCATCCATGAAATCGTCCGGCTTGGGGAACTTTGTGGTGTATTCTTTGTTCGCTTTCAGCGTACCGCCGACATTGTCAACCGCGCCTACAATGCCGTTAAGGGCATGCACGGCCATGGACGTATATCCACCGCGCACCTGCATGCATGGACCGCCGCCCAACCAGGAGATGGCATGTGGTGCAGCCTGGCCGTATCCGATGGCCACCCGGCGAATCTGTTCCGCAGAGATCCCTGTTATCTCGGCCGCCCATTCAGGGGTCTTATCTTTTAATTCGAGATTCCAGTATTTGATGATGCCGTTTGTATGAAGCTCTTCGAATGCTTCCTCATCCACCGTATTGCCGTTTATGAACAGGTTTTCGCCCTCCTTGAAATCACCGACAAAGGGTTTGTACCAGAGCCCTTCGGTAAGCAGGACATGAGAAATGGCTACCGCCAGGGCGCCGTCTTGACCCGGTTTGATCGGAAGCCATTCATCGGCCTTGCCTGCAGAGGCTGATAACCGGGGTTCCACAATGGCGATCGTTGCCTTGTCGACAACATCTCCCCAGACCTTCGAATAATAGGAGACCTGGCGGTTGGCGGCTAATGGGTCGGCCCCCCAGAGTATGATATAGTGCGCATTTAAAACATCATATTGCCTGTAGGACCAAATGCCTTCGGTATAGTAAGGGCCGAACTTTTCCGCCTCAGCGCACAAAGCGCTGTGGGAGATGTTGTTGGGTGAACCGATGATCTTGGTCATGCGATCATAGAGTATGTCGCGCATATAGGAATAGCGGCCGCGCATCAGCATGTATTTGTGCGTTTCCTCGTTGTCGCGCAGTTCCATGATTTTATCGGCGATGGTGTTCAGCGCTTCATCCCAGGAGATCGGCACGAACTGCGGATCCTCGTTTCGGCCTTTCTTGGGATTGGTTCGCTTCATTGGCGTTTTAATGCGGTCCGGATCATAGAGTTGCTGCAAAGCAAGGTGTGCTCTGGGGCAGCCTGCTCCCAGATTCACCTTGGAATTGGGATTGCCTCTCACCTTGATGGCCCGTCCATCGATCACATACACCTGTTTTGAGCACCAGGATGTGCACCCTTGGCATGTGGCCGGCAGCCACTGCCCTTGCCCATTACCTTGGGCCCCGGTCGAGGCCGCCAGTGCCTTAAGCTCAAATGACAAACCAGAACCCGCTGCAACTGCGGCACCTGTGGCGGCTGACGCTTTGATGAACGATCGTCGCGACAGGTTGATGTTGCCGAGAAAATCCTTCATCAGTGTTTTGCGTTCCCTTTTATTTCTGTCCATGGTCACTCCTTGAGTTTAATCGATCATTCCTAATCGGTATGGTTCCGGAAACGAATGCGGGTCCCGAAATTTAAATTGATCCGGCTGGTGGTCCTCTTGATTCGGTTCCGTTGTCGCGGATACATTTCAAAAAATAGTGCAGTTCATCCGGATCAACCGGTTTGTGAAGGCAGGCGAAAAGATGATGACTGATCGCGTCCTTGAGATCCGGATGGAATCGTTCCCTGGATGTGCACATAAAACTGGTTGACGGATATGATTGCGTGAGCTCTCGAATGGTTCGATTGTCAAGAGGGACACTGTCGATATCCAGAATGACAGTGCGGCACGGACCGGATGCCAGAATCCTTTCCAGTTTCTTAAAACCGGGGCAAGTTTCCGTTCGGTAGGGACCCTTCTCGATAATGCGGCATATCGCATCCGAGTCCTGGGCATCTGCTCCCAGAATGACAACTGTGTTCGTGAACCCTGCCTTGTCTTTCATTGACTGTCACGTGACCCGCAATTGATTTTCATCGTGTCGATAGCCATTTGCCATCGCAATGAAGATGCCAGAACGTATCGAACCGCAATTCTTCAGCAATCAATCGAGGGCGGAAAAGACCGATATAGAGATGCAACTATAAGAAATGACAGTTCTTATAAAAATATTAAAAAGGCAGGTTTTTTTTGAAAGGAAGGCCGACCGGCATGAATCGGTTGACCGTGGGATAGAGATCCCGCTGCCCGAGTGTCCGGAATCCGGACGATTAAAGAGGAATCTAAAAAATATGTATAGATAATGATAAGTTGTGATGTCCGTCTTCCGGACGTGTTTACTGGCGCGAACAAGTGGCTGAACGGGGTAATCAGAGTCCGCCGATGGACCCGTATTCGGACGGCCGTATTTCAAATCAACTAAAAAGGGGGCAGGCGCCCAATTTTCGGGTGCGTTTGCACGGTGGCAAAGTCAAGTTATACCGGTGCCAATCCATGGCCCCTCTGGAACCGATGGAAATCGATTGGCAGTGATTCTAAACAGATGCGAAGATTGGTGTGGTGTGGCGTTTGTGAGAATGAGGTCGTCAATGCAGTGTGGGGTTGACGATCTGGAGCCGTTTGAGCTTTTCGTAGAGCGTGCTGCGGCTGATGCCCAACTGCCTGGCCGCCTCGGCTTTATTCCAGTCACAGGCATCAAGCACCTCTCGAATCAACCGTTCTTCGGATTCGATGATGGTGGGCGCGGGGTTAAATTCAGATGCGGGTGCATCCACGAGGGATGACGGAAGGTCTTTCAATTCGATCTGGGAGTCCTTGGCCAGCACGACGGCATGTTCAACGCTGTTTTCCAACTCGCGCACGTTGCCAGGCCATGGACTGTCGATGAGTTTTCGAATGGCTTCGCTTCTGAAGCCGCTGATCTGTTTTCCCTGTTCCCCGGCAAAGCGTTTCAGGAAGTGCTGCACCAACAAATGGATGTCCGTGGACCGTTCCCGTAGTGGCGGCAATCGCATGGGGATGACGTTCAGTCGATAAAACAGATCCTCCCTGAATCGCCCCTGCCGCACTTCGTCCTGAAGATTTTTATTGGTGGCGGCCAGAATACGCACGTTCACTTTGACAGGGCGGTCGCCGCCCAATCGATCGATGGTTTGCTGCTGTAGAACCCTGAGCAGCTTGGTCTGGGCTGCAGGATCGATTTCACCGATCTCGTCCAGAAAAACCGTCCCGCCGTCTGCCTGCTCGAACCGGCCGATTTTGCGGCGAATGGCGCCGGTAAACGCTCCCTTTTCATGGCCGAACAGTTCGCTTTCCAGCAGGGTGCTGGGGTAGGCCGTACAATTGATGACAACGAATGGTTTCTGGGCGCGATGGCTGCGATCGTGTATGGCCCGTGCCACCAGCTCCTTTCCCGTTCCGCTCTCACCCTGGATCAACACCGTGGCATCGGTGGGCGCCACATCTTCAATGAGCTTGAAAACCGCTTGCATCTTGGGGTCTTTGCCGACAATTCCCTGGAAGCCGGAATCCACATCCACACGCTGTTTCAGTTCGCGCAACTCCTCTTCGTGGATATTGGCGCGATGGATGGCGCCGGCGGCCTGATGCAGAATCATGCCGATAATATCCAACTCGTGCCTGATGCAGTTGCAGTTGCCGCTGCAGCCAGCCAGCATGGCCCCGATCATCAGGTCGTGGTGTCTGATCGGAAACAGGGCAGCCTGATCGACACTGCCCAACCATTCATTCAGGTTCAGCTGCCCAAGCTCAGGTTGGCGGAGAAAGGCTAACTCTCTGTGCGGATTGAAAGCACGATGCACCTTGTCGAAGGCGTCCTGATCCAGATAAAAGGTTTTGTGAGGTGTGGCCAGATTGATGGATCGCGTCGAATGGTTGAACACCAACAGATTTAGGTTGCGGCATTCTACCACTTCCTTGAGTGTGTGGATGAGAAAGTGACAGATTTGATCCAGTTTGGGAAGTGCCGCGATACTCTGGGATATGGAAAAAGAAGTCTCGAGTTGTTTGTGGGTGCGATCCAGTTCCTGGTTTTTCCGCTCTAGCCGCAGATTAGAGTCCTGTAGGCGTTGCGTGTAGTCCTGCAGGCGAACCAACATGGAATTGAATGCCGATGCAAGCTTGGTGACTTCCTGCCTTCCATGGACGGCAATCTGAGCATCCAAATTGCCTTCGCCGATTTGTTCGGCACATTGAGTCAATTGTCTTAACGGGCGGGTGAGACGGCTTATCATCCATTGGCTGATCGACAGCGCCAGCAACAGGATACCTAAGGTGATGGCGCTCATCTGCAGCCATAATTGGCTAACCTGGCGGCGGTACGGCGCCTCGGAAAGCCCCATCCTCAGCGTGCCGGCCTTGCCGCCGAATATCGGATAGGCGACATCGATATAACGATGCCCGTCCTGGGCAAGAATTTTCTCGATATTGACGTTCTTGCCGGGGTCGATGGTATTGGCCTGAATGAGGTTGACGGGAACGCCATCCATGAAGGTATGCGTCAACAGCCTGCCCTCCCGGACCACAAACAGGTAAGCCACAAACGGATCGCTGGCGATTTGATCATCCAACATCTTTTGCAGCGCCACCACGTCGTTGATAAGAATTTTATCAACGGCTTCCAGGGAAAGTCTGTGAGCGATATTTTCGGCCCGCGCAGCCGCACCGTCCAGCAGGCTCACGCTGTATCGGTGTGCCACCAACTGGGAAACGGCGACGCCGGTTGCAATCACCAGCAACGCGACCGATAAAAGGAGGACGTTTTTAAGACTCTTAGGACGCATCATCCCTGGCCTCTGACTCGGTAATCCGTTCGAGCATCGCTTTTACCGGCGTATACCAGCCCGGTTCAGGGGGGGCGAAATGATCGATCATCAATTCACCGAGAATCCGCTGACCTTCCGGTTCTTGATGCATGGACAAGATCATATCGGTCAGTATTCTCTTCATGCTCGGGTTCAATGCCTTGGAGACCACCAGCGGCGGACTGCCAAATGGCTCGGACTTTTTAATCACGCGTGTTTTGGAGGAGTAAAATGGATTGCGCTTTTGGTAATACTCCCACATGTGTCCATCGACCGCTGCACCATCCACTAAATTTTTGGCAACTGCCATGATCGCATTGTCATGGCTGTAGGTGTAGGTGAAGCTGCGAAAAAAGGTTTCCGGTTCGGCGCCTATTTGTCTGAGCCAGTAACGCGGCACCAGTGCGCCGGTATTGGATTCCGGATCGGTAAACGCAAAATCCTTGCCCTTGAGATCGGTGAGCGACAGCAGCGCGCTGTCTTTATTGACGATCAAATAAGAGTGATAGAATGGTTTGCCGCGTACAATAGGTGTGGCAATTGCTTCGATGCCGTACCTATCAGCACCGGAAACATATGGGCCGGTGCAGATAAAAGCCAGATCGATACGCCTTTTGGCCAGCAGTTCATTGACCTCCAGGTAGGTTTTGCGTTGAATCAGGTCGACGTCGTGATCGATTTTAGCAGCCAGATAGTCGATGAGTTCCCGGTAATAGATAGAGGTCTCTTTGGGCGATATCATGGCTGCAACAGCGACCCGCAGCGTCGGCCGGTCCTTTTTTTTGTCCACGGGGCTGTGGGCATCCATTTTTTGGGTAAAATCAATCTGTTTATATTCTGCATCCTTGCTGCAGGATACAAACAGGACAACTATCAATGCCACTCTCAACCCACGGCCTGTATTTGAAATATACCTTTTGAAACGATTGTTTTTCATAATATATTGACCCCAATGGTCAACTGTGTGGGCACATCATTAATCATTCGGCATGCTTGAACCGCGATAGCGAGCGCATTCCTCGCCGCTTGCGGCGGGGTTAGCGGGCGAACTATAAATCGATTTTCATCCTTACGGTGCTGCGCAGCACTGCCGTCACAGGCAGAACGTTCTCCGCGGCTTGCCGCGGGGGGGCAATGGGGCATAATTTTAACTACCACATAGTAGTACTATAGACAAACAGGCAGTTTTTACAAGACAAAAATATGAACAGTTGCTTATTTGAAGGTCTAATTTGGTTTTCGTTATTGACACAGCTTCAATGGATGCAGTAGCAAAACATAACATTTCGTTAATTAGCGAATTATAGTATCTAATCTGATGAGACAGATATTGAGAACGACAAAAGCCATGGCCGACGAAAACAGGATCCGCATTCTCGGTGTCCTCAAGGGTCGAGAACTTTGTGTCTGCCAGTTGATCGAGCTCCTTGACCTCGCGCCGTCAACGGTTTCCAAACATCTGTCGATCCTAAAAAATGCGCGGTTGATAGGCAGCCGTAAACAGGGGCGTTGGATGTACTATCGTTTGGCCGGCAAGGCTGCGCCCAAGGAAATCACCTCGGCTTTGGAATGGATCACCATATCCATTTCTGAAAGCACCCGAATTATCCAGGACGGACAACGAATGGAAGAAATTCTCAGGATCGATCCGGAAATACTATGCAGCCGGCAGTCTCGCACAGGCAATTGCGAAACCGACACCCGATCGTTGAAGTGATTTACTTCAATGTGGACTGCTACGGGAAGAACAATGACTAAACGCCTTCGAATTTTATTCTTATGCACCGGCAACAGCTGCCGCAGCCAGATGGCCGAGGGGTGGGTGAACCATCTGAAGCGAGACGTGATCGAGGCCAGATCGGCCGGCATCGAAACCCACGGTCTCAACCCACTGGCGATCAAATCCATGGCCGAGGCGGGGGTGGACATCTCCCACCACCGCTCTAAACTGGCCCGTGATTTTGTCGGCGAGGCATGGGACTTCGTGGTGACCGTCTGTGGCCACGCCCACGAAACCTGCCCCTATTTTCCGGGTGGCGTACCCATCGTTCACGTTGGATTCGACGACCCGCCGGCACTGGCGAAGGACGAACCCACCGAGGAAGCGGCCATGGCTCACTACCGCCGGGTGCGAGACGAGATTCGCGAATTTGTCGAATCACTGCCGGATGCACTTCAGAAACACGCGTAATCAGGAGCGACACAACCTATGAAAAATGGCGCAACCCATATCAACGACCGCAAGATGACCAGCATATTCGAACGCTACCTTTCCCTGTGGGTGCTCTTGTGTATCATTGCCGGCATTCTGCTGGGAAAAGTCGCTCCCGGCGTGGCCCGGACCCTGGACGGCATGGCCATTTCGGTGAACGGGGCGCCGGTGGTCTCCATCCCCATCGCCATCTGCCTGTTTTTCATGATGTATCCCATCATGGTCAAGATCGACTTCGGTGAAGTGATCAAGGCGGGTAAAAGCGGCAAGCCGGTTTTTCTGACCCTTTTCATTAACTGGGCCGTCAAACCGTTCACCATGTACGCCATCGCCCTGTTTTTTCTCGGTACGCTTTTCTACGGGTTTATCGGGCCCGATGCCAAGGACCTGGTGAAGATGCCCTTCGGCTTGGACCTGCCGGTGGGTGCCTCCCATGGCGCCGGCACGGTGATCCTGGCCGATGGTGTAAAGATGCTGGAAGTACCCCTGTGGCGCAGCTACCTGGCCGGGTGCATCCTGCTGGGCATCGCGCCGTGCACGGCCATGGTCTTGGTCTGGGGATTCCTTTCCCGGGGCAACGACGGCCTGACCCTGGTCATGGTGGCGATCAACTCGCTGACCATGCTGCTGCTCTATGGCGTGCTGGGGGGCTTTTTGCTGGGCGTGGGTCGGTTGCCCGTGCCCTGGCAGGCTTTATTGCTTTCCATCGGCATCTACGTGGCCCTGCCCCTGGTGGCCGGCTACTTTTCCCGACGCTGGATCATCGCCGCCAGGGGGGTGACCTGGTTCAAGGAGAAATTCCTGCACGTGCTCACACCCATCACCATCATTGCCCTGCTGGTAACCCTGGTGCTGCTCTTCTCTTTCAAGGGGGAGGTTATTCTGGGCAACCCGCTGACCATCATCTGGATCGCCGTGCCCCTGATGGTCCAGACGGTGCTCATCTTCTGCCTGGGATACGGCCTGGCGCGGCTGCTGAAACTGCGTTACGAGGATGCCGCGCCGGCGGCCATGATCGGGGCGTCCAACCATTTCGAGGTGGCCATCGCCACTTCGACCATGCTCTTCGGGCTCTCGTCGGGTGCGGCCCTTGCCACGGTGGTGGGGGTTCTTATCGAAGTGCCGGTAATGCTCATGCTGGTCAAGGTCTGCCTTCATACCCAGTCATGGTTTGAACATGAATGAGTCCGGCTGGGACCTTACATTACCGTGACCCGAAGCCTGCGCATCGTTTTGACACCGTAATCGATGAATACAACCATTTTGAAGAGGATTGATCCGCCTCCCGATCTTATCCAATCCATAGCGAATCGAACAAATCAGAATCGTTACTCTTTTTCAGCGTTATGCTGATAAACCGGAAGTGAGATGGTGAAGGTGGTGCCTTCTCCAATCTGGCTGTCCACCTTGATGTCCCCGCCGTGGTCCTTGATGAAGCCGTAACAGACGGACAGCCCTAATCCGACACCCTTGACGCTGTCGGTCTTGGTGGTGAAGAAGGTTTCGAAAATCAGATCCAGGTACTCTTCCTTTATCCCCACGCCATCGTCGGCAATGGTGATGTGAACGAAGTAGTCGTCCCCCTCGGTGGCCACGGTGAGGCGGCCGCCCTCGGGCATGGCATCGCGGGCGTTGGAAATCAGGTTTAAAAAGACCTGGCGAAGCTGGTTCTTGGAGGCATGGACCAACCCGAGATTGTCGGCGAAGCTGTGCACCATTTTAATCGAGTGCTCCCAAAGCTGCTTTTCATATAATAGGAGGATTTCGTCCAGGATGGTGTTGATATCCACCGGCGCCCGCTCCTCCTGGTCCGGTTTGGAGAAGGAAAGCATCTTGCGCAGCATGTCCGTCACGCGCACGGTTTCCGACAGAGACATCTCCAGCAGTTTACGGCGTTTGTTGCCTACCGGAATTTCGGTTTTCATCAGTTCCAGGGTGTTCATGATTCCGTAGAGCGGGTTGTTGAGCTCGTGGGCGATCTGGGAAGTGAGTCGGCCCATGGCGGCCAGTTTTTCCGATTGCAGCAGCTGCTCCTGGGTATTATGGAGCTTGCGCTCCATCTTCAACTGATCTTCCAGATCCACGAATATGCCCACCGAAGCAATTTCCCGGCCTGCCTCATCATAGATGATGTTGGCCGACAGGTTGCCCTCCACCGGATTTCCGTCCTTGGCCTTGAAGGTCATGGGGTAGGAGCGCAGTTTGCCCTTACCGCCATAGTCATCGCTTCGCATCATGCGCATCACCTGGCGCGCCATGTCCCCGGGATACAGGTCGCGCACGTTCATTCCGCCGATCGTCTCCGAGGCTGGATACCCCAAGGTCTCTTCGGCGCCCTGGTTCCAGATGATGATGTTGCCCTTCATGTTCGTCCCCATGATCGCGTTGGGACTACTCTGGATGATGTTGTTGAGAAAATCGTGGGCCTTTTTCAGCTCCTGTTCCATTTTTTTACGCTGAGACTGGTCAACGCAGATGCCCTCGTAGCCCAGCACGTTGCCCTTGGGATCATAACGCACGTGGGCGGTGAGCAAAACGGTAATGGGGGTGCCGTCCTTTTTGCGGAAATCCACCTCGTAATCGACCACGCGGCCGTTTTTTTCGATCATCTGTTGGAAGCGGGTGCGATCGTCGGCCTTGAGATAGATGTCCCGGGCCAGGTCCTGGTCGAGGAACTCGTTTTTATCTTCATACCCCATCATATCCAGCAGGGCCGGGTTGGCATCGAGAAACTTGCCCTCCTTGCTGCTGATGTAGACGCCGGCAGCCATGTGCTCGAAGAGGCTGCGGAAGCTCTCGCGGGAGGTCTTGAGCCGGTATTCCTGATCCTTGCGGTGGGTGATGTCGCGGTAGAGGCTCAGCTTGGAGATGCTGCCGTCGGTGTTGTGCAGGGGGATTTCCAGCAGGTCGTAGGTCTTGTCCACCATGGGCACGTAGACCTCTTCGTGGGTGTTGCGCTGGTTGTCGAACACCTCAGTGGCCCGGCACCAGGGGCAGGGGGCAGCGGTGTGGTTGATCACCTCGTGGCATTTTTTGCCAACGCCGTCACCGAACACCCGGATCATGGCCTTGTTCATGAATTCGACCACATAGTCGTCGTTCACGATGTAGATGCCGTCGGCCATGGCATCCAGAACACTGGTTAGTCCGTGGGCCTGGGTTACGTCCATAATTTCCTCATTGATTTCACCGTTTCGGTCATCTCGCAGGCGATGCGTGCGAATTCAGGGGCCATGGCCGAAGAGAGGTTGAACATCTGCACCCGTGAACCGTCAATGCCGATCTCTTCCAGGGTTTTTCTCACCATCTCGACTTTTTTGCGCGTTCTTCGATTTCCTTCCAGGAAATGGCATTCTCCGTCCATTCACCCGGCCACATATATGCCGTCGGCACCCGACTCCAGGCCCTTGAGCAGATGGATCACATCAACCCGGCCCGTGCACGGCACCTGCACCACCTTGACGCTGGCCGGGTAGTCCAGGCGCATGGAGCCGGCAAGGTCGGCGGCCGCATAGGAGCAGTATTTGCAGCAGAAGGCGAGGATTTGCGGGTCATTTTTAGCCGTCATGTGTTTTCTCCAGTATTTTAGTTGCTAAGCTGTTGAGCTGTTAAGCTGATGGGTGTTGTGGGAAGCTTTTTTATTGTCGCCACCGGAAATTGTTCCCACAAAGCCACCTAAACGCACCTTAAAATGGATTTTATCCTTGACGCCTGATTCTATACTTGGGCGTTTTTTCAGTCCTCAGTCCTCAGTCCTCAGTCCTCAGTCCTCAGTCCTCAGTCCTCAGTCCTCAGTCCTCAGTCCTCAGTCCTTCAACCTACGCCGCGATGAACAGGGCCTCGATCTTGGCGATCAGCTGGCCGTCGGTAAAGTGGGCCAGGGTGATGGCCTTGCCCGGGCATTCGGCCACGCACGTGCCGCAGCCATGGCATTCGGCCGGATCGATGACCGCATGGCTGTGTTCATCAACCTGGGGAATATCGTAAGGACAGGCCCGCACACAGGTGAGGCAGGCGGCACACTTGCCTGAATCTACTGTGGCCACCACACCGCCCACCATGATGGCATCGCGGGAGAGCAGGGTCATGGCCCGGGAGGCGGCTGCCTTGGCCTGGGCAATGCACTCCTCCAGGGGTTTGGGGTAGTGGGCCAACCCGGCCAGGTAGACGCCTTCGGAGGAGAACTCCACCGGCCGAAGCTTGGCATGGGCTTCCACCAGGAAACCGTCGGCATTCACCGGCACCTTGAACAATTCGAACAGTTCGCGGTTGGCAGTGGGAACCACGCCGGTGGCCAGCACCAGCAGGTCGGGCCTCAGTCGCACCGGCAACCGCAGCACGTGGTCGATCGTGTCGAGAACCAGGTGGTTGTCGGCATCGGTGGAGACCTTGGGCGGATTTTCCGGTTCGTAGCGGATGAACAGGATACCCGCATCCCGAGCCTCCTTGTAAAGATCCTCGCGGAAGCCGTATGAACGGATGTCCCGGTAGAGAATACTCACCTTTTTTTTGGGATTCATTTTCTTAACGGCCAGGGCGCTTTTCAGGCTGTGTGTGCAGCAGATTTTGCTGCAGTAAGGACGATTGTCGTCCCGGGAGCCCACGCACTGGATGAAGGCAACGCTCTTGGCCACTAGCAGGCGATTATCATTGCTGGCAACCGCTGCGTCCATGTCCAGGTGGGTGAGCACATCGGGGTGGCTGCCATACAGGTACAGGTCCGGTTTGTATTCACCGCCGCCCGTGGCGATGATGGTGGCCCCGTGGGCAACCAGCGTTTCCGTTTGGTCGCCGTTCATCGATGCCAGTGTAGTGGAAAAATTGCCGATACTGCCCGTGGTGCGTTTTACCCGCGTGTGTGTAAACAGCCGGATGCGCGGGTGGGTGTTTATCCGTTGGATGGTGTCGGCCAGGTAGGGGGCGATGGGTTTCCCCTGCCAGGTGGCGTTGAGCAGGTTGGCCACCCCGCCCAGCTCAGTGGATTTTTCCACCAGCACCACCTCCGATCCCTGGTCGGCCACACCCAGTGCCGCCTCCATGCCGGCCACGCCGCCACCCACCACCAGGGCGGTCTTTGTGATCGCCAGACTCACCTGGTGCAGGGGCTCGATGTGGGCGGCCTTGGCCACGGCCATGCGCACCAGATCCTTGGCCTTGGCGGTGGCACGTGCCGGTTCGCTCATGTGCACCCAGGTGTTCTGGTCTCGGATGTTGGCCATCTCGAACAGGTACTTGTTCAGGCCTGCGTCGCGAATGGTCTCCTGGAACAGGGGTTCGTGGGTGCGCGGGGAACAGGAGGCCACCACCACCCGGTTGATGCCTTTTTCGCGGATGATGGTTTTTATATGATCCTGGGAATCCTGGCTGCAGGTGAACAGGTTGTCCTCAACGTGGACCACGTGGGGCAGGTCGGCGGCATAGTCACGGACCGCCGGCACATCGGCGATACCGCCGATGTTGATGCCGCAGTTGCATACGAAGACACCGATGCGTGGTCCCTGGTCAGAGACGTCCAGCTCCGGGGGCAGTTCGCGCTTGCGGGACAGCGTCCAGCGAGACTCGGAGAGCAGACTGCTGGCGGCGGCTGCGGAGGCCGAGGCTTCCATCACCGAATGGGGGATGTCCTTGGGCTCCTGGAAAGCCCCGCATACGAAGATTCCCTCCCGGTTGGTGCTCACCGGTGCCAGGCAATCGGTCTGCGCGTGGCTGTAGTGGTTCAGGTCGACACCCAGCCGCCCGGCCAGGGATACGGCGTCGGGGTTGGGGGCCAGGCCCACGGAGAGGATAACCATGTCGAAGTGCTCTTCCATGTTGTTGCCCGACTCGGTGGCATAGATGATGCGCAGCCGGTCCTCCTCGTCCGGGAACACCGAGTGGATGCGCGAGCGGATATGCCGCACCCCGTGGTCCTCCCGGGCCCGGTTGGCGTACTTGTCAAAATCCTTGCCGAAGGTTCGCATGTCCATGAAGAAAATGGCTGTGTCCAGTTCTGCGTCACTGTGCTCTTTGGCGATGACCGCCTGTTTGTTGGCATACATGCAGCAGACCGACGAACAGTATCCGTTGTCGCAGGCATTGAGATCCCGGGACCCCACACATTGCAGCCAGGCGATCTTTTTTGGCGGCCGGTCGTCCGACGGCCGCACCAAATGCCCCGCATAGGGGCCGGAGGCGGAGAGGATGCGCTCGAACTCCAGGCTGGTGAGCACGTTGGGGTGGCCGGCATAGCTGTAGGTCTCGTATATGGACGGATCGAAGGGGGCGAACCCGGGGGCCAGGATGACCGCCCCCACATTGATTTCATGGATCTGTTCGGTCATGTCATGGCACACCGCTTCGGCCAGGCAGGCCGAGACGCACTGATAGCACTCCGAGCAGACCCCGCAGGCCAGGCAGCGCTGGAGCTCCTGCTGAACCGCCGCTTCGTCAAGGCCCAGCTGGACCTCGTCGAAGGTGGCTTTGCGTCCGTCGGGCTCGGCCAAGGGCATGGCTTGGCGCGCGATGGGGACTGCCGTGGAGAGGTCCACGTCCTCCACCGGGAACAGCTCTGTATCCCTGCCGGTGCTGAGGTCTTCGTTGCCTAAATAGCGTCGGATAGATTCGGCCGCGGCTTTGCCCGCGGCAATGGCGTCCACCACGGTTTTTGGGCCGGTGACCGCATCGCCGCCGGCAAAAATGTCCGGATCGCCGGACTGCAGGGTCACCGGGTCCACGTTCATGGTTCCCCAGTCATTCAGGGTGCAGGCGCATTCGTCGGTTAGGCAGGCCCAGTCGGACTCCTGTCCGATGGCCGGGACCACCGCATCCACCTGGATGGTAAATTCGGAGCCGGCGATGGGCTCAGGGCGCCGCCGCCCGGAATCGTCGGGCTCACCCAGCTGCATGCGGATGCATTCGATGGCCGTTACCCGTCCGTCCGTTTCGACCACCCGCACCGGGTTGGTCAGGGTCATTATCTCGACACCCTCCTCCCGGCACTCTTCGATTTCTTCGGCGTTGGCCGGCATCTCAGCTTCGCTGCGTCGATAGATGATGAACGGCTTTTTAGATCCATTGCGCAGGGCGGTTCTCACCGAATCCATGGCCACATTGCCGCCGCCGATGACTGCCACCCGGTCGCCCAGGTCGATCCGTTCACCCAGGTTGGTGCGCAGCAGATAGTCCATTCCCGGCCACACGCCCTCATATTCTTCGCCCTCGATGCCAAGTACTTTGCACTCCAGGGAGCCGATGGCCATGAAAAAGGCCTTGTATCCCTGCTCGCGCAGCTGGCCGATGGTGGTGTCCGTTCCCAGGTCCACGCCGGTTTGGAATTCGACACCCAGCTCCCGCAGCACGGCGATCTCGTCGTCGATGATCTCCCGGGGCAGGCGGTAGGCCGGAATGCCCAGGGCCAGCATGCCGCCCAATGTCTCGTGTTTTTCGAAGACCGTTACCGCCAATCCCTCGATGGCCAGAAAATAGGCGCAGGCCAGGCCGGCCGGTCCGCTGCCCACCACGGCTACTTTTTCCGGTCTCGCCGCCTTCTTTTCCGGGATGAAAGCGACGTCGTTCTGCCTGGCCCAGTCGGCCAGAAACCGGTGCAGCGCCATGATGGAGACGGGTGCATCCACCTTGGTGCGTGTACATGCCGTTTCGCAAGGGTGGTGGCAGACCCGGCCGCAGATGCCGGGGAAGGGGTGCTCGCTGCGGAACAGCTCGAAGGCTTCCTTGTATTTGCCCTGGGCCATCAGGGCGATGCAGCCCTGGAAACTGGGATTGGCCGGGCAGGCGGCCTTACAGGGGGCCGTGCCTTTTTTCTCGATGGTATAGGCACTGGGCATGGCCTGGGGATAGCGCTTGAAAGCGGCCTTTCGGTTGGCCAGGCCCTGGTCGAAGTCGTTGGACACGTCGACGGGGCACACCTTGCTGCATTCGCCGCAGGCCGTGCAGCGTTCCATATCGATGAAGCGGGGCCGTTGGCGCAGGGTCGCGGTGAAGTTGCCCGCGTCGCCGGCGACCGACTGCACGTCGGTCATGGTGTAAAGGTCGATGTTGAGGTGGCGGCCGGCTTCGACCAGCTTGGGAGAAATGATGCACATGGCGCAGTCGTTGGTGGGGAAGGTCTTGTCCAGTTGGGACATGACCCCACCGATGGCCGAGCTCTGTTCCGCCAGGACGACCCGGTAGCCGGAGTCGGCCAGATCCAGTGATGCCTGTATGCCGGCAATGCCGCCGCCGACGACCAGTACCGAACCCGTTGTTTGTTTTTCCATGTTCTTATTCCTCCAATTCCCCAATTCTGAAGTCAGATGTCTGAAGTCGGATGTCCGAATTTTGTATTCTGTTATCCGACCTCGGTCTTCAGTCTTCCGACCTATGAATTCCGGCCTCCGTTCTCAAACTACAGCCCGTAATTAGCCAGATCCGGTCCCAGGTAGCTGCGTTCGTTCTCGCCAAGAATGCCCATGGCCAGGCACATGATAGTCCAGAGGTGCAGCACGTGGTAGCTGCCACCGTAGTGGCTGCCCATATCCTCGATCTGGCTGTGGCAGTTGTGGCACGGGGCGATGACATATTTGGCCCCGGTGGCCATGACCTGGTCGTACTTGACTTTGCCGTAGGCCCGCCGCTCCTCCGTAAAACCGCCCTGCAGGGCGCCGCCACCGCCGCCGCAGCAGTAGTTGTTGACGCCGCAGGGGACCATGTCCACGAAGTTCTCTTCACCAACCACGGTTTTGACGACGAAGCGCAGCTCGTCGGCCATCTCCCCGCGCAGGGTCTTGCGTACGATGTTGCAGGGGTCCTGGACGGTAAACTTGATCTTCAGGTCCCGGTTCCAGTCTGAGTTGACCTTGAGCTTTCCCTCCCGGATCCAATTGGCATAGAGTTGAATGATGCTGGTGAATTCAAATTTGTGGGGGATGTTGAACTTGCGCAATCCTTCCAGGATCGCAAAGTAGGAGTGCCCTCACTCGGTGTTGACCACCATTTTGCACCCCAGGTTGTTGTCGATGTGATCGACGAACTCCTCCATGATGTAGCGCCAGCCCTCCTCGTCGGCCAGGAACAGGCAGTAGTTTTCTCCTGCCCACATCACCGAGGGGTAGGTCCAATCGGCATCCACCAGGTGCAGAATCTTCCACAAGGGCCCCATTTCATCGGGTTCGGTGACCGGTTCTCGGGAATTCTGATTGATGGCCATGTAGGCCCCCACCCGATCCACGGTGACCCGCATGTCCTTGAATTTGGGCTGGTCCTCGCGGATCTCGTCGGCCACGTCCTCCACGGTCCAGATGAAATCGTCGGTGGGCACGCCCATGGCGTTTCCGGCCCGGATGTGCTGGTCGCAGGATCCGCGGATGCCCTTGGGACGCTTGTCCCGGGGCCAGGCGCCGCGCATGTTGTAGACCAGTTTGGGGATGTTGATCTTCATGGGGCAGGCATTGACGCAGCGGGCGCACATGGTGCACACCCAGGCCCACTTGGATTTTTTGACCTCTTCGTCCATGCCCAGGTTTACCATGCGCAGGAGCTTGCGCGGGTCCATGTCCATCAGGCCGGATGCCGGACAGCCGCCGGTGCAGGTGCCGCAGGTCATGCACCGGTCCAGCAGGGCATCGGGCACCTTGTCCAACACCTCTTCCTTGAATTCACACTCCAGATCATCCAGTTCGATGGGTGATGTCATGGTACGGACCTCCTCGACCACTCAGGTGGTTAGGTTGAAGGTGGAAGGCTGAATGAGCCGATGCTAACGGTTTTAGCAAGCAACCGGCAGCCTTGAGTCCAAATCCTAAATTTGCCTTATCATCAGCCGGCCATGCAGGCGCGGCATTGTGTGACGGGTTGCCATTGGCACAAATCAGTGGGTGAAAATGGATCGCGTGGAGGTGTTGCCGGCCAGGTATATGTCTTGTGCCTCATTGCCATATTCAGATCGAGTGAGTTGATTGGCCAGTGACTGTTCACAGATGGTGGGTGGCGGCTCAGATCAAGGCCGCAGGACGATTGGAACCGGAGGCGTAGCTGCGCTACGTCGAGGATAGCGCTTAAAAGCTTCACTCCGTGCTCAATCATATGAGAACGCGGATATGGGTCGCCAGCTGCCATCTGTGAGTAGTCACTACCTGATTTTTGCCGCGTCTAAGTAGGGCTGGATCTTGTCGATGCCCCCCAGGGTGATGATGTGGACACCGTCGCAGATGTCGCGCAGCCCCTTGATGGTGTCGGCGAACAGCTCGATGCTGGCCTTCTGCTTGTTGGGTGCCTTGTCCAGTTTCTGGATGACCCAGTCCGGTATCAGGCCGGCCTTGAAGTGCCGGTTGATGAAACGGGCCATGGCGGCGTTTCTCAACAACATTACCTCGGCGATGACAGGGACATCGAAGGTCTTGACCTGGCGCAGGAACCGTTGGAACTGATCCAGATCGAAGATGGGCGTGGTCAGAAAATAACCGGTGCCCAGCCCTCGCATGGTCTCCATCTCCTGCATGCCCTGTTTGGGCACATTCTTGCCCCAGAGGGATTCGACGCCCGAGCCCATGATGAACTCGACCTTTTTTTCCAGCTGTTTGCCGTCCACTGTTCGCCCGTCCTTCAAATGCTCCAGTACCGATGCCAACTTACCCGAATCCACATGGAAGAACATGGTTTCCTGCAGGCTCTCGCCGGAAATGCGATAGTCCTCGGTGAACACGAGCAGGTTTTCCACACCGGACTCGTGGGCCTGGGTCAGGTCTTTCTGGAGTTGGATGCGGTTCTTGTCCCGGGTGGTGGTCTGGTAGATGGCGTCGAAGCGGTTCTGGTTGAGCAGTTCGCAGGTGCGGATGCTGTCGCCCACGACACCTTCCAGTTCCACCTCAGAGATCGAGACGCCGTCCATGCGGCCGCGGATCCGTTTCAGATTGTCGACCAGCGCTTCGGGATCGTCGTCGCCCATGGGGGCCTGAACTTCCGAGGTGACCACAAATTTCTTTTTTTTCAGCGCTTCCTTGAGTTTCATGCTACGCCTCCTTATTGATGGCCGCAATGCGACTCGAATACCTATTTGAGGTCCAGCAGCCGGGCAACCTCCTCCTTGAGTTGGGGCAGGGGGAGTGGCTTGGAAAAGCAGATGTCGGCGCCGTGGCCCTTCATCTCCTTGAATTTCTCCTCATCCAGGTAGGCGGACAGGACGATGATCTTGGTTTCCTTGGTGGTCTCGTTGGATTTGATCTTACGGCACACTTCGTTGCCCTTGATGTCGGGCATCATGATGTCCAGGATCATCAGGTGTGGGTGGAAGTGGTTGACCTGCAGCCCGGCCTCGAATCCGTCCGACGCGCTGATTACCTCATAATCGAATTCGTCCTCCTCCAGGGCCTGTACGATGGTCTCCACGATAATGGGATCGTCATCCACCACGAGGATGCGCTTGCGTTCATCCTCGGTCTCCGTATCGGGGATGGGGATGCCCTGGCCGCGCATGAACGTCTCCATGTCGCTGCGTTTGATGCGCCGATGCCCGCCAACAGTTTTGTAGGCCTTGATATGTCCGGCCTCGATCCAGTTGATGATGGTTTTCGAGGAAACATTGCAGAACTTGCTGGCCTTGAAGACGGTGAGTGTGTCCTCCATTTTCCAATCCCTCCTTCAATCGAGTGGTTGTTTCTTAAGCGACTGTAAAACGATTCCTGTTACCGGCCTTATTTCATCTAAAACACGGCCTCAACGTGTTGTCAATAGAAAATATAAAAAACATAATAACACAAATAACTAAACTATATAGCCGGATAAATAATATAGTTATTATATTTAATATAGTTAATATAGAAATAATAGATTGGCTTTTTGTCTTGAATATGGATGAAAACACGGGTGGTGCATGTGGCGGGACGGCTGGTATGCTTTCAGGCAAAGCGGCTCGTCAAACGCCTGGGGCAGGCGGCTGAAGCGACGGTGGTAGGCCCACGGTATGCTTTTCATGGGGTTGAGGGTTGAAAGGATAGTCAGCCCGGTTTTAGAACGCTGACGGCCTGCATTCAAACAATTGTTCGTTGACTTCGGTGCCCCACTCGGCACCTTTTTGCTGACAGGCCAGGCTGAATCCGACGCTCTCATACAGGTGTCTGGCAACGTCGAGCCCTTCGAAGGTCCAGAGAAAGATTCGATGGTAGGCTTTTTCCACGCAAAAATCGACCGCACGGTTGATCAACTGTCGCCCCATCCCTTTCCCGCGCAGGGCACCGGAGAGGATGAACCACCTCAGATGGGCACCGTTTTCTGCAGCATGGGCGCCGTCGATAACGATGCCGCCTTCGATCCGGCCACCAACCGTGGCCAGCCACAGGGCATCCCGGTCCGCATCATACGCCCTGAGAAACGCCGACAGTTCCGTGGCCACCTTGGCTTCGAAGAAAAGGTCGAATCCCCAATGGTCGGCATAGTAGGTGCCATGCAGTTCGGCGATTCGGCCGATGGCCCCCGGAACGTAACCCCTTGTGACGGTGACGGTTGGATCAGACGCCATGACGGAAAAACTCCTTGTAGATTCGGTAGTGCCGGGTTTTTTCGTAAGCGGTGGGTGCGATTGTCGTTTGGTTGAAATCATAGACCAATGCGTCCGGGCATGACATCAGAATGGGCGAATGGGTGGAGATGATGAACTGGGCGTGGCCGGCAGCGCCCATTGTCGACAATACCTCCAGCAGGCGCAATTGCGTTTCAGGCGATAAGGCGGACTCGGGTTCATCCAGAAAGTGCAGCCCCTTGACCTGGTAGATGGATTGGAAATAGGCCATGCAGGATTGCCCGTGGGATTGGGTGATTAACGATTGGCCGCCGAAGTAGTCCAGCAGGCCGGGGTTGCCGGTCGCCCATTCGTCTACCAGTTGGGAGAAATTCCGGAACAGCTCGGGAGAAAAAAAGGATCCGGGCACCGCTCCGTCGGCCCAATCGATGTCTATGGACAGATGCAGCATGTTCTCATATCGGTTGGCCTTGTATCTTGTCCGGTGCATGCCTTCCCAGATGTGGATGTTGCACCGACGGCACAATGCCTTGAGCAGGGTCGACTTGCCGGTGCCGTTCTCACCGGTGAAAACGGTCACCGGCGCGGGAAAGTCAATGGCCGGGGTATGCTGTATGATCGGCAGATTAAAGGGATAGGCATCGGTTGTCGGGAATCGGTCCTGGGCAATGCGTACGCGTTTCAAGTGCATGAATGGGCTCCAGTGGTCTGCCGATGACTGCTTGGACAGCTTGTCGCTGTATAGATGAGATCGGCGGTAGAAACAGGATCGGCAACCTTTTATTTTTTACAGCTTTGTTAAAGCGGAACCCGCCATTTCTGTCAATACCCTACCGGCAGCCGATCGACGGTTTGATTTCCCCATACCATTTGATTTTGTGGTTAACATCCGTTTCCGATGCGCGTATACTGTAATGAAGGCATTCAGGAAGTTCCGAATTGAGGTTGGGAAAGGGTTGGCGGGTCGGGAAACGATATGGGAAAATCCCTTGAACTGAAAATCGGCAGTAACCGGTTTGGCTTGCTGTTGCCGGATGAGGCGGATATTCTGACGATCCAGGAGCCGCAACAGACAGTCACCGAGCAAGGTTTCGCGGCAGATCTGAAGATTGCCCTGCCGTCCCGGCCGCTGCATGGGCGGCGGGTGGCCGTGGTGGTGGCGGACAAGACCCGGTTGTGCGGGTATAATCGGTATTTGCCCATCCTTCTCGATGCCCTCGAAGAATGGGGTGTGTCAAAAGAGACCCTTTCCGTCTACATCGCCTATGGTACTCATGCGGCCCAAAGCGATACCGAGTGTCGGGCCGCCTACGGTGATGTCTTTTCGCAATACCGATTCGTGCACCACGACTGCACCGATGACGCGTGCTTTGCCGATATGGGCACCACCCGGCGCGGCACGCCGGTCCGCATCCGCAAGGATATTCTCGACGCCGATCTCGTGATCACGTTCGGCGCCATCTCCCACCACTACTTTGCCGGCTATGGTGGGGGGCGCAAGCTGATCTTCCCGGGGCTGGGGGAACAGGCGGCCATCTACCGCAACCACGCCCTTTTTCTGGATCCGTCACACCGGACCCTTTCCGCCGGGTGTCGATCGGGTCGGCTGGCGGGAAACCCGCTGGCAGAAGACCTGGCCGAGATCGAAGCCTATCGGCCGGCCGACCTGGCCATTCACGGCATCCTGGACAGCCATGGCACGGTTTGCCGGCTGATGGCGGGAAGCGGCATCGATCACTTCCGGCAGGCCTGCGAATGCCACGGGCAGAACTGCGAGATTACCATCGGCGACGGATACGACATGGTGGTGGCGTCCTGTGGCGGCTATCCCAAGGACATTAATTTTATCCAGGCCCACAAGGCCGTTCACCATGCCGCTGCCTTTGTGAAAGATGGGGGCGCCCTCATCGTTTTCGCCCGGTGCAGCAATGGCATCGGGTCGACAACTTTTTTGCCCTGGTTCGACATGGGAGGTTGGGACTCCGCTTTTGCTCATCTCTCACAAGCCTATCAGGGCAACGGCGGTACCGCCCTGGCCATGATGGAGAAAACCCGGCGGATAAACATCTTTCTGGTAACCGATCTGTCGCCGGACGTCTGCCTAGCCATCGGCGTCACCCGAATTGACCCTGCGTCGGCGGCGCTAAGGGTCAGGCAGCACAGGGGGTCGATAGCCGCGATCCCCAATGCCAGCCTGCTGGTCAGGCGATGGATCCGGATTTAATAGGGAGACCTTCCTGACCTTGCGCGAATTCCCAAAAAATAGTATTTAACCATTAAACACCATTCATATTTCTCCTGCCGGAAAAAGCTACTCGATCCAACCGCACGCTTTTTCTTGACAAGGCCCAGCTGAGCTTCTAAGAGGGGCACGATTTTGAGGCGGCCGTTTTTTTGGTCGCGCACGAGCGCTGATAACACGTTAGGGGACGATTCATGGCAAAAGCAAAATTGAAGGAACACCGGATCAACCGGGACTGGTGCAAGGGCTGCGGGATCTGCGTGGCGTTCTGTCCGAAGACGGTGCTGGAGCTGGACGAGCGTGACAAGGCGGTGTCGCCGCGGTTGTCGAAGACTGCATCGCCTGCCGGCTGTGCGAACTGCGCTGCCCGGACCTGGCGATCGAAGTGGAGGTGGAAGAACCATGACCAGACAGATCAAATTCATTCAAGGCAACGAGGCCTGCGTGGAAGGGGCCCTTTACGCGGGCCTGGATTTTTTCGCCGGTTACCCGATCACGCCGTCGACGGAGATTGCCGAGCATTTGTCGCGGCGGCTGCCGCAGCAGGGCGGCAAGTTCATCCAGATGGAGGACGAGATCGCCTCCATGTGCGCGATCATCGGCGCGTCGCTGACGGGCAAGAAGGTGCTTACGGCCACCTCGGGCCCGGGCTTTTCGCTCAAGCAGGAAGCCTTGGGCTACGCGGTGATGGCCGAGATTCCCTGTGTGATCGTCAACGTGCAGCGCGGGGGTCCGTCCACGGGGGTGCCCACCCACGTGAGCCAGGGGGATGTGATGCAGGCGCGCTGGGGCACGCACGGAGACCACAGCATCGTGGCGCTGACGGCGTCGAACCACCAGGACGTGTTCGCCATGACCGTGGAGGCCTTCAACATCGCCGAGACCTATCGCACGCCGGTGATCCTGTTGTTCGATGAGGTGGTGGGCCACATGCGCGAGCGGCTGGAGATTCCGGAAAAGGGTGAGATCCCGCTGGTGGATCGTCTGCGCACTGCCGTGCAGGGCGGGGTGGACTACCACCCCTATCTGCCGCGTGAGGACGGGCGGTTGCCCATGAGCGACTTCGGCGACGTGCACCGCTACAACGTGACCGGGCTGGTTCACGACATGTGGGGGTTTCCGTCGGACAACCCCAAGATCGTGCACGGCTTGCTGCGCCACCTGGTGGACAAGATCGAGAACAACGCCGGCCAGATGGCGCACTACAAGACCTTTTACTTAGAGGATGCGGAGACGGTGCTGGTCAGCTTCGGCTCGGCAGCGCGCAGTGCCCTTCACGTGGTGGAGCACCTGCGCCCGCGAGGGGAGAAGATCGGCCTGCTGGAGCTGCAGACGCTGTGGCCCTTTCCGGCGGATGTGATTCAGCAGTACTGCAACCATGCCAGGACCACGGTGGTGGTGGAGATGAACATGGGCCAGGTGTGCCAGATGGTCAAGACGACCGTGCGCCACCCGGATCGGGTGTTTCTGGCCAACCGCATCGACGGGGTGTTCATTACGGATGCCGATATCAGAAACGTACTTCGCCTGATCGAGGGCAAGGGGGTCTAGATGGCAGTCAATGATTATATCCGCCAGCGTTTTTTCCCGCACCTGTGGTGCTCGGGCTGCGGCCACGGGATCGTGCTCAACGGGCTGATCCGTTCGGTGGAACGGCTGGGCATGAGCCGCAACGAGATGGTGATGGTGTCGGGGATCGGCTGCTCGTCGCGCATCTCCGGGTACATGGATTTTCACACCCTGCACACGATCCACGGTCGTGCGCTGGCCTTTGCCACGGGGGTGAAGCTGAGCAAGCCGGAGCTGAACGTGATCGTGCCCATGGGCGACGGCGATGCGCTGTCCATCGGGGGCAACCACTTCATCCACGCGGCGCGCCGCAACATCGACATCACGGCGATCGTGATGAACAACCGCATCTACGGCATGACCGGCGGCCAGTACTCGCCGCTGAGCGGTCCGGGGATCATGGCGACGACGGCGCCGTTTTCGAACATCGACCAGGGTTTCGACGTGGTGGAGATGGCCAAAGCGGCCGGGGCGACGTTCGTGGCGCGCACGACGACCTACCACGTGCAGCAGATGGCCGACATCATCCGTGCGGCGATTCTGCACGAGGGCTTTTCGGTGGTGGAGGTGATGAGCCAGTGCCCGACCTATTTTGGTCGCAAGAACAAGCAGGGCGGGGCGGTGGAGATGATGAAGCGCATGAAGGAGAGCACCACGCCGATCGGATCGAAGAAAAAGGCCGAGCATCCGGAGCTGATCGAGCGGGGCATCTTCGTGCAGACCGACAAGCCCGAGTACTGCAGCGAGTATGACCGGATCATCAAACGGGCCATGGGAGGGGTATAGATGGAGCGATGCAGGATGGTATTTTCAGGATCGGGCGGTCAGGGAGTGATCACGGCCGCGATTATCCTTGCCGAGGCGGCGGTGCTGCACGAAGACCTGACGGCGGTGCAGACCCAGGCGTATGGTGCGGCGGCGCGCGGGGGTGCCACGCGATCGGACGTGATCATCTCGGATGTGCCGATCAATTTTCCCAAGGTGATCCAGCCGAACGTTCTGGTGTGCCTGACCCAGGAGGCCTACAACAAGTTTTGCGACATCATCCGGCCGGGCGGACTGATGATCACGGACACGCGCTATGTGCAGCCGCAGCTGAAGGTGGACGCGGTGCAGCGTCAGCTGCCGATGTACGAGACGGTGATGGATAAGATCGGCAAGCCGATCGTGTTCAACATCTGCATGCTCGGTGCGGTGGTGGGTCTGACCCAGCTGGTTCGCGCGGAATCGATCATGAAGGTATTGGAGCAGCGCATCCCGTCGGGCTTTCTCGAGATGAACCGGCAGGCCCTGGAACTGGGGCTGGAAATGGGCCAGGGCGTCAAGTGACGCCTGGTCCCCGCAGATAAATAAAAAACAATAGCCAAAAACCAAATGACAAATAAATCACAATGACCAAATTTAAAATTCCAAACCATAAGGTCTTGAAGAAAGGACATTCCAATTGTCAATAGTAGAGAACTCAAAATGACAATCAACTGCTGGTTT
>CAVONY010000030.1:0-22437 GCA_963697405.1 uncultured delta proteobacterium | reverse complement strand
CTGATCTGCAAGATTTGCCGGACCGGAAAAGCTATGATATCTTAAATCCGATAAAACCGCTGATGATCTCAATATATCTGAAATCTGGTTCTCTGCGCTAAGCAACGCCCTCCCCGTAAAGACCAACCCTGTTGAAAACCGGCGGTGGCACCGAATATCGGTCATCGCCAAGACGGCTCGGAAAAATCATTATCAATGATATAATATCTGTATTAATTGAGGGAATCGGTTAATATTCGGCCGATCTTCTATCGACTTTAAAATTTTAATTCTTAATCTAATTTTAGATCCCAGTGTTTATATTATTTCCCTTGATAACTAATATTTGCATTCAAGTAGATTAATAAAAATGGAAACTATATACTTAAAAGTTACATCAAAAGTTATTTGCAGTATTGGAACAAATGACACCCAAAAGCAAATCTCTATCAAGACCTTTTCATCACTTTTAAAAGAAAAAATAGCATTAGCGAGTAAAAAAATAAAATGTCAGTTAGAATTGCAAATTCTATTAATCTGAAACTTGGAGATACTGGTGCAATATGGCGTTCACACAACCAGGAACATGAAAAAGAATTTGATACTCTTTTTCGATTCTTATGTAGTTATCCCAATCAAGAATTTGAGTTCATATGCTCGATAAAATGATGTGAAGGGCGACGTTTATAGGTTACTAACTCCCCAGGATTCAATAGTATTGTCTCATCTTTTTCCCTTCATTCCAGCACGTTGGTATATGGATTGATTTTTGGCAAGATCATGGTGTATACAAAATTTCTGGTAAATGGGGTATAATCCGATACACAACCACAACAACAGGAGGGAATACCGAATGCGAATTTTAATCGTTGGCTTATGCTTGGCAATGATGGTGGCCGGATGTGCAAGCATGCAGTCTGGTGGTTCGACTGCTGATCGGCAGGACGTTTTGTATTCATGCAACTGCGGTCCCGATTGTAAATGCAACACGCTGAGCACGAAGGCTGGCAACTGTACTTGCGGTGAACCCCTCAAATGGGGGCATGTCCTTAAGGTTGAAGGCAGCGAAGCCATTCTCTGTCAATGCAATGAGGGCTGTGCGTGCGGCGGATTGGATGCGAAAGATCCGACCAAATGTGTCTGTGGAACTCCAGTCAAACGGGTAGATATGGCAGGAACGGGTATCTACTATTGCAATTGCGGAGGATCGTGCTATTGCAACACCGTCTCCGACAAGCCTGGGGACTGCAAGTGCGGCATGAAGCTGAAAAAAACCTAATCTGATTAACCAGCATTTTGAAACGCACAAGGCAGGACAATACGTCCTGCCTTTGTTGTTTAGAATTGGTTAATGTATAGAGCAATTTAGCCGAGGGCTTTCGTGCCCGATGGTACGCTTTTGGTGACCGAGAAGGGAGGGGTGCTGTGGCATGTTTCCAACGACGGATCGAAAACAGAAGTGCAGGGCTTGTGGAAAGTTGCCTATGGCGGTCAAGGCGGCTTGGGCGATGTGGTGCTGCATCCTGATTTTGAACGCAATTCCTGGGTCTATTTGTCTTATGCCGAACGCGCGGATGATAACGCCACAATCGGTGCGGTGGTGGTCCGCGCAAAGCTCGATCTAAAAAACAGTCCGCTCAAGCTCGCGTCAGTGGAAAAACTGTGGGTTCAGGAGCCAAAAGTTACTGGAAAAGGTCATTACAGCCATCGCATCGCGTTCGGCCCCGACGGTAAAATGTTCATCACATCCGGAGACCGCCAGAAACTTACACCGGCCCAAAATTTTGACGGCCATCTTGGCAAGGTGCTGCGCTTAAACGACGACGGAACGGTTCCCAATGACAATCCGTGGCAGGATCGTGGTGAGATTGCCAAGCAATTCTGGACTGTCGGTCACCGCAACATGCTGGGCATCGATTTTGATGCCGACGGACGTTTGTGGGTCCATGAGATGGGTCCGCGCCACGGCGATGAATTGAATCTGATCCTTGCTGGTAAAAATTATGGCTGGCCGATCGTGTCGAACGGCGACCACTACTCGGGAATACCGATCCCCGATCATGACACCCGTCCTGAATTCGAACCCCCGCGGACGTTTTGGGTGCCCTCCATTGCACCGTCCGGTCTTGTTATTTATGACGGTGACCTGTTTGCCGGTTGGAAAGGCAGTGCAATTATCGGTGGACTTATATCAAAAGCCCTCATTCTTGTTGATTTGAAAGGGAACATTGCCGAAGAAGCCGAACGCTTTAAATGGGGAAAACGTATACGTGAGGTCGAACAGGGACCCGAAGGGGCGTTGTACGTGCTCGAAGACAAATCCGGTGGTCGTCTTCTAAAATTGACACCCAGCCGTTAAAAACCATTACGACGAGCCGGGGCAAGACCTTAGCATTAAATTGAGGATGGGAAACTATCCTCCTGAAAAAATGATCTGAACTATAGCTCAAATTGCTCCTTAATTTGTCTGGATTATGGGGTCCACCTCCATCCAGAGATACCAAACAGAAGAAAGTCTGTCCCGGTGACTTATGTTGACAGCGACCAAGGCTTCACGTGTTTTTTTTATCGCATTGTGAATGCATGTACAGGTATGAAATCTGTACCCAGACGCTACATCGATGGCCACAATATATGGTTTTTAGCAATTTTTTACGATGTCTATATTTCACAATTCAGCGAACCAGTCGATCAACTGTCTGGCAATACTTATTTTCGGTGGTATCTGGGGGAGTTCATCTTTCGAAAACCATTCAGCTTCGATGATTTCCGAACCATCAACAAAAATTTTCCCTTCAGCATAATCTGATACAAATGCAATCATAAGGGAATCGGGAAAAGGCCATGGTTGGCTACCAAAGTATCGGACGTTTTTAACCGTAATGCCAACCTCTTCTTTAATTTCTCTTTTAACGCATTCCTCCAATGATTCTCCTGGTTCTACAAACCCTGCCAGAACACTATAAAACGGCGCTTTAAATTTACGGTTGCGGGCCAGCAGAATCCGGTTATCTTTTAGAATTGCCACGATGACCGCAGGTGACAGGCGAGGATAATTTACGTGTTGACACCGGGGACATTTTTTTGCCCGTTCGTCAGGTTTATCTTCAGTTTTCTGACCGCATTTTCCGCAATATCGGTGAGTAAGATTCCAGTGCAACAGTTGATTGGCCCGTCCAGCAATCCAAATTAGGGTATCAGGAATTATTCCGAAAAGCGTTCGTAAACTGTTTAGTTTGAAGTGTGAATCAAAGGAACTACCCGGTTCCAGCGCACCTGCATAACATGGTTGCCCGTCCAGCGAACCCAAATACATTTTACAGGAAGGTGAGATCTGATGGGCTTCCAGGTCAAGTGCATCCGGAATACTGAATCGATCTGCATTTATTTTGGTAAGTAGATGGTCTTTGTCGAAGGTGAACCAGAGAGCGGTTCCAGCCTGAATGCGTGTAGGTTTGAAATCTGGTTTAAAAATCATTGTTTCTGTTTCGTTTTTTCCTTCTAAATTTCTAAAACCCTCGTAACGAGCAACACTGAGGTTGTGAACTTAACTCGTACCCTTTGAAAAATTGAGATTATCTTTTTGAAAGCGGTATTGTCAAATTCCAGTCCAAATGATCAAAGTCACATGGGGATCGGCACTAAAATATTGGTATGTAATCGCAACTTTGACAGCGCTTTTCCAAACACAATATATTGATTGGGGAGCTAATAATGCTAGGGCCTTTCTTGACACAGTTCATCTGACAGATTAGGCATCCATTTTTAACTGCATCGCCACAATGATTGTTTGCTGAAATCGCAGGTCCTTTTGCATTCCATGTGGCCTATTTTGTAACCTTTATCTTTCAAAAACCAAAGATTGATGTCTGCATTCTTTTCACACCCGCAAGCGCTCTTTTACTTAGGTTCATATAAGCTCTGAGATCTTGGTTTTTCTTTTTATACTCCCTTACATCCTCTTCTGACCAGAAGAGTAACGACTTTCGTCAGAATATGTCCACAATACTGGGTTCTTTTGTATTTGCTAATGTTACAATGGGCAAACAGAACATGGGATCAGCCCCATCCGTGAACTTTTTAATATTTAGCTCAGTGTCAATCTCAATTTCAATCTGCCTGCCGCTATTGGCGCATTCTGCTTGAATTGTAAATGACAGTTCTTTATTTTGTAATCTCCCATACACGAAGGGAGCCGCGAATGCGTCAGCGCCTCAGGCTGCAAAAAATTGTTCGCCGGAAGAGGCTGTTATTCTGAAACCTGTGTTTTCAAGTGATAGCGGATATGCCCAATTTATCCCCTTGCCATCGCTTCGATAAATAAACGTTTTTAAATTTTCAAGTTTGTCTATAATTTCAAGCACGCGTTCATTTGACATCCCAAGTTCTTCAGCGATCAGCTTGTCTGTAATTGGGGCATCGACAACTGCCATTTTTTTAACAATAAAATGATGGACTTGACGCTCTTCATCAGACAGAGAAGCTGCATTTGCCTTGGCCCCTTTTTCTCCCTTTCTGGCTCCTTTTTCTGAAAGCAACGGTGGAATTTTCATTAAAAAGCCGCTAAAGCCCATGAACAGTTTATGTTTTACATCTTTTTTCATGTGGTTACCCCCATATGCAATTTGTCTACAATCACCCACTACTCAGTAAAACCGCGTTCTCGCATTGATTCACCTTTAAAAAAGCGGGCCATGCCCGTTATCATTTTCCGGAATTCGTGTTTTTGATAAAATCCTTCTTTTCCCGGCGATGCATACAGAATAATGTTACACTGGTTGACTTTGGATAGAATGTTTTTCATGATCATTCTTCCAATGCCCTTTCCCTGGAATTCCGGAACAACGGCACAATCATAGATGGCCGCTTGGTAGGCACCGTCAGAAATCGCCCTGCCAAAACCGATCATCCGATTGTCATGATACACAAAAACAGTGACATAACTATTGTTGAAAGCTTTTTTATGGAGGTCAGGCTCATAATAGCCCATTCCCACGTCTTTTAATATGTTTGAGACGGCTTTCCAATCCACATTTGGACAATCCAATTTGATTTCTATATCCATAAGTTAATCCGTTTTCGATAGAGGCCGCAGTTTTTCACCGAACTATTATTGGTATGGTATTACAACCCCAGATAGCCGATTACCAACCGCGAAATACAGTAGTTACAATACATGGCAGAGGTCTACGTTTTCTAACGAACCTTCCCTATACGTACCGTGCGCTCACGCAACTGCAACCGCAACGGCCATGCCTAATCCGAAGAAGAAATGGTTTGCCAGACTGGAAAGTGGAGCCCTAATGCCTTCGGGAGATCGCCAACCAAATAATCCCAGCCCCATGGAAGGGTAAACGAAGAAAACAGATGCTACCGTCGTTGCGACGCCATAGATTAGTGCCCATGACGGTGACACAGGTCCTTCAACAAAAATAGCCCATCCTAACGCGAAAGGAATGGCGAGGCCCACGCCGATTGCGTAATGCGTAATGTAGCCATAGAGCAACTCGTTAGCTACCTGCTTCATTTCATCAGGATGACGATAGCGGAAGCGCCCGTTCGCCCAACCTGCAGACATTCTTCCAATCATCCTCACGTCTATTTTTAAGATTATCCCATATCGGGCGAAGAGATGATTCAAAGTATCCATCACAAGCGTTCCCAATACGCCAGCTACAATCCCAGTTAGGATGAGATCCATTTTCCCTCTAATGATTAATTAAAGATACACATGTGGACTACGCTAATAAGTCTTCTACTGGAAACTGTGATTTTGAGATTATTTCAAAAATTGGGATGCTGTCAATTGCGACAACAGAAGCCGTGTGGGTTTATGGCCCAAAATACTGGTATGTAATCACCACAATTCTGGAAACTGGAGCGGCCACAATATATAGTACTCCATTCCTTTTTCCCGCGTTACAAATCTATTTTCACCTTTGGCCTCCTTTCTGCTGAGCATTCAAACGCTCATAATATCCCTGTACCCGTATTTCTTTATTTTCATAATTTATGTCTTATTTTCTAAACATTTGTTGATTCGAAGTGAGTTGATTCTTTGTTGCTTGGTTTTAAATCGCAACAATTGAATTAAGGTTTAACCAATAGAAATAATATTGAAATAAGGAGTATCATATGAAACAATCTAAAATACTCATTTTTGCAGTAGCATCTATTTTCGTCGTCAGCTTAAGTTGCATGGTTTATGCTGCTGGTGGCGGCGGGGTGTTGACCGATCCCGGAGCAATGGAAGGAAAGCACTTTCATCCGAAAGGCAAGATGCCATCGTCATATACGGTTGATGCCCAGAACAAACACCGCAGAAACCTGCCTTTCTCCGACAAGCGCGATTTCGAGGAAGCCAAGAAAGGTTTTATCGCCGCTCCAGAATACAAGCAGATTATGGCCGAAGCGGGTCATGTTGCCTGGGATATGGGAAGCTATGAATTCCTGCTACAGGGCAAGGATTTCGATAGCATCCATCCTTCGCTTCAGCGTCAAGCCATATTGAACATGGCATACGGCCTGTATGAAGTCTTACCGAACAAAATATACCAGGTCCGCGGCTATGACCTCGCCAACATCAGCTTCATCAAGGGTGACACAGGCTGGATTGTTTTTGACCCACTCACCGCAAAGGAAACGGCAGCCGCAGCCCTTAAGTTTATAAACGACAAGCTCGGTGAACGTCCGGTGGTGGCGGTGGTTTACTCCCATTCCCACGCCGATCACTTCGGTGGCGTGCGCGGTGTCGTTGATGAGGCGGACGTGCTTAGCGGAAAGGTTCCGGTGATCGCGCCGGTTGGTTTTATGGACCATGCCGTTTCCGAAAACGTATACGCCGGTAATGCCATGAACCGGCGCATGTTTTACCAGTACGGGGTACTTTTACCGCGCAGTCCGTTCGGGCACGTGGACCAATCCATCGGTAAGAATACCGCTGCGGGAAATCTGGGGCTGATACCGCCCTCCCGAATCATCGAGAACGACATCGAGCAGGTGACCATCGACGGCGTCACCATGGTGTTCCAGAACACACCCGGCACCGAGGCCCCGGCAGAGATGAACACGTATTTTCCTCATTTAAAGGCATTTTGGGCAGCCGAAAACATTACTGGAACTGTGCACAACATCTACACCTTGCGCGGTGCACTGATTCGCGATCCTTTGGAATGGTCAAAAAAGATCAACGAAGCCCTGTATTTGTTTGGCCGGGATGCCGAGGTGATGTTCGCCTCCCACAGCTGGCCTCGTTGGGGCAACGAACGAATTCAGGAGATCATGCGGGTACAGCGTGACATCTATGCCAACCTCAACAACGATGTGCTGCACCTGGCCAATCAGGGGGTTACCATCAACGAGGTACACAACGTCTACCAGCCGCCCAAAAGTTTGCAGCAGCAGTGGGCCGCCCGAAGTTATCACGGATCGGTAGAACACAACAGCCGTGCCGTCATCAACCGTTACCTGGGGTACTGGGACGCCAACCCTGCAACCTTGATCCCTTTGTCACCGCGTGACTCAGCCCCGCTATATGTTGAGATGATGGGCGGTTCCGACAAGATCATCGCCAAAGGAAAAGAGCTTTTCGCCCAGGGCAAATACCGTCATGCTCAGGAAATTCTCAACAAATTGGTTTTTGCCGAACCTGAAAACCAAGTGGCCAAGGACCTGCTGGCCGACAATTTCGAGCAGATTGGTTACCAGCAGGAGAGTCCAAGCGTGCGGAACAGCTTCCTGGCAGCCGCATACGAATTGCGTTCTGGGATTCCCAGTGGTGCTTCGCCAAAAAGCAGCGGACCCGACATGGTGCGTGCCATGACCACCGACTTGTGGCTCGACTTTCTGGGCGTCCGTATGGACAGCAAAAAGGCAGATGGCATGCAGTTCGTGATCAACCTGGTGACACCGGATAACGATGAAAAATATGTGGTGGAGATGAGCAACGCCACGCTTACCAACATCCAAGGCTTCCAGGCCGAAAAACCCGATCTGACGATCACCATCAACCGCTCGGATCTGGAAGCGGTAATGATGGGTAAAAACAAATTTGACGATCAGATCTCAGCTGGTAAAGCTAAACTTTTGGGCAACCGGGAAGTGTATGAGCAGTTAAAAACCGTACTCGTAAACTTTACCCCGGACTTTGAAATAATGCCCGGTACCAAGCCAAAACAATCGGGTGAATCAAACCTGAATGTGTTTGAGCAAGAGGAGCTGGCCCGTAGCGATGGGGGTTGATAGAGGATTTGGTTGTCCTCTTGAACGTTTACAGGAAAACGGGTCACTGATGACTGAGTTTCATTGCAGTCAGCCGAACAGCGATGTTCCTATCCGGCATCGCAACAAAATTGCTTCATGAAAAAAAGGCTGGCCACATTATGTTGTGGTCAGCCTTTTTTGCTGAAAAGTTATGATTGGGTCGATATGTATCTGCACTTTCTTAACAATTCGGTAAATCATGATTTTCTTATAATTTTATGTTTGGACAATAGCAGAAAAAAGGCAGAGCCCCGTTAGAGGCTCTGCCTTTTTTACCGCATGTTAAGCGAACTAAATACTAATGCCTAATATATCGAAGCTCTGCCGTTAATCATGCCCTTAGATCTTACATGTGGCTCCTGATGTCCGGCCAGCAATGCATTTGTTGATAAAGTAGCCAAGCGTAATGAGCGTCAGTGTTAAGCCTATCATAGGGCACCTTCCTTTCAGTTATCCCATCACATCGATGTTCAAATCACATCCCAGGTTCTCGTCGGGTTTCTCGCATTTGAAATTGGCTTCACGGGTGTCCACATGTCCTTCGTCATTATCATCAAAGTAGTCCTGAGTTTTATTTTCGGCCATGATATCACCTCATTGGTTGTCTGGTTGGTTGTTGGTTGCTTTTGTTCTGTTTGAATATAATTTACAGCATCCAGTCAAATATACAATGTGAGCCGGTTGACCGTATGGTGACAGGTCAAAGCTACCAATGTGTTCAAAACGGACTGTGACCTGGCAGGAAATTTCCTTTTCACTTGTGACATCAACAGAATCAGAAAAGTCAGGCGGAGGCATGGTGAGTTAGTCCTGCCACCTACCGACATCATTTCTTACGAGTAAAACGAGCCAGAAACAGATTTGTGATTATAGTCTGTAAATTGAAAATGTAGGTGTCCGTATAAAAACTCATGCACTAACTGAATTTCAACTCTCTTCATTGGAGAGGCGTTACATCGTGCCACTGGCAAAAGAATAGGGAGCAACCCATGCATCAACGTAAAGAAAACAATCGTCGTATCGTATTAGAGAGTGCGCCGAATGCTTTTATCGGCATGTTAGACGGTCAGAACTTTGGGTAATTAGTCGTCCGGGTTAATAACAAAGAATAACTAACAGTTAACAAAAAGGAAATCTTCATGAAAATACTTATGGTTCTTACATCCCACGATAAACTTGGAGATACAGGTCAAAAAACCGGTTTCTGGTTAGAAGAATTCGCCTCACCTTATTATGTATTTAAAGACCGGAACATTGACGTCACCTTGGCCTCTCCGAAAGGAGGGAAGCCTCCATTGGACCCAAAAAGTGACGCGCCTGACTTTCAGACTGCGGCAACAGAAAGGTTTCGCAAGGACGAAGAATCTCAAAAACAACTCGCCAATACGCATCGCCTAAACGCTCTGAACCCTGCGGAATTCGATGCCGTTTTCTATCCGGGAGGGCACGGACCGCTCTGGGATCTTGCTGAAGATAAAAATTCTATTTCGCTCCTGGAAACTTTTTACCAAAAAGGAAAGCCAATAGGACTGGTCTGCCATGCTCCTGGAGTTCTGCGTCATACGAAACGTGAGGATGGTGAACCTCTGGTGAAAGGTAAAAATGTGACCGGCTTCAGTAATTCTGAAGAAGAGGCAGTTCAGCTAACGGAAGTTGTCCCATTTTTACTTGAAGATATGCTCAAGGCTAACCAAGGCATATATAGAAAGGGCGCTGATTGGGAGAGTCATGTCGAAGTTGACGGTAATCTCTTAACGGGCCAGAACCCTGCATCGTCGGAAGCGGTTGCTCATGAAATGATTACACAACTTCGCAATAAACAGGGGTAGTTGACTTGAGCGTGCGCTAAACGGCAAGCACCGATTCAAATTGGCTCTGGAGTGCAAATTATTTCAGATTTCTCTGAACATTAACGGTCTTTCCACAGTTAATGTTCAGTGGGAATCTAAATTTTAGGTAGGCGGACCTCAAAAACTGGACGATGTGCTAAGCTAATTTCTGACTCGCAAACGAATTTTGTCAATTCAAGTAGAGGATAGGACAATTAATCTGGTGATTGATGTGTGGATTGCATAAAGGAGCGCTATGAATTCAATCTGTGTTTTTCTTGGATCAAGCACCGGTAACCATCCAGCATATATGGATGCAGCTGATGCGTTGGGGCGCGAATTGGCTATACGCGACCTAACCTGTGTCTATGGCGGTTCTTGTACCGGACTAATGAAGCAGCTTGCTGACAGCGCATTAGCTGCTGGTGGGAAAGTTGTCGGTGTGACTGTTCAAGCATTAAAAGATCGTGAAGAATTCCATAAAGGTTTAACGGAACTGCATGTCCTACCCACCATGCATGAAAGAAAAAACCTCATGGTGCAACTTGCAGATGGATTCGTTGCTCTGCCGGGAGGAATTGGTACCTTTGAGGAATTTTTTGAAGTATACACCTTGCAGCAGATGGGATTTCACTCCAAGCCGTGCGGATTGCTTAATGTTAACGGTTTTTTTAAGCCCCTTGAGCTAATGTTGGAAACTGCAGAAAAGGAGGGTTTTTTAAAAAATCCTCACCAAAAAGCGCTTATTCGCTCTGCGAATGCCGGTGAGATGCTTGATCTTATGGTAAAAAAAAGGATTCCTTCATAGGGAAAGTTAAACATGGTGAGCACACAAAGCTGAGTGTCGAATCAAAAAATGTAAATATTATTTCGCAATATGCACATATTGCGTGGCTAAATAACGTCACAGCGGAGACAAAATGAGAGTCACACTAGCAGTTACAGCTATTTTTACCGTATTTATGGTGTGCTCAGTTAACGCCGGAGACAATATGAAAGCGTTTCCACCTCCTGACCAAGGGCAGATCCGTTATGTCATCCACCTTGCCGAACAAGATGAAGAATCAAATTATCAGGTTGAACTGATTGTTGGCCAGACCGTCAAGATTGATGAAACCAATCAATACTTTTTCGGTGGGCAAATTAAAAAGGAAAACATAGTGGGTTGGGGCTTTACGAGGTATGTGGTCAGCGAACTAGGGCCGATGGCAGGCACACTGATGGCAGTTGATCCAAACGCACCGAAGGTGGACCGATTTATCCGCCTTGGAGGAGAGCCATACCTAATCAGGTATAATAGCCGCTTGCCCGTGGTGGTCTATGTGCCCGAAGGTGTTGACGTCCGTTATCGGATTTGGCGTGCGGAGCCAGAGTCAAAAGAGGCCAATGAAGGCTAAACTAGTTGTCTTTTTTGCACTAACCTATAAAAAAGAATAAGAAAACAGAATATTGGGGCCGTCCATGGAGAAAGCGAATATCCCAATTGACCCTGACCTTTATGCCGAACTCAGAGCATACTGCGATAGCTGTGGCATTCGGTTTATGGATTTTGTTGAAGATGCTTTGGAGCAGGCGATTAGATTTGAAGAGATCCTGGACAAATCCGAAAAAGCGGATCAGGTTCTGAATCAGGCCACCAAAAATATGCAACGGTCTTTCCGACATGGGTTTCATGTCGGTCTTGTTGCCGGGGGTTTTCTGGCCCAAGGTCGGTTGGGCTCCAGCAAAGATAGCACCCCTTCCGAATTATCCTACAGGAATGAGCCGAACAAAGTGGTCACTGGATCACAGTTGTCCTTATTTGACTAAGTTGAGCGTTCCAAATTTTTTCCTATTTGATAACAAAATATTATCATAGGCCAAATTGAGTGTCCGACTTCAAAAATTCGAAACCCTTCGGGATTGCCGATCTCACCGCACCTGCGGCGTCAGACGCCTTCCCGCATAGGCAACTATAGCGAAAAGACCTCTTCCTTGCATCTGCGGAGAGCTCGACAATCGCTCAGCATAGTTGGTTAGTTGCCCTGGAGGCAAAAATGGGACCTAACGTCGTTTGGCCGATTCCACAGCCGGTTGAACCGCTTTGATTTTTTTTGGAACGGAGATGGGGTATAGCAACCATATGCGGGGATGAGAATTAAAAAACGATACAATTACAGTAAGATAGTGTGTTTTGACCCTTTGTCAGTGCTCGGCGACCAAAATTTTCTGGTATTTTTCGACTTTGTGAGAATTGATAAAATAATTGAAATAATTCTATTATTCGAAGTTATGAACTTATACCAATAAAAATGGGCCGACTTCTCAAAAGTCAACCCATTAGAATAAATAGAGATTTTTACATTGACAAGCTTCGTGGTGGAATATTGTCACCGTTCGTTGTGGGATTGACAAAATTCGAGAGAACCCACAACATGCAAATCCCCGTAATTATTTGATAATAATTGGTCGGGGCGAGAGGATTTGAACCTCCGGCCCCCTGCTCCCAAAGCAGGTGCGCTACCAGACTGCGCTACGCCCCGACATTTTGTGCCCTCTTAGCATTGTTTATAATCCTTCGCAAGCCCGACAACCGCTTGGTTACGGTATAGTCTATCGCACCAGCTCTATCAAGGCCGTTTCGATGGCTTTGGCGAGTGATGCGGCATACCTGTCTAGCTGCTGTTCGAGCGTTTGCGGGTCCGTTGCCGCAGCCGGGTGTATGCAGCCCACTTCCACCAGCACCGCCGGCAGATCGGCTCCCATCAGGGGCACCAAGGGAACCCCGCTGACCGTTACGCTGTCAAATGTATCGCTGTCGCCCAATGATCGTTTCAACGTGCCAGCCAGTTTCTGGCTATGATGCTGGTGCTGAATCTGGAGCTGGTTCCATGCCGGCCGGTCGGCATCCGATTCGGCCGGCATGCCCTGAGACGACGTCCCGAAAGGAATCTTCAGTCGTTCATCGTTATGGTAGTAGACGGTAGCGGTGCGGTCGCTGCAATAGGGGGCCACCGCAGCGTGGAGGCTGATCATCAGGTCCGCCCGCAGGTGGTTGGCCACGGCAGCCCGATCCGCCGGGGCCATTTGAACATCCGCGGTCCGGGTCAGTTCGACCCGGTGTCGTGCTTCCAACAGGACCGCGATCTTTTGTGCCAGCGCCAGGGTGAATTGCTTTTCGGCAAACTCGCTGCCACGGCCTGCCCCGCTGTCGCTTCCCCCGTGGCCGGGATCCAGGACGATCACGGCCGCCTGAGCGGGTCGGGCCGAAAGCAACAACAGCCCGACAAGAAATAAAAAACCGAGGAGCGTGACAACCACCGGGGTTCTAAAAAAAGGTAATGGATTAATCGCGACCATGGTAAACGTGAAATCCTTGACAGAAGGGTCTATCAATATTATTTAATTCGTTTGATTTTTTTGCGAAGTTTAGTTTATTTGCAAAGAAAGTCAAGTTGCAGGATGGGTTTGGTTCAAAAGATGATTCGATTAATCTACGCGAGAGTGGCGGAATTGGTAGACGCACTGGACTTAGGATCCAGCTCTGGCGACAGAGTGGGAGTTCAAGTCTCCCCTCTCGCACCATCGTTTTAAAAAGAGCCCTGATGCCTGCCGCATCGGGGCGCTTAATTTTTTACCTGAATCGAGCCGATTTCGGCGCCGGTCAGCTGCCCAGGCTGCTGCAAAAAGGGCTTCGTTCAGGGTTTAGAAAGGATGAATATGAAGGTTACCGTTGAAGATCGCAGTTCCGTAAAGAAAGTATTGCATATCGAGATTCCCGAGGCGGATGTGACCCGCGCATTGGACGAGGCTTACCAGACCTTGAAAAAGACCGCCAAGGTCAAAGGCTTCCGGCCGGGTAAAACCCCTCGCGGGGTGCTAGAACGGCTTTATAGAAAGGACGTGAATGCCGATGTGGCCGGAAAGCTGATCCAGGATGCTTACGTGGATGCGCTGAAGGAGACCGAACTGAAGGTTGTCGGCTCACCCAGCGTAGATCCGCCCGATTTGGCGGGCAAGGGAGACTATTGCTTTGACGCCGAGGTTGAGGTTCACCCGGAGATTGCCGATATCGGTTTTACGAACCTGAAGCTGAAAAAGACCCTCTACAAGGCCGGTGATGAAGAGGTGGACGTCCAGATCCAGATGATGCAGAAGAATCTGGGCAAAAGGGAGCCCATCGACGAACAGCGCCCGGCGCAGAACGGTGATTTCGTTCAGGTGGACTACGAAGGCTTCAAGGACGAAAAACCCTTTGAAGAAACTAAGAAAACTGAAAATTTCGTGATCAAACTCGGCGATGCGCACATTGCCGACGATTTCGATAAGGGCGTCGTCGGCATGAACCCCGGAGACGAGAAGGAAATTACCGTTTCGTTTCCCGACGATTACTTCAACAAGAAATTGGCCGGCCATACAGTGGACTTTAAGGTTAAGCTAAACGAAATCCGCAAAGAGGTGCTGCCGGAGATCGACGATGAGATGGCCAAGCAACTGGGCCCGTTTACCACCCTCGATGAGGTTCGGGATAAAATCAGAGAGAACCTGACGCAGGGATACGACAAACGCATCGAACAGGAAATCAACGAGCAGATTTTCAGCCAGATCCTGGAAACGACCGAATTCGAAGTTCCCGATGTAATGGTGGAATATGAACTCAACAGTATCATTGCCGATGCGGAGCGGTCCTTTTCCTACCACAACAAGACCTTTGAGGAAGCCGGTATCTCCCGGGAGAGCCTTGCGGAAAAATACCGCGATACCGCCGAAAAACAGGTTCGCCGCCAGCTGATTTTGGGTAAGATCATCCAGCAGGAAAAGATGGAACTGGCTGATGAAGACCTGGAGAAAGGGTTTGAAGAAATGGCCGCTACCTACGATCAGCCGGTGGACGTGATCAAGGGGTTCTACGGAAACAGCGGTGACAAGCTGGAGCTTTTTAAGCACGCCTTACTTGAAAAACAGGCGATTAAGCTTATTATGGAAAGGAACGAGATTGAATCGGTGGAGCCGGAAAAAGAGGCTCCCGAGGCTTAAAACCAGGCTATTTGTTTCACCGTTGCGGCAGGCGTTGCAATCCTACGGCTGCCGCTGTATCCTTCGTGTATCATGCCATCGGATTTGAATGGGGTGCAGTGCCCGGCGGTGCGCTTAACGATGAACTCGAAACAGATGTAAAGGAGACGAGATCGTGGCATTAATTCCGATGGTCATTGACCAAACCAGCAGGGGAGAGCGGGCCTACGACATCTACTCGCGGCTCCTGAAAGACCGCATCATCTTTTTAGGGACCGCCATCAACGACGATGTGGCCAATCTGCTGATCGCCCAGATGCTGTTTCTTGAATCGGAAGACCCTGACAAGGACATCAATCTTTACATCAACTCCCCCGGCGGAGTTGTCACTTCCGGGCTGGCGGTATATGATACCATGCAGTACATCAAGCCAGATGTGACCACCGTTTGCATCGGCCAGGCCGCCAGCATGGGTGCGCTTCTTCTGGCTGCAGGCGCCGAAAAGAAACGCTACGCCTTGCCCCATGCGCGGATCATGATTCACCAGCCCATGGGTGGGTTTCAGGGCCAGGCGTCGGATATTGCCATCCAGGCCAAAGAGATCCTGCGCATGAAAGACGCCCTGAACGACATCCTGGTGCGCCACACCGGCAGGAGCGTGGACGACGTCCAGAAAGATACCGACCGTGACAACTTCATGTCCGGCAAAGAGGCAAAAGTTTACGGCATCGTGGACCATGTCATCACCAACCGGGATGACCTGGATCATTTAACCGACACGGAGGCATGACATGGCCAAAAAAGACGAGCCCAACGATAATCTCTTCTGCTCCTTCTGCGGGAAGAATCAGAAAGAGGTCAAAAAGCTGATCGCCGGACCGGCGGTTTACATCTGCGATGAGTGCATCCAGCTGTGCAGCGAGATCATTGAGGAAGAGAATGAAAAAGAGGCAGGTGAGTTCGAGAACCTGATGATTCCGCACGAGATCAAGACCCGGCTGGACGACTATGTGATCGAACAGGACGTGGCCAAGAAAATTCTGGCGGTGGCCGTATACAACCACTACAAACGGCTGGATACGACCATCAACTCCGGTGAAGTGGAGATTCAGAAGAGTAACATCCTGCTGATCGGCCCCACCGGCTGCGGCAAGACGCTGCTGGCCCAGACCCTGGCGCGGTTTCTCAACGTGCCGTTTACCATTGCCGATGCCACCAGTCTGACCGAGGCCGGCTACGTGGGCGAGGATGTGGAAAACATCATTCTTTCCCTGTTGCAAAACGCCGATTACGATGTGGAAAAGGCCAAGCGCGGCATCGTCTACATCGACGAAATCGACAAGATCGCCAGCAAGTCGGACAACCCCTCCATCACACGGGACGTTTCCGGAGAAGGCGTTCAGCAGGCCCTGCTTAAAATCATCGAGGGGACCACCGCCAGCGTCCCGCCAAAGGGCGGCCGCAAGCATCCTCAGCAGGATTTTGTGAAGGTTGACACTTCCAATATCCTTTTCATCTGCGGTGGCACCTTCAACGGGCTGGAGCAGATCATCAACCGACGCATGGGCAGCAAGCTCATGGGGTTTGGCGCCAAGGTCAAAAAGGAGAATGAACGCAGCCTCGGCGAGACGCTGCTCGAGGTCAAACCCGAAGACCTGATCAAGTTTGGCCTGATTCCCGAGTTCCTCGGGCGTCTGCCAGTCATCGCCACCCTGGATGAGCTCAGTGCCGAAAGTCTGGTCCGGATTCTGACCGAACCGAAAAATGCATTGCTCAAGCAGTACAAGAAGCTTTTCGAGATCGAGGGGGTGAACCTGCGGCTCACGGACAGCGCGCTGGCGGCCATTGCCGATGAAGCACTGAAGCGAAAGTCCGGGGCCCGGGGGCTGCGTGCGATCATGGAATCCTGCATGCTGGATATTATGTACGATATTCCCTCAAAAGAAGATGTCAAAGAGTGCGTGATCGGCGAGGAAGTGGTGCTGAAAAAAGAAGCGCCGATCCTGCTTTATGAACCCTCTAAAAAACAGGCCTGATACAAGCAACCACCGGCAGAACCAAGTTGTTTTCCGGGATTCGAGGCAAACGATATACTATGGTAAATATTCCGAAGTTTTTTAAGAATCATGAGATGGAAGCCCCCACGGAAGTGCTTCCCATGCTGCCGCTAAGGGACATCGTGGTGTTCCCCCACATGGTGGCCCCGCTTTTCGTCGGTCGCGACAAGTCCGTCAGTGCGCTCTCCAGCGCCATGAACAAGGACAAGCGCATCTTCCTGGCCACCCAGCGAAACGCCGGCGTCGACAACCCCGCGGAAAAGGATATTTGCGATGTGGGCGTCATCGGTACGGTGCTTCAGCTGCTGCGGCTTCCCGATGGTACCGTCAAGGCGCTGATTGAAGGAAAACAGCGAGCCCGCATCGAAAGATACGTGACCAACCCTGAATTTTTTGAAGTCGCGTTGTCACTGCTGCCGGATGTGCCCGGTGACACCATCGAGGTGGAAGCCCTGATGCGCGCGGTCGTAGAGGACTTCAGCGAATATGCCGGTATTAACAAGAGTATCTCCAAAGAGCTGCTCTCCAAGATTTCTGCCATATCCGATCCATCAAAGCTGGCCGATTCGGTGGCGTCGCATTTCTCGTTCAAACTCGAAAGCAAACAGAATCTGCTGGAAACCGCTGACCTTGGCAAACGTCTTTCCCTGCTGGTCAATCTGATCAAGCTGGAAATGGAAGTATACCAGATGGATCAGCGGATCAAGGGCCGGGTCAAGGAGCAGATGGAAAAGACCCAGAAAAACTACTACCTGAATGAGCAGATGCGAGCCATCAAAAAGGAGATGGGCAGCGGCGACGACGAGGTGGGCGATGAGCTCAAGGATCTGGAAAAGAAGATCAAGCGCAAGCGCATGTCTAAGGAAGCCTCGACCAAGGCCCGCCAGGAGTTCAAAAAGCTCAAGCTCATGACCCCCATGTCGGCCGAAGCCACGGTGGTGAGAAATTATATCGACTGGATGATCAGCCTGCCGTGGTTCAATAAAAGCCGCATCCGTAACGATCTGATCGAGGCGGAGAAAATACTCAATGAAGACCACTACGGTCTTGAAAAGCCCAAAGAACGTATTCTCGAGTATCTGGCGGTGCAGACCCTGGTGAAAAAACTGCGCGGCCCCATCCTTTGTCTGGTGGGTCCGCCCGGTGTGGGCAAGACCTCGCTGGCTAAATCTGTTGCCCGGGCTACGGGGCGTAAGTTTGTGCGTTTGTCCCTGGGTGGTGTTCGGGACGAGGCCGAAATCCGGGGCCATCGCCGCACCTACATCGGGGCCATGCCCGGAAAGATTATCCAGTCCCTGAAAAAGGCGGGGGTCAACAATCCGGTCTTCTGCCTGGATGAAGTCGACAAAATGAGCATGGATTTTAGAGGCGATCCTTCATCTGCTCTCTTGGAGGTGCTGGATCCGGAGCAGAATTTCAGCTTCAACGACCATTATTTGGACATGGATTACGATCTGTCCGACATTTTGTTTATCACCACCGCCAATACGCTGCCGGACATCCCGCTGCCGCTGCAGGACCGGATGGAGATCATCCGCCTGCCCGGGTACACGGAGCTGGAAAAATATAACATTGCCAAGCAATTCCTGGTACCCAAACAGATCCTTGCCAATGGCCTCAAAGATAAAAATATCGCTTTCTCCAAAGCGGCTATCTCCATGATCATCCAGCGCTATACCCGTGAGGCGGGTGTGCGTAACCTGGAGCGGGAGATCTCATCCATCTGCCGGAAGACCGCGCGAAAAGTGGTCAACCAGAAGGACGAGAAAAAACATATTATTTCGGCCACCACCATCGCCAGCCTTCTGGGGCCGCCGCCATTCAAGATCAGCCAGATCGAGGAAACGGACCAGATCGGCCTGGTGACAGGCCTGGCCTGGACGCAGGTTGGCGGCGAACTCCTGTCTGTGGAAACGCTGATCATGCCCGGCAAAGGCAAACTCAGTATTACCGGTAAACTGGGTGACGTGATGAAAGAGTCGGCCCAGGCGGGGGTCAGTTTCGTTCGTTCCCGAGCTGAAAATCTGGGCATCGACAAGAATTTTTACAAAGAGCTGGATCTGCACATCCATATTCCCGAAGGTGCCATCCCAAAAGACGGCCCGTCGGCCGGGATTTCCATGTGTACCTCACTGGTGTCTGCGCTGACTCGGAGACCGGTTCGGAGGGACGTGGCCATGACCGGCGAGATCACCCTGCGTGGACGGATACTGCCCATTGGCGGTCTGAAGGAAAAAATGCTGGCTGCCCATCGGGGTGGGATCCGTAAAGTGATTATCCCCAAGGAAAACGAGAAAGACCTTAAGGATATCCCCAAGGTCGTCACCCGCCAGATGAAAGTGGTGACGGTGGAACACATGGACGAGGTGCTGGTTCATGCGCTGGTGCTGAGCCAGGGAGAGCGGCTGTTCACCAACAATGACATGCCCATCCCGGTGGAACAAGGTGGCTCCGATCAGCCCCAGATATCGATCAATTAAAAAGTATTAGCGTCCTGATTTTGGACTTGACTTTGTCAAGGTGAATTGGTAGCTAAGCTCTTCTTCTTTTGCCGGTACGGGAAGGAAGGCTCTTTATAAATTCGGGCGGATAGCTCAGTTGGGAGAGCACCGGCCTTACAAGCCGGGGGTCACAGGTTCAAGCCCTGTTCCGCCTACCAGCCAACACGCTGATATCATTTTGGGGGGCGTAGTTCAGTTTGGTTAGAACGCCGGCCTGTCACGCCGGAGGTCGCGAGTTCGAGTCTCGTCGCTCCCGCCATAAATAACAAGGGGTTACAGAAATTATCGTAGGCCCTTTTTGTTTTGCGTTATGGTTTTTCCAACCCTATTTCCAACCAGCAAAGGGTAGGGTGAGATGAAAAAAAGGCCCAAGGGTCATCGAACACTACCTCTCTTACCCTCCGTGGAGATGGCAGCCATAAGGTAAATGCTGCTGACCAGGTCTAACTGGTCGAACTTACGGCCTTGACCAATTGGGCCATCCATATATTGCTTTGACCAGTACTTGAGTCAACATAGCCAAAAGATGAGGTATTATCCCGATTGACCATATGATATCACTGCTTTTTAGAAAACAGTAAAAGTATGATTAGTTGGAGATAGTGCAGGTTTTGGAGGTATCCGATTTCGTTGGATACCCATTTACATGTCTTGATTGTCACCAAAAACCCATCATGCTTTCCGAAGGGTGTCTATCACAACATTTGACAGACCTGGCTGAAGCAAGATGCTCTCAATGTGTCACCAACATTGAAAAATGCGATCACGCAGTTACCTCTTTTTCAGCTGTTGGATAAGATCAGGAATTTGTTTCAGTGATGCCCATACCCGTAACGTCTTTCGGTAGTCGTCGGCAGGTATCCCAAGGAGTGTTTTTCCCGGCGGCACATCCTGCAGAACAGCAGTGCCTACACCAATTTTAGCACCGGCACCAACGCTGACATGATCTGAGACTCCCGAGCGCCCTCCAATCATCACGCCATCACCTAAGGTTACAGATCCAGACAAGGCTGACTGCCCGGCCATCACACAAGATCGACCCAGTTTGCAATTGTGGGCAATTTGAACGAGATTGTCGATTTTTGTACCGTCACCAATTGATGTGGCGCTGAACTTACCCCGGTCAACACAGCTGCCTGCACCAATCTCAACATCGTCACCAATTTCAACGGTACCGATTTGGGGAATTTTAACCAGGCTGCGACCATCTGGTGAAGGTCGATAACCAAACCCGTCGGCTCCGATGTTTACATTGGGATGGATGATACAGCGTTCCCCGATATGGCAGCGTTCACGTATGACCGTGCCGGGCCATACAACCGTTTCACTGCCTATCCTGGCGTCGTCCAATACGGTGACATTGGGATAAAGCTTAGCATGGTCGCCGACAACGACTCCTGGTCCGATATAGCAGCCGGCACCGATTGCAGCCCCGGTACCGATTTTGGTACTTGCAGCAATCACCGCCGTTGCATGTATACCAACCTCACATGTCGGAGTTTTCGGCTCAAACATTTTAAGGACTTGTGCCAAAGCAAGATCAGCGTCGGGAACGTGTATAAGTGGTCGGCCCTTTCCATTATCGACATTCAAACAATCTTTAACGATTGCTGCCGAAGCATTTGATTGGCCCCATAACTTCAAGAATTTTTTCTCTCCGATAAACGTCAGCTGGTGTTCAGCAGCTTCGGAGATTTGTTCTACACCGGTGATCGAGACCATTGGATTGCCAGTAACCGTACCGCGAATGACTTGATTAATCTCATCTATTGAAAAGGATTGCATGGCTGCTCCTGAGTAACTTTTCTTATCTTGTGTCAACAAAATACAAAATCAACGATAAGGCTATCATCAATCAACCACTATTGATATAGATAAATATACCGTAATTTAGCAAAGGTTTATAATGAGACGACAGGCATTTGAATTTATGGATCTTCGGCAGATCCCCCGATATCTGCGAGATTCAATAGTAGAGAGTTTAGGAAACGCAATACGCTGGAGCGGCGTTTATGAGAACGCTACCACAGCATTCACTGATTTCTGTGAGAACTTAACAACCGGCAAGCTACTAGAATTATGCAGCGGCTCTGGCGAACCAGTAGCCATACTTTTAGACACGTTGAATCAACGAAGTGAAAAACTGCCGTGTTTTCTTATATCTGATCTGTTTCCAGTAATCTCCAAAATGGAAAAAGTTAGTGAACAATTCCCAGATAATATTCAAGTGATTAATACCCCTCTTGATGCGTTAAAATTGCCAGATGGCATTCCGCACTCAGCAAGAGTGGTCATTAGCTCCCTTCATCACTTTACGCCTGACCAGGCAAGAAGCATATTGCGGGATAGTGCCGAAAAGGGGAAACCGATTTTCATCCTTGAACCAATGAATAGACGTTTAATGTCAGTACTCAAGCTTGGATTTTACTTTTTTACTATCTATCATGTTAAATCCAATTTTCAGCAAACACGATCGTCTTTTAAAGGTTATGTTTACCTACCCAATTCCACTGATTCCTTTAATGGGAATGTGGGATGGTGCAATCAGCGTCATGCGCGTGTATAAGGAAGAAGAGTTAATGGCATTTACGTCGGACATAGATGCTAATTTTGAATGGAAATACCATAATATTCCAGTTTCTTGGGGAGGTTCGATCTCAGTTTTTGTTGGCAAACCGCATGAGGAAAGTATAGGGCGTGAATCGGCAAGAAAATAATGCAGTCCAAGCAAAAACATGGGACTGTTGATCAATTTTATAAAAGATAGTTCTCCCACTAAGTGCCAGTCAGGCCCAAGTACTGATATATTGAGAT
>CAVONY010000029.1:0-131335 GCA_963697405.1 uncultured delta proteobacterium | reverse complement strand
CTTTTTTGAGATTTGGCTATTGTAATTTGGAATTTATTTGAGATTTGTAGTTTGTTATTTAAGATTTGGTGCCTGTGATGGGTTGTTTTTGGTCTCTGGTTTCAACCCTGAGCCCACGGCGGTTCCCGGTTCAGCGTTCCCCGTTCAACGGTTGAAGGACAAAAGAAGGTTCCCGGGAACCCAGAACCCAGAACCCAGAACCCAGAACAAGGAGTTCTCCCCCTGACGGATGATTGTTCCACAGTATCAAGCGAGACCTCAAAATTCCCCGCCACCCCGGCGGGGCTTTATATTCATGTCCCTTTCTGCCGGGCCAAATGCCTGTACTGTGATTTTTACTCCGTCACCGACCCTGGCTCGAGTTCCGCGTACATCGGGGCCCTGCTCACCGAGCTGAACATAAACCGGCAGCGGGTCCCTCGCGCGGACACCATCTATTTCGGCGGCGGGACGCCGTCTCTTTTGACACCGCTTCAAATTAATCAGATTCTTGAAGGTATCCATGCCTGCTTTTCAGTGATACCCGATGTGGAGACCACCCTGGAGGTCAATCCGGAAACCGTGAGCCAGGCGTCTTTGGCAGCATACCGGATGGCCGGTATCAATCGGCTCAACATCGGCCTGCAGTCGCTCGATGACCAGACCCTGGCTTTTTTAGGGCGGATCCATACGGCCAAAAAGGGTGTCGATGCCTATGGATGGGCCCGGGCAGCCGGTTTCGACAATATCGGGTTGGACCTGATCTACGGGGTTCCCGGACAGACCCGAAGCCGCTGGGAAGCCGAGATGGCAGGCATCGTCCGGCTGGCACCGGATCATCTTTCCTGCTACACCCTGACGATGGAGCCGGGCACGCCCATGGCGCAACGGGTGCAAAACGGACAGATCCAGCCCCTGGACGAGCAGACCGCCGGACGTCTGTTTTCTGCCACCGCCTCCTATCTGAGCCGCCACGGTTATCGCCAGTACGAAATATCAAACTTCTCCCGTCATGCCGCCGGAGACTCCCGCGACCGGCGCTCACGGCACAACCGAAAATACTGGACATTTGCACCCTACCTGGGATTCGGGCCGGCCGCACACAGTTTTCTGGACCACACGCGCTGGTGGAATCATCGGTCCCTGGACGATTACCTGGCGGACCTGAAGGCCGGCAGATGCCCCGTGGCGGGATCCGAAACGCTGACCCGTGAACAACAGGTGATGGAATTTGTTTACCTCGGATTGCGGCAGACGGACGGCCTTGACACGGCGGACTTCGCGTCACGGTTTAATGAGGCGTTCTCCGACCGGTTTGAACCGGAGGTGAGTCGCCTGGTCGGCGAAGGTCTGGTGGCGCAAGCGCTGGATAGGATTCGGTTGACCCATCGGGGCATGCGATTTCTTGAGCATGTTGTCGATCGGCTGCTTAGCTGTTGAGCTATTAAGCTGATGGCTGTTGAGGCGAACCGGATGTCATCCTTCTGTCTCAATAGCTTATGAGCTTGACAGCTGTTTTTGTCTTTCGGATCCCGATTCCTATTAGCTATGAGCTATCAGCTACGAGCTATAGGTATTAACCGATTATGTCGACAGCGTCTTGATCAGCTGTCCGATGTAGAACCGGGCGTGGCTGATGGGGGCCGCCATATTGGCCCGATGATTGGCGAAGATACTGCTCAAGTTGCGGTCCAGAACGATCCACGGGTCGAGTTCCGCGGCCTGCTGGCAGGAGACGATGGCGTGGTGCAGCAGTTCGGTCGCGTTGCGCGACTCCAGGGTCAGGAGAAAATCATGGTGAACGGCATCCAGCACCGTGGCCATGGAACTGGCCACGCCCTGGGTGTAAAAAAAGTAGTTGTCCGCGTCGAACATGCTTAACGGGGTGCCATCCTCGTTGGTCTCTTTCACCAGATTCTCGTCGCAGCTGCCCAATAGATCCTCAAATGAGGCCAGCAGCGGAATCAGATTGTCTGGGCGGGTATAGAAGGTGGCGTTGCCTGTCCGGAGCTTTTCCAGGTAGGCCTGCAGTTCTTCTAGACCTTCGTGGTATTTCGATTCGGCAGAGGGGAACCAGTAGCTGCTGGCTTTGACCATGAACCAGTTCATGGCATCTTCCAGATTGGGATCTAAGGTGTCGGTGACGCCGATTCGGGAAATGCGTTCGGCCAGGGCCACCACTGTGCGCCGGGTCACTTCCAGCACGCCCAACTGGAAGCTGTTTACGTTGTCGGTGAATTCGATGATGTCGTTGGGTCGCCATCCCCACCAGCGCTCTTCCAGTTCGTAGCTCAAGGGCTTGATGGTCGCCTCGACGAAGGCGACGCCCTTTGGCGCAGGTTTGTGCACCGGGGTGGTGACTGCCGTGGTTGGCATGGCATGCCCGCTGGCGCTCTGTTTCGCAGCCGGTTGGCTGGCGGCACCGTGACCGGTTGTCTGCGCGCTATGGTCAGCGGCGGCCACTGGTTGCTGGTGTGTCTTCGGCTGTCGGACTGGCGCTGTGTCTGCCGCTTTTGCAGAGGGTTTATGGGCGGCCGGCTGGCCGGCTGTGCGGGCTTGATGGCTGCCGTCGGTCTTCTGGACGGTGGTCATTACATGAGTGGTGGGGCCTTGTCCCGTTGCTTCCGAGGCATCCTGCGTGGCGGCTGCATGCGTATCCGTGGCCTTGCGACCGGTCGGGGTGCCATGGCCGCCGGTGGTTGCGTGGCCGGTGGTCCCGGCAGCCGTCGCGCTGTACCGCCGCTCCTGAGGCATCCTGCGTGGCGGTTCCGAGAGAGGTGGATGTCCCATGATCAGCCGGGGTGCCATGGGTAATGGGGGTGGCCCCATGAACGGCAGGTGTTTCCTGTCCTGCCGTGTCAGTCGTGGGGGCCGTGTGGCCTTTGGCGGAACGGGCCGCTGCGGATGGGTATTCAGCCAGCGTCGTTTTGCTCCGGCCGTCGCTGCCGGCGGGGACCGTGGCTACGGGCGAATCAAGCTGGCGTACAGCCGTGTCTTCAGACGTTGGGCCCTGCGGCGTACCGAAGATAATGGAAAGGGCCCACAGGATAATTATCACGATGGCGATGCCGCCGATGATGCGCGGGGTCGCAAATTTCCTGAACTCGAATCCCTTGGCGTTTTTTCCCATGGCTGCTCCGTCTTCGATACCGTCCCGGACGGCTGGCGTTCTCCGCCGGAGTAGGTATTGGGGCTGTGTTATTGGCGCTTCCTGAGTTTCCGGATATCCCCCACCCGGATGGTGACATTGGTGGCGTCGAAATGTTCGATCAAAGGTATCACATATTTGCGGGAAGCTCCAGTCATATCCTTGAACGCAGGCGTGGATATCTCACCCTTTTCCAGGATGTACGTCACCAGTTCGTCTTTCAGTTTTTCAACGGTTTCCCGGTCATAATAGAGATCTTCTTTCACCTTGACCAGCACTCCTTCACCGACCAGCAGTTCCAGGACGCCTTTGGCTGACTTGGGGTCCACATCCAAGCGCTTGACGACCTCCCTGAAATAGGGTGGTGTCAGTCCGCTTTTGCCGTAGATATCCAGGATCTGCTGTTTCGAGGCCTTCTGATCCACTTGAAGGGATACCGTGTGGGAAGCCAGCCGGGCGGTATCGTCCTCGAGGACCAGTTGCTGGTCTTTGATCATCCGGTTGAGCACCAGGGTGAAGAGTTTGCCGCTGGCCTGCCGCGGAAATTTTGATTTCATCTCCTCTTTGGATATGCCGATTTTAAGCGGGTTGTCGCGGTGGTAGCGTTCGAGCACCTCCTGGCTCAATTGCCTCAGTCCGTCAAAGACGTCAAGGTGGATATACGTGCGGTTTTCCTTGTCAACCAGAAGGATGCTCTGGTTGTTGAGCATGGCGCCGATGGCTGCTTCCAGGGCCTTTGTCGGCAGGTTGGTCATCAGGAGCAGTTCGTCGAAGTTGACGCCCGCCGGACCGGCCATGCGCGCATGGTAGTCGATAATGCCGTCGGGCGCGGCATCGACCAATCCCATCAAGCCGTCGATGATCTCCTGCTGAAACCGTTTGTGCTTGGCGGGAATGGGGTTGAGCAGCTTGCCGCCGCCGATGGTGCGCACCGGGGAGTAGCTGCGGATCACGAATCGGTCGTCGCGGATCAGGCTGACCGGTTCATCCAGACGGATCTGTGCCGGAGAGGACTCCCCGGGTGTCAGTTCCTCCCGATCCAGAAGGATTAGATTGCCCATGGTCTCGCTGGTACCGGTGTGGAATCTGACCTGGGTACGGCTTTTGATGGGTTTTTTGTTGCTGGAGAGAAAGTGAAGCTCCAGGTCCACCATGTAGCTGGGCATCAGCGTGTTTTCCCGGGCCAGAATATCGCCACGGTTGATGGCGGTTTTCTCCAGACCCTGGAAGTTGATGGCGGTTCGCATGCCGGCTTCGGCTGCCTCCCGGGTCTGGTTGTGAACCTGAATGCCCCTGACTTTGGAGGTGGTTTTGCCGGGATAGATCATGATGGTGTCCCCGACGTTGACCTTGCCCGAAATCAGGGTGCCGGTGATCACTGTACCGAAGCCCTTCATGGAGAAGACGCGATCCACGGGAAGCCTGAAAAGCCCTGTGGTCCCTCGCTCGGGAACCCCTTCGCACAAGGCGTCCAGTTCCTCCAGGAATTGGGGGATGCCGTCTCCGGTTGCCGAGGAGATTGGTACGATCGGTGCCCCGTCGAGAAAGGTGCCCACGGTAAAATCCCGGATATCTTCGGTGACCAGTTCCAGCCACTCTTCATCGACCATGTCGATTTTGGTGAGCACCACCATGCCGTGCCTGACGCCCAATAGGGAGCAGATCTCCATGTGCTCCCGCGTCTGGGGCATGACCCCTTCGTCGGCGGCAATGACCATGCAGACGATGTCGATTCCCGTGGCACCGGCCACCATGTTCTTGACGAACTTTTCGTGGCCGGGTACGTCAACGATGCCCAGGTGGCGGCCGCTGGGAAGGTCTAACGAGGCAAAGCCCAGTTCGATGGTGATGCCGCGTTTTTGTTCTTCCTTGAGCCGGTCGGTGTTGGTGCCGGTGATGGCCTTGATCAGGCTGGTCTTGCCGTGGTCAATGTGTCCGGCGGTGCCGAGAATAATCTGTTTCACGATCGATGCGCTCCAGCGGGTTGTTTAGGGTTGCTGCGTTCATCCTAAGTCGAGCGATTGTCGAATTTGCCGTAGCTACAAGGAAGGTGGGGTTCCGCCATAGTAGACTATGCGGAATCACATCTGACGAAGTAGATGCGGTGAGGTCGGCAATCCCGAAGGGTTTTAAATGATGGGGCTCAAATCGATATAATCCATTTAAACGTAAATGACTATTCCTAAAAATTTAAAACGCGCGATTTAGGATTTGCGGTTTCTAAGATACTCTGCAAAGTATGCCAGTCCCACGAGGATGATGCCCAATCCGGCCACATAGATGATGTTGACGTCGGGATAAAACATGCGGGAGAGGATCACGGCGCAACCGGCCCCCAGGATAGCCCTGATGATGAAAATGTGAAACTGAGTCAAGATGTTACCTCTTTGCAAGCAGATGGATTAGCAAGATGTTTTTGATGCAGGGTCAGGGTATATTATGAGGCTATTTAGGTCAATACTTATGGGGAAGCCATTGGTTTTTCAATAGCTTAAAACCTACCCCTGAAAACTTTGGAATTGCGTAAAAAACAATCAGCCGACTTTTTACAGCCCGTTGAAAATTTAAGTTGAAATGGGGCAGGTGATCTGTTAGAAAAAAGAATTGTTATGGTGGGTGTAGCTCAGTTGGTAGAGCATCAGGTTGTGGCCCTGAGGGTCGTGGGTTCAAGCCCCATCACTCACCCCATAAAAATCAAAAGGCCACTGCAGCGCACACGCTGCAGTGGCCTTTTTGTTTAGTCAACCGTCGGTTCTAAAATGTGCGTACCTCGCCCGGCTGCATGACGATGAGGTTGGTGGCAAATCCGCCCAGGCTTTTTTTCAATTGCTCCGGGGTGCCTTTGAGTGGCCCGAATGTGCCGTAGTGCATGGGCACCACCTTTTCTGTCTTGAGGTAATTTTGAATGGCGAAGGCCGCATGCTCAGGGTCCATGGTGAAGTGCCCGCCAATGGGCAGCAGCGCCAGGTCGGGCTTGTAATAATAACCGATAAAGGCCATGTCGCCGAACACACCCGTGTCGCCGGCGTGGTAGATCGTAAAGCCGTTTTCCAGTTCAATGATATAACCGCAGGGTTCGCCACCCGGGTGGACCGTTTTTTTCTTACTCTCCGGGTCGGTGTGAACCACCTCCGAACTGTGCTCCGCGTGAACCATGGTAATCCGAATGCCTTCGCCCAGAGGCATGATCGGGCCGCTTTTGTTGAAGCGAATCAACCGTTCGTAAGGCACCCAGCCCAGGGATGCAAAGGTGTGCCCCATGTCCGCGTTAAGGGCCACCTTGGCCCCATACATGTCGGAGATTTTGGCGGTGTCGCCCACATGGTCCCCGTGTCCATGGGTGACTAAAACCAGATCCACCTGTTTGAGTTTGCTCAGGTCTTTGAGATCTTCAGGTGTTTTGGGGTTTTGGGTAATGAAGGGGTCGATCAGGATAACCTTGCCGCCCGGAGTTGTGATCTTAAAGGCAGACTGGCCGAACCACTGAATCTCAAACGCATGCACCGATGAGAAGTTCAGTACTGCGAGGGCGGCGATAACCAGTATGTATGGGTAAATTCGGTTTTTATTTTTCATGGGTGTTGCTCCCTTATTATTTAAGTGTGCCGAATCAAATTCGAATTACAATTGGTATAATGGTAAGCGTTTAAAGGCCATTGTCCATATTGCATATGCTGGAGGTCGGTTTCGTCTGCCCGGATTCGAGCTTGCTCGGCGACCGCTGGAAAGACATGTGATGTGCTTTTAGAATTTTTATAACTAAGAATTGAAATTTATGCTGAAAATAGGTATTGGAAGGGATAGTTTGTTGCAAACCAATGTGAAACCATTGGCCGTATATGGAAATACGCGCCCGTAGCTCAGCTGGATAGAGCGCCGGACTTCGAATCCGTAGGCCGGGGGTTCGAATCCCTCCGGGCGCGCCAAAATCTACGAAGGGTTTATCGGGACAACCGGTAAACCCTTCTTGCTTTTGCTCCTATCAGCACGAACATCAGCGGATTTTCAGCAGAATACATTTACTTGGTTCATAACCACTTTAAAGCATGTTGTACGCGCTACTTTTAAACATCACATATCGTATTAAAACAACCAAATAGCAGGCGGCTTCAAATGCATAACCCCGTTGAAAACAGTGAGGTCTTCTTCATCGGTTGGTATTAGAGCTTTTGTGGATCACAAAGATTTTCAGAGCTTTTAGCTACACGACCACAACCACCACAAACATTTTGCCCATTTGACACCAATTTTTTCCACGCCTCAATATTATTTTTTAAAAGCCCTTCACCGTGCAGGTAACATAGATGTTTTTCATGTCCCTCATGTGGCATTTCACCTTTGCTCATAATGGCCCCCTGTTCATGAAGATTGAGTCTCTTTATTATTACGCTTTATGGGTTGTACCAATAACACGAAATAAATTAATTGCTGAATGCATTTTGTCAAATATACTCTAATTGATTATATTCGTCTCTCCAATAACACAATCTGGCTAAAAATCTATGTAGTTGTGAAATATTGCAATCATATTCTCAGCCTGTATCGCACTGTCTACCCACTTGAAATGGGCTTGTTTCAACTGCTCATAGGTTTCAAATCCCAGCAATCCCATAAGCCGATCAAAATCGATAATGCCTTTCCTTGTCCTGGGATTCTGGATCTCATTATAGCCGCAACATTCCCACTTTCCAGGATGATCCACCACGCCGGCACGGACCATGTTCATGTCGATATAGGCCAAGCATTGGCGTAGATGGCGGTTTCTTTCCACGGTGGTTGCATGATAGCGGTCCTGCCAGAATGCCCCCTTTATCTTTTTACGGGTGTTGTATTCCTGGCCGGTTCTGCCGGCGACCAGCTTAATCGAATCAGGGATGATATTACGCTCGCCATTGTCAAATACAAGCAGGTGAATATAATTTGATGTGACCCTATATTCCAATACACTCAAACCGCAGTACCGTTTTTTTGCCTGGTACAGCCATTCCATCCATCTGCGGCGATCTTTGGCGAATTTTAAAAGAAAGGCTCTTTTATGGCAGCGATGGGTAGTATGTCAGACATGACCGGTAACGTAGTGTCTTTTTGCACGGGACATTTGGCAGGGATTTGCTTAAACGGATGTTTTCAGGGGCAAAAACGACCAATTAAGCTTGTTTGAAGCGTCTTTTTAAGATACTAATTGTGCAATGTCAATTGGTTAGCGCGGCCTGATCCCCGAGACAACAACACGGACCGATTTTTGTGAGGGACAGGTTTCAAACTGATGCCCGGTGTCGTCTTAACGGAGACCAAAAATTGGCTAAGTAACTAAAATTTTTATATATTTTACCTTGACTTTCACCTCGCGGCGAAGTAGCATCCAGATGTAATTCGTATTTTTTTGGGTGTAGCCTTCACCATCGGCAATGAGGCATGGCGTGAAGCGATTCTTTCAAAAAACCGGATGGCTCATTTCCGCAATCGCAATTATTGCGATTTGCGGGTACGACAATACGGCTCGAAGCCAACAGAAACCGTCGAATGTATTCGTCATTCCGATTTCAGGCGATGTCGAGCCGGGTATGGCCGCGTTTTTGAAAAGAGCGCTGAATGACGTACCCGATACCGCGGACACAGTAATCGTGGTTGAAATGAATACCTTTGGCGGCCGGGTCGATTCGGCCCTGGAGATGGTCGACGCCCTGATCAATGTCAAAAACGCCAAAACCATTGCCTTTGTCACCGAAAAAGCCATATCCGCCGGTGCCCTGATTTCTCTGGCCTGCAATAAACTCGTGATGAAAAACAACACCACCATCGGCGATTGTGCGCCGATCACCTATTCCAATGAAGGCCCTAAAATGATGGGCGAGAAATTTCAATCGCCCCTCAGAGCCAAATTCCGTACCCTGGCCAGACGCAACGGCTACCCTGCTGTACTGGCCGAAGCCATGGTTACCGCCGGTATGGAGGTGTATCGCGTCAAACTCGATGGCAAGCTGGTATTCATGGATGCCCAGGAATACCAAGATCTTGGAAAAGATCGGCAAGACAGTATCACATTCAAAAAAACCGTCGTCGCCAAGGGTGAGCTGTTGACCATGGATGACAGTGAAGCGCACGACCTCGGGTTTTCTTCCATGAGCGTCGCCGGGTTTGAAGAGATGCTCACACAGTTGAAGCTAGCCGACCGACCCATCACTCGGATTCAGGAAAGCTGGTCCGAAAGCCTGGTCAGTCTCATCGGCAAGCTCAGCCCCATCTTGATGCTGATCGGTCTGGGTTCGCTCTATACGGAGATCAAGTCGCCGGGTTTTGGCGTGCCGGGAATCGTCGGTATCTTGTGCCTGTCGCTCGTTTTTTTTAATCAATACCTCGTCGGCCTGGCCGATTATACGGAACTGCTCATCGTTGCTACCGGTGTGGTCCTGATGGGGTTTGAATTATTTGTCTTCCCCGGATTCGGCATTTCGGGTATCGCCGGGATCATCTGTATTTCCGCGGGATTGCTGTTAAGCTTGCAGGACTTTGTCATTCCCGATCCTGATTTGCCGTGGGAGAAAGAAATTTTGATCAGCAATCTGCTTAGCGTGTTGAGCTCGGTGTTGGGTTCTTTTCTTTTTGCCCTTTTCATTTTGCGCTATGTCTTTCCAAGACTTTCAAAAACAATTCAGGGTCCCTACCTGGCAACCACACTCGCCGATGCCCGGCTTGATTTGCCGGCGGCAACCACCCTGCAGGCAGGACAGACCGGAACCGCCATCACCTTGCTGCGACCGTCCGGAAAAGCAGACATTGACGGGCAGCGTTACGATGTCGTCACCCAGGGAGATTTCGTGCCCAAGGGATCCAGGATTCGCGTGGCAACAATCAAAGGGACCAAAATTGTGGTCGTTCGGATAAATACTGATGAATAACGCCCTGCACGTACCTGTTTTTCTACAATTGGTCGGTATCCTTGTGATCATCGCCGAAATCATCCTTCCTTCCGGCGGAATCCTTTCCATACTGGCCACCGGGCTTTTCGGATACTCACTCTACCTTGTTTTTACCAACATATCCGCGACTGCGGGCATGGCATTTGTCATCGCCGATTTAATTATCGTCCCCATCTTGGTCTATTTCGGCATTAAATTTCTGGCCAAATCTCCCGTTACGCTGTTCACGAGGCTATCCAAGGAAAACGGGGTGACCGTTCAGTCTCCGGACCAGAACGACTTTTTAGGGAGCTTAGGTCTCGCGATCACCGATTTGCGACCGTCCGGTGTTGCCAGAATTAAAGATCAACGGCTGGATGTCGTAACCCGGGGCGAGTATCTTGAAAAGCAGACCGAGATTATCGTGATCGCCGTGCGTGGGAACCAGATCGTCGTCAAACAAAAGGATTAACCACTTTATAGGCTTGGTAAAGGAGCAACACCATGGAACTTAATTTGATTATTCTTATCGTGATCGCAATAGCCATCCTTGTGCTGCTATTTTTCGTCGGTTCCGCCATAGCACTTTGGGTGCAGGCCCTGGTCTCCGGCGCACGGGTCGGGTTGTTTAATATTGTTTTCATGCGTTTTCGCAAAGTGCCGCCCAACCTCATTGTAACTTCAAAAATTATGGCCGTAAAAGCCGGCCTTGAGTTTTCCACGGATTCGCTCGAATCCCATTTTCTTGCCGGCGGCAATGTGTCACGGGTTGTCCAGGCCTTGATCGCGGCAGACAAAGCCAATATAGAACTCGACTTCAACCGTGCTGCTGCCATCGATCTTGCCGGCCGAGATGTGCTGGAAGCCGTTCAGATGAGCGTTAACCCCAAAGTCATTGAAACCCCATTGATTGCGGCCATGGCCAAAGACGGCATCCAGCTCAAAGCCCTCTCCCGGGTGACGGTTCGCGCCAATATCGAACGACTCGTGGGCGGGGCCGGCGAAGAAACCATCCTTGCCAGGGTCGGCGAAGGGATCGTCACCACCATTGGATCGGCAGAAACCCATAAAATGGTTCTTGAAAATCCCGATATGATTTCAAAACGGGTGCTGGAAAAAGGGTTGGATGCCGGCACAGCCTATGAAATCCTGTCCATCGATATTGCCGATGTGGATGTCGGCAAAAATATCGGTGCCGAACTGGAAACCGACCGCGCCGAGGCAGACAAGAAGATCGCCCAAGCAAAGGCTGAAGAGCGGCGCGCCATGGCTTTTGCCGTAGAGCAGGAAATGAAAGCGCGCGTAGAAGAAATGCGCGCAAAAGTCGTCGAAGCCGAAGCGCAGATTCCGCTGGCCATGGCCCACGCATTCGAACAAGGTCATCTCGGGGTGATGGATTACTACCGCATGAAAAACATTCAAGCGGATACCCAGATGAGAGATACCATCGGGTCTACGGACGAGAAGACCGAAAAGGAATCTTAGCCATGGAAAATATATTTACGCCGATCCTGATCTTTATTGTGTTATGGTCGATTTTCCGTAAATTTAAAGCCCAGCAAAAAACAAAACAGGGTGCCACACCACCGGACGGCGGCTGGCTCACCACGCTCAAGGCTTTTTTAGCCGACATCCAAAGACAAATCGAGCAGCAGTCAAAAGATCGCACCACCGGTGCTTCCGGATGGGATCAATTGCTGGACGGCGGCGAGCCCTACCGTTCACAACCCGATGCGGATGAGGCGGCCCTGGATGACCTGGTGTTTAAAGAAGCGCAAACACAGCCGCATACGAAAAAAATGCCTCCCGCAGTGCCTGTCAGGGCTCAGACCATCCGATTGGATAAAATCCAAGTCGCCCCCGGTGTCACGAGACGCAAGGCGGTGCACGCCGGCCAACCGTCGTGTGCGCCCATGGCCGTCAGCCGTGCCGACTTGCGCAAAGCGGTGATCTGGGCGGAAATCCTCGGCCCCCCGGTGGCCCTCAGGGATCAACGCGGTGGCCGGAGATAGGAGCAGACAGAGGATCAGGTCTCAACATTGATGGACTCGTAAAAAGTCGTATTTCTGACGGATTCGTAAAAACGCCGAGATCAAGGCTTGCGAATCCCGAGGAAAGAGGTGTACTTATGGTACTCCGCAGTGACGAGGGATGAAGCGTAACGCAGGTATCGGCGTTTTTACGAATCCGTATACATTTATACTTTCAACGTTACCCATTTGACCTTTCAAAATAATTCATAGTCGGACTAAGCTATGTCATACATCAGTGGAGGGTGCTATCTGATAATGAGATAAGATTCGCAGTGGGGTTGGTGATGGGATGGATCGATGTTTGGTTATTCAATTTGCCTTGGTGATTTTTGCCCAAAAGATTTAAAAACCCATGTGCCTAACCGGGCGCGCCAATTAAAGAAGGGCTTACAGATTTTTGTGTAAGCCCTTCTTTCTTCGTGAGCCGCTTGCTTATTATCGCTTAGTTTCGTCATAATGATCCGAAGAAAAATCAAACTTTCCCATAGATGAATGTTAATAGGCGATAATGAACAATCACGTCGACAACGAAAAAAAACTTCCTACACGGCTTTCACGGACAGTTGGATGTATGCTGGGCGGCGCTGTTGGTGATTCATTAGGCGCACCGGTCGAGTTTTTGAGCCTTGATCAGATCCGCAGGCGTTATGGCGGATTCGGTATTACCCAATTTGAAGAAGCCTATGGACGGAAAGGTGCTATCACCGATGACACCCAGATGTTGTTATTCACGGCTGAAGGATTGATTCTGTCCAAGGTGAGGACGGAGTATGCTAATAGGGACTTGGCGATACCGGCAATATACCATGCTTACCTGAGGTGGCTCTATACACAAGACATTCACCGCCAGGCGCAACTAATCAAAGATTTTGGCACATGTGCTGTAATAGATGGCATTCTTACCGGTCATAAGGAGATTTTCTCACAGAGGGCACCGGGCAATTCATGTCTTTCCGCATTGAGGTCGGGTAGAATGGGTACGATGGATCAACCCATAAACGACAGTAAAGGGTGTGGCGGTGTAATGAGGGTTGCGCCTATAGGCTTAGCATATCCAGATGCGGAGAGAGCCTTCCTTTTGGGCTGCGAGTCCGCTGCGATCACTCATGGCCATCCTACAGGCTATCTATCGGCAGGTTTTCTGGCGTCTCTGATTTCAAGGATTGTATCAAGTGAACCAATTTTAGGGGCAATCTCGGACACAATTCGTATCCTTAGGAGATATAAAGACCATGCCGAATGCCTGAGGGCGGTTGAAGGCACTGTTGATCTATCGCAGAACCAAAAACCATCACCTGAGATCATTGAGAGTATCGGTGCTGGTTGGGTGGCTGATGAGGCACTTGCGATTGGATTGTACTGTGCGTTGGTTGCTGGTGATGATTTTAGGCAGGGTTTGTTTTTGGCCGTTAACCAATCAGGGGATAGCGACTCCACAGGGTCTATCACTGGTAATATAGTAGGTGCACGCTATGGGACTGCGGTGATACCAAATGAATGGTTGTCTGATCTCGAGATGAAGGATGTGATCGAGGAGGTAGCTACTGACCTTCTGGATCAGTTCATATAGGAATAGGTAAGATAAAAACTATTCAATCAATTGCCTAAATTTGAATAAAAAGGACGATAGTATGACGAAATTCGCAAACCGTCTAAAGGGTATGGAAAAATCTGCAGCAATCGTTCGTAATATATTCAATGGAATGAATGATCCTGAAATCATTTCCTTTGGTGGCGGTGCCCCGGCAAAGGAGGGCCTGCCGGTAGATATTTTGAGGAAAATTGCAGATGAAGTGATGCGAAAAGAATCCAGGGGTTTGGAGGCGCTGCAATATGGCGGTGTCATGGGGGTTAAAGATCTTCGAGAATTTATTGCCAGAGAATTGCTTGCTCCAAAATGCATTGATGCACAAGTAAATAATATTATGATTGTAAACGGTGGATTGGAAGGATTGTACCTGCTTTGCCGGTCTCTGGTTAATCCAGGGGATGTGATTTTAGTTGAATCCCCAACGTTTGTACATGCGGTAGAGGTTTTTGAATTAATTGGAGCCAGGTGCATTGCATGTGAAATGGATGATAATGGCGTTATCGTTGAAAATGTGGAAGTTAACATTAAGCAGTATAACCCAAAGATGATATATACAATTCCAACATTTCATAATCCCACAGGCAAAACCCTCTCACAAGCACGCAGAAAACGGATGGCAGAGCTCGGAAGCAAGCATGATGTTATTATTTTAGAAGATGACCCATATAGCGAGTTGAGGTATAGCGGTGAAGCGTTGAAGCCGATAAAAGCATTTGACAAGTCGGGACATACCGTTTTCGCGAACAGCTTCTCAAAAATATTCTCACCAGGTACCCGTCTTGGCTATATTGTGGGGAATGATGAGATAATGAAGCATCTGTTTGATGTAAAGACTGCTACAAACTCACATACGAGCACATTGTGTCAGGTGCTGGCATCAGAATTCTTTAACCGTGGATATTTTCCGGATCATCTTAAAAACCTTTGTGATCTGCACAGAAAGCGGCGTGATGTAATGATGGCGTGCCTTGATAAATACTTTCCTGAAGGTACAAAGCATACCTATCCTGATGGTGGATTATTCACTTGGGTTGATTTACCGAATCAGATAGATACGACAGAAATGCTTGAAGAAGCAGAAAGAGACTATAAGGTTTCTTACCTTGGGGGAGAGTGCTTTTTTACCGAAGGTGGTGGAAAGGGGAGGAATTCTATGCGTATCAGTTTTGGAAATGTGACCACCGAAAAAATTAAAGAGGGTACGGAAAGACTTGGTGCCTTGGCTCAATCAAAAATAAAACAATTTAACAAGTAAATTAACTCGGATGAAAATTCCACTGCGCAATTATCGCAAGGACTGACACCATATTCTGTGTGTGAATCGGTGTGTGAAAAAAGTTCCTAAATTGGCTAAAACATGCAAAATTAACAAAGAGGTTGATATTGTGGTAAGCTTCATCGGATGAAAAAGCTATCGAATTCAGATGCTATCACAATGTGGATGTGAAAACTTTTACCTCCCAATATAGTAAAAAGTATATAGTTTTATAGCCTCATCATTCAAGTCGCGCCTATAAATTGAAAAATAACTACCATTAATTCCATATATAGTGCCTGTAATATTCTTTTTGGATTTGGTCCAATTATTGCTCTCACTTAAAAGTTAGCTATTTTTCATATTGCTGACGGACGTTCATAATAGTTCAGGCAGTTTCGCACTCTGATGATGAATTGCATTGGCCCGGTCCGATCTGAGATGGCTCATCTTAACCAAAAAATTGTGTGTTGTATTCATGGCGCAGAGTTGACCGCCCATGTCATTACTGGTGACTGATTCAATCGGGATGACATGGGCGGTCTTGTTTTAAGTTCCATCTGTTTTTAGTCCATACGCAGTTTTTCTAAAAGAATATAACAGCCTGCTAAACCTGTTGAGAACGGGGGCGGGAAGCAACAGGGCTATTTATTCTATTGGACGCTCTGCTTGTCATTGAAAAAGTAACCCACACAACCGCCTTCGGCACGATCCCGGGTTTATATGCTTATAAAGACGAAATGTTAACTCATCAAGCGTCTTTCAATCCGCCTCACGAGAGCGTAGCCTGCTTTGGTTTACCTTGCAGAAGATGAACCATAATTCTTCAAAAGTTTTTACAGAATGTCTATCTGTGAATGCGTGCTATTAACTCATCTCTCGCATTCTCATGGTCAACACAACTCTGCAGCCGGTGGGTCTTTAACCATCTCTGAAACTGATGAATCTAAAGGTCTGGTTTTATAAGACCCAAAAGACAGGCAGTATAGCGGTAATAAATAAATCCATTGGAAGGTTTGAAGACTGCACATCATTTGCGCTTTATTGTCAGGAAGCAAGTTAACATTAGGGAAGGAGATCAAGGTATGAAAAAAGGTTTTGTGAAATTTTGGATGGTAATGCTTTTTGTGTTTGCCTATGCAAGCCCATCTCTGGCAATAGACATGGGCATTATAACAGGTGGAAAGAAAGGCACATACTATCAATTTGGCTTAAATTTACATGAACTTGTAAAAACAGAAGGTATACAACTCAGTGTTTATAATTCCACAGGATCGATAGAAAACCTTTACGCGGTTTATAAGACACCTCGAACTCAAATGGGAATCGTGCAGTCAGATGTTTTAGCTTTTGTGTCCCGGGTTCAATCCAATCCATTGTTAAAGCGAATTGCGAGTAAAACAAAAATGGTTTTCCCATTATATAACGAAGAAGTTCATTTGCTTGGGCGGCGTGATTTATCCGATTTCGATGCCTTGGCAGGAAAAAGGGTTGCCATCGGAGAGGAAGGAAGCGGCACCTATCTCACTGCAAAACTATTGTTCGAGGTTTCCGATGTTACGCCTGAAGAAATGATTCCTATTGGTACGGACGATGCTTTAGTAAAACTCAAAGCGGGGGAAATCGACGCAATGTTTTATGTGGCTGGATACCCGGTAAGGCTATTCAATGATGATGTAACTGAGGAAGATGAATTTGCCTTATTGCCAATATTAAACAAGAGTATTATCGAGTTTTATCCAAGAGCTGAAATCCCGTCGAATACCTACCAATGGCAGCCAGAGAAAATAGATACAGTTGCAGTCAAAGCGGTTCTGGTATCGTTTGACTTTAGAAGGGCGAATTGTGAATTTGTGGGTCAGTTTGCCCAAATACTAAATACGAAAATCGACTGGCTTAGAGAGAATGGACACCCAAAGTGGAAATCGGTCGACCTTAATTACCCATTACGGGGATGGGACCAGTATGATTGTGTGAAAAAATATGTTGTACGAAAAGCCAAGCCTTCTATAAAAAAAACTACTGATATAAACCCGATATTGGAAGCCGTAAAAGATATTATGGGCCAATAAGTATTCAATTCGATTTTTTTGGATATTATTTCTTATATCTATCTTTTATAATTTTCTATCATTTATATAAAAAGGTTGCAGTTTAATAGTCTAAAACTCGGGTTCGATTTAATCTGTTGTACACATTTTGACTCGGCTATTGTTAGCAGATACACCCTCGCGCCCTTCAAGGTGGAATAAAACATTCACCAGTACTTTTCTAAGTCTGAGCATGTAGACATGTATCTTAAACACTACGGTCTAAAGCTGAAACCCTTCGAAATTAGCCCCGATCCAAAATTTCTTTGGCTTGGTTCGCAGCACCAGGAAACGCTTGCGTCACTAGAACGCGGCATTTTGGGAAATAAAGGTTTGATGCTACTTACAGGCGATCCTGGGACGGGCAAAACCTTATTGTTAAATGCCCTGTCAAACCGTTTAAGGAACGATATTACCTTTGCACAAGTCTTCGATCCTTCATTGGAAGAACTGGATTTTTTTAATATGACTGCCAATACTTTTGAGGTTGGCAAAAAGGTTGGCACAATAGGTGTCTCAAGATTTCAGTTTAACCATTCCCTCAAAAATTCGGACAACAAAGATAAAAATGTAGTACTTATCATTGAAGAGGCACAGAGAATAAATATCAAAATTCTAGAACAAATTCGTTATTTTTCAGACACGGTAATACCGAAAAAAAGGCTGATTACTATTATTCTTGTCGGTCAGAACGAATTTATTAATACATTAAAGGAGGACGAATGCTTTGGGCGGCAAGTTAATTTCTTTCATAATTTAAAACCACTGCTGAACTTTGAAATTGAAAAATATATCAGTCATCGCCTCCACGTGGCAGGATCACGTAAAAAGATATTTAGATCAAGCGCAATTAGTGAGATATACGCTTTATCTGAGGGTATCCCCTACCTGATCAATAATATTTGCGATTTTGCCTTATTGGCAGGATATAAAAGCAACAAAGATATCATAACACCGGATACAATAAGAAAAGGTATCGCAATTTTTCAATCTCCGAATAAACTTAGTAAAGCAAAACCAACCGGCACCACTGTATCTAAAAAAGAAATCAATATCCTAACACCGAAGACAATAAAAAAAAGTGACCTGAGATTGCAATTTCAGAATATAAAAATTAATAAACTATTTCCAATTCTTAATCCTAATATTTCATATTTGCCTTTTGCTGGACTAATTGGGTTATTATTCATTTTCGGCTACTTATTTTTTCCTGCCGGTTATGGCGTACCTTTAAAAAAATTTCAAAATTACGCCGAAATAGTGATCGCACATTTGGCGGATTCCAAACCTGAAACTTTAGCTTACCAATCGGATAACACTGCATTTCAACAATTGGATCTTGCTGAGTCAAAAGTAAAACCACAGAAGATAAAAACTCTATTTGTTTCTGAAATTGTACAACTTGGTCAGTTGAATGATAGGAATGAAAAACTTGGTGTCGCAATTAAGGAATTGACGCCGTCAAAGAATCGTATCACCAAAATCATGAGTAAATCGGTTGAACCAGGACATCTATATACCCAGGCCGTGCAGGCGGTAGAGGAGCGACCAAAAGATAAAAATAGAGAAAATAAAGATCAAAAACACCCTCACGAAGAGATTTCATCGACGGTTTTTTCAACTGATGAACTTCAAAAAAAAGAAGAACCCATTCAATCAAAAATTCTCGAGGCTGAGACCAATTTAAAAAATGATGTAAAAAAAAGCGATGACTTACACGATTATCCGCGGACCAATATTGGTGAAAAACTTTCCGTGGAGACATTGGTCAAACAATTGAAAGCTCGTAATGATGAACATGGTAATGCACTTCAAGAGCTAAAGATTACAAAGGAACAAGTCACTGCACTCGAGAAGAAGTTGGCGAACCAAGAAAAACTAATCTTTCAAACTAGACAAGAACTTAACGAACTGACAAAAGAACTAAAAAAAGAAATTAAGGATAAGGGGTTGGTTCAAGCTGAACCCTCATCAAGAGCTGACTTGATCACAGAGCAAAATGAAAAACAAGATGAACATCAACCTAAAACGCTCACGGTTGAGGCTGAAATTGAAAAAAGAGAACATAACGATGCAGATTTAGGTGTTCAGGCAAACAATTCTAACAAAAAAATCTCTACTCCCAAGTCATCACTCAAAAACATCGAGGGTGCAGACGAGCTTCAATCTGAAAATGGTTCATTGGAAACAGAGAACGAACCGCCTGATCCGCATGATATCATCGATTGGGTAATTAATAAGCATTCGAAATAACGAAATAGGGTTATCCTGACAGATTCAGGTGATAATCATACCTTTAGGGCCAGATCGGTAACATCACTTCGCTGGTCAGAGCAGGTGCGGCAGCCCAACACCCCGCGGACCCTTGACAGGCGAATGCGCATGAGCGGACAATTCATTATAAAAAAGTTCCTGTAACTGCAACTCACATCAAAGGGCATTGAAGTCCTGAAAATTCCCTTCACCCAGCTCGATTATTAGCTTATGCTTGAAATAAAAATGATAGAATGCTAACATTTTTAAAAGGCATACTCTCCCTTTCCGACAACGGCACTTTCAAAATCTTTAGAGAAGATGGGCACTGCCCTGTTCGGAACATTGGCATCTGTTCGAACATTGCTGTAAACCTTTAAAAAGGAGGCCAACAATGGGAAAGAAAGGTTGGGTCAAACGTAGCGCTATGTACTGCGCAGTAACGGTTTTAGCGTCATTTTTTGTATTCACCAGTGTCGCCCTCTCAGACGACGAGTCGTGCATTCACTGTGGTATGAAGAAAGCCAAATTCGGGCATTCATGGGTCACCATAGAACATAGTGATGGCACCATAGAAGGCGTTTGCTCCGTTCACTGCGCAGCTATTGACATGGCGCTGCATACCCACTTGCCGGTCGAAAACATAACTGTGGGTGATTACTATACCAAAAAGCAAATCGATGTCGACAAGGCTTACTGGGTAATTGGCGGAGACAAAATGGGGGTGATGACAACAAGGGCCAAATGGGCTTTTGAAACAAAGGAGGCCGCTGATGGGTTCATTGCCGAGCACGGTGGCAGGCCATCAATTTTCGAAGAGGTCATGAAGGCGGCTTTTGAAGACATGTATGAAGACAGCCTGATGATACAAAAGAAAAAAAAGATGATGAAAATGAAGAAAAACCAGTCATAGGTGCTCCTGTTCGTAAATATGGTGACGCATCGACAATGTCGAGGCACCTGGATCGCAAGGCGCGAGAAGCGCCAATAGCCAACGCTTTTGGCGCGCCAAGCAACACGGCGAGCCGGGATGCATCGGCAATCGATGCCATCGTATTTATGCACAGGGGCACTTAGCGCCCGACAACATAACCATCGGAATAGTTTCCTTGCAGAAGGTAGGGCCAGATATGTGGCGCTACCTTTTTGCTTAGGCACCGTTTCCAGCCTTCATGAAGCCCGCTATGGCGCATGTCTCAGAGACAGCGATCCCGCACCCATATGCGTATTCCGCCGCATGGTGACCCCCATTCCGATGATATCGATGACGGACAGCTCGAACGGCGTCTTTTTGCAAATGACTCCCGATCGGCACCTGACAAGCCGGTCATGCCACCCATGGCGTACCGGTTTCAGGGGCTCATCGTGAAGCATGTGACCTCGCAGTTGCGGTGGTACGAATACAAGCAGGGCAACCGGCAAGTGAAAAGGACTTCATCGATTGTACCGGACTAACGGTGCCCATCTTTAACCCGGATAACTTTCTTTCCCATTTTGTCGGTTAAACAGCCTTCAAATGATACGGTTGTCAAGCAGTCCCATCTTGGTTATGACTCAGTAACGAGGCACAACGGTGGAAAGCAACCTGGGTGTATTGACTTCTTCATTTGCGGTAAGCATTTTCCGTTAAGTACGTGCTTATGGAATTTAAGCGGTTTCCATAAGGAAGGCCCCATGAAGAACAGCAAATACAGTACCTATCTCAAGCCGGCTATCGACTTGATGGCTGTTGGCCTCATATACGTCGGCAATAAACTGGCCAAATAGAGACCCGACCGCCGATTAAATCACGTGGCAAAATCATCTCAACCCATCGGGTACTTTTTGGCTTGTCTTTTGGTTCACCTTTTGAGTTACTTTGTGGTTGCAGAGACTACCTATGTGCCATCCGATGAACCTTAGCATGAAATAGCTTTGGGAAAGCCAAATGAAAAAAACAGAAATTCTTGAAAAATATCCTCCCAGAATGGAAAACGTGCTGCTCATTCTCCACGATCTGCAGAACCACAATCGGATGAATTACCTGTCAGAAAAAGATCTGTCCCTTGTCGCCCAGCACCTGAACACCACCTTAAGCTCGATTTGCGGGGTCGCCAGCTATTACACGATGTTCAGCTTAACTCCCCGAGGAAAACACATCATCAGGATATGTCGTTCCCCGGTTTGTCACTGTGCCGGTGTGAACGATGTGTTCGACGAACTGACCAAGGTTTTAAAAATCGAAGTCGGTGCAACCACCTCTGACAAGCTGTTCACCCTGGAAACGACCGAGTGTTTGGGCCAATGTGATTTGGCACCGGCGATGACGGTTGATGAAGCGGTATACGGACATCTGACCGCAACACGCATCGCGACGATCATTGCGCAGTACAGAAAAAAAAGGAGCCTCGGCAGGAGACGGAGAGGGTGATGAAAGCACATAAAATAGCGTTAAGAAATGTAGGCGAAATTAACCCTGCCAGCATCCAGGACTATATGGACAGGGGCGGGTATGAAGCCTTGAAAAAGGCCCTGCACACCTCCCCTGAGAAAGTTATTCACGATATCATTCAATCTGGTTTAAGGGGCCGGGGGGGCGCTGGGTTTTCGACAGGGTTGAAGAAGAAGTACACCAGTGAAGCCGCATGTGTCCTTCTCGAATGCATGCACTACATCGTATGCAACGCCGATGAAGGTGAACCCGGAACCTTTAAGGATCGAATCATCATGGAGGGGGATCCCCATCTGCTTATCGAGGGGATGGTGATTGCGGCCTATGCGGTAGGCGCTGAACAGGGCTATATATACATTCGCGGTGAATACCACCAATCCATCCATATGGTCCGCAAGGCCCTGGCGCATGCCCATGCGCGCGGCTTTCTGGGCCACAACATTCTGGGTACCGGGGTTTCGATGGATATTGACGTCAAACTGGGGGCTGGGTCGTACCTGTGCGGCGAGGAGTTGACCCTGCTTGAATCCCTGGAAGGCAAAAGAGGATATCCGCGCATCAAACCGCCTTTTCCAGCTGAAAGCGGTTTGTTCGGCATGCCTACGTTAATCAACAATGTCGAGACGCTTTCCCACCTTCCAGCCATTGTGATCAATGGCGCCCATTGGTACCGACACCTCGGCACCGAAACGTCTCCCGGCACCAAAATTTTTACGATCAGCGGTGACGTGAGGCGTCCCGGATATGTAGAAGTCGAGATGGGAGTCTCACTCCGAGATCTCATCACCCATGCTGCCGGGGGGATCAAAGACGGGAAACCTTTCAAGGCCGCGCTGCTGGGTGGGGCGGCGGGAACATTCGTACCGGAATCGCTATTGGACGTGAGCATGGATTTTGATGCGCTGAAAGAAAACGGGGCTGTCTTGGGGTCCGGCGCGGTTATCGTCATGTCTGCCGATCGGTCTATCCTGACGATGCTCGGTTCGATATTGCGTTTCTTTGAGCACGAATCCTGCGGTAAATGCGTTCCCTGCCGTGTCGGCAGCAGACAACTGGTCGACCTGCTGGAAAAGATCGAGGGCGCTGACAACATGAGGCCGGATCATCTTGACGCGCTGGTTTATCAGTCCGAACTGATGGCCAAAACTTCATTGTGTCCGCTGGGTCAATCACCGGTTCTGGCCATAAAAAGCGCGGTCCGGTACTTTCGCGATGAGTTGGAGAAACCCAAATATATTCAATCCAGGTGCCACTGATGGACGATAGGGTCAGCATCAACATTGATGGGGAAAAGATAAGTGCCCGGCGCGGGGATAATCTGTTGGCCCTGGCGCGACGAAATAACATCGAGATTCCCAGCCTGTGCTACCACCGCAAGCTGACGCCGACCGGGGCGTGCCGTCTGTGCATCGTCAAAATCAAGGGCACGGGCGGCCTGGTTGCCGCCTGCACGGTGATGGTCGCAGACGGGATGGAGGTGACCGCGTTTGACCCGGAATTGGAAGCGGCCCGCCGGGATATATTGGATTATTTGCTGTCCGAACACAATGAATCTTTCGACTTCAGCTACGAGGATGAATTCAAGGCACTGGTCGTTCGGTACGGCCTCGATGAACCGGCGCGCAGGCGATTTCCCGCCGTATGGAAAACCCTCGTTCAACCGATCGATGACAGTTCTCCGGTGCTCGTCTACGATGCTTCCAAATGCATCAAGTGCTTTCGGTGCATCAAGGCCTGCGATGAAGTCCAGGGCAAACAGGTGTTGTCCATGGCCAATCGGGGCATCCAGTCGTATGTTGTCGCCGGACTGGGTGTGTGGGGCGACTCGGAATGCGATGGCTGCGGCGAATGCATCCAGCTGTGCCCCACGGGTGCTATCGTTGAAAAACCAAACAGAGATCTTCTCATCACAGAAAAACCGGAGAAGCGGGTCGTTTCCATCTGCCCCTACTGTGGCGTCGGATGCCAGATCGAGTTGGTGGTGACGGGCAACCGGATTGTGCGGGTAAACGGTGTGGAAGGCGTCAAACCCAATGATGGCATGCTCTGCGTCAAGGGGCGCTTCGGCTACGATTACGTTGTCCACAAGGACCGCTTGACTCAGCCCCTGATCAAACGCAATGGACGATTCGAATCGGCGGGATGGGATGAAGCGCTGGACCTGATTGCCAGCCGATTCAAGGCGATCAAGACCAAATACGGCAATGACGCCCTGGCCGGGTATGCATCCGCCAAAGCCACCAATGAAGACAATTATCTGTTTCAAAAGTTTATCCGCACCGCATTCGGCAACAACAACGTGGATTACTGCACCCGGCTGTGTCATGCATCCACGGTCACGGCCATGCTGCGTGCACTGGGATCAGGGGCCGGATCCAACTCGATCGACGATTATGAGACGGCCGACTGCATACTGGTTACCGGCAACAATATGGTCGAAACCCACCCGGTTACCGCAACGTACGTCAAGCGGGGCGTTGCCGCCGGTGGCAAACTGATCGTCATCGACCCTCGATGGACACCCCTGGTGAAGCATGCAGATGTCTGGCTGCAGCCCAAACTGGGAACCGACATCGCGCTGCTCAACGGCCTTATGAACGTTATCGTCCGTGAAAATTGGATCGATCGGGATTTCATCACCCATCGGGTGGAAAGGGGATTGGAAGCCTTCGAGGAACTCAAGGCCGTTGTCGCCGACTACCCGCCCGAGACCGTCGAAGCCATCACGGGTGTCGCCCAGGGTAAACTCCTCACGGCGGCCCGACTGTTCGCCAGGGCAGACAAGGCACTGATTGCCAGCGGTATGGGATGCAGCCAGCAAGTAACCGGAACCCACCTTGTGTTTTCGCTGATCAATATGTGCCTGATCAGCGGACAGATCGGGAAGATCGGTTCAGGATTGAATCCGCCGCGTGGGCAAAACAACGTCCAGGGCGCTTCCGATGTGGGCTGCATGCCCATGTCCTATCCGGGATACATACCGGTGACCGATGATGCCAATCGAAAAAAAGTAGCCGCCGTATGGAACGTTCCTCATGAGGCACTTTCCGGGAAAGCTGGGCTTACCACCGTCGAGATCATGCAGGCCGCTCATGCCGGGAGCATCAAAGGGATGTACATCATGGGCGAAAATCCGATGCTGACCGATCCCAACTTGAATCATACCCGTGAATCCATCCAACGGCTGGAGTTTCTGGTGGTGCAGGATATTTTTCCAACCGAGACCACCGCCTATGCCGATGTCATTCTCCCGGGGGTGACTTTTGCAGAAAAAAACGGCACCTTCGTGAACAGCGACAGACGGGTAAGCCGAGTGAGAAAAGCGGTCGATCCTCCCGGGGGTGCTCGCCAGGACTGGAAAATAATCTGGGAGGTTGCCCAACGGATGGGCTGTCCGATGAAGCCGTATGCGGACGAAACGGAAATCTTCGATGAAATTGCAGCCGTGGCACCCTTCATGGCCGGCATCGCCTACCATCGGATCGACCGGGAAGGCATCCAGTGGCCATGTCCGACCCAAGGCCATCCAGGGACGCCCACCCTGTTCCTGAAACAGTTCAACACCGCCAGCGGTCGGGCGATCCTGCACCCGGTGGCCTACGTTCCACAAACGGAAAAGGCAGATGCCGACTACCCTTTTTTGCTTAACACCGGCCGCATCCTTTACCACTATCATACCTGTACCATGTCCAGGCGTAACCAGGCGCTGACGGATTTTTCCAACCGGTCATACGTCCTCATTCATCCCGATGATGTTAAAAGGATCGGCCTGAAAAATGGTGCGCGGGTAAAGGTCGCTTCCCGACAAGGCGAGATCTCAACGCGGATAAAAGCCAGCAATGATGTCCTGCCGGGCGAACTCTTCATGCCGTTTCACTTTGGCGAATCGCCGGTGAACGAGCTGACCCGCGATGAACTGGATCCGGACTCGAAGATTGCACCCTTCAAGCTGACTGCCTGCAGGGTAACCGCGCATCAATAAATGAGAAGTGAGTATTACTTGACGATCAGGTACGTCACGATAGGCAGGTTGCCCTGACCTGAGCAGGTCTGGACGTGCGAAATGAAAAAATGGTATTATAGTTAGACTGTCAATAAAAGCGGCCACTGCCAGACGTCCGGTAACCATAAACGAGCAAGGAGGTTGTTTTATGAGCCAAACCAATACCATTCCGGAAACCGCCGTGGATCCCGTCTGCGGTAAGACCTTTGATCCGCGCAAGGTGCAATTTACCGTCGATGACGACAAGGGCATCCATTATTTCTGCTCGGACGAGTGCCGGCGCAAATTTGACGCTGCGGACGCAAAAACCAAAAAGGGGTTCTGGGCGAAATACACCGATCGTCTGAAAAAGACCCACTGCACCCAGACACCCCCCGAGTGTCGGTGATCGGATGGGGTGAGTAAGGCAAACCGGGCAAAGGGTTAATCGTTGGAAAGATCGTAAAGATGACTGTCGGGGGATCGCCATCACGCCGCGGTCATTGAATCAGGCGAACCGTCCTAACCACTGGCGCTCGGTTCCAATGGCCGTATGTTGCCCGGCCGGTTAACCTTTGCCGAGTTGACCTGTTTGGACACGCGAACACTTTTGAGTTCGGTATAGACCTTGTTCTGGATGATATCCTGGAGCAACCGGACGTCCTGGTTGTCGCGACTGAGCCAGACATCAAAAGCTCCCGGTTTTAAAATCACCGGCATTCGGTTGTGTATCGGCATGACCGATTCACTGGCTTCTCTGGTAAGGATGCTGCCGGAACGATAGGCGGTTGGCTCTTTTCCCCTGTCATCCCAAGCCTCCCACAGGCCTGCAAATGCGAACGGGCGGCTGTCGGGCAGCGTCAGGAACATTGGCTGCTTATTTCCTTTTTCCCCCTTCCACTCGTAGAATCCATCGGCGAGGATCAGGCATCTGCGCCACTTGAATGCCGTTCGAAAGCTGGGTTTGGCAGCTACGGTTTCAGACCGGGCGTTGATCATCCGGCTGCCGTTGGTGGTATCCTTCGCCCAGAACGGAACCAGTCCCCAGTGAAGTCTCTCCAGGTGGTTCCGGTCGTCATGCCGGACAATGGCGAGTATCTCCTGGGTGGGAGCGACGTTGTAGCTGGGCGAAACATTGACGTTTGCTACATCAATGGGGAAGTGTTCAATCAATTCTTCAAGTCTTCTGAATCCAACGAATCTTCCGCACATGTCACTCCCCAGTCACCTGCATTGAAAATATTCTCGTCAATCGGTTTGTCGAACTTTACCGCAAAGCCCGTGGCATTGCACCGCACCACTTTGCCCATCAAACTAAGCCTTTTATTGAACACTAAAATCGGGAATTGGACATTAATGGCGCGGCCCTGGACGATCTTCCGCCTGGTGCATACAAACACACCGCCGGGACCAACATCTTGGATTAAATCCCGATACGTTCCCTCTTTGGCTGTATATTTAGCACTGAATAGCGCCTTGTGGCGAGGATATCGGCGGCGATTGCGTGCAGTATTCATTTCCCGTCCACCATTTCCCTTAATTTGCCTGACCACTTGAACGTTACCACCCGCCTTGGTTTCAACATCAGATCTTCACCGGTAGCGGGATTGCGGCCTTTTCGTTCTTTTTTTTCCTTCACACAGAATTTGCCGAAGCCGGAAACAAGGACATCTTCACCGGATTCCAGGGTTGCCTTGATGAGTTCAAGAAGGGATTCGGTGATCTCAACGGATTGATTTCTGAGAAATCCGAGTTCCGCCTGCATCCGATCGACGATGTCTTTTTTTGTCAGTGCCATGCATCAATCTCCAATCTGTTATATCCAGGTCAGAATGACGGTTCCAAAGACGATGCCGATGATTCCAAACAATCGGTTCGTCTGATCAGATACATTCTGAAAGTACCAGGCGAGCATTCGGCTGTAGATTTGTTGCGGGTCTGCAAACGCCACGGCCGCTTCACAAAAGGCCAGCAGGGCGATGATACGGAATACCCATGGGTAGGTGGTGGATGATGCGGAGACGAGGAACAGGAGTCCAAAAACGGCTGGGATGGCTGCCAGGTATTTAAGCGAGTATGTCTGGAACCCGCCCTTGAGTGCAGCGACGGTCTGCCTGGTATACAGAACCCAATAAGAACAGATGGCAATGTGCCCGAAGCCGAGCAGATAGACGATCCCTTTCATGGTCACCGACTCCTTTGGTTGTTGAATGGTCCTACCGACGGCAAGACGTCTACAAGTTTGCAGAGATTCCTATTCTTGTCAAGGAGTTGCTGCGTTGTTGACAATCAGGACGCTGCCGGATTAACTATAGTATGTCATCCTGTTAGTAGGCGCTACCACGCATCCGGATAATAAACGGGTTAAGATCCATTTAAGCATTCAGGATAATAGTTAAAATGATCAAGCCACGCGGTATACCATTCATCGTTTTTATCATATTGTTTCTGGTCGCAGTTAACCTGTCGCCTATCCGCATCGCTCAAGCTGGTGAGTTTGAAATCGATGAAATAATCACCGCCATTAAAAATGAAATCAATACAGCCAATATTTCTGAATTGGGAAGCCCCAAGTTTACCATCGAGACAGTCAAAGTGACCTTAACTGTTGATTCAACAGAAACAGAAAAGGGTGCAATAGCTGTGAAAATTGTCGGATTGAGCAATGGGTTTGAAGAAGAACCGTCGACATCTAAATCATATCATAATCTCAGTTTTTCATTTCAGCCAAGCGACTCATCCGGCTTTTCCCCTGAAATTTCCCGCGGCCTGGTTGAGCCCATAAAAAGAGTTAAGTCTTCATTGAAAAAAGCTTACAATACGCCTCCGAGTTTTCAAATGGAAGGCTTTACATTGAAATTAGAATTCGCAATCCAACAACATGCAGATGGCGGAATCCGTTTCAGAATTCTCGAAATTGAAGACTTGAAAGCGCAGAAAATAGCTACGCATCAATTAAAATTACAAATAAAGATAACGAATTAAATCCTGGCATCGCTATTCAGCCAATTAATATCATTGGCGTAGTAACCCAATCTGGGCCTTATTCACCACATGACTTCAACCTGTCACCCACTCATTTCCTGCATATTTTATCCATGAAGCCAAAGCCGTTGACCTGGAACCGTTAGCAAATAAATTTTCCCCCCCCGAGACTCGCGGGCAATCATCGTTTCTCGTCATGGATGGGTAAAACTAACCAGGACATCGACAATCCGTCAACTCTGAAAAAATAGGAATCATAATAAAAGGCGATTGTCACTTGACAATGAGGGAGTCATTTTTATATTTGAACAGACGTTCATATATATTCCCCACAGGAGGTCGACGTGGCCAGTAATAATGCCCTAGCCGCATGTACGCCGGGCACCTGCGATATCCGGGTGGTTCATTTGGATCGGGTTGCCCGGGCTAAAGCGGAGGCCATTGCTCAAAATGACATTCATCGGCTGGCGCTGACCTACAAGATCATGGGCGATCCCACCCGGCTTAAGATCATCATGGCCCTGCGGGGTGGTGAGATGTGTGTATGTGACATCGCCGCGTTTTTAGGACTGAGCGAATCGGCCGTCTCCCATCAACTCAGGCGCCTGCGGGAGTCTTCGCTGGCTCGCTCCCGCCGAGACGGGCAGATTCTATACTACTCACTCGACGACGACCATGTGCTGGACCTGGTCACCGTCGGTTTGCACCACATTGAGGAAGGGTGAGTGATCAGGTCTGGTAAACCGTTATCATTTTCGTCCTGATCGCACTTGATCACAGCGACCAGGATTGCGAATTAAGGAATTACGGCATTTGGGAATTGCCGGAGCGGCTTTTTGCCGCGATCGATTTTTCAATGCGCCGACCAAGAGGAACGATAACCAATGAATCTGCTGCTCAACATCCTGCTTCAATCCTGGAACATCCTGCTCGAATCATCGGTCTTCATTATATTTGGCTTGCTCGTCAGCGGATTGCTGCGGGTATTTCTCAATCCCGGAGTGGTCTCCCGCCACTTGGGCCAAGGGCGCTTCAAGTCGGTGTTCAAGGCCTCGCTCATGGGAATCCCCATTCCGTTGTGCTCCTGCGGCGTGCTTCCGGCTGCGGCGGCCCTGAAAAAGCAGGGGGCCAACAACGGCGCCGTGACGTCATTTCTCATCTCCACGCCGGAGTCCGGCGTAGATTCCATCGCCATCACATACGCCCTGATGGACCCCATTATGACCGTGGTGAGGCCGGTGGCTGCATTTGTCACCGCCTTTGCCGCCGGCAGCACCGAGAATCTGCTGGGAAAACCGGATACGGACAACCCCATCGTCCCGGACCTCTCCTGTCCCGTGGACGGCTGCTGTGACGGAAAAAACTGCTCACCGGAAGTGCACCGCAACCACCACAGCTTTACTGAAAAAATATCGGCCGGATTCCGCTTCGCCTTCACCGATGTGTGGGGGGACCTGGCGGTGTGGTTCCTGTTCGGCCTGCTGCTGTCCGGCATCATCACGGTGATGATCCCCGAATCGGTTTTCAGCCGATACATGGGCGGCGGATTCGGGTCCATGCTGATCATGCTGGGGGTGGGCATTCCGATTTATATCTGTGCCACAGCTTCGACACCCATTGCCGCCACCCTGATCCTGCAAGGGGTCAGCCCCGGTGCGGCCCTGGTCTTTCTGATGACCGGGCCGGCCACCAATGTCACCTCCCTGACCGTGCTGATCCGGGTGCTGGGCAAACGGGCCACGGGCATCTATCTGGCAGCCATCGCGATTTGCGCGGTGGGCTTCGGCCTGCTGGTGGACTGGATCTATGCGGCCATGGGCGTCTCGGCTCAGGCCGTGGTGGGACAGGCCGGGGAAGCCATCCCGCATGCTGTCGAACTGACCGGTGCCATCCTCATCTTGGCTCTGTCGGTAAAACCGGTGTGGCGGTTCATGCGCAGCCGCATTTTCAAACCAGGACCGACCGGTGCATCGTTGGCCACAAATACCACAACCGCCAACGCGCCTGAACCCAGCGTTGGCAGAACATGAGGATGCAGTCACTGACCCGTGGGGCCAGATAACAGAGGACAGAAGACAGAAGACAGAAGACAGAAGACGGAAAACGGAAAACGGAAGGCGGAAGGCGGAAGGCGGAGGGCGGAGGGCGGAGGACCCAGAACCCAGAACCCAAATTCATATATAGGATACCGGAATCTGTGGGGCCATCACAATTCTCGACGTCGGACATCCGACATCAGCATTCCATATTTTTCTATTGACACCTTTGAAAGTTTGGCATAGCTAACTTTTTAAGAGGTTCGAAATTTTTCATGTTTCATGGAGTTGCCAATGGCGACGATCAACATTCGTAACATGCGGGTCAACCAGGAAGGAACCATCGCCAGCGTCAAGGTTGGCGGTGAACTGGGACGTCGGCTCCGGGATATGGGGCTGGTGCCGGGAACTGCCATCAAGATCCAGGGCCGGGCACCGCTTTACGATCCGGTGGCCTTGCGGCTCAAGGGATTTACCCTGACCCTTCGCAACAACGAAGCCGATCTCATCGACGTCGAGGTAAACGGATAACAATGAATTATTGCGTTGCACTGGGTGGTAATCCCAACGCCGGGAAGACCACCCTTTTTAATTCCCTAACCGGTTCGCGGCAGCACGTGGGCAACTATCCCGGGGTGACGGTGGACCGCAAAGAGGGTCGCTATGTGCAAAACGGCCACGAAATGCACATCGTGGATCTTCCCGGCACGTATTCACTCACCGCCTACAGTGTCGAAGAGGTGGTGGCCCGGGATTTTCTGGTCAACGAGCGCCCCCGGGTGACGATCAACATCGTCGACGCATCCAATCTGGAACGCAACCTATACCTGACCATCCAGTTTCTGGAGCTGGGAATCCCCACCTGCGTGGCCCTGAACATGATTGACGTTGCCAGAGGGCGGGGCATCGAGGTCGATGATAAAAAACTCTCCCGCCTGCTCGGTGTGCCGGTCGTTCCCATCGTTGCCCGCAGCGGGTTCGGGAAAAAGGCCCTGATGGATGCCGTGGAAACGGTGGCCGAAGCACCCCTTCTTCAGCCCCTGCGGGTTTCTTATGGCCGGGACCTGGAAACCGCCATCTTGGAGATGGAAAAAATCATCACCAGGAGCAATTTTCTCACGGACCTGTACCCGTCGCGCTGGATTGCAATCAAGTATCTGGAAAACGACGAGCAGATTCTTGATAAGGGAAGGGAAACGGACCCGCAGATCGCCGATGGTTTGGAGGCCATCACCCGCAACGTGGGGGCACATATCGAAGAGACCCTGGAAACTTATCCGGAAGCCATGATCGCCGACCATCGCTACGGGTTTATCAGTTCCATGCTCAAGCAGGGGGTGATCAAGGAGCGCCATGACAGGAACCGGCTTTTTCTATCCGACCGCATCGACAAGATTTTAGTGAACCGATTTGCCGGCCCCATCATCATGCTGCTGGTGCTCATGGGACTTTACCAATTTGTATTCACCTATAGCGAATTGCCTGTTGCCTGGTGCGAGATGGCCTTTGAATGGCTTTCGGACATGGTGTCCGCCACCCTGCCCGACGGGCTGCTCAAGTCCCTGATCGTCTCAGGCATTATCGACGGGGTGGGCGGTGTTCTCGGTTTCGTGCCGCTGATTATGTTTATGTTCTTCGGCATCGCCCTGCTGGAAGACTCGGGATACCTGGCGCGGGTGGCCTTCATGCTCGATCGGGTGTTCCAGATATTCGGGCTGCATGGCAGCTCGGTGATGGCCTACATCGTCTCCGGTGGGATTGCCGGCGGTTGCGCCGTCCCCGGCGTGATGGCCACCCGGACCCTGCGGTCGCCCAAAGAGCGCATCGCCACCCTGTTGACTGCGCCGTTCATGAATTGCGGAGCCAAACTGCCCGTATTCGCCCTGCTCATCGCTGCTTTTTTCCCCCACAGCCGTGCCCGAATGATGTTCATTCTCACCCTGATCTCCTGGGCCGGGGCCCTGCTGGCAGCCAAGTTCCTGCGGATGACCGTGGTCAGAGGTGCGTCCACACCCTTTGTCATGGAACTGCCTCCCTATCGACTGCCGACCTTCAGGGGATTGATGATCCATACCTGGGAACGGACCTGGCAGTATGCGAAAAAGGCCGGGACGGTGATCCTGGGCATTTCCGTGCTGCTGTGGGCGGCCATGACCTTTCCCCGCCTGCCCGCTGCGCAGGTTGAAACCTATGCCAACCAGCGGGTTGGAATTGTGTCGACGGCGGCACCCCAGGTGGTTGAAGAACTGGAGGCTGCTTCGACGTCCCGGCCTCTCTCCACTCCCGCTGCTGAGTTGAAAGACGTTCTGCTGGCCGTGGATGCCCGTCAGGCCGGTGCCGCCCTGCGCCACTCTCTGGCAGGCCGTGTCGGCACCCGTTTGGAATCCGTCACCCGCTGGGCCGGCTTTGACTGGCGCACGAACATCGCCCTGCTGGGCGGGTTTGCCGCCAAGGAGGTGATTGTCTCCACCCTGGGGACAGCCTATTCACTGGGTACGGTGGACACCGAAGCCGCTGATAGCCTGGCCGTCAAACTGGTCGCCGAACCGGGATGGCGCACGCTTACCGCCTGGAGCCTGATTATCTTTGTCATGTTTTACGCCCCCTGTTTTGTCGCGGTGGTCTGTATCGCCAGGGAATCCTCATGGAAATGGGGCGCATTTTCAATGGTTTTCAACACTTCCCTGGCCTTTTTATTGGCCGTGATGGTATACCAGGCCGGCGCCGCCCTCGGATACTGATGCCCGGGCACCCGTCCTTGTCCGGCGATGGCAACGCAAACCGATACCAAGGTCTTGAACGATGGAAACACTGATTGTTATTTTGATAGTCGCGGCTGCCGCAGTTTATGTGGGGCGGATCTTCTACAAGGGATTTAAGCAGAAGGATGGTTGTGCATGCGGCTGCACCTGCTGTAGCGTTTCCGATTCATGTAGCCAGCCGGCGGCCGGTAACACCCGTGAACCTGCCCCGGTCGAGGAAGATCGTTAACTACCCGTTTACCGGTTAATGCCGTGGGTCACCTGGTTTTAATATTGACTCCGGATTTTGACTCTTCTATCATCAGCAACTCAATATCCAGCACATCGACATCCCGGCGGTGGCTGCACCACCGGAGCCGAACCTGAAATGAGGTGCGATCTTTCCGCCGGCAAAGCGCTCCCGGCAAAGAGGCCTGGTCCATGGACAAACGCTTAATCGTGATAGTGTGGGTGACCATGATGGTATTGGCTGGCTTCCTGCCCGCCATGGCTGCAGACCATGAGCAGGGTTATCTGGGCATCATTACCGGGGACATGAAAAGCACCGCCCACCAGATCGGCATGGATCTAAAAGCCCTGGTCACGCGCGGCAACATTCATCTGGCGGTGTTCAGTTCAAGTGGGTCTGTGGAAAACATCTACGCCGTTTACCAGCGCCCCGGCAATCACATGGGACTGGTGCAGTCCGACGCGCTGGCCTTTGTGGCCAAGGTTAAGAGCGACCCGCGGCTTAAGCTGATCGCAGATAAAATCAAATGGGTCTACCCGTTGTACAACCAGGAGATCCACATCCTCTGCAAAGGGGAGATCCACAGCCTTGGTGACCTCGACGACAAGCGGGTGGCCATTGGCCACGTGGAGAGCGGCACCTATTTGACCAGCCGGCTGATTTTTGAGATCGCGGGTGTTCAGCCCCGGCAGATGGTGGCCATCGGTAATTCCCAGGCACTGGCCGCGCTTAAAGCCGGCAGCATCGATGCCATGGTAACTGTAGACGGGGCCCCGGTGGAACGTCTGGCACTGGAGGTTGCCCCGGCAGACGGGTTTCACTTGATTCCGATCACCCATGACGGCATCCGCTCCTTCTACCCGACATCCCGGATTCCTGCTGGCACCTACCCTTGGCAGGTGGCCGATGTGGATACCGTGTCGGTCATGGCCCTGCTGGTGGCCTACGATTTTCGTAACCACCATTGCAACACCATCGGGAAGTTCGCCTGGCTGATGAAGGAAAACCTGGACTGGCTTCGACTCAACGGTCATCCCAAATGGAAATCGGTGGATTTGAGTGAACCCGTGAATGGGTGGGAGCAACACCCGTGTGTGGAGGATTTCACTCCAACCGCCATTGAAGCGGAAACCGAATCATCGCCTGTCCGGAAACCAAACCCGGTGGCCGATGCCATCGAGGCGGTGTTTCGCCCCTGACACCTCGAAACGGAAACAACCATGTATGAATCCTTTTATGGCCTGAAAAAAAAACCCTTTCAGATCACCACGGATCCCAGTTTCCTGTGGATGGGTAAAAAGCACCGCGAGGCCCTCTCGACCCTTAAATATGGGGTGATGGACAACAAGGGATTTTTGCTGTTGACCGGCGAGGTAGGCACCGGCAAAACCACATTGATCAACCGGCTGGTGGAAGATATCCATGGCAAAGCCTACACCGCCAAAATTCCCGATCCGGGGCTCAGCAAGTACGATTTTTACCGAATGGTTTCCCAATACTTCGGGCTGCCTATTGAAGTGCGAACCAAGAGTGACTTCCTTGAGCCCTTCAGTCGGTTTCTCAATGATGCCCATGAAGAAAAAAAATCGGTCCTGCTTCTCATTGACGAAGCCCAGCGGCTCAAGCACGACCTGATGGAGGAGATCCGCCTGCTTTCCAATCTTGAACGGCAGGATGCCAAACTGCTCAATATTTTTTTCGTGGGTCAGAACGAATTCAACAGCATCCTGCTTCAACCGGAAAACCGAGCTTTGATGCGACGGATTACCATTACCTACAACATCGATCCGCTGGACCAGTCAGAAACCTGCGAGTATATCCGCCACCGGCTGAAAACCGCCGGTGCCGGTTACGAAATTTTCTCCACTGCGGCCATGGAAGCGGTCTTCGATTTCTCCAGAGGGTATCCCCGGCAGATCAATATCATCTGCGACCTGGCCATGTTTTTTTCCTCCCAAGTGTCTCGGCGGACCGTCAGCCGGAAGATTGTCAGCCAATGCCGCGAGCGAATATCGTTTACCGTCGATGAACTGCCGGCGGAAACGAAAAACAATTCCCGGACGCCGGCGCCCAAGAGCTATTATCAGCCTGTGCAGAAAGAGCGCCGGCCATGGTTTACCGCAGGGCGTGCACTGGGTGTCGCGTTGGTATTGCTGGTGCTGGGCAGCGGCGTCTATTTTACACCGGATCCAATGAAAGACCGCGCCAGGCGGTGGGCCCGTGAAGCCTATCAGATCTATTTCCCTGTTTCCGGCAAGTCCTCCGGAGTGGAGCAGCCGGGTGTCAATGCTTCCACATCAGGCCATGCTGACGTTGCAACGATTGTTCCCGACGCGTCTCAGCAGGCGGTGAAAACGACCCTTGCCCTCGAACCGCTGTTGCGCATGCCCAATCGGCCCCCGGACTTCAACTTAGCGGAAGCCATCGACGATCTCCCCCGGGCATCCGTGCCGGCCGCGCAAAGCGTTGCCAACTCCGAGCCGCCTGCTGCCGCCGTGACGACCTCTGCAGCGAAGCTGCCCGACCCGGCTGATGCCATCGACTGGCTCTTACATAAACGCAAGCAGGAGACTGGCCAATAGGTTTAACAGTATGGGGGTTCTTGCATTCATTGAAGACAAAATAGAAATTGTCGGCTTTTTCGACTCCATCATGTTCGGATGATTGGGTTCTTTACACTTTAAATTAATCTGGATGGTTGCAAATGTTTAAGATCGCTGTTCTGCCTGGAGATGGCATTGGTCCCGAAGTGATGAAAGAGGCCCTGAAGGTGCTTGAGGCTGCTCAGGAAACCTTCGGTTTTGAACTGGCTTACACCCCCGCCGATGTTGGCGGTATCGCCATCGACCGGCACGGTCAGGCCTTGCCCGATGACACCCTGCGCCTCTGTGAGGCCAGCGATGCCATTCTTTTCGGATCCGTGGGTGGGCCCCAGTGGGAAACACTGCCGCCGGCGCTGCAGCCCGAGCGGGGGGCGCTGCTGCCCCTGCGCAAACACTTCAACCTGTTTTGCAACCTACGACCGGCCAAGGTTTTTCCCGCCTTGGCCGGGGCCAGCCCCCTTCATCCAAAAATCGTCAGGAATGGCTTCGACATCCTTTGTGTCCGGGAACTGACCGGCGATATCTATTTCGGCCAGCCCAAAGGCCGGGAGGGCAGCGGGCCCGACGAGCGTGCCTTCGATACCATGGTCTACACCCGCCGGGAAATCGAGCGCATCGCCAGAGCCGCGTTTGATGCAGCCCGGCTGAGAAGCCGGCGGGTGGCGTCGGTGGACAAGGCCAATGTTCTGACCACCATGGTGCTATGGCGGGAGGTGGTCAGCGAGACGGCTCAGGCATATCCGGATGTGACCCTGAGTCACATCTATGTGGACAACGCCACCATGCAGCTGGTTAAAGATCCCCACCAATTCGATGTGCTGCTGTGCGGCAATATGTTCGGTGACATCATATCCGACGAGTGTGCCATGATTACCGGTTCCATGGGCCTGCTGCCCTCGGCCAGCATCAGTGAAAGCGGATTCGGCCTTTACGAGCCGGCAGGCGGCAGCGCTCCGGACATTGCCGGCCAGGGCATTGCCAACCCCATTGCTCAAATCCTGTCTGCGGCCATGATGCTGCGCTACAGCCTGAACCTGGCCGAAGCTGCTGATGCTGTGGAAACCGCTGTGGCGCGTGTGCTGGAAGCGGGATTACGGACCCCCGATATCGCCGCCGGCGCCAGTGCGGTGAGCACCCGGGAAATGGGTGATGCCGTCGCGCGATACCTGCGCGAAGGACAATCTTGATAAATCACAATAATCAAAAAAGATGACAAATAAATCACAACAGTCAGATTCAAAATTCCAAACCTCATGATCTTGAAGCGTGAACATTCCAACTATCAATGATTTGTCTTTTTGATATTGTAATTTGGAATTGGTTTGTCATTTGGTACTTGTAATTTGTTAGTTTACTAAACAGTTGGTGCTCTCCATTCGTTATTTCCGGTTTTTCCAGATCATATTATGTCCCTACCGTTAATCACCCTCGATCGTATCGCCGTCAGGCAGGGCAGCCGGTGGCTGCTCGACGGCTCGTCGTGGCGGATCAACGCCGGCGAGCAGTGGACGGTGATTGGCCCCAACGGGGCGGGAAAGACGACACTGGCCAAGGCTATCGCCGGCCTGTTGCCTGTCGTTCAGGGAAAAATCCATTACCATGCCTTTGGCGGCATGTCACCCCTCGATGCGATTGCCTATGTGACCAGCGATGGCCGCCGGGATCTTTGGCGTCGGGAAAGAGACCTGGATTTTGCACGAGGCTTTGCCGGCCGGTTCAATGACGCGACCACCGTCCGTGGGCTGATTTCTCGTCAGCGTGCCGACCTTCCGGCGCCATTCGACATGGAAACGCGGCTGGCCGATGTTGCCGGGCGCTTCAATCTGAAAGCCTTGCTGGACAAACCGGCCTTGGCCGTCTCCACCGGAGAGATGAGCCGGGTGCTGATAGCCCGTGAACTGATCCGCCGCCCCAAGATGCTGATCCTCGATGAACCCTTTGACGGCCTCGATCGTCCTGGCCGGCAGGAATTGATGGCGATGCTCGACCGGCTGGCGACATCAGGGCTGCCGATCATACTGGTCACCCACCGCACCGAGGAGATGCTTTCTGCCACCACCCATGTCCTCACCATCGAAGGCGGTCGGATTGCAGATGCCGGCGCCGTTGACGATGCTTTCCAGATGTTTGATACTGCCTCGGCCGTCGCGACAAAGGAAAGCAAACGGTCCCGCCCCAACCATCACCCGGCGCATCCTGAAGCCGGCCGGCGCGTCTCCTCGGAACCGTTGATCGACATGAAAGCGGTAACGGTTCGCTATGGCGATACCATGGTGCTGAACCGGTTCACCTGGGCGGTGGAGGAGGGGCAGCATTGGGCCATCACCGGCCCCAACGGCGCCGGTAAATCCACCATCCTGAAACTGATCACCGGTGACTGCCTGCAGGTGTACGCCAACCGAATCCGCCTGTTCGGCAAGGATCGCGGCGTCGGACAAACCTTGTGGGAGACCCGGGAACGGCTGGGGGTGGTGAGCCACGATCTGTCCAGCGCCTATCAGAAGCGAATGTCCGCCATGGATGTGGTCTGCTCAGGATTTTTCGACTCGGTGGGACTGTATCGTCACTGTGATACCGTGCAGATAACAACCGCCAGACGGTGGCTGGCGCAGATGGACATTTCAGCGCTCTCCGGGACCCTGTTCGACCAGCTTTCCCAAGGTCAGCGGCAGATGGTCCTCATTGCCCGGGCGATGGTAAAAAATCCGAATCTGCTGATTCTGGATGAACCGTGCGCCGGTTTGGACCCTGAAAACCGCCATACCGTCCTCAGGCTGCTGGAGCGGATCGGCAGCAGTGCTACCACCGGTTTGATCGTTGTCTCTCACCATGAGAAAGAAATCCCAGCTTGTATTACCCATCGCTTATTTTTGGATCAGGGAATCGTCCAGCACAGCGGGGCCATTAGTCCTCAGGATTCGCCCTTGCTGCCGTCTTTCAACCCGTCGTTATAGCGCTTGCCCCCGTACCAGTGAATCTGCCGGCAGATACCGCGGATGATGCTGGTTTCAGCGGCACGCAGTGACATCCGGGAGAAAAACCGGCGGATGCGGATCATCCAATAGTCCGGGTTTTCCGGGTTCATGTACCCGATTTGAACCAGTGACGCGGTCAGTTCCTCGTACATCTGGTCCAGTTCGATGCGTTTGGCCAGACGGGGCGTGAAGTCGGCAGGACCAGTCTGGGCGGCTGTAGAAAGGCAGTAGCAGACCACCATGACGGCCTGGGCCAGGTTCAGGGAGGTGAAGTCCACCGTGGGGATATTGACCAGCTGGTGGCAGCGTTTCAGATCGTCGTTGGTGAGTCCGCGATCTTCGGGGCCGAAGAGGATGGCCACGGGATTGTTTCTGGAAATGGGAATCAGGCGTCGGGCCAGAACTTCAGGAGACTTGATCACCGGACGCTGGCCTCCCAGCCGAGCGGTGGTTCCGACCACATGACCGAATGGCGCCAGGGCTTCATCAAGCGAATCGACGCGCCGGATCCCGTCAACCACGGATCCGGCCTCATGGGTGGCCAGCCGCCGGATGCGTGCGTCGTCCCAGCGGTCCGGGTCAACCACGATCAGGCGGGTCAACCCCATGTTGCACATGGCCCGTGCAGCGGCCCCGATATTTTCCGGATATCGGGGCCGCTGCAGGACGATGGTGATGTTGTCACGGGTGACACCGATGGTCATCGGGCATTGATTTCAAAGGCATTGAAAAAGTAGCCGATCTCAAACGCCGCGGTTTCCGGGGCGTCTGAACCGTGGACCACGTTTTTTTCGATATCGGTGGCAAAATCGCTCCGGATAGTGCCTTCGGCCGCTTCCTTGTAATTGGTGGCACCCATGAGCTCACGATAGCGGGCAATGGCATTATCCCCCTCAAGAACCATGACCACCGCCGGGCCGGAAGACATGAAGTCGGTGAGGCTGTCGAAAAAGGGCCGCTGGCGATGCACGGCGTAAAAGCCTTCGGCCTGGGCCTTGGTCATATGGATCATCTTCATGGCCATGATATCTAGACGATTGGCCTCCAGCCGTCTGACCACTTCGCCGATCACGCCCCGGGCCACGCCATCGGGCTTGATGATTGACAATGTTCTTTCCATATTGGGTTTCCTTTCATCGGGTTTTGGTTCGACGCTGCCATAACAGAAGGCCGATATCAAGTCAACCGGTTCCACTGGATGCCCATATCTATTTTTTATGTTTCAACAAACTGATATCTTGATATTAATGGTAAGCGACAACCCTTTGCCACATCCGTTGTACCCGTTGACATCATGCGGTTGGCGGTCTATTATTTTGATTGCCCAGATTTGATTCTTTCATTGCATAAACAAGCCGTTAGCATCCAATAACAAGCGAAATGTGGAGAAAATATGCCGATCTATGAGTTTTACTGTCCGGATTGCAATACGCTTTTCAATTTTTTTTCCAAAACCATCAACACCTCCAAAAAACCCAAATGCCCGCAATGCCAGACCCGCACCCTGGATCGGCAGATGTCTGCCTTCGCTTTTACCGGGAAGGCTAAGGAGGCCGGTGATGGCGACGACTTGCCCTTTGACGAGGGCAAGATGGAAAAGGCCATGCAGATGCTGGCCGGCGAAGCCGACCGGATCAACGAAGATGACCCGCGCCAGGCCGCCGATCTCATGCGAAAACTCACCGACATGACCGGTATGGAAATGGGTGCGGGCATGGAAGAAGCCTTGCGGCGCATGGAGCGCGGCGAGGATCCGGAGCAGGTCGAGGCGGAGATGGGGGACCTGTTGGAAGGGGAAGATCCGTTTGTGTTGCCGGAAAAAAAAGGTAAGGGGACCGCAGCCGCCAGACAGGCTCCCATGCGGGATGAAACCCTTTATGATCTGTAGGCCACCCATGATCCTGAAAGAACGACTGGAAGCCCGGCAGGGAGACATCACCCAATTGGCCGTGGACGCCATCGTCAATGCGGCCAACTCCTCGCTGCTGGGCGGCGGCGGGGTGGACGGGGCCATCCACCGGGCCGCTGGACCCGAACTGCTTGCCGAGTGCCGAACCATCGGCGGTTGCCCCACCGGCGAAGCCCGTTTAACCCAAGGATACCGACTGCCGGCCCGATATGTGATTCACACCGTGGGGCCGGTTTACCGGGGTCGGCCTGAGGACAGCCGCCTGCTGGCCGGCTGTTACACCAACAGCCTGGCGCTGGCCATGGCCCACGGGATCCGAACCCTGGCATTTCCCGCCATCAGTTGCGGGGTTTATGGTTATCCCATTACCGACGCCGGTAAAATTGCCGTGGACACCTGCGCCACGTTTATGGACACCCATGAAATTCCTGCGAGGGTGATCTTTATGCTCTTTTCGCCAGCCGATCTTGACCTATACGCCCGATATCTGTCTCATCGGTTGGGATAGGGGGGTTGCGGCCGACTGCGCATGCATATGGATTCCATGGGAATCCCTTTCTGCCGGAAAGCGATGAAACCGGTGTTATTATATCCCTTGTCGATACCCGTTGGAATTGGGATTGACAAACCCGATGGACATGGTTAAGTTCCTCGTCTGAAGCCAATTAAGGGTTTCCGGTCCTTAGGCGTCTCGGGCCGGTTTTTTTTATTTTCAAGGAGGGTATTATGCTTGAGGTCACACAGCCGGCAGTTGAACAAATTGCCGAATATTTCAAAGGAAAAGATGTCAAACCGATCCGGATTTTCCTCAACGAAGGCGGCTGAGGGGGCCCCGGCCTGGCCATGGCTCTGGATGAGCTTGCCGATACGGACAAAGCGTTTGACATCGACGGTTTTCAATTCATCGTCAACACGGAATTTCTTGAAAAAGCACAGCCAATCAAGGTAGATTTCCAACAGTACGGTTTCAAGCTGGACAGTGGGATGGACTTCGGCGCCGGCTGCACCAGCTGCGGTACCAAGGGCTCCTGCTGCTCCTGATCGACCCGGACCAAACTATTTCTGAAAGGCGACCTGCTGCAGGTCGCCTTTTTTAGTTAGTGCCCATCCAGAAACGGCATCTTTCGGCCCATGCCTGCGTTCTCGCTCGATTGAGCACGTCGTGAAGCTTCAGCGCTATCCTCGACGTAGTGCCACTGCGCCTGCGGTTTCAATTTCGCTGCGGCCTTGGCCTGAACCAAAATCTACCATTTCTGGATGGGCACTGGTTGGTTCCCCATCGGCGGCATTCTTTTACTTGCAGCTCCAGCGCTGCCTTGCTATAACGCAGTGAACCCCAATCGCAGGCGATAAGCATAAGCGCCGCCAGGCGGCTATTGCGGTTGCCGCAATTTGAATCCCATCCATGACCAACCATCGACGCATTATTAGGAGCAGACCATGACAATGGTGACGTACGCGGTAAATGAGCATGTTGCCACAATTACCCTGAACGATGGGGAGAATCGGTTTAATCCGGATTTTATCAACGCCTATTTAGGCGTTCTCGATGAGATCGAGAATACCACCGATGTCACCACCCTGGTGGTGACCGCATCCCATGAAAAGATATTTTCCAACGGCATCGATCTGGAGTGGCTGGTGCCGGTTATAGAAAAAAATGACCTCGCTTTGGCCAAAGATTACTTTTACCTGCTAAACCGCATGTTCAAACGCATCGTTACCTATCCGCTAGTGACCGTGGCCGCAATCTCCGGTCACGCCTTCGCCGGCGGTGCCATTATGTGCTGTGCGTTTGATTTCCGTTTTATGCGATCAGACCGCGGGTTTTTCTGTTTCCCCGAAGTGGACCTGGGGATCCCTTTTTTACCGGGCATGAACGAACTGCTGAAAAAGGCCATGCCCATGTACATGGTGGAGTACATGGAGTTCACTGGTGTCCGGCTGACTGCCGATCAATGTGTGGACCATCATATTGTGCACAAGGCCTGCCCCATCGGCACACTCATGGAAGAAACCATGGCCTTCGCCCTGGCCATCAACAAAAGACGTCCAGTGGTCGCGGAGATGAAGAAACGGCTGAATCAAGCCATCGTCCAGGCCATCGATGTCGAGGATGTGCCCTATATCGAGTCGGGCCAATTCAATATCGGTTGATCACCGTTCCAGACAGATATGAACGGGTCACCCTGGTTCCGTTGGGGTAAGCCGCTAAGATGGGGAGTGCGCCCAAACGCCGCGAACCCCATGTGTTCGCACACTACGACCATTTCTAAAACCAACCCGCGGAAACAGGGGAAAATGAAAAGATCTCCCCGGCATGACCCGCCGAAACCTATTTCGAACGACCCGTTTCAGGACAAGGACGCACTAATCCGTGCCCTCTTTGACCAGGCGGGCACAGGGATGGCCATTACGCATCTCGACGGCCGCTTCATCAGGGTCAATTCAGCCCTGTGCACCCTGCTTGGCTATTCGGAAGAAACACTTCTGGACCGACGCCTGGAAGACATCATGGCGCCGGACCAGTGGCGCCAGCTGTCCGAACTATCCCGGGACATGTTGACCGGCAAACCAGGCCACAAACAGCTCACTCTCAAATGCCGGCACAAGGCTGGAAAAGCGGTCCGGGGGCTGTTGAACCTCGCCGTTGTCGCTGACCAGGCGGGCGCTGCCCGCCATTTGATTGTCCAGATCCAGGACATCAGCAATCTGAACCGTATGGAAAGCGAATTGGAAGAGAGCCGGCAGCGATACCGTGCGCTGGCCGATGCGACCTTTGAAGCGGTGTTCATTTCCAAAAAAGGGATCTGCATTGACACCAATCGCGCGGCATCCATCATGTTCGATAAACCTCGCGAAGCGTTGATCGGCATTTTCGGTACCGACATCATTGCACCGGACTACCAGTCGCGGGTCAGGGAAAACATGCTTTCCGGTTACGAAAAGCCTTACCATGCAGTAGCCGTGAAAAAGGACGGCACCCGGTTTCATGTGATGATCCAGGGGAAGATGATCCGGATCGACGGACGCGAGGTTCGGGTGACGGTGCTGCGCGATATCGACGCACAGGTCACGGCGGAAGCGGCGCTTAGAGAAAATGAGCGCCACCTGCGTTCCTTGATGGAAAGCGCCTCCAACTTCATCCTGTTCCGCTTGTGTCACCGGCCAGAGACCCCATACCGGCCAAGGCGTATTTTTATCAGCCCGTCCATAGGGGAGATCGTCGACCTGAGCAGGGTAACCGACTTTCAGTCCTGGCTCGATATGCTCCGCCCGGATGACCGGGAACGCCTGCTGGCCGCTGGACTGAAGATGCTCGACACCCACCGGCTAGATGAAACGGTTCGGATTCGCGACCGCTCGGGCAGCGGGTGGCGATGGCTGCACATCATTTCCGTCGCGGTACCTGAAGAAACCGACAACAGCTTGTTTTTCAACGGGATCGTTCTGGATATTACCAAAGAGATGGAAGCCACTGCGGCATTGAAATCCAGGGAAAAGGAGCTAAAGGAGAGAACTGAAAGCCTGTCCGAGGTCAATACGGCCTTGGAGGTGCTTCTGCAAAAGCGTGAAGCGGATCGCATGGAAATGGAAGAGAAGATGCTGACCAACACCAAGAGCCTGATTCTGCCCTACCTGGAAAAGCTCAATGCCAGTCGTATGGATGAGCACCAGCGGGTCTATCTCAACCTGGTGGAAGCCAATCTCAACGAAATCATCTCGCCCCTGTCCCGGCGCATGTCAAGGCACTACCTGAATTTCACACCCGCTGAAATCCAGGTGGCCAATCTGGTCAAACAGGGAAAGACCACCAAAGATGTCGCACGTATCCTGGGGCTGTCCACCCGAACCATCGAGGCCGTCCGCTACACCATTCGAAGGAAACTGGGCATCAAGAAAAAGCGGTCCAACCTCAGATCTTACCTGCTGGCCATTGATGGTTCGGACACCATTCCCGATGGCAGCGGCCGGATTCGTTAGCCTTGCGCAATTGTTTTGTGGCGACCGCGGTTCAATTCCCATCCGGTCTGGCGATGCCATCAAGCTGCCAGCTCGCGGGATTTATGAAAACGGATCGTCGGCCACTCCTCCATGGCATTTTCAAGGCGCCACAAGCTGGCGGCCAGGTAAGTCAGCTTCCCCTGGGAATCAAGGGCCAGGCTCGCATACTTTTCCTTTTCAAAGGCGTCCAGTTTCTTTTTGTCCTTGCTGGTTACCCACCGGGCGGCGGCAAAGGTCACCGGTTCATAGTCGGCATCGACCGTGTACTCGGCTTTTAGTCGTGCCATTGTCACGTCGAACTGAAGAATGCCGACGGCGCCAAGGATATAGTTGTTTCCGAGCAGGGGGCGGAAGAATTGAACCGCTCCCTCCTCGGCCAGTTGCGTGAGCCCCTTGAGGAGCTGCTTGGCCTTTAAGGGGTTTTTCAGGCGGACCCGGCGGAAGTGGTCGGGTGCGAAATTGGGAATGCCGGTGAAACTGAGCGGCTCTTTTTCGTAAAAGGTGTCCCCGATGCTGATGGTGCCGTGGTTGTGAATGCCAATAATGTCACCGGGGTAGGCCTCATCTACATGGGCGCGATCCTGGGCCATGAAGATAGTGGCGCTGGACAAGGCGACCTGTTTGCCTATGCGGGTCTGGAACACCTTCATACCACGGGTGAACTTGCCTGAACAGATGCGTACAAAGGCGATACGATCACGATGGGCCGGGTCCATGTTGGCCTGAATTTTAAAGGCGAAGCCGGAAAAGGCATCCTCTTCGGGCAAGACCTGGCGGGTCGTGGTCGCCCGAGCCCTGGGGGATGGCGCCATCTCCACAAAGGCATTCAATAGTTCCCGCACGCCGAAGTTGTTGATGGCACTGCCGAAGAATACCGGCGTCTGGCTGCCCTTGAGGTACTGGTTCAATTCGAAGGGATTGGCGGCACCCTCCAGCAGTTCCACATCGTCGCGCAGTTCCCTTGCCTGGCTGCCCAGCATCTCGTCCAGTCGGGGATCGGCCAGGTCAGTGATCAGGATTCCTTCCTGGTGGCGCGTTTGCCCGCCGGGGCTGAACAGGTGAAGCTGCCGGTGGTACCGGTTGTAGACCCCTCGAAACCGCTTGCCCATTCCGATAGGCCAGGATAGGGGAGCACATTCGATTTGGAGTTTTTCCTCGATATCCGAAAGGATGTCCAGGGGAGACAACCCGTCACGGTCCAGTTTGTTGATGAAGGTCATGATGGGGGTGTTGCGCATACGGCACACCTCCATGAGTTTTTCGGTCTGAGTTTCCACTCCCTTGGCGCTGTCGATTACCATGAGCGCGCTGTCAACGGCGGTGAGCACCCGGTAGGTATCCTCGGAAAAATCCTGGTGGCCGGGTGTGTCCAGCAGATTTACCTCAAAGCCGCTGTAATTGAATTTCATGACCGATGTCGTCACTGAAATACCGCGTTCTTTTTCGATGGCCATCCAGTCGCTGGTGGCATAGCGTCCTGCCCGTTTGGCCTTTACGGCACCGGCCATCTGGATAGCACCGCCGAACATGAGCAGCTTCTCCGTTAATGTGGTCTTACCGGCATCCGGATGGCTGATGATGCCGAACGTTCGTCGTTTTCTGATTTCTTCTAAGAAATGTCGATCCATATGCGATTCGTCTTTATTCGTTTGCCAAAAAAAACAGGCCGAATGCGGCCCGTTAACGGTTTTCTTGCCCATGGTGATCGTTTTGGTTGTGGACTACCTGGCACTGCATCCGGCGGCCGATCGAACCAGTTCATCGGCAAGTAGCGGATCGAAGCGGGTGTCTTGAATGATTCCGTTCTCCTCGACCTCTTCGATGAATGTCTCTACGTACTCTTCACAGAAAAAACGGCGGCAGCCTTCACGAAGGATTTCATAGGCCGAAACTACCGATTGCCCTTTTTGATAGGGCCGGTCTGTGGTCACCGCATCAAAGCAGTCCGCAATGCTAACAATTTTGGCGCCTGGCGGAATTTCACCGGCCCTGAGACCGAAGGGGTAGCCGTTCCCGTCCTCCTGCTCGTGGTGAAACAGCACGAAATCCACCGCCGGTTTAATAAAGTCGATATCCTTGAGCAGGGCGGCACCAATCAGCGGGTGGCAGCGCACCTCCTGCTGAAGATCACTGGGCAGATGGGTTTCACGATTGGTGAAAATACGATCGCTCAGGGCCAACTTGCCAACATCGTGAAACAAACCGCCGATACCCACATTCCGGATTTCTTCAGGGGAAAATCCCAATCGCCGGGCGAGGCGCATGGCATAAAGGGAAACCCGGTAGCCGTGGGTCTGGGTATACCGGTCTTTTTCCCCAAGGGCGCGCGAAATTTCACTCAATGTCTGCAGGTGCTGCTCACAAAGCCGTTTCCGGACCTTCATTCTTTGTCGCATAGATGCCAGACAGCCTCCGGGTCAATCTGCGTAAGTGCTGAGATAACCAGTTTATTGCTTATGCCTTGGGCATTACTTCCAGTTTGCCGAAACGCGGATAGATCAATATGGCAAGATGGAACGACCATCGGGCGGTGTCAAGCGCGTCGTCTCGCCTCAGGCGGGGTCGTGTTCAGATCTCAATCTGAATCAGGTCTTCAAACGGCGTTAATATAAGGCAGCACAGAAAGCGTGTCAAACGAAAACGGACGGTTAAACCGGATGGTGGCGGGTCCGGCCATGACGCCACCGAGTTGATCGATTCGGGGCAAGGCTGCAACGGCTATGCGTTCTCATTTCGTGCCGGGTTTGGATCGTTGCTTCAGTCGCTTAAATGCCACCAGCGCCTGTCTCCGACTATCGAACGTGGTGCCGCTGTTGTCGATGACAACCTTGGCTCGCCTGCGTTTCTCCTCGATGGACATCTGGGACCGGATCCGGGCCATGGCGGCCTGTTCATCGATACCATCCCGGTTCATGAGTCGCTCCAACTGAAGCTTTTCGGGTACATAAACGACGATTACTTCTGCAAGATCGCTTTCCATGCCTGCCTCAAAAAGCAGCGGGATGTCCATGATCACCACCGCGTCGGGATTCTGGGCGGCGATTTGGGCGATCTTTTCCGCTGAACGTTCAAAGATCAACGGGTGAACGATGGCGTCCAGGCGTGCTTTTTTATCCGGGTCGTTGAAGATAATCTCACCCAACCGCTTGCGGTCAATATCCCCTCCGGGCATAAGAATCGTCCGGCCAAAAAAGGCGAGAATCGCATCGTAGCCAGGGGTGCCCGGTTTGACGACCTCCCGGGCGATTTGGTCGGCATCGATGACTTGGGCGCCGGCATCGGAAAGAAATCCGGATACCGTCGATTTACCGCTGGCAATGCCTCCGGTGAGACCGGCGATGATCACGGGGCGTCCTTTTGAATACGAATGGGTATTAACCATTGGATCGGGGCGTAAGGGGTTTCGCCCCGATCTCGGTTATTTTACGGTGACGACGGGGCAGGGGGCTTTTATGATGATATATTGTGCGTTGGATCCGAAAAGCAGTTTGCCTACCTTGGAGCGGCGTTTAATGCCGATGATGATTTCATCAATCGCCTTTTCCTTGGCGTAGTCGACAATATCCTCTCCCGGTGTCATGCCGCGCACGAGAAGCTTGGTTTCACACTGGATACCGTCCTCGTCAATCATCTTCTTGGCCGTTTCCAGATTTTCGGTGGCATGTTCCACTTCGACTGCGTGAGTGACGCTTCCGCCGGTCAGCGATGATACAATGATTACTGTCGCATCGAAAGCGGTGGCGTGTTTTTTTGCCAGAGCCAAGGCATCCTTGGCAGAATTGGACCCGTCATAACCGACCAGGATTTTCATTCGTCTCTCCTTTTCTGTTGCGGTGGCATCATGCACGGCAGGTCATGATGCCTGAATCTGAGTTATTGAGGGCAGTGAAAACTGTCAAAAACACGTTTAAGACCATCTGTCAAGCAAACAGTCGTTTTGTGTGGGATGTATCAGCGAATACTTTTCATCCGTTCTTTGCGACTGACAATTTCGCTGATACGAATGCCGTACTTCTCCTTTTCCACCACCACAAAACCTTTGGCGATCAGTGTCTGGTTAATCAGAATGTCAACCGGCTCTCCTTCCATCTGCTCCAGTTCAACCACCGAGCCCGGCCCCATTTTAAGGACATCGTTAATCCGCTTTCGCGAGCGTCCCAGTTCAACGGTAACCTGCAGGGGGATGTCCATTACAAGACCGAGGTTTTTGAACTGATCGACGTCGCGGTCAGTGCTATCCGATACCACTGTTTGGACGTTTTCCGCCTGCTCACTTTTTTCTGCGGCCTCATCCGAGCCTTCAACGGCAGTTGATTGCTCCCGCTTGACGCCGGCTTCAACGATGATGGTGCTATCTTTATGGGAAAAGAGAAATCGGGTGGGCTTATCAAGGTGGGTGGGGTTCACTTTGAAGTCCCGACCGTTGGTGATGGAGGGGGTGGATAATATGCAGGAAAGCCCCGCATCCACAAAGTTGGATTTGAGATTGCCTCCGATGATGTTGCTCACTTCGCGGATGACATCGTAAACTTCTTGCTCGCTTTCGACTTTCTCGACTTCCACGCCCAGCATGGCCGCTGTCATTTGTCTGCCGAAATCGTCATTGACCTGGATATTGAGCACCCCATCCAGGTCACCGGCGAAGGTGACCGATCCTACGGTTCGCATCTCTTCGACAAAGGACTCAGGGACCTGCTGAATGGCTTCCACCTGCATGTCCAGCATGGTGTAAAAGACGTCGATGACTGAGTTGACGATGGCCGTCTTAATGTCCACACCGGCGATCCGCTCCATGACGACTTCGCTGGACAGGTCGCTCATCATATCTTCTTTGGCGCCGATTTCCTCCTTGGCGCATAATTCTACATGTACATATTCATCTTTTTCCCGGAACGCGAGTGTTACCGGTGGGGCGATATCTATGGGGTCGATCTTGAAATCACTTCCCGAGGTGATGGATGGCGTCGATATAACACAGGTGAGTCCGACATCGAGAAATTCCGTTTTAAGATTTCCGGCCACGATATTGGCCAACTCGCCGATCACATCGGTGACGACCTCATCACTCTTTATTTCATCGGCCTCGATGCCCCGCATGGCGGAAGTCACTTTCCGGGCGAACGCCTCGGAGAGATTGACACTCATCACCCCTGCCACTTCGCCGCCGAAATGGATCGTTCCCACCATGCGGCGATCTTCGAGACCGGGGACCGCACTCTCCTCGACCGCTTCCAAAGCCATGGACATCATGGTCTTGAAAGTCTCGATGAGCGTGGAGGTGATCGTCTGGCGTATGGCGTCGTCGGTGATTTTTTCCATCGGTTCCCCGTGGTATGGCGGTTGATAATCGCTGTTATCTTAAAGGCGTTTTTCTATTTTTGTCAATGATTTGCAATAAAAAAGGCCCGGGCGGAACGCCCGGGCCACAGTTGGATATGTTATTGTCGGTTGGTTTAGAACAGGCCGGTTACCTTACCGTCTACCGGATCGACGTCGATCCGGCGGTAGGCCGGGTTTGAGCCGGTACCCGGCATCAGGCTGATGGGCCCGGCGCAGGGGCAGAGGAACTTAGCGCCGGAGTAAATCAGCACGTCGCGGATGGGCAGCGTCCAGCCCTTGGGCGCCCCTTTGATGGTTTTATCGTGGCTGAGGCTCTCATGCGTCTTGACCATCATGGTGGCGAAGTCGTCGTACTTGGAATTACCTTCCAGCATCTTGGCCTTGGCCTCGGCCGCGGCATCCCAGGAAACGCCGTCGGCGCCGTAAACTTCCTTGGCGATGAGTTCGACGCGGTCGCGCAGCTTCGTCTCCAGCGGGTAGAGGAATTTGAAATCGTTCTCTTCATTACAGGCGTCGATGACGGCATCGGCGAATTCCAGAGCGCCGTCGCCGCCTTTTTCCCAATGTTTGGACTCGGCGCAGCGTGCACCGGCAGCCTCGGCGGCCTTGCGTATGACGTCGCACTCGGCGTCGGTGTCGGTGTAGAACCGGTTGATGCAGACCACCGGGTTGATGCCGGCCTTGCGGATGGTGTTGATGTGATGCACCATGTTCGCGCAGCCCTTTTCCACCCACTCCAGGTTCTCCTTGGTGTACTCGTCTGGCAGGGCTTTGCCGGTCACGACCGTGGGGCCGCCGCCGTGCATCTTCAGGGCGCGGATGGTGGTGGTCAGAACCGAGACGTGCGGCTTGAGGCCGGAGAAGCGGCTCTTGACGTTCCAGAATTTCTCGAAGCCGATGTCGGCGCCGAACCCGGACTCGGTGACATGGTAGTCGAAGAGTTTCAGGCCGACGCGGTCGGCGATGATGGAGCTCTGGCCCACGGCGATATTGGCGAACGGTCCGGCGTGCACCAGGCAGGGGTTGTACTCGGCGGTGCACATCATGGTCGGGTTGATGGTGTTGCGCATGAAGGCCGTCATGGCGTTGCCCACTTCCAGGTCGCCGGTGGTGACCGGGTTGCCGGATTTGTCGAAAGCCACGGTGATGTTGTTGAGGCGCTCTTTCAGGTCGGCCAGGTCGCGGATCACCGACAGGATGGCCATACACTCGGAACCCACCGCGATGCCGAACTTGGACTGCATGGTGAAGCCGTCCATGCGGCCGCCTAAGCCGATGATGATGTTGCGCAGGGACTGGGCGCAGAAGTCGATGATCCAGCCCATTTCCACGCGGGTGGGATCGATGTCCAGGCGTCGCATGCCGGTGAGGCGTGCCAACTGCTCGTCGTTGTAGTTGCGTTCGTGCTGCATGCGCGAGGTCATGGCCACCATGGCCAGGTTGTGGGCGTTCATGATGTCGTTGATGTCGCCGGTGAGGCCCAGAGAGAATTCGGTCATGGGGATCAGCAGCGAGTTGCCGCCGCCGGCCGCGGTGCCCTTGACGTTCATGGTGGGGCCGCCGGAAGGCTGGCGCAGGGCGCCGCCCACATTTTTGCCACGCTTGCCCAGACCTTCCATCAGGCCGCAGGAGGTGGTGGATTTGCCTTCACCCAGCGGGGTCGGGGTGATGGCGGTGACTTCAATGTACTTGCCGTCGGGTTTGTCTTTAAGGCGATCGATGATTTTGAGAAAGTCCAGTTTGGCCAGCCGGCCCATGGGGAGCACTTCCCCCGCGGCCAGGCCCAGTTTTTCGGCCCATTCTTCCGGTGTCGGCATGTTTTTTTCCGCTTCTTCGGAAATCTGCCAGTCTGCCATATTAACCGCATCGTAAGCCATCTATCCAATCCTCCTTTAGTTAATGATTATCAATGGGGGGCCCTGATGGCCCATCACCAGGTGCCGCTGCACCGTAGGGTCGCATGAAAAACGCAATCGAATTGATATAAGATTAGAATGATCGAAATTTTTCCGGGAACCAGAAAAACGCGCTCAATCTAACACGCCTATCCGATTTTGGCAAGACTTATATGGTTGATGAAAACCGGATTGAAAAGAATTATAAAGTACAGAAAAAATTAGAAAAAACATGATTTTGAACCCGGCATTAGCAACCGTCGGTTACCCCCTGGGAACCGTTGTTCTGAAGATGATAGAGCCGGTAATAAAACCCTTGTACGGCCATCAGCGACTCGTGATTGCCGGTTTCCATTATCACGCCGTTGTTGATCACCACAATTCGGTCAGCCGTCCGGGCGGTGGTGAGACGGTGGGCCACCACCACACAGGTGCGACCGCGCATCAGGTTGGCGATGGCATCCTGCAAGTGGACTTCCGTTTGGGAGTCCACGTAGGAGGTGGCTTCATCCAGGATGATCATCTCCGGATCTGCTGAAAAGGCACGGGCTACCGAGATCAACTGGCGTTCACCGCTGGACAGGGAGGCGCCTCCTTCCGAGATACGGGTGTCCAGGCCATCCGGGAAGCGGCCGACCAGATTCCGGCATCGAGAGGCGTCAAGGATATTCGCCTGCTGTTCAAGGGAAAGGCCGTTGGCAGCAAAGAAAATATTCGTTCGTAAGGTGCCGGTAAACAGAAACGGATCCTGCATGACCAGCGCGATCCGTTTCCTCAGCACCTCCGGCGGAATTTGTGTACAGTCGATGCCGTTGAAGTTTACCGACCCGCTGGTGGGGTCATAAAAGCGCACCAGCAGATTCACCAGCGAGGTTTTACCCGAACCGGTGGCGCCGACAATGGCGATGGTTTCGCCGGCATTGATCGTCAAGTCAATGTTTTTAAGGACGGAGTTGCCTTCGTTGTAGGCCAGGGATACTGACGCGAAACGGATTTGTTCCAGCGGCCCGGGACTTGGAGAGTCGTGCTGCTCGGACTTGCTACCGGACGGGGTATCCATGAGCAGGAAAATCCGTTCGGCGGAAGCCATGGCATTTTGCAAAATGTTGTATTTTTCCGCCAGGTCCCGGATGGGGCGGAAAAACATCTTCATATAGGCGATGAAGGCAGCCAGCACGCCGATGCTCACTGTCTGGCCCAGCACGTGGGCACCTCCGAAATAGATGACGATGGCGATGGCGGTAATGCCCAGTATTTCAATGATGGGCATGAACACGGCAAAGATGTTGATCTGGCGCATGCCCGCCAGGTAGTTGTCGTGATTGAGTCGGGCGAAGGCATCGAAGTTCTCCCGCTCCCTGCGGAAGGTCTGGATTACCTTGATACCGGCGATGGTTTCGGAAAAACGGGTATTGATTTCGGCCACCTTGATGCGCAACTCTCGAAACACGTCGCGCACTTTTCTGGAAAATATGAAGGCCGTTGCCACAACCAGCGGCAATACCAGAAAGGTGAGCAGTGCCAGACGCCAGTCCATACTAAGCAGGACCACTGCGATGCCCACCAGTAAAAATATGTCCTTGAACACCATGGAGATGAAGGAGGTAAACATGTCGTGCATGTTCTGGATGTCGTTGGTTACCCGGGTCACCAGTCGAGCCACGGGATTGCGGGTGAAAAAGCGCAGGGGCATGTCCTGGATATGACGGTACAGGCCAACGCGCAGGTCGTGCATGATCCGGTGGCCGGCAAGTTCCATGATCAGGTTCTGGGCAAAAGTGAAAATGAAAATGGCTATTACCACGCCCAGGAACAAACCGGCGATGCGCAGCAGACCGGACAGGTCCGTGTGCCGCAACCGGCCCAAGGTGGTCCGGTCGAGGCGGCCGAGGTCTTCCAGCTGGATTGCTGCCCGTTCTCCCCGGATCTGAAACAGATGCTGTTGTCGGTCGACCACTGCGGCGACATCAGGATCATTCAGGTCAACGGACAGCCACCGCCGATGAGCCTTGTCCGCATCGTCAGTGTTGACGGTGATACGGTCTCGGGGAAGAATATGGCGGTCAATGATTTCTTTGGTGATGTAGGGGACGGACAGCTCCAGCAGGGTGATGGCCACTACCAGGGCCACGGATAAGGCCAGCTTGAACCGGTGGGGGGCGGCAAAGGGAAGGATGCGGCGCAGCAATTTCAGGTCATAGCGTTTTCCAAGCCGCTGCTCTTCGTCGTAGCCGTAGTCAAATCGCATCTTCGAGCTCCTGGAACTGGTGAGCCCGGGCATAATATCCACCGGCGGTCATCAATTGCGCGTGGCTGCCGGCGGTAACGATCCGCCCCTTTTCCATCACCACAATCCGATCCGCATGGCGCACTGCCGACAAACGGTGGGAGATGATGATCAGGGTTTTGTCTCCTGCCATGGTCTGCAGGGTCTCCACGATGCGGGCGGCCGTGCGCGTATCCACCTGGCTTACCGGGTCGTCGAGAACCAGGATGGGTGCGTCATTGAGAAAGGCCCGGGCCAGGGCCACGCGCTGTTTCTGTCCGCCGGACAGGATCACCCCCTTTTCGCCCACCACCGTGTCGAATCCATGGGGCAATTCGTCGATGGTGTCGTCCAGCGCTGCCAGGCGCGTTGCCCGTTGCAGGTCCGCTTCACTTACGCCTTTGCCGCCGAAGGTGATATTCTCCCGTACCGTGCCCGCAAACAGAAAAGGTTCCTGGGGTGAAATGGACATGAGTGATCGCAACGCTTCGATCTTCAACTGGCGGATGTCCGTCCCATCGATGTGAATGCTGCCTGAATTCACATCGTAAAGCCGCATCAATAGTAGCATCAGCGTGGTTTTCCCGGCGCCCGGGGGTCCCACGATGCCCAGGGTCCGGCCTTTTTCCAGCTTTAAATCAATCCGGTCGAGAACATTACCCCGATTCGTGTCGTAGGTAAACCGGACATTCTCGAACGCCAGGTTCTGTCCAAACCCGGAGATGGAAAGGGCGTCCGGCGCTTCGACCATTTCGGGATGGGTACTGAAGATGTCGTCCAGCCGGTCCAGGGAGGCCCTGCCGCGCTGGATGAGATTGGTCACCCAGCCCAGGGCCATCATGGGCCAGGTGAGCAGACCCAGATAACTGATGAAAGCCACGAAATCACCCGGGGTGATCCGGGCGAAAATAGTCTGGCGACCGCCCTGAAACAGGACGATGGCCAGACTCAGGTTGGTGAGCAGCATCATCAGCGGGAAAAACGCCCCGGTGATCTTCACCAGGTCGATATTTTCGCGCACATAGGCATTGGAGATCCGGGTGATTTCGCGGGCCTCGGCGGCCTGGGCGTTATGGGCCATGACGACGCGGACACCGGCAAAACGTTCCCGGACCGCTTCGGTGAGTTCGCTGAAGGCACCCTGCACCCGTTTGTAGCGACGGTGCATCCGTCTGCTGAAATAACGGGCGCCCAAAACGATCAGGGGCATGGGAATCAGCACGTACAGGGTCAGTTCCAGGTTGATGTAGATCATGAAACCGATGGCTGCCGATCCTAAAAACAGGGCGTCATTCAAGGCCACCAGCCCCATTCCGGATGCCATGCGTACCTGCTGGATGTCGTTGGTGGCGTGGGCCATAAGGTCGCCGGTACGCACCCGGTCGAAGTAGGCCGGCGACAGGGTCTGAATATGGGCGAAAAGCCGGTTTCGCAGGGCCTCTTCGGTTTTGCGGGCGGTGCCCAGGAGGCAGCGGCGCCAGAAAAAGCGGAAAAGGCCGATGCACAGGCCCAGCGCCAGGATGATCACGGCATAACTCAGCAGACCGCTGCGATCCACCTGCAAGAGGGTCAGGTCGTCGACCACCCGCTTGATGACGCGGGGGATGAACAGCTGGAGCAGATCCACCACAATCAGACACAGCAGGCCGAACAGGATGCTGTTTCGGTTGGCGATCAGGTAGGGCTGTATAAGCTTGAAGGATTTCATCGGTCCTCATTTGCAGGGTGAACGAAGGCTTGTCTGATCTGTGTTGGCTGTTCGTTCTCCAGTGGAAGTGAAATTCAATGTAAGGCAGGAACGGGAAGCGGTCAAATGGCGTCGGTGGATAAATGAAAACGGGTCGGCGGGCGGTGACCATCGGGTGGCTGGACCGTCGCCACCCTAATCCGGAATCAGGTTGATGGCCTGAATGCGATACCCACTGGACTGCCGGCCAACGAGATTCATTGCCCCGTAGTCCTGGGCAATGCGAAAGAGGTTTTGCGGTGGCATGCCCAACAGGTGGCAGAGAATCATCCGGTTGACGCCGGCATGAGCCACCATCAACAGGTTGCCGACGGCTTGATCGACCGCCTGTTCAAAGACCGGGACCACGCGCCGCTGAAGGTCCAGGAAGCTTTCACCTCCCCCCGGCGGCCGGAACCGGGCCATCTCCACCCCGCGTTGTCGAAAGGCAATGGGCCAGCCCTCCCTGACCCGTCGGAAGGTCATTCCGTCCCAGCCACCCAGGTTGATTTCTCTCAGGCTGGCGAGCGGCTCGACGATGAGGGGACGGTCGGCGCAAAGGATGCGGGCGGTTTCCTTGCAGCGGGACAGATCACTGCAAATGATGCGTGCGATCGGTACGTCGGAGAGCCATTCCTGCCAGCATTGCGCCTGTCGGCGTCCCATTTGACTCAGCGGGAGATCCGTCTGACCAATGAAACGTTTTTGATTGGTTTGACACAGGTGTTCACCATGGCGAAGCAGTAGAATCTTTTTTTCCGGACCTGACACCAGCCAGGACCTCAGACTATTTTTCATGGTTGCCGCCTGATGATCCCGGCGGTGTTCAACAATTGACCCATCGTCTGACCTGATAGGTGTTCCACTTTGCTTTGGATCGTGAGCGCAGCACGCTGGCGCTGGTCAATTTCCGCTGAGGCTTTCGGGTCGTGGCCGTATTTTTTCAGCTTCGCCTCGAACCGCTGCTTCAGGCTTACCGGCGTGGTCCCGGCCACCAGCTTGTCTGCCAGGTAAACGATCTGCGCCTCGTCCAAGGGGGAGTCTTGAGACGGGCGGATATCCATATGAACTGCGACGAGGGCGGCCATGGCGGGAAACCCCATTGCATGCAGCAGATGGGCCCCGGCGGCAGCATGGTCTGTCTCCATTCGTGCCACATCGTGAACCCGGGCGGCGGATTGAACCAGGTGGACGTCAAGGGCGCCACCCCTTTCATTGACGGCCCTGGCCAGCGCCGTGGCCACGCAAGCCACCCGATGGCAGTGGTGGATCAGCGGCCTGGGCAACTTGCAAACCTTTTCCATGAGCACCCGGCACTCATCTTCGGTGAGCCGGTCGGACGTCGCCAGCCGGGTTTCAAGACGCTGAAAGTCATCCGGTGTGTCCGCATCCAGCAGCACACCTTCATCGGCCACCTGGACGTCCAGGGCCGTTGCGTCGAAACGACGAAGCAGCGCACCGAGCCCGCCGTCGCCGCCATGGGATGAGATGGCCGCTTTCAGCGCGCCGTCGACCAGCGGCGGGTGTCCCCGCTTATCATCAAACACCGGATAGGCCACGGGTGACGGGAGCCGATCGAAAGCATCCATCAGCATGGCCAGGGTGTGCGGGCGAACCAGGGGAATATCGACCGGATGAACGAAAAAGGATGAAACGCCTGACGCAAGTGTGTTGATGCCGGCCAGCACGGAAGCGAACATGCCTCCATCATGTGCCGGATTGTGGACCACGGCCACCGGCAGGGAGGTCAGCGCAGACCGAATAGTCTGGGAACGAAAGCCGGTCACCACCCGGATGTCTGTCACGCCGGCGCTGCGGTAAAGGGATACGACGCGTTCCAGCACCGTTCGCCCGCCCAAGGTCAACAATGGCTTGAATCGTCGCATCCGACGGGAGTAGCCGGCGGCAAGAATGATGGCGGATGGTCGGCGCTGGCGGGTCATGAAAGCCGTCTTCTCCTGGCGCGGTTCACTTGCCGGTGACCATGGCCATGTACTGGCTTTCGGTGAGGACCGTTACACCCAACCGGCTGGCCTTGTCGATCTTCGCAGCACCGACGTTCTCACCGCAAACCAGATAGTCGGTCTTCCCGCTGACAGCTGTCTGCACGGTGGCGCCCAGCGCCCTGGCTTCTCTCTGCATCGCTTCCCGGGTGCCGTGAATCATTTTTCCGGTAAACACGATGCCTTTGCCTGCAACGGGACTGTCGACGGCCGCCTGCTCCGATGCAAAGGGCGTGCGTCTCAGATTGAAGCCCAGGTCGAGCATGTGGCGGATGGTTCCCTCCATGGCGCCAATGCTGGTGACGATACTCTGGCTGGTCTTGTCGCCAAACCCTTTGATTTGGGCGATCGCTTCGGGATCCAGCGCCACAACATTCTCCAGGCGCACATGGGCCAGCAGTTTGCGGCTGTCACCGGTGCCCAGATCCGCGATGCCGAAAGCGGCCAGGAACCGCCAGTCTTCAACCGGCTTGGTGCGGCTGATGGTGATGGCTTCGGCCAGATTCTTTGATTGCACCGGTCCGAACCCCATGGATGAGAAATCTGCCTCAGAGAGCCGATAGATCGCCTCCAGACTGTCATGGCCATTTTCGACAAGCTTACGGATGGTCTTGATGCCGAACCAGTCGGCATTGCCCAGAATCCGGAACCAGTGGCTGATGCGCTGCTCGATCTGGGCCCGACAGGCCTGGTTGGTGCACATGAGAAAATCGTTCTTCCACACCAGTGGTCCACTGCAGGCGGGACACGTCTCGGGGCGCTCCACCTCTCCCCGGATCTCCAGGACGGCTTCCAACTTGGGAATGACCTCGCCGCTGCGAATGACCTCGATACGGGTGCCGATGCCGATGCCTGAATTGCGGATGTTGCCCGCGTGGTGGGCGGTCACCCGGCGGATGGTGGCGCCCGACAGCGATACCGGGTCCACCTCCAACACCGGCGTGATCTTGCCGGTGCGGCCCACCTGCCACTGGATGCCGGTTACCGTCGTCTGGGCTGTATCGCCTTTGGTCTTAACGGCGATCTGCCAGCGGTGGTGGTGGGCGGTGGCGCCCATCTGGTCTTTTAACCGGTCATCCGTCACCTCGGCCACCACGCCGTCTGTTGGATAATCCACCGCCTGCAACAGGTCCCGGACCAATTGTCGGGTATCTGCCACCAACCGGCGTCCGTCAACGATAATCGAAGTGGCCTGGCTGTAGGGGACGAAGTGGACCATACGGTCGTTCAATGCGGTTGTGGCGTTTTCGTTGAGTGTCTCCGAGGAGATGATGCCCACCACCATGTTGCGCGGGTGTTCGAAAAAATCGGCCATGTGCTGGTCGAAATAGCTTTTCACCACCACAATTTCTCCCATCCCCTGGCCGCGGCCGCCGATGGGAACAACCCCTTTGGCAAAGGCGCTGGAGATTTCGTAACCGACTTCTCCATTTCCCCGGGTGGTGAATACGCTGCCGTCATCCCGACCGGCCAGGCCGTCCAATTTGGGCGTCAGTCTGAATGTGACCGAATCGATTCCAAGGACCTCAGCCTCCTTTTGCACCCGGGCCACGAAGCGTTCCAATTGTTCTCTGGTGTAGGCTTTTTCGATGGAGAGCATGGGGGTGGGATGGCGGACCTCCCGCCGGCCGGTGAACGGCTCCGGCTCTACGGCCTGCAAAAACGGATGCTCCGGTGCGAGTTCGCGCAGTTGCTCCACCAGCGTGTCGTATTCGGCGTCACTGACAATGGGGGCGCCTTGGCGATAGGCCTTATTGTAAGCGATCAGCAGATCGACCAGTTCGTCTACAGTATCTTGGCTCATATTTCTCGGTTCAGGGTTCGGGGTTCAAAGATTCAAGGGGCCAAGGGGTTGTTGGCCAGCGATCTTATCAAGGTGCGCGAACATCTATCTCTTTAGCCGAAATCTCTATCCGGCTGCAATTGTTAACGCCGCTCGGCAGGCATTCTCACGGGCGATTTTAAATGCCGGGGTGTTGAAACCCGGACGCCACTGATAATCAGAGAGTTCATCGGAAACCACCAGGATACCGGCGGCCTGCATTTCGCGAAATCCGGCCACCGTGAAAATGGCGGACAACTCCATTTCGACGGCCAGGGCACCTTTGGCCTGGTAGTGTTTTACCTTCTCAACCGTTTCGCGGAAGATGGCATCGGTGGTCCAGACTGCGCCCTCGTGGAACCTGGCCCCCTCGTTTTGCAGGGCCAACCGGACCTGGTGCACCAGTGGCCGAGCGGGTAGGGTCACCCGGCATGATGGGTCGCAGTAATGGCCGGACGTGCCTTCGTCGACCATGGCGCTGTCCGGCAGGATGATGTCGCCGGCTTTTACCTGTTGGGATACGGCGCCACACCAGCCGACAAAGAGGATCGATTCAACCCCCCAGACCCCCAATGCTTCGACGATCATGGCAGCATAGGGAGCCCCGACCATCGGCCCGGCCACGGTGAATCGCCGCTGGTCGTCCGCATGTACCTGAAGGCTGCTCATGTAAAGCTTGCGCTGTGCCACCACCGGGGTGTCCGCCAGGCGCGCCAACAGACGCAGATCGCTCTCCGTGGCCGCCATAATGGCCAAGGGGCCGGTGTCGGGCGGCTTCTTCCCTTTCACGGGGTTAACGATAGCGCGGCGGTCAGGCATAGTCTATAATTTGAGATCATGTTTGTGGACTGCGTTATCGGTCGTCGCGGTATGCCTATACAGCTTCCTCCCTCTGGCCTTGCCATAAGCATGATCTCGAACCATGGACGTCCACCTCGGATATAGAATGAAATGGTCCGCAGATATGCTTTCGTTCTGGAGGTTGTGAAATGTAATGTATCGTACGGCGGCGGTGCGAGTCACGCCAACCGACCGGTGCAGTTGGCGGTTCAGCGGATCAGGTCGGTCGCTGCAGGTCGGTCAGTTCGTCCTTGATTTCATCCATGATGTCATACAGCCAGAGGATGTCTTCGGTGGTCAGGCGGCCGGCCTTGGCCGGGGCTCGGTCACTGCCGTCCTGTTTCTTGAGGATACGGGGGCCGATCTGCACCTTGGCCTCCCCCTGATCGTAGCGGTTGATGGTAACCAACAGCCCGGTTTCCGGGCATTTCCATTTTTTTAGCACCTTGTCTTTGTTTGGATCAAAGGGCATTTTTTCTCCTAACCCGGATAGACCGGAAATAACAAATTACAAACAACAAATCATAAACAAATAACAAAATACAAAAACCAAATCTCAAATAAATTCCAAGTTACAATATCTAAACCATACATGACCCGGCATGTCCGGGTCATGTGGATATCTGTGAGAAATCGGCGACCTGTCCGAAAATGGCCGATATGGATGATAGCAGAGCCAGTCGGTTGCGGCGAATGACCTCCTCGTCCGCCATGACCATGACCTTGTCGAAAAAGGTGTCCACCGGATCACGCAGGGTGGCGATGGCGTCCAGTGCGCTGTCCAGGTCACCCTGGCCCATGAGGCGGGTCACCTGTGCCGTTACCGTCTGGCAGGCGGCATGCAGAGCACCTTCCGAGGCGTGAGCGAACAGGGCCGGGTCGACCGGTGCGGTGCCGGTTTCCGTGGCTTTTTTTAGGATGTTCTCCACGCGTTTGAATGCCGCGGCCAGGGGCTCGAAACCCGGCTGACCCTTGAGTTTTTCCAGGGCACCCACCCGTCGTTCTACATCGGGGATGCGGTCCGACGAGACGCTGGTTACCGCGGCGATGATGTCTTTGGACCGTCCCTCGTCGGCCAGCAGACGGGCGAGACGGTTTTTCAGGAAAGTCAAGACGGCGTCCGCAATTTGAGCCGTCGGTTCGGTGCGCTGGTCGGTGAACTGGGATATCCCCTTTTCCACCAGGTCGGCAAGCGACACGTTGATATTCCGGCTGCGCATAATCTGCAGGATGCCGATGCCCTGGCGCCGGAGGGCGTAGGGATCTGCCGCACCGGTAGGAATCAGGCCGACGGCGAAGCATCCGCAGATGGAATCGATCTTTTCGGCGATGGAGAGCAGGGCGCCGGTTTCAGTCTCCGGCAGTTGCCCGCCGCTGTGGGTGGGCCGGTAATGCTCCTCGATGGCAGTGGCCACATCCGGCTCCTCACCGGCCGCCTGGGCGTAAATCCGCCCCATGATTCCCTGGAGTTTGGCAAATTCCCCGACCACCTGGCTCACCAGATCCGCCTTGCACAGGTAAGCCGCGCGGGTGACCTTCTCTTTCTCAGCCGGATTGACGGCATCGGCCAGCCAGCCGGCGATGCTTTTAACGCGCATCACCTTGTCGTACATGCTGCCCAGCTTGGCTTGAAAGAGCACGCCTTTGAGTTTCTCCACCCAGACTTTCATGGGTACCTTGATGTCGGCGGTGTAGAAATAGCGGGCATCGGAAAGCCGGGCGCGCAGGACGCGCTCGTGACCGGTGGCCACCAGGTCCATATTCCGGGTTCGGGTATTGTTGACGGCGATGAATCCGGGCATCAGCCTGTTCGTCGCGTCGATCACGGCGAAGTATTTCTGGTGTTCGCGCATGGCCGTGATGAGAATCTCCTTGGGGACCTCGAGGAAGATGTGGTCAAACCGACCTGCCGTGGCGATGGGGGTTTCCACCAGATTGGTGACGATGTCCAGCAGTTCTTCATCCGGCAGCACCCGTCCACCCATGTCAGCCGCCGCAGCCATTACGGCCGCTGCGGTCATCTGCCTGCGCTCGGCGATATTGACCACCACATTCACCGAGGCCATTGTCTGCACGTAGGCCTCCGGGGAGGAGATGGTCACCTTGCCCGGGCTCATGAACAGGTGGCCCAGTGCCTGGCGGCCACTTTTGATCCGGCCGCCCAGGGTAAACGAAACCAGCCGCGTGCCATACAGTGCCACGATGCTCTGGATGGGTCGGGCGAACTGAATCGAGAGGTCTGCCCAGCGCATGCTCTTGGGAAAGGGGGTGGCAAGGATTACCTCGGGCAGGATGGTTTTGAGCAGCTTGACGGTGGCCTGCCCGCGGTTGGTTTTGCGGGCGCTCAGGTACCGTCCTTTGTCTGTCTGGACCACTTTCAAGCGCTTGACGGCAACGCCGGCTTTTTCCGCGAATTTTACCGCCGCCACGCTGGGTTTGCCATGATCGTCGAAAGCGATTTTTTCCGGCGGGCCCATGAGATTTTCGGTAACGGTTTCCTGTTTGGGCGCCACCTGATCGACGGTCACGGTCAGTCGCCTGGGCGTGCCAAAGGTGCGGGCCTGCCCGTGCCCGATGCGGGCCCCGTCCAGCCGTTTCAGCAGGTTTTGGGCCAAGGCGTCCAATGCCGGCTGGATGTATCCTGCCGGGATCTCTTCGGCGCCGATTTCAAGTAGTAGGGTATCCATATTCACCTCGATCACGCGTTCACGTTCGATATTCGTTCAAATCCGTTTCACCGGCGATCAATCATGCTGTTTTTTTCAAGAGCGGAAAGCCCATGGCTTCTCGTTGCTTCAGGTAGCCCATGCCGCAGGCCCGCGCCAGATTTCGGATCCGGGCGATGTAACCGGTCCGTTCGGTGACGCTGATGGCGCCGCGTGCGTCCAGCAGATTGAAGGTGTGGCTGCACTTGAGGGTGAATTCATAGGCCGGAAGCACCAGCCCCGCTTCGATAATCCGTCCGGCTTCGGCTTCATAACGGTTGAACAGGTCCAGCAGCATGTTCACGTCGGCCTTTTCGAAGTTGTAGGTGGATTGCTCCACCTCCTGCTGGTGGTGGACCTGTCGATAGGAGACCGTGTCGTTCCACATCAGGTCGTAAACGTTGTCGACACCCTGAAGGTACATGGCGATGCGCTCCAGACCGTAGGTCAACTCCACTGAAATGGGCGACAGCTCCATGCTGCAGGCCTGCTGAAAATAGGTGAACTGGGTGCACTCCATGCCGTCCAACCACACCTCCCAGCCCAAGCCGGAAGCGCCCAGGGTGGGCGACTCCCAGTCGTCTTCCACGAAGCGGATGTCGTGCGCCAGCGGGTCCACGCCCAAGGCCTTCATGCTCTGCAGGTAGAGCTGCTGAGCATTGGTAGGGGAGGGTTTGAGCAGCACCTGGTACTGGTAATAATGCTGAAGGCGGTTGGGGTTATCCCCGTAGCGTCCGTCGGTGGGCCGCCGGGATGGCTGGACGTAAGCCACATCCCACGGCTCGGGTCCCAATGCTTTCAAGGTGGTGTGGTGGTGAAAGGTTCCGGCGCCTACTTCCTGATCATAGGGCTGAACCACCACGCAACCCTTACGGCCCCAAAATCGGTCCAATGTGAGAATGACATCCTGAAAATTCATGCGCGTTTCCTCGACGGTCCGTATCGATAGTCAAACGGTTGATAAAATTAATAATCGATTTAAATTCCCGGATATGACACGGTGTTTGATAAGCGACCTACGTAGCATTATCGATAGCGTTTAACAAGACCCGGGTTTGCCTTCAGGGCAATGCCAACGGCCAAAGCAAAAATGTCAACTGGTGGTCGCGCTTTCGCGGTCATTGATAGTTGCTGGGTTCATCTACTTTAAGCCGACATCCGTCATTGGACATTTTTAATTTGGCCGTTGACACTCAAATGGGGTCGTTTACATGACTCCGTTGGCGTCTACACCGCAGGTGAGCAATCCAGCCGTAGGCCGCCCTGACAGCACCTTTTCCCATACCGGCTTCAGGGCTGCCATGGCATCGGTTGCACCGATGGCCCACAGGCATCCACCGCCTCCGGCCCCGGTAAACCGGGCACCGCATCCGGCTTCGAAAGCGGCTGCCGCTAACCGGTCGCCCATGTCGTCTAACACCAGTGGGGTCATGGCCTTTCGAATGGCCGTCTCCTGGTTCATGGCTTCGGCGGCTGCCTGTATGTCCCATCGGATGATCGCTCGGGCAAAATCCTGGGTCAGGCGGACGATCTCATGCCAGTTTTTACGGCCGTTTCCGCTGATGAACTGTCTGACCCAGGACCGGTTGACATCCTTGGATACATGGGTGACACCTAAATACGCCACCAGCAGGTGGCGGTCCAGGCGCCGAAGCGCCTGCCCCTCCAACAGAGGTTTTCCGGAGAACGGCGTCTGGCCCGGATCTGCCGGCCAGGTCCATGCGTTGACCCCGCCGAAAGCGGCGGCCAGCTGATCCTGGAGGCCGCAGGGCACACCAGCCACGCTCTGTTCGATGGCGTGGGCCAGGAGCACCATCCGGTCACGGGAGATTCCCTTTTTGCCCAAGGCAATCAGCGCCTTGGAAAAAGCGGCAATCAGGGCCACGGCAGCCACCGACGAGCCCCCCAGCCCGCTTTTGGGCGGTGATGAGGAATGGATGTGTATGTGAACCCCCCTGGCGCCGAAATAGTCAGCCACGGCGAACATGAGGCCCAGGGGATGATCGTAGGGGGCGTCTGACGGGTTGAATACCGCGTCGGCGAAGCCCGCTGATGAGACCTGTATCCGATTACCGGTGATCGGGCGCAGGTTGACGGCGGTGCGTCGATCCAGGGCGATATTAACCGTCGATGGGGCCAAGTGCCTCAGCGGATAATGAAAGCTGCTGATGTCCAACGTCCCCCCGAAATCGATTCGACAGGGCGCCGATGCGTCGATGGGATGGCTGTCCAGCAGCGGCCCGATATTGCCCAGTGTCATTGCATTGGTCCGTGTTGCCATGATTTTCCATTTAGAACGATAAATTAGTGTGTTAAGTCGTTGCCCTGCCACCCATTGATTTCCTGATAGCCCGAAGTACCTTAAGGCTTTTGGGGGATTTGCCGATGTGAAAGGGAACGAAGGCTTCCAGAAATTTCATCCCCTCGGAGATGGCCGTGGGCGCAAACCGGACCCGGGCGGCCCGCTCCAGGTTCCCGGTGTCGGTCCACATGAGCTGCTTCAACGTGCCTTTGGAGATCTTCAGCCGGCCGTTGGTGGGGATCCCGCAAGTCGGGCAGGCAATCCCCCCTTTGGAGGGATCCGAGACCACCGACGCATGCCGGATCTGGTCCAGGCAGGTTTTGCAGGTGTGGCAGTGGTCGAAATTGGGACGAAATCCAGCCAGTGATAAAAAGCGCATCTGAAACAGGATGCTGAGCACTTCCACGGGCGTCTCTCCCCGGTTGAGTTCGGCCAGCACATGCGACATCAGTCGGTATAGTGGCTCCTGGGGTTCTCCCTCGGCCATCCACAGGTAAATCAATTCCGACCAGTAGCTGGCATAGACGGTTTTAATGATATCTTCACGGATCTTGAAAAACGGATCTTCCAGAGAGGCCTCCTGGAGCACCGGCATGCCTTTGCCCCGGCCTTGGGCCAACACCACGTTGAGCCGGGAAAAGGGTTCCAGTACCCCGGAAAATCGTTTGACGCTCTTTTTAGCGGATTTGGCAATGGCACTGGTCTTTCCCTGTGCCTGGGTGAACAGGGTGACGATGAGGTCGAAATCGCCAAACTCGATGCGACGGAGCAGGATGGCGGGTGTGTTCAGACTGGCCATGATCTCAGACGCCGAGAAATCTGGTTGCGATGGTAAAGTAAAAGTAGACGCTGATGATATCGACGGCGGTGGTCACGAATGGACCGGTGGCAACGGCTGGATCGATATTGATCCGTGCCAGCAGCATGGGCACGCATGATCCCACCAGAGCGGCCACGGACATCGAACAGATGACCGCCAGGCAGACCGCCAGCGCCAGCATGATGGTGCTGTACTGCAACTGGGCCACCGACCCGATGAGCAGACCGTAGACGAGGCCAAGGATCAATCCTACGCTCAGTTCTTTACCCACCACCGAACCGATGTCGCGGATATTGAGCCGGCCGGTGGCCAGTCCACGCACCACGATGGTGGAGGACTGGGTGCCGATATTGCCGCCCATGCCCATAATCACCGGGATGAAGGCGGCCAGGTAGGTCACCCTGGTCAGACTCTCCTCGAATTGGCCGATGACGTAAAAAGCGAATATCCCGCCCAGGCAGCTGGCAAAGAGCCAGGGCAGGCGGATCCTTGTGCTTTTGAGGATGCTTTTGGTCTCAACGAACTCTTCGCCTACACCGGCCATCTTGAGGATGTCCTCGGTCGCCTCCTCGCGGAAAATATCGATGACATCGTCCACGGTGACGATTCCTACCAGCCGGTTGCCCTCGTCCACCACCGGAACGGCCAGGATGTCGTAGCGGGCGACCAGTTTGGCCACTTCCTCCTGGTCCATGTGCGTCTGCACGGAAAGGACATCGGTGGCCATGAAGGATTTCAAGGGCGTCTGGGGTTTGACCACCACCAGCTGCCGCAGGGAACAGACACCCACCAGGTTGCCGTATTCGTCCACCGCGTAGAGATAAAAGGGCATCTCGACATCGGCAAACTCTTTCTGGATTCGCTCGATGGCCTCTTTGGCGGTAATCTCCTGGTTCAGGGCGATAAAGTCCGGGTTCATGATACCACCAGCGGTATCGTCTTCGAATCGCATGAGGTCTTCGACCTCATCGGATCCCTCTTTCTTCATACGCTTGAGCAGGGTGCTGGCGGTCTCATCGGGGAGTTGATTCAGCAGGTCGGCGACGTCATCGTTGGACATGTCTTCCAAGATGGCCACGACTTCATCCGGATCCATGCCGTCGATGAGTTCGACAAAGAGATCTTCATCCAACTCGCTGAAGACAATCCCCTTTTGCTCAACATCTTCAATCATGTCGAACAGCAGCCGTTGATCCTGGAGCGGCAGGCTCCTGAACAGGATGGAAATATCCGCGCCGTGGGTTTTGTTGACGATTTTGTGAAGCCGGCTGCTGGCGCCCCGCCGCAACAGGCGTTTGACGCTGATGGTCAGAATTTTTTGTCTATCCTGTTGCATTTTATGAACGTGTTAAGTTTTAAGTGTTAAGTGTCCGGTGTGATCGGTGCGGTTATTCTTAACACCTAACACTTAACACTTTGATTTATGGTATCTTCAGGCTTACCACCTGACCGCTGCTTCCGAAGATCTTAACCGGTCGCTCATCCAGAAAAATTTGCAGTCCAGTGGCGTTGCCAATCATCAGATTGAAGTTGTCGGTTCCTTCTAACTCCAGACGATCCTCGGGTTTCAAATCATACGACCGGGCATTCTGTCCGTCCACAATCACCTTCAACCAGGTTCGCTCCACGGCGATAATCTGGAGTTTGAGCTTGTCCTGCGTCTCTGCAGCGGAGGGGCGGTTCCCGACTGTCTCAGCTCCGGAGGCAACCGGTTCGGACAAGACCGTGCCTTCCGGCGCCGCTGTGTTTTGCGGCGGTGTCGGAGCCATAAAAAAATCGGTGTACCGCAGAAGAAACAAAATGCCGACGATTAGACCCACTGCCATCATCGCCCGACGGAAGGCCGACAGTTTTTCTCGACGTCTCAGGTGATGCTGCTTGGTGTGTTCCTGCTGTTTCAGATCCGACAGGTAGAACTCGACGGCGACGTCCGCATTGGCCCCTACTGCATCGGCGTAGGTCCGAATGAAGCTCTTGACATAGGCCGGTGGGGGGAGCCCCTCATGGGCATTCTCCTCAATGGCCTTGAGGCAGTGGACGGCGATTTTTGTATTTTCGGCAACCGTTTGAATCGCCAGGCCCTGTTTCAACCGGAAGTTTTTCAGATAGCCGCCAAATGTGTCCTGACTCGTTTCCGATTCCATATTTCGGCCTTAAGATAATTAATTTGGACTGCGTTATCGGTCGTCGCAGTATCACCGTACGGCTTCCTCCCTCTAGTCTTGCCAAATTAATTATCTTAAAGCCTATAGGAGAACCGCTATATCCAAGGATCCTGAAATCTTATGCGTTCGATTCCAATCCTAATTGATGATTTTGATGTGTGACTGACTGCGCAGATCCTCCAGCCATGAGAGGAATTTTTTATCCACCACCTCGGCAAACAGTTTTTGGTGGATCTCTTCCCTTACGCTATCCAAGGGTTTCCCTTCGGTCCGGTCGACCGCCTCCACATAAAAGAGCTGATACCCCTGATCCGTGTCCAGTACTGCTGTTGACTGGCCCGGGGCCAACCCGTCAAGCGCCGCCTGGATTTTTGGAGAAAGGGCCTCTTTGGCAAACTTGCCGATGTCACCGCCGTCCGCAGCGGCCGGGCCCTGGCTGTAGGTACGGGCCAAATCGGCAAAGGATTCTCCGGCTTCGAACCGTGATTGGATCTGTTGCATCTGTTGGCTTACCGCCTGTTTGTCAGTATCGTTAGCAAAATCCGGAACCCGCATCAGGATATTTCTTAGATGGTAATTAAGCGTTCCGCCGTAAATCTCAGGGTGATTGTCGTAGTAGTCCCGGATCTCTTCTTCGGTGATGACGATCTTGGACTTGACTTGATAATTGACCAGCCGGGTGCGAAGGACCTGCTCCTTGATTGTTTCCCGATACTGCTCCATGGTCATGTTATCCTGTTCCAGATAAAGGCGCAGTTCTTCATCGGTAAACGTGTTGGCCCTTTTGATGCGTTCGATGGTGTTGTCGATCTCCGCTTCATCCACCTGGATATCGTAGCGTTTGATCTCCTGATCCGTGAGCTTTTCATCCACCAGGCGATTGAGCATCTCATCGCGAACGCTGAACAGCATCTGCCGTTCCTTGTCCAGGTCGAATCCCTGCTGGCGGATGCGCTGGGCATAGGGTTCCAACCGTTCCTCGAGTTCGGACAGCAAAATGATGTCTTCATTGACCACAGCCACGATCCGGTCCAATACCTCGGATGCCGCCGATGCCGTGGCCGTGGCTGTGAAAACCAATACCCACACCCCGATCAGCATACCCAAAGACAAATTTCGCTTCAAGGCAACGATTCCTTTCCCTTGCCGGCGGATCCGGCGCCGGGGTGTTGGGACTGCTCCCACAGCTCCCAGTTGATCTCGACCCCGTACCGCGCCCGCAGCCCGTCCATCCATTGCGGGTAAGCCGCTTCCACCTTCTCGAGCCGGAGCTGTTCAACGATGTGATGCTTCAAATCGATCGTCGGCGGACCTTCATCATTGACGGCAAAGTCTTCTTCGTGGGCTTTATAGTAAGCTTCAATATCCTGTGCGGTTATGTTTACCGGTTGAACCAGTTCCCGGTCCACCACTTTTTCCATAAGCAGGCGAACCCGCAGCCGGTCCGTCCACAACGAATAGGGGATGGCACTTTCCAGCAGCATCTGTTCGAATTCGTCTTCCGGGTAATCCTTTTTTATTGCCTGGATCGCCGCTTCCACTTCGGTGTCATCCAGCACGATGCCCAGTTCGTGAGCCCGGCGGTCGACGATCACCTCTTCGGTCATTTGATTCAGCAGGCGCAACCGCGCATTTTCAATCGTCTGAGGATTCACCGATCGGTCGTCGCTATAGGCAATCCGGGCAGCCTCAAAGGCGCGTTCGAACTGGGCCTGGGTCACGGTCTGCTGGTCGGTGCGGATCAGCACGGCATTCTGCTGTGATGAATTGTCCGGTCCCGAACAACCCGTCCATGCAACCATTGCTGCGCAACAGATGAGGCGACACACATGCCTCACGACCGGCGGACAGCGTCGCATCGCCAATTTTTCGTCATGAGTATAACTCACTGCAAATTTTCTAAATATGGTTCTCATAAGCCTTCAGGAATTAACATGTTGCGCTATTTCGATCAAGATGTTTTTCGCCTGAGCAAGCATGGCCCGCGCAGTCCCTTTGACCAGGGTGGCTTTGAGCTGGTGGTCCGGGGTGAATTGGTAGGGTTGTTTACCGTTGGTGATCATCTGGACAATTCCCAAGGGTCGCTGTTGATGGGTCTCGCTGAATGCCAGGCACAGCTGCTGGCCGTAAAGGTCCAGGCGCTTGATCCCGGCACGCACCGACAATACCCGCAGCATGATCTTCAGCAGCAGATTTTCCGTCTCTTCGGGAAGTGGGCCGAATCGATCCGCCAGTTCAGCCTTCATGGCGGCGATTTCCTTGAGATCGGTCATCTTGGCCAGGCGGCGATAGATGGACAGCCGTTGGTCGATATCGACCACATAATCCTCGGCCACATAGGCGGACATGGGCAGGTTGATTTCCGGCTCCAGGCCTTCGGTGATGGGCTCCCCTTTCATCTGGGCCACGGCCTCTTCCATGAGCTTGAGGAACATGTCATAGCCCACGGCGGCAATGTGGCCGGATTGGGACGCGCCCAGAATCGCCCCGCCGCCCCGGATTTTCAGATCGTTCATGGCAATCTGGAAACCGGATCCCAGATCGCTGTGTTCCATGAGTACTTTGAGACGTTTTTGGGCATCTTTTCCCAGCCGGGTTTCTTCGGGAATGAAGAGGTAGGCATACGCCTGCTCGTCGGACCGGCCCACCCGGCCCCGCAGCTGGTAGATCTGGGCCAGACCGAACCGGTCTGCCCGGTTGACCAGGATGGTGTTGGCCGTGGCCACATCGATGCCAGACTCGATGATGGTGGTGCACACGAGCATGTCGATCTCTCGGTTCATGAAGCGCATCATTACCGACTCCAGATCCTCTTCGGCCATCTGCCCATGGGCAACGGCCAGGCGGACCTCGGGTACCCTTTCCTGCAGATAGGCGGCCATCCGGTCGATGGCCTTGACGTTGTTGTGTACGAAAAAGATCTGTCCGCCCCGGGTCAGTTCACTGCGGATGGCCTCGCTGACCACGGTGTCGTCAAACTCGCACACGTAAGTGATGATGGCATGGCGTTGCTCCGGCGGTGTAGAGATCACACTGATGTCCCGGATGCCCATCATGGAGAGATGCAGTGTCCTGGGGATGGGTGTGGCGGTGAGGGCCAGCACGTCTACGGTGGTTCTCAGCCGTTTGAGCTTTTCCTTGTGCCGAACGCCGAATCGTTGCTCCTCGTCGAGGATAAACAGTCCCAGGTCGGCAAAAGTGACATCCTTTTGAAGCAGCCGGTGGGTGCCGATGACGATGTCTACGGTGCCTTTTTTTATCTCTTCCACGATCCGGCGCTGCTCGGGTCGTGACCGGAAACGGCTCAGGCAGGCGACCTTCACCGGGTAGGCGTCAAAGCGCTGGACAAAGGTGGCGTAATGCTGTTCGGCCAGCACCGTGGTTGGAACCAGCATGGCCACCTGTTTGGCCTCGCTGACGGCCAGGAACGAGGCTCGCAGGGCCACCTCGGTCTTTCCGTAACCCACGTCTCCGCATACCAACCGGTCCATGGGGGTGGTGCTGTGCATGTCCTCGAGTACATCTTCGATGGCCTTGAGCTGATCCGGGGTTTCCTCGTAGGGAAAGTTTGCCTCGAAGTCGGCAAAATGGCTGTCGGCTGCGCCGTACCCGTGCCCGTCGTTGACCTTTCGCTGGGCGTAGATCTTGAGCAGTTCCCCGGCGATTTTTTCCGCTGACCGGCGCACCCTCTCTTTGGCCCGCTCCCAGGCCCGGCCGCCCATTTTGTCCAGGGCCGGCATCATGCCCTCTACCCCCATGTACTTCTGGATCAGACCCATGCGATCCACGGGCAGATAGAGGCGATCCTCATCCCGGTAGCCGACCAGCAGGAAGTCATTGACGGTGCCTTCCAGGCTTAGTTTAATTAGCCCTTCGTACTGACCGATGCCGTGCTCGTCGTGGACCACCAGGTCCCCCTGCTTCAAGTCGGAAAAGGCCAGCAGTTCGGTTCGCACGGTCGTTGCACTGCGTCTGGGGCGCTTGGCCCGGGGGCCGAAAACGTCGGCCTCCGTGGCTACCGCAAGACCGTCTGTCGGCCATATAAATCCTGCACTCAGGCTGCCCCGGCAGATGAACAGCACCCCCGGCCGGCGCTTTTGCGGAAACGGTTGGCCGGTGACCGCTTCAACGCCATGCAGAGCCAGAATCGAAGCCAGCCGGCCGACCTGGCGGTCGGTCTCACAGGCCACCACCATGGTGTGACCCGCATCCTGTTGCGCTGCAACCCACTTCACCAGCGGGGCGGCTGGATGGTCGGTCTTCCTGGCCTGCTCCATGGCCAGCAACAGTTCGCCGTTGTCTGCAGTTTCGGCATATACGGTGTGACGATCGACAGCACCGGTCACCACCAGCGGCGCCAGCGAGACGGCCCGTCGACGGGTTAGATCGGCACTGATCTCTTCCCAGTTTAAAAACAGGTCCGTCGGCTCCACACACAGGTGCATTTCGCTGCGGGCTTTGCGATAGTTAACCTGGGCAAGCTGTTCGCTTTTGGCGGCGACCTGGGCCAGTTCGGCCGGATTTTCGGCGATGATGACCGTGCCTTCCGGCAGATAGTCGAAAAGCGTGTCCATGTGGTCGTAAATCATCGGGGTGAGATTCTCGATGCCGGGAAACACCCCTTGCTCCTTGATGCGCTGCACGATGTCCCGGACGGCGGTGCGCGGCAGTTCCTGTTCGAGTCCGCGTGCCCGGAAGCGGCCGACGATTACATCCAGTCGGGCTTTCTCCAAGGTTACTTCTCTGGCCGGCAGAATGACCGCTTCGTGCACATGTTTCAGGCTGCGCTGGCTGGAAGGGGAAAAAAAACGGATGGTTTCGGCAAAGTCGCCGAACAGTTCGATGCGAAGGGGGTTTTCATATAGGGGCGAAAAGATGTCGATGATACCGCCGCGGACGCAAAAATCGCCCGGCTCCTCCACGACCACGCTGCGGGTATACCCGCCGGCCACGAGTTTGGCTACCAGGCGATCCGGTTCGATCTCCTCTTCGGCGAGGATCAGCTCCGCAAAGTCAGCCAACACGGACTTGGGAATCAGTCGTTGACGCAGGGCGGTGGCTGCGGTCACCATGATTTGCGGCTGCTGACCCTCGATCATGGCATACAGCGCCCGGATGCGACGGGCAGCTGTTTCGTTATGGTAGGACATGAATTTGAACGGGGAAATATTGTAAGGGGGAAAGAGAACTGCGGCGGAGCCCGTTTCTCCGGAAAAGAAATCGATTTCCGCCTTCCGCTGTTCGGCGGCTTTGGTTGATGCGGCCACCACCAAAACGGGCGACTTGAGCACCTGCCTGACGCCGGCTGCCAAGCGAGCACCGGCGCTGCTGCCCATACCGGCAACCACGAGGGGGCCGGTGCGCTCGGCAATGGCACGGATCAGCCTATCCGATGTACTTTTTTCTTGCTTTTGATTCATAAACGCTATACGTGATCCTTCTATTTTTCAGCCGGCGCAGCTCAGCTGGCGGCGCAGCTGATTCCCAATAAGCATCTAAAAAATCGAAATAAAATGCTTGCCTGCGAATCAGCGTGACAGTTAAACGCCACCGTAGCTCAGTTGGTAGAGCAACGCACTCGTAATGCGTAGGTCCGCGGTTCGACTCCGCGCGGTGGCTCCAAAACCAGTTCCGGGTTCCCTCATCTGCCTTGCGGGAACCCGTTTTTTTTAACACCCGGCACCCGACGGCATCCGGACCGGCACAAGTCCACCGATGGGCGCCTTATTAGCGCATCACCCATTGCTTTGGCAACTGCTTAACTTTACATAATGATCAAATCACAAGCACCACGTTCCAAATAAACTTCAAATTACAACATCCAAACAAGCGTTTATGGAGAAGATCATCCATGCAGCTTTCACCCGAGCAGCAAGTCGCTGTCGAATATACCGGCTCACCGGCCCTGGTTGTGGCCGGCGCCGGATCGGGAAAGACCCGAACCCTGACCGCAAAATTTGCCTACCTGGTGGAATCGGGGTTGCCGCCCGAACAGATTCTGGCCATCACTTTCACCAACAAGGCGGCCGAGGAAATGAAGGGCCGCCTGATTCGTATGACCGGCATGGGTGTCCAGCGCTTTCCCTGGGTGCGCACCTACCATTCCGCCTGCTTCCAGATCCTTAAGGAATACAGCTACCTGCTGGGTTTTCATCCGCCCCTCCAGGTCTTTACGTCTTACCACCAGCTAAAGACCGTCAAGGATGTGCTGTTAACCCTGAATTACGATAAAAAACATGCCATGCCCGTGCTCGGGCAGATTTCCAATGCCAAAAACAGCGGACATCCCGGTGCCTATTTTGACAACCATCCCCGGAAGGGCAACATCCGCCTGGCCGATGTGTACGAGCGCTACGAAGGGGTCCTTAAAGCGGCCAATGCAGTCGATTTCGATAATATCCTGCTGTTGACCCGTAACCTGCTGCGGGACCATGCAGACGTCCGGCAGCGATTCCAGACCCAATTTCAATATATTCTTTGCGATGAATACCAGGACACCAACGACCTAAACGAGGAGATTACCGCCCTGCTGCTCAAAGACGGGAATCTTTTTGCCGTCGGTGACGACTGGCAGTCCATTTACTCGTTCCGGATGAGCAACGTCGGTCATTTCCTATCTTTTAAAAGGAAGTACAAGGGCGCACGGATCTTCAGGTTGGAGCAGAATTACCGCTCGGCCGATGAAATCGTGCAACTGGGCAACCGGGTTATCGGCCATAATGAAAACCGTATGGAAAAGGCCTGTTTCTCGGACAAGGAAGGCGGCGTGGTCGAGACCCATGAGTTCTATACCGACCAGGAGGAGGCCCGCTGGGTGGCGGACAAGATACGCAGTATGGTCAGAATGGGCATTCCCTATGAAAAGATGGCGGTACTCTACCGCACCAAGTTCTGCTCCCTGCCCTTCGAACAGGCCTTCCGCCGGGCGCACCTCCCCTATCACATGATGGGCGGCAAGGGCTTTTTTGACCGGGTGGAGATCCTTGACCTGAATTGTTACATCACTGCCGCGGTGTTCGACAAGGATGACACTGCTTTCGAACGGGTCCTCAACACGCCCAAACGGGGCATCGGGCCGGGGACCGTAAAAAAGATATCCCAGATGCGCAGGGGACCCATGAGTCTGAAGGAGGCCGCCCGGGTGGCGGTTTCCGAACGCGTGCTCACCCCCAAACTTTACCATTCCCTTAACGATCTACTGGCACTTCTGGACGAGATTCGGGACCTGCGGCCTGATGAAGCCATACGTCAGGCGATTGCCCGCACCGGTTACATGGACCATCTGGAAAACTACACCCGATCCAATTCCATGGACTTCACCGCCCGTCAGGAAAACATCGATCAATTGATCCACGCTGCCTCCCAGAAGGCGACCATCGTTGACTACCTGGAAGAAGCCGCACTGGTCCGAGAGGACAAAGATGATGAGGAGGAATCCAACGGTGTCAACCTTTCCACTGTGCACGGGGCCAAGGGCCTGGAGTTTCACACGGTTTTCGTGATCGGGTGCGAAGAGCAGTTGTTCCCCCACTGGCGATCGATGGACAGTGCCGATGACCTGGAGGAGGAGCGTCGGCTCATGTATGTGGCGGTGACCCGGGCAGAGCGCTGTCTCTTTATTACTTCCGCCAATTTTCGCAAAGGCCAGTTCAATCCCCGCAGCCGCTTTTTAGACGAGATCGACACGGTATTGGCCAATCGTTAGCTGCCTCTTTCCGTTGAGGTGGGATCCCGAACGTGGTTAGCGTTTTTGGGTTCTCTATTGCCCGTCCGCTGATTCCGGATTAAATGTTTATGGTATTTTATGAACTTGACATCCTCCGGTCTTGCGTATATTTTTAATAGCTGTATGATATTATTGAACAAAGCGGTATTTCGGCGCTTGCTATAAATCTTGAGATACCCTGATGTGTGTCGCGAGGCACAGAATCGAGAACCGATGAATTGTATCGATGCCGTAGAAGGCATGGCCAAGGCTTTGCTGGGAAAGTTTTTGGATGTTTCCACAGAGTATCGCATGGACGACAGTGAATATATCCGCAATGTCAAGGCGGTTATCGATTCGGTGATCCTCTTTGTCAAAAACAATCCGGAGGTCAGCGACAATCCTGAGCTGATCCGGGATGTCCTTTACCATTTTGCGAAAACTCGATGGCTGGCGCGTCTGGAGAAAACCGTCGATTCTGATCAGGAGGCGGGTGCCACGCGAGACCTCGAGTACCAGGAATACTGTTATGATTACCTTTATGCACACGGTAACTACCCACGTTGACCCAACACGCATCCCGTGGCAAAAGCCGGATTATCCAAAAAGGGAAATTCTCAAATGACCGAAACCGATGATGAAGCGCTCAAAGCCGAAATTGACGAGATAATGAGCAGGGTGGATACGATTATGGACAAGGTCGCCCGGATCATTCCCGAAGATAAGAAAGAAACCACTGGGCAGGAGTGACCGATCCGGGTTCCATGATCCGATGCAGCTTGAACCCCAATACCAGGAAACCGGCAACCATTTCTCTCAGGAGGCGCTATGGCATTGACCAAGAACGACATCGTCGCTAAGGTGAACGACTTGGGCTTTACGAAAAAAAAGTCCATTGAAACCGTTGAATCCCTGCTCGAGATCGTCAAGGGGACCCTCGAAGATGGAGACGATCTATTGGTATCCGGTTTTGGGAAATTCTGCGTGAAGGAAAAAAAGAAGCGACGGGGCAGAAACCCGGCCACCGGTTCCGATTTGACCCTGCGGGAGCGCAGGGTGGTCACCTTCAAATGCTCGGGGAAGCTGCGAAGCAAGATCAACGACAGCTGATTTATTTTTTCAGAGACCCTGCCGTCCGCGTCCGGCCAAGTTTGTGGAGAAATGTTCGTCGACGCAATTTTGTCAGTACGTCGCTTTCTTCCACCAGAAAGTAAACCGGCTGATTGTTTTCATCATAACAGGCATAAATGGCGTTGTAGCCCTTTGGGTCTGATACCGTTTTGATTCGCCTTACATCGTTATTGTACCTGTCGCATACCTCATCCCAGGGCTCCTGGAAAGCGTTGTCGATGGGCTCAACGGCCTGGGTCGCTTCATTGAAATTGACGTGAAGGGATTTCATGACAACTGCCTCATCTCTTGTCGGTTAAGACCGAGTGACCGCGTTTCAGGGATCGATGATAAAATTGGTGATAAACGGGGGCTCCTTTTTTTCATGGCCCATGAACAGGCTGTCGCCGGTAAACAGATGCCCGGCCACCCGGTTTTACTCCGCGTTCTCGCAAGAATGGGATGAAAAAATAATACCCGTTGAACATGATGCTGTCAATTCAGGAGGGTTGCTCCGTAAACTGTGGAGGACATGATGAGAATCTCGACAGGCACTGTCTTGTTTTTGGCCGTCGTGGTCTTTGCCGGCTGCGCCACCGTTCAGGTGAGCCAGGATTATGACCCCCATGCGGATATGTCACGCTACGGCACCTGGCAATGGCGAGACCCGGTTCAGGGTGCTACCGGGGACATCCGCATCGACAACCCACTGCTGGATAAACGCATCCGCCATGCTGTCGAGGCTCATCTGGCGAGTCGAAACATCAGCCCATCTCAGGGGCAGTCGGTTCTATACCTGACCTATCATCTGGCCATCGAGCAGAAAATTCAAAGCGACACCTATTATTCGACCATGGGTGTGGGAAGCTACTATCATCCGTGGTATGGTGGCGCCGGTACTGAAACGCGCATCCGGCAATATGACCAGAGCCGCCTGACCATCGATATTTATTCAGCAGGCACGCGCGCCTTAATGTGGCGGGGGGTGGGTGTTTTCCGGCTGAGAAATCACAAAACGCCTGAAGAAGCCGCCGAGGCGATCCGGAAAATCGTGGACATGATCCTTTCCCAGTTCCCTCCGGGTGGCCAGCCATGATCAATCGTCCGGTTTGCCTTCGGCGTTGGTGCCACCGTGGATGCCGTCTGATCCGTTAATGAAAATCGGATGGCCGCCAGTTCTCGATCAGGTAAAATTGCAGATCATGCTGTCATTGGGAATAAAGCGCTTGAACGATCGCCCGGCCTCTCTGGCTATATGCCCGGGAAGGGCGATACCGGATGCATGCTCTGCATAGTTGACAAACGTGCGCCCATCGATACGAACTTTCATGCCTTTCTGGGGGACTTTCAAGGGGACGATTACGCAGCTGTATCTATATCTTTCCGCTAAGTCGGCAAATCCCATCTTCTGTGCCTGTTCGCCGACCCTGACTTCGAGGTAATGGCGAGATCCTTTCAGAATCATTGGCTTGTATACCTCTCCAATTCGATCCAGTAAACCCGTCAAGTTGCGATTCATCATCGTGCCTCCTTAAAACATCTGAGTGTTGCCAGGGGACCTACTTGGCAAAATTTTAAAAAAACTTAAGTTTGCATAATGCCCATAGCCGTCTCCGCGGCTTAGCCGGGATTAAGCTGCAATCGTGTAAGTCAATTTCCAAATAATAGGGTTGGCACGAGGAGGCACTTAGGCAATATGAGCGGAGTAATAACATGTTGAGGGGACAATACTATCACTATGATCTTTACCTGGTGATTTGGATTACACCCGTTTTCGATCGGTCCCTTTCCTTGTCGTAAGGCCAATCGTGGTGCCGTAACTGACTGGAAAAAAAGCCTAACTCAGAAACACGGGTCGAAACTGGGAATGGCTTTTTCCGACGCGCTGTGATATGCTGGGCGTGAAAGTATAAAGCGATCGCAGGCACCTGAATTTCGGCGACGCCGAGCCGGAAAAAATTGATTGCTGTTTTCAGCGTGCTCGGTTTACTTTTTAAATGATTATTGCTTTTTAGTCGTATGCCCAATGCATGTAGACAGGAAAATCCCAATCGAATTCAATCAGATGGAGATAAAGAATGAGCGACCGCAGATTCTTATCCGCTGACATCGATCCAGCCAAAGACACCAATGTGAGCAACCTGAAGCAAGAGGCGATGCAGCTGATTCATCAGGAGTTGACCGAGGATAAGGACCTTCACGACGATGCGGCAGTCGCCATTTTGAACGACTACGACGGGATGGGGGCAGAAACCTTTTTGAAACAGCTGCATACCTATAGTTTAATCCTGAATGCACTTGAAAATAAGGTTGTTTTACATAAGATGGCACCGCTGCTGGCAAACATGCTGCGGGCAGGGATTTACAAAGTTGATGGCGAGGCGCTGGATGCTGTTACCGTGCGCCGGGATGCCATACAGGTGCATGTAGATGGTAAATCGACCATGATTGGCACTGTGAATGCTGAACTTCTCACCATCTTGTCTTTGGGGAAGGAGAGCCGTGACACGGAGCGGCAGTTGATGGTGATCGATCAGTTGGTCAAACGCCGCAATGAAAAAAACCTTCAGGCCGTCTCCCATGCCTTCAAAATCCCTATGCATGACACAGAAAAAATAACGCTGTTAATCGAGAAGCTGTTTGATGGACAGGGTAACTTCATCCGCAAAACATTCGAACCGATGATCGATGAACTGGCACGACACGGGAACCATGCCTTTGAATTATTATGGTGTTATTTCAAAGTGCTGAAAGGCCGGGCCAATCGGGTTTCCTTTCTCAATGCCCTGCAGCACCTGATCAGCCGCATCAAGCGGCCCAAACACGCGCTGCGTTTTTTGCTGGCCGATTTCTGCCGGCATCCCGATCGGGTGGAACCCTCGGATCGGAATGCAATCATGCTGGCCAACATCCTGCTCAGGACATACAACAAGGAGCTTGATGTCGATATCGAAATGACGCCGGAAGAGGTCCTCAACGTCCGCAACGGATTGGATAGGAACGTGGTGCACTATGCACAGTTTCGGATCGATTCGGTGGAGTATCGGTTCTCCAGTAAAGTGGTTACCATTCATGAGAAAATGGTTGCGCTTTTAAATGCTACCAAACCTGGCAAACAGACGCCATCCGTGCGCCACCTGCTGTTTCTTGAGCGTGAGATCTTCATCTTTCTTTCCCTGCTGTCGGGCAAAACCGCACACCTTATTCTGGTCTCCGCATTGAAAGAATATGGCGATCCGAAAACGGGCATCTATCGAACGCTTAGAGCTGCAACCTACCTGCCGGTTTTTCTGCAGCACCTGAAAATCATTGTTCGCGGCGTCGGACGAGTGGGGACACGCGATGATGTGGGCCTGCTCAGACAGATCAGCGAATATGGCTATCAGTTGTCCGAAATCAGTGGTACCCCGGAAAATCAGCGATCCGTCGTTCGAACCATGGCATGGATCGAAAATGTTATCCGGAGCATTACCACCGCCAACTGGCATTCAGCATAAGGGCAGGGGGAAATTGAACGTGGGCGATCAGCTGTCCGAAAAACGCCTCCTTTCTGCGCTTGAAAAAAAGGGGTTGATATCCTTCGCGCAGGCACGGGACTTTTATGGCAACCGTTTTGAACTGATCAAACAGTTCGAGCGTCGCCGCGTTAAACAGGGCGGCAACGATTATGATGAAAATCGGGACAAGCCGTTTATCCTCATCGATGCCATGGTGGCCTTGAACCTGAAGCGCAAAGATGATCCATCGAAGACTCTGGACGAGGATACCATTTTTCAAACCCTTGCGGAAAGCTGGGGAATTCCTTTTGCCAAGATCGATCCGCTGAAGCTTGACCTGAATGTCGTCACTACCACCATTCCCATCTCCTTTGCAAAAAATCACCTGGTGTTGCCGGTGGAGGTCAGCCAGGGAAAACTCACCGTAGCCACACCGAACCCGTTTAACCTTGACGTATTCGAGGATATCACCCGTGCCTGCCAGATGCAGGTCCACGCCGTGGTGAGCCCCCGGTCGGACATCATCAAACTCATCGACGAGTTTTTTGGTTTTAAGCGATCCATTGCGGCGGCCGAGCATCAGTTTTCCGGACCGACCGTGGACCTGGGTAATCTTGAGCGGTATATCCAACTCAAATCCGCAGATGAACTGCCGTCCAATGACCATCACGTGGTCAATGCCGTCAACCACCTGTTCCTTTATGCATTCGACCAAAAGGCCAGTGACATTCATATTGAGCCCAAGCGGGACGTCAGCCTGGTCAGAATGCGGATTGACGGTGTACTACACACGGTTTACAAGTTGCCCAAAAATGTCCACTCGGCAATCATCAGCCGGATCAAAAACCTATCCGGGTTGGACATGGCCGAAAAACGGCGGCCTCAGGATGGTCGCATCAAGACCGGCAAGAAAGACGTGGAGGTGGAGATTCGCGTGTCCACCGTACCCGTGGCCTTCGGCGAGAAGGTGGTCATGCGGGTCATGGACCCGGATATATTGTTCCAGGATCTCGAGCGTCTGGGCTTTTCATCGCTCGATATGCAAAAGTACAACCAGATCATTTCCCACCCCCACGGCTTGGTTCTGGTTTGCGGCCCCACGGGCAGCGGGAAATCCACCACCCTGTACTCCACACTCCGGAAAATCAGCACCACGAAGGTCAATGTCACCACTGTCGAAGACCCTATTGAAATGGTGCATGAAGATTTCAACCAGATTGCCGTCAGGCCACAGGTGGGAATCACCTTCGGGTCGATCATGCGCAACATTCTCAGGCAGGATCCCGATATTATCATGATAGGGGAGCTCCGGGATCTGGAAACGGCGGAAAACGCAATCCAGGCGGCGCTCACCGGGCATTTGGTGATGTCGACCCTGCACACCAACGATGCCCCCTCATCGATTGTCCGGTTGATGGATTTGGGGGTTCCTGCTTTTCTGATTCAGGCGACACTCAGGGGTATTCTCTCTCAGCGGTTGGTTCGAAAAATATGCAATGTCTGCAAAGTGCCCATCCAAATCGATGCGGCCAAACTCCGGGCGCTGGGGCTGGAGACCGGTAAGTCCGGCAACCTGTCCCTTTACCATGGCAAAGGGTGCCAGAAATGCCGAGGGACCGGTTATCTGGGAAGAACCACCATCCATGAAGTGCTTCCTTATACCGATGCCATCAAGGCCCAGACCGTTCCGGATGCGGATCTGGCCGCCCTGGCGGAAACGGCACGGGTGGAGGGCATGGCTTGTTTGCGGGAGAGCGCCGTTGAAAAACTGATGGAAGGCATCACCACTTATCAGGAAGTGCTTCGCGTCACCTCTGGCAGCGAGCATGGGTAGCGTTCAAACTGTTCCAATTTAACCCAAAAAACAAAGCGCCTGCCCCTCTCTGAGGGGCAGGCGCTTTGTTCTGGCAATGCAGGCGTCAGTTTTTTTAATTGATTGGCGTTCTGAATCGTTCTCCAGGCCAGATGACTTTTGCCGCACTGGTAATGACCACCGTGGATGTGGTCTGCTCTGTATGCAGGACGAGAAAGGTGCCAAAGTCAAGCGGGGGCAGGCTTTTTGAGCTGATCTCATTCTTTTCCAGGACGGTTTTCTGTTTGCTGTAAATGCTGTATTGCTGACCGGCTTGGATGTTGTCGGCGCGGCCCTTATCGATAAACGCCAGCGTATAGTCACCGGTCAATTCCAAATGATCTTCGGAGATGATAATTTGCCCATCGATACCGGGGATGCTCGGTTTGAGTTCGATTTTTGAAGACCGTTGGCTGAACGGCATCAACATGTCGTCCACACGGATTGGCCGAAATGACTTGAGAACCTTTGCGATTACCATATCCGTTTCTTTTTTAGTCACTTCCACGATGCCCAGGATATAGTGCTGGGTTCCGATGGTTTCTGTTGAATCGCGTTCGTCCGTCGGTTCCATCTGCCGGAAAACGGTATGCCGGCTCCCGGGAATGAGCACGCCTTGGGCGGTATCTCTTTCCGGACGGATATAAACCATGTCCCCTTCACTGATCAGGACTTTTCTCCCCTGAACCTCGAAAATGGTTCCCGAGGGCGCTACGGGCGGCTTTCGGATAAATCCGACACGGTCAATGGAAGAATATACGAAAAACGGTGCAGACGCTTTTTTTCCCTCGACGGTTTTTGCAGGCGTAACGGGCTCGGGTTGGATTACAGCAACGGGCTGGATCGCCTCGCTTTGCGTTATGGCCTGAGAACCAGACTTTTTGTAAAGGCGGATTCGTTCACCGGGGAATATCCAGTGAGGATTGGAGATCTGGTCGTTGCCTTCCCACAGTTCCGGCCACAGCCAGGGAGAATCGTTAAAATGGTTTGACAGATCCCAGAGGGTGTCACCTTTCTGGATCGTGTAGTAAAACCCCGTCTCGCTTTCGACCACGTCGATCTTGTCTGCTGCTGTTGAAGGCGATAAAAACAGCAGGGGCAGGAGCAGAAAAACGGAAATAAGAGCGATTGAATTAATTCTGCGATTCATCAGAAACCTCATCTTTAGGTGGCATGAAAGCAATGATAGACCATTTTTTATTTATTCCATTAAGCATTTAACCCATTATGGATCTGAACGCTTTGAATATGCTTATGGGTTTCTCCAACTATCTTATCGGCCAGCGATGAAGAAATCTTTAGGAAAAACAATCAACCTTCTTCGAGAAAGGTGAATCGCTCAGTTTGGGTTTCAGTAACCTGATTTCTGATGGATTGTCAAGGCCATAGCTATCAGCTTCCTGTCATGTATTATATACAACGGCGGGCTTACGCGGCAGCGAGGTTAAACAAGAAAGCCCCCGCATGATTAACCATACGGGGGCTTTCTTGTTTTTCAAGAGACCTGTGGAGTGGGGCGATGGGTTACATCATGCCGCCCATGCCGCCCATGCCGCCCATGCCACCCATGCCACCGCCACCGGCGCCGGCCATCGGGTCAGCTGCTTTGTCGTCGGGTTTGTCGGCAATCATGGCCTCGGTGGTGAGCATCAACGATGCCACGCTGCCAGCATTCTGAAGGGCAAAACGAACCACCTTGGTGGGGTCGATAACACCGGCTGCGATGAGATCTTCATACGTATTGGTTTCCGCATTATAACCGATAGCACCTTCGGCGTTTTTGACTTTGTCGATCACCACGCTGCCTTCGAAACCGGCGTTGCCGGCGATCCGGCGCAGGGGTTCTTCAATGGCACGCATGACCACCTTGACTCCCAATTTCTGGTCGGCTTTGATTTTGATTTTGTCCAGTGCAGCAAGGGTGCGAACCAGAGCGACGCCGCCGCCAGGCACGATTCCTTCTTCGACCGCGGCGCGGGTTGCATTGAGTGCGTCTTCAACGCGGGCTTTCTTCTCTTTCATCTCGGTTTCGGTTGCCGCGCCGACGTTGATCACGGCCACGCCGCCGATCAGTTTGGCCAGACGTTCCTGCAGTTTTTCACGATCGTAGTCGGAAGAGGTCTCATCGATCTGCGCACGGATCTGTTTGACACGCCCTTCCAATGCGGAGCGCGCACCGGCACCGTCAACGATGGTGGTGTTGTCTTTATCGATGGAGATGCGTTTACATTTGCCCAGGTCGCCAAGGGTCAGGCTTTCCAGTTTGATGCCCAGATCTTCGGAAACCACCTGACCGCCGGTGAGAATGGCGATGTCTTCCAGCATGGCTTTTCTGCGGTCACCAAAGCCGGGGGCTTTGACGGCGGCAACCTGAAGGGTACCGCGCAGCTTGTTCACGACCAGGGTCGCCAGGGCTTCACCATCAACATCTTCGGCGATGATAACCAGCGGTTTGCCCATCTTGGCCACCTGCTCGAGCACCGGTAGAAGGTCTTTCATGTTGCTGACTTTTTTCTCATTAATGAGAATGTAGGGGTCTTCCAGCGAAACGACCATCTTTTCGGGATCGGTCACGAAATAGGGGGAGAGATAGCCGCGGTCGAATTGCATACCTTCAACCACGTCCAGGGTGGTCTCCATTCCTTTGGCTTCTTCTACGGTGATCACGCCTTCCTTGCCAACTTTGTTCATGGCCTCGGCGATAATGTTGCCGATCGTTTCGTCATTGTTGGCGGAAATGGTTCCCACCTGAGCGATCTCTCGCTGATCCTTGGTCGGTTTGCTCATCTTGTGAAGCTCTTTAACGGCCACTTCAACAGCTTTGTCGATGCCGCGTTTAATTGCCATGGGATTGTTGCCGGCAGCAACCAGCTTCTGCCCTTCTTCATATATGGCGCGGGCGAGAACAGTTGCGGTGGTGGTTCCATCTCCGGCCATATCACTTGTCTTGCTGGCCACTTCCTTTACCATCTGGGCGCCCATGTTTTCAAACTTGTCTTCCAGTTCGATCTCCTTGGCAACGGTGACGCCATCTTTCGTAACGGTAGGGGAACCCCATGACTTATCAATAACGACGTTTCTGCCCTTGGGGCCTAAGGTGACAACCACTGCATCGGCAAGCGCCTTGACGCCGTTGAGCATCGCTTCGCGGGCTTTCATATCATATTTAATTACTTTACCAGCCATTTTTCGTAACCTCCATATCTAACGTTAATTGGGTAATCCTTACTCAATGACGCCGAGCACGTCGTCTTCGCGCATGATCAGATACTCTTCACCGTCGATTTTCACCTCGGTTCCAGAGTACTTTCCGAACAGAATCCGGTTGCCGACCTTGATCTCCAGTGCCACACGCTTGCCGTCATCGCCAACCTTACCATTACCTACGGCCTTGACTTTGCCTTCAGCCGGTTTTTCCTTTGCGGTATCTGGGATGATAATGCCACCTTTGGTCGTGGTCTCCTCTTCGACGCGCTGCACCAGAATTCGATCCTGCAATGGTCTGAGTTTCATGTTTCCTTCTCTCCTTTTAAGTTTAGAACTTGTGTTGATCACCAAAAAACAAAGCCGCACAACTATTTTAAACTAGGTCAATCCGCTTGACCTTATTTTAAACAAATGTCGTCGCATACGCTGATTTTTTTTCAGGAAGACGAAAGATTCAATAATCTAATCACACGTCATGGTTTGTAAAGAGTGGATGTCCTTTTTATATGCGGAAACCGCCAGTTTCTTTCTATTATTGAGCCGCTTTGACGATCAGCATCAGTGGATGAGGCCGGGAGGACATCATCGGGACCACAGAAATCAATCCTCACCTGTTGTGACTTTAGATTCAGAGCTGCCGGTACTGCTGGTTTTAGTGTCAGTGGTGGCTGGATCAGAATTTTTGCCGCTGGACGCAGCTGCTGGCTTTTTGGAATAGTCCGTTACATACCAACCGGTTCCCTTCAGATGGAAGCTGCTTTGGGAAATCAGTTTGTTCAGCTTTCCCGAGCAATGCCGGCAAACGGTCAACGGAGCGTCTGAAAATTTCTGAATTGCCTCTTCTATTCCTCCGCACTCCGCACATTGGTATTCGTAGAGCGGCATGATTCGATTCTCCAGTAACGTATTGCAAAAATTAAGTAAAATTATGTATCGCGACTGAATGACTGCTTTAATATATGTCAATTTCCGTGCTTGTCAAGAAATTGCCGGCGAAAATTAAGGGATGGTTTTTAACCCATCGAAGGGGGGGCGCCAGGTGCCGTAAAAATCAAGTACGGCACCCAGTCCTGGGATCTTCAGGGGGTCAAGAATGTCGTGGGTGATGCCGTGTACCCGACGCTCTTCAATCAGCTTTTCAACCTCGCTGGCTTTGAAGTTCTGCTGAAAGCGGCTGAAGCGAACGATATGGACCAATTCATGGGTGACCACATACAGGGCGAAAGGAGAGAGCCCAATTTCCGGATGCTTCGTAAGAATTTCAAGGATGGAGTGATCCTGAATACATATTTTATAGAAATCATATGCGCTTGAGCCCAAGACCCCGCCTTTCAGTTTGCCTTCATATCGAATGATTTGGGCGAAGGGACCGGTGACGATTTCATCTTCGGCCAGATCGGCGAGGGTTTTGACATCATATTTTGGGTGCAACCACTGGCTTGCTGACATTTTATAGTGGTTACTGACCACTTCTTCGGCCATGGCCACGGCATTGTTGACAATGGTCAGTTCATCGTCCTTGAATATGGAGATACCAAGCATTTTTTCCATTAAATTCCTGTAGCATACCCCATATCAAGGAGCAATGGCTTAATCGGGTAGACCAGAAGTGGGAATGGGCTGCTCGCTTTGTGCGCCGGTCATGTCGACCGATACATCCTCCTATCGGATGGCTGATCGGTAACGGGAGTCAAATAATTATGGACAAGATAAGTGCAATGATATAGAACAATGGGCTTATCCAGATATTTTATTATGAATGGGGGTGATCTGTTGGGCAGCGTGATCAAGAAACGAAGAAAAAAGATGCGCAAGCATAAACACCGAAAGCTGTTGGCCCGCACGCGGCATCAGAGGAGAAAGGGTAAATAATGATACCTTCGCACTTCTGTGATGGACACCAATAAAAAAGCACCGGCACAACATGCGTCGGTGCTTTTGCGTCCCTTTGGTTAAATCGTCGCTAAGGCCTTCCCGCCACATTCCCTTCGTAGCCCTTCATGTACTTGAAGATCTCAGAGTCCGTTGACAGGATGATCGAGCTGTTTTCGGAGAGTGCCTCGTTGTAGACTTCCAGTGTTTTCACGAAGGAATAAAACTCCGCATCCAGCCCGTAGGCCTTGGCATAGAGTCTTGTCGATTCGGCATCCGCCTTGCCCTTGACCTCCTGCGCCGTGCGGTAGGCTTCCGATTCGATGCGCTTTAATTCCCGTTCCTTTTCACCCAGAATCTTCTGGGCTTCACCTTTCCCTTCGGACCTGAATTTCTGGGCAATCTGTTTTCTCTCGGCAATCATCCGATCGTAGACGGATTTCCTGACCTCCTCGACATAGTTGACCCGTTTGATTTTGACATCCACCAGTTCGATGCCGAAATTGGACAATTTGGGCTTGGCCTGGTTCAGGATGCCGGTGTCGATCTGGTCTCGGCCGACAAACACCTGGGAGAATCTGACCGGCCTGTCTTCTTGTGGTTCCCGATCGGACCCATCACCCAGGTCCTCGAAGGTGTCCAGTTCGCGGTTGCTGTTGCGGACCGCTTCGATGAGGCGGTTGGAGGTGATAAAGTTTCTCACTGTGGGATCGATGATTTCATCCAGACGCTGCTGGGCCCGGTTGACAAACCCCACTGTCTTGAAAAAAGTGACCGGATCGACAATCTTCCAGCGGGCAAAGGTGTTAACCCAGATATAGGTCTTGTCCCTTGTGGGAATTTGGCCAGGGTCGCCGTCCCACTCTTGAAGATTGTTGGGGAATACCAGCGCTTTTTCGATGACCGGAAGTTTGAAATGAAGTCCCGGCGAATTCACAGTCCGTTGGACCTTATCGAAACGGGTAATCACCACTTGCTCGGTTTCATCTACCGTATACGCGGTGACGAATAGGATCAATATCAGTAGGCCGGCCGCAGCCAGCAATGCTTTTATTTTCATTTGGATTCACCCTCACTGTTTCCGAGGTTCAAGAGCGGCAGGATGTTTTGCTGGTCGGCATCCACGATAAATTTCCGGTTGATCTTTGGCAGCAGTTCCTTGAGCGCTTCCAGATAGAGCCTTCGTTTGGTTACGTCCTTGGCCTTGACATATTCGCTGAATAGGTCCGTGAACCGGGCCGCATCGCCCTGGGCCCGGTTGACCCGGTCCAGGGCATAGCCCTCGGCGGCCTTGATGGTTCTTTCGGCCTCACCCTTGGCGGCCGGGATGGCCTTGTTGTAGTCTTCCCGGGCCTGGTAGATCATCTTCTCTTTCTCCTGCGTGGCCTGGTTGACTTCATTGAACGAGGCCTGCACCGGTGTGGGCACATTGGTCTTCTTCATTTCCACGGTAACCACATTGATGCCTGTTTCGGCTGCGTCCAGCTCCTCCTGGAGCACCCGCTGGGCTTCCACTGCAATTTCATCGCGCTTGGTGATCACCTCGTTGATGCTTCTATCCCCGACCACCAGCCGCATGCTGGACTCGGAGAGGTCCCGCAGCAGCCCGTTGGCATCTTTCACTTTGAACAGGAAATTGTAAGGATCCTTGATCTTGTACTGAACGATCCACGGTACCACCGCCACATTCAGATCGCCGGTGAGCATCAGTGAAATGTTGGCCGTGTCCGAGGCCGATGAGAATCTGCCGTCAATCTCGCCACGATCCGACTGAAAGCCGAACTCTTCCTTGTAGACGCGATCCTGGCGAACTTTGGTGACATTTTCGATACCGAAAGGCAATTTAAAGTTGGGGCCCGGCTCGGCGATGCGGACAAACTTGCCGAAACGCTGAATCACGCCGACTGAACCGGACTCGATGGTAAAAAAGACAGAGTAGCCGAACAACAGCGCAGCGATGACTACGATAATCAGCAGCGACCCGCCAGGCGGTTTGAACTTTTTCAACTGATTAATGATATCATCCATTTGCGGAGGAACGCCGCCGGGTTGCTGTTGGTGCTGACGGTTTAACTTTTCCCAATCCCAAGCCATTTCTTATCCTTCGTGTATTGGTGATGCTGCAATGGTTCTTTCCGCCATCCTCATGATCGCTGGGCCTGTCGATCGGGGGACTACCCATTTATCCCGTGTGGCTTCTGGGTGCCGGCGAAAAGACAAATTAATGCTGGCTATAGACGATTCATAAATGTAGGCTAATCTAAGATTGAGATCCTGTTAAGTCAAGGGAAATCAATGATAAGCACCCATCTGATTTAACTTGAACTGGCCTGCGTTGGGTTTGTGTTGACTTCCTGGAGGACAGTTCCTATATCGGCTCTATGGCCACGCGTGTTCAATTTTGTTTTTTTCTGGCCTCAGAGGAGATTGATTCCAGTATGGAGAAAAAGCGTCAGCCGAGCAATACGTTCACACCCATTGGCCAGGTGCTGGATTCCATTCTCGATCAATGCCGATCCGAGACCGCCGGAGGAATCCTGAACCTGGTCCATGTGTGGGAAAAAGCGGTGGGGCCGCCGATTTCAGACAACGCGAAACCCTTTGCTGTAAAGGGGTCGCTTCTGTTGGTGCATGTGTCCAGTTCCGCGTGGCTGCATCAGCTCCGGTTTCTGAAAATCGAACTGCTGGAAAAGCTCAACCACAGCCTCAAAAATGAGCGGATCGAGGATATCAAATTCAAAATTGGTCTGATATAAAGCACCATGGAATCGCTGACTCGCGATCATTTCTTCAATGGCAAGATCGTCCTGAATCAACCCGCCTCAGGTTATCGGTTTTCCATCGATGCGGTTATTCTCTCCCATCTGGCCTGTCCGGCACCCGGCGAGACCGTATTGGATCTGGGAACCGGTTGTGGCGTGATTCCGGTTATGCTGGCGTTCCGGCATCCGGAGATCCGCGTGATTGGTGTTGAAATCCAACCCTCCCTGTGCAGACTTGCCCGACGAAATGTTGCCGACAACTGCCTATCTGACCGGGTTCAGATCGTAGACAAGGATATTGGGAAATTGTTACCGGCGGATATCGGTGGACCGATTGACCGGGTGGTGACCAACCCGCCCTATCGAAAACGGGGCAGCGGCAGAATCAACGCCGACAGCCAGAGGGCCGTGGCGCGGCATGAATTGAAAATCGATCTGGATTCGGTGCTGCGGACTGCCCGACGGATGCTGCGCAAGTCCGGCCGGTTTTCCATCATTTATCCGTCCGTTCGAAGCATTGACCTCCTGACGGCGATGCGGTCGACTGGGATAGAGCCTAAATACCTGACGATGATCCACGCCAAACCGGCGTCTCCGGCCAGGCTGGTTGCGGTAACGGGGGTCAAGGGCGGGCGCCCGGGGATCGAGGTCGGTCCGCCGCTTGTCCTGTATCATGAGGACGGGACATATACCCGGGCCGCTGAAGCGATGTTTTCCGGCTGAGCCGATCGAAGCATCACGACCAGGCGTCCCTATTCCTTCAGTGTGTTCATCACCAACCCCGATTTAACTTTTGGATAGAAATAGGTTGATTTCCGGGGCATGACCAATCCTTTCTGGGCGACCTCCTCAACCTGCTCGATCCGGGTGGGGTTGAGGATAAATGCCACATCATAGGTGCCGGTATCGATAGCATGAAAAGCCTTGTCCGCGGTGCTGGCGTAGCCGATGAGCTGTTCGTTGTCCAGTCGTTTTTGGTCAAATCCAAGAATCTTCATAAATAACAGGCGGGTCAGCACCGTCACATCCAACAACCGCAGCGATGCATCCAATTGATCTGAGAACAACCGATCCATAACGCCGGGCTTGAGTGTCAGTAAATAAAAAATCGGCGACCTGTGGGCATAGATGCCCAAGCGCTGCCGGAGTCCACCGTTGTTCAGGGCGGCCATAAAGTCTCGTTCAACCCGCTGGCGGTCGCCGTCCGTAAAGGGGTGTTGGGCAACCTCGAAGTAGCTGCGGGCCTTAACCATCGCCTGTCGCAGATCCGCAGCGCTGACAGCTTTAAGAAGGCGGTGAGCGGGCAGGATGATCAGCCCTGGATCGCTCATGCTGCACAGGTACATCAGGACGTAGTTAGCCGGATGGCGGTCGTTGAAGGACGGGTCCGTTTCTTCAAGATGCTTTCTGAAATTCAATGCGGTTTCATAGCGGTGGTGTCCGTCGGCGATAAACAGCCGTTTGTTTTGCATGGCTGAGGCCACCTGGCGGTGGATTGCCGGATCGAGGATTCGCCACAACTGGTGCCGGTGGTCCTGATCGTCTGTGAAGTCGACGATGGGTGCAAAATTGACTACGGCCTGCTCGAGAGTGCCCAATATATTCCCATCATCCGGATACAATGAGAAAATCGGGCAATAGTTGCAATGGGTGGCTTTCATCAACTGGAGTCTTTCGGACCGGACTTTCGAGAAGGTCTTCTCATGGGGGAGAATAATGCGTTTTTCGAATGGTTCGAGGCCGACCCGCGCAATCAGTCCATAGCGGGTAATTGTTTTTTCTTCATGGGCGTAGGTGATTGCCTTGAGATACAGGGCTGGTTGGTCTTCCTGTTTGAGAATGCCGTCAGCCATCCATTGCCCGTAAAAGTTTGCCGAGCGGGTATGGGGATTGTCGGAGGCGGTGTCGGTTGCTTGGGTCCGGCCGAGAATCAGACGGATGACATTGTATGGATGCCTCTCGTAATAGGCTGCCTGTTCATCAGGCGCGATCACATCATAGGGCGGTGTGGTGACTTGCGCACTGTCGGCAATTTTTTCCGGATTATAGAGGATTCCCTTCAAGGGCAAGACGGTTGCCATCGGTTCGTATTCCTTTCTTTTTTGTCAACACGGATGCCAAATCGAGTTCAATACTATAAGAGACCTTGCCAGTTCAAGAATAATCCGATGGCGGCTTTTTTGGGGTCGGTTGGTCCTGGCCAAAAGGCCAACTTGAGGGTTGACAAACCGAGCACAAAAAGGATATCGAGTGCTTTTTTATGCTGGTGCCTGTGAGGGGAAAGGAGAGGTGGCCGAGCTGGCTGAAGGCGCCGGTCTCGAAAACCGGTGCTCGGTATACCCGAGCCGTGGGTTCGAATCCCACCCTCTCCGCCATTTTCCGAAGAAGGCTTTCACCAGAACGGTTCAGATTGGTCTGCCCCATGCGGAGAGATGTCCGAGTTGGCTGAAGGAGCACGACTGGAAATCGTGTGTGTCGTTAATAGCGGCACCGAGGGTTCGAATCCCTCTCTCTCCGCCATAAACGTTTGCATCCGACCCCCCCTTTTCCCACATCCGTGTTTTCCAGACCGTTTTTCCTGCCCCCTGACGGACGGACCCGGGAGATCGTGGGTTGCCACCCGTCGGTGCATGGGATACACTTGGGCGGCAAATCGGCGTTCAAGGGGGCCAATATTAAAAGCGCCCCGTTTCGTCCAAATATCTGTGTTTGGCGACGGTTTCAATCCTCGACATACCATACACATGCCTCCGGTTGAAATGATCGCCCGCCTTGATATTGACCGAACTGAAACGTTTAAAAAACAGGCCCAAGGAAAAGCTTAAATGACTTATCTGGTTTTAGCACGAAAATACCGGCCACAGACATTTGAGGAAGTGGTCGGCCAAGAGCATGTCACCCGGACCCTGAAAAATGCCATCAGTGGTAACCGGGTGGCGCATGCCATCTTGTTTTCCGGACCGCGGGGAACCGGCAAAACCACAATCGCCCGGATACTGGCCAAGGCCGTGAACTGTGAATCCGGACCGACGCCGATCCCTTGCAATGGCTGCCGCTCCTGTCAGGACATTACGGCTGGTCGCGGTGTGGATGTTTTCGAGATCGACGGCGCCTCCAACAACAGTGTGGACCAGGTCAGAGAACTCCGGGACAACAGTCGATACATGCCGGCTCACAGCCGTTACAAGATCTACATTATTGATGAAGTTCACATGTTAAGCATTGCTGCCTTCAATGCCCTGCTCAAGACGCTGGAGGAGCCGCCGGCCCATGTATTGTTTTTCTTCGCCACCACCGAGGCTCACAAAATTCCCATCACGATACTTTCACGATGTCAGCGCCACGACCTGAGGCGTATCGAGAGCGCAGCCATCTCGCAGCATATGGAAGCCCTTTGCCGGCAGGAAGCGGTATCCATCTCATCGGGCAATCTGTGGGCCATTGCAAGAGAATCCGGCGGCAGCATGCGCGATGCGCTGAGCCTGCTGGACCAGGTCCTGGCCAGCAGAGACGGTCAGATAGACGATGAATATGTGATGAATCTGCTGGGGGGCATGGATCGTCAGGTGCTTTACGATCTCTCCGAGGCAACCTTTGCCAGAGATATCTCTCGAACCGTGGCCCTCATCGACACCGTTTTCAAAAATGGTCAGGATCTGAAGCGCTTCTATGCGGATCTGCTCCTTCATTTTCGTCACCTGATGCTCGTCAAAATGAAGGCCCGGCCAGACATGCTGGTGGATCTTCCCCCCAACGAAATTGAAACCCTTGCCCGGCAGGTTAAAGGGGTTTCTATAGCCTTTATCGATCAGGTGTTCACCTTGCTGTTTAATGCCGAGCCCAGCGTCCGGTATGCTTCACAGCCCAGGCTGGCCATCGAGATGGCCTTTTTCAAGATTCAACAAATCACACCGGCCTTGCCCATCGATTTGTTGATCGAACAGTTGGACCGTCTCATACACGATCCGAACCTGAGGCCAGTGCCGGGTATCGTGGAGACCCAATCTGCCTATGGGGATGCCGTGACACCACCGACGGCAGAAACACGCAGCACATCCAAAACAAATGATCCTGCGGCTACACCGGCACCCGCAGGCAACGAACCGCTCCCTGACCCCGCAAGGGTTCAACCGGGTGACCATGGCTCCGGCAATGGTGCCTGGCGCAGGATCATTGCGCGTATCTCAGAAACCAAACCGTCCATTGCCGCGGCGCTTTCCCGGTCGCAACTGGTATCCGTGTCGGAACAAGCATTTACGGTGAAGGTGAGTGACAACGACTATTCGATGAACCTGGTCAAAAAGAATTTATCCATGATCGACGCCGTGTGCCGCGAACATGCCGGCCGGGGAATCCATGTCGACTTTTTCAGCGATGATACGGAACTGAATCCCGCAACGTCGGCGAAACAGAAGGCGGATGACATCAGACAGAAACTGCTCAATCACCCGCTGCTGACAGATGCAGTAGAGATTTTCAGCGGGAAAATCGAAGAGATAAAAATCAGATAGGAGGAAAAGCCTATGAAGGGCATGGGAAACATGATGAAGCAGGCCCAGAAACTTCAATCCAAGATGCTGCGCATGCAGGAGGAGTTGGCCACTAAAACCATTGAGACCACGGCCGGCGGGGGTATGATCACCGTCGTGGCCAACGGTGCCCAGCAAATCGTTTCGATAAAGATAGAAAAGGAAGTGGTGGATCCCGATGATGTAGAGATGCTCCAGGACCTGGTGTTAGCCGCGGTCAATGATGCACTGGTTAAATCCCAGGAAATGGTTTCCGGAGAAATGGGAAAACTCACCGGCGGAATGAAGATTCCCGGCCTGATGTGATGGATTACTACCCCGGCTCAATCAAAACCCTGATCAGAAGCCTGGCCCGACTGCCGGGCATCGGCCAGAAAACCGCCGAGCGGTTGGCGATGCACATTCTTCAGCAACCGAAAGAAGATGCCCATCGACTGGCCAGAAGCATTGTGGAACTGAAAGAAAAGCTGCGGCTATGCAGCCGATGCTTCGCCCTCAGTGACGATATCCTGTGCCGGATTTGCAATGACCCCTCTCGTGAAAGCGGCCTGATCTGCGTCGTGGAGCAGCCGGCCGACATGGCATCAATCGAAAAATCCGGTGCCTTCAAGGGTCGCTACCATGTCCTGGGGGGGGTCCTTTCTCCCATGGATGGCATCGGGCCCGACGATATTAAAATTGCGGAACTGGCGACCCGGGTGGAAAAAGAAGATGTCCGCGAGATCATCCTGGCTACCGGGACGAATGTGGAAGGGGAATCCACGGCGGCATACATTGCCGGGATTCTGGCCCCCATGCCGGTGGAGGTGACGCGCATTGCTTCGGGTGTACCGATGGGCGGAGATTTAAAATACGTGGATCAGGTGACCCTGAAGCGCGCGATGGAGAGCCGTCATGGAGTCTGATGACGACTCCTGCGAATCATTGTTTGCCTGCACCCTTTGCGGCGACTGCTGCAACGGTTATGGCGGCACCTACCTGTCTGGGACGGACATCGATGCGATTTCTCACTACCTGGGGTTATCGCCCGATCGGCTGGTGGCGCACTACACCCGCCGGTCCGGCGGCAGATGTCTGATCGCCCAGGGGGCTAACGGTTACTGCATTTTCTGGGACAAGGTCTGCACCATTCATCCGGTAAAGCCGAAAATGTGCCGGCAGTGGCCCTTTATCCGCAGCATTCTGGTCGATGTGGGCAACTGGCGGTCCATGGCGGCATCCTGCCCGGGAATGGAGGCCGATGCGCCGGATCACAAGATCCTTGAATGCGTGAAAAAAGCCCTTGAGCGGTAGAAAATGCAGGCAGAATAAATCCGTTTACCGGTCTCAACGCCATTTCTTCTCATCCACCATCCGGTACACATGCTCGCCTTGCGAATCGTCGCCCTCGCTTTCCAAGATATTTCTGCTCTCCAGTCGGCGAAGTTCTTGTTCTAGTGTGGTCAGGCTCCCGTTCCATTTTCCCTGCAGCGCTGTCCGGGCGACCGCTGCACCCGCATCAGCCACCGCACAGCACAACAGGTAGAGAGAGACCGTTTCAACACCCAGATTCATCGAAAATATTTTCTGACTCATGACCGGTCCCACTGAATTTCTGTTCATGGTTTTCTCCTGGTTGATCGCTTTCAATTGTGCCATTGTTGACCATATAATATGGAGCACAATCGGTTAGGATATGCAAGGTGTTTTCCCTGTTGCTCCAACGTCGCCTTGACACCTCGGAAGAATTATGCAACAAAATGAAAACAATTTCTGATAGTTATTTTTTCGATAGCAAAACAAACAGTTGTAATAACCCATGGAGGCTGTGCGATGAACAAGAACGCGATGTTGAGAATGCTGTTCTTCCTTTTGGTTCCGCTTGCTTTTTGCGGATGCATGGAAAGCATGGTCAAACCCGAGGCAAAAATCGACACGGGTGAGGAAATGGGGCTTGCCCCCTACAGTGGCCCCCGAGCACGGGTAGCCGTAGCGGATTTCGAATGGAAGGTCGATGAGAGCAGCCGGACCACAAAAATCGGTTTCGGCGGTCAGACCATGACCATCGCTTCATCCGAAAGCTCCGGATATACCACCGGTCTGCGAGACATGCTCACTACGGCCATGGTCCAGAGCAAACGATACCGGGTACTGGAACGTCAGAACATGGATTCTTTGAAAAGCGAAATGGCGCTTACCGGATCGGGATATACCGACAAGACCGGTGTTACCAAGGGCGGCGTAAAGGGGGCCGATCTTCTGGTGATGGGCGCGGTCACCGGATGGGAGCCAGGTTCGTCGGGCGGCGGCGGCGGCCTTGGCGGTGGTGGGATGCTGGGCCAAGCCTCTGCGCTTTTCGGCGCTGTCAAAGGGGCTTACAGCAAATCGACAATGGCCATGGATATTCGTATCGTCGACACCCAGACATCTGAGGTGCTGGCGGCTACCCGCGTGGAGGGCGTGGCCAAGGACGTGAACCTCGGGGCGATGCTGGCCGGCTTTGGCGGCAGCGGCGGCATGGGTGGCGGTCTGGGCGGATATGCGAAAACGCCCATGGAAAAAGCCATCCGGACCTGCCTTTACAATGCGACCAAGTTCATCGCCGAAAACACACCGCAGCAGTACATGAAATATTGATGACACGCGTGGGCAGTTAACTGTCCCAGTGGTGAGAAAAGACAAACCTCCCGACGGCCGCCGCGGCCGTCGGGAGGTTTTTTTGTGCGCGCATGAAAATGAAACGACGACCGCTTAGCCAATCATCGTGTACTTGGGGCCGGCGATGAGCAGGTTGTTTGAAATGGTTGATTGGATTTTTTCCATCATGCTGCCGAACATGATATCCCGGATAATCCCGTGACCGTAAGCCCCCAGGATGACCAGGGCATCATGGGGTACTGAATACAGGTTATCCTCGAAGCGGCCTTTTTCGAAAAACGTCCATTGATCCAGAACGCTTTTCAGCGGCTTTTCCAAGCCCTTGTCCTGGACAATGGACCGGTATTCCGCGGGCGTGTTTTTACCCAGCTGGGTGTAGATGTCCAGGGGCATGCCGGCTATTTTGGCGAGCCTGATTCCCAATCTCAGGGCGTTGACCGCATTGGCAGAGCCGCCGAAAAAGACGGCGATATTCTGCCAGGGTTTGTATACCGGGCTGGTAATCAACACGGGAAAACGGGCCGCCTGGATGATTCGGCGAACCCGCGGGCCGATGTAGCCCAAACCGATTTTTGAGGAAAGATCGCTGATGCTTCGTGGACAGCACATAAACTCAAAACTGGTGGGTATGTCAGGGAGGGTGGAGGCGGTGTAATTCTTCGGCGTGAACAGATCCGGTTTGATCTTTGCCTCCTTGAGCAGTTGCTCCACGTGTGTGACGGCGGTGTCCGGATCGTTGAGGTAGGATGGATCCAGATCCACCTGAACCACGTCATTTTCAAAGTACATTAAAAATTTTGTAAATTCTGGAATATAGATGGTTGGCAGCACGCCAGTCTTCTGGCAGAAATAGATGGACTGGAGCAGGGTCTCTCTGCCCAGCGGCGTATTTCTGAAGATATGAAACAATTTTTGTGCCATGCGCGTATCTCCTTTTCTCATTCTTTTGTCTGAGCCGGTGCTGGACCGCATTCACCCTTCAACTCCGACCGGTCTGCACCATCAGTTCTTTCCTGTACTGATCCAGTAAGGTGGCTTTTGATATCATACCTAAAAAATGATTGTCTGAAACCACTGGCATGCTAAAAATGTGGCCGTCGTCCATTTTCTGCAGAACTTCTGACAGGTCATCATGCAGGGATACCGTTTTTACATGGGGGTTCATCAGCTGGCCGGTGAGTACCGCGTGGTGCATGGCCGGGTCGAACAGGTAGGGCCGGATGTCATCCAGGTGAATCATACCGACAAACTGACGGCTTTGCTGATCTTCAACGGGGAAGTAGTTGCGGTGAGAGGATTTGACAATGCCAATGAAGTCCGCCAGGCGCATGTCGGGGTGAACGCAGATACAATCGGTTTCCAACAGCTCTTGAATACTCAGGTCCGTCAGCACCCGGGCATCGGTTCCGGGACGGAGGAGTTGGCCCTGTTCCACCAAGTCTTTCAAGTAAAAGGAAGCCGGTTCCAGATAGTGGCACAACGTGGTCGAAATGGCTGAGACGACGATCAAAGGGAGGATGACTTCGTAACCGCCGGTAATCTCGATCACCAGAAAGATGCCCGTAAGCGGTGCCTGCAGGATACCGCTGATGAGACCGGCCATACCCAGAAGGGCGAAACAGCCTTCGTTGACCCAATGCACCGAGGACCACACCGTAGCGATCAACCGGTGAAAACTCAGGCCCACGAATGCACCGATCACCAGACAAGGAGCGAAAATGCCCCCGGACCCGCCTGACCCCAAGGTCAGTGCGGTTGCTAAAATCTTGACCAGGGCGATCACGGTCACCAGCAGGAGACCGCCCGAGAAACCCCCTTCAATGGCTGTGCGGATGGCATAATAGCCTTCGCCGAGAACATACGGCAGAAAATAACCGATGGCACCGACCATGCTGCCGCCGACGGCGGCGCGGACCCACAAGGGCAGGGCAACATCCTTGGACGCGTGATGCATGGAACGCAGCGCACGGGTCAACAGGATGGAGGCCAGTGCACAAAATACGGCCAGTCCGACGCAGGCCAAGATATCGTGGAAATGAATGTTGAAGTCCCTGTGGGCAAAGGCGATCTGGTTACCCTTGAGCAGGCGGCTCACTTCGGTTCCGGCCACTGCGGCAATGGCGATGGGGATGATGTTCATGGTGCTCCACTCGCCAAGAATGACCTCGATGGCAAACACCATGCCTGAAATGGGGGCATTGAATATGGCGGCGATGGCGCCTGCCGCCCCGCATCCAACCAGCGAGACCCGCTGGCGGTCATTGAGCGAGAAGGCCTGGGCGATGTTTGATCCAATGGCCGCTCCGCTCATCACCACCGGCGCTTCGGGGCCTGCGGATCCGCCGCTGCCGATGGTCAGAAAACTGGAGATCAGACGGGAAAAGCTGGAGCGCAGGCGCAGCAGACCGCCATATCGGGAGACGGCATAAATGACTTCGGGGACACCGTGGCCGGCGCCTTCGTTGACAATCTTTTCCAGGAACAGAGAAGAGAGCGCCGCTCCGGCTGCCGGCAGGAAAATGGCCCACCAGTAACCCCGATAGTGATGCAGCCACTCCAGTATGGTTTCCAGGCCGCGGTTTAACAACAGGGCCGCCAGACCGCTGCAGATGCCGACGATGATGGCGAATATCATGAGCAGCAGCCGGTCATCGGACCGGAACAGGGACCAACTGCCCGGGTATTTCATTTTATTTAAAAAGCGTCTCATGACGATCAAAGGTCGTCCAGCTGTTTTTCAAACTCGGCAATGCGCGAAAAAAGAGCCGCTGCATCGGGGTGCGCACGTAAAAAGGCCACAAAAGCCTTGTCCCGGATGCAAAAGGAGAGCCTGGAAAGCAGGTGCAGGTGGTGTTTGACCGTCGGGCTGATCAGTACAAAAAAGACAGACACCGGCTGGTCGTCAATGGCGTTGAAATGGACCGGCTTTTCCATAAAGCAGGTGGCGATGACAGGCATCTCGGGAGGCTGAGAGAGCGGATCCCGGGGGTGGGGGATGGCGATGCCGTTGCCTATGCCGGTGGAAGCCAGCTGTTCGCGTTCGATCAGTTTCTCAAAAAGTTCATCGCGACTACCCTCGGAGAGAAAGTCGATGCAGTCGACCGCCGATCTCAAGACAGCGTCTGCATCCACTCCGGTTACCCGATGACAAACCTTGCCGCGTTGCATTGCGGCAAGCAGCGATTCGGGGGCTTCGGGCAGGTGATCATTTGCCTGATCGCCGTTCAGGGAAAAGGGCAGATTATGCGTGGCAGCCCATTTTTCCAGTGCCGCGTGGGTGAAGATTACATCTGTACCGCTTCGCTGGATGGGGATTCTTCCCTGGCGGATCCACCGTTTTATCGTGGACACGGGAAGATTAAGGGCACCGGCCACTGTTTTCATGGATAGTTTCATAACGGCATCCAGAATAATTCCTATTCGAAAAAATTAAAAACAAGAAAAATGCGCTGATATGGTGGAATAATCAAGACGTCGCGTCATCTTTTTTCTGTGGATGGGATTTGTCGGCGTGACGGTCAACAATGGTGATGTCCCGTTTGGGAAAGGGGATTTCGATGCCGTTTTCATCGAACAGGGCTTTCACCGTATCGGTGATATGGTCAATCGTATCCATTCGCTTGCGGGCTTCTTTGATCCACACCCTGGCCTGAAGGTCAACCGATGATTCGCCAAAATTGCGCACCACCACCTTGGGCGCCGGTTCGGCAAGAATCCAATCGGCCGAGCTAGCCGCCTGGATGATCAGTGCCTTGGCTTTGGCTATGTCGGCATCGTAAGCGACACCGATATTGATGCGCACACGGATGGATGAGTAGATGGTGGTGTAGTTGACGATATCCCGGGTCATGATTTCGTTGTTGGGGATGATCACCACGATATTGTCCGTTGTTTTGATGCGCGTGGCCCGCAGCCCGATATCGATGACATCCCCCCACGAGGCGGTGCCGGCCGGTGCGCTCCACACCTCGATGCGATCCCCGATTTCGAAGGGCCGGTCGATAATGAGCAGTATCCCGGCGATGAGGTTAGACAGGGTGTCCTTGGCGGCAAAACCCACGGCAACCCCCATGACACCGGCACCGGCGATAAAGGGCATCACGTTGACGCCCAGCACATCCAGAGCGATGACCGCTGCCGTGGCATAGACAATGGCACCGGAAAACTTGTTGAGCAGATCGATGACAATGTTGTCAATAGCGGTTTGCGTACGTTTGGCCAGATTGCGTTCGAGGTATTCCAAAAAAATGATGAGAAGAGATTTAACCGGTGCGGCCGCCACGATGATGAAGACGGCGTGGAATATTTTTTCAACCATCGTCAAATGAAACAGCCGGATCCACATTACGCCCACCAGCCATATCAGAAGAAGGCTGACCGTTTTCCGCAGAATGACGAACAACTCCTTGCGCACTTGAATAAGCTTGAAGTGGACGATCTTCTTCTCAAGGATGATCAGGATCCGTTTGATGATCAGCCACAGGATGAAGGCGGCAAGCAGGGCCAAGATTGCGTTGGCCCAGCTTTTCGACAGGGACGCCTCGGCGCCGAAAAATGAAATGACCCGATCGATATAGCCAGCGATGGTGTTCATGGGTAACCTTTCACCGGGGCCGCGGGAAATATTAATCAATCATTGCAAGATGTTGGCCAATCGAATCAGGAGAAGAACCCGGCTTTGAAATATTCACGGTTCAGTCGGGCAATATTGGTGATGGAGATCTCTTTTGGACATTCGGCCTCGCATTCCGTTTCATTGGTGCAGTTGCCAAAACCCAGCTCATCCATGGTCCGGACCATATTGATCGCCCGTTTGGCCGCTTCTGGTTTTCCCTGGGGCAATAGCGCCAATTGCGAAACTTTGGCACTGGTAAAGAGCATCGCCGATGCATTGGGGCAGGAGGCCACGCAGGCACCGCAGCCGATGCATTGGGCCGCGTCCATTGCCAGGTCGGCGACTTCCTGGGGGACCAAAATCGCATTGGCGTCTTGGGCACCGCCGGTGCTGACTGAAATATACCCGCCGGCCTGGATGATCTTGTCCAGGGCACTGCGGTCCACGGCGAGGTCCTTGATCACTTTAAAGGCCATGGCCCGGAACGGCTCGATGGCGATGGTGTCGCCGTTGTCAAAATGGCGCATGTGCAGCTGGCAAAGGGTCGTTCCCTTTTCTGCGCCATGGGCACGCCCGTTTACCACACAGCCGCACATGCCACAGATGCCCTCCCGGCAGTCATGATCGAAAGCGATGGGCTCCTTGTCATCGATTGTCAGCTGGTCGTTGACCACATCCAGCATTTCCAGAAAGGACATGTCGGTGGATATGTTCTCGGCATGATAGGTATCGAACCGTCCTTTGTCTTTGGATCCGTTTTGGCGCCACACTTTCAGTGTCAAATTAATCGTCTTTGTCACTTGTAGCTCCTTTGCGTAAGTTTGACGTTTTCAAATACCAGGGGCTCTTTGTGAAACTCAGGTTCCTGGCCGTCCCCCGTATGTTCCCATGCCGCCGCATGACAGAAATTGTCATCATCCCTGAGGGCCTCGTGTTCTTCGGTTTCGAAGCGTTCGTTGAAGTGTCCGCCGCACGACTCCTGACGTGCCAGCGCATCAATGATCATCAATTCTCCGAATTCGAGGAAATCAGCCACGCGTCCGGCACGCTCCAGGCTCTGGTTGAAGTCGGCCGAGTTCCCGGGTACCCGCACATTTTCCCAGAATTCGGCCCGAAGTTCCTGGATCATCCCGCGGGCCATTTCAAGGCCTTCGTTGTTCCTGGCCATTCCGCAGTATTCCCACATGATGCGTCCCAGGGTTTTGTGGAAATCGTCCACCGTCCGTTTGCCGTTAATGGACAGCAGCCGATCGATGCGGCCGGTGACCTGCTTTTCCGATTCATCGAAGGCTTTGTGCCCGGTGGTGACGTCCGCCTTGGCCGTGCCGGCCAGGTAGCCGCCGATGGTATAGGGCAGCACGAAATAGCCGTCCGCCAATCCCTGCATCAGGGCACTGGCCCCCAGCCGGTTGGCCCCGTGGTCGGAAAAGTTGGCTTCGCCAAGGACAAATAATCCGGGGACGGTGCTCATCAGATTGTAGTCCACCCACAGGCCACCCATGGTGTAGTGGATGGCCGGAAAGATCATCATGGGGGTCTGGTACGGGTCATCCGCGGTTATTTTTTCGTACATCTGGAACAGGTTGCCATATTTTTTTTCGATGAGATCCCTGCCGTCGCGGTTGATGGCATCGGCGAAATCGAGATAGACGGCCTGGCCGGTTTCGCCCACGCCCTTGCCCATGTCGCACTGCTCTTTGGCGTTACGGGAGGCGACATCGCGGGGGACCAGGTTGCCGAAACTGGGATATTTGCTTTCCAGATAGTAATCGCGGTCCGCCTCGGGAATCTGGTCCGGTGTGCGTTTGTCGCCGGGATTTTTTGGCACCCACACCCGGCCGTCGTTGCGCAGACTTTCGCTCATGAGGGTCAGCTTGCTCTGGAAGCTGCCGTGCACCGGGATGCAGGTGGGGTGGATCTGGGTGAAGCAGGGGTTGGCGAAAAAGGCGCCCTTCTTATAGGCCCTGTATGCCGCTGTCACGTTGGAGGTCATGGCGTTGGTGGAGAGGAAGAATACGTTGCCGTATCCGCCGGTACACAGCACCACGGCGTCGGCGGCATGGCGCTCGACTGCCCCGTTGATCATGTTCCGAACGACGATGCCCTTGGCGTGGCCGTCGACCAGCACCACATCCAGCATCTCGCGCCGGGGGAACATCTGGACCTTGCCGGCGGCCACCTGGCGCATCAGTGCGCTGTAGGCCCCCAAGAGCAGTTGCTGGCCGGTTTGCCCCCTGGCATAGAAGGTTCGGGAAACCTGGGCGCCGCCAAAGGATCGGTTGTCCAGCAGACCGCCGTAATCCCGGGCAAAGGGGATGCCCTGGGCCACACACTGGTCGATGATGTCGTTGCTCACCTGGGCCAGGCGATAGACGTTGGCCTCCCTGGCCCGAAAATCTCCGCCCTTGACCGTGTCGTAGAACAGCCGCCAAATGCTGTCACCGTCGTTGGGGTAGTTCTTGGCGGCGTTGATGCCACCCTGGGCCGCGATGCTGTGGGCCCGTCGGGGGCTGTCCTGGATACAAAACGTCTTTACGTTGTAGCCCAGTTCGGCCAGGGTCGCCGAAGCCGATCCGCCGGCCAAACCGGTGCCGACCACAATGATGTTGAATTTTCGTTTGTTGGCCGGATTGACCAGCTTTAGTTCAAACCGGTGCCGGTCCCATTTTTCTGCAATCGGTCCGCCGGGTATTTTTGCATCAAGTGCCATGGTATTTCCTTTCTGGACAGGTTGGGGGTGGGCAACCCCGTCGTGAGGGTTAAGTGTGGCCGAAGCCTTGGCCCCGTAGCGGTCTGCCCATCAGGCCAACAGGAAAATATAAATGGGCAGAAAGCCGAATCCGATGCCCACCACCACCGCAAAGGCGATACCGACCGTCCGGACGGTCGGCATGTACTTGGGATGGTTGGCGCCGACCGTCTGGAAGGCGCTCCAGAATCCGTGGCTGACGTGGATGGCGGCGACCACCATGGCCACGATGTAGACGACCACATAACCGGTATTGGAAAAGGCGTCGGAGACGATGTTAAAAATAGTGGTGTTCGTTTTGTCCACGAAATGAAAGTTCATCAGATGAAAAAGGATGAAGGCCAACAAAATAGCGCCGGTGTAAGGCATGGTGGCGGATCCGAAGGTTCGGCCGCCGGCGGTCTTGTTGACGGCATAGCGTACCGGCCGGGCCTTCAGGTTCTGCAGAAAAAGAATCAGGCCGGTGATCACGTGAACCAGAAAAAAAGACAGCAGGACCAGTTCGGCCACCGTCAGCAGCGGTCCCAGGGCGTGAAGATGCTCGGCATAGCCGTTGAAGGCATCTTTTCCGCCATAGATGGTCAGGTTACCTGCCAGGTGGGCTGCCAGGAATCCGCAGAAACTAAACCCCGTGATGGCCATCAGCAGTTTTTTCCCGATGGATGACCCCAGTGTGCCGGTAATCCAGTTCATCGTTGCCTCCCGTTTAAGGTAATTGCCAGAATTTTTGAATAAGAGAAATAAACTATTTTTCTTTCCTATCCCTGTCAATAAATAATTTCAACCACCATGAATCCCATTCAGTTTTCGCTATGCTTTCCGAGAGTTTGATGCCTGCTGCCGTCTGAAGGCGTGTTTTTACATGCACGGACCACTTGTCCGGGGCGGTGTAGCCCATATCCGACAGGGATTTCAGGTCCAGCAGGAAGGCCAGTTGGTCAGCGTCGCGGGCCAGCCGGGCTTCGAGGGTTTTACGGGCATTGAACTCGTCGAGCAGCGCGCGAATGTCCGGTCCGAAAGGCAGGCCCCGGGTCATGTGGGCCACAGCCATTTCTTCATTGGCGGTTACATATTTTTTCTGAACCGTGTTCAGATCGCCCATCCTGGCTTCGGGGAGATCGTGAATCAGACACATGGCCAGCAACCGGCCCTCATCCGCTTCCGGTTCCATTCTTGCCAGCGTCCAGGCGATGCACATGACGCCAAAGGTGTGTTCGGCGACCGACTCTTTTCCCGGCCCAAGGAACTGATACCCGGTGCGGTGAACCCTTTTTAACAGCATGGTTTCAAACAAGAACTCGGCGATGCGTTCCATTATCTCTCCCCTATTTTTTAACCGATCTGACTAAATTTATGGATGCACATGCACAGGTGGTAAGGGCGCCGGACGCAAAATCGTCGGCACCTCGCGAAAATGGCAATCCCTGTGGCTGCAAAGCCTTGAACCGCGGCACTTCAAATGTCAAACTGCTTGACACCATCAGGAGGCTTGTATAGTTATACGAAACCTTTTTCAAGGGGTCGCGATGGATTGAGCATTCCGAACCGGTTACCCGTGGACTCACCGGCAGCGCAAACCCCACACATGCTTAAATTATTACATAGTGGAGAGACGGACATGGTGCCTACCCAGATGGATTATATTCACATTATCAGCAACGCCAGCCTGATGGTGAAATTTGTCCTGCTGCTGCTGCTTTTCTTCTCCGTGATGTCCTGGTCGATCATTATTATAAAGATCCGGTACATCCGCAAGGCGTTTAAGGAGTCGGATATTTTTATCGATTATTTCTGGAAAAGCCGGGATCTGGCCGGTGCCTTTACCAAGGCCAAACAATTGAGCGGAAGCCCGGTGGCCCGGATTTTCAGAATCGGATATGCAGAACTGCGCAAACTCAACCCCAGTGGCAAACCCGGCGACGAGGATGTTCCCGATGAGAGCAGTCCCTCCCTGCGCCAGGGCTTTTCTGGCACCGACAACGTGAAACGGTCCCTTCGACGGGCCATCAACACGGAGATGACACGAATCAATCAGATGGTTCCTTTTCTGGCAACCACCGGCAACACAACCCCATTTATCGGGTTGTTCGGCACCGTGTGGGGAATCATGAACTCCTTCCATGGCATCGGGCAGCGGGGATCGGCGAGCCTTGCCGTGGTGGCACCGGGTATTTCAGAGGCGCTGGTGGCCACGGCGGCCGGTCTGGCAGTCGCTATCCCCGCGGTGATCGCGTTCAACCATTTCATGCAGAAGATTCGCGTGATTGAGACGGAATTGCACAGCTTTTCGGCTGATTTTCTCAACATTCTCGACCGGGACATTCTACGATAAAAGGGAGGCGGCATGGCAATCGGCAGCGGCAGTGATCGGCTCATGTCGGACATCAACGTGACCCCATTTGTGGACGTCATGCTGGTACTGCTTATTATATTCATGGTAACGGCACCCATGATGGTTCAAGGGGTCGATGTGGCCCTTCCCGAGGTGAGCGCCACCCCCATGGTGACTGAAAAGGAGAACCTCACCGTGACCATCGACCGGGAGGCCAACATTTATATCAACGATTTTCAGGTGCGGATGGATTTCCTCAAAGAGAAGCTGGAAAAAATCCTTGCAAGCAAAACGGATCGCGAGGTCTTTTTCCGGGCGGACAAAGACGTCCCCTATGGCGTTGTTGTCGGGGTGATGGCGGAAATCAAGGCTGCCGGTGTCGATAAGCTGGGCATGGTGACTGACCCCTTCGACGACCAGACCATCGGACAGTCCTCCGGTAAAAAAGGCTGATGAAAAAGAACATCCGCGTTCCGGTCTCTTCCAGCCAGGACCTGCGGGGCGATGGGCAGGCGCCGTTTTTTTATCCAGTGGCCCTTTCCTTCGTTTGTCACTTGGTGTTTCTGTTGCTTTTCGTGATCACGCCCAGTTTGCGCTCTGAAAAAGTCCAGACCCAGTCGGTGATCAATGTCAGCATGGTATCCTTAAAAAATCCCGCTACAGAGGCCAGCCAAAAACCGGCTGTGGAAAATAAAGCTCCCAAAATTGAAAAGCCCGAGGTGGTGAAAAAACCGACGGTCACCCCGCCGGTTAAAAAAAGGGTCAAGGTGGCGGAAACGCCACCTAAACCCAAGACGTCGTTGAAAAAAAAGACCTTTAAATCCACGCAAGTGGTCAAGCAGGCCATCGAACAGTTGGAAGAGCAGGTCACCGCCAAAACAGAGGAGCAGACGGAAGCGGAGCAGCCTGAGCCACTGAAATCCGCTTTGGAGCGGCTGCGGCAAGAAGTGGGCAAGGCGGAAGCCAGCCGGTCGGCGCCATCCGGCGAAAGCACCCAGCGTTCAACCGGGAAAACGGGCGGAAAATTTGGAAAGTTCAACGAAGACGGAAAAAAGACAGCCGAGTTGATCGATCTGTACCGCATCGAAATTGCTTACCAGATCCAGAAAAACTGGGCGTTTAATGAGCAGATGGCCGGCGGTGACCAATCTTTGGTGGCGGCCATCGTTTTCAAGGTGATGCCCGATGGAGAAATCCGGGATATCTTTTTCACCGACCGCTCCGGCAACACCTATTTGGATGAGTCGGCATACAAGGCCATTGTGAAATCCAACCCGGTGGACAGCCACCCCAATGGACTGGCTCAACCCTATGTGGTCATGGCCATCCGGTTCACCCCACAGGGCATCCGTTAAGTGTTCAGGGGTTCAGAAACACCAACAGCCCTGCTAATCCCTGAACCGCTGAACGGTTACCTATAAACCAAGGACACCATGCTACTATGATTCGACGCCGAGTGATGTTCGTCCTACCTGTGTTGTTCGTTTTGCTGCTGTCCTGGCCGACAGCTGCTGCGCAATACAATTATATTGATATATCCAACCCCTTTCTTCGAAAAACCCCCATCGCTGTGCCGATGTTCAAAGCTGCCGCCCAGGATCCGACAGCCATGGAAGCGGCCAAAGCCGCATCGGCGCTGCTGGAGTATTATCTCGATTTTACAGGATATTTTTCCATCAGCGACCCGGGTGCCTTCCTCGAAGATCCTCAGATAATGGATATTTCCGGAGCCGGTATCCGTTATCGGAACTGGACGGCCATCGGTGCTGAACTGCTGGTGACCGGCGGTGTGGTAATTCGGGGTGGTGATGCCGAATTCGAGCTTCGACTGTTCGACACGGTCAAAGAAAAATTGCTGGTGGGGAAACGCTATCGGGGCAGTCCTGACGATCACCGCCAGGTGGCCCGACGGTTCTGCAGCGAGGTGGTATTTGCCATTACCGGCAGCCGCGGTTTCTTCGATTCGAAAATTGCCTTTGTTTCCAATGGGTCTGGCCACAAGGAAATTTACCTTTGTGAATTTGACGGCAGCAACATCACGCGGTTTACTCACCACAACAGTATCTCGCTTTTTCCTGACTGGTCCTCGGACGGCCGATGGATTGCCTACACTACCTATGCGGACAAATGGCCGCGGATCCGCATGCAGCATGTTAGGGAAAACCGGACTGCAAGAATCGACAAGCCGGGTCTGCAGGCTGCGCCGGCATGGGTTCCCGGTAAGTTTGAACTGGCTGCCAGCCTTTCATTTTCCGGTGACCAGGAAATTTATCTGTTGACCGGAAATGGGAAAATGATTAAAAGATTGACAAGCAGCATGGGGATTGACGTGGAGCCGACATGGTCTCCAGACGGCAGACGCATGGCGTTTGTGTCCAAACGGTCGGGAAATCCCCAGCTTTATATTTACGACACCATTTCTAACCGGGTTCAGCGGTTGACGTTTCAAGGGCGCTACAACACACAGCCCAGTTGGTCTCCCAAAGGAGACAGAATCGCTTACTCTGCCATGAATAATGGCGTCATTGATATCTTTACTATCAACTCCGACAGTGGCGAGCCCGTTCAACTCACTGAGAATCAAGGAAGCAATGAGGCACCGACATGGTCTCCGGACGGCAGCCTTATTGCCTTTAGCTCGACGCGGGAGGGCAAAAGCAGGCTTTACGTGATGACCGCTTACGGAACCGACCAGAGACGTCTACTCACCTTGCCCGGTGAGCAGTCCAACCCAAAGTGGTCTCCAAATATGTTAAACCCATGAATCGTAGGTATACCCGAAAAGGAGGAGAAAGTGATGAAAAGTAAGTGGATCATTCTGGCCATGTTGTTTATTATCCCCGCCATGTTGTTTTCAGTTTCCTGTGCCAAGAAGGCCGTTATGACGGAGCCGTCCGTTACGGACACGTCGGCCGCTGATGAAGCCGCCCGTCAGGCGGAACTGGAAAAGCAAAAAGCGATGGACCGCCAGAAACAGATGGAAGAGGAACGCCTGGCTGCTGAGCGTGCTGAACAGCTTAAATCGGAAGCCATGGATCGGGACATGATGATGGCAAAGAACCGTTTCATCAGCGAAAATGTCTATTTTGACTTCGACAACGCCACCTTGGACTACCAGGCTCAGGAATTGCTGAAGCAGAAAGCCATGTGGCTGCGGGACTATCCCGAAGCCAACGTCGTCATCGAGGGCCATTGCGACGAAAGAGGAACCAATGCCTATAACCTGGCACTGGGTGAGCGCCGTGCTGAAAGCGCCAAAGCGTTTCTCGTGAATCTGGGCATCTCCGATGCGCGGTTGACCACCATCAGTTATGGTGAGGAGAAACCCCTTGACATGGGCCAGAATGAAGAATCCTGGGCTAAAAACCGCCGGGCCGCCTTCGTTCTCGAGTAATTTTGAATAATATTTGTCGTTGACGACCCGCGTCATCCTGCCGGCTCTCCGGCGGATGATCGTTACGGTACCGATTGGGACTTTTAAAACCGGATACCGGGGGTGGCAACGCAACCCACCCCATATGTAACTCACCGAATATGCAGCAATCGGCCAGGAAGTCAGCCGTTGCTGCATATTCTATATGGGCCGGCACCACGCGCGTCCGCTTTGCGGGCCGTGCAGGCCCCGTGGTCTCATGGGAAGGTGACTATGCCAAACAAAACCGCATGGATATGCCTTGTCGCGGCAGTTTTGCTCTGCAGTTGTGCGCTTCAGGACGATGTCTACACACTGGACCACCGCCTTTCCGCTCTGGAGCGGCGAAATCTTGACCTGGAAAAGCAGAATCGCGAACTGGAAACACTCAATCAGGATTTGGTTCAGGCCAAAGAGAGTATTTCCAGCAGGGTCGAAGGGTTGGACCAGAACCGTCGGGATGATGAAATGGAACTTCGAGGGCAGTATGCCGGGTTGGCTGCCCAGACACAGTCATTGCGGGAAGAGTCACAAATGCTCTCCGGCCGGCTGGAAGAGATGGAATACCTGCTTAAACAGAAACTCGACGGGTTGGAAGACAACCAGCTGAAGAACCGGGAGCGAATGGACCGGCTGGCTACCGATACGGCCGCTGTACAGAAGCGCATGGACATGATTGACCAGTATCTGAACCTGGACGCCGCGCAGGCGCAGAAGCCGGCAACACCGTCTGCTTCGGCCGTTGCAGCCACCAAGCCGGCATCGGACCAGGCCCTGTATAATCAGGCAAAGAAATCTTTCGATGAAGGAGACGTTCAAGCGGCGCGGAAAGGTTTTGAACAGCTGGTTGTCGATTATCCCCAATCTCCGCATGCGGACAACGCTCAGTTCTGGATCGGCGAAACCTATTACCGGGAAAAGTGGTATGAGAAAGCAATCCTTGAATACCAGAAAGTGATTGAGAAATACCCTTCCGGAAACAAAACCCCTGCGGCGTTGCTGAAACAGGGAATGTCGTTTTTGAATATCGGAGAAACCAACAATGCTCGCCTGGTGCTCAAAGAATTGGTTGCCAGGCATCCAAGTACCAATGAAGCCAGCATCGCCAAACAGAAACTGGAATCCCTCTAATCCGTTCAGCGGTTCAGGGTTCAGTGTTCAGAGGTTCTCCGAAAATTACAGCCACGATGAGCATTAACGATAAACGCAGAACCGGTGAACGCCTGTTAAGAAATCGACCATGATCAAAGTGATCGGCATTGATCCCGGCCTGGCTGACACCGGGGTCGGCATTGTTCGCGGCAGCGGTCTGGACGTACACGGCTATGCCTACGGCAGCATATCCACATCCAAAAAGGAGCCCGTTGCCTGCCGACTGGAGCAGATCTATACGAAAATTCGACAAGTGCTGGCAGACGAAAAGCCCGACCTTCTGGTTCTTGAGGATGTCTTTTCCCTTGAAAAGTATCCCAAGTCCGGTATCGTCTTAGGTAAGGTGTGCGGGGTCTTGCTGCTGGCTGGCACCCAGTCCGGTGTTCCTTTAACGGAAGTGCCGGTGCGTCAGGCCAAGCAGATACTCACCGGCAACGGCAACGCCTCAAAGGTGCAGCTGGAACGGATGGTGCGAAGCACCCTTTGCGCCCCGAGGCCCATCCGGCCCTTTCATGCATCTGATGCATTGGGATTGGCCTTGATTGGTCTGTTCCGGTTTAAGCCAAACAACAAATACCAAAATAACAATAGCTAAAATCCAAATGACAAATAAATCACAATAGAGATGATTGGATACCTTGAAGGCAAATTGATGAAAAAGGAAAAGGAACGGATCCTGCTCCTGGTGAACCAGGTGGGATACGAAATCCTTGTTCCGGTGGTGGTAATGGAAACCTTGTCTCCAAAGGCCATCGGTGATGAAGTCTCCCTGTACATTTACTATTACCAGACAGACAGACAACCCAAACCGGTGCTGATCGGGTTCAACCTGGAGGCCGAAAAAGAATTTTTTCAATATTTCATTTCCGTGGAAGCCATCGGACCGCTAAAGGCCGTCAAAGCATTGAACATTTCGGTGGGAGATATCGCTCATGCCATCGAAAGCGGGGACGTCAAGACGCTGAAGCAGTTGAGCGGGATTGGTGATCGTACAGCCCATAAAATTGTGGCCTCCCTTCAGGGCAAGATGAACAAGTTTGCCCTCATCAGGCATGAAAAAGAAGGTACTCCGGCTCCGATGGATGAAGATTTTATCCAAATGGTGATGGATGTGTTGGTGTCGCAGCTGGGCTACAAAACCACCGATGCCCGGCAGCTGGTCGCCGAAGCCATGAAGAAAAACAGCACCATCGCCACTGCGGAGCAGTTGTTTGACGAAATTTATCGGGGACAGCGGCAATAGACAGCGATCCCCACTAATTTAAAATTGGTTGATTGAAGGTGGTTGACCTGCAACCATGGGCAGCTTGATGCCGGATCGTATTCTCACCCACAGTTCAGATGACATGGCCATCATCGATGGCGCCGTTCAGGCCGATGATCGGGATCCGGACATTCTCTCCCTGCGTCCTGAACGGCTTGAAGAATACGTCGGGCAGGCTGAGGTGGTGGAGACCTTGAAGATCGCCATCGAGGCGGCCAAGCTGAGGTCCGAACCCCTTGAGCATGTTCTTTTCCACGGCCCACCGGGGCTGGGCAAGACCACCTTGGCCCACATTATTGCCAATGAAATGGGCGGGACACTGACCGTGACATCGGGACCGGCTTTGGAAAAGGGGGGTGACCTGATCGGGATTCTTACCCACCTGGTCGAAGGGGATGTGCTCTTTGTTGATGAAATCCACCGTACCCCCAAGACGGTGGAGGAATTTCTCTACCCTGCCATGGAAGACTTTGCCGTGGACTTTGTCTTCGACAAGGGAATTCATGCCCGCAGCCACCGCTATCGGTTGAAATGCTTTACCTTGGTGGGCGCCACCACGCGGGTGGGGCTGCTTTCCGCCCCGCTGCGAGATCGGTTTGGTATTTTTCGAAGTCTCGATTTTTACGGTCTCGATGATTTGGTGCAAATCACTACCCGGTCGGCGGCGCTTTTGAACGTAGCTATCGACACATCGGGTGCACTGGAACTGGCCAAGCGCTCGCGGGGGACGCCTCGGATCGTCAATCGGCTTCTCAAGCGGGTTCGCGATTACACCCAGGTACGCGGCGACGGATCCATTTCCAAATCCACCGTGGAAGCGGCCCTGGCGTTAGAGGGGGTGGATGACCGGGGACTGACCCGGCTGGACTACCGCTACCTGAAAACCATCATCGATTATTACGGCGGTGGGCCCGTGGGTATCGAAGCCATCTCCGCCACCCTTCAGGAAGAGACCGATACCCTGGTGGATGTGGTGGAACCTTACCTGTTGAAGATTGGAATGGTGATACGCACGTCATCGGGTCGACGGACGTCTGATGCGGCCTACCGCCATCTGGGCGTGCCTGTTCAGCGAAAGCTCTTTTGATCAAGTGCCACTTTCTGTCAATGGCAATCAGGGCCTGCTGGACATTTCGGTCAATTTAGGCAGCGACCGGCAAACCCGGGACGTTGGACCGCACGACAGCGTGCGGGGTGATTGACTTGAACGATAAATCGATAAACGGCACACACCGTGCCATAGGAACCGTGAGGAAAGCCTGACCCATGGCAAAACCCGAAAAGCGATGGCAGCTTTTGCTGGTGGCTGACGACGGGCGGATCATTCCTTTTAAGAGAATCAAGGGGATCGCCGTGACCCTGGGGATCCTTCTGGTGATTCTGGGGCTGGCATGCGCCGGATTGGGGTGGCAGCTGACCGCGGAAAAAGTCAGACATCGCCGGACGCTGGCTCAGCTCACCGACGCCAACCGCCAGGTGGTCCATTACAAAAGCGAACATGAATTGATCACTGCTGAGCTGGTGTTGGCTGAAGCACGCATGGAAAAAGCGGGAATGCTGATTCCCCGACGACAGGCGCGTGCTGCACAGCAAACGGCTGTGGAAACCGTCGATGCCAAACCGGTTCCCGGACCGACAATCGATGATGGCGAAAAAGAAACCAAACCCATCACTGCAGCCAATCAGGCGGCCGTAAAACCAGCATCCGCTCCACCGGCAGCGACCCCCCCGGCCAGCGCGGCCGAGGCGGTCGTCCCGGACATTGCCCCGGCTGAAGTAAAAGCAGAATCGAAGCAACCGGCGGTGGCCATGGATGATCTGGATATTAAACACGACGCCGCAAAAGATGTCCTTCTGGCGCGATTCCGGGTAAAAAATACCGGCCCCCGCTCTTCACCGGTTGCGGGCCGATGTGTGGTGGTGCTTAAAACCGATCAGATGGATCCCGGGGCGTGGCTGGCCATGCCTGATGTCACGCTTGTGGGCGGCAAGCCTGATGGGGCGAGGGGACAGGCGTTCAGAATCTCCCGGTTCAGAGATATGGAGATCAAGGCCATGGGGCAGGCGGACCCCTCATCCTTTAAACAGGCGACCGTCTACGTGTTTGATGCTTCCGGGGCCAAGATACTGGAAAAAGAATTCCCCATCGATCTTCCTGCGCCCAAACCGGACCCCAAACCGGTTTCCACGCCAGCGGTGCAACCCGCCAACGCGTTCGGGACAACCGCCGTCCCGGCGGTAACAGAGGAATCGGCGCCGGCCACGATGCCGCTCGATCAAACGGCACCCTTGGCGGATCCCGGAGAAGCGGCGGGCAATCTGCCAATCACACCCACCCAAAAAAGCGATGCCGGGGCCCTGTCGCCGACAGTACCGACCGGAACGCCAGTTGATGATCCATCACTGACAGAAGGTGTTGAACCGGTAGAAAAAGAAGACGTCCGTTCCCGATTTTAACACCCGGGCGACATGATTTTTCGGACCCGTTCAATCCCATGGCTACGACCCAGTTATCAGGAGAGCGGATGTGAAGGACAATGGTAGTAAGTTTTCCATCATCGACAAAGGGATGACCGTAGACGGATCCCTGGTAGGCAAAGGCAACCTGGTGGTCAAAGGGTCGGTCAAGGGCACCCTCACCGGTGAAAGCGTGGTCATCAGCGAGGAGGGTCACATCTCGGCAGATACCAAAGTCGAAACCATGACCGTCGGAGGCAGCTTTGAAGGCCGTGTGGAAACGTCCGGGCAGTTGGTGATTCTTGCTACGGGAAAATGCTCCGGTGAGATTCTTTGCGGGGACCTGGTGGTAGAGGCCGGCGGCCGACTGGATGCACGGGTGACCTGCAAGGGGCCGGTTCAGGGGAAAAAATAATAGTGCCCGTCCAGAAACGGCATCTTTTGGTCCAGGCCTGCGTTCTCGCTCCACAGAAATCCTCGACGTAGCGCAGCTACGCCTGCGGTTTCTATCTCGCTGCGGCCTTGACCTGAACCAAAATCTACCATTTCTGGATGGACACGATGTCCGTGTTATGTCTACAAAGTTATTGGACGCCAGCAAAACAATAGATGCCCCGGCCAATAAAAATCGTTGCTTTTAGACCTTACCAGGGCCATACTTTTTTCTTGACACGTTTGTGATTATCTATTAATAAACCCTGTTTCTAAGAAACGACAGGAGCAAAAACGGTGAAAAAATATACCTACAGTGCGAAAGACTCTGATAATCAGAACAAATGGTGGGTGGTTAATGCCGAGGGTGCCATCCTTGGCCGGCTGGCCTCCCAGGTTGCCGCCGCACTGCGCGGCAAAAACAATCCGCTCTATACCCCCCATGCGGACCTGGGTGACTCGGTGGTGGTGATCAATGCCGAAAAGATCGTCCTGACCGGCAGAAAAATGGACCAGAAGAACTACTATCGCCACAGCGGCTACATCGGCGGATTGAAGACCATTACCGCCAAAAAACTGATTGAGAAAAGACCTGAAGATGTGATCCGTTTCGCAGTCAAAGGCATGCTGCCCAAAAACAGTTTGGGTCGCAGGATCTTTAAGAAGCTCAAGGTTTACGCCGGGGATCAGCATCCCCATGAGGCCCAGCAGCCGGAAACGATGAGTATCCAATAGGTGCAGGGGAAACCATAGCATAACGTCGATTACTGGGGAATTTCATGGCAATAGAAAAAACGAATTACGCTACCGGAAAAAGAAAGAGTGCCATCGCTAGAACATGGATCAAACCAGGCACGGGTGTCATTACTGTTAACGATCGGCCTGCGGATGAGTATTTTTCAGTGGGCACGGCCAGGACCATCCTGCGGCAGCCGCTGGCCCTGACCAACAACCTGGATGCCTTCGACATCAATATCAAAGTACATGGGGGCGGTATTTCCGGACAGGCGGGTGCGGTGCGCCATGGCATCACCAAGGCCCTGATCCTCTTCGATCCCGATTTGCGCCCTTCGCTGAAGCGTGCCGGTTATGTCAAGCGGGACCCGAGAGAAAAAGAGAGAAAGAAATACGGCCAGAAGGGTGCCCGGGCCCGGTTTCAGTTCTCCAAGCGTTAATCTTTTCATTTCATATACGCAAAAAGGGAGCAGAATGCATTCTGCTCCCTTTTTGCGTTTTCCGAACCATTGAACGCGTTTGTTTGTGTCCGTCAAGAAATAGTCGGATTTCCGACGGCTTTGTAAAAAGCCCGAGATCAAGGCTTGCGGGCCGCGATAGCGAGCTTGAGCGAGCGAACGGCAAATCGATATTAATCCTTACGGCGAACATTCATGTTCCATCCCGAGGAATGAGGCGTACTTATGGTACGCCGCAGTGACGAGGGATGAAGCGTAACGCAGATATCGGGTTTTTTACAAAGCCGTCCATAGTTAAACCGATACGATCTGCTGCTGTGCGCGGGTCAACTGGTCGAGACCGCTCCGGGTGACCACATGGGTGTTCTCGATTCCGACGACCCCTTTGCCCGGAAAGACCAGCTTCGGCTCCAGTGCGATCACCATGCCTTCCTCCAGTTCAGTCGTCTGGCCATGGGCCAGAAAAGGAAATTCATCCAGTTCCAGCCCTACGCCGTGACCGATGAAGCGTACTCGATCGGCTCCGGCACCCATGAAATTCGCATCAACCCCTTTCCGGGCGGCAATTGCCATGGCTGCCGAGTAAAGATCGCCGGCGATTGTGCCGGGCGTAGCCATGGCTTTGATCTGCTCCTGCAGGTCCAGCATGTGGGCATGGGCATCCACCAATTCCTGCGGGGGGCGCCCGATGGCATAGATCCGGGTGTGGTCGCTGATGTAGCCATTCCAGGCAAATACATAATCAAATAGAATCGGTTCATGGCGTCTTAATTTTCGGAAACTGGGTCCCTGGGCCACGGCAGCACTGACGGACGCGCCACCGGTGGGAGAAGCCAGGAAACTGGGCACCGCTGCCGCGGGACCGGACATGAGGTGCCCATAGAACATTTCCGAACCCCACAGGCGCATGCGCACAATGCCCTGGTGGCCCAGTCGCCGTGCCTGGGATTCAACCATTCCGGCCAATTCGATTTCGGTCAACCCCTCGCGCAGCAGATTGGGCACCGTTTCCGCCACCTGGTCGGAAAAGGCTGCCGCCTGCCGAATCAGATTCAGTTCGTAAGCGGATTTGACTGCCCGAACCATGCGGATCGGTATGGAGATATCCCGAATGTCCACTGCCGGAAAGAGTCGCTTGTAGGAAAAAAAGAGGTTGGTCGGCAGTACATCCAGTTCCATGCCCATAACGGCCGGTGGCTCCAGGCCATTTTCCTGAATCAGGGCCATCAGCTGTTTGGGGCTGTTCAACGAAAGGATGGTTGAAAGGGGAGACTCTGATCTGGCCCGCTGCAGGCTTTTGCGAACCATCAGCAGCGGTGGGCCCTGGGCGGGTATGTAGAGATGCGATTGTTGGATGGTCCCCGAGAAATAAAACAGGTCCGTATTCTGCACAATCAACGCACCGTCGATACCCTCCTGCAACAGCCGTCGCTGGAGTTTCTCGATGCGGTCGTCGATTTCAGTTCTCGGCGTGGAAAAGCCTGGGTCGGTCATGGGGGCGACATCCTTTCTCAAGGGTTGCAGGCTGCGTATAAATGGACAGATCGACAGCCGGCCTCAAAAATAAGACCCGGCCTGATGCAAAGTCAAGTGCGCGGAAATCTCGACGCCGGGGCTGCGGTCATTTCGCCGGTCGGCTCGATGGCGGCGGGTCGACATTCCCGAAGGCTTTCGCTGTCGAGCAAGCGCCCGCAGACCAAGGCGCCATAGGGTTCAGGGCATCCCAGCCGCGCGTGCGTCTTTCCTTGACTTCAACGGGGCTTTTGCCTAATCTAACGCAACTTCCATCCGGTATGCGCGGAGCTGAACCATTTTCCCAGGTGACATCGGTTATTTTTAATGAACCCGTAATAAGTTGAATTTCAGACGGCTACGTAAAAAGGCCGAGATCAAGGCTTGCGAACCCCGAGGAATGAGGCGTACTGATTGTACGCCGCAGTGACGAGGGATGAAGCGTAACGCAGATATCGGACTTTTTACGTAGCCGTCAATTTTAATCCGGGCCGGCAATCGCGGCCCCAGTAGCAGCCTGTTAGGTAAACCGCCACATATGACCGTACGACGCTTTCTCATCATCGCACCGGCCATCGTCTCTCTGTTGCTGATGCTCTCTTATTTCTGGGTGCCCACCTATGAGGAGCAGACCCGGGGCAATCCGGATCGACTGGTGCATTTTATCACCAGTTCATCCGGTGATGCCGCCATGCTCAACCCCATTCTTTCCGCCGACAGCGCCAGCAGCCAGATCAACGGACTGGTATTCGAGGGCCTCATCGACCGGGATGAGAACCTCCAGTTTCGCGGCCGGGTGGCCCATCGCTGGAAGATATACGAGCATGCTTTTTTTTACATCAACGACCATGCCGCCACGGCCCGGTGGGGTCTCATCGATCCTTTGGTTCTGGTCTCCAACCTTCGAACCGCTTTAGACCCTGGCACCTCTGAATGGCAGCACGTCAAAACCGTTGATTTGCTGCCCCCGGAGGAAATTACCCACACCGTTTCGATCGGGGAGGGAGAAAAAACCAAGTCCATCACCCTTCGGGCCAAGGCGCCACAGCGGGTCCGGATCGTGCTCGATCGGGTGGATCAGATGCTCTTTGAGCGCCTGGCCAACATCTTGGGGGAGGGCTATTTTGAGACCTTTGACCCATCCGTCTATGTGGCCGCCGATCCCGGCCTGACTGCTGCACAGCTAAACGTCCAGGCAAGGGAGTTGCTGCCCCCGACCGCCCACAACCCCATCATCGAGTTTTATCTCCGGCCGGGTGTCAAGTTTCACGACGGACATGAGGTGACGGCCGCGGATGTAAAATTCACCTATGAAGCCATACTCAACCCCAAGAACCTCTCTCCCCGCATTCCCGACTACGAGCCGGTGAAACAGGTGGCGGTCGTCGATCCACTGACGGTGCGCATCGTATACAAACGGCTCTATTCACCGGCTTTTGCAACCTGGGGCATGGGTATTTTACCCGCCCACCTGCTCAGCGACCAGGCGCTTGTCCAGGAGGCGACCGCAAGTGGCCAGGAATCGGAAGACTTCAGCATGCGTCAGAGCCGATTCAACCGCCACCCCATCGGCTGCGGACCATTTGTATTTCAGGAATGGAAATCGGACCAGTACGTTCGTCTGAAGCGCTTTGAAGCCTATTGGGAGGGCGCGCCCAACTATCAGGAATACGTGATGCGCATTATCCCCGATCCCCTGACCCAGGAGATGGAGTTTTATGCCGGCACGATTGACGATTACAACGTGCTGCCGCATCAGGTGGCGCGGTTCAGAAAAGATGAACGCTTTCAAAATTTTTCGGGCACCGCCTTCGGTTACTCGTACATCGGCTATAATTCAAGGCGGGAGCCGTTCACCGATCCCCGGGTACGGCGGGCGCTGGGCATGGCCATCGATACCCAGGAAATCATCGACTACGTGCTTTACAGCCAGGGAGAATCCATAACCGGTCCTTTTGTGAAGCAGACCGATTATTATAACCACAACATTGCACCGTTGCCCTATGATCCGGAAGGGGCGGTCAGGCTTCTGGGAGAGGCCGGGTGGATGCGTGGGAACGACGGCTATTTACAAAAAAACGGCAAGCGCCTGGCCTTCACCTTGATCACCAACAACGGCAACCCGTTGCGAAAAGCCATTCTGGCCATTGCCCAGGATGCATGGAAAAAGATCGGCATTCAGGTTGAGACCGATCTGCTGGAGTGGTCGGTGTTTATTCAAAGACGAGTCAATCAGCTTGACTTTGACGCCTTGATACTGGGCTGGTCAATGGGCATCGATCCCGATCTGTTTCAAATCTGGCACTCCAGCCAGAGCGGCCCCTTTCAACTCAATTTTGTGGGGTTTTCCAACCCAGCGGCCGATGATTTGATCCTGAAGATCAGACAGGAGTATGATCATGAGCGCCAGGTCGCCTATTGCCACCGGTTGCATGAAATCATCGCCGCAGAGCAGCCTTACACCTTTCTGTACATCAGCCGCTGGACCGCGTTGTTGGACAAACGCATTGTAAGAGCAGTCACCGAGGCCGACGGCAGCCGCGTTTACCAACCCATCGTCCCCACCAAAACCGGCAGCTACAGCTTTCATTTCAACCAGTGGATCAAACTGAACCGGCCACCCGAATTTTCGGCCGACGGATAGGGAGCACCCCATGCTGGCATTTATGGGAAGAAGCATCATTCAAAAGGTCGTGACCCTTTTTTTCGTCTCGGTGATCTCCTTTTTGATCATTCATCTGGCTCCTGGTGAACCGAGTCAAATCGACCCCCTGAATCCCAAGTTTACCCCGGAGATGGTGGCGCGCATGCGAACGGAGTTCAATCTGGACAAGCCCCTGCATGTCCAGTACATGCTTTTTTACAAAAATCTCCTCACCGGCCGAATTGTCTCCTGGCGTGACAATCTGCCGGTTCTGGGTAAGATATGGGAGCGTTTTTTGAACAGCCTGCCCCTGTTTGTTGTGGGTACCATTTTAACCTGGACCTTTTCATTTCCCGTGGGGATCCGATCGGCCATCATGCGGGATGGGGTCTACGATAAATCCGCCACCTTTCTGGCCTATCTGCTCATCTCCATTCCGGGTTTCTTTTTTGCCTATATCCTGATCATTCTGACCGTCACCAAACTGCACGTGCCGGTGATCGGCATGGAGACGTTCGGTGTAACCTCGGCCTCCCGTTTTGTTCAGATCATGGATCGCACCTGGCATCTGGTGCTGCCCTCCATTCTCGGAGCCACCGGTGGTGTGGCGGTGCTCTCCCGGTATGTCCGCAGCCAGATGCTGGAAATAATCGGACAGGACTATGTGCGCACGGCCCGGGCCAAAGGACTGTCATCTGAAACGGTTTACTACCGGCACGCCCTGCGAAATGCGCTGCTGCCCTTTGTCACCATGTTCGGATTGATCCTGCCCGGTCTCATCGGCGGGTCGGTGATCATCGAATCGATCTTCTCTTGGCCCGGCATGGGACGGTTGGCCTACGAAGCGATTTTGGGCCGGGACTACCCGGTCATATTAACGGTAAACTTCATCACCGCCGTTCTGGTACTGGTGGGCACCTTGATCTCTGATGTGCTCTACATGGTGGCGGACCCAAGGATCAAACTCTGATGCCGACCGCAGCCAACCCCGTGGACCGAATTGAGACCGGCGAATCCTATATGCCGCCATCCCGCTCTCCCTGGGCCGAGACATGGCATCTGCTGCGCCAAAACCGAATGGCCCTCAGCGGTCTGATTATTTTTCTGGTTTTTTTTGCCGTGGCCGTGGCCGGGCTGGCGGTAACTTCCGGCACGGACCCCATTCTGGACCCCGCTCGCGTGCGTCTGCAGGAAAAGCTGCGGCCGCCGCTGTCTGCCCCCAAAGCAGACAGCCTGCGACCGGAAGCGCTTCCAGCCCTGGGTGTCTATCTGTTGGGCACGGACGATCTGGGCCGGGATGTGTTTGCCCGCATGCTCCAGGGGGCCTGGGTCTCGCTGACGGTGGGGTTCGTGGCCGTCGGCATTGCCGTGGGCATCGGCATCCTGCTGGGCGGAATTGCCGGATACTACGGGCGGAACTATATCCGGTCGGGGCATATTATCTTCGGGCTGCTGCTGGCCGTGGCTATCGTGCTGAGCTATCATCGGCTATTCACGGCGGCCGCTGTTCTGTTGGTCACTGCCATCGCCGGATGGGTCTGTACCAATCAACACGACCGCAGTGTGTCGACGTTGCCCGGCTACCTGAAATGGATGGTGCTGCCGACCATGCAGGTGGACACCCTGATCATGCGCGCCGTGGACATCATGCTCTGCTTTCCCTCGTTCTTTTTGATTTTGACGGTGGTGGCCCTGCTGCCGCCGAGCATCTACAACATCATGGTCATTATTGGTCTGACCAGTTGGATGGGGACCACCCGTTTCGTGCGCGCCGAATTCCTGTCATTGAGAGAACAGGACTTTGTGGCGGCTGCCAGGGCACTGGGCATCAGCGATGCCCGCATCATCTTTCGCCACATCATGCCCAACGCCGTTGCCCCGGTTCTGGTCTCGGCCACCCTGGGCATTGCGTCGGCCATGCTCACCGAAGCGGGGCTGAGTTTTTTGGGTTTCGGCGTACCCCCCCCCCACGCCACATGGGGCAACATTTTGTCCGATGGCAAGGCCTTTATTTTTGACGCCCCCTGGCTGACCTTCGCCCCGGGCGTGGTGATTTTAATTGTCGTGCTGGCATTCAACCTTTTCGGCGAAGGGATGCGGGATATATTGAACCCCAAGCTTCGCGAACGCAATTAGGTGGCGTCCAGGATGGGCATCTTTCGGCCCAGGCCGGTGTTCTCAACATGTTGGCAATCCTCGACGCAGCGCTGCTACGCCTGCGGTTGCCAAAACGTTGAGGCCTTGGCCTGAACCAAAATCTACCCATTCTGGACACCACCTGATACGAAATGATGGTTACTCGTCCGCCTTGACCTTGAACCTGTGAGAGGGCTGTAAAACCACTTCGCAAACCATACACCCGTTCCCCGTTCCCCGGAACCCGGAACCCGGAACCCAGAACCCAGAACCCAGAACCCAGAACCCAGAACCCAGAACCCATTATGCCTGAATCGAACGACATATTACTTTCCGTGGAAAACCTGCAGGTCCATTTTATTGGCGACGGGCCCGTGGCCCGGGCGGTGGATGGCGTGGATTTTAAAGTCCGCCGCCGAGAGACGGTCTGCATCGTGGGGGAGTCGGGCTGCGGAAAGACGGTGACAGCTCTGGCCATACTGGGATTGCTCAAGCAGCCTCCTGCATCAATCGCCGGCGGCCGAATCACTTTTGACGGCCAATCCCTTCTGGATATGAAGCAGGATGAATTGCGCGCCCTGCGGGGCAAACGCATCGCCATGGTTTTTCAAGAGCCCATGACCTCCCTGAACCCGGTGTTTACCGTCGGTGATCAGATCGGCGAGACGGTGTTGGTCCATGAACGGGTGTCGACGGCGGAGGTTCGCCGCCGTACGATCCAGCTGTTGGACGATGTGGGCATTGTCGACCCGCAACAGCGTGCGGGCGACTATCCCCACCAGCTCAGCGGCGGGCAGCGCCAGCGGGTGATGATCGCCATGGCGCTGGCCTGTGAGCCGGACCTGATTATCGCCGATGAACCCACCACCGCCCTGGACGTCACCGTACAAGCCCAGATTCTGAGTTTGCTGAAAAAACTGAAACAGGAAAAAAACATGGCCATCCAATACATCACCCACGACCTGGGCGTGGTGGCAGCCATTGCCGATCGGGTCTACGTGATGTATGCCGGCGTGGTGGTGGAACAAGGCACCACCGACATGATATTTAGAAAAGCCAGGCACCCTTACACCATAGCGCTTCTGGATGCACTGCCCACCAAAAAGAAACGGGGCATGCGCCTCTATAACATTCCGGGCAGTGTCCCCCATCCGGCATACCGGCCCAACGGCTGCCCGTTCCATCCGCGTTGTGAATACCGTCAGCCATCCTGCGAAAACACGTTTCCCGCGCTTTGCGACTATGGCAGGGGGCACCAAGCGCGCTGCCCAATCCTTTTTGCCACCCAAGACCGGGCCGAGGAGGCGCACCTATGACCGTATCAGCCAAACCCCTGCTTCGCGTTGAGGGATTAAAAAAGTACTTTCCGGTGCGCCGGGGTCTTCTCCAGCGGGTGGACAGCTATGTGCGGGCCGTGGATGGGGTGGACCTTGACATTCAACCCCGCCAGACGCTGGGCCTGGTGGGCGAAAGCGGTTGCGGTAAATCCACGGTGGCGCGCCTGATTCTGAGGCTGTTGGATCCAGACGGGGGCAGCGTTGAGTTCGGCGGCCAGGAGATCACCGCGTTGACCGAGCGTGCGTTCAAACCCCTGCGCAAACAGATTCAAATGATCTTCCAGGATCCGTATAGTTCTCTCAATCCACGCATGACGGTGGCCCAATCCATATCCGATGGTGTTCGCATGGCAGGCATCAAGAACAAATCCGACCAGCGAAAACGGATTCAACAGCTGCTGGATATGGTGGGCATGCCGGCGGCCAGTGCCGGTCGCTACCCCCATGAATTCAGCGGCGGCCAGCGCCAACGGGTAGGCATTGCCCGCGCGCTGAGCGTCTCTCCCCAACTGATCCTTTGCGATGAACCCATCTCGGCGCTGGATGTCTCCATCCAAGCCCAGATCATTAACCTGCTCAAAGATCTTCAGGAAGAGCTGGGGTTAAGCTACCTCTTCATTTCCCATGACCTCAACGTGGTCAGTTACATCTGCGACCACGTCTGTGTGATGTATCGTGGCCGCATTGTGGAATCGGCACCGGCAATGGCGCTTTTCGATCATCCCTGCCATCCCTATACCCTCAACTTGTTGGCTGCCGTTCCCGAAACCACAGAGGTTGGGTGGTCACCCCAGGTGGGTGCTGAATTACAGCGAGCGGTGCTGCCCGATGGGTGTGCCTTTGGCGATCAATGCCCCGACTACGGTGACGATTGCAAGCATGAACCGGCCGACATGGTCAAGGTGGGCGATGGTCATTATGTGCGCTGTTGGAATGCGGCTTGACGCCATGGCTCGGCCACCCTCTCACGGTGCAATGTATTGATGGACGTGGCGTCATCAGAGCCCGGTCATCGGGTCGCCGGCCACGTCGCCGGTCGACGCGATGGCGGAGGCGATGCGCGTCGACGCATCTGCCATGGCGTCGGGATCGGTTGGCGATGGCGAACAAACCGCCATCAGATGGTTTCTCATCGCATCGTTGCTGCAGACGATCATCTCGGAATGACGATGATTGAGGGCGACCAGCAGATCTCGATCCCGACTGTAAATATCCTCCCTGAAATTCACCGTGCCATCCGCATCCACCCAGGCGGTAAAATAAACCAGGTGTACCGGAATGGGGTCGTCAAGCACCACGGTTTGCCGCCGTCCGCTCATCATGGCGGCCTCCAGACGCGTGCGGTCCCAGCCCTGGCCGTCCAACAGGTATTGGGCCAGGTCCAGAGGCGTTTCCACCCGAACGCATCCAGATGAAAATATCCGTTTCTGCCGGTTGAAGAGGGCTTTGCCGGGAGTGTCGTGGATATAGACGCTTTGCGGGTTGGGAAACATGAACTTGATGCGGCCCAGTGCGTTCACATCCGATGGATCCTGCCTGAGACGGTAAGGAAAGTAGCGCGATGACAGGTTCTCCCAGATGATGCCTGTCGGATCCAGTTCAGGGGCCTGATGATCCCAGCTGTCAAATACCCGGATGCCCTGTCGGGTCAGGTAATCCGGGTCGCTGACGACTTTGGGCAGGATATCTTTGCGCGCAATTTTTCGAGGGATATTCCAATAGGGATTCAATTCGAGGTAGGTCATCCGGCCGGACAGGGTAGGGGTCTTTCGGCGTGACTTGCCCACGATGGCGCGCATGCGCCTGACCATCCAGTCCCCTTCCATTACGTTCAAGGTGAAATCGGGGATATTGACCATCAGGTACCGCTTACCGAAACTGTCCGGATACCATCGCCATCGCTCCATGTTGAGCTGCAGCTGAAGGATGCGTTCTTCAACGGGTACGGACATGGCGGCCAGCGTCTTCCGGCCGACAACGCCGTCCGGAACCAGTCCATGACGATCCTGAAACCGCATGACCGCCGTTTCCAGCCCCTGGTCATATCTGAGATCGTCAACCGGCAGGTCGGCGGTCAGGTCGCCGGACAGATTCAGTCGGCTGCGCAGTGCCGACATGCGGGGGCCATGGTCTCCCAACTGCAGCGAGGGGCCCGGTGCAATTGCCGGCCATCCTCCGGTTTCCCGTATTTGTTCATATTGCTTCAAGGCGGATTTCAGGCGGCGATAGGCTTTTTGCCTGGGCCGCAATGCCTCAAGAAATGCACTCAATCGATCTTCTTTCACGGCCGCGGCCAGCTCGACAGGCAGATCTCTGATCCGCGCTGGCTGATCGGTAAACCCCAGGCGGGTCAGTGTTTCCGACGCAATGCGGCCCTGCCGCAGATGGTTTGCATAGGTGAGCATCACGCCGGTCAGGGCCACATCCATCTGAACATATCGCTTCAGGTAAGAAAGACGCATCGCATCGGAGAATGAAGCCGAATCGTTCCACGGCCCCGCCAGCGCAGGGAAAAGATAGTCGTCCGGCCGGAGGCCGTCGCTGGCGGATCCCAAAATGGTCCTCCAGAGGATTTGACCCTGCCATCCCAGCCCGTTTGCATCCACCCAGACCGGTTGATAGTCGACCATGCGGTAGAATCGCGCCACGGGAGTCAGCGGGTTGCCGCCTGCCGCGTCTGGCTTTCCATCACCATCCTGCGCAATCGGTGTCAGCCATGCCTGCAGATCATCCTCGACGGCCGCGTGGGTTGTTTCTGCCGCTGCCATGGTCGGTGATTGACACAGAGCGACCATCATCAAAAGGAGTGTTATGATAGCTTGTAGCTTCATGGGTAGTTCTATCGTTTTTTTCAGTTTGCCGGCGGTGTTCCGGCATGGTTGGCTGCAAGGCAAAGCCGCCAACGGAGAATCGATGCATTGCGGTGCACCGGTTAGGGTCTTTGGCAGCACCGTTGGCCTGCGGATCGGGCAATCTAACATGTGTGCTTCAAGAAACGGACCAACCAGGGGGGGTTTATGTAAAGGTTATTTTAGTAGTTATTACATAATGATAGATGTATCAGTGATTAAAGGAGATATCGACAAGAAGCTAAATTGTGAAATATTTTTCCTATTATTTAAGAAATAAACATCAGATTCATCAGAATGTGAACCTTTTTTTCACACCCAAACGCCCCTGGCCCACCACGCGATGCAGAAAACCGTTGCATGATGAACCGGTTCAACTGTTTCAGCTTAAAAAATACTTGACATCCCATTGAGAATTCTTCATATAATCACAAAATAGCTACAATATAGTTACATTGTGGTTTTTCGATCGCAGCCGCCCCGACTCAGGAAGATTTCTGATTGATATTCCCGAAGAAGCCGGGTCCGTTGAGCCAGGACCCTTACCATTTTTAAGCGACACCAGATAAATAATCCGAATATAGGAAACATAAAATGTCAGGAGGACACGGTGAAAATTCTCACAACCATTAAAAAGGTAGTCGATGTGGAACTGACCATCAGGGTGGAGAACGGGGCGATTGTTGAAGACGGACTGCAGTACGTCATGAATGCCTGGGATGAAAATGCGGTGGAAGCCGCTGTTCAACTTAAGGAAAATAACCAGGCGGAAACAACCCTGGTCAGTATCGGCGGTGGTGAAGACAATACCAAAATCATCCGCAGAGGCTTCGCCATGGGGATTGAAAACGGGATTCAAATCGATGATCCGGCGCTGGCCGGCGTGGATTCGTTTGTCTATGCCAGCGTGTTGCAAAAGGTTTTCGAAAAGGGCGGCTATGATCTGGTTATCACCGGTAAGCAGGCCCAGGATACGGATAATGGCCAAACCGGAATCATCTTGGCGGAGCGTCTGGGATTGCCTTGCGTCAGCAATGTGGTCGCCATCGAGGTCATCGACGACCAGCATCTTAAGGTCTCCCGTTTGGGTGACGCCGGAACCGAAATTGTCGAACTGACCTTGCCCGCCGTGATCACGGTTACCGACAGTATCAATGAACCGCGGCTGCCTCAGATGCGCGGCCTCATGATGGCCAAGAAAAAGAAAATCGATGTAATGGATCTGGCGGCCCTGGGCACATCGGTTGATGACGTCGGCGGCGCCGCGCCGACATCGGAAATCGCTGAATTCATGAAATCGGAAACGCGCACGGCCGGGCAAAAATTTGAAGGCGACGCTGCCGACATCACCGCCCGGGTTGTCGCTCTTCTGGCCAATGAAGCCAAGGTGTTATAACCAATTTAAAATATATGGTTCACGATCATATCGGACCCTAACCGGATTCAACCAAGGAAGACACTATCATGGCTAACGTACTCGTGATTGCAGACATCAAACAAGGTGTATTGAAAGGCAGCACAGCCGAACTTTTATCAAAAGCCAAAACGCTCGGCGCCAAAACCGCGGTCGTGGCGATTGGCAGCGACCTGGCGTCTTTAATTCCCGATCTGGTCAATGCCGGATCCGATACGCAATATATCGCCGATGATCCTGGGCTGGAGCTGTTTTCAGCCGGTCCATTCGCAGCCTGTGTCGTCGACGCCGCCAAACAATTTGGTGCCAATCTGATCTGGTTCGGTTTTTCCGAAAGCGGCAAAGCCGCCGCCCCACGAGTTGCCGCACAACTGGATGCCGCCTGTGCGACGGAAATTACCGACGTGATGCTCGACGGCGATCAAATCGAAATAGTCAGACCCGCCATTGCCAATAAAGTCATGCAGCGGGTGAAAATCAATACCGGACAACTGGTGGCGGTGGTCAGAGCCGGTGCCTTCGAGGCGACGGAAGCGATCACAGGAACCGAAAACGTCGTCCGGCTTTCCGCTCCGGCCCCTGATTTAAAGGCTGTGATCAGGGAGCTCCTGTCGGATGCCAGCGGTGAAATCGATCTTGCCGATGCCGACGTGGTCATTTCTGTGGGACGGGGCGCCAAGGATCAAGCCGGTGTCGATCTGGTAAAAGCGTTGGCCGGCGATCTGAAAGCGGGTTTTGGTTCGTCCCGCGCCATGGTAGACGGCGGTTTCATGGCCCACAACAAGCAGGTCGGGCAAACCGGCAAGATTGTCGCACCGACCCTTTATATGGCCATCGGGATCTCCGGCGCCATTCAGCATCTTGCGGGTATGAGCGGCTCACAAGTGATTCTGGCGGTTAATAAAGATCCCGAAGCACCCATTTTCAACGTGGCTGACTATGGTATCGTCGGCGACCTCTTCGAGGTGGTGCCGATTCTGCGCGAAGAGATAAAAAAATTAAGAAATTAGACCGGAAATCGACTGCCGCAGCGAGCGCTACGCATTGGCTTTAGAACAGCTAACCATGAGTTGATGAGGCAACTGTGAATCCCCTATTGATGGCCCTTTTACTGATTGTCGGATTGACCGTTTTCGGTCGGTCGATGGTTCGAAAAATACGGTTGTTAAAGGCACTTGAACCCACCGATAGAGCCAATCACCTGAAGGAGCGACTGATCAACATGGCCGTTCTGGCCATCGGCCAGAAAGCGCCTGGTCGGAAGAGAAAAAGAGAGAAGTTCGGGCTTGATGCATGCGTTTATCTTCTGGGGGTTCTGTATCCTGTTGATTCGCAGCCTGACCCTGTATGGAGAAGGATTTCAGGAAGGCTACCACCTTCCGTTTTTAGGTGGCGATTATCTGTTCGGATACCTTTATGTCGCCATAAAAGATGTCGTGGAGGGCATCGTTTTATTGATGGTGGTCGTGGCCATTTATCGTCGTGCCGTTTTAAAACCCAAACGCATGCACAACACCTTCGAAGCCTATTTGGTCCTGGTGATGATCGGGATCCTGATGGTGTCGGATCTTTTGTACGATGGCGCACGCTACAATTTGATCCAATTGTATGACAACC
>CAVONY010000028.1:0-33099 GCA_963697405.1 uncultured delta proteobacterium | reverse complement strand
CGCATGGTCGATGCTGTTCCCGGAGGACCATTGAAATCAGTTTTTCCATACTTTTAAGTAGGTTAATCCCGAAGCAATCACCATCGGAACGACGCCGACGACGATCAGGATCAAGTGCGACGGCATGCTGACCCATTCCAGCATTCGGATCCGGTCCGAGCCGATGAATTCAAGACTGCGGGCATGCCAGTAGCCATTTTCAAGCACATCCCAGATCTGCAGGATGCCCTCCGGAAACAGATTGGTGATCACCATCAGGGCCAGCCCGATGTTCATGCCCCAGAAGGAGAGCTTGACGAACTTTTCCGGCAGCACCCACTGTTCGTCCGTCAGCACGTGGCGCAGGCCCAGGACCAGAAGCGCCATGGCCAGCATGCCGAATGCGCCCAGCAAGGCGGCGTGTCCGTGGTTCAGGGTCAAGATGGTGCCCGCCTCATAGTAGCTGACCACCGGCATATTGATCAGGAACCCGAAGATGCCGGCACCCACAAAATTCCAGAACCCGACGGCCATTAAAAAATAGAAGGCCCATTTGTGGGGAATGTTCTTTTTAGGCGTGCCGGCGGTGTCCCCGGTACCGGTCAACTTGACAAAATCCCAGGCATCCAGGGTCAGCAGGGTCAGCGGCACCACCTCGAGCGCCGAGAACATGGCCGCCAGCGCCATGGTAAAGTTGGCCTGCCCGGTCCAATACCAGTGATGGGCCGTACCGATGATGCCGCCCGCCAGAAAGAGGATGGCATCCATGTAAATGACCCGCACCACATTGATGCGCCTGACCACCCCCAGCTGGTAGAAGGTGACCGCAACCAGAACGGTTACGAAAAGCTCAAAGAAGCCTTCCACCCACAGGTGGATAATCCAGAAGCGCCACATGTCCACCACCGTAAAATTGGAGGTGCTGCCGAAAAAAAAGGCCGGCAGGTAGAAAAAAGGAATCGAAGCCGCACCCGCCAAAAACAGCAGCGAAATCTCTCTGCGCTCCGGGTCTTTCAAAGCCGGTGCGAGCACCCGGTAGAGCAGACCCAGCCAGAAGCTGAGTCCGACGACCAGGATAATCTGCCAGAAGCGCCCCAGTTCGAGGAACTCCCAGCCCTGGTGGCCAAACCAGACCAGAAGCGCCAAACAGCTGATGGATACCCGCCAGTTCGCCCAACAGGCTGCCGACCACCAGTACCACCAGCGCCCAGAAGAGCACGTGCACGCCCACGGCATGCCCACGCGGTTCCTCCCGGCTTATTGAAGAGGCCAGCAACAGACCGCCGGCTACATAGGCCGTGGCGATCCAGAAGATGGCCAACTGAAGGTGCCAGGTGCGCAAAATATTGCTCGGCAAATACTGAGCCAGGTCGATGCCGTAGAAATTTCCAGGATCGGCGCGATAGTGGGCCAGGGCGCCACCGATCATGACCTGCGTTAAAAAAAGCAGCGCAACGATCACAAAATACTTGATCGTCGCCTTCTGTCCCGCGGTAGCTTCGCCGGCCAGCATTTGCGGATAGATGCCTTCGGGGCCGCCTTTCCAGCCCAGGTAATCGAACTTGCCGAAAACGACCAGCACACAGGCCAGTCCGGCCAGCAGCATGGCCACACTCAACGCACTCCAGAGAACCGCATCGCTGGTCAGAAGATTGCCGACCATCGGGTCATAGGGGAAGTTGTTGGTATACGAATAGGACTTGTCCGGTCGGTTGGCGACACTGGCCCAGGCCGTCCAGGCAAAGAACGCCGTCAGCTGGCGGATTTCCTCCGGGTCATCGATATAGTTGTCGGGAAGACCCGAATTCGATATCGGGTGTTTGAAATAATCGGTCCAGACCGTAAGCTGCCTCTGGAAAGAATCTTTTTCCGCATCGATGAAGGTCAACTGTTTCGATGCGGGATCGTAACGATTTTCCTTCAAAAGAATGGCTACCCGGGCATCTACCTGAGCCCGCTGTGATTGATCCAGTGCAGACAAATCCACGCCGAATTCCTGCCGGGCGATGGCCTGGCCGGTATCCAGCGAGAGTTCGTGCAGGTACTGCGCCGAAAAATCCGGTCCCAGGTAGGAGCCGTGGCCCCAGATCGAACCGTTCTGCATCAGGCCGTATCTTAGAAATACCTCCTGGCCCGTTTCGATATCCTGCCGGTCGAAGACGACGACGCCTGCGGAATCGACCACCTTTTCCGGAATCGGTGGTGCATGGCGGTATGCCTGCACCGACATGAAGATCAGACCGATCATGCCGACAACGAAAACCAATACAACACTGCGGCGCCACCATGGAGAGAGAACGGCAGTCTCAGATAGCTGCTCTTGCATAATAGTACCTCCTATATTTCATTGAGATGATCGGTTCTGATTTCACGACAGGTAAATGCTCTCCAGAGACTCAATCATCTGATGGAAGGCTTCATGCCTGCCCGGTCCGATTTTCTGTGTTTCTATGGTCTCGAAGCCTTCCCAGAGTTCCGTCTTTTTGTCTTCGGAGAGATGCTTGTCTGCAAGTACAAACAACACATTGTTTTCTTTATCTATGTGCTGATTCAACAGGGCAATGTATGCACGTGCATGCTGGACTAATTCGCCTGCAGCCCCTCGGCCACCTTCCCGATATCTCATCAGGGCTGCCTTCATTTTGGCGACGTGATCACGACCCTGCTGGTGTTCTTTGAGCATCACACCGATGGGCCCGCCTTCTCTGCTGACGCCGACTTCTTCCAACGCCGGAAACAGGAGTTCTTCTTCTTTTCCGTGATGGCATCGATCAACGAAGGTGGTAAAAAACTCGATCAATTGTTCCAGATGTTCAGGGCTGGCCATTTCGCCCGTTTTTTCAGCCTGCTTGCAAATACTGTCCAAAATCCTCAGTGTAATTTTGACTGCCTCGTGTTCCATTTTTAAGTCTTCGATTGGTTTCATTTCGGACCTCCTTTAAAAGCCGCATTTGTTTTCTAACAATGGCAATACCCATGCCAAAAATTTTTAATATAATTTTCAGATTGTTATATGGTTCGTTATCACTATGTTAACAAAAAAAATGTTTTCAAATACATAACAACGTTGTAGTTATAAAAACTATGGACCATTTAGATACTATATTGTCGATGGCAATTGATTTGACCGCAGCCCTGAATGCCAAGGATCGCTACCAGCGGTTGCTGCATGCCATCGGCCGCGTGATTCCCTACAATGCCTCAACGTTACTCAGCCTTGACGGAGAAACGCTGGTACCGATTGCAGCTGTTGGCCTTAAAGCGGATGCAATGGGCCGTATTTTTGTTCGAAGCGATCACCCTCGGCTGGACATCATTTGCAATTCAGATGGGCCGGTACTTTTTCCATCAGACACAACACTTCCAGATCCGTTTGACGGTCTATTGCGTGAGGATGCAGATGAGTTTCACCACATTCACGCCTGTCTGGGATGTCCATTACGCGTGGAGAATCAACTGATTGGTGTGTTAACTGCCGATGCAAAAGACCCCCACAGCTTCGATCATCTCGAACCCCGTTTTTTAAAGGCGGTGGGGGCCCTGGCCGGCGCCCAGATGCAAACCGTCAACCTGATTGAAGCCTTGGAGCAAAGCGCCAGGCGGCATGGACAGATTGCCACTGATTTGATGAGAGACGTTCAGATCGGCAAAGATAAACAGATCATCGGCAACAGCCCGGCAATGGTCAGACTGCGCCGCGAGATCGAGCTTGTCGCCCGTTCGGACTTTACCGTTCTGGTCCAGGGTGAAACCGGCGTCGGCAAAGAGCTGGTTGTCCGGGCGATCCATGCGGAATCCAATCGCAAAGACGGCCCGATGCTTTATCTGAACTGTGCCGCCATGCCTGAAACGCTCGCAGACTCAGAACTTTTTGGCCATACAAGAGGGGCGTTTACGGGTGCAGTCAAGGATCGGGCCGGCAAGTTCGAGGTGGCCGATAAAGGCACCCTGTTTCTGGATGAAATCGGTGAACTTCCCCTTTCCATTCAAGCCAAACTGCTGCGGGCCATCCAGGAAGGAGAAATCCAACGCGTCGGGTCGGAAAAACCGATCCAGGTAAATGTGCGCCTGCTGACGGCAACGAACCGAAACCTCGAAAGAGAGGTCGAAAAAGGCAACTTCAGGGAGGATCTCTTCCATCGCCTGAACGTCTATCCGCTCAGGGTGCCTGCATTGAGGGAACGACGCACGGACATTCCGCTGCTGGCCGGATTTTTCAGCGAGCGCATGCAGCGGCGCCTGGGGCTCGGGCCGGTTCGGATCTGTACGGAAGCCATGGAGATATTAAAGGGTTATTCCTGGCCGGGTAACGTGAGAGAATTGGAAAACATATTATCGAGATCGATTCTCAAGGCCTCGGCGGATGCCTCTCCGGGGGAGCCGGTGATCGTCAACCCAATGCACCTGGGTGACGATCTGTCATCGACCCAAACGCCTGCGCGGCTTGAGTACCAGTCGTCGCCCCCGCCATTGCCATCCGGACACACACTCCGTGAAGCCACAAAAAATTTTCAAAGACAGGTGATTCAACGTGTTTTAGACGCTAAAAAGGGGAACTGGGCCGCTGCTGCGAGGGAGTTGGGCATGCATCGCAGCAACCTTCACAATTTGGCAACCCGTCTGGAGCTTCGCAAGACTTCTAAATAGTATGGATACCAATAAACTCGTCAGCATGGTCGTTATCAGCTTTTTCTTTAGCTGAAGGAAATATGAATATTATCGATTGAAACGCATCGTCGAGGTTTTGTATATGACTGGTTCCAAAGAAAAAGACATTGTTATCTTAGTCGCAGATTTATCAGGTTATACGGCATTGACTGAAGCGCATGGGAATGCATCTGCAGCAAAAATTATTATTTCTGTTCTTTTGAATGCGCCCAAAAGTTTACTAACCGACCAGGTCGGTTCGCCACCAACTAAAAGAATTGAACCCTCCCCGCGGCTAAGCCGTGAGGAATGTTCCGCCGAAAGCGGCAGTGCTGCACAGCACCGTAAAGATGATATCGATTTCCCGTTCACTTGCCAACCCCGCTGCATCGGTGCCCGGTATCTCAGCTTCGCTCCGACAAGTGGCGGCAAATGCGCTCACTATCTCACTATCGCGGTTGATCATATTTTGGAAAGCAAGAAAGGGAAACTGGCCGCTGCTGCAAGGGTTTTTGGAGTGCATCACAACAACCTTCACACATCAGCGACGCGGTTGAAGATACGCAAAAAAAGGATGTTATCAGTAATTTGACAAGACGGATATAATCCAATCTGTTGGTAATCATGGTTATCTGAATTAGACTGCCCCCAAATTAGAGAGCAGGTTGAAATTGGTTATTTTTTATCCTTAAATGGGGTGTTAGCAAGACATGTGTTAAATATGCCATTTTGGCATTAACGATACGTCTGTTAAATCTCAATGATAGAAGGCCCCGGTAAAACCTATGGATCAGATTCTTGTTTATTCAGATAGCCTAACTTGGGGAATAATTCCAAATACGAGAAGACGGCTGCCATTTGACAAACGCTGGCCAGGCGTATTTGAAAATGCCCTAACGGAAATGGGGTATAGCGTTAAGGTGATCGAGAATTGCCTCAATGGTAGAAGAACAGTATGGCCCGACCCATTTAAAGATGGTCGTGATGGTGCCAAGGGGCTTGCACAAGTCATTGAAATGCATTCACCCTTAAAATTGGTCATCTTAATGCTTGGCACAAACGATTTTCAGTGTACACATAACCATGATGCATGGTTATCAGCGCAGGGCATGGCTAAACTCATAAAAATAGTTCGCGAGGCACCGATAGAACCTGGAATGCCAACACCAGAAATCATGGTTGTCGCACCGCCAACAATCATTGAGCCAAAGGGTGTTATTGCAAACAAGTTTAAGGATTCTGAAAAGCGGTGTATCGGCTTGGCTACGGAGCTTGAAAAGGTTGCCTCAGCGTTTTCTGTACTTTTCTTTGATTCCGGGAAAGTCACAAAGGCAAGTGTTGTAGACGGCATCCATTTAGATGAAAATCAACACAAGATATTAGGAGAGGCTATTGCTCGCGCGGCATCCGAAAGTACCGGTTTCTAACAAGACCATCAATTAGATGACGGGGCTATGCCCCTTCATCGGACGCACAAACAGCATGCGCGGTTTATCTCAGCGTTGGAAATATAGATGAACGAAAATATAAAGTTGGATTTTTCCTTTATTATTCCAGCATATAATGAGGAAGCGTATCTACCCAAAACATTGGCAAGCCTGAAGAACGCGATGAATGCTATTGGCGAATTTCGCGGTGAGATTATTGTTACCAACAATAACTCTACTGACCGCACTGCTGCCATTGCCGAAGCATATGGTGCGCGGGTTGTCTTTGAAAAACACAGACAGATTTCTCGAGCACGTAATGCAGGCGCAAAGGAAGCTCTCGGCAGATTTCTCATCTTTGTTGACAGCGATACAACAATATCTCCGGTTCTCTTAAAAAAGACCTTGACGGCCATCGGATCCGGAGATTGTTGCGGAGGAGGCACAATCGCGAAATTTGACGGACATTTGCCATTTTTAGCCAAATTCGCGCTTATAGTTTGGTTATTATTATCAAGAACCTTCAAGTGGGCCTGCGGAGCATATGTTTTTTGTACTCATGAGGCATTTATAGAAACCGGTGGGTTTGATGAACGCTATTATGCATCTGAAGAGATCCATTTCTCTCGGGCTTTGCGGCGCTGGGGCCAAAAGAAAGGAAAAAGTTTTGTTATTCTGGAAGAACCCATTATCTCAAGCAGCAGAAAATTGGTTTGGTATAGTACATGGGAGATTCTGATTATGACATTTGGATTGCTGCTACATTTCAACCCCCTTCGGAACCGAGATGCCTGCTACCAAATGTGGTATCACCGCCCCGAAAAACCGAGTTAGCTGTGTTCCAATTCACTCCACCTGACTTTTTTAGATGCATCAAAAAAAATGAGTTCAAATGCTGCAGGTTCCTCCAATACATCAACAAAACAGAGAGCTTTTGAAAGTATATGATAGCATAATGTCAAGAGTCGTCCCGACTCTTATTCCAATTTTGTCAATTCAATCATAGGCCAGAATAACTTAGCGCATTATTGAGATGTGCCAATCGGCAATATCAAAAGATGGGGGATTTCCGGACCGAGCTTTTTATTTACAAGTTCCGGGCTGTACTGCATTAAAGCCGCGGTGGCGGGATCGCTCTGCGCAGCCAAATCCTCAAGCAACAGGGCCTCGGGGTCGACGCGCATATGGGCGGGTGCGTTGCGTTCAGCTTCGCTCATGCCTGTTAAGCGGTGCATCTATTGGTCATGGGCTTTCATTGCCGCAGCATACATGGGGTTCGATGAGGCTGAGGCCATCGCCCCCTCACGCAAATGACGCTCCTGCTCCGCGTTGTCGCGTTCGGCCTTGGCCCATTTTTCCGCCGCTTTCTTGGGATCTTTTTCGTTGGCTCCCGCCTGTTCGATGGCTTGCCGGCGCATTTTTTCATTTCATCGCTGTTGTAGGTTGCCAAGGATCCTGAGAGCCACACATTTCCCGCATCGGCCTGCGCCATCAGTCGCTGCGCCTGGGCCATGTATGCATTCAAAACGCGCGCTTGTGACACAGGAATGAAAAGCGGCGGATCGTTTTTCGTCGTGACAAACAACCAGCCAGCATATACCTGGAACCCGGTGAAACTTACGCCCATAAGTCCGTACTCAAGTACTTCAAACCTTAATCAAACAAAAATTACAAAATGTAATTGCAACATGATCGGCCTTATATGGGGCGTCAAAAACAGGACGCCACCGGGTATTTCGGATCGACAAGTTAATCATCCGCACTCGGCCCGTGAGAATCGTCAAACAAGGGGGGCGTATGGACAGGCGGGGCATGGGCAGCGGCCGTGGTTTGCGCTTCACGTTTCAGGAATATAGGTGTTTTTCAGAACCAATAGCTAAACTCAATCATGTGAAAATCCGCCCCGATCGTATCAGAACCGTTTACTCCGGCATCGGAATAGTGCAGAAACCGGTAGCCCAACCCCAACCGTTTATAAAGCGGAAAGCCGGCGCCGACGGTCAAGGCAAACTGGAAAGGTCCGCCGTAGTCCTGCGTCCCGAAGCGATACCTGCTGAGCAGCGCTCCGCCCGCTCCTATGTCAAAGGAAAACCGTCCGTCTTCACTCCCCAAGGCGACTCCGGGGATGATAGAAACGACCAGGCCGCTTTCTCCTCCGCCCCGCAAAATCCCCACGCTCGTCATCAACCGTGTACTGACTCCCCAGCCTGAACGGGGATAGCGCAGCCACGGCAACCCAAAGTTCGCTGCCAGGTCGTACTCTTCAAACTCCTCAGGCTGCTGTTCACCCAGCGTAGTTGCTCCGGAGATGCGCGCACGAAAACTGAGGTTCAGTAAACGCGTCTCTTCAGAGTAACTCGGCACGGGAACAAGGAGGGACCAGATAAAACTTAGCAACAGCAACCGCACAACGAATCCGACACACGAGACGGTTCTGGTTTCACAAATATGATTGATAATCGTCATTTCCGTTGCCTCTTCATACAGAAACCAAAGATGCTCACACCAGGACACCGGCTGCACCATTGGTGATAAGAATTCCCTTTTCCAAAAGAAAACAGGGAGAATTCAGCTTGTATGTTTTAGTGAAAAAAAATCTAAATATGAATGGTGTCAAAAACCGAACATTCAAGCCTCTCCAAACGAAAAAAGCATGACCGATAATTGATTATATGTCAATCGCGCAATCGGATGCCGATTTTCCTGAATTTCAAGAATTTTGACAACAGAAAACCGGCCGCCCCTTAATGGGTCGCACAGCTTAACTCACGTCGCAAGGGGCAGGCCTTTCAAACCTTATGTATGGTACTAAATGCCCAGTTAAAGAAATAACTGAATAAATGATGATCTATCTTTACATAATCAGATCTTGTACGAGCCACAATATGTGGGGTTCACAGTATTTTTTTGAATCAAGAATATCTTCCTTATTCTTCTCTGCATGGTTGGCCATGATTACAGAGCTTATTGGCAAGCATTCTTCCATCGAATTCAGACTGCGTTTGCAAAGGACTATTCGTAGCAGTCTGCGGTCAAACAGAGAAAGGCCCGAACGAAAGTCCGGGCCTTGTCTCGATGTATCCCAAAGTTATTCTTGATATGCCCCTGCGGAGTAGGTCAGCTCGTAGCTGTGAGAGTAGATTTCGATGAGGTTTCCGAAGGGGTCTTCACAATACACCATTCGGTATGGCTTTTCGCCCGGGTAGTATTCGCGCACAGGCATTCGCTGCTTGCCACCGTTCTCCACGATCTTTGCCGCCAAGCCTTCAACATCCGGGTCTTGTACACAAAAGTGAAAGACGCCGGTTTTCCAGTATTCAAAGTTGTTTTTCCGTTGCTCGGCATTTCGAAATTCGAAAATTTCAACACCGATCTTGTCTCCCGTGGACAAGTGAGCGATACGAAAACTGCCCCACCCTTCGCCAAAGACGTCGTTGCACATGACGCCTATGGCTGAATCGTCGGCAACGATTTCTGTTGGCGGCATGATCACGTACCATCCAAGGACGTTGGTGTAAAAATCCACAGCCTGCTCAAGGTTCGTGACGGATATTCCTATATGTGAAAAAGTTCTCGGGTATGTCATTGTTTGGCTCCTGTGTGAAATAGTTTGTTTTTTGGTTTCGTACCTGGCTACAGTGTCAATATAACTCATTGAAAATGATGCACAAGAAGGCACTTTTTTGTTCGACACGAACCAATTGGTTCGAATTGCCGGTTGGCGAAGGTTTCCAAGATATTTTTTTTGAAGGAGGGATTGAAGTGATCGAATGGAATGGTCGGAAATATCGCTGCCCGGTGGAAGTCTCAATGGATGTACTTAGCGGTAAGTGGAAATGCCTTATGCTGTGGCACCTTCATGATGGAACCAAGCGGTACAAAGAGCTGGAACGGATCGTTCCCGGCGTTAGTCAGAAGATGCTGACCCAGCAACTCAAAGAACTGGAGCGGGACGGTTTGCTGTTCAGGACCGTTTACCCGGAAGTACCTCCCCGTGTGGAATACACACTGACCGGTCTGGGCAACAGTGCGTACCCGATTCTTGAAATGATGCACATCTGGGGTGTTAATCAGCTGGGCCTGGTCGATCAGCCAGAGTAAGCGATGATGCGCTGTACTATTCTGATTTATAGCCTATACAATATATTGGGGTGGGTGGTTCTGGCCCGAAACATGCGCTATCTCACATCAACGGTGAAAGGGGTCTCTGAAAAACTGTGATAACATAATGTCCAGCGGAGTTTTGGCTCATATTCCAGTTTTGTCAATTCAAGTATGGGTCGTGACAAATGAAGAGTTGTGTTGAGTATCGCAATCGATGGTCAGGCCAAGCAGATCCAGCATACCGACAATGGTTTCATTCTTGACCCACATGTTTTTCCCAAGGCGTTGACCATCGGGCCTATCGCCCCTATCCTGCCTGCTCGTTCAGCCACCGGCATCGATTATTTCTGTAAGGAACACATCCCTCTTCAGACTAAACGTGTAACAAGCATTACAACCCAATCAGCCGGGGAGGGAACCATGAAGATTACACGGATGAGGATATTTAAAGCCCTGTGGGGTGCCTGCCTGATATTGACTTTTCTAACCCCACATGCAGCGGCTGCCGTCTTGAAAGAAGGTGGACAGACATACCTGGTGGACCGTACCGGTGAACGCTGGGACATTACGCAGGCCGTATCGATTGGATTCGACCCGGCCCATTTTGAATTCGGCATCGGTCGACACGCCTTCAATCCATTGGATGATAACCATTGGCAGCCCAGTTCAACGCAGAATGGCTCGAGGATGCGCGTTATCGGGGTGGCCGGGAATGGTGACGCGCATGCCTATTCGGTCAACAAATTGCGCCACCATGAAACGGCCAACACCTTTCTTGGATCGGAAGCCATCGTCGCCGGCTACTGACCGCTTGTCGATCTGGCGGCTGTGTACAGCCGCGAAATTGACGGTAAAAAGCTCACCATCGCACCTTCGGGGTGGACCTACAAAAGGACCTTCGTGCTTTACGACAAAGAGACCGGCACACTCTGGTTTCCGGAAAATAATGGATTGCTGGGGATCCAGGGCGTGTTCTTCCAAAGACGGCTGCCCCAGTTGAAATCGAATGACACGCAGTGGTCCACATGGGTAAAAAGCAATCCCGCGACCCGGTTGATGAAATAAACATTACCAAAGACCAAAAGCTATTAATGCACATCCCTAGTGCGCTTAGTGCCCCTGTTCGGAAATACGGTGACTCACCGAGATTGCCGAGACGCCCGACGCACAAGGCGCGAGAAGTCCCAATAGCAACGCTATTGGCGCGCCGAGCAACGCCGTGCTCCGAGATGTATCGGCAATCGAATGACACCGTATTTATGAATAGGGGCACCTATGCCTCGATCAGTCCGGCCAACTTGATCGACCGCCACGAAGATGCTAATCATGGCGAATGCTCGAAGGAATTAAAAAGGGCTCACACATCGCCAAGCTGATGTTCTTTTTGGTAGTTATCCCGGCCATTGCCCTGGCCCGGGATTACGCCCTGGCCATCTATGCCGGCCGGTTGACCACAGAAAAATGGGAACGGGCGATCCTTCCCGGCGCCGATTTTTCGGATGCCACGATGGTCGTGGCGGCAGGTTCGTGGACCATTGCCCGCTTTTTCGACGACAAGCTGTCCTGCGAACTGGAGGCGCAGGTGGGCTAATACTTCGGGGACCAGGATGATTGAGAGTTCAATCTGCCGATCATCGGGTTCCGCTGGCACCGGTTTCCCTGGAACCGAGATGTGACCACCAGCTTCGCATGGCAAATCGGCCCGTCCTGCGCCACCGAGATCCCGCCGATTGAAATCGAAACCAGTGTCTCCAGCAGCCGGTGGCTGATTTACTGGTACGGTGAGTTGACCCTCCGTCCGCCGGCCGCGGCTTGGGAAGCACTGCTGCGGTTGCACCACCGGTCTGACGAATTCGGCACCGTTGCCGGCGACGGCGGTTCGAATACCGTTTGCGTGGGGATTCGATACCGATTTTGACTCTTGCCATCCTAAAAATATCCTCTTGCGACCCGGTTCTGCGTTCCCGGGAGAATAAAAGTCCTCGACGCAGGTAGAGGTGCCGGTGTAAGAAGAGACATCTTTGGTCCTGCCACCCGAAATCACTATTCACCTGTCAAGGAGGTACGTATGACTGGACCCCGGCTGATCCCGGCCATGTTGGCACTGTGGCTATCCTTTGCTACAATGGCAGTGCCTGGCCCCGCCGATGCGCAATCGACCGATTCAGGGGAAAAGGAACGCGCCAAGATTGGCTACCGGTTTTCCTACAGCCCCATCTACCAGTTTGAAACCGATCTGGACAGCGGCGGCAGTTTCGATGTCCAGCGCCATTTCCTGCGGTTCGACATTGCCCGGTTTGTCGACCGGCACTGGACGGTAGGCCTCGGACTGAGCTTCGACTATGAACGTTGGAATTTTTCCGACGTCCCCGGCCTGTCCGGCGTCGACCCGTGGGATGAAATTTTCAGGCCGGGCATCAGCCTTCCCGTTTTTTACAGCACCGGAGGCAAGTGGCGCTTCGGGATTATCCCCTCCATCGATGCTGCCGGGGCGTCCGGTGCCGAAACCAGTGAATCCCTGTCATACGGAGCGGTTCTGTCAGCGGCCTACGCCTTCGGACCGAATCTGATGCTGGGCCTGGGTACCGGCATTTTCGAGCGCCTGGATCAATCTGACGTCTTTCCTTTTGTGGTCATCGATTGGAAGATCAACGATCGCCTGCGGCTGGCCAATCCCTTCCGGGCTGGACCGGTGGGTCCGGCCGGGCTGGAACTGGTTTACGCACCGGATGACAGTTGGGAAATGGGCGTGGGCGGAGCCTATCGATCTTACCGATTCCGCCTGGACGACTCCAGCGCGGTGGCCGACGGAATCGGCGAAGTGGATTTCTGGGCGCCCTTCCTGCGGGTGGGCTGGCGGCTGGGCGAGCACTACCGCTTGGACATCAATGGCGGGGCGGTGGTGGGCGGCAGCATCACCATCGAAGATGAAAATGGTAACGAACTGGGGGAGACCGACTATGACACGGCGCCGTTTGTGGGGGTAACCCTGAAAGGGCAATTCTGATGACGACAGCGACGATTTGAATGGAGAACGGCGAATTACAAACTCGTCGAAACCGACCCTGCCAACGATATCACCGATTCCGGTTTGCTTGACTGGCAGTAAGGAAACGATCCTCTCGTTTCGGTTTTCGCTTCATCCACGGGACCCGAAACGAGGGTTTATCCCTCTGGTAACATGACTATACGGTGATACGCCAGCAGCGGTGGATGGTCTTACGTTTGCTCATATAGTCTTCGGGGATGGTGCCGGCTGTGATCTCCTTCACATCGGCAACCGCCAGTCCGTCCATGCGGGGCTCGAAGCTCTGGTGATTGGTGGAGAAGAAGAGCGTGGCACCCGGTCGAAGCAGGCCGACCACCGCTTTTAAAAGCCGGGGATGGTCCCTGGCGATGTCGAAGGCCACGTTGCGGGTCTTGGTGGTCGAGTAGGAGGGCGGATCCACGACGGCCAGGTCGAAGCGCTGCTTTTCCCGGGCGGCTTTTTTCAGGAAGTCGAAGGCGTGGGCCTGGACCAGCCGGTGGGTCGTCAAATCCATGGCATTGAGGACAAAGTTCTCACGGGCCCATTGGATCGCACTGTCCGAGCGGTCCACCGAGACGGTCGAGCGCGCCCCGCCCTTGGCGGCATAACAGGAAAAGGATGCCGTGTAGCAGTAAAGGTTGAGAAAATCCTTGCCGTCGGCCAGTTCCCGGATCATCTGCCGGGTATCCCGGTGGTCGGCGAACAGGCCCGTGTCGACATAATCGTTGGGATTGACTAAAAATTTCAGATCCCGTTCGGAAAGAACGATTTTCCGGTCGGTGTGGTCGAGACGTTCGTAGCGCCGGCCATCCTGGCGGCCGGCCCATCGCTGTTTCAGGTGAACCTTTTCCGCCGGAACGTCCAGGGCGCCGGCCACTGCCCGGCCCATCAGGGGAAGCCATTCGGGTACCGACTGGCGCCGCATATACTCTCCGATCACCAGGTGCCCGCCGTACCAGTCCACCACGGCACGAATTTCCGGGATGTCCCAGTCATACAGTCTGAAGACCTCGATACTCTGCCGGCTGAAGCGATTGCGCAGGTGCTTGAATCGTTTTTTCACCCGATTGGCCAGCATCTGGCCCTGCCGATGAAAGTGCTCGGGGATGTCGCTATCGTTCATGGATGCTCGGTCCGTATTTCTTGAGTATAACTTATATCTACATGGGCTTGCGGTGCAGTATGGCCGATCTGCCGGAAATGTCAATCGGCAATGGCCATGCTGCCGGCTGCCCTGCCATTATCATGGTTCGACCGTTTTGACCTGGGTCAATGCATGCGGGCAAAACTTCCGGTTATGGTTTATCCTGGCGAAGGGCGTGGTGCCCTCGCCTCATCGACAACCCCGGAAAAAGAGGTAAACCGATGCACGACGGATGCGGCGGATGTTTCGACAACGGCAAACAGGTGGCGGACAAGGTCCGCATGATGGGATTTGATCGGTCTCCGGTGCCCGCAGCGCTGGAGATTGTTTGCAGCCACTGCAACGGCACCTTTGAAATGGAAACCATGGTTTCGGCCTGTCCCGCATGCAACATGGTCTACGCGGTGACCCCTTGTCATTGCACCCATGCGGACCATGCCATGGCGGCAGGAATTGGTTATTGACGTGCGTGTCCAACTTGATCACGTTGAGGAGACACCATGAAATCGCTGGCTCAAATGGAAAACCGGCTCAAGGAACTGGAAGCAGCCATCAAGGAGACCGAGGCGCGCCTTCCCGCCCACTCGGTCAAACCGCCGGTGATGATCGACCTGCTGGCCTTGGAGGATGAATACGAAACCTTGAGGCAACAGATCCGGGCACGCCGGGCCGGCGACGCCGATGCCTGTGGCAACGGAAGCCCCGCCCCAACTGAAGCCAATGAGACCTGAATCAAACCGGTTCTATTTTGAAACCGCCATGGCGCAGCGCCTCAGTCGCCTGGCCGGACTTGATCTTGCGGCTCGGGCGGGTAGCCTGGGAGCCAATCTATACGGTAATGCCTTATTGATACCTTTCTTCGGAAACGTTCACCGGGTGTCGACCGGAGGTATCATGGACGCGCTCGGCAAGCCCCCCACACCGGCTGTGGGCAGCCTGCTCCTGGACTACGTGCTGCGGGTACCGATCACGCCCCCGACAGCGGACGCGTGGATTACCTTTCGCGAGTTTTCCGGGGCCGGCCCGCTCATGGGCTACTTTACCGGCAATACCAACAAACTGATCGAAAGCAACTTCGCCGGGGCAGTCTGTGCGCTTCAAAGAGCCTGTGCGGGATTGAGCGGCAAGGTGATCGACAACGCCCCGGGTTTTGATCTTTGCGTGGAACTGGCCGCTCTCCCCCGGGTGTCGATCCGCATTCGCTTCAACGACCGGGACGAGGAGTTTCCGGCCCAGTGCACCCTTTTGTTCCGGAAATCCGCCGAGACCTATCTGAGTCTTAAGTCCATGGCTGTTGCCGGCACATGGCTGGCCGGCAATTTGGTGGTTCCTAGTATTGCGATGACCTGACCGTCCGGGTAAAACAAAAAACCCCACTGGCAATGGATGGCGCCAGCGGGGCTTTTTTATGTTTTTCCCGGCCTGTGACCGCGATGGGATTCCATCCCGGCGGAAGACAGGCCCTCGGTGGTTATGCGGCGACCGGTCAGGCCGAACCGCAGACATTACAATTTGTCAGGCATTGTTCGTAATGTTCATCCCGGTTCTCAACCGTTCGATCCGAACCGGACCAGAACCTGATGATGCACTGGCTGATACACTCTTTTTCGTTGGGTACGATATTTCTTTCTTTCATGGCCATGCTCCTTTGGTTCAAGATCCCAACATCGATCGCTTTCTATAATATTGAATGTTGGGTTTACCCGATAAAATAATCACGATTGACCGATTTTTAATACGGAATCAAAAAAGGGTTGACAAATCATCTAAAAGTTCTATAGTTCGATATATGTCAAATAATAAAACCATGCCGACCGAGCAGCTGGCAGACATTTTCAAGGCACTGTCCAACCCAAACCGACTGAAGATATTTCTGTTGCTGACCACCTGCTGCCGACCGGGCACGGTAGGCATCTACGACAAGAACGCCGATGTAGACACCATGTTCATCGGTGAACTGGGCAAGGAGCTGGAGGTGGGCAAGCCCACGGTATCCCACCATGTCAAAGCGCTTCGACAGGTAGGCATCATTCGCACGGAACGCAGAGGACAGAACATTGCCTGCTGGGTGGACCCGGATGTCATCGAACAACTCAGGATTTTTTTTACGCGCTAAAAAAATTTAACCTTATTATTCGAAAGTTGTCAAACAGTAAAACCTAAAGGAGATTATCATGGAACACACCAAAGCTGAACCAGACACCATCCGTCAACTCGTTCGGGATAATTACGGGAAAATCGCGAGCGCATTCGGAACCTGCTGCAACACAGTCGCCAGGACGTCTTGCTGTTCCGGTGCGGAAACAGCAGCGCACAGGATCGGGTATTCCAATGCCCAGATTGAATCGGCCCCCGATGCCGCCGCGATGGGATTGGGGTGCGGAAACCCGCAGGCCATCGCTGGACTCAAACCCGGAGAGACGGTGTTGGACCTGGGCAGCGGGGCCGGGTTTGACTGCTTTCTGGCGGCAAGGGCCGTGGGTGAAACCGGACGCGTCATCGGTGTAGACATGACCGACGGCATGGTCCGCAAAGCCACACGCAACGCAAAACATGCAGGCATCGGCAACGTATCGTTTCGGACCGGTGAAATTGAGCACCTCCCGGTCACCGCCGGCACAGTGGACGTGATCATGTCCAACTGCGTGATCAATCTTTCACCTGAAAAGGAGGCCGTTTTCCGCGAGGCGCACCGCGTGCTCAAACCCGGCGGGCGGTTAGCCATCTCTGATGTGGTGGCGGTTCGCCCCCTGCCGGCGTCGATGCTCGCAGACCGTCAGCTGCACTGTGCCTGCATCGGTGGGGCAGTGCTGGTGGCGGATCTTCGACAACTATTGGAAACCACGGGCTTTGAAAAAATCGAGATCACGCTTGTAGATTCGAGCCGCGACCTGATCAAGCAGTGGGCGCCCGGAAAAAATGCCCAGGCATATGTGGTGTCCGCGTTTATCAAGGCGATAAAGCCCGGTAAGAACGGCACCCGCTGATGGCGGCATAAGGAAATCAGGACCGCTGGACATAATAATATTGAAAAAAGGAGGGGGTATGCAACCAGCTTCCGCACGGATGGAGAAAGAGACACAGCCATGGTCTATACCGGGTGATCCGATGTGGCCGGAAATGATGAAAACCCAAGCCATGACTTACCTGAAACAATACGACAGCTGTACCCAAAGCATCCTGTGGGCTTTCATGGAGGCGTTGGACATACAAAACCGCATGGTGCTTCGCGCCGGCGGTGCCATGCACGGCGGCATGATGAGTTCGCTGACCTGCGGCGTGCAAACGGCCGGACTGATGATTCTCGGGATGATTGCGGGAAGGGAAAGGATTCAATCCGGCCTCGACGGGATGATGCCGATCATCCTGCCTGCCCAGCGCATGGTGAAAACCCTGACCGGCCGTATCGGGGGTCACTTCTGCCTCGACATGACCGGTGTGGATTTTACGGATCTCGAGGCGGCGATGACCTACAAACTGTCCGACGACCACGAGAGATGTGTGGATCGTGTCGGTGAAGGGGCCCGGGCCATTGCGGAGTTACTGCAAGATATGGACGCCAGGGGAGCGCTTTTTCGAATTTGACAGGCGGCCGTAGGTTCGTCAGCAACAGCTGACACGAAAGCCAGCTTGAGCGATTAGTCGATGTCCACGGAGATCTGCCTGGGCGTTTCCTCCACGGGCTTGGGGACCTCCACCATCAGTACGCCGTTTTTGAATTTAGCCTTGATCTGCTCCGGCAAGACCATCGCATGAAGGGTGAAGGAGCGGTGAAAGTTTCCGCAGATTCGTTCCCGACGATAATAGTTGGTCGCCCGGCATTCAGGGTCACCGGACCGCTGGCCGCTGATGGTCATCAAGTTGTCCTTGACTTCCACCACCACATCTTCCTTTTTTACGCCGGGCAGATCGGCGGCGATGACGATTCCCTGTTCGGTTTCATAGATATCCACACTGGGCGTCCAGGCACACAGGGGAACCTCTTCGTTATCATGCACCTGATGGGGAAACGAGTCATCGAAGAGCTTGTTGATGCGGTCCTGCAAGGTGGCGATGTTTCCCAGCGGATCCCACTTGATGATAGCCATGACATGTCCTCCTTATGAGTTGGATTAAGCTTATCCATCTCCGTGCAGTTGTCAACCCCGGCAGCGCCTTTCACAGGCCGGTGTCCCTGCCTGTGAATCGGGCATTGGCCCGAGGTCCATGGGCCGCGATAACACTCGCATTCCCCGCAGCTTGCCGCGGGGTGGGTTCAATAGTTACCAAACAGACAATAGGCTTGCAAAAGCCATCATTTTCTGGTGAAGTTGCCGCACCTTTTAATCGACCGGGAGAACAACCATGAACGACGATTTTGAAAACAAGCCCCCTGAAGAAGAAGAGAGCTTTGCCGATCTGTTCGAATCATACAGCGCCGGCATGAATGACAATATCCGGGTAGGCGACAGAATCCGGGGACGAATCATCTCCATCGGCACCACCAGCGTGTTCGTGGACACGGGCACCAAGGCGGACGGGGTTGTGGAAAAGTCCGAGCTGCTGGATGAGGATGGCCAGCTGTCGCTGGCGGAAGGAGACGAACTGGACCTCTACGTCGTCGCTGCCGACGAAAGTGAAATCCGTTTGTCCAAGGCCATTTCCGGCATCGGTGGTGTGACGATGCTCAGGGAGGCCTGGGAACAGCGTATTCCGGTGGAGGGCAAAGTGGTGGCCGCCATCAAGGGCGGATTCCAGGTGGAGGTCATCAAGCAGCGCGCTTTTTGTCCCATCAGCCAGATGGACCTGACCTATGTGGAAGACCCGGAAATCTACGTGGGACAGACATTTCCCTTTATAATCAAACGATTCGAAGAACGGGGCCGCAACATTGTCATTTCACGGCGCGACATTCTTCAAAAGGAGATGGAAGCCAGCCGCGAGGCGTTTATGGAACAGTTGGACGAAGAGGCGGTCTTCGAGGGGACGGTGGTCCGCATCATGCCCTTCGGTGCCTTTGTGGCCCTGGCACCCGGGGTGGAGGGGCTGGTGCATATCAGTGAACTGAGCTGGTCCCGGCTTGGACACCCCGGAACAGGCCGTCAAGGTGGGGGATCGACTACAGGTAAAGCTCCTGGGCATCAAAGAGGGCGACAAGTCGGGAACCAAAAAGATCTCTCTTTCGGTAAAGCAGGCCATGGGCGATCCCTGGACCGATGCCCCGAACCGCGTCCGCGTGGGGGATAAATTGATGGGCAAGGTGACTAGATGTGCCAGCTTCGGTGCGTTTATCGAGCTTTTCCCCGGCATCGAGGGGCTGGTTCACATCAGCGAAATGAGCTATACACGCCGGGTGATGCGCCCGGAAGAAGTGGTCGTCCCCGGTGATGAAATCATGGTCATGGTCAAAGAATTCGACCTTGACCGTAAACGCATCTCCTTGAGCATCAAGGATGCCGAAGGCGATCCGTGGGCCGACATCGAAGAAAAATTCAAGCCCGGCAGGACGGTACAGGGACGAGTGGAAAAAAAGGAGGGCTTCGGCATTTTTGTCAACCTGGCGCCCGGCATCACCGGTCTGCTCCCCAAATCCAAAATAGCCGCCTCGGAAAAGGCGGCCCAGATCGAGACTCTCAAGCCCGGGGCCGCCATCACCGTTTCCATCGATGGGGTCAATGCCAGGGAACGGAAAATCTCCCTGGGCACCGGCGATGCGGCCGACGATCAGGGATGGCAGGAATTTGCCGGAGGAGCGGCTGACACGATGGGTTCGCTGGGAGACCAGCTCAAAAAAGCCCTGTCCCAACAGAAAAAGAGAGGTTGATCATGGCACAAAGCGATTTTTATGACCTGGTAATCATCGGCGGCGGCCCGGGAGGATTGTCGGCCGCCATATATGCCATGCGCGCCGCGATGAAGACCGTGCTGGTCGAAAAGGGTATCACCGGCGGTCAGGTGACCATGAGTGACGAAGTCGAAAATTACCCGGGCTTCACCCACATCAGCGGGGCTGAGCTTTCCATGAAATTCACCCAGCACGCCCAGTCCTATGAACTGGAAATGATCTCTCAGGAGGTCACGGCGCTGGACCCTGGGTTGGACCACCACACGGTGAAGCTGGCCAACGGCGAATCGCTGAAAGCCCATGCGGTGGTTCTGGCCACCGGCGGCAGCCCCAAAAAGCTTGATGTACCCGGAGAACGCGAGTTTTATGGCAAGGGCGTTTCCTATTGCGCCACCTGCGACGGGTTCTTTTTCAGGGGCAAAACGGTGGTGGTGGTCGGCGGCGGTGACAGTGCTGCGGAAGAGGCCCTTTATCTATCCAAGCTGTGCAAAAAGGTTTACATCGCCCATCGCCGGGATGAACTGCGGGCCAGCAAGATCCTCCAGCAGCGAATTTTCGACGACTGCAACATCGAGATACTGTGGAACACCGTGGTCACAGATATCAGGGCCGGCAGCGACGGCGTGGAGCGCGTGGAATTGAAAGATACCGTGACGGCGGACACCCGGGAACTGGATGTGGATGGGGTGTTCATCTTCGTTGGATTCAACCCCAACAACCAACTGGTTCCCGCCGGCACCCGCATGAACGCCGACGGCATGGTGGTGACCAACGAGAAGTGTGAAACCAACAGCCCCGGTGTTTATGTCATCGGGGACCTGAGGGAAAAGTTCGCCCGCCAGATTGTTCTCTCGGCGGCAGACGGCTGCACGGCTGCCCTGGCCGCCGCCTATTTTGTGGATGCAAAAAAATCGGCCCAGGGAGACACCTGTGAGCTGCCTCCGGATGCGGTTGAATGATATTTTCGAATGCGGCCCATCGGTGCCGCATCCGAAGGCGTTTCCTGTGTTCTGGGCTCTGGACATTGTTTATTTTTCCGATGATGGCCGCTGGCGGATACACCTTTGACCAACCCTCGCCGGCCGGCCCAGTCAGGGCGCTCCGTGTCGGGATGCTGGCCCACGATGTGGACGGGCTGTGGAGCAGCGAATCCAAGGAGAAAGGGCCGGACCTTTGCGCGGAGGTGATCTTCAACCGCTCGCTGTTTCACCTGCTTTCCGCCACGGCGTATCCCAGCGTAGGGGCCAGCCTTAACACACGGGGCGACACCAGCAAGGTGTACGGGGGTTTCCTGCTCCAATGGGAGCCGGATTCGGCATTCTTTTTTTCAACGGGTTTCGGACTGGCCCTGCACGACGGCAACCGGGATACGGATTCGGCCAACCAGAAGGCGCTCGGATCACGGGTGCTGTTCAGGATTCCCATCGAAATCGGTTATGCCCTCAACCGGCACCATCGGATTATCCTTGCCTTCGATCACATGTCCAATGCGGGTCTGGCATCCCCCAATGAGGGTATGGACACTTTAGGATTGGTATACGAATACCGATACTAACGGAGTCGATGGTCTTTTTTCGGCACCGGCCGACTTTCTTTTTGAACGCAACAGGGGAATCGACCCATGTTTGAGCTGTTCAGAACGTGGAAGGAACGACATTTTTCCGACCCCCAGCGGGTGATTCTAGGGGTCATGCTGCTGGTGGGGGCGGGCCTGGTCTATTTTCTGGGCAGTCTCCTGGCACCCGTCTTTATCAGCATCATCATCGCCTACCTGCTCGATGGCATGGTCGGCCTGCTTCAGCGCTCCCGCTTGCCCCGCCTGGCTGCCGTATCCATTGTCTTTACGGTCTTCATGGTCGGCATGATCGTAATGACCCTGTGGCTGATTCCCCTGACCGTCAAGCAGGTCAGCCAGCTGGTTCAGCAGCTGCCCGGGATGCTGGCCACGGTTCAATATCGACTGCTTCAGCTCCCCACCAGCTACCCGGATCTTATCTCTGAAATACAGGTCAGGCAGGTTATCGATTTTCTCAACACCGGCATATCCACACTCGGCAAACGGGTCCTGACCGTTTCCTTAGCCTCGGTCGTGGGGCTTCTCCACCTGGTGGTATATCTGGTGCTGGTACCCTTCATGGTCTTTTTTCTGCTCAAGGACAAGGGGGTGATTCTGGGCTGGGGCCGGCGTTTTCTGCCCGACAACATGGATCTTACCGAATCGGTGTGGCAGGAGGCCAACGTCCAGGTAACCAACTACATCCGGGGTAAAGGGTGGGAACTGCTTATCATCTGGGGGATCAGTTATACCGCGTTCAAGGCGCTGGGGCTGCAGTTTTCCCTGTTGATCTCACTGTTCGTCGGCCTGTCGGTGATCATTCCCTATATCGGTGTGACGGTCATGGGGTTTGTCATGGCACTGGCCGCCTTCATCCAGTGGGGATGGAGCAGTGACTTTGCCTCCGCCATGGTTGCCTATGCGGTCATCCAGATCCTCGATGGCAATCTGCTGGCGCCGCTGCTGCTATCCGGCGTGGTGGACCTTCACCCGGTGGCCATTGTCGTCGCGGTGCTCCTGTTTGGCGGATTGTGGGGAATCTGGGGGCTTTTTTTCGCCGTTCCACTGGCTACCCTGACCAATGCCGTCATCAAAGCATGGTTCGCAAGGATTGAACAGCGGTCCGAAACCCGTGACATTTAATTTAAAGGCTGTTGAAATAGGTTGCCTTCAGGCGCACGTGTACTAAGATTGGGAAACAGTCATCTGCTATTTAACGGGCACCACCGCTTCACTATTTTTATTGGACGGCCGGGCCAGCGAGGGATACCATGCAGGAAACCGATTTCTTAAAAGGAAACCAGAGAGTCCTGAACGACATCAAGAAGTTTGAAATCTTCGAGCCGTTTCAGGATGATGAACTCCATCATCTGATGTCCATGAGTAAAATCAGGAAGTACAGTCCGGGAGAAACCATTTTCGAGCAGGGCAGCGCCGATACGTGGCTCTATTTCCTGGTATATGGGAAAGTCCGGTTGATGAAAGACAACAAGCCGGTGATCCAGCTTCAGCGAAGGGGCGATGTCTTTGGTGAAATGGGCGCCATCGAGTGTGCGCCCCGCAGTGCATCGGCAGTTGCCTTCGGCGAAACGGTCTGCCTGGCCACGGACATCTACTACATCGAACAGCTGACCGGCAATGACAAGCTGGCCTTTGGATATGTGATTTATCGTGTTTTTTCAGGAATTTTGGCCGATCGCCTCAGAATCACCACGGAAGAGCTGTTGGAGCTGAAAGGCCGCAGCATAAAAATCTGGTAAACACACGGGTAGAAAAATTCCCTCCTTCGACATTCTGCAGTTTGATATTCAACTGTTCTGCGGTTCGCTGTTCATCCTGCAGGTCAGATTGTGCCACATGCGCTGCCTGACAACCCAGGTTCAGGCGCCACCAGCCCAGCCCATCCACAAACAATCCAGTCCGTCCAGCACCATGTGAATGGCCAGACCCAGTCCCACCAACCGGGTTTTGGGGAGAACCGCCAGCACCAGGAACACCACCATGGCCGGCCAGGTGTGCAAGGGATGAAAACCGATACTGCAGCGATTGGGGTCGAAGACGGGTGTGGCCAGCAGGTGGTCCAGGTCAACGGCCATGGTGGCAACCATGACGATCCAGGCCCATTTCCAGCGATCGGGAAACCCAATGCGGGCAACGACGGCCGGCGCCAGAACGTGCAGGGCCATGTGGACAGTGGTGCGCAGCATGATTGTCCTTCTATTCTAGATGATTTACCAGCTCATACGCCCGCATGCCCAAGCCCAGCCGTTCAGCGTAGTCCAGCTGAATCTCCCAGTCCACCTTGGGATAGATGCCTTTGAACTTGTCTTCACCGGGAGCGGTGTTCGTGGACAGCCGGGTGCCGGACAGGGCCGGTTCCGCGTTTACCAGGTCCACCGAGGCCTGGTCGATGGCCACGGGGTCGGTGGATGCCACGACGCCGATATTTTTCACGATGGGGGCGTCGTTGGCCGGGTAGCAGTCGCATGCCGGGGACACATCGGTGATAAAATTGATGAATAGGGTTTTGTTCGCCTTTCCCTTAAGTACCCCCATGGTGTATTCCACCATGTTTTCCAGAAAGACCGGGATGGACCGGCTCCACTGCACCGCAATGGCTTCGTTGGGGCAGATGAGGATACACTCACCGCAGCCAATGCAGGCCTCAATGTCGATCTGCGCCTTTTCGTCCGGCATTGAGATGGCGTGTTGGGAACAATGATCCAGGCAATCGCCGCAGCCGATGCACTGCTCGCCTGATATTTTTGGAGACAAACCGGAGTGCTGGGCCAGCTTGCCTTTGCGGGAAGCACAGCCCATGCCCACGTTCTTGATGGTGCCACCGAAGCCGGACAATTCATGGCCTTTGAAGTGCGCCACGGATACCAAAGCATCCGCTTCCACAATATCCGTACCGATGTAAACCGACTCGAAGCGCTTCTGATCAATCGGAACCCTCGTTTCATTCTTGCCTCGCAGGCCGTCGGCAATAATCAGCGGCGCGCCAACCACGGCGTAGGCAAATCCGTTGGCGATGGCGGTTGTCAGGTGATGGGGTGCGTCACTTCGGGTTCCTGCATAGAGCGTATTGGCATCGGTGAGAAAAGGAATCGCGCCGGCCTGCTTGACCATTTCCACCACTTTTCGGATGTACACCGGACGTATGAAGGCCGCATTGCCCATCTCTCCGAAATGGATTTTCACCGCCGTCAGGTCCCGCTTTTCGAGAACTGCCGATATGCCGGCAGTTTCCACGAGCCGCCCGATTTTAGCGAGAAAATTCTCTTTGATCGTTGCCCGCATATCGATGAAATGAACCTTGCTGGTCATGGCATCCTCCATGGTTGAACGTAAAAAAATCAGGCCCGTCGTGCAAAAAAGCAGCTCCCATCAGGACTTCAGGCCGGGAACTAGGCGGCGGATGCCAGACATCTACCGACCCCTCCGACGGTTGTCAAGGCAATACCTCTGGCCGGATCCGCTGGAAAAAAGCAATATTTTGGCGTATAAGGGGAATTGGAACAACGTGCACCTTAATCTCATACCCAAGCTGAGCGTTTCCCATTTTGGTTTTATAAAAATTAGTACAATAATTATGGGTTATGTCGCTTGCCGACTTCAAAAAGGGAAACGCTCAACTTGGGTCATAGAAAGTCTGTTAAATGGATCTGAACGCCAAACTGACCATACTGGAACGCATGGTCGACATCTACGATCGGTTTGTAGGTGAATTTGACCTGGCATGTGAAAAATACTGCGCCCACTGTTGTACAGCCAACGTCACCATGACCACGCTGGAAGGCTACCGGATATTTAACCATCTGGAAAAAACCGGTGAAATGCGCCACCTGGAAACCATTGACCAGAAAGCCCATCCCGACCGGTTTGCGCCCCAGGTATCGATCAATCGCCTGGCCGATATCTGTGCCCGGGACAACGATCCGCCCGAAGAGCACCTGGACCCTGCCGCCGGCCCCTGCCCGGTGTTGGCGGACAATGCCTGCTCCCTTTATCCGGTTCGCCCCTTTGGCTGCCGCTGCATGGTGTCCGCCAGAAATTGCGGCAAAACGGGGTTTGCCGATATGGACCCGTTTATCCTGACGGTCAATGACGTGTTTCTTCAACACCTGGAGCATATCGACGCCCAGGGATACACGGGCAATTTTGCCGATGTCATGCAGTTTTTAGACTCAGATGAAAACCGTCAGAACTATGCGGCCGGCCGACTCAATGCGGCGCCGGACGGTCTGGTCGCCAATCAGCCCGTGTTCGTGCTGATGATACCACCGGAGCACCGGGAACGAATTCAACCCGTGCTCACACAGATTCGCAGCATCCAGGTGTAACCTATTTCATGTCCTCGAGGAGGAGCCCTCATGCAAACCTATCCCATTCCCATGGTACCCGGCCCGGTGGTGGTGCCCGAAGCCATCCGTCGGGTCTACCTGGAACCCTATGGCTCCGGTGACCTGGAAACAGAATTTGTCGAACTTTACACACGCACGCAGCGGCGGCTGAAAGCGATTTTCGGCACCCGGGACGATATCGTGATCCAGTCCGGTGAAGGGATGCTGGCCCTGTGGAGCGCCCTGAAAAGCTGTCTGGTGCCTGGTGACCGGGTGCTGGCTGTGGCCACCGGTGTGTTCGGCTACGGTATCGGCGAAATGGCCCAATCCATTGGTGCCGACGTAAAAATCGTGGGCTTTAGCTATGACGAAACCATCAACGACATGGCCCGCATCGAAGCTGCCATCGCCGAATTCAAACCCCGCATGATAACGGCCGTTCACTGTGAGACGCCATCGGGCACCCTCAACCCCCTGGAAGAGCTGGGTAGGCTGAAACATGCCTATCGGGTCCCCCTGTTTTATGTGGACACGGTAGCCGGAGTCGGGGGAGTCCCGGTCCTGGCCGATGACTGGCGTATCGATTTGTGCCTGGGCGGATCCCAAAAATGCCTTTCCGCGCCGCCCGACATGTCTTTTTTGTCGGTCAGTCCCAGGGCGTGGGAGATTATCGATGCCGTGGGCTATGTGGGCTATGATGCGCTGAAGCCGTTTCAGCATGCGGTCGAAAACCGCTTTTTCCCGTACACACCCAGCTGGCAGGGCGTGGCCGCCCTTTTTAAGGCCGCCGGGCTGCTGCTGGAGGAAGGTCTCGCAAACAGCTTTAACCGTCATGATGAAGTGGCCCGGTTCTGCCGCCAACGGCTGGTCGAGATGGGTATCGATCTGTTCCCGGCGCCTAAAGCCATCCCCTCCCCAACGGTCACGGCGGCCGTGATCCCTGAGGGCTATACCTGGGATGCATGGGATCGCCGCCTTCGGGAACACGGCCTGGTGGTGGCCGGCAGTTACGGACCCCTGGCTGAAAAGATATTCCGCTTGGGCCACATGGGCGCCCAGGCGGACCGGGCGCTGGTCAAACAGGCGTTGGAGGTGATTGCCGGCGCATTATAAAAACTAAACCGTCATCCATGATCATGAAAAACGCAGGATCAGCGTCTCCAGATAGCGGGATTTGACCTGGTCGGTGGCCATGGCCCGTGCCACCGGCGGCAGGCGCAGGATCACACCCAGTACGGCAGCCAGGGCCCGATGATGCCACAGGATGTGGTTGTCGAATATCAGATGCTGCAGCTTGCCGCGCTCGACGGCCATCACCACCGTCCGGTGGGCGGCGTTGAGCGGGGTGAGCACCCGCTGCGGTCTGTGCTCGAGAGAAAGACTGCCGGTTTTGGTGCAGGCCCTGACGCACACGCCGCATCCCAGGCAGCGGTTTGGGTCCACCCGGGCCAGATTTCTTTTTGGATGCCTGGGATCGTTGGCCGGCTCCAGCGTCATGGCCTCCACCGGGCAAAGGGTCACACACCCGCCGCAGCCATTGCAGGTTGTCTCATCCACCCGGGGGAGGAAATTGGTGGTGTGAATCGGATGATTCACGGCAAACCGGCGCGCGGCGATCATCGCTTCGCAGCAGCACCCACAACAGTTGCAGATGAAGTTGACGCCCTGCCGGACATTCTCGCCGAACTGGACCAGGTTGTTCTCACGGGCCTTCGCCAGCAGCTCCAGACATTCTGAAACACCCACCGACCGCGCGTGCCCGTGACGGATCAACGATTCGGCCGACGTGTTGAAGGTCATGCAGATGTCCATGGGCGCCGTGCAAGCCCGGTCCATGTGCGTCATCTTGTGTCGGCAGTAGCACATACTGATGCCCCGGTGGGTGGAACTGCGGATTACTTCGCTGGCCCGCTCGTAATCCAGCACGTGCAAGGCATTTGCCTCCGACAGGGCCGGCTCATGGACAAAGGCCCGCCCGAGCTGGGTCTGCCCTTCGGTGAACAGCGCCCGGACAAAGTCTTCCTCGATGTTCAGGTACTGATAAAACAGCTCTGCCAGCAGCCGCTGGTCGATGTCCTTCCGGATGCGCATCATGGAGAATTCGAAAAAACCGGCCATGGGTGGCGGCAGCACGTATTGCATGTCGCCGTCCACATAAAAATCCACCAGCAGGGCTTTTTCGGCCAGTTGATCCAAAATCTTGTGCGCCCGGCTCTCGGACATGCGCCAGACGTCGGCAGCCCGCTTCACCGTAAACGGCCGGATCGGCAGCAACGATACCAGTTCAGCTTCCCGTTGATCGAAAAGGACCTTCAATATCTTGGTGAGCAGTTCAGCGGGGGGAGCGCCCTGGGGAAAGCGGTTGAGGCGTTCGGTCAAACGTTGATATGCAGATTGGGAGCCGATATGCGCCATGGCAGATTCCTGGCTAAGAACCGGTTTTCAGCCCATCATCCCGCCCGAGTCATGTATTGATGATGGTTTACAAACCATGGTTGATCATACCAGAATGAAAGGAAGGTTTCAAATTCAGTTTGACGGGTACGCTTGGTATTGTTTGTTCAGGAGTCTAATGCCATTTATCAACCCCGCGTATTAATCAATAGCGCGCTTATACCGCACGCATCACGAACCCTGGCACGCCCGTAGCAACATCAGCGTTTAATCTGCGATCAGTCATTGTAACGTATTTACCGGGATACCATCGACTTGTTCATCGGGGAGGAGCGTCGTCCGCCAAAGCACTCAGGCATTAGCGGCAGCGATCAGGGCGGCACCGATGGCACCGTTGACCTGTGCATTGGCCGAAACGCGGATGGGTTTGCCCGATTTTTTTTCCAGCGCCCGGACCACGCCGATGTTCTTGGCCACCCCGCCGGTCATCATCACCGGTTCGGTGATGCCCACCCGGCCGGCCATGGCGATCACCCGGGACCCGATGGATTCGTGGATGCCGGCAATGATGTTCTCCCGGCGTTCGCCCCTGGCGATGAGGGAGATCACTTCGGATTCGGCAAAGACCGTGCACAGGCTGCTGATGGCGGCCGGCCGGTCCGCTTTCAGGGACATCTTCCCGAAGGCATCCAGGTCCACCTCCAATGCCCGGGCCATCACCTCGAGAAACCGGCCGGTGCCGGCCGCACACTTGTCGTTCATGGCAAAGTCGGTGACCCGGCCGGTGGTGTCCATGGCGATGGCCTTGCTGTCCTGGCCGCCGATGTCGATGACGCAGCGCACGGCCGGGTCCTGAAAATGGGCGCCGGCCGCGTGGCAGGTAATTTCGGTCACGGCCTTGTCGGCAAAGTCGACGCTGTTGCGACCGTAGCCGGTGGCCACGATCCGATCCACAGCATCTTTTTCGAGGTCGAGCTCCGCCAGCAGGTCGGCAAACACATTCGCCCCGGCATGTCCTGGCGTTGTACCCGGTCAAGATCACCCCTGATCCGAGCAACTCGCCGTCTCTGACCACGGCGGCCTTGGCACTGATGGACCCCACATCGATTCCAACCGTAATCATCTCACAGATCTCCATGAAGGCATCGATGCGGGTATCAATCTGACTTTCGGAAAAGTTACGCGCATCGGTCATGTCCGCCTCGATCACCAGAGATGGGATACCACGCTTTTCCTGGACAATGCGCTGGATGTCGTACTGCCCCAGACTGTATGGCTTGCAGCTGCGGTTGGAATGCATCACCAGGCCGTCGGCGCTGTATTTATCCACCATGTCCACCACCATGTCGGCCATCTGATCCGTGCCGATGTTGATGTAGACCCGCGAGTATCCCTGGGCCATGGAGCCGAAAAAATCCTTTTCATCCAGGTACTTAAGTGTCCCACACCACGACGAGGTATAGGTGTCCGCCACCAGGCAGGCGTTGTGGGCGGCGAATTTGTCCGACAGCCAGCGGGTGCGGAACCATACCGGCAGGTTGTCCCACAGCAGCCGGTAGCGTTCACCAGGCACGGCGGCGATACCCGTGGCCACCCGGGTTTTCATCTCGTCGAGCAGTTCGGTATAGTAGTCGACCACCGTCTGGGTGCCGCGCAGGGTGACGATCAGCGCCAGGTGGAAAAAGGCATCGAAGGCACTCATGGGTGCCGGCCGGTGAACCGTGGTGTCGAGCACCTGCTGCCAGAGGCGCTGGCCCGCCATGGAGAGCCGGCCCACCTCGATCCAGCCGGTCGTGATCGAACCTTTTCCTGCAGTGGGTTTCCAGAAAGGTGATGTACTCATCCAGCTGGGCGCGCACATAGGCGTGGGCCTCCCGGGTGTATTCCGTGTGGCTGAACGGGGTGTCCAGGATGAACAGGGGCACCTTGAAATAGCGGGCCTGCACCTCGTACCACTTGAGCACCGTGCCGCAGATGTTGTTGCAGCAGACCAGCATGTCCGGCCGGGGCAGCCCGCCGATGGGGCCGCCGTCGACGGTGGCACAGGCAATATCGGCCCTGGCGTAGGAGCACAGGTCGCCGGCATAGCCCATCGCCTCGGCCTTTTCGCACAGATCCACGCCCATCTTGGCGGCGCCGATCATGGCCCCGTGATTTTCCGGGTATACCGGGATCACGTCCATGGCGATCAACGGCTCCACCGGCCCGCCGCTGGTGATCCAGGCCACTTTCTTGCCGGTCTGGTCGGCGGTCTTGGCGTCGATGTAGTAGTGGGTCATGATCTCCTTCATGCGCCCCACCGACTTGATTTTGCGCTTTTCCTTTTCAGGATCGATGGTTTTCTCAGGGTTGCTCATTCTTGTCTCCTGCAGCCCGACAAGGGTTGAGGTTACTTTTTTTCATTTTTCGCAGGACGCAGCATGGTGGCTTGAACGAGGCTCAATGGGTTGTTTTACGAGCCTGTTTCAAAACGTTTCAGTTCGAGATCAAGGCATGCGAAAGTTCACCGGGCGCCCATTTCAAAGCCCGGAGGCATACAGTTGTATGTCGAGGATTGAAATTGTGAGCCCAACGCAGATATCGGCCGAAATGGGGCGTTTTGAAATTGGCTCCTTATAGCATTTCCATAAACGCCTCACACCGCGTCCTAAACTGCCCCTGAGAGGCGGTTTGCTCTTCCAGTTCCACCAGCAGGCTGGGAATGCCTTCCGCGTCCAGCATGGATTTGAGATAGGGGAAGTCAAAGGCGTGCGGGTCGCAAAATTTCAGGAAGAGAAGGATAACCCCCTGGGCCCGGGATGCTTTTGCCAGGCGGACCAGGTCGTCGCCCCGGCTGGTGATGCCCGCATGCTTGGCCGGACAGATGGCCCGCCGGGCATAGCGGTCGGCGATGGCATCCATGGGATCACCGCCGGTATCTACAAGGCCGGTCAGTCCCCGGGAGCCGGTGCACAGGTCGTCGCCCACCACGGCACCGCCGGCCGATTCGATAACACCGTATACGTCGGGCAGGTTGCAGACCCCGCCGGAGAGAAAGATGCGTTTGGCGGCGGTTGATCCAGGATCAGACTGTCGCTCCAGGGTGTCTATCACCTGGGCCAGGCTGTTGAGAAAATCGTTGCGGTCCATGACCATGGATGCCCGCACAATGGTGTGAACGTCACTGCCGGCGATCGTGCCGGGGCGATCGTTCCGGAGCGTTGTATAGCCGCTGCATGGCCGACCGGATCCCGTTATAGGTGTCGATGGCCTGTTGCAGGTCTTCATCGGTGATGGTTTTCTCCAGAGCCCCTTCCAGGTCGGTTCTGGCTTTTCTCATCACTGCGGTCATATAGTCCCGGGCACTTTGCGTATTCAACTTGACCGGCAGCACCACATCCAGGTGAAAACCGGTTTTGGCGTTCATCCGCCAGATGTCGGACAACCGTTGGATGGAATCGCAGGTGTGAGGGAAGATGGCGCCGTCGAGAAAATCAAGATCTCCGTTGAGTGCATCGTCGAGGGCGCCGCGGACCAGGCTGCAGCTGTAACTCTGCAGGTGCGCATCGGCCTTCGATATGCTGCCGCTGCCGCCGACGATGCGAAACGCCAACGCGCCCCCGGCAAGGATCAGCTCTTCCGGGGCGTAGGAACACAAGGTGCCGATCACCTTGCCGCCGGTCTTTTCCTTCCAGCGCCGGGCGTAGGCTTTCGGGTCCGTACAAATCTCTTTAAACCGTTGAATGGCTTCCATCAACGTTCTCCCTGTCTGGTGAGGTCGATGGTGTGCGGAACGTCGCCGTAGTAATTTAGCCAGGGCCTGTCTGAAGCCATCGGTGAGCCTCCAGTAACAAAAATGGATTGAGCAGGGGTCGCAACAAAGTCTATTGTTCCTAATATCGAACGACGGTCGACATGTCAACCGAGAGTTGCTTTACCCGGCTGATAATGGTACGAATGACCCGTATATTCCCAAATCGAACTTTTTTATGATCGGCAGCAAAAGGCTGAACCGCGATAGAGAGCGCATTCCCGGCGTTTGCCGCGGGGAGGGTTCAATCCATGGCCGGCAGAAATACGCTGAACAAATTGAAACAGCAGGAGCGGGAAATCCGCGAAAACCTGATCGTCGATGCCGCCCGCACGGTATTCGGGTCCAAGACCTATGATCAGGTCAGCATGAACGAGATCGCCAAGACCGCCGGTATCGCCAAATCCTCCATCTACACCTATTTCCCCAATCAGGAGGCGCTGTTTGTTGAAACCGCCTTCAGGCATACCGGAAAATTTATCGCCGCCCTGAAAAAGCGCGTTCAGGAGGAACGATCGCCTTCACTGGAAACGTTCATCAATGACTATCTGGATTACCACATCGACACGATGCCCACTGGCGCATGATCACCCATTTTGCCCTTCACGGAAATATCGGTGAGGCGTCGGCCGAAAAGCTCAACCAGATTTCCAGGCAGGTGATGGAACTTCTGGAAGCGGTTTTGAAAAAGGTCGACTACAAGGGCGACACCCGTCTGTCGCCCACACCCTGTTTGCCACCTTGAGCGGCATCATGATCAGTTTCAGAAAATATCCGGACGATCGGAAACCGCGCGCATCGCCCACATGAAGCGTATCGCTAAATTGGTGGAACGGATGCTGCTGGTGTTTATCCAGCAAG
>CAVONY010000027.1:0-27637 GCA_963697405.1 uncultured delta proteobacterium | reverse complement strand
TTTTTCAACCCGACAACGATGGAGGTGTTTTCAAAGCGTTTATGGATCAGCCACGAACAGAAAAGTAGTCCGAAATTTACCGTATGGCTTAAAATACACATGATGCAGTGGCTGCGAATGACCACCGATGAAATCACCGCCAAAACAAGGCTGTTGATGGAATAGATCAACGCTAAGGTGAAAATTGTCGGCCAAACAAATTTTCTGGCATGGTCTTTATAGCGCCATGCACCAATCAGAAGCGCCAAAACTAATAAATACCCGACAACCCCCCAGACCGGGACCGGGACATTGAGAAAAATGGAATACGGGCTTTGCGATACCGTATCACAGTTAATCGCCTTTGAAATGGCGCAAAAACTACGGTAGTCGATGTCCGTGTATACTCGGTAATGGGACATGCTCAGGTATGCGGAGTCAATCAAGCCAACCACACATATTAACATTACAATTGAGAAATAGCGGCCAAATGGCAGCGGTTCAATTTTTTTCATCACACGCATTAAGATAAGGTTTCCATTTATTATACGGCAAATTGATTTAACAAAATATTTCTTTAAAATCAATGTGTAAGACTCTAACTACAAGATCCGCTATACTTGGAATTTAATTTGCGTCAACGACATCGATCAACCTTGCAGGTAAAACTCGGCCAAATCAAAATGGTATGGTTTCGATTGGATTACGGCCGGATGAGTAAAATAAAATTGTTTGCACCATCCCAGTATGCCCTGGGGTTGCCCCCACCGTTCATGGTCGCCTGATAGTCCGCCGGACAGCGCCCCGACCCATCATTGACGATGATGGTGATATTCATGTTTGGGTCTGCGCCGGCAAGGGTGACAACCGCGTTGGTGGCTGTCATTGTATACCCATTGCCTCCATTGAGCTCAGTCTCAGCTGGTATCGTGTTGTGCGATGGAACGGCAAAGTAATCGGATAGGGCCGAGGCAATACCGCTGGCATCCGATTCCGCCATCGAGCAGTATGTTTTATTACGATAGGCAATAAAGTTCGGTATGGCGATGGCAGCCAGAATGCCGATGATGGCAATAACGATCATCAGTTCTATCAGTGTAAAGGCCCGGTTGGTCTTTAATAATTGAATATCAGACATGGTGACCAATAGTCTCTTTGAAAACGTGAATGGGTGAAGTTCGAAATCTTTCCAATTATTTCAACACGCAGATCATTGCATCTTCAACCACCGGCCGGATCATATCCACAGAAATCGGGACTGAACGATATTCCCCTGTCAATGCGTTCAAAATATCTGCTATGGCCGGAACCGGCATCGTATCAAATAGTTTATGGGCATGCTCTTTTGCACGCTCATCATCACCGGCCCTCAGGCGGTTTTCAATCATCGCAAAGACCGGCAAGGGGTCACCGCGAGTATCATGAATGGCCCGCCTTAAGAACCACGCGCCCCTGTCCCAATAGCCAGACCGGGTCACGCCACCCCCAGGTTCAATATCAGATATTCTTTGGGGAAACCTGTGCTCAAGGCATTTTGAAAGTAGATCACAGCCTGCTGGTATTCGCCCTGCCATAGAAGAACAAAACCAAGAAGATTTATATAGTCCGGGTTTTCGGGTTGCATCCGGTTCAGATATCGGGCATGTTGCGCCGCTTCCTCAAAGCTTCCCATCATCACCAGGGGTTTGATCAAATCAAAGTGGTGTTTCAGAAATCCTGATCGATGCTGAGCGCCTGACGATAAAATTCAACGGCCTTTTCATAGGCGTTTTGGTGAAAATATACACTGGCAATGTTGCCTAAAATTTCCGATTTCTCCTTTGCGCGACTCGGCACCAGTTCAAGACTGTGCTGGAATAGAACCAGTGCATGGCGAAGGTTGTCAGATGTGGGATTCTCTTTCCAGGCAAGCTGGATGCCTAAATTGACCAGCGGCCGGATACTTCCCGGAGCTTTTGCAGAAGCGTCCAGCCAGAGCGTTTGAGGTGTCGCCCAGGCTTTGTTGCGAGTATAGGTACCCAATCCGAAACCCACCACGACCAAGATAATGATGCCGATGGCGGTTGCATAATAAAAGCCGGAATGATGGCGCAACCGATCAAAAAGCGTCAACAGGCCTGCGGCCAGCGGCAGGAATATAAACATGGATGGTAAATAATTGCGATGTTCAAACACCAATTCGAGGGGAAGCACCGACGATTCCACCACATGGTTTAAAAAATAAAATAAAATGGCAAAAGTTAGCAGTGGATAACGATTGGCGTTTTTAAAGGCCAATGCAATGCTCCCGATCACGATCACCAGTGCAGGCAATGTGGTCCAGGGCTCAAAAAGAGACACGGACAGCGTCACGTCGTGGGCGATGGATAGACGATGCGGCAACGGGAAAAAGAGCTGAGAAATATACATCAAAATGATACGAGGCTGCGTCATGAGACGTTCGAGCAAACTGAACGGTCGTTCGTCATACCCATTGAGAATATACTGCAATAAAGACCTAAACGCAAAATGAACAGCCAAAAGGAGACAAAGGCATATTAATGCACCGGTTAGAATGACTTTTTGCCGATAAGCCGAAAATAGCCGGCTGTCATGGAAAAAGATCCATTCCACGAGCAAGAGGGATACCGGGAGTAGTATGGTGTTTTCCTTGGACCCATGCCTCCGATGAAACAGAATAAACAGGCCCCACCATAGACCCATTGCCGGACTTTTCAGTGGCGGTGCGCGCTTCAAGGAAAGCCAGAATACCGAGGACATAAAAGAAAGCAGCCATGACCGCCATGCGCTGAACTATATACGTTACGGCCTGGGTTTGAATGGGGTGAATCGCCCATAAGACCGTGGTAAGAAGTGCGACATTTTGGATCCAAGCCGGATCGCGCCTACGTGAATAATTCGACAGGGAAAGCAGCTTGATAATTAGACGATACAACACGCCGGCTGTGGCGATATGAAATGCCAGATTCACCAGATGGTATCCTAAAGGGTTAGTCCGGCCGGTGTACCAGTTAAGGGCGAAAGTTAAGCATGGCAATGGACGGAAAAGCTTGGTTTCTTTTCCCTGGTTGGCAAAAAAGGTGCCCCAAAGGCTTTGAGGGGATAGATCATTGATCCGCAGACCTGGATTATCTAAAATATTAGGTCTGTCATCCATCTGCCATTCAGCATGGAAGCTGTTGAAATAGATTGGTACGAGCAAAAAAATGATAAGCAGGTACGGCGTGGCTCGGAAAAATGATGTGCGTGGTGGCTCAGATGAGGTTCGGTCCATCATAACAGTTTCCAAATCGGCCGCATTCATGAAAAAAGGGGAGCATTTCAGCTCCCCCTAATGTTTTGCCAACGCTAGCGCTTTTCAGATAGAGCAATAATATTAAGGCTGCATCCTCAGCGTGTACACGCTGCCGGCCCAATCGGGTGAGGCGGTGGTGTAGTCAACCGGGCAGCGAGCGGAACCATCGGTTACCGTAATCGTTATACCAAGATTGGGATCAGCAGCCGTGATGGTCGCGGTATTGATAGCACCTCCGGTACCACTTAGGGTAATGCCAGCACCGTTGTTCAAATTGGCGAGGGTCGGCGTGTTGACGCGAGTGGGAACGGCGAAAGTAGTCCGCGATGGCGGCGGCAATGGTGTTGGCATCCGATTCCGCCCGGGAGCAGAAACTCTTGTTACGATAGGCGATGAAGTTGGGGATGGCGATGGCCGCCAGGATACCGATGATGGCGATGACGATCATCAATTCGATCAGCGTGAAACCTTTGTTGTTCGTTTTTCTCATTTTGCTAAGCATGTTGTACCCTCCTGAAAGTTAATGAATGTTGGTTAATAAGCCCGTTGAAATTTGTGAAACGTTTTCTATCCTCCTTTTTCAAGCCTTGTTGGGATTGTGAGTAAAGCAGCATGCGTGCCATTTTTGAAAAACAAGTGTATTATTTTTTATATCTCTGATTTCTTTGGCTTTTCAAAATATAATTAGTCTTTTAAACGCGTTTCACTATTTAAGATCTCCGCGATGAATCGCCTGCGATGGACCAAATTTTGTTAAATCGTGCCAAAAATCGTCACCATGAATGCCGAGCGAGGATTATTGATTCAGGGGCAACTGATCATTGTTATCGGACCAAGCACGAAAACGTTTAGTATTTTTTGAATATTTTTACGGTTTCACTCCGGTTCAGTAAAATTCGTTGACCGTGGCACTGCATCGTCGATCACCCATGAAATTGTACACATAAGTGCACATTTTGTTTTCATGGGACCCGAGAATGCGTGTTTTCTGCGGCTAGGTTGACGATCAGGTATAGAATCGTTGGAAGGGGGAATGATGTCTGCCGGTGGGTCTGGACTGATAATTATTCAGACTATTTTTGAGATAGGTTCTATAGAATAGCGGTCAACTGGGATTGAGCTTGTCGACCCGGTATCTAAAAGACCTGAGACTCAGGCCGAGCAATTCGGCCGCCTTGTTTTTATTGCCGTCCGTACACTCCATGGCCTTTTCGATATAGGCCTTTTCTATTTCTTCGAGGATGCTGTCCAGTGCCACACCGCGGGCGACCTCATCGACGTCGAATCGCCGGTTGCGCACCCCCTCGATCCATCTTTTTTTATGGATGGACATGGCCAGACTGTCCGGCAACAGGATATTGGTATTGGAAAGGGCCACGCTTCTTTCGATCAGGTTTTCCAATTCACGGATGTTGCCGGGAAAATCGTATTTCTTCAGCAGGTCGATGGCATAGGATGAAAATTTGGTGACCTGCTTGCCCAGTTCCCTGGAATACTTTTCCAGAAAATGCTGCGCCAGGGGCAACAGGTCGCCTTTTCTTTCTCTTAACGGCGGGATTTTGATTTCGATCACATTCAGGCGATAGAACAGGTCTTCACGGAAATTGCCTTCGATCACCTCATCTTCCAGTTTTTTATTGGTGGCGGAAACGATTCGGATGTCCACCGAAAGATCCTTGGTGCCGCCGACCGGCCTGAATACGCGCTCCTGAACGGCCCGTAGCAGTTTTACCTGCATGGGCAGGCTCAATTCGGCAATCTCATCTAAGAAAAGCGTTCCTTTATGGGCAATTTCCATCAACCCCTGCTTGTCTGCGCTGGCTCCGGTAAACGACCCTTTGCGATGTCCAAAAAATTCACTTTCAAGCAGGTTTTCAGGGATGCCGCCGCAGTTGATGGTCACAAAGGGTTCGTCCGCCCGGTCGCTCTGTTCGTGAATGGCTTTGGCGATCAACTCTTTGCCGGTGCCGCTCTCACCGGTAATTAAAACACTGGTGCGCGTTTTGGCCACTTGCCGGATCATTTCGTAAATATGCTGCATGCGCGGGCTGTTGCCGACGATTTTGCCGAAATGAACGCTCTCCTTTAATTCGTTTTCGATGGCCTGTTTATCGATCTCCAGGGTTTTGCGTTCCAGTGCATTGGCAATCGTCTGGAGCAGTTCTTCGTTTTCAAACGGTTTGGGAACATAATCAAAGGCGCCCTGGTTCATTGCCTCCACAGCGGTTTCGGTGGTTGCAAACGCCGAAATCATGATCACCGTGACGTGCGGATTTTTCTTTTTGGATGCCTTGAGGACCTCCAGTCCCGTCATGTCGCCCAGCCGGATATCGCACAGCAACAGATCGTATGGATGCTTTTCAATTTTAGCAATCGCCTCTTTCCCGTTGGCCGCGAGAAGGACGCCATACCCCTCTTTTTCCAGCATGTATTCGAGGAGTTCACGCATGCTTAGTTCATCATCGACAACGAGGACGCGGTATTGGTTTTTAACCATCAAATAGCTCCGAGGATTTAGTGCCTATCCATAAATTGGTTCTTTATTCAAGCAGATGCCCCAACCTGCCCCAGCGAACACCAAAGTCTTCCTTGTCCCACGACCAGTAGATGATAAATGCCTTTCCCTTAACCGCCACCATGTCAACGAATCCCCAGAAACGGCTGTCGTATGAAAAATCGCGATTGTCCCCCATCACAAAGAGCTTGCCATCCGGCACGGTAATTGGCCCCAGATTATCTCTGGGTTGTGTCCGTGCGGCGTATACCTTGGGATCGTTATAGATGCCGTGGCTATTTTTAACGGGGGCACCGTTGACAAACAGTTTCTTGTTGCGGATGTCGATGATGTCTCCCGGGAGACCGACGACCCGCTTGATGAAGTCTTTACTGGGATCCTCGGGAAACTCAAAGACAATGATGTCATCCCGCTGCGGATCATTGATCGGAATGATCGTTTTGTTTAAAAAAGGTGCTTTGACGCCATAGATAAACTTATTGACCAAAATATGATCACCAATCAGAAGTGTATCCTTCATCGATCCGGAGGGAATTTTAAACGCCTGAACCACAAAGGTGCGGATGAACAGCGCCAGGATGACGGCGAAAACGATCGCTTCGATATTTTCACGCAAGGCACCTTTTTTCTTTGGCGCAACGTCGGCTTCTTCACGCTTTTTCAAAATGATGGAGACCTTTCTTGTTATAGGAGATAAGTAACTAACCTCATTACCCCATTGGCGAATATTCCGGCAATGATGTCATCCAGCATGATCCCCAATCCACCGGGGACTTTTTTATCAACCCAATGGATCGGAAAAGGTTTTAATATATCAAACAGCCGGAACAATGCAAATCCCCCGATGACGAAAAAAGGCGTGAATGGCAGCGCAAACAGCGCTATGGCCATGCCGCAGATCTCGTCGACAACCACCTGGCTGGGGTCCTTTTGGGCCTCTATTTTTTCAGCGGCATGGGCAATCCACGTCGAGATCATGATCAAGGAAACCACGACGATCAGCGCCGGGCCGATACGCATCGATGAGATTAACAGGCATATGGGCAAGGCCGCAAGGGAGCCGAAGGTTCCCGGGGCCACCGGGGAATGACCGATCCATCCCCCTGTTGCAAAAAATAGTATCGCTTTTTGCTTACCCGTCACCATGGGCTTTTTCATTCCCAGCGCAATCCCCATCCTTACCGGCCTTGGCCACTGCTTCATAAACCCTTTTTAGCGGCACATTGTTTTTAAGCGCAATTTTCCTGCACGCCTCATATTCCGGTGCATATTGTCTTCTGCCATCCGGATCCGTCGTGCATTTGACCTGGATTTCACCAAAACAAGTGGTCACCTGGCATAGGGACCGCCTCAGCGTCTGCCGGTGAACCAGATGGTAACGGACACCAATGGTGGATGTCTCTGCAAATAGGCAGCGCGTAATGTCGGGCCTCTTCTCAGGTGGACACAACACTTCAACTTTGGTTCCCGGCCGATTCTTTTTCATCTGCACCGGCGTATAGCTGACATCCAGGGCCCCATCGCTGAACAACTTTTCCATCAGGTAGCCGTATAGCTCCGGATTCATATCATCGATGTTGGCTTCCACCACACACACGTCGTCATGTCCCGGCTTTGTGGTCGTTGCTATTTTTTTTCCGACAAAGACCCGCAACAGGTTGGGCAGGTCCCGGGATTCCCGGGAACCGCTGCCATAGCCGACGCGATCGATTTGCATATCAGGAATCGGTCCGAATTCCTGTGACAGAGATGCAATGATCCCCGCACCGGTCGGGGTAACCCGTTCCCCGGCGGATGTTCCGCCATAGACCGGTATGCCCTTGACGATCTCGAGGGTGGCCGGCGCCGGAACAGGCAGTTTACCGTGTGAACAATCCACGAACCCGCTGCCTAATGGCAACGGTGATGCGGATACGGTGTCGATGTTCAAATAGTCCAGACACAAGGCTGCCCCCACCACATCGACGATGCTGTCCACCGCGCCGACTTCATGGAAATGAACGTGGTCTTTTTCACATCGATGAACCCGTGCCTCTGCAGCGGCAATGCGGCTGAAGATATCGACTGCAGTGTTTTTGACGCGGTCACCCAATGTTCCGTTTTCAATGATGTTGATTATGTCCCGATAATTCCTGGCAGGCGATGCCTCTTTTTCCAAAACGGTTATTTTCTTGGCGCCGATGCCGTTTTTTGTTACGTCACGGGCGACAATTTCAACCTCGCCGATTGAAAGGCTGTGGATCATCTCCGTCAGCCATTGCGTGGAGACCCCCATATCCACGAACGCGCCGAGGACCATGTCGCCACTGATTCCGGAAAAGCAGTCAAAATGCGCGTGCATGATTCAATATCCGTATAAAAACATTGACAAAACACGTATTTTTATTCATAAAAGGCCCATTCACGAGGAAGTGCGCAGCTTACTGGTGAGGCTCCCGGACTTCAAATCCGGTGTGGGGCGCTAATACCGTCCCGGGTGGGTTCGATTCCCATGCACTTCCGCCATTTTTTTGGGTTTTTATCAGGCATCGCTTACGTGTTTGCAATACCCATCCAATGGTTTCCTCGCGACTTCCTATACTCCAGCGCCGACCATAATTCAAGCATATGATTTTATTTCAGATGAACTCATGTTGAAGAACACGGAACAATCGGTTTCATTTGTTGCTGACGGCTTGCATTTGTCTGGCGTACTCCATCTGCCAACACGTGAACCGTTGGCAGTGGTCATTGGATGCCACGGCTTGATGGCCGATAAGCATTCCCCCAAACAAATAGCACTGGCCCGCGGCTGCACGGCAACCGGCATGGCCTATTTTCGATTTGACCACCGGGGGTGTGGTGACAGTGAAGGGGTTTTCGAAACAGACACCACCTTGGAAAAGCGCACGTCTGACCTGATGGCCGCCGTTCATGCAGTCAACCACACGTTGGGAAAAACCATGCCAATCGGCCTGTTTGGAAGCAGTTTAGGAGGAACCGTATGCCTCACGGCGGCACAAAACCTCTCGCCATTTGCCATGGTTACCCTGGCCGCCCCTGTTCAAAGTCGGTCCATTCAAATTCCTGATGACTCTCCGGAATCCTTGAAAAATGAGCTGGTTAACAATCGGCTGACATTCAATGTCACCGCTGCGCTCGGGTCCATCCATCATATCCTGATTATACACGGCAGCCGAGATGAGACCGTTGATCTTGAAAACGCCCACCGGATTTACCGCATTGCCCGAGATCCGAAAGTGCGGCTGATCCTGAAAGATGGCGATCATCGGATCAGCCGGAAACCCCACCAGGAACGCTTCCTGCGAAAGAGCGTGCAGTGGTTTTCAGATTGTTACCATGATCACTATGGAAAAAATTAAGGCATTGCCCTTGCGAACAATGCCTCACGTGATCTGCTGCGAAACGGAACAGTCCTTTACTTTCGACTAATCGCGCTGTGAATGAGTTCCTTCTGATAGGCGGTCAGGTTTTTGGTAAATTTAACACCGATACCATCTTGTTCCGTCCTGACGATGGCCCCGGAAATCTTGAACGTTTTCTGCATGGATGGAAGGCTAAAGATCAGCGAAACCAATTGACCGACACGAAATGGCGACAAGGTTTCGATGTAAACCCCGCCTTTGCTCAGGTTGTTGATAAAGTCCTGATAAACCCTGTCATTCGTCGAATAATCCACCGGCAGGAAGCAGGGTATTCTGGAATCTTCACGATAATCCAGCCGCTCCCACTCCTTGAGCAGTTCGTCCAGCATTTTTTTTCGCTGTGGACTTAGCTTCGAAACGGCCTGAATCAAACGTTCCGTCAATTTGTTCTCATCTTCCAGGATTTCCGTTTTTTTCATGACTTATCGCCTGTGTTAAAATTCAGCTGTTCGGCGAAATGATGTCGATCAATACTTTCCGCCGCTCCCCATCGTAAGGGACCGTGGTGCCGCCGGGGCCTTCCGCGTCAGGCCCTATGGCCATCGTTGTGATGGTTTCAGCCTTGACCCCCCTGCCGACCAAATAGGTCTTGACCATATCCGCCCGGAATTCAGATAGCTTTAAATTGTAGGCCCGCACCCCTGATTGGTCGGTATAGCCTCTTAAAATGACAATAACCTCCGGATTCTGTAAGCAGAACCGGGAAATCACGCTTAGCATGTCGTAGGCCGCGTCCTCCAGCTTATTGGAGTTTAATTCAAAAAGAACTTTGGGATACCGGCCATACGTTTCATGGATAAAATCCAGCGAGATTCGGTCCTCAGCCTCTGCCCGGTTCGTCGACGCCAGTGATGCCTGCGCTTGCGTCCCCTCGGTCACTTTCTGTCCGCCCGCAGGTTCTCTGGCCACCGGGGAAACCGTGGATGCTGCGGATCCTTGGTCGTCGGTAACTGGTCGCGCTGTTTCCGCGTTGGCTGCAACGCCATCACGGGTGCCTTTTTGGCTGGATTGCAGGTCCTGGGCAGTTCCGGGCGACCCGGATGTTGCACCCGCTGCCTGGGATGTCTGGTCAACGGATGCCTCGCCCATCGTGTTACTGGTTGCATCTGAAGACTGCCGGTTGAAGATAAACGTGGCGACTAACCCGATCCATATGATCAGAACGACAATCAGTGCAATTCCTAAAGGCGTCTTCAATTGCAGGTGCGGCGGCAAGGCGGCCAGTGGGGTCTTTGCCGGGGGTGGATCTGCTTTCTTTTCAGCCCGGGCTTCCGGCGTTGCGTCACTTTCCTCTATCGATTTTCCGGGTTCGATTTTCAGTTCACCGGCACACTCGGCGACGATGTTTTCATCGACATGTTTTTTCTCTTTGACAAAGCCGGTCAACAGTGCCTGGTCGCAAATAATATTGATCAGCCTGGGGTAACCGTTGGAGAATTTATACACCTCCTGGATGGCCGCGGAGGTAAAGATCGTCTCCTCGGACCCGGCAACGCCCAGACGAAAACGAATATACTCGTTCGTTTCCGTTTCAGACAGGGAAGAGATGTTGTAGTTGATCGTGATCCGCTGGCGAATGGCCCGGTTTTGGGGGCGAAGAATGATGTTGTTGAACTCGCTTTGGCCCACAAAAAATATATTGATCAACTTGGTGCTGGCCTTTTCGATGTTGGAAAGCAGCCGGACCTCTTCCAGCAGCTTCTGATTGAGGTGTTGGCATTCGTCAATGATCAAAAGCGCCTGCTTGTTTTGCTGATTGAGGTCGATCAGGAAATTTTTCAAATAAATCAAAAACTCGCCCTTGCTCTTGAAACGCGTGTTCAATCCAAACGAGTCGGCCACAAAATTAAAAAAATCCATTTTTGCCAGGCCTGGATCGGCAACCATGGCCACGAGCACATCATCTCCCAGGCTGTCGGTAAGGGCATTCAGCAGCGTGGTTTTTCCGGTCCCCACGTCTCCGGTGAGCAGCAAGAACCCCTTGTTGTCCAGGATGCCGTATTTCAATACAGCCAACGCTTCCTGGTGCTTTTCGCCCAACCACAGGAACTTCGGGTCAGTGCTGATCTGAAAGGGCTTTAGATGTAATTTATAGTGATCAAGATACATAGTTGGTTCTCAAGTCAAATAGAATTCTAAAAGGGTTATTAGCGCTTGTCGAGAAATACCAAATCTTTATTTTGGGTCAACTTGGTCCCAATAGCAAGCACTTCCGCTCGGTTTCCCGATATTTTTCTAAAATACAACCTGCCCTTGTATGCGAAGATCACCTCGAAGACCGTTTCCCGGTTTTTTTTGCCGAAAACCTTTCGCTTGATCTGAACCATTTGAGGATTGTCGTTAAGCTGGTGGACCACCTCCTCCGCTTTGATCTTCAACTCTTCGGTAAGGTCCACAAACCCTTCGATGGCCTTGTCATGAATGGCTATATTTTTGTATAGCGCACCGAACCGCTTTCTGACTGCATCGGCGCCTTTTAACAGTTGACGGTTTTTGGCATCGTTTTCTTTTTCAAACTGTTTGATTTTTTCCCTTAATGCATTGATTTCCTCAAAATAGTGATCTTTCTGGGCGATATTTTCACTGATTTTATCCTCAAGCGCAAGAAGCTCGTCCATCATTTCGTCTTCGGTGGCAGAGGCTTTTTGCCGTTCACGATCCAGCTGCCCTTTCATCGATTCGATTTTACTGGAAAGGCTGATTCTCTGCGATTCGAGCCGCTCAAGCTGTACCAGGCTTTCCTGACGTTCATGGGCCAGGCCATCGATGAGTTCCTGTTTGGCAAGCTCCGCTTCGTCCATCATTCTCATGCCGCGCCGATAAATCGAGAAAAGCACCATGAGAGAGACGAAAGCACAGGACAACAGGATCGAATTGGAAATCAGGGTATTGTGTTCAATTTCGACGTCAACACGTTTGATCAGCCCGTCATTTAGCAGCCTGAAGTTTTCACTGGCAACGGCAATGTTGTCCACCACACTTAAATCTGGTCTCGGATTATCATAGGCATTGGGATACAGATAGATCCCGTCCCTCGTTTTCACGGTCACATTGACGCGAACGCCCCAATCCGGCATTTTCAGGGAGGAGACGAATGCATTCACGTTCTCCCGGATGGCATCCTGCAGACGCACGCTGCCGTCTAACAAAAGACGGGTATCGCCGATATAGGTTGCCGCCAGCATCTTGTCGTATCGCACGAAAATGGTCTTTTCCAGCAGTTGAATCGAAAAAACATAGACGAATGGCGGCAGCAGCACGCAAAGAATCAGCGTTTTAAATGGGAAGTAACGCATATTTATATTTCTGACAGCATCCGTCGCGCATCCTCAGCGCCGTCGAAATTTCCGTCCAGCGCGATTGCCTTTTCCAGGGATGATTTGGCCCGTCCCCGATCCCCTTTTTTAAACAGGGCCGCCCCCAGATGGTAGTGCACCGTTGCATTTTCAGGCAGCTTTTCCAGGCTGTCAGAAAACTCCTGGACGGCATTTCCATACAACCCTTTTTTATAGTAGACCCAACCGAGCGTGTCCATTACGCTGGGATCGTCGGGCAGTTTCTCCTTGGCGACCTGGGCGTATTTAAGCGCTTCATCGATGTCGTCTTCACGGGAGGAGAGCAGATAGGCCAGATTGTTGGCGGCCGGTGCAAACTGGGGGTTGATTTCCAGTGCCGCCCGGTAATGCTTTTCCGACATGTCAAACTGCTTCTGCATATCGTAGATCGTGCCCAGCAGCATGTGCGGTCCGGCCTGGTTCGGGTCTTTTTCAAGGATGGCCATGTACTGGTCAATGGCCTTTTGCTGCTGCTTGCCGGAAAGATAAATTCTCGCCAGGGCATAGTATGGCGGCATAAAATCCGGGTTCTCCTGTATGGCCTTCCCAAACGCCTTCTCCGCCGCATCGGTTTTCTTCTGGGCCAGAAACAGGCTGCCTTTGAGGTTGTGGATGATCGCCCTGGCAACGGCGGCGTCACCGACTTTTTCCAGCTGAGCATCGCATTTATCCAGGGCGATGGCCAGTTCTCCCCTGGCGCCATGCACCAGAACGATATTGGTGAACACATCCATCAGCATGGGATTCAGCGCCAGGGCCGCATTGAAGCTCTCCAGTGCACCCGCGTAATTTTTCGTCGACCGCTGCAGCAGCCCCAGGCGATAATAGCCCGCCGGGTTTTCCGGGTTTTCGGCGATCAGGGTCTTGAAAGCGACCTCCGCCTCGGCAGATTTTCCCTGGGCCATCAAGGCGTTGCCCTGCATCATCCTGGCCCGGAAATCGTTCGGATTCACCGCCAGGATCTCGGCACTCTCTTTCTGGGCCATTTCAAAATCCTGCTCTTTCAGCGCGATCTCGGCCAGCAGCATCTTGGCATTCAGGTACTTGGGATTCAGTTCGACGGCTTTGGCAAGGGACGTCTTGGCCACTTGGGTCTCACCTTTGCCCAGGTGGCAAAACCCCTTCAGATAGTGTGCCCGGGCGGAGCGCGGCTCTTCTTTAACCAACTGATCGAAAATGCCGATAGCCTCGGTGAAATCTTTGTTGAACGCAGCAATCTCCCCCTTCATCATGCGGGCGGGGAAAAAGTTGGGTCTCTCCTCGAGCACCTTGGCCAGATATCGCTGCGCGTCGTCCATCTGTTGGTGCTTGAGAAAATATCCGGCCATGGAGGTCATGATGTTGACGTCGTCCGGCTTGAGTGCCAGGGCCTTCTCGTACATGGCCAGCGTCTTGTCCGCGTTGTCCGACGCGTCGTAGAACCCCGCGGCAACCATGTAGGGTTTGATCTCCTTTGGGCTGATGTCGATCGCCTTGAGGTAGGCGTTTTCCGCTTCCGCCGGTTTTTTCATCTGGAAGAAGAAGTTGCCCAGGATGATGTAAAGATCCGAATTCCCCGGATTCAATTGGATGGCTTTTTCAATTTGGGCCTGGGCGTTGTCAACGTCATTTCGGCCGGTGTAGAATCTGACCAGTTCCAGGCGCGGTTTGATTTCTGCAGGATCCAGATCGATCGCACGCATCAGTTGGGATTCGGCTTCATCGAGTTTGCCCTGACGCGCGTACACCCGGGCCAACCCCATGTAAGCACGGGTTTGCTTGCCATCCAACTCCAATATCTTTTCAAAAACGGAGGCCGCTTCATACAGGTTTTTTTCCAGGTCATAGAGGCCGGCCATTAAAAACAGGGCCTCGATGTTGTTCGGTTCCCTGGCAAGGACCGCCTCGACTCTTTCACGGGATTCAGCGGTTTTTTTACCCAGCATATAAAAAGTGGCCAGCTTGAGGGAGGCATCGGTGTTTTCCGGGTCGAGCTTGGCAACCATGCTGTATTCCCGGAATGCCCCCCGGGGGTCTCCGAGTTTCAGATAGGTTTCCCCCAGCCGCTCGTAGGCATCCACAAACTCCGGATCGATCTGTATGGCGTTGCGAAACTCCAGTTCCGCACTCTTGTATTCCCCTTTTTCAAAATAGGTGTCCCCTTTTTTCAAATGGGATGTCTTTTTCTCTTCGTCTGAGGAACACCCGATGGCAATGAATGCCAACGCAATCAGCAGAACAGCAACGTGAATCATACGGCTTTTCATGAAACGACCCCCATTGAATAAACCCCAACGTTGCAAACGCCAGAATCCGAACCGATCATTGAACCTTCCTCGCCGCAAGCCGCGAGGAATGCTCTCGCTATCGCAGTTCACTTTTGCTTCAAATGCCAGTTCCAGGCGGTCTGAATTATTTTTTCAAGATTGTCATATGCCGGCGTCCATCCCAGCTGGCGCTTGATTTTTTCCGAACTGGCTACCAGAACCGCCGGATCACCGGGTCGACGCGGCGCTTCGACGACCGGTATCTTTTTTCCCGTGACCGCTTCCGCTTTTCCGATCACTTCCCTGACCGAATAGCCGCTGCTGCTCCCCAGATTGTAGATGGAACTCTGCCCGCCGTCCAGCAATGCGTCCAGGGCCAGCAGGTGGGCCTGGGCCAGATCGTTGACGTGCACGTAATCCCGGATGCAGGTACCATCCGTGGTAGGGTAATCGGTTCCGAACAACCGGATGTGGTCGATCTGGCCGTCAGCAGCTCGCAGGACAATGGGAATCAGGTGCGTTTCCGGATCGTGCAGTTCGCCGATCTCACCGGATTCATCGGCCCCGGCGGCATTGAAATAACGCAGCGCCGTATACTTCAATCCATAGGCCGCATCGCAATCGGCCAGCATGCGCTCCACGGCCAGCTTGGTGTTTCCATACGGATTGGTCGGCGCGCAGGGATGATCTTCGGCAATGGGAATCGCCACCGGCTCGCCGTAGACGGCGGCGGTGGACGAAAAGATAAACCGCTTGACGTCATGGCGCACCATGGCATCGAGCAGGGCAACCGTTTCCGCCAGGTTGTTGCGGTAATAGGCGAGCGGCTGATGCATCGATTCGCCGACCTGTGAAAATGCCGCAAAGTGCATCACCGCGTCGAAGGCATGCTCGGCAAACAGCCGTTCCAGCAGGTCGGAATCCCCGAGGTTGCCCTGGATAAATTCACCACCCTGCACCAGCTTGCGGTTGCCGGTGGACAGGTTGTCCAGAACGACGACATCATGGCGGGCATTGGTCAATTGCCGAACCATGTGCGCACCGATGTACCCTGCCCCGCCGACAACGAGTATTTTTTTATTGCTCAATGACATTGGTTAATTGGTTTTGTTGGTTTAGTTAGTTTTATTGGTTATTATCGTTGAGAGCGTTTGGATCGTTAAGATCGCCTTACCTGCTCACTAGCTCACCAGCTTTTCTGTTCACTATTCACAGTTAACCGTCAACCGTAAACCGTCAACGCTGTTACCTAAAACCTGAAACGGTCCCTTCAACCAATCGAACTATCTTAAATAGTTTTCTTCCACAACTGGTAGATTTTGGTTCAGGCCAAGGCCGCAGCGAGTTTGAAACCGGAGGCGTAGCAGCGCTACGTCGAGGATAGCGCTGAAGCTTCACTACGTGCTCAAACTCGTGAGAACGCCGGCCTGGGCCGAAAGATGCCAGTTGTTGAATAAACCCTACTAAATATATCGCTTCTGCCCCAGATATATCAATATCTCCTGGGCGGCCTCATCCGGCGATTTCCCCGTCGTGTCCACCCGCACTTCAGGTGCCTCGGGGATTTCGTAGGGATCGTCGATGCCCGTGTACCCTTTGATAAGACCGGCCCTGGCTTTGGCGTACATGCCCTTGCGGTCACGCTTTTCGCAGACATCCAGGGGCGTGGCCACATGAACCTCGACGAACCCGCCGAGCGCGTCGATATTTGAACGGATCTCGGCACGTGTCGCAGCGTAGGGGGCAATGGGGGCGCAGATCGCCACGCCCCGGTTTTTGGTGATCTCGCTGGCCACGAACCCGATGCGCCGGACGTTGATGTCCCGGTGCTCCTTGGAAAAAGAGAGCTCATTGGACAGGTTCTGCCGGACGATGTCCCCGTCCAGCAGCGTGACCGGCCGTTTGCCGATCTCCAGCATTTTGGCATACAGAACGCGGGCGATCGTCGATTTGCCGGCACCGGAAAGGCCGGTGAAAAAAACGGTGAATCCTTGCCGTAACGGCGGCGGGTAGGCTTTTTTCAGTTCACCGATCACTTCGGGAAAGGTGGCCCATCGGGGTATTTTTCGGCCGGTACGGATTCGTTCACGAATATCCAGACTGGACAAAGAGATGGTTTCCGTGCCGGCGGCGACTTCATCCCGTGGACAAAATTCATCTTCGAAGGGCAGATAGACCAGTTCATCGAACGGAACCACACGGATGCCCACCTCTTCGGCAAAAGTCTTCACAAAGGCGTGGGTCTCTGCACTGTCATAAAAAGGTGCGGCACCGTTTAGCCTGCCCGGGTCCGCATGTTGATAGCCGATGATAAAATGGGTGCATCCATAATTTTTGCCGATGATGCACTGCAGCAGCGCATCCCGCGGCCCGGCCATTCTCATGGATATGGGCAGAAGGCTCATGACCGCCGATTCCGGGGGGAAATACCCGACAACATGGCGGTAGCAGCGCACACGGGTGTAATAATCAAAATCACCGGGGCCGGTCATGCCCACCGCGGGAAGCAACAGCAGATTGGCCCGGCTTTTGTGCATAGCCCGAATGGCCATTTCGAATTCAGGCCGATGAATGGTGTTGACGGTCTGAAAGCCGACGATGCGATTCCAACCCAGCTTTTTAAAGAGGCCACGAACTTCCGGCGGCGTCATGCGCAGCTGCTTGAAATCAAAATGGAGGGGCAGGTTCAATACTTCCAGTGCCCCACCCACATAGTACTCACCGGTATTGCGAAAAAGGCTGGCCACGCCCGGGTGGGATTTGTCCGTGGTACCGTACAGGAGTGTTGCCTCTTTTTCCTTGTCCGGTTTCCAGATGTCCTCCACATGCATAACGGCCAGCAGGAACCCTTCCGGGTCTCGAATGACCACGGACTGACCGGCTTCCAATGGCCGGGCCGCCGTTTCGGAGACATCCAGGCAGATGGGAACCGGCCACAGCGTTCCATCCTGCAATTTATTGCGATCCAGTACGGACTCGTAGTTGCTGCGGTTCATGAAACCGGTCAGCGGGGAAAAGGCCCCGGTGGTGAGCAGTTCAAAATCGCACAACTGGCGGTCGTCCAAGGTGATGCTGGCCAGGTCGGTGGTAATCTTCTTTAGCAGCGCCGACCGTTCAGGATCGACAATCAAGTTGACGTATTTTCCGCCGTGATAGGCATTATCGCGGCTGTCGGTATCGGTCATATGGGTGCACTTCCTTTTATGGTAGATGTTTCTCTGACCTAAATTATTGATAATTTCAAAATACCCCAACATTTTAAAAACTGGATGGCTTCTTAGCCCTAAGGAACAAAGAAACAGCCTCTGCCCCGCCTGTTCCATTTACAACCGACATGCAAAAGTACAATTGCTTGCGGTAGAAGTCTATTGGGATACAATTCCTGTGCCATAGTCCTTTTAGTGGACAATACCATGCCCCAACATGTCCTTGCCTGCTTTTATCCTATTGATTATGTTTATCATTTAAAGAATTTGTGCTGGATGCCGGCCGCAACGCCAGAAACGCGTTTTCAACGATCACAGCGAAAAAGTGAGCCTATATTACATATTATGAAATATTTTTCCACTTCTGAAACGACAAACGTGAAAAAGAGCGTGGGCGCGCGATAGACGGCGGGTCGGTTGCAGACTGTCAGGTTGCAGGCTGTAGGCAGTGGGAATAAAGATCGTTTGATTGGTTCGGTTCAACTGGTTGACGGTTTACGGTTACCGGTTGACGGTTTTTTAACCGCAAGGCGTTAGGCGTAAGGCGGTAGGCGAAAGGCGTAAGTCGCAAAGGGCGATTCTAAAATCCGCTCTCCCGCCCTCCCGCCCTCACGGCTTTTAACCCGCTCTCTCGCCCCCCGGCTTTTCATCTATCAGCTATTTTTGTTCGATGTTCTTGAAAAAAGGGTTCAAGGAGTCGAGGATTCAAGGGGTCAAGTGAAACCAACCAATCGAAACCAATTAAACGGTCTATCTCTCACCCGCTGCGCTCGAGGGCACAGAGGCGCAACGTTTTTCCGGACACGGATCAACACGGATGAACACGGATAGGGCAAAGGTTTGTCAGCTGCGCTGAAAAAAGAACAACCCATTTTATTCTGGCCGGAGGCCACTAATTTTACTGTTTTTGATCCGTGGCAATCCGTGTAAATCCGTGTCCAATTATCGTTGTTCGATGTTTTTAAAATAAGGGGTCGAGGATCCAAGGGGTCAAGTGGAACAAACTGCTCCAAGCTCCCGATAGGGACGAGCGTAGCGGATTTCACTGGGCCCAACCAATGGAATTTAAATCCAAGTCGATTAGCATTTCCTGGGCGAAGCCCACTAATCTTTATGCTCTCTCTGCGTTCTCTGCGGCTCTGCGAGAGGCCTGCTGTTATTTTAATCATTCGACGTTGGATGTTCGATGTTGGACGTTCGATGTTCAATGTTAATCTTTTAATCTGTTCCATCGCCTTCAACCATCACCACAGCCACCCCATCCCGCCATATTTGGCAAGCAGCGCAATCGCCAGATTGGTCAAGCCGTGGACAATAATACAGACCCACAAACTTCCGGTTTTCTTGTACAGCCAGGTGGTAAAAAGGAAATAGAGCACTGCCGAGAGGTATTCGTGGATTTGATGGCCGGCGGTAAAAACGAGGGTTGCCCCGACCACGGAAAACGTGCTCAAAGGGAGCACGGCCAAGAGTGCGGGATACTGATCCAGCGTGTCTACGATTGATCGGATCAGGCCTTTCGCCTGCCGTTGCGGCCCGGCTTGATAAAACCATCCCATTACGTAGACCCGCATGAACAGCTCCGAAGACAGCGACAAGCACCGCTGAATTGATTCCCTGAGCCAAGGTCCGCAAAGAATACGGGCTTGCTGTCCGTGATCAAACAATTCCGGCTTTGTCCGATTCCCCAACCAGCGCCACGGCAGTGCGAGAATGGCAACATCATGCAGGGGTTTCAGAACCAAACCGGTAGGTTTTCACATCAAAAAAATTCCATATCGGAAGGTCAACCGCTGCGGCAAGCGCGGGGAAGCACTCACTATCGTCCCGAAGGTACAGCAAAGCGAATTTCACTGGGCCAATCCAACTAATAAAACACTTGTTTCTCCCTTCGCTTCCCATCCGTTTTCAACTAATTGATTTTTTTGCCTTCATTCAAAATTCACTATTCAAAATTTAAAATTATTGTTCCACGCTCCATGGGCTGAACTGTCCGGCCATAAATTTTAAAAAGTGTTCTCTGGATTCACTTCGATGAAAACAGTCGTAGAAAAGTTCGTGGAATCCTCTGAGTTCATTCCTAAAGTCTTCGATGACGCCTTTGCCAAGATCGAACTTGGGAACCGGATCGAGGTGTTCATCGCATCGCGTCACTGGTAGCATGGCCTGCCTCCTATTTTGGATGGTTGTTGCGTAGTATGGCAGACTTTGCTGATTTTTCAATTTAAATATTCTAAGTATCGTTGTGCTCTCGCCTTTATTTTCATTCTGGCTCCTGACTCCTGAATTCCGGCTCCTGGGTCGTTCTACCCCCCACCAACCGCCACCCCCCAATCCCCAGCCACCCGCCGAAGGTGTTCAAGATCAAATCCGGGAGGGTGGAATGCCGCGTCGGGATCCACGTCTGGGCGAGTTCAATGCCAAGGCTGAGCATCAGACACAAGACCACGGCAATCAGTTGTTTATGCCTGGTGAACCTTCCGGAGAAACACCGCAGGAGTCCATAAAAAACGATCCCCAAGGGTACAAAACCAATCACGTTCACCACCATGTCGCTGGTAACCGCCCGACTCCAATAAAAGTGCGGCCATGGTGACGACAAAAAGGTTTTTTTCAGCACGGTCATGTGGTCCGGCAATTCAAGCGTTTGGTGTCCACCTGACCTATCGACAAATCCACCGTCAGTTTTCTCATTGAAGGTGAAAAGCAGCATTGTCGAATCCAGTTTCAACGCATCAAAATCACGATCCGCCGCCCAACGATCAAATCGGAGCCGGACCGCTTCAGTTGTGATCGCCTCTCCGGCCAAGGCCAAACCATGAATGTCGCCCGACCAGCCATACCTGCCGTATACGGAATGGCCCAGCACCAGCCTCAACGGTTCGCCTTCGACCGGAATGGAGAATTTCCAGTTGCGGTTGGCGGCGGCAAGGATGCCATCGACATACAGGTGGGTTCCCTGTTCACCGGAAGTAATCGTCAAAAAGATCGTCTGTTGGGAAGAGAAAATATCTCTGCCGGCCACTCGCGGCCGGCGCTGCCGATTGTCGTAATCGTCCCCGTTCATTACGACGACCGACGTATTATATTGCCAGATTGCCAATTGCCGTCGATCGGCGCCGTCATGCATCACCAGCAGCGGGCTGAAGCCGCTCTTGTGAATGTTTGCCGGTGTCACCGCCATTTCGATGGTCAACGGCCCCGGTTGGTAACTCAGCCGAACTGCGCGCAGGTCGTTAACATAGGCAATACCGCTATCGTGAAAGCGGATGGCAGGTTTGCCGGGAAGCCACTGGACATCGTTGAGAATGGGCCAATTCCTGGGTCGCAGTCCAAAAAAAAGGGCAACTATCACCATGATCACGGTGAGGATCGCCCATTGATAGGTTTTAATTTTCATTTTGAAAAGACATGCTTGAGCACGGATAGTTCGGTGGTTAAGTTAAATGGTCTTTTCATCTTCCGCCTTCCGCCTTCTAACTCCCGGCTACCTGTTCTTCTGATTGTTATTATTACATTAATTAAAATTTCACAATTCAAAATTTAGCCAGTTAAATTTTTTATCCCGTTAAATTTTTACCTTGTGAAACCTGGTATCTTCTTTTGTTTAACTGGGGCCAATCAAAGCAATTTTGAATGTTGAATTTTTAATTTTGAGTTTTGGTTGAATCTTCCTCTGCGGCTCTGGGAGAGGCTTGCGGCTATTTTTTAATCATTCACCATTCGATGTTGGACGTTCATCTTTTGAAAAAAGGATTCAAGGAGTCGAGGGGTCAAGTGGAACCAACACTTCCAACCAATCAAACTTCAACCAGTGCAATTCACCGCAGGTGACACGCAACCAATTTCACCGAACCAATCAAACCAATCAAACAGTCTATCTCTCGCCCATAGCCTATAGCCTACAGCCCACAGCCTGTTTTTATGGCATCGCTTTTGCTGTACCTATGGGCACATTCATTCTCGACACAACAGATCCGGCCCTGACCTGAACCCGCCGGAGCTGTCCGGGAAACACAACCCGTTGTTCGATGTTGTAGTCATCTTCGCAAAGACACTGGACAACCGGCCGTTTCCTGACCAGCCACGGCTAATCAGCTCCCACTCCCCTTGCCCTCGACCAGCACGGCATCGCCAACCCATTGCACGACCGGCGACCGGCGCCATCCGTGCAGCATCGTAAACGTCGGGTGTCTGATATCGAACACACCTCGACTACAGGCTATCTCAAAAAAGAGATTTTGGTTCAAAATCGCGGCGCAGACAAATTTTAAACCGGAGACATACTAAAGTATTTCGAGGATTTAAAATTTGTCTCCAACAAAGAGTTTGGGCCATAAGACTTTTTTGAGATAGCTTGTACCCAGAAAATGGATGGGTACCACCCATCCGATCCGAGGACCGCTATGCGAAACGCATCAATTGTTCTGTCCATGATTGCCGTCTTGCTGTGCATCGCCCCACTGGTGGCCGATGCCGGAATGGTATACGAGACCGGCGATCTGTCCATCAACAGGTGGCATGTGCATCTGTCCAGGCATGCCTTCGAAGCGGAGTCCGGACAACCCGGATACCTTGAGATCCGCAAAAACACACCCGGATTGCCCATCCAAATGGGGTTTCTGCGCCTGAACCGCCGATGGATTCCGCTGAAGCGCTTTCTCGTCGGGTCGGACCCAACCCTGCGCAAAGCGGTCACGCTGCGACAACGCAACCGCCTGCGCGTCCTGTTGATCGGGTCGCCGGGGGCATCGATTAGCATCACCATCGGCACCGATAAGGAGAGTCCGCCACCCATTGTGGATTTCTCGGCAACACCTGAAAGCATCAAGGCCGGTTCGACCAGCACCTTGGCATGGTCATGCCTGCATGCCGATGCCTGCACCATCGAACCGGATATCGGGGCCGTCGATGCGGCCGGATCGATAACAGTGTCACCGGAAACAGACATCACCTATACCCTTACGGCAACCGGCCCCGGCGGAACGGCGACGGCTTCGGCCACGGTTGTCGTGGTTCACCCGGCACCCATCGTTGAAATCTCCTTGACTCCGGATACGATTGGCTCTGATGAGGTATCGATTCTCTCGTGGCACACCAGCCACAGCGATACATGTGTGATTGAACCCGATATCGGCAGTGTGGAGCCTGTCGGGTTGAAAGCGGTGGCGCCGCTGGAAACGACCACCTATACAATCACGGCAACGGGTCCCGGCGGAACGACGGCTGCTTCGGCCACGGTTGCCGTGCGCTCACCCATGCGTATCGAGATCACATCGCCCTTTGACGGGGAGACCATCTACCGGCCGGACGTCATGGTTCAGGGTACGTACACCAACACAACGGGCGTTGAAACCGGCATTACCGTCAACGGCCAAGTGGCCATGGTTTATGGCAACCGGTTTGTGGTTAATCACGTTCCCCTCGAGGAGGGACTCAACACCATCACGGCCACGGCCATGGATATCAACGGGAATACGCATACGGCCGAGGCCACGGTCAGCGCCGCCATCCCCGAACACCATCTCAGCGTATTCGCCAACATCGAATCAGGCAGCGCCCCCCAGGCGATCACCGTCAGCACTGACGGCACGTTCAGCGTCCAGGACGCCGTTTTCTCCCACACCGGAATCAGCCCGGACGAGTTCGTGGAACTGACGCCCGACGAATACCAGGCTGCTTTCACCCAGGAAGGGATTGCCTTTATCACCGCCGAAGCGACCCACGCGGCGACAACTTATCGGGACACCATCGGCATCGTCATCGTGGACAAGATCAAGGTCGACGCCCTGCTCCGGCAAAAGTGGACGGACATGAAAACACACATGGCGGCAGGGGATGTGGCCCGGGCCGTGCTGTATTTCGACGAAGGTAAAAAGGGCTTGTACGAGGAGATTTTTTCAGCTCTATTGGATCGGCTGCCCCAAATAGCGGGCGACATGCAGGACATATCGCTGATCTCCATCGATGGTCAATCCGCCAGGTACCGCATCCGGCGGGTTGAGACGCACAACACGGGGACTTACACGGTCACCTACTATGTCTATTTCATCAAGGATGAGGCCGGCATCTGGAAGATCTATCGATTCTGATCGTCTCGACCCATTATTGAAAGGCTGAACCCATGCAACCAATCGCTCACCCCTTCGATGTCAATGCACCGCACAGTCGTTCTTCCCAGCCGAAATGGTCCGGGATGAAATCAAAAGCGCGACCTGCAGTCGCCGCGATGGACAAGGTCAAGATTTCGTCTGCCAAACTATTGCTGACGGCCGTCCTTCTGCTGCTTTTCAGCGGATGCGTGAGCCTCGTTTATTACGAAGGCGACTATCACGGTAAGGTTATCGATGCCGAGACCTTGCAGCCTATCGAAGGTGCCGTGGTGTATGGCCGTCTGGTCAAAGATGTATGGTACAGCCGGGGGGCCGGTGCACGAATACTATGATGCAAGGGAAACCGTAACGGATGAAAATGGCGAGTTCACAATCAAGGGTATGGGGCCGAGAGCCGTGACGCACCTTCAAAAGATGAAAATAGTCATTTTTAAAGCAGGTTATGAAGATTTTGATAGAAGCGGTTGGGAAGAGATGAAATCTGACGAGCAAACTTTATGGGAAGGTGAGAAAGCCATAATTCCTTTGAAAAAGATGTAATTGGAACAAAGAAGAAAAAGATTCATACCTTGCATTGGTGGATGATGTTCCGATGGAAAAAGCAAAAATTATTTCGAGAAGAAGTCAATAAAGAAATCGATGAAATCTAACTGAATAGGTGTATCAATGAATAGCATATTGAAGATATTTTCCTTTTGGTTTTTAGAATGCTCTTTTTTCCATCTATCAATTACTCATGGGATAACAATGAAGTACATCCAGTTCTGAGCAAAACTGCAATTTATAATTCCATGTTAACCAACCAATATTTCATGGAGAATTTAGGATATGAAAATGGCATAGAATGAAGTCGTTGGAGGAAAATTCGTTTTCGAATGGATCATGAAAGGCTCAAAAGAAGAAGACAATTTCCCCCGCTTTCGAAATCATTTCCACAATCCCATGTATACCATTGATTCATGGAACCAGGCCGGTCTGGACGATTATTGGTTCTCCGGCCAGTCGTCCGTCCTGTGGGCCCAGGATTCGGGCAATCAGTCGAGCACCTGGGGCGGTGACTGGTCCTGGGCCTCAACAAGGCAATCCTATTTCCGCAGCTTGACCGCCATCGATCTTAAATCCAAAGAACAGGCTTTCTCCGATGCCCTGCTGGGACTGGGTCACCAGATCCACCTCCTGCAGGACACGGCCGTTCCCGCCCATGTGCGCAACGATGCACATCCGCTGGCCTATAACCGGGGCGGATCACCGCACATTGAAATATGGGCGCAAAAAACAGAAACACGATCAGACAAATCGCGGCGAACAGTGTCGCCATGCCCGCTGTTTCACTGCAACAAGATGTCATTTCCAACGGTGCCAGGCTGTCCCCCACCGCCCTGCTGTCCGACGCCGACCAATACGACGGCACCGATCCGTCAACCAGCCTCTCGCAGGGCCTGGCCGAATACACCAACGCCAATTTCTTCAGCGACGATACCATCTTCACCGAAGCGCGGAATCCCGACGATCCCCATGCGTTCCCCTTTCCCGGTAGATCCGGCACCGATATCCAGACCTACCTGGATAAAGACATGCTTCCGGCAACGATCGTTGCCGAAGACGGCGTCGAAGACACGTCCTTCTGGATCGCCAAAACCGGCGACGGGGAGCAGATCGACCGTTTCGTCAAGCCGACTTATTTGAGCTACGACGTTTCGCCCGACACCCATGCCGATATCTATTTCAGGCTGTTCTACCTGGACGAAGCCTGCCATCTGGATTACGCCGAAAAACTGATTCCCCGCGCCGTGGGCTATTCTGCCGCCCTGCTGGACTATTTTTTCCGCGGCCGGCTGGCAGTTGCCATCTTTCCCTATTTCCAGGACAATTCCCTTTACGCACTCAAATTAACGATCCAGAACCTTACTGAAACCCAGGATGCGATGTCAGACGGGGACTTCTCCCTGGTATTTCGATACACACCCGAGGGCGGCAACCCCGACGGCAGTGACGACATCTTCGTGCCGGCCGTGGAAACGCCTTCATGTGACCTACTGACATATGAGGACACCATGGAACTGGTCTTCAGCCCCAGCGAGGACATCCCCCTCGATCGATGGGATTCATTGACCTGCACCCTGGCATTTCAGGGCACCCTGGGCCATGAATCCGGTGCCGTAGTGGGCAAGGTTTTCAGCCCCGGGTCCATGCTGCTCAACGAAGATTGGAACAACGGCATCGACGGAACCAACAATTGGCAATATGGGGGAAACGACGATGCCTGGACCACCAAACAGGTCGTGGACGGCCACCTGATCATGGAAAGCACCACGTATCCCAATCCCGACGGGAACGGCCACTTGAACGAGCTGGTCATGATCTACAAGACGGCCGACAGCGACGGCCTGCTGATCACCCCGACCACGCACGTGCAGTTCCAGTTTGCCGACATGGCCTCCACCGTCACCGACGAACGCTGGGCCAACCACGCCCTCATTTTTCACTTCAGCGATGGAACAAAAATCGAATACTCCGGCGACGGCCGCTTTTGCGATTGGACGAGTCCAAATCTCCTGGTTCAGTTGCCGGTCGACCTCAACACGATCATCACCGACAACATTTTCCAGCGGTATGAATGGTCGAACCGTCCGATCCCCGACCCGCTGTACCTGGAATATATCCAGTTCATGCAGCTGGCCTTTTATGAAACCATGAACGACCACTGGTTCTACATGGATGTCGATTTTATCAGGTTGTTCGATCTGGAAAAAAGGGAAGATTAGTTGAGTTCGTTGAGTTCGTCGGGTTCGTTGAGTTCGTTGAGTTTGTTGAGTTTGTTGAGTTCGTTGGTTTTTTCATTCGACGTTGGACGTTCAAGGATTCGGGGATTCGAGGATCCAAGGGGTCAAGGGAAAAGATAAATGATTCAGCGAGGAGCCAGAAGTCAGAATCCAGGAGTCAGAATGAAGATGAAGTCGCTGCGCTCTGTCGTTGAACAGGAATTGAGGCTGATGGCTGTCAGGTGATTTGAATATTGCTTTTTTTTAAGGTGCCAGACTGAGCTGAAGGCGATTCTGTCCTCCTGAATTCTGGCTCCTGACTCCTGAATTCTGTCCTCACTTGATGTTCGATGTTTTTAAAATAAGGGTTCGAGGATTCAAGGAGTCAAGTGGAACTAACTTTAGCCCGTGAAATTGCCGATAGGGACGAGCGTAGCGGATTTCACTGGGCCAGGCAGAGGGAATTTAAATCCAGGTCGATTAGCATTTCCTGGGCGAAGCCCACTAATCTTTATGCACTCTCTGCGTTCTCTGCGGCTCTGCGAGAGACTTGTTTTTAATTTTAATCAATTGCCTGAGCGAAGCGAACCCATCATTCAAAATTCACCATTTTTAGCCAGTGAAATTTCCTACAGGAAGAAGCGTAGCGGATTTCATCAGGTAAAAATTCCAAATTGTTCACCCTCCCCGCTCCTTGCCCTTTCCAACCAACCAAACGGTCTAATCCCATAGCCTACAGCCTACAGTCTCTTCTCTACCTT
>CAVONY010000026.1:0-85186 GCA_963697405.1 uncultured delta proteobacterium | reverse complement strand
ACAATCCGGAATAGGGTGGTACCGACACGATCACCTTTTTTGAATAACGACATCGCATGAACCGGGAGAGGATCCAAGAAAAAAGATGCATGCACCCTTTGATAAAGACATATACAATGCGAATCTTGACATTGTCAGGCAACGATTTCCCTCGATTTATGAGGGATTGAAGGATCGGGACTTTCTATTTTCGCATCCGCTAGAGATTGTTGCGGGCCAGAATCGTCAACTAAACGCCATTGTCACCCTTCCAGGTAAAGAAAAAATAGCACTGTATGAGCATGATGATATCTTGGGGGAGATTTCAGCGGGAATTGAAGACTGGGATCTTAACGTTAATGACTTCCTGTTTTGTCTTGGTTTTGGATTGGGCTACCTTCCACTGGCAGCGAGTCTTGCTTTTTCTGGCGATCCCCACATCGTCATCATTGAACCCAATGTCGAGATGTTTGATCTCGCCCTGCGTCTGATCGATCTGCAAGAATTATTGAATTATGAAAAACTGGCCATATTCGTGGGTAACCAAAAGCCGGTCAAAGATATTGTCTCAGCGTACAAATCGCAGATACCTCTCGGTAAAACCCAGGTCGCCAGTTTCGGTCCATCACGGCGCATATATGGAGAAGTATTCAAAATACTTGAGCAAGAGGTCATCGACAATATTAGGGTCGTGCGAAATATCAGCTACACCGCCGGACGCGCCGGCAAATTGATATTCTCGAATGCCATGGCCAACCTGCCCAGCCTGTTTGCCGGACCCGACCTTGGCTCACTGAAAGGGAAATTTGACGGATACCCCGCTGTTTGCGTGGCTGCCGGTCCCTCATTGGACAAAGATATTCCCTTTCTTAAAACCATAGGAAACCGTGCGCTGATTCTTTGCGCAGATTCTGCCGTACATGCGCTTGTGGGCGCCGGCATCATACCTCACGTGGTCGTGACGACCGATATGAACCCAATCAATTTCGAGAAACTACGAACCGATCTATACCCGTTGCGTGACACCATCCTGGTTTTCAGCATCGAGGCCAATCCGGAATGCGTCGGCGCATATTTAAGTAACAAGCGGATTGCCGTAACAGCCCAGAATGCACTCTTGAACCATTGGTTTGGTCCTGAATGGGGCTTAGATTGGAAGCTGCCTGCCATGACCTCGGTGAGTCATACGGCTCTGTTTACGGCAGCCGCTTTGGGCGCGGACCCAGTTGTCATGGTGGGCATGGATTTCGCGTATTCATCCGGGAAATCCCATGCCAGCGGGTCTGTCTTTCGATATGGTGAAAACAAGAATGCGATGATATCGGTCGAAGGAGTGCGGGGGTGGCCGGTTCTGTCTTTGCCCCAGTTGATAACCGATCGCAAACAGATAGAAAACGGTATCGTGAACGCCCCTGTCCGTTATATTGATTCCAGTTTGGACGGCGCCTTGATCCAGGGGGCTGAAATAAAATCACTGAACGAAATCATCGCTACCCATTTAAACGAAGGCTCAGATGTCTTCGACATTTTAAATAATATTGAGTGGTCCGCACCCGTGCAAGGTCAACAGGTCCTTCACGCCCTGGAACAGATGATACGGAAAGTGATTGGGTTTTGCAGTTCTTGTCGACAGTTAAATCGAAAATGCCGAGTTAAGGGTCAACGCCATAAGAAAACCATACAAAAACAATCTAAACGATTGGAACAGATTACCAGGCAAACGGCTGTTTTTGATAACAGGAATGATCGTATCCTGCGGATTCTCAACATTTTACGGTCTGAGGATGTGAAATCTTTGAATCGCCGATTGAATGAATTGGAAAACCTGAATAAAACAAACGCGATACGATCAGAATTAATTGCAAAAAAATTAGACATCTATGCTGGCTATTTCAAGTCCTTAAAAGGTGCCGGAGAGGTATTTTTAAATTCACTAAAAGAGAACGCCCAGTATTTTAAGAAAATAGAGCAATTAACACGCTTGTTGCCGACCGGCAGCGCCAGTGAAAAATCATATCAGGCGTTGCTGTCTCTACACCTGAGTAAAAACGAATTGTGGCCGGTTGAGTATCTATTGGCACAATATGACAACGACTTTCCAATTGACCTTCGTATGCGACTGGAAATGGTTGAAAAATATGCTCGAAAACGCATGTGGCAGCCGGCGCTTAATCACTTGCAACGGCTAACGATCGATTTTCCTGACCATCCTGAAGTCGATGCGCTTGAAGAAAAGATAGAACGAAGCATTGAAGCTGTTTTTGAAAAGGCGCTTGCGGCATGGCAAACGGATGCATTCGAAGAAACCAGAAGAGCGTTGATCGAATTTTTGTCGGTATATCCGGACCATCCCGATGCTCTTAAACTCAACCAACAACTCAAGCTGAATGATCGGGAAAAAGCCGCCCAATTTTCACCAAATGATGCTTCTATATTATCGACTGAGAACAGAACCGAGCTTGAAAAAAAATCCGCTCATCTCAGAAGACAAGGAGAATTCGATCGTGCCATCGGGATCTTGGAAGGCATTGCTGCCTCTATGATTGAAGATGCGCCTGCTATAAGAGAGACGATCGGAGATGTCCGGTTCGAGCAGAAAGATTATTTGAGCGCGGCTTGGCATTATCAACAAGCATTAGAAAAATCATCGGACAACCAAGCACTTCAGGTTAAATTGAAAAAAGTAAACCATCACATTGATGCAGACAAGCGACAGCACCTCGAGAATATACCGGTGCTGGATGACGAAATGAACAACGTTAAACACAACGAATTCAAACCGGATAGCGCAGAGGAAATGTATCGCCATGTGCAGCCCTTGGTTGAGCAGGAACGATACGAAGCAGCCATAGCGGCACTCGAACACGTGTTGTCCGTTTACCCGGATTTTTCAGTCGCGCACAATGATCTTGGTGTGTTGTATTTGAATAAGGGGGACACTGACAAAGCCAGGAAACACTATATAAAGGCATCACAGCTAGCGCCCGAAAACGTTACGTTTCAAAAAAACCTGGCCGATTTTAATTACGTCGTTTTAGGGAAGGTGCAGGAGGCGCTCGAGATTTATGTCAGGCTGCTCAAAGAAAATCCGACCGACGAGGAAATCCTGTTGACGATTGGGCATATCTGTATCGCACAAGAAAAAAGAGAGGATGCAGAAACGTTTTATAAAAAGGTCCTGGAGATCAACCCTGACCATCATGAAGCCAGGGCCTGTTTGGGCTATTAATGGATAAAATAGGTGCTAATCCGCGGCAGCGGTATTTCCCCTTAAACCGGCGGCGATATTCTGGTTGATTTTAATGATGATATCCAATTTTTCAGGTGAGGGGACAGACATCGTTTCAAAAATACGCCGATCAATGAATCCCGCCAATTTCAACAGGTCGCGCTTGACCTGAGTCGGCAGCGGGTTATCCGCTTTCGACAGTTCACCCTGAAAGATGCTCCAGATTTTCTGGTTATATTTCAAGGCGGTCTCCAGTTCTTCAAAATTGCCATCCCGCCAGTTTTTCTGACATACCTGTAATTTTATTGCAGCTTGAGTAAGCACGCGCGCTTCCGTTTCCCGGCCCGAAATCGTGGCTTTCTCGACATCCTGGTAGTTCTTTACGGCGTTGTTAAACACTTTGGATAACCTCCTGCTCATATTCTATCAATTTGCCGGCAAGTTTGAGCGCCATATAGTATCTGCTGCTGACGATATGCTCACTGATCTGCTTGATCCTGTCGAGCGCGCTAGGTGCGGCCTGAATAAATGCTGACGCCAGATCCCAATAATTTTTATGGTGGGTCGTCAGGTGTTCCTCGTCGATGTACATCAGTTGGATAGCAAAGTATATGCGCCGAGCGGGCGTGTTGGCCTCCTCTTCGTTGAGGATATTTTTTTCTCTTAACAAAGGGACCTTATTCTCAATGATCAGATCGCATTTTGAAGCTCCATTGGTGATTACCGCACCACCAATGATCATTCGTTCCTTTGGTTTCAGTGTTATCTTCAGGCCCATGTTGAATTCATTTTCCCGTTAGTAAAGAAAGTGCTGGTAAGATCGCTGTCCGGAGCCGCTTTTATGATCAGTGTTCCGGTATTCAGGCCAAGGGTGAAGTGGGTATCGAGAACGTGATTATATTTCATCCTTCGGAGGCAGAAAAGTCAACCGTTCAATTGTTTCCGGAAGTTGAGGTGGTCATGTTCGCCCATTTCCCGAGAAACTGTATGGTGGAAGGGGAGAAACGCCCCTTCCACCATACTCGGCCTGTTTCAGAGATTAGCGGTAAAGGTTATCATCATCCGTTAGAACAATCTCAAAATCGACTGGGCGGCCTGTGAGGCCATGCTCAGCGAGGTGGTGCCCAGTTGCTGGCGTGTCTGCAGCATCAGCAGGTTGGCGCCCTCTTCGTTCAGGTCGGCATTGGTCAGGTTGGCCGCACCGTCCTCGAGCGTGTTGATCATCTGATCCGTAAAATCCTGGCGGATCGTAATGGTGCTCAACTGGTTTGAGAGCCCGGTAGCGTCGGTACGCAGATCAATTCCTGGCGGCATCGAGCAAATCGATATCGGAAGTTACATTAGCGCTATCGTACTCCCAGGCATCTGTTGATGCCAGCGGTAAGTCCACCAGACCCGTCGATTCCTGCAACCGTCAACTGGGAATCACCACTCTCATCGAAGGTCACCGTCAGAGATTCTGACGTTCAACAGGTTGGTGCCCTTGTAATTTGAGTCGGCAACCACGGTGCCTATCTGGGTCTATGATTTCGTCATACTGTAGTGAGAGGTCAACTCTAGTCGCACCATCTGATTCGGCCAGTGCAGACTGGGCCAGAGACTTTGCCGATGCAATCAGGTCGAGCACCGCGTTGATACCGTTGTCGGCCGCTTTAATGGTCTGAATGGCCTCGCTCATTTCATCTTTTCTGATCGCAAGATCGCCCGCGCGCTGGGTGTGGCCCTGGGCGGCGAAGAAAGCGATGGGATCGTCCAGTGCGGAGTTGACCTTTTTGCCGGTAGCCAGCCTTGACGTAGTGAGATCCATGGATTTGGCGGTTTTCTGAAGGCTGAAAAGGTTCTGTCTCATTCCCGATGTTAAAGTGATGTTGTCCATTGCCATTTTGTTTTCTCCTTTTCTAGGTGATTGATTTGGCATTTCTTGCCAGGATTACATGGTTGCTTCGGTTGTTGTTTTGCCTTTTATTCAGTCCGTGTTTTCGCTCGCCTCCTTCCGGGACATGGGTTGGTTACTTTCAAAATCTATATCGGTTTTGCCGGCGATAAACTTTAGCTTAAATAGAAGCGTGCGCCAAAAATTTATCATGCTATCCCATTGAACCCGCGAAACTGATCACCGGAGGGGTTCATTTTGAGACCGAACCTGTCTTTGCCGGTGAAGGTGAATTCAATGTGCGACGGGTCGATGGTACCGTTTGCGGCTTCGTTTTGCTGAATCGTAAAAGAGACCACTGCGGTCTGGCTTTTTTGGTCATAATAGACGTTGTCCGGATATCTTGGCGGCATGATTTCAGTTGCGGCAACCGGCAAGCCGAAATTATAGCTTTCACCCGGCCCACTGCCGGTTGACCGGCCGATCGACCAGTTCAGCCGGTTTTCCACCGATTCCCGATCCATCTCTTTGTCAAAAATAAATTTCATGGTGAAGTTTTTTGATGCGTTGGCATCGGTCAGGTATGCATCCAAGGAGGCAACGGTCGTGTTTAGCGATTTTTTATATAAGAAATCCGTTGAATAGGCGGTCGCCATTTTAGGCGGGTCAACTTTATAGATGTATTTGCTCAGCGTATCGGCCAGCCCGGGCGACTTCTTCTGCAGAAAAGCAACCTTTTCCTGGGCTTTTTCGATTTCGCCCATGTCCGCATAGGCATACCCGATTTCTACATGGGCTTCATATATATCGCGATCTTTGAGAATGGCCTGTTCAAAGCGTTGAATGGCGTCTTCGTATCGTCCCTGTCGGCTGTATGACAAACCGATGCCATAGTCCCCGTTGGCCTTTTCCGGCGCCATGCGTTTAACGGTATTGAACTCTTTTTCCGCCTGACTGTACTTTTCGCGTTCGAGATAGGCCTGGCCCAGTGAATAATGATTGACCGCGCTGGGGTTTTTCCTGACCGCCGCTTGGTATTGTCCTTCTGCCTCTTTGATCCTATCCAAGGAAAAGTAAAGATTACCTAACGTTACGTGCGTATCATCCCGGAATGGATCGAGACGGATCGACTGCTCGTAGGCATCGATGGCCTTTTCTGTTTTTTCCAGTTTCAGGTACGCATCGGCCATGTAATTGGAAGCGTCGGCGGCATACTCGCCCTGGGGGGAGAGCCCGACGGCCCGCTGGAATTCCTTGGCCGCTTCCTTGTATCGCTTGTTCGTATAAAGATCGATGCCGTTCGTGAGGGCACGTTTGGACAACTCGTCCAACTGCGATTGCTGCTGCATCGTTGCTGAAAACATCAGGTCGGCGTTGACCGCTGAGTTAGAAAGAAAATCCATCGCATTCCATCCGTGTGGTGCCATTGCAGGCAGATCAATCAAAACCAAAGGTGATTTCAACCCATTATCGGCCCTGTGGGCAGGGCACTTTAGTCTTATTTTGGGTGCGGATAAGCCACGCTGCTATTTTATGGACGGCAAGACATATGCAAAGTGCAAAATTTTGCAAAATGCAAATATTCCTGTTCTTTCGATTGCCGCGGCGATAATGGTATTCAACCGACCGGTTCAGACACCAGATGCGGTTTCCAAAAAATAGGATTCCACCATCAGGGGTATGATCGGTGATGATGCTGCCCAAATTAGCCTGTTCATGGGCAAAATTACGTCTTTTGCAATTTGCAAAAAAATGACCTTCGCCTAAGCATTCAATCGTTAACATATGATTCGTGATTTCGATAAATTCTTATTTTAATGAAAAAACACAATATATGGAGTAGTACAACAGGTACGGATCAAAAAAGATATTTTGTCTACATGTTGTGTCACCGGCATCTCTCCCAAAATTATGAGCCGGTGGAATTAAAAAAAAGGTGGGTGACCATTAGATTCCGGCAGCAAAATTGCTGAACAATAGCGCATCCCTCGATTCCTTTTCTATATCAATCGATAAAGCAGGAGGTCTGTGCGTGCAAAATTCAGCAATGATCGGCGACGGTGATACATGCGCGGTGGTTGAGGATTCAGCTTCACCATCCAAACAGATTGACCCATTTAAAGGAATCGTTGGTGAAAGCGCACAGATGCAGAAAATTTTCCGGCTGGTCGAACGGGTGGCCGACAGCGACAGCACCATTTTAATCAACGGAGAAACCGGTACCGGGAAAGGGTTGATCGCCCACGCCATCCACAAGCAGTCCTATAGAAAGGATCAACCCTTTGTATCGATCAATTGTGGCGCCATTCCGGAAAACCTGTTGGAGAGCGAGTTATTCGGCCACTTGAAGGGCGCGTTTACCGGTGCCACGGCCAATAAAGTCGGCAAGTTCGAAGCCGCCAACGGTGGAACCATCTTTCTGGATGAAATCGGCGATATGAGCCAGGACCTTCAGGTGAAGATCCTGAAGGTCCTCGAAGAACGCTGCTTTGAACCGGTCGGTAGCTGTAAGACGGTAACGGTGAATGTTCGAATCGTTGCCGCCACGCACCGGGACCTGGAAGAGGAAGTGCAAAAGGGCAATTTTCGCGAGGATCTTTTTTACCGCCTTTTTGTGATTCCGATCAAGCTTCCTTCGCTGCAAGAACGGCGATCGGACATCCCCCATTTTGTGGCCCATTTTTTAGATTGTCTCAACTCTACCAAAAAGACCCAGGTCACATCGATTTCCGAGGACGCCCTGAATGTACTGATGCAGTATGCATGGCCTGGAAATGTCAGGGAACTGGCCAACCTGATGGAACGGATGGTGGTAATTAAAGGGGAAGGGGAGATCGACATCCATGATCTGCCTTATAAAATGAAACATGCAACGCCTAACACCAGTTTTAGTGCACCGGAAATTACCGGTGATGGGCTCTGCTTGAACACGGCTGTCAGCGAATTCGAAAAACGGCTGATCTACCAGTCCCTGGAAAAAACCAAGTGGGTAAAAAACAGAGCCGCTCAGTTGCTGCATGTGAAGCGCACCACGCTTGTGGAAAAAATCAAACGCTATGAACTGCAGAAATGTGCATAACTAACATTGACGGATGCCTAAAAAGCCCGATATCTGCGTTACGCTTTATCCCTCTTCACGAAGGCGAACGTCTTGTCTGCTGCCCGTGGCATCCACGATAACGTTCTGCTCAGTTTTCAATGATTCTGATCGCGAAATGATTCCTAATTTACTTGAAATATGATTCTCTGAGTTGCCCGTTCATCGATGGTCTATTCCTTCCGACACCCGCGTTCCTGCTTTTTGAACCACATGGGCCGGTTAAACCAGCCTCTCATCGGGCTAATGTCAACCGCGTGACATCGGTCGATAATATTGACGCCTGATCAACCATCAATACTAAACTTCCTGGACGTACCTCACATCCTTTTGTAAGACAATAAAACTAAAAATAACAATAAATTAGACGTCGTTTCCACATGAACCGACGTGTCTTGCCTCCCATGGCAGCCAATTTGCAATCAAAGCTGAAGCGATTGTCATATCGACAGCGTTTCAATCACCCAGTTGCATCGGAACCCGGCCCGAAACCGCGCCGGCTTGAAACTGAACAATGAAATGAAATGGCTCAGCGCCTGATTTTACCAAAAGAAACATGATGAAATCTATCTCTGCCTTGCTTGTGGTTAAAGATTCGAATCTGCGCGGACATCTGGCTGGTGTACTCGAAAAAAACAGCGCGCTGCGGTTCGAATCATGCGCCTGCGCACAAGAGGCGTTGCAGATCCTCCACACCCGGCCATTTCAGATCGTATACGCGGATTTGGAACTGGGTGACATGTCCGGCATTGACTTGACGCAACAGGTAAAGCAGCACTTCCCCGCCATCCATATCCTGATCGGCTCGTCGGTGGGTACGGCCCAGGATGTGATTTCCGTCATGCAGGCGGGTGCGTCCGATTTTATCATCGATCCCATGGAAATCGAACTGATCGAAAATGCATTCGAGAAGTCAGCCCGGGATATCCTGAAACAAAAGGTGCCCAACCCAATCCATCCAGTCAAGACCAAATCATTCATCACCCAGGATGACGCGCTTCTCGGTGTCCTTGACATGGCCAGAAAAGTTGCCCCCAGCACGGCAACCATACTGGTAACCGGTGAAAGCGGTACCGGCAAAGAATTGCTGGCTTCTTTCATCCATGCCAACAGCAACCGCGCAAATGAACCCTATGTGGCCATCAACTGTGCCGCCCTGCCGGAACAGCTGGCAGAAGGCGAACTGTTCGGCCACGAAAAAGGGGCATTCACCGGGGCCATTTCCAGAAAGATCGGAAAATTCGAAAGTGCTGGAAAAGGAACCCTGGTCCTGGATGAAATTACGGAAATGGCCTTGCCGCTTCAAGCCAAACTGCTACGTGCGCTGCAGGAAAGAGAAATCGTGAGACTGGGAAACAACCGGTCGATTGCGATTGATGCACGGGTGGTTGCCATCAGCAACCAGAATCTGAAAATGGCAGTCAAATCCAATGCATTTCGCGAGGACCTATTTTATCGGCTAAACGTCATTCCTTTGACGATTCCACCGCTGCGGGAACGGAAAAACGACATCCCTTTGCTTGCCGACTATTTTTTTAAACGCTTTTGCAGCCGCAATGCCAAGGCGATGCAGGGCATTTCCGACCAGGCCATGGACGTGCTGGTCAGGCAACCCTGGCCGGGAAATGTTCGTGAGCTGGAAAATACCATCGAGCGTGGTGTCCTGATCGGCAGTGGCGAAGCACTCCTGCCGGAGCATTTAATCGTGGAAGCGAGCGTTGCGGAAAGTTCCCGACAGCCTTCATTTACCGCGGGGATGACCGTTCGCGAAATGGAAAAAGAGCTGATTATAAACACCTTGACTGAAGTGGGTGACAACCGGACGCATGCCGCTAAAATGTTGGGAATCAGTATCCGAACCCTTCGAAACAAATTGAATGAATACCGTGAAGAGATGAAATTCAAAGCAGATGTGTGTGATGGTACATAATTTGCTCATATAAAAAAAACAGATTCAAAAAAGTGAGGCCTATCATGGACGATCATCCAGTCAATTTATTCAGCGGCACGATTTCTACCTTGTCCAGGTCATTGGATTTGCGGGCACGCAACCATGAGCTGATCCTCAACAATGTGGCCAACGCGGACACACCGAACTTCAAGCCATTTTCGATGAATGTCGAAGAAGCGCTGCAAAGGGATTTGCCGACGACTGCGTCGGCGCGGTTAAAACAGACAGATGGACAGCACCTGCAAGGCGCGCCACAGCCCGATGACCCATCAGCCGTTGCACAGCGGTCCGCCGATGATCCGCTCCTGCTTCGCGGGGATCGAAACGGTGTGGACATCGACCTTGAAATGACGGCCCTGGCCAAAAACAGTCTGCTTTACAAAGCGTCTGCACAGCTTGTCGCTTCGAAATTCAGTGGGCTGAAACATGTCATCACGGGAGGAAACAAATAAGATGAATTTTCTCGACAGCCTGGCCATCAGTTCGACCGGATTGAGCGCCCAGCGACTTAGAATGAATCTCATTTCGAGCAACATGGCCAATGTGAACACGACACGGACGGCATCCGGAGAGCCATACAAGCGCAAGGATGTCATTTTCGAAGCGGTTCAAACGGGCGGTTTCAAGGACGTGCTGGAAGAGCGAATGGGTGAAGCGGGAGGCGGTGTCAAGGTGGCTCGAGTCATCGAAGACAACAAGCCATTTGTGGAAAAATATGATCCCGGTCATCCGGATGCCGACGAAAACGGTTATATCCGGCTGCCGAATGTCAATATTGTCGAAGAGATGGTCAACATGATTTCCGCCAGCAGAAGCTTCGAGGCCAATGCCACAGCGGTGCGCGCCACGAAGGACATGACGGCGATCGCACTGGAGATAGGGAAAAACACATGAACGATCTGACGATTTCGAAGTTGCAGTCGATCCTGCCGGAAATTGATGCGTCAAATAAACAGACCCCTGAAGCGTCGCCATCACCGTTCAGTGACTATGTCAAGCGCTCACTGACCGAGGTCAACGGGCAAATGCTGAATGCGGATCAGGCCATCAACGATCTGGCCACCGGCAAGAACCAGGATATTCACAACACGATGATCTCCATGAAAAAAGCGGAGATTTCCTTTGAATTGGTGTTGCAGATCCGCAACAAGCTCATGACCGCCTTCGACGAAATTCGTCGAATGTCTATATGATAGGCTGAAGGCTCAAGGCTCAAGGCCAGAACCAAAAAGCTATTAAGCTCATAAGCTGATGAGCTGATAAGCTCAAGGCTGAAACCCAGAACCCAGAACCCGGAAGGCGTAAGGCGTAAGGCGGAAGGGTGGAACCCAGAACCCAGAACCCAGAACCCAGAACCCAGAACCCAGAACCCAGAACCCAGAACCGTCAATCGGAGTAACGATGGCCTTTTCATTGTCCACACTGCCGCAACAACTAAAAATGGCTCTCAAGGGACTCTCCACGGGAAAGTTGGTGGCCATGGCCATCCTGGTCGGCGGCACCGTTGCCGGGCTTGCCTTTTTATTGACCTGGTCGGAAAGCGGCGACTTGCACCCCCTGTACAGCAATTTGGCGCCGGAAGATGCGGCTGAAATCGTGAGCCAGCTGAAAGAAAAACAGATTCCTTATCAGCTTGCCATGGATGGCACGGGTGTGCGCATCCCCTATGAGAAGATCTATGAAACGCGGCTAGAACTGGCTTCTCAGGGATTGCCGCGGGGCACTGGCATCGGATTCGAGGTTTTTGACGACACGCAATTGGGAATGACCGAATTCGTCCAGAATGTAAATTACCAGCGGGCGCTTCAGGGTGAACTGAGCAGAACCATCAATACATTGATGGAGGTGGAAAGTTCACGGGTGCATATCGTCATGCCCGCCCGGTCTCTGTTTATCGAAGAAGATGACCCGGCAACAGCCTCGGTCATTCTCAAACTGAGGCGCGGCAAGTATCTGAGCAAAGATCAGGTCCAGGGCATCGTTCACCTGATTTCCTCCAGTGTTTCCCGCTTGAGTCCGGAGGATGTCACCATTATTGACAACAGCGGGAAAATGCTGGCCGGTTTCAAGGAAAAATCCACTGTCAGCCAGATTACGTCGAATCAACTGGCCTTTCAGGAGAAAAAAGAACGGCTCTTGGAAAACCGCGTTAAAACCATGCTGGAGAGTGTTCTGGGGCAGGACAATGCCATCGTCCGGGTATCGTGCCTGCTCAATTTCATCCAGCAGGAAAAAACCGAGGAGCTTTTCCTGCCGGATAATTCGGTGATCCGGAGCGAACAGGCATCCAGCTCGGTTTCAAATGATACCGCCGGAACCGCATCCGGCGTTCCCGGTCTTCAGGCCAACGTGACTCCCGGCAACACGGGGACGGGGGCGGTGGGCGATACCGGCAACAATCAAAAACAGCAGTTTACGAAAAATTATGAAGTGGGCAAGCTGACCAATCGCCAGATTATGCCCATTGGAAGCATTCAGCGCCTTTCCGTGGCCGTGGTGGTAGACGGCACCTACCAGCAGCCTGAAGAGGGCGCTGAAGGGGAGCAGGCGTTATACGTTCCCCGAGCAACAGAGGAAATGGCCAAGCTTGAGAATATCGTCAAAAGTGCCGTTGATTACGATGCGGACAGAGGCGATAAAATAGAAGTGGTGAATATCCCCTTTGAAGTGGAGCTGGCGTCCGATATGACATCTGTTCCGGAACCTCCCGGATGGATGGAGACCATCAGGACCCACCAGAGCTTGATCAAGTATGCGGCAGCGGCCATTTTTTTTCTCTTGTCCTTTATGATGATCATCAAACCGCTGGCCCGCTGGCTGACATCAACTCCCATTGAGGAGATCCAGATGCTGGAGCAGCTTCCGCAAACGATCAAGGAACTGGAGCGACGCTATGCAGAGTCGGATAAGGAAAACAGTTACACACGGCAAATAAAAGATGCAATCAATGATAATCGCTCCGGTTCCACCCAGCTCATGAAGGCATGGCTCAAAGAAACGTGAATTGAAACATGGACCCCAGAAATCTAATCGGATCGATAAAAGCAGCTATCCTTGTTCAGGCATTGGGATGGGACACCATCTCCCCGGTGATGGATCAGCTCAGCAAAGTGGAGCGAAATTTCATAATTAAACTCCAGTCCAAGCTGGGTTCGGTTTCCCCTGCGCTGGTTGAAGGTGTTGCCCGGGAATTTCTCGAGAAAGCACAGCCACCCAAGCAAATTGAAAGTAGAGAGGCGGGTGAGGGGGATGAAACAGCCGGTGACGGTTTAGAACACCGGCGGGGGAACAATCTTAAAGCCATTCAATCCATCGCACCTGAGCTGTTGATTCAGCTGATTCAAAATGAACATCCGCAGACGATTTGCCTTATCATTGCTCACCTGAAACCCCAAGTTGCCAGCGAAGTGATGGCCCTGCTGCCCGACGAATTGAGACCCGATGTCGCCTACCGCATCGCCAATTTAGATAAGGTGGCCGCCGGTATGCTAGAGGAGATCGACCACACGTTTGAAGAAATCCTTTCCAACAAGGAAACCGCATCCACGCAAAAAGCCGGCGGTGTGCCGCGGCTGGCTGAAATATTGAACATGATCGATGGAACGGCTGCGGAGGAGATTATCGAGGAGATCGAAGAGAACGATCCCGGTTTGGCTGAGGAGATCCGTCAGAACATGTTCATTTTCGACGATATCGTTCTCGTCGATGATCGGGGCCTGCAGAAAGTATTGCGTTCCGTCGAATCTCAGGAACTGGCCATCGCGCTCAAGGCGGCGACGGACGAAGTAAAAGAGAAAATTTTCCACAATATGTCGGACCGGGCAGCCGGGATACTTAAGGAGGAAATGGACGTGTCCGGTGCGGTCAGGATCAAAGAGGTTACGGATGCGCAGCAGAAAATTACCAGAATCGTCCAGGATATGGAAAGAAAGGGCGAATTGGTCATCAGCGGGCGGGGAGGGGAGGAATTTGTTGGCTAACTCACCCAAAGATAACCCACTGTCTTCGCCCGAGTCATGTGCACTCTACTATTTCCCTGAAATTCCCGGCAGTCAGGAAAAAGGCTGTGCAACGGCATCCACCCACGGGCAATTTGTCAGTGACGCCCTGGACCGAAGGGATGACCGCTTTCCCGTGGGAGGGACACCTCAGGATAAAGAACCGATTCAACATCTGGCTGAAGAGGCCTTCAACAAAGGCAGGGATCAGGGCCGTGCCGAGGCAATTGCCGCCCAGCAGGAAAATATCGATCACGGTGCAGCTGCGCTAAAGCGCGCGGTGGAAGAGATGGTCCGTATCCGGCAGCAGGATGTTGATCGGATGGAAACGGAAACGGTTCGTCTGGCACTGGCTATCGCCAAAAAAGTCATTGGTCATGAAACCGAGCATGGCCCGGTAATTAACCACGTGCTCAAAACGGCGATGAAAAAGGTGGTTGATCCCCGTCATCTGACCGTAAGACTGAATCCAAAGGACATCGACACGGTCAATGGGTTTAAACATGAATTACTCCTGGCCGAAGACTTTGGCGCCGTTTTGCGTCTCGAAGCGGATGAAATGATCCAACGGGGCGGCTGCATGATCGAGACCAAACTCGGGGATCTGGATGCACGGATCGATCAACAGATCAAGATCATCGAAGAACTGTTGAAAGATCAACTTCCCAAACCTTATTCTGAAGGCTGAGCCCACCATCATGTTCCAGCCCTTTTCCATCGATAAATACCATGACGTGATGGCGTCCGTGATCCCCATACGGGCCAATGGACGTGTACAAAAGATCGTCGGCCTGGTGATCGAAGCCAGCGGACCGGCGTCCCAGATCGGGAGTGTTTGCGATATTACCACCGAGGGTGGAACCGGCACGGTCAGCGCTGAAGTGCTGGGATTCAGGGAAGACTCGGTATTGTTGATGCCGCTGGAAGATATTCGAACCTTAGGTCCCGGATGCAAGGTTGAGGCGCGCAAAGAAAAGGCGCATGTGGGTGTGGGCAAGGGGCTGCTCGGCAGGGTGATCGACGGGCTGGGCAACCCCATCGACGGAAAAGGGCCGATCGAGACTGATGACGAGTATCCCCTATACGCCAATCCGATGAACCCCCTGCTCAGAAACCGCATTCAGCAGCCATTGGACCTGGGTGTTCGAGCCATCAATGGTTTGCTGACGATGGGTTGCGGCCAGCGTATGGGGATTTTTTCGGGTTCCGGGGTCGGCAAAAGTGTCCTGCTGGGAATGATTGCCCGGCATACCTCGGCGGATGTGAACATCATTGCACTGATCGGTGAGCGGGGCAGGGAACTCAACGAGTTTATCCAGAAGGATCTAGGGGAGGAAGGACTGAAAAAATCGGTGGTTGTTGTAGCCACTTCCGATCATCTGCCATTGGTACGGTTGCGTGGGGGATTCATCGCCACCACCATTGCCGAGTACTTCCGGGACCAGGGCAACCATGTCAACCTGATGATGGATTCAGTTACCCGACTGGCTATGGCTCAACGGGAAATTGGCCTGAGTCTGGGTGAACCCCCCACCACCAAGGGCTATACGCCCTCGGTATTTTCACTGCTTCCCAAATTGCTGGAACGGGCAGGCACATCTTCACATCGGGGCACGATTACCGGGCTTTACACCGTCCTGGTGGAAGGTGACGACATGAACGAGCCCATCGCCGATGCGGTGCGTTCCATTCTCGACGGCCACATCGTGCTCACCCGGGATCTGGCCAACCAGAACCACTATCCGGCAATCGACATTTTAAAAAGCATCAGCCGTGTGATGGAAGATATCACCGATCTGGATCACAAACACCACGCCGCTCGGATCAAGGACGTTCTGGCGACCTACCGCAAGGCCGAAGACCTCATCAACATCGGCGCTTATGCGGCAGGCAGCAATCCCCAAATCGACTATGCCATTCAGATGATCGAACCCATCAACCATTATCTTCGACAGGACATTCACGAAGCATCGACTTTTGAAGAAAGTACCGATGCCTTGAAATGCATGATGGAATAATGGCCTTCTCTCCTAACAGGCTGCTAAAGCGATTCTAACAACTCTGTTTCCGTGCAACGCACCTCCGGAGACGGCGGCTTCGGTTGTCAAGGCCATTTGCAGAAGGTGGGGCAGCCGGCATTTTATAACAGGGCTTCTGACGGCCGCAGCATCCATCGGGCCCGGAAAAAAACTCCAGCGGCGGTAATTGTTGCCCACTCTATGACTCACGCAAAAAAAGTAGCCACGTACAGGATGTCGATAAATAAAGTAATAACAAATAGATGCAAACCTAATAATAACTGGCATAGTGGTTGCTAATGAAGTTGTTAATCAACGTGACAGCGGTGTGGAAAGACCACCGGTTCGATCTTCACCGAGACCAGCTTAGGTAGCAGGATAACCATGTACACATTCAACATGCAAACGGTTCTCGATCATCGGCAATTTATCGAAAACCAACTGAAAAAAGATCTTGCCGAGATCCGTCAACTGGCAATGGCCGCCCACCAACAGATGGCATCGCTGAAAAGCAAAGAAATGGATACACGCGCGGCATTGAAACTGGAACAGGCAAAAGGCGTTTCCAGTGATCAGGTGGTGACTTACCACGCTTATCTCCAGCGGCTTTCCGACGGCATTGCCAGGCAGGTGGCGATAATCAGTGAGATCAAGGACCGGGAATCAAAAAACCAGGAAGAATTGCTCGAAGCCATGAAGCAACGGCAGATTCTGGAAAAACTCAAGGATCAAGGCCTCGATCGATATAATCAGATGATGTTGAAAAAAGAAATGAGATTCATCGATGAGATAGCGGTCAATCGATTTGTCAGAAAAACCATCCAAAAAAGCGGAGAGGGCCAATGAACGCATTCAGCGGGCTCATGCAGGCGATTTCCGGATTAGTATCCGGTGTCGGGGACAACACCGGAAACATCGGGAAAGGCGTTCACGGCCTGCCAGTAAGTGACGACCCCATTTTGTTTGCCGATGACAACACCCGTTCTTTCCTGGCATGGGTGCAGAATTTTATGGATAACGCTGACGGGCAAAGCGGTTTGAATTTTCAACCGAGCGACCTTGACTCAGATCTGCCCGCCCTCGATCAATTGCAGGCCCTGCTCGCCGACGCAAGGGATCAATCTCCAGCAGGTCGGCAGGCCCCCCACCCCCTGCATGGCGACAGTCTCGACAATGGGCAAGTTCCGCTTCCTCAAGGGATTATCAATGCCATCTTCGCCCATCATGAGCGCACCTATCCCGCCGGCCAACACAGCCCTGAAGCGCTGACCGACGTTCCAGAGAAGATGGCCGCAGAGGGAAACATGCTGTCAGACGGGCAAATCCAAACCGTCGGCAAAGACCCACTGTTTCAGGCGGCCGCTTCAGGCATTCCCAACCCGTCCAACCAGGCAGATGAGCGCCAGATGAAAGAGAACACCCCGGCAGGCGGGCATACCCAAGCCGCCGGCAAAGGCCCGTTGTCTCAGACGGTTGCCTCAGGCGTTCCCACCCAGGCCGTGCAAGCAGATGAGGGGCACCCTAAAGAAAGCCCACCTGATGGGGTGGTCAAGGAAAAACAGCTGGAAGAAGGGTTAGAAAAAAGAGAAGCCCGTTTCCAGCCCAAACCGCAAGCGCCAGCCGGTGATGGGGGACAAACCCACGCCAACCGATTGATTCAGGAGCGGTTGCCGACCGGCCTTGGAATCGCTGGAAAAGGGGCCGATCCCGCAACTCCCCACCTACAGCCCACTGCCGGCCAGATCAAGGATCCAGATTCCAAGGTGACGGGATTGGCGGGTCAACCATCGGCATCCTCAGAGGACGATACTGCCAATTTTCAGGGCAAAGACAAGCATGATCCGGCACCGCGGGTCGAGTTGGCAACTGTCAAAGAAGAGGAGTGGCAAAAAGGTCAGTCCTCGGATGCTGTGACGCGCACCGGTTCTGGACAGACCCAAGCGCACCCTTTTCAGGACACGGCAAAAGTCCTGGCAGTGGAACAAGCGACGAATATGGCCGTCAAGCCAACCACCGGCCAGGCAGCCGTATTGACTCGGACGGAAGACTCGGCGGTAAAAACGTTCCAGAGCACGGTGATGGATCAAATCGTAGACAAAGCCGCCATGCGTTCGATCCATGGGCGCTCCGAAATCCAGATCCGACTGAAGCCTGAATTTCTCGGCAATGTACAGATGAACATCGCCGCGGACAAGGAACAACTGGTGGTGCGCATCATGACGGACCGGCCAGTGGTGAAGGAAATCATAGAAACCCATCTGCACCATTTGAAAACGGAACTGCACAACCAGGGCCTGGCCATCGACAAGTTCGAGGTCATGGTTAACCCGGACGCGAATCAACAGCACAGTCGCGAGCAATTTGCCCAGATGTTTAAGCACCATTCTTCTCAGAACGGTCGGCAGCAGGCCCAGGAGCAGGATCCGGAAACCTTGAATCGGGATGGCGGCAATAACCCCGACGATGATCGGCACAACCGTGACGGGATCAACTATTTTGCCTGATCCAAGCGCAGGTGACCCTCACGACGACACGCAACCTTGCGGAGGTGAAGAACAATGACAGTCATGAGCGTATCCGATGTCTACAGTCAAACCAGCACCCCACAAACGCAGGAAAACAGCGTGATGGGAAAAGATGATTTTCTGACACTGCTGGTGGCCCAACTGCAGCACCAGGATCCGCTGAACCCAGCGGAAAGTACCGAGTTCACTGCGCAACTGGCCCAGTTCAGCTCCCTCGAACAGCTTCAGAACATCGAGTCCACACTCAGCGGGTTTGAAGTCTATCAATCCACACTGAACAACATTCAGTCTTCCGGATTCATCGGTAAAACGGTCACCGCCACCGGCAGTATGTTCGGCGTCAACGGCGGAAACCCGGATCCCATCCGCTTTGATCTGGTTAACGACGCGGACAGTGTTTACATCCAGATCTATGACAATTTCGGGGGGTTCGTGACCGATATCCAGGCGGGCACCCGACAGGCCGGCGAACAGCAGATGGCGTGGGATGGGCGGGATTCAAATGGAACGGCAGTTGCCGACGGCTCCTACACGTTTACCGTCATGGCCATGAATGCCGATGGCGCTATCGTCAGTTCCAACAGCTACACCACCGGTGTCGTCACCGGTGTCGATTATAAAACCGGTGCCACGAATCTATTAATCAATGACCGTGAAGTTCCCATTTCCTCGGTGATCCGCATCGAGGAAACGGGGAACCAAAGCGAATAGTTAATCAATACAACCGTCAAAAAAGGAGAGCACCCATGATCGGTTCACTGTATTCCGGTATCTCAGGATTAAAGGCCAACACCAGCGCCATGTCAGTTATCGGCGACAACATCGCCAATGTCGATACCACCGGATTCAAATCATCGCGCGTATCCTTTGCAAACATCTTCAGCGCTTCAGTGAGTCAGACCGGTCTCCAGATCGGACGCGGTGTGACACTAAACGGGGTGAATCCCCAGTGGCAGCCGGGCTCCCTGGAAAACACCAACAGCGCAACGGATCTTTCCATCAACGGTGCGGGACTTTTCATGGTTGACGACCCCAGCAGCCGGATTTCATATTACTCGCGGGCCGGCATGTTCGATTGGGATAAGGATGGGAGCCTGGTCACCCCGGACGGCTTCATCGCCCAGGGCTATTCTATTGATCCCGCCACCGGGGCTATCGGCGGTATTGGCGATATTACGCTGCCCAACGGCACCAGTGCCCCCAATCCCACCCAAAATATTACTTTTGGAATGAACTTGAACAGCGATGCTGTTGTCGGAGATACGTTCACGAGTTCCATCACCGCATTCGACTCACTGGGGTCGGAAGCGGTGATGGATGTCAATTTCACACGCACGGCGACCGGATGGGACTGGGGCGTGGCCGTAAGCCACGACAATCCGCTGGCTGCATCTGCATCCACCGGGTCCATTGTATTTGACGCGAGCGGCAATCTGGACCCGGCCGCAAGCGTACCTGCGGGTGCGAATCCAACCATCGTGTTAACCGGTATCGATCCGGCAACGACGCCGATGACCATGAACTGGAACTATCTCGATGCTGCCGGTGCTTCCGATGGCAGCATTACCGGGTACAGCTCCGAGTCCAGCAAGACCGCCCAGACTCAGGACGGATATCCTTCCGGAAGCCTGCAATCCGTTTCTGTTGATGAGGATGGCTATTTTACCGGCATTTATTCCAATGGCTCGATGATCCCCTTTGCACAGCTCGCTCTGGCAGATTTTGCCAGTTATTCGGGTTTGGCCAAGCAGGGTGGCAACCTATATGCGGAGTCGCTGGCCTCCGGCCAAGCCCTTATCGGACCGCCGAACTCAGCTGGCATGGGCTCCGTTGCGCCCAGCACCCTCGAGATGTCCAACGTGGACCTGGGGACCGAATTCGTTGAGATGATCACGACCCAGCGGGCTTTTCAGGCCAATTCCAAGGTCATTACCACCAGCGACGAGATTCTGGCCGAGTTGCTGAATATCAAGCGCTAACCGCTTTTAAACACGACCATGCCGGCTGTGGGCAATAGCGCTTGCCACTGTTGCCCGCAGCCGGAGGACCTCCTTATTTTTGGCTCCCGGATTCATTTTCCCCGTCTCATGGCGCCGACAGCCTTCTGTCAACGCCTTGACTCTAATCCGCGATTATTGACACTCTTCCCCGCCTATAGCATCCTTTTACCGGCGCTTCTTTTTTATCACTCCAGGCATAGGCAACGATATTGAGATTTCTTTTGCCACGCAGACCTGTCCAACCGGCGACCATCGCATGTCAGGACCGTATTTCATTCATCCTGCCAATTCCTTAACGATCTGAAATGAAATGGCATGCAACATGCTTAATCCCATCTTAATTAATCTTTCATTCAGTATCATCGAGATAGTTATAACCATTCGGCGGAGGGTGACGAATGTCGAAAACAGTGTTGATCATCATCATTTCGGTAGCTGTTCTCTTTATGGGGATGGTGGGCGCAGGCTTTTTCATCCTGTGGAACAAAATTTCTCAGGTACCGGTGGACCCATCGAAGGTTGCCGAGATGTCCGTTGAAGAAGAGGAAAATGTCATTGGCCCCCTGTATCCGCTTGATACCATGATCGTGAACCTGTCAGACGACGGAGGCAAACGGTACCTCCGGGTCACCATGGCGCTTGAACTCAGCGATCCGGACTCGGTGGAGACAATTGAAAGCCGGCTGCCCCAGATACGGGACGCCGTATTGATGATCCTGCCGACCAAGACCTATGATGATGTCAGTACCACCGACGGAAAAATTGCCCTGCGAAACCAGATCATGGAAAAAATCAACACCCTGATGACCAAGGGCCGGGTAAACAACATTTACTTCACTGAGTTTGTCGTGCAATAGGAATCGACCATGGCCGACCAGATCCTGTCACAAGAAGAAATCGATGCGCTGCTTTCGGCAATGGACAGCGGAGAGATCGATGTCGCCGAAGAGAAGCAGGACGTCGTCGCTGAAATTCGTTCATATGATCTCACCACCCAGAACATTATGCAACACGGTCAGTTCGACGCGCTTGAAGAAGTTTACGACAAGTTTGTCAATCTGTTCCAAGGTTCCCTGTCCAACCTGTTTCAACGGACCATCACCGTTAAGGCGATCTCCCGGGAAACTGTCAAATTCGGGGAATTCATCAAGGCTTTTTCGAATCCCACCGGATTTATCATTTTCAGCATGGAACCGCTGATCGGATCTGCACTCTTGGCCTTTGAACCCAAATTGGTTTTCTCCCTGATTGACTGCATGTTCGGTGGCGATGGAAAGCCGATGGAAAAAATTCGTGAATTCACCATGATCGAGCGGCGGATGCTCCAGCGCATTGCCATGGCCGTGTTAAAAGATCTGGAAACCGCCTGGGAAGCCGCTTATCGCGTCCGTCTGGCGCTGCGAAAAATTGAAACCAAACCTGAGTTCGTATACCTGGTCAATCCCGGCGACCAGCTGGTCATCGTTGTCTTCTCGATCAGTACGGAAGGATTTTCAGGCAACATCCACCTGTGCCTGCCCTATCTCATGCTCGAACCCATTAAGGAACAGCTCAGTTCCAGCTACCTTCGAGAGAAAGACCGGGCCAGTTCCTTTGGTGACGAGATCCGCAAACTGCTGGGACGAACAGAGGTGAATATCGTCGCGGAATTGGGAAAAACCGTCTATTCGGTGGAGGACATTTTAAATTTTGAAGTTGATGACATTCTTCGACTAAACACGGGTCCCCAGAACAACCTGATTGTGAACATTGAACGTGTTCCCAAATATCTGGGGATGCCCGGTGTCGTCAAGGGAAGCAAGGCCGTTCAAATCAGCGAAGTGATCGATCAGGACCAGGGAAAGGGATAATCGATGGCAGAAAAAAAGAAGCAGGCACCGTCCGGACTTGCCACTGGCGGAAACCCAGCGGGTTCGCCATCCGGAGCGGCTGGATCCTTTGAGATTCCCAACACCGGTGCCAAGGGACCGGCAGGTGTAGGTGACAACCTGGACCTGCTGCTGGACATCCCTTTAAAAATATCCATCGAACTGGGGCGAACGAAAATGTTGATCAATGATCTGCTCAAACTGGGTCAGGGATCTGTCATTGAACTACCCAAGGAGGCCGGTGATACGCTTGAAATTCTAGCCAACAACCGGTTGATCGCCAAGGGTGACGTGGTGGTGGTGAATAAAAAGTACGGTATTCGTCTCACCGAAGTGATCAGTCCCGTCGAACGGGTGGAGAAATTAGGATGAACGGGACGCCTGACATGATTACCGCCGGATTGAAAATGATCGCCTCGCTGGGCGTTGTACTGGCGATGATTCTTTTGCTTTTATACGGGGTCAGGCGGCTGACCAGCCAACGAATGGGCGCTGCCGGTGGGAAACGGATACAGGTGTTGGAAAGCCATTACATGGGCGTCAAAAAGACCATTTCACTGGTTCGCGTACCGGGAAAGGTTTTGGTGCTGGGCATTTCCGGTGATCGCATCAACCTGCTGGATACCCTGAAGGACGACATCGTCCCGCAGGAGACGCCGTCTGGTGGGTCGACATCCTTCGGGCCGATTCTATCCGATCGATTAAAAAAAATAGGCAGCGGGTTCAAGAGAAAGGAAGACCGGTGACGAACACGCACAACCTGCGGCAGGTCAACAAACAGCACCGGAGAAAAAAAATAGCGATTCAGTTTGGCCTGTTGGCCGTCCTGCTGATTGGTTTGGCCGCCATGGCTGGAAACGTCTGGGGGCAGACGCCTGCACCGATGCTCAGCATCGGTCTGGATCAGGAGGGAGATCAGGGCCAGGTGGCTGTTGTCATGCAGCTGTTTCTTCTCATGACCGTGCTTTCCCTGGCGCCATCGATCCTGATCATGCTCACCTCGTTTACCCGTATTGCCATCGTTTTCTCTTTGCTTCGCCAGGCCATGGGGACCAACCAGCTGCCGCCCAATCAGGTGGTGATCGGCCTGTCGCTTTTCCTGACCTTTTACGTGATGGCCCCGGTTTGGCAGCAGGTGAATCAGGATGCGCTCCAGCCGCTCATCGCCAAGGAGATCGATCAGATGCAGGCCCTGGACAAGGCCCTGGGGCCCATCCGCAATTTCATGATTTCCCAGACTCGGGAAAAGGATCTGGCACTGCTGGTCAACGTGGCCAAAATGCAGCGTCCGGCCAACGTCGGCGAGGTTCCCACCACGGTGCTGATTCCTTCGTTTATCATCAGTGAGCTGAAGACGGCCTTTCAGATCGGTTTCATGCTTTACGTGCCCTTTTTGATCATTGACTTGGTGGTGGCCAGCGTTTTGCTGTCCATGGGAATGATGATGCTGCCGCCCATTATGGTCTCTTTGCCCTTTAAACTGATGATTTTTGTACTGGCCGACGGCTGGCACCTGATCGTCGGGTCTCTTGTAAAAAGCTTTGCCTGAAGGAGTGTTTTCCCATGACCCCTGAATTTATAACCGGATTTTTCATGCAGGCCATTAAAACAGCCATCTTTCTGGCCGCCCCCATGCTTGCGGTGGGCCTCATAACCGGCGTGCTGGTGAGCATGTTCCAGGCCGCCACCCAGATCAATGAAATGACCCTGGTGTTTGTACCCAAAATGTTAGGTGTCGCACTGGCGCTGCTGTTTTTTTTCCCCTGGATGCTGAAAATCATCATCGGATATACGCAGAACCTGTTCATCAATCTTCCCACCTACATCCGATGATCATGGAAAGAAATCATGGCGACACTCAATATCCCCGTTGACGCATTTTACGGGGTGATGCTGATTTTTCTCCGGGTCGCCGCCATCGTTTTCAGTGCACCGGTTCTGGATACGAACACCATTCCGGCCGTCTTCAAAGCGGGGCTTGCTATTGCCGTCAGTATTCTGCTGCTCCCGGTAGTGGACACGGTCGTTACCGTGAGGGGGTTGAGCCTGATGACATTTGTCATCGGGGTTTTTTCCGAAATCGCCATTGGTGTGACCATCGGGCTGTCGGTGAAGCTGTTGTTCTCCGGTATCCAGCTGGCCGGGCAGATCGTCGGTTATCAGATGGGATTTGCCGTGGCCAATGTGGTGGACCCGGCCACCAGCATACAAATCCCAATTCTGGCGCAATTCTACAATTTGACGGCCATGCTTGTATTTTTAGCGATCAACGCCCACCATTTGTTCTTTTCAGCGCTGGTGGACAGCTATACCATCCTTCCACCTCTGTCCATGCATATCAGTCCGCAACTGGTGGGGATGATGATGCGGCTGGCCGCCAACATGTTTGTCGTGGCCATCAAAGTCGGAGCCCCCCTCATCGCGGTCATGCTGATGGTCAGCGTCGCCCTTGGCATGGTCGCCAGAACCGTTCCCCAGATTCATATTTTCATCGTGGCCATGCCATTGAAAATAGTCATCGGGCTGGTTTTTCTGCTGATGGTCAGTCCCTATCTAACGGCTTTTTTAATTGATTTGTTTTCATCTTATCAGGCGACATTGTTTGATCTGATACGGTTGATGGCATTGGCAGGGTGACCCATGGCCGGTGAACAGAGTCAGGACAAAACCGAACAACCTACCAGTAAAAAGTTAGCTGATGCCCGCCAAAAGGGCAATGTGGCCCAAAGCCGGGAGATCCCTTCGGTGTTGATCCTCTCCGGCAGCATCGGCGTTCTTTTTTTTGCCGGCTCATGGATGCTCGGGCGGCTTACCGAGGTAATGCGCGCCATGTATCAACGCGCCGGAACCATGAGCATGCTGCCCGAAACGATGCATACCCTGTTTTGGGATATTTTTATCAATGGCATCGTTGTCCTGGTTCCACTTATGCTTGTGGTCATGACTGCCGCGGTTTTTGGCAATGTCGCTCAGTTCGGTTTTCTTTTTACCGGAGAAAAACTATCGCCCAATCTGGCTAAACTGAACCCCATCAGCGGCCTTAAGAAGCTGATTTCCCTCAGATCGCTGGTGGAACTGGCCAAATCCATCATCAAGCTCGTCATTATCAGTGGTGTCGCCTATATCGTTATCTATCGCTATCTGGATCAGATTCCCGGCCTCATGCAATTGAGCATTGGCAACATCATCAGGTTTATCGGTCACGTGTCATTCCAGATATGTTTTTATACCTGCATGGTTCTCTTTCTGATGGCTGTTCTTGATTTCGCCTACACCAAATGGCAACACCAGCAGGATTTGAAAATGACCAAACAGGAGGTCAAGGACGAATTCAAGCAGCGTGAAGGTGATCCGTCAGTAAAGGCCAGGATCCGGTCCATCCAGCGGGAAATGGCCAGACAGCGGATGATGGAGGCGGTGCCTGAAGCCACCGTTGTCATTACCAACCCCACCCATCTGGCCGTTGCACTGAAATATGAAGAAGGGATGCATGCGCCCACGGTCGTGGCCAAGGGCGCCGGTTTCGTCGCCCAGACGATTAAAACCATTGCCATCGAAAATGACATCCCCCTGGTGGAGAACAAACCGTTGGCCAGAACCATGTTCAAATCAACGGAGATCGGCGACTTTATTCCTGCAGAACTATACCGCGCCATCGCGGAAATCCTTGCCTATGTCTTTCGCCTTAAAGGTCTCGTCAACCCTTGACCCGCCACGAATGCCAGATTTCGATGGCTGTCGGCATGCTAAGGCAGACCCCATTGCATCGTCTCTCGATACTCCTGCCTTTCCGGGACAATAAATTGACGCTTTATTAAACTGCTTGCCGGTTTCGACCGGCAAATTCAAGGTGAATGATGTCACTCAATAATTGGAACAGATAAAATTTATAATATAAACGTAAACTTCGATCTGGATTGGGAGTCGTTCCAGCAGAAAGTGTCGATAAACATGGAATAGGCATGGAATGTGCTATTTCCAATCGTCATTGCCACTTTATCGTAATCAAGGAGCACCAACCCGCATCATGGAACTTGCCGAACGCAAACAGCATTTAGACCGGTTCGCCTTTGTCGCCAACAATTCCGATGTGTTAATGGGGATTGCCGCCATGGCTATTCTCATGGTCATGGTCATTCCCATTCCGGCAATCCTGCTCGACCTGTTCCTCTCCTTCAATATCACTTTGTCACTGATCATTCTTCTGGTGGGCATGTACATCCTTAAACCACTGGATCTGTCTTCCTTTCCATCACTGTTGTTGCTGTCCACGCTTTTCCGGCTTTCCTTGAACGTGGCATCCACGAGAATGATTCTACTTCATGGAAACGAGGGCACCCACGCCGCCGGCAAGGTGATCATGGCTTTCGGCCAATTTGTGGTCGGCGGCAACTATGTCGTGGGGTTTATCGTTTTTGTCATCTTGGTGGTGATCAATTTCATGGTGATCACCAAGGGCGCCGGCAGAATCGCCGAAGTGGCCGCTCGTTTTACCCTTGACGCCATGCCCGGCAAGCAGATGAGCATCGATGCCGACTTGAACGCCGGGCTCATCGATGAAGCCCAAGCCCGGGAACGTCGCAGTCAAATCAGCCGCGAGGCGGAGTACTACGGCGCCATGGATGGTGCCAATAAGTTTGTGCGCGGCGATGCCATCGCCGGCATAATTATCACCTTTGTCAATATCCTGGCCGGTCTGGCCATTGGTGTGTTCCAAAAAGACATGAACTTTGTTGATGCCGCCCAGACCTATACCCTGCTCACCGTGGGCGATGGATTGGTCAGCCAGATTCCAGCCTTGATTATTTCCACCGCTGCCGGCATCGTTGTGAGCCGGGCCGGTGCCGAAAAAAATCTGGGACTTGAAATCGGAAGTCAACTGCTGGTTCAACCCAGGGCCTTCGTTGTGGCTTCTGTGATCCTTTTTGGTTTCGGACTGGTTCCCGGCATGCCGACCCTTCCGTTTTTGATTTTATCCGCTACGGCTGGATTGGTGGCCTATCTCGTGTTTCAAACCGAGCGGGCCAAACAGGACAATGCACGTGAGATCGCCCTGCAACAAACGAAAAGGGCTGAAGAAAAACCGCCGGAGACCTTCAAACCCCTGCCACCCATCGATGTGCTGGCCCTTGAAGTCGGCTATGGCCTGATTCCGCTGGTGGATGTGGAACAGGATGGTGAACTGCTCGAACGCATCAAATCCATTCGCCGGCAAATCGCCCAGGAGATCGGCATCGTGGTGCCGTCGATTCACATCCAGGACAACATGAAACTCAAACCAGGCGCCTATTCCATTTTATTAAAGGGCATCGAAGTCGCCAGCGGCGACATGATGATCAACCATCTTTTGGCCATGAGTTCGGGCAAAACCGATTCGAGGATCAGCGGCATTGCCACCCGGGAACCGACCTACGGACTGGAGGCTTTCTGGATCAACCCGGCGGCCCGTGAGGATGCCAATTCAAAAGGGTATACGGTAGTGGATCTGGCCACGATCATGACCACTCATCTGTCCGATGTGATCCGACGTCATGCGCACGAGCTGGTGGGTCGACAGGAAGTCCAGAAAATGCTCGACACCATCAAGGGCAGTCATCCCAAAGTGGTCGAAGAACTGGTTCCCAATCTCATGTCCTTGGGGGGAGTGGTCCGGGTGATCCAGAATCTTCTGCAGGAACAGGTGCCGGTCCGGGATTTGCTCACTATTCTGGAGACACTGGCAGACTGGACCCCCACCACCAAGAAGCTGGAGATCCTTACCGAACACGTGCGTCAGGCACTTGCCAGGACCATTACCAGTTTTTATCAGGCAGATGATGGCAAGCTGCATGTGCTTACCTTGGATCAGCGGGTTGAGAAAAAAATCGCCGAGTCCCTTCAACAAACCGATCAAGGATCTTTTCTGGCCGTCGACCCCGCCTTTGCAAAAACCATCATGGACGACATGAGCGTGAAAATGGAGGATTATAAATCCCTTGGTGTTCAACCGTTACTGGTCTGTTCAGCCCAGATCCGGAGCCATTTTAAAAAACTGGCCGACCGTTTCATTCCCGGACTGGCCGTGCTTTCCTATGATGAGATCGTCAGCAGCGCCAAGATACAAATAGTGGGAACCGTGGAGGCCTCAGATGCAGATTAAGCGCTTTGAAGCGGCTGATATGACAGAAGCCCTTCGTCTGGTTAAACGCGAGTTTGGCGACAATGCCGTGATTCTGTCGGCTAAGGAAGTCCGGCCGGGTGGGTTTTTCAGTGCGTTGAGAAAAAAGAGCGTCGAGATTACCGCAGCCACCGATTACCCGGTGGACGATACCCGGGAAAACATTGATTTTCCAGAACTGCTGTCGAACCATCTGAAGACTGAGGGTGAAACAGATCGCGTTTCCTTATCGTCGGCAGCTGTGCCCGTTAAACCATTTGTCCGGAAATTCCGGCCAATTTCGCATCAGCTGCCGGCATCGGAAAAACAGCTTCCATCACTGGAAAGAAGAGAACAGATTGAGGAACAGGGATTGATATCAGACGACGTGAAATCTGACCTGGAGACAGCGCGCGGTGATGGGGCAGGAGAGGGGCCTACTGCTGAACCGGTTGACAACGCGGATAGCCACCCACCCATCGCCGAACCCTTTTATCGCGACGACGCAGCGCAGAAAGTCATTGCCCTGGTGGGGTCGTGCGGCGTGGGAAAAACCACCACGGTTGGCAAACTGGCCTGGCATTGCCAGGTGGTTGAAAAGAAACGGACCGGGCTGATCAGCCTTGATCGATTTCGAATCGGTGCAAACGGCATGCTGGCGAGGGTTGCCCGCATCATGAACCTGCCGCTTAAGATCGTCCACGACGCCGAGCAACTGCAGTCGGCGATAAACGATCTGGCCGACGTCGATGTGGTGTTGATCGACACCCCGGGAATGAACGCCAGGGACACATCCATGATGATTGAGGTCTGTGCGCTACTCCGAATCGCCGATGCGGACGAGACCCATCTGGTGGTCAATGCAACCGTCCGGGACGACGTGTTTGAGGCCTGTGTGGCAACCTTTTCGCCTCTGGGTGTGAATCGTTTGCTCCTCACCCATATGGATGAGTATATCGGTGAGGCCGACGGCTTGGGTCTGATTCAGAAAGGCGGGCTTGCGTCATCTTTTTATGGTGACGGGGCGGATCTGTCCGATGGCCTTCATGAATATATGGCTGCCGGGCCGGCTGGGGTTGCCCCTCATCGTGAGTCCGCTGGCGGCCAGGTGACCCATTTTTCCAGAAAACGGGGGCAGATAAAAACCGGCTCCGCTGACGGTGACGCGACCGGCGATTCAGTCCACTATCTGGCCAACCGCAATTCCGAGCTGTTCCATCATCCCAACTGCAAGTCGGTAAAACGGATCAACGCAGAGAATATCGCTGCGTTCAGCAGCGCTGAACAAGCCATAGACGAAGGCTTCAAACCGTGCCGGGCATGCTGCGACATCAGCATGATCAGAAAGCCGGTGACGGAAGGCCTTGGTTATCAGTGTGCGCGTGCCTTTTAAACTGGGAGAACTAACCGTAATGTCAAATTATGAGAAGACCGGCCAGATTATCAGCCTGAACCTGAAAAGAAGACAGAAACAGTCGATGATGAAAAAGGGTGCAGCGCCGCAGTCGCCGGCCAGGGTGATCGCCATAACCAGCGGTAAGGGTGGCGTCGGCAAAACCAATATCGTCGCCAATTTGGGATACGCCCTGTGCAAGTCAGGCAAAAGGGTGCTCATCTTCGATGCGGACCTGGGCCTGGGAAACCTGGATGTGCTTTTGGGACTGACACCCCCCTTCAATCTATCCCATGTGGTCGAAGGCAAGAAAAAATTATCGGAAATCATCATCAGCGGGCCGGGGAATTTAAAGATACTGCCCGCCTCGTCGGGAATTCAGGAATTGACCAAGTTAACATTGGCTCAGAAATTAGAGATATTCAATGAACTGAATACACTCTTGTCCGACTACGACATCGTGTTGATTGACACGGCTGCCGGCATCTCTTCCAACGTACTCTATTTCAACGCATCCGCCAACGAGATCATGGTCGTCGTCACCCCTGAGCCGACTTCCATAACCGATGCATATGCATTGATGAAAATCCTTTCGGTAAAATATCAGGAGAAGCATTTCCGGCTGATCGTCAATCTGGCAAATAATGTAAAAGAGGCCGATGAGGTGAGCCGACAGCTCTGCCTGGTGGCCAATCGTTTTCTGGACGTCTCCATCGAATATTTCGGGAATGTGTTGGTGGACGACAAGGTGAAGGTCGGTGTTCGCAAACAGAAAGTCGTCAGCGAATTGGCCCCCATGACCCAGGCGAGCCGAAACTTCGCCGAACTGGCCCATAAGCTAGTTGGATCTGAGCCGATGATTCGCCGCCCGGAGAGCCGCCCGCTGATCTGGCGCGACATCGTTTAAACCATATAGCAGAACGGAAGAATTCCTAAACGTGGAGCAAAAACATGGATCTGGCGCAATCACGAGAAGAAAATTTTGGAAAAGAGAGCCATTTACTGCGAAATCAAATTATCAACGAATACCTTCCCTACGTGAAACGTATCGTGAATCGGATCGCGGTGCATCTGCCGGCCACCATTGAGGTGGATGACCTGGTCAATGTCGGAATTATTGGATTGATTCAGGCCATTGAGCGGTATGATCCGACCCGGGACAATAAATTTATCACCTACGCCGTCTTTCGTATCAAGGGCGCCGTGTTGAGTGAACTTCGATCACGCGATTTTCTGGGCCGTACCACACGAAGAAAGATCCGGGATCTGGAAAAGGCCTATCTGAAGCTGGAACAGAAACTGGGTCGGGACGTGGCCGACGAAGAGGTCGCCGAGGAGATGAACATGGATTTGGAACAATATTATAAAGTCAAGCGGATGTCCAGCATCTCTTTCGTCAGCTTCGAGGAGGTCGGTCAGGCATCCCGAAGCGATACGGCGACGATTGCCAGCTCTCTGGCATATGGTGATACGGATGATGCGCTGTCCATGACCACCATGAAAGAGATCAAGTCCACCATCGCCCAAAATATCGACTTGCTGCCGGAAAAGGAAAAGCTTGTCATATCACTTTATTATTCCGATGAATTGACCATGAAGGAGATCGGCAAGGTCATGGATATTACCGAATCCCGTGTTTCGCAGATCCATGCACAGGCCATCATTCATTTGAGAGGTAAACTGCGCCGGGAAGGATTGCTTGAGGATTGACAAAGGTCCTAACCGGCTGATTTGCAGGATAGACGGTGCTGATGAAAAGGAAGAGAGGTGAACATGTTACATGCCAGCCATGAAATTTGGGGCGTCTGTGTCATCGTACTGCTGATCGGATTCTGGATCATAAAACGATGGTTTCCCCGAAAAAGCCCGGAAACCGCCATCGGGTTGGATCGTTCAACGTTCAATTCCTCCTCTGGGGATCATGATATCGAACATCGGGCGCTCATGTTCCTGATGACCCAGAAAACCGATTCCGTATTGGCCGCATTGGCTTGTACCATCGAGCAGGAACGACAAAAACTGGTCGGTGTCGTCAGAAAACCGTCGATGACTGAAGCCATGGATGCCTTTCAGGCAGCGGCGAAACCTGTCGGGACCCATCGACCGTCCTCCCAGGACCAGATACTGCCCATGGCCCACGACGGGATTGCGGTCGCGAAAATCGCCCGTCAACTGCAATTGCCCGAAGCGGAAGTCTGCATGATTATGCGGCTGAATGCTGCCTGACTGCACAGTTGGCGAAAAATTAAAATAGGAAAAAAAGACCGGTAAGGCACTTGTTGCCTACCGGTTTTTGGTTTTTAACCGGTTTTTCGAGTCTTCTGATCGGGTAATCGGCCTAAAACAGAGAAGGTGCGGAAAGTATTGGTTGTGGCATACAGGTTGCAGAAAAATCTGTCAGCCATGAATGAACCCAACCCAACCCATCAGGAGTCAACCCAATGAGTGGCGGAATGTACCTTGCCGCAGCCGGCGCACTGGTCCAGCAATTACGGCTGGAGGTGCTTGCCAACAATGTGGCCAACATCAGTACCATCGGCTATAAAGGCGATCGATCCATCTTCCAGATCCCGGAAGAGACTGAATCCCGGACATTTGAGACCTCCATTGAAGGGATTCAATCCTTATCACCCTATGCACCGCCTTTTTCTACCATTATTGATTTCAGTCAGGGGGCGATTCGACAGACCGGCAACCCGTTGGATGTGGCCATTAACGGCAGCGGTTTTTTTTCAATCCAGACGCCCGACGGTGTCCAGTATACGCGCCAGGGAAGCCTTACGCTGGATCGCGAGGGTGTTCTGATTACACCGGACGGCTATCCGGTACTGGGTGAAGGCGGTGAAATCACCCTGGAGGAAGGAACCGTTGAAATTGACGGGCAGGGAGGCGTTTACGTGGATGGTGACGAAGTGGGCCGACTGCAGATTAGTGATTTCACCAATCCTGAGACGCTGATAAAGGCCGGTAACGGCCGATTTGTTGGATCGGACGCGTCTATTTTGGGTGAACGTCCGGAAAACAGCACGGTGAGTCAGGGATATCTGGAAACCGCCAACGTCAACCCGGTACGCGCCATGACCGAGATGATCGAAACATCCCGGGCCTTTGAGGCCTATCAGAAAGTGATTCAAAGCGCAGATGAAGCCACATCCACGAGCATCAACGATGTGGGCAAAACCATTTAAGATCAGATGAGGAGAAAACCATGATCAGAAGTCTATGGTCCGCCGCCACAGGAATGCAGGCGCAGACATTGAACATCGATGTGATTTCAAACAACCTGGCCAATGTCGGCACCTCCGGATTCAAAAAAAGCCGGGCAGATTTCCAGGACCTGCTTTACCAGACACTCCGATCTCCGGGGGTGTCGTCCTCCGCAGATACCCAAGTGCCCACAGGTATCCAGGTGGGTCACGGGGTAAGCCCCGCCGCCACTCAGAAGGTGTTCACCCAAGGGGAATTCAACCACACCCAGAATCAATTGGACATGGCCATCGAAGGTGGCGGATTTTTTCAGGTGATCCAGCCCAACGGAGAAACCGGGTATTCCCGGGCGGGCACATTCAAGCTGGACAGCGATGGTCGGGTGGTGACGTCGGACGGGTTTCCCATAGAGCCGGAACTGACCATCCCGGTCGATGCCATGGCCGTTTCCATCGGGACCGACGGGACCGTATCTGTGCTTCTGGCTGGAGAAAACCAGCCGTCGGAAATCGGCAATATTGAACTGGCCAGTTTTTTGAACCCGGCTGGGTTGAGGAGTATCGGCCGGAATCTCTACATTCCGTCCGCTTCATCGGGGGATGCCACCACCGGTACACCGGGTGAGGACGGATATGGCACCATTGCACAAGGGTACCTGGAGATGTCTAACGTGAGTGTGGTGGATGAGATGGTCAACATGATCGTGGCCCAGCGGGCCTATGAAACCAACAGCAAGACCATTCAGGCCTCTGATGACATGCTCCAGACGGCAACCAACCTGAGAAGATAGGACCGATGATGACAACCGGCATCGATCGATCTGACAATATGGGAAAGCTGGGTGTATGCTTCGTCATCATGGCTGCGGTGGGTCTGCTTTCAACGGCCGCTTTCTCCTCGGACGGCACCTGCCTCACACTCAAGACAGCGGCCCTGGTCGAAAAGGATTCGGTTCGCCTGTCCGACATCGCCACGTTGACCGGCACCTCAACAGACCAGATGAAGACCATGGGTGCAACGGTTGTGGCCAGGTCTCCTCAACCCGGGCAGACCCGGTTCGTGGGCATCGACTATATCCGCATCCGTCTCAAACAATCCGGGGTCGACACGGGGTCGATGATTTTCAAAGGCCCCCCGGATGTGCGGATTACCCGTCAGGCAGCCGCCTTGCCCATCCAGCGGATACAGCATGCGGTTGAAATGGCGATCCGCAGCCGGATGCCTTGGAAAAACGAAGATGTGACCATCAGCGAGATCGGTTTGGATGAAACCATCCAGCTTCCCACGGGGAGGCTGACATACCGGATCGAGCCCTCCCGCAACGAACGCTATCTGGGCAAGACGATTATGGCGTTGCACCTTTTCGTGGACGGCGATGCGGTTCGAAAGGTCTGGGTCAATGCGACGATTTCCGTAATGGCGGATGTGGTCTCCGTGATCCGGCCCCTGGGAAAGCATGCCTATATCGAGCTGGCAGACCTGTCGGTTGAACGCCGCGATCTGTCGGATCTGTCGTCGGATACGGTCAGCCGTATCGAAGACGCCCTGGGGAATCGGACGACGCGGATGATCTACCCCCAAACCGTTCTTAAATCGAGCATGTTTGCCTCACCGCCGCTGGTCAGGAAAGGTGACATCGTCAAGATTGTCGCCAGCGCCGGCCCCATGATCATTACAGCTACCGGAATGGTTAAACAGCAGGGATGCAAGGGCGACATGGTTCGGGTGGTGAATACGGATTCCAACCGCATCATTACGGCCCGGGTTACCGGACCGGGTGCTGTCGAAGTTAATTTTTAGTGAGGTATATCATGGTCTATCCTATTATCGCTGGCGCTGCCTGCAGATTTAGGTGTGGGTTGATTATTCTTCTTTTGGGCATCGGTTTGGCCGGCTGCGCCAATGGTTTTTCTGGAATGGGCAAACCGATTCAATCCAAGGCGCCCAGCTATGAACCCAACCCGCATCCGCTCTTTCCATCCACATCGGCGGCAATCCCGCAATCCCAACCGGATGGCTCCTTGTGGCAGGATGACGCACCCTTGATCTCCATGTTTGCCGACCAGAAGGCGCGAACCGTGGGTGACATCGTCACCATAAAAATCGCTGAATCCTCGGAGGCCACCAACAAGGCCAGTACGGCGACGGATCGTTCTTCTTCCCTGAGCGCCAGTGTGGATGCCTTCTTCAATGCAGAAAAACGCTTTCCGGTCGATCAGCCGTTTTTCAACCCCTTTGCCAAAGTGGCCGGCGGTATGGAAAGTGATTTCCAAGGCAATGGAACCACCAGACGGAGCGGAGACCTGAATGCCTATATCACCGCATTGGTGACACAGGTGCTGCCCAACGGCAACCTGGTCGTCACCGGGTCGCGGGAGGTGTTGATCAACCGGGAAAACCAGATCATCCAACTCTCCGGTGTGGTGCGGCCGCGCGATATCAACGCGGACAACCAGGTGCTTTCGACCTATATTGCCGACGCCAGGATATCCTACAGCGGTACCGGTGTGGTCAATGACCGGCAAAAACCCGGTTGGCTGACCGCTATTGTCATGAAGGTATGGCCCTTTTAGGAATTATTCGAGATTTGTTATTTGGTGCTTGTTATTTGTTGTTTCCGGTTCAGGTATTAAGGATAGAAGGGTTTAAATGAAAATAAAACGCATAGTTCTCATCGCCCTGTTGGTGGTCGTCGGCCTGGGGTGGTATGGCCATGCCGGTGCGGCCAGGCTCAAGGACATCGCCGAGATCAACGGGGTGCGCATGAACCAGCTGGTGGGCTATGGTCTCGTGGTCGGGCTTGATGGGTCCGGGGACGGGAAAAAAGCCACCTTTACGGTTCAATCCATGGCCGCCATGCTGGAAAAAATGGGCGTGACCGTCGACCAGAGCGACATTCAGGTGAAAAATGTCGCTGCGGTCATGGTCACGGCCAAGCTGCCGCCCTTTGCCAAACGGGGAAACCGCATCGACGTGCTGGTCAGCTCCATCGGCGATGCCGACAACCTTCAAGGTGGAACGCTCATGCTGACGCCGCTCAAAGGTATCAACGGCAAGATCTACGCGGTGGCACAGGGTCCGGTGAACACCGGTGGTTTCGGTGCCGGGGGCACGGGCTCCACGGTGGTAAAGAACTTTCCTACCGTGGGTCGCGTGCTGTCCGGGGCCATCATCGAACGTGAGGTCCCCAACAATTTTAGCGATAGTAACAGCCTGCAGTTCAGCCTGCACAACCCCGATGTCAACACGGCTGTGCGGGTGGTCGATGTAATCAATGCCCAATTTGCGCAGCCGATTGCCCGCGCCCAGGATGCCGGCACCATCGACATCCTCATCCCTGATCAGCACAAAGGAAACACGATTTCCCTGCTGGCTTCACTGAGTGCGCTCGAGGTTCAACCGGACAACGATGCCAAGGTGGTGATCAATGAACGGACCGGTACGGTGGTCATGGGCGAGCAAGTTCGCATTTCTACCATCGCCATTGCCCACGGGAATCTGAGCATCGTTGTCAAAGAGAACGTCAATGTCTCTCAGCCGCTGCCCTTTTCGGAAGGACAGACAGTCGTCTCACCCAATACCCAGATCAATGTCCAGGAAGATGCCAATCAACTGGTGGTGGTCCCCAATGGGGTGAGTATCGGTGATGTGGTCAATGCGCTCAACGCTTTAGGGGTTACCCCCAGGGACCTGATCGCCATATTCCAGGCCATCAAGGCGGCCGGTGCGCTTCAGGCGGATCTGGAGGTGATTTGATGGCCGAATTAAACCCGGTGGGCATGGATTCAACCATTTTTCAGCTGCGCACCTCCAGTGCTGAACAAACCCTTTCCGCCGCCGAGTCGGGGTTGCGGAACGACGGGCATACAGATGCCGAACTTGAGAATGCCAGCAAGCAGTTCGAGTCCCTGCTGCTCAATTTCATGATTCGTGAAATGCGGGCCACGGTCCCCGAATCCACACTGTTTCCCCCATCCATGGCGCAAGAGATTTTTACCGACATGATGGATGAACAAATCGCAGGGGAGATGGCCCAAAACGGCGGCATCGGCATTTCCCGCATGATTTTCAATCAACTCAAAGGGCAAAAATAGGCCCCGCAACGGGTCAGTAGGTAAATTCGACGAATTCTGGAAATTAAAGCCTTCACCACAAAGGGCCGATAAGAAAGGGTAACAGACCATGATCGGTGATCATGGGAAACGAGATCAGTTGCGTTCAGGAGATCTTAAATGGAAATTCCCGAAAAAGGCCCCTTGCAATCCCCTCCCGCCCAGAACAGGTCAATTGAAGCGGTGACACCACCGCCCCCTGAAACCACCGGGGCGCCGAGCAAGATTGCTGAAAAGGATACCGTCAGCCTCACCGAAAGAGGTCGTGCGTTCAAATCCGCCGCCGAACATGCGCAATCACTGCCTGAAATTCGTGAAGACCGGGTAATGCAATTAAAACGTCAACTTGAAGAAGGATCATACCGGGTAAAAGGCCATCGCATAGCCGTGAACATGATCAACGAAACCCTTGAAAATAACCGCGTGCTGAAACACATCGACACCAAGGCATGAGCGCAACTTACAGGACAACACCATGAATATGAAGATTATCGAACTGCTGGATTTACTGGATCAAGAGGCGGCCTGTTACCGAGAGATGCAACGGGTTCTGGTCGACGAGGAAACATCGATTTCCCTTTCGAGAAAGGAACCTTTCGATCAGGTTCAGAATGAAAAGGAATTGCTGGTGGTCAAGCTCCAACGGCTTGAAGAAAAGAGAAAACTGCTGATTGGCCGATTGTCGGAAGCATACCTGAGCAATGGCAAATCAATAACGATCAGCCAGCTGGCGCATTTTGTCGAGCAGCCATTCCGTCGACGCCTGCTGGACCGTGCCAGTTGTTTGCGATCGATCATCGGCGATGTGCATGAGAAGAACAGACACAACCAGCGGATGATCAATCAGTGTCTGGATCTGATCAAAGGATCGTTGAAGCTGCTGACCAATCTCATTGAAGACAGGTCGGTTTATCTAAAACCCGGGACCAATCAACTTTCGGTCGGTTACCCGACCGGCGGCGGGCGATTCATTTGCGGAAGCGTTTGATTAAAAAGCAAATAACAACCAACTGTTGGTTCTTGTCCTTCTTTTGAGATTTGGTGCTTGAATTTTGTTTTTTTTAGTTCAACTGGCTTAGGGGCTAACGAAGGTACCCATAATGGCAAATATAATTTACGGCATGTTGAACGTTGCCCGGACGGCCCTGATCACCCAGCAAAAGGCGCTGGACATCACAGCCAACAACATCGCCAATGTGAACACCGAAGGTTACTCCCGGCAGCGGCTCCATATGGAGCAGAATGAGCCGGTGCGTTACGAGGGGGGGACCTTGGGCACCGGCGTAAAGGCCAACCGGACGATTCAACGGATTTACGACCGGTTTCTGAATTCGCAGTTGACCGACGCTGCCGCCAAGGAAGGCCGCTGGCAGGCCCAGGGAGAGACCCTGGAAAAGGCCGAGCTGATGTTCGATGAAGTCTCCGGCTACGGCCTGAACAATGCCTTGAGCCAGTTCTGGGGTGCCTGGCAGCAGCTGTCCAACAATCCATCAGGTTATACGGAGCGGGTGACCCTGGTCGGAGAGAGTCAGAGTTTGACCGATGTATTCAACAAATTGACCCATGACCTCACTCAGGTCCAGAAAGACAGCGACACCAGCATCGACGGCGCTGTCGGTGATATCAATTCGCTGACCCGTGAACTCGCCGAAATTAATTTGAAGATCGCGGAAATCGAAGCCGGAAACGATCACAGCGCAAATGAATTCAGGGACCAGCGGGATCTCAAGCTGAAGGAACTCTCCAGCCTCATCAACGTCAACAGCTTCGAGGATGCCGATGGTTATTTAACGGTCATCACGGCCAACGGTCACACCTTGGTTGATCGCGTCAATTCCTGGGATTTGACAACCGGCCTGAATGCCAACGGATTCAACGATGTGTTCTGGGAGAGCAGCAGCGGCGTCCTGCAGAATATTACCAGCGATATCTCGGACGGAAAATTAAAAGGATGGATCGAGGCGCGGGATACCACCATGCCGGATTATCTGGCCCGGCTGGACGATTTGGCACAGGCCATGATCACCTCGGTCAACACGCTGCACAGCAGCGGTCTTACCCTGGAGGCACCGCCGGATGACACCGGGATTAACTTTTTTACCGGTACGGATGCCTCGGATATCGCCGTGAATACGGCCGTCGTCAACAATTCAAACCTGCTGGCGGCGGCCTTGAATACCGAAGGGGTACCCGGTGGCAACGGCAATGCCATTGCCATCAGTGAACTCCAGAGCAGCCTGTCCATGTCCGGCGGAACGGCAACCTTCGATGATTTTTATGATTCACTGGTCAGCGATGTGGGCAGAAACGTCTCCCAGGCCAGGGTGAATACCGATCATCAATCTATGATATCCCTGCAGTTGTCCACCTACCGTGAGGAGGTGTCGGGTGTTTCCATGGATGAAGAGATGGTAAACATGGTGCAGTTCCAGAGTGCATACACGGCTGCCGCCAAGCTTGTGAACACCGTCGATGAAATGCTCCAAACCCTCATAGATATGGTATAGCCGCCGGCAGGAGGAAACGATGCGAATCAGTGCCAAAATCATGGCAGACAACATAAAAGTCAATCTGGCCAAGCAAAGCACCCAGCTGATGAAGACCCAACTGAAGCTGGCGTCCGGCAAACGGATCAACCGGCCATCCGATGATCACATTGGCATCGGAAAGGTTCTCGGATACCGGAGTACCCTCAGTTCCATCGACCAGTATCGGGAAAACATCACCGATGCCCAGACGCGGGTGAAATACACGGAGACCATTTTGGGGCAGATTCATGACTTTTTGCGTGAAGCCAAGAGTATTGCATCTTACCCGGGAACAGATGATAAAACGCCCATCGCTGAAGCAATTAAGGATATCCGCGATCAGACACTGGGTCTGGCCAACAGCAAGTATGGAAAGAATTACCTTTTTTCCGGCCACCTGAGCGACACCCCAGCCTTCGATCCGGCCACATACGTCTACAATGGCGATGGCGGTTTACATCGGGTCTCAATCGGGGATGGGATTACCGTAGAACTCGAAGCCGACGGCAGCCAGATGTTTACCGAGAGCGGGGACAACCTGTTTCAGGTGCTCGACGACCTGGAAATGGCGTTGACTGCCAACGATCCGGTGGCTATTCGGGCTGCAGTTGACCCGCTGGAACGGATCGGGGACCAGATTCAAATTGCAAGAGGGGGGTTCGCCTCGGATTACAAGCGGTTAGAAGCCACGAACGATTACTGGACCAGTTTTGGCAATTCAGTGGAAACCATGCGATCGGATGTGGAAGATGCCGATATCACCAAAGCCGCCATCGATATGCAGGTCCAGCAGACGGCATACGAAGTCCTGCTGGCGACCGCTGCCCGAGTCGTTCAACCCACCCTGGTGGATTTTCTCCGATAGGTCATTCGTAAGTCGCCATGCCTTGACGACGGGGCATGGTGCCGACGATGATTTCCACACGCCGGTTCTTCCGTCTGCCCAATTCGGTGGTATTGTCTGCGATGGGGCGAAACTCTCCAAAACCCATGGTGGAGATCCGTTTGGGGTCGATGGGTGTCTGGTCTAAAAGGAACTGGGCGACAGTGGCGGCCCGGGCGATGGACAGTTTGAGATTGGATTGAAACGGGCCGCCAGTGACGGGCACATTATCGGTATGGCCGGCAATGATGATATCACCGGCGGTTTCGCTTGTCAGAATCTGTCCGATTCGCAGGATCAAGGGTTTGAGTTCGGTTTTGATTTCGGCTTTTCCCGAGTCAAATGTGCTTTCCCCCATCATGCGAATGACCAGTTGGTCTTTCTTGGCTTCAATTTCAATGTCGTCTTCAATCTTTCGGTAAAGCGAATCGAAATTCTCTTCCAACTCTTTGCCAATAAATTCCTTTACCCGCGTAGCGATAGCTTCCTGGTCAAAGTCCTTGGCTATCATCTTCAGGCCATGGCGAGGCGAATCGGAAACATTCTTTTTGCGTTGCATGCCAAAGGCCTTTTCCATGGACCCGGCAACCTGTTTGTACTTCTGACGATCGATTTCGGAAAAGGAGAGCAGCAGCACGAAAAAGCAGAGCAGCAGGCTCATCAGATCGCCGAAGGTGGTCACCCACCTGGGGGCGCCTTTATCACACGGTGGGCATTCCTGTAAGTCGCTACTCATCGTTTACCTGCTACTCGGCGCCTTTAGTTTCGGTTTCGGATTGTTGCCGCTCTTTGGGGGAAAGGAAAATCTTAAGAGATTCTTCCAGCACCATGGGGGAGACGCCCCGGTTGATGGCAATGGCGGCCTCCACGATGATGCTTTTGTTCAAACGCTCCTGCTCACTTCGCAGGGCCAGCTTGTCGGCGATGGGCAGGGCGATGAGGTTGGCGATGACCGCGCCGTACAGGGTGGTCAACAGCGCCACAGCCATGGACGGTCCGATGCTGGACGGGTCCGCCATGGAGGAGAGCATCTGAACCAGACCGATGAGCGTTCCGACCATACCGAATGCCGGCGCGGAATCACCCATGCCTTTAAACACATTCTGACCGGTGGTATGCCGCTGCCCCATTAGGCGGATATCCTTGTGAAGCATGTCGGCGATCAGCCCTTCGTCATAACCGTCAGACAGGTACCGCAGCGCCTTGACGGAAAAAGGGTCCGATGGATTCTCTTTTTCCAGGGCAATCAGTCCTTCTTTTTTGGCGATGCGGGTGAAGTCCACCATCTCTTTAATGATATTTTCCGGCGCTTCCATTTTTACCAGAAAGGCTTTCATGGCCACACTGATGGAGCCGATGACATCGGACATCGTGAATTTGATGAAGGTGGCCGCCAGGGTCCCGCCGACAACGATCAGCAGGCCGGGGACATTAATGAAAACCAGGGCGCTGCCGCCGATGACGATGGAGACCAGAATCAGTGTGCTTCCGCTGACCAGGCCGATGATGGTTGCAAGATCCATTTAGCGCCTCACGGTAGATTTGCGAATCAGCACCTTGTTGGTAATGGCGCCAATATTATTGAAATGTTTGAGTTTGTCGATACTGTGGTCGTCCAGTTCGGTGTCGGCAGCCATAACAAAAGCGCCTGTGTTCATGTGTACGTTTGCCGCGATCACCATCCCGGTCTTCAAGTCATCCAGTTGCCGTTCCTCTGCCATCTTTCGTGCGAGATCATGCTGCTGTGCCACATTGATTTCAAGCAACAACTCCACCACAAACGGCGACAGCTGGTAGCCCCGGATCCGCTGCAGGCCTTCAGCGATGCTGTCCAGGGCGATCTTGCCTTTGTGGATCATGTTGTCATAAATGGAGGCCGCCGAAATAAGTTGTGCCCCAACAGGGATGTCATCACCGGCCAGTCCATCGGGGAAACCCTTGCCATTGTACTGTTCGTGGTGCTGCCGCACCAGCAGGGCTGCAGGCTTCATGATCTCTATCTCACCAATGATGCGTGCGCCCATTGCTGCGTGGGATTGGTATAACTGCCGTTCGTTTTCAACCATTTCCGTGCGGCGTTTGTTTAAGATGGATTTGGGAATGCCTACCATGCCGATGTCGTGGAGCAGGGCTGCCGTTTCGATGATGGGAATGTCGGCGTCGCTCACACCGGGGTGCGAACCGGCCAGGTTAACGGCCAGGTCGGCAGTCCGGCGGCAGTGTCCCCCCAGTTCATCGTCAACAACTTCCATCATTCGGGAGAACATGCGGACGGTCTGGATGTGATTTACGGTGATGATCTCAATTTTTCGGTTGAGCGACCGCTCCAGGTTGACGATGCGCGCGCCAATTTCAATTCTGGCGTGCAAGGCGTCCATGTCAATGGGCTTGGTGATATAGTCGTCAACGCCGCTTTCCAGACCCCGCACGATCTCCGTCTTCGAATCCTGGGCACTGATCAGTATCAGGTAAATATAGCCGGGTTCGTTGAGCTCTCGGATTCGGCGGCACAATTCAAGCCCGTCCATTCCAGGCATCATCCAATCGCTGATGACCATGTCCACGGGAGTGCTGCGAATGGTTTCCCAGGCCGTATTTCCATCGGCAGCCTGATGCACCGTGTGGCCCCACGCACAAAGGCGTGATGACAATAGTTTCAAGGTGACGGGATCGTCGTCTGCAATCAGGATGTTCATGGTTTTGTATACTTCAATTCACATCGCATGGGTATGGTGCAAAAATAGGCCTCAATTCAGATCGTATGCCTTGCCTGTGGCGTGCTGAGAAGCCTGACTGAAAGCCCCCTTTGCTGTAAGTTCATATCGGCAGACCCAATTAAAACTTAAATAATGAATTTCAGGGATTTTCATCACATCTGCAGATCGGCTGTCCGCTGAAAAATCGGTTAATCTTCAGCGCTAAATGTCTGCTTGACAAGGTTGCTGTTGAACCGGTAGGAACAGACATTTTTGAACCTGATTTCCACTCACCGATTTTTTCCATTGCTTGAGATGACAGGCGATGGGAGATCCACAGGAGGCGCCGTCCATGGAAAAAGATTGCCTTTTCTGCAAAATTTCACACGGCCAGATGGGTACCGATTTTCTGTTCGAGAACGATAACCTAGTGGTTTTTCGTGACATCAACCCTCACGCACCCGTCCATCTGTTGATCGTTCCCAAACGGCATATCCGCAGCATCAACGACCTTACCGAATCGGACAATGACATTCTGGCCGAAATGATCAATACCGCCAGGCAGATGGCCAAAAAGGAGACGGTCAATACCTCCGGGTACAAGCTGCTCTTCAATGTCGAGAAAGGCGGCGGACAGGTGATCTTTCATCTCCACCTGCACCTGATAGGAGGATGGGACAAATAAAGGATAGGTAAAATGCGGGTAGTCGTAATCATTCCATCGCGCTACGGTTCCATTCGATTTGATGGTAAACCGTTAGCCAACATCTGCGGAAAACCGATGATCCAGTGGGTCTGTCTGCGCGCCATGCAAGCCAAATGCATCGAATCCGTTCATGTGGCCACCGACGACAGCCGGATACGGGACGCCGTTAACCGTTTTGGCGGCAACGTCGTCATGACTTCCTCCACATGCCGGTCCGGAACCGACCGGGTGGCCGAAGCCGCCGAACGCCTCGGTCTGGAGTCGACGGACGTGGTGGTCAACATCCAGGGGGACCAGCCACTGGTGGATCCACGATGCTTTGACGCCGTGGTAAAGCCCTTTTACGAAGATCCGGCGGTAAAGATGAGCACGCTGGCCTTTGCCATTGTTGACACGCGTGAGATCACCGATCCGAAGGATGTCAAGGTCACCTTCGACAACAATGGTGATGCGCTCTACTTCTCCAGGGCAACCATTCCCCACGGCCGGGACGGGTTGAACGGTTACGAAACCTTTAAACATTTGGGCGTCTACGCCTATACTAAAAAATTTCTGGAGTGCTTTCGAGGTCTGTCGGCCGGACGGCTGGAAGAGATCGAAAAGCTCGAACAGCTTCGGGCCATGGAGCACGGCCACCGTATTCGGGTGGTGGTGACGCCTTATGATTCTCCCGAGGTGGACCTGCCGGTGGACATCCAGCGCATTGAAGAGAAAATGGCGGGCATGGGGTTGTGCTGACAAGCTGCTTTGTGTTTGGGGCCAGAACCTATCTCAGAGATGCGTTGTAGATACGCCCGTGATACGAAGCCCGCTGCACGTCAATTGATTGTCTGTTCCACCATGTTTGTGGAGTCGGAATTGGGATCGGCCGGGAGGGGCGGCATCGGTGTGGGCCTCGGGGCTGTGCCTGCCGACGACGAAGCGGATGGTTTCTGCGCCTGCGCATCCAGTCGCAGGTTCAATGCATCGATCTGCTTGGTTAGGGCAGCCAATTTTTTCTCAACTTCACGAATTCGATCCTTGACCATCTCCTGAAGACCCAACCGCTCAAGACCCAGTGCAAGTCCCATGGAGTCCCTGCTCAACTTTTCCGAGTCGAGCCGCTGGATATTCTTTTCGATGTCGGCGAGCGGCTGGACTTTCTTTTCGATGTCGGCAAGCCGCCCCTGGTCCTTTTTCAGGCCCTGTGCCATGAGCAGAATCTGGGCGGCCAGTTCCTCGTCGAACTTGCCGAACTCAGTGTTGAGGTCTGCCATATCCTTTTGCAAGGCGGCGACGGACGCTTCTGATTTGTCGGATATGGCGGCTATCGCTGATCGGTCCGCCTTGTCGTCAGTGATTCGTTTTAATTCGGTGGTGGCTTTTTTAAGGTTGACCTGTAGAGCGGCGGTGGCGGTTTCCAGGGTTTTGGACGTCTCGGCAAGTTGTTCCTCCATCTTGGCCTGTTTGAGGGAGAGGTTGGAAAAACGGGATTCAAGATCCTTGGATAGGTTTTGGACGCCCATGGACCCGGAATGTTGTGTGTTGACGACCCGGTTTTTTATATCCAGATAGGCAATGGCCAGAACAACCACCAACAGGCAGGGGATGAGCACGGCCACCAGTGTGACCCGGGTGCTCAGCTTCTCGATACGCAGGTTTTCTGCATCCGCAATATACATGCCATCTGGTTCCGCGGCCCCATCGCGGATGGTGAACCGGGATGCATCGTCTTTATTATTCATTGTGTGGCTATTCCCATTCAATGGTGCTAGGTGGCTTGGAACTGATGTCGTATACGACGCGGTTGACGCCCCGGACTTCGTTGATGATCCGGTTGGAAATTTTACCCAGCAGCCGGTGGGGGAGCTTGGCCCAGTCTGCGGTCATGGCGTCTTTGCTGGTAACCGCCCGAATAGCCACGATGTTCTCATACGTCCGGCCGTCACCCATGATACCGACGCTTTTAATGGGCAGCAGAACGGCGAAGGACTGCCAGAGTTTGCGGTAGTATCCGGCGGCGCGAATTTCTTCCTGGAGTACCGAATCCACTTCCCGCAGCACATCCAGACGTTTTTTGGTGATCTCGCCGATAACCCGGATGGCCAGCCCCGGTCCGGGAAACGGCTGTCGCCAAACCAGGTCGGCGTCCAGCCCCAGGGTTTTACCCAGCTTGCGCACTTCATCCTTAAACAGATACTTTAAGGGCTCCACCAGCTTGAGTTTCATCTTTTTCGGCAGTCCTCCCACATTGTGGTGGGATTTGATCACCGCCGTGGGGCCGCCAAAGGCCGATTGGGATTCGATGATATCCGGGTATAACGTGCCCTGGGCCAGAAAATCGGCATCCTTGATTTTCAACGCTTCAGCCTCGAACACAACCATAAACTCCTTGCCGATGATCTTGCGTTTTCGTTCCGGGTCGGACACGTTGGTGAGGGCCCGGACGAATCGGGAGGCGGCTTTGACAAAGCGGATGTTGATCTTCAGGTGGCTTTTGAGTTTTTCTTTCAGCTGGGTGGCCTCGTCTTTTCGCAACAGCCCGTTGTCCACGAAAATGCAGGTCAAATTCTTGCCGATGGCGCTGTGAATTAAAAGGGCCGTCACCGAGGAGTCCACCCCGCCGGAAAGGCCGAGAATCACTTTTTTGTTCCCCACTGTTTTCCTGATCTGGCTGACGGTGTCCCGGGCAAAGGATTTCATGGTCCACGATGCTTTGCATCCGCAGATGTCAAAAAGAAAGTTGTGGATCATTTTCCGTCCTTTGGCGGTATGTTCCACCTCAGGATGAAACTGAACGCCGAAGAACTTTTTGCGGTTGTTGGCCATTGCGGCCACTTTGGTGTTCGCCGTTGACGCGCTGATGGAAAAGCCTTTAGGCAGGCCGTCGATGGAATCACCGTGGCTCATCCAGGTGACCGTTTCTTTGCCGATGCCTGAAAAGAGCCCTTTTGGCTGCCTGGCGGTCAGGGAGGCAAAACCATATTCACGTTTGTCGGCTTTCTTGACTTTGCCACCGAGGGTGTCCACCATAAAATGCATGCCATAGCAGATGCCCAGCACCGGAATGCCGAGGTCGAAAATGCCGGCGTCTACCCGAGGGCTGTTCTTCTCATAGATGCTGGATGGTCCGCCGGAAAGGATGATGCCGTCGGGCGACCAGGACCGAATCTGTTCTGCGGTGACAGTCGGTGGTTCGATCTGGCAGTATACGCGGCATTCACGCACCCGCCGGGCGATGAGTTGGTTGAATTGGGATCCGAAATCGATGATGATAATCATGGGCGGTCTCCGGGCTAATACTTCGCAAATATTCTACAATTCAACAGATTGGTAGATTTCGGCGGTCATACCATTATCAATTGAAAAAGGCAACCAGGCACTACTGCTTGTCACTGCCTAACGTGCAGGGGCAAACCGGCGGCCGGTTAGTCCATGGGTGCGGGGTGCCGGTTGGACCGGGGTGGAAGAAGGCGGGGCTCGGGTTGATAAATTCTAGATCTCGGACTATAAATCACGAGGTCACGGTGTCTTCGACTTGATACGGGCGACACCAGACTCACTGGAGCTCGGATCCAATCCATGAAATCGTTTGGCTGAATAGGCGGATGGGTATGCTGCGAACAATTTGGTGCAATCTGGTTATGCTGTTGGTGCTCAGCGTGATTGCTGGATGCGATTCCCCTCTGACACAAAATGATCTTGAAGCGCTGTTGTCCCGGGGCGAATTGGTGCTGATTACGCGCAACAATTCCGCATGCTATTATGAGGGCCCCCATGGCCCCGTTGGATTTGAATACGATCTGGCAAAGGCCTTTGCCGAGCATCTGGGCGTGGACCTCCGCATATCGATTATTGAGGATGAAGTCGATATGATTGCCGCCCTCAAAGCCGGTCAGGGCGATATCATCGCCCCCGGCGTTCCCTTTGGCAGCCAGTCGGCCCGATTGCTTTCTCTGGGGCCGGGGTATCTGGAGGTGGAACAGCAGGTGGTGGGCCGTCGCGGCGGGCCGGACATCCAAAGTAAGAAGGCTCTCGAGGCATACACGCTCTGGATAACCGGCAGCAGCGCCCGTATCGAATATCTGGAGGAACTGCGCCGCATGTATCCAGGTGTCAACTGGCAGATCCTGACTGCTTACAGCGCCGAAGATCTGCTCCAGATGGTGTGGACCCGCTCCTTGCCGCTTACGGTCGTGGACTCCAACACCATGTCGATGAACCACCACTATTTCCCGGAACTGACTGTCATGCTGACCCTTGGCAGTCCCCAGAAACTGACATGGGCAACCGATCCACGCAACCGCCGATTGCAGGAGGCCGTCGGCAAGTGGTTTGACCTGAAAAAAACCCGGGAGACGATCAAGGGCCTGGTCGAGCATTATTACAGCCACCTGGAATCCTTCGATTACGTAGACCTGGCCAGGTACCGTCGCCGAATCAAAGTCCGGCTTCCCAAATATCGGGCTTTTTTCGAAGCGGCGGCAAAAAAATACCAACTGGACTGGAAGCTTGTCGCTGCGCAGGCCTATCAGGAGTCGCATTGGAATCCTCGTGCAAGAAGCTATACGGGTGTTCGTGGAATCATGATGCTCACCCGCGAAACAGCGGCATCCATGAATCTGGAAAATCGGATGGACGTTGAGGCGTCAATATTTGCCGGCACCCGCTATCTGGCTCGTCTGCATCGCCAGGTCGGCCAGTCAGTGCCCGAACCCGATCGCACGCTCATGGCATTGGCTGCCTACAATATTGGATTCGGCCACCTGCAGGACGCCAGACGATTGGCCCGCCGGCTGGGCAAGCCGGAAAACAGCTGGCACGGTGTCCGATCGGTATTCCCGCTGTTGCAGCAGAAAAAATATTACCGTACCCTCGAGCATCGTTATGCGCGTGGAAATGAAGCGGTCATGTATGTAGACCGCATCCGGACCTATTATAAAATGCTACAGCCGAACTTAGACGCGCTGGCGATTAGTTCGAGCGCTGAAGACGCACGACCGCAGTTTCCTTGAGAAGGCATCCATACACCTTTTACCGCCTATCGATTCCCGACGATTGGTGGCCGGTGATACGATTTGCACAAAGGTCTTGGATGTGATAGGGACGGCCACCGACGGCACACGACCTGGACGTTTAACCATTCAGGAATGCTCAAGATAATGTCAGGCACCATCGTTCAGATATATGAAATCCAGACCCCGGATGAAGCCCGGGCCATGATCCGATTGGGTGTGGATCACATCGGTAGCGTGATCACGTCGTGCGATGATCGATACGACCCGGTCGTCCGTGAAACCGTTGCCGTGGTTCGCAAGATGGGAGCGGTCAGCAGCCTGATCCCCCTATATTCAAACCCGCAGGCGGTATTTGACACCCTGGGCTATTATCGGCCCCATATCGTCCATTTTTGTGACCGGCTGGATGACCACGGCGGCAGTTCGGTCCATGCGGCGCTTCAGTTGCAGGCGGCGGTCAAACGACGGTTTCCAGACATTCATATCATGCGCTCAATTCCCATCGGGCAGACGACGGAAGTAAGCCGTGAAGCCGTATTGGCGCTGGCTGCTCGGCTGGAGCCGCTGAGCGACTATTTTTTGACTGACACGGTGATCGCTGGGGCGTCGGGTGCGGCCGATGACGAACAACCGGTGGCTGGATTCGTTGGCATCACCGGGCTGACTTGCGACTGGTCGGTGGCCGCAGAGTTGGTGGCCAAAAGCCGAATTCCGGTGATTCTTGCCGGGGGCATCTCGCCGGAAAATGTAGCCGAAGGGATGCTGCAGGTTCGGCCTTTTGGGGTGGACAGCTGCACGTGCACCAATGCCACGGATGAATGCGGGCGTCCCATCCGTTTTAAAAAGGACCCGGAACGGATCAAGACCCTGGTCTCTGAAACGCGCCGGACAGATGGCATGGCCATGGATGGGAACCGGATAACAACGAAATGACAATCGGTTGAAAAGGGTAAACCGTGGTTTCATGCCATTTACCCCGGACCCTGGTATTCACGAACCCCAAGAAAGGCTGAAAATCATATGTATGAGAGCAGTGACTTACGAAAAGGGCTGAAGATAGAGATTGACGGCGATCCATATGTGATCGTCCAGTTCGAATTTGTGAAACCGGGAAAGGGCCAGGCCCTTTACAAATGCCGGCTCAAGAACATGGTCACCGGTTCGCAGTTCGATAAAACCTACCGGTCCGGCGAAAAATTCAAGGAAGCCAATCTGGAAGCCATTGAAATGGAGTATCTCTATTTCGATGGGAACACCTACTGCTTCATGAATTCGTCCAACTATGAACAGGAGTTTTTGTCCGAGGATCAAGTGGCTGATGCCAGGGCATTTCTAAAGGAAAACACCGTGTGCAACGTCCTCATGTTCGATAAAAAAGCCCTGGAGGTCTCGCTGCCCAATTTCGTGGAGTTGACCATCACCGAGGCGGAACCCTGGGCCAAAGGGGATACCGCCGCCGGGTCAACCAAGCCGGCCACCCTGGAGACCGGTCATGTGGTCCAGGTGCCGCCATTTGTGAACGAGGGCGAAATGATCCGCATTGACACACGCACCGGGCAGTACGTGGAGCGGGTAAAGTAAGATCGATCAGTCGGTCTTGGATGATAGGGCCTGCACCAGGTAGCGTTTGATTCGATTCCCATCCATTTCCATGACCACCACCTTGTGGCCATCGATGGTGAAGGCTTCATCTTCTTCCGGAATCCTGCCGATCCTGTCTAATATGAACCCGGAAAAGGTGTCATATTCTCTGGATTCGCGGATGTGCATGCCGGTCTTTTCGTTGACCTCCTCGATTTCCGATTTGCCCAAAACCATCCACTCCTTGGGCTTTTTACTGATGATGTGCGGTTCCTCTTTGTCGGTTTCGTCCCGGATTTCGCCCACCAGCTCCTCCAGTGCGTCTTCAAGGGTAATCAAGCCGGAGACGCCGCCATACTCGTCCACGATAATGGCCATGTGGTTTTTGCGGGTCTTGAACTGGTGCAGCATCCGGTCCAGCTTTTTGTTTTCGGGTACGAAATAGGGGGGGCGCATGATGGCCCGGACGTTCACAGGGGTCTCCGATGTGGCCTGATGCATGAAGATGTCCTTGATATTTAAAATGCCCGCGATGTGATCGATGTCGCCTTCGATCACCGGAATGCGGGTAAAACCGGATTCGGCGATAGCCTTGAAATCGAGCGGTTCGTCGGCATCCACCACAAACATGTCGGCCCGTGGGGTCATGATCTCCGAAGCATTGGTGTCGTCCAGTTCGAAGACGTTGTGGATCATTTCACGCTCTTCTTCCTTGATTTCTCCCTGCTCCTCAACCACTTCAACAAAGGTGATCAACTCCTCTTCCGTGGCTGACGGTGTCTTGCTCATCCTTCCGGTGATGCGGGGAATGAAATTGAGAAACACGATGATCGGGAAGAAGAGGATGGACAGCCAGTAGATGGGAAAGATGGTCAACTTGGCCAAAAGGATGTTGTTGCGGGTGGCAAAGGATTTGGGAATCACTTCGCCGAACACGAGGATCAGAAAGGTCATTATCCCGGTGGACAGTCCCACGGCATAATTGGCCGACATGTTGATGGTCAGCGATGTGGCGATTGCCGATGCGGCCACATTGACCACATTGTTGCCGATCAGGATGGTGGTCAGCAGCTTGTGGGGATCATCTTTCATGCGCTTGATCAGTTGAAGAGACCGGATGTTCTCCTTGGCCAGGTGCCGCGCACGAGTTTGACTGATGGAAAACAGGGCAGTCTCCGCCGATGAAAAAAATCCGGAGAGCAACAACAGGACGAAAAGAAGAAAAAACTGATTCACCATCATCCGCTGACTCCTGCACCAGTGATGCGGTCGCGCGGATAACTGCGATTCCGGTGGCTTAAATGAAAAATACGAGAAGCGAAACAAACACGGAGATTACCCAGGAATCCGGAACCTGGGCCGGGTAAAAAAGGGTCGTCCAACGTTATGGCCTTCCTCTTGAAATGGGAGATGAAGTCATGCGATAGTGGCCCTTCCCGGTAACGGGTGGGGCCGTTTTTCGGTGAGGTGTTGTCAATCGCTGCCTTAAGGTTAACGGATGCGGGCCGTACCTGGCCAATAAAAGTCTACTATAGCGTATTTTTTCAGTTTTTCAAGCCCCTATGCACACAAAATTGAATTCTGAGTTTAGATTGCGGTTATCGAACCATGACTGACGGCTCTCTGATCGACGACTACATCAACGCATTCAAGGCTGCCAGCGCATTTGACGGCCAGGTGGTCTATCACCGTGAATTAGCGCCCAGCGAACCCACCTTCGGGGAAACCCGAAAGCCTTGGCCGAAACCGATTGACCACCTGCTCCGGGCCATGGGGATCGATCGGCTGTATGCCCACCAGGTTCAAAGCATCGACCGGGTGCGGGCCGGCATACACACGGTAGCCGCCACCCAGACCGCCTCCGGCAAGACCCTGACCTATGCACTGCCGGTTTTCGAGACGGTTATTGAGGATCCATCAGCCTGCGCGCTGTTCATCTACCCCTTGAAGGCCCTGGCCCAGGATCAACTAAAAGCCATCGACAGCATGTCCAGTCACCTGCCAGACATCAACCTTCGGGCGGACATATACGATGGCGACACATCTGCCTACCGGCGCAAGAAAATCCGTGACAAACCGCCTCATATACTGATGACCAACCCTGAAATGGTTCATCTTTCGGTTTTGCCCTATCACGACCGATGGTCCGACTTGCTCTCCAGAATCCGTTTCGTGGTGGTGGACGAGGTCCACACGTACCGGGGAATCCTGGGTTCGCATATGGCCCAGGTATTCCGTCGCCTGCGACGAATGTGCAGCCATTATGGTACAGCGCCGACCTTCGTGTTCACCTCGGCCACCGTTGCCAATCCGGACGAGCTGGCCACGCAGTTGACCGGGTTGAGCGTTGAAACCGTTACGCAGAGCACAGCCGGCAACGGGCGGCGTCACCTGATCATGATAGATCCGGCGGGCGGATCCTTGGCGGCTACGGTGATGCTGCTCAAGGCAGCCGTGAACCGGGGACTTCGCACCATCGTTTACACACAGTCCCGTAAGTTGGCGGAGCTGCTGGCCATCTGGGCCCAAAACCGGTCCGGTGGACTTGACGACCGCATCAGTGCCTATCGCGCCGGATTTTTGCCTGAAGAGCGTCGCGAAATCGAATCCAAACTCGCTTCCGGAGACCTGCTGGCGGTGATTTCCACCAGTGCCCTGGAACTGGGCATTGATATCGGCAGTCTGGATCTATGCATTTTGGTTGGATACCCCGGTTCCATTGTTGCCACCTGGCAGCGCGGGGGTCGGGTGGGGCGCAGCGGTCAGGACTCGGCGGTGGTACTGGTGGCCGGAGAGGATGCCCTGGATCATTATTTTATCAAAAATCCGGAGCAACTGGTGGTTCGTCAACCGGAAGCAGCCGTGATCAATCCCTATAATCCGGATGTCATGTCCCGGCATCTGGTTTGTGCGGCAGCCGAGCTGCCCCTGATGACCGGTGATCCCATGCTGGCACCTGAACCGATGAAAGCCTGCCTCCGGCATACCATCGCCTCCGGCCGGCTTTATCTGAGTGCTGACGGCACCGTCTGCTTTTCTCCGATGAAAAATCCGCACCGATTGGTGGATTTGCGAGGGTCGGGTGCCCGGTTTGCCATCATCGAGGCGGCCAGCACCACGCCATTGGGGGAAATCGACGGAATCCGCGTATACCGTGAAACCCATCCCGGTGCCATCTATCTGCATCGAGGGAAATCCTTTTTGGTGGAATCCCTTGACCCGGAAGTCCGTAAAGTCATTGTCGCGCCTGCCCGAGTCGATTTTCACACCCGCGTGAGATCTCACAAAGAAACCCGAATCCTGGAGATTGCCGACCAAAAGCCGGTATACGGAACCATGATGACCGTTGGACGCCTTCGGGTCACCGAGCAGGTTACCGGCTATGACCGAATTCAAACCCGAACCGGCAAAGTATTGGAACGGGTTCCGCTCGATCTGCCGCCCATGGTTTTTGAAACCCAGGGCCTTTGGTTTACGGTTCCGGAGGCAGTCACCGCATTGGCGGAAAAGGCCTGGATCCACGTCATGGGAGGACTGCATGCCCTGGAACACGCCGCCATCGGCGTCTTCCCCCTTCTGGTGCTCGCCGACCGGAACGATCTGGGAGGCATTTCCACCCCCTTTCATCCCCAATTGGAAAGTGCCGGCGTTTTTATCTATGATGGATTGCCTGGAGGGACCGGACTCTGCACCCAGGCCTTCGTCAATGGTAACGGTCTGCTGGACGCCACCTTTTCGGCCATATCCGAATGCCCTTGTGAAACCGGCTGTCCCAGTTGTGTCCATTCTCCCAAATGCGGTTCAGGCAACCGCCCGATCGATAAGGCGGGAGCGATCTTCTTGTTAAAGACCCTTATCTCCACTAAAGCCTCGCCCGCTCCCCCGTTCATTCCAGAGCCGATGGTATTCGAGGAGATGAAGGCAACGGATAACGCCCCACTGGTTGTGGATTCCATGCATAAGGCCATTCATTACGGTGTACTGGACATCGAAACCCAGCTGTCGGCCCAGGAGGTGGGGGGGTGGCACCATGCATCGCGGATGCGGGTCAGTTGTGTCGTGCTTTACGATTCAAAGTCGGATAATTTCTTCGAGTTCGTCGAAGGTCAGGTTCCCATGTTGATGGATCACCTTCATGGGCTGGACCTGGTGATCGGGTTCAATATCAAACGTTTCGATTACCAGGTCCTCTCCGCATACACTGAGCTTGATTTACGGCAGATTCCTACCCTGGATATCCTGGAAAAGGTGAAGGACCAACTGGGGTACCGGCTCTCTTTGGACCACCTGGCATCGGTGACCCTGGATGCCGGAAAAACGGCAGACGGGCTGGATGCCCTGAGGTGGTGGCGGGAAGGAAAAATGGCAAAAATTCTTGAATACTGCCGATCCGATGTGGCCATCACCCGCGATCTGTATCGGTTCGGCCGGGAAAACCGGTACCTGCTGTTTCGGAATAAAGCCAAACAAACCGTACGGTTGCCGGTGAACTGGTAGAATTGGCTTCATAACGCCGTCTAAGGTCCGATGGCGGCGTTGCACGCCTCCTTAAAATGCTCACATATTAAATATATGCTCCGCTTTTGCGTCGGCCTGCGCCTTGCCCGCGAACCTGATCCAACGTTTTGAAACCAATTCTATGTACATGGGCTCGGCTCACCCGGGGATCCAGGCAGCGGAAAAGGCCAGCAGAAACTGGGCGACGTAGTACAGGGGCAGTCCCACCACCCGGTTGACAGGAGAGCCGACCACGAAGCGCTGCCGGGCCACGAAGAGATCTGAGATATAGAACAGGATGGCGCCGGCTAACACACTGCCGCGGGCACGAACCGGGATTGTCGGATCACCGGCGATACCGAAGGCGCCGCAAACCATTATACTGATGACCACGATATAGGCCAACACCGGGGTGCGCATATTTCCCAGGTGGGGTTCGAGCCACGGCCAGACCGCGGCGGCCACACCCATTAAAAGAATAGTGCCCACTGCCATTGCAGGGTTCACTGTGCCGACCACAAAAAAGGCGGTGGCGTATATCACGTGCCCCACCAGAAAGCTGACCAGCCCGAGCAGAAAGGTGCCGTGGAAACCGAATGCCAGCAGGATGTCTCCGCCCAGGCAGAACACCAGGGCAAGGAGGATAAGACCGGCAAAGCGCGCATCCGGGGCCGGCTGCAGGGTCCAGGCAACGATGAACAGCAGGGACAGTGGTGTTTTGAACAGAAGAATCCATTTGGGCTTTTCCGTCTTTTCCGCGTTGACCAGCCCCACTAGTAGCACCGCGGCCAGTCCAAGAACGAACAATATAACCATTTGAAAACCTTATATTTTAATTTCTACTATCGGGAAATAAAAGACAAATAGCAAATAACAGGCAAATCTCAAAAATCAAAAGCCAAATCTCAAATAAATCACAATGACCAATACTGAACCCTCCCCGTGGTAAGCTGCGGGGAAAACGAGCGCTATCGCGGTTCAACATTCCAAACAATTGGAGTTTGGTCTGGTTTGATATTTGAATGTTGTATTTTGGAATTTATTTGGACTTTGTAATTTGTTATTTAGTCTTTGTATCCGAACTTTGTTGTTACCGGTCTGCCTGGGTGCCGATTGCATCGTCATTGGGGCACATAGGGGGTCGGATCGGGTACACCGGCATCGGCAAACCCGTTTTTGCGCAGGATACACGAATCGCAATCGCCGCAGGCCAGCCCTTGGGGCGTTGGATCGTAGCAGCTGTGGGTCAGCGCATAGTCCACACCCAAGGCGGTGCCGGCAAGGATGATCTCGGCCTTGGTCAGATCGATCAGCGGTGTGTGGATACGATACCGCCCCTTACCCTCGATGGCGGACTTGGTGGCCAGGTTGGCCATGGTTTCAAAAGCCAGAATGTATTCCGGCCGGCAGTCGGGGTATCCACTGTAATCCACGGCGTTGACACCGATGAAGATATCCCAGGCGCCCAGCACCTCGGCCCAGGCAAGGGCGTATGATAGGAATATCGTGTTGCGTGCAGGCACATAGGTGATGGGAATGGCTTCGGCCATAAGGGAGCCGCTGCGGGTTTTGGGCACGGCGATGTCGTCGGTCAGCGCTGAACCGCCGATCGGCTTCAGATCCACCCGGGTAACCAGGTGGCGTTTCACACCCGCAGCAGCAGCCACCCTTTCAGCCGCCCGGAGCTCGCATACGTGTCGCTGTCCATAGTCGAAACTGAGGCTGTAAATCGCAAACCCCTGGTCGGCAACCATGGCCAGCACGGTGCTGGAATCCAGGCCGCCGCTGGACAGTACCACTGCTTTTTTTGTTTTAATCATTGTTGGTTGGACTGATACATGTAATATTTTGCATTAACTTTTTTTGGTCGTCAAACCCCTCGCTCCTGATCCGGCCAGATCAACCGATGCAATTGCAACTGAAGCCGGGCCTCGATTCGGGCCTCAAGCATCCAGGCGGCCAGCCGATCCGGGGGCAGCCGGTCGGATACCGCCGAGAACAGGATGCGATCCGTCGGCAGGATTGCTGGTAAATGGGGCAACAGCTGCGTTGCGAAAAGAAAGTCGTCGTGATCGCCGATGACGAATTTGACTTGATCATGGGCGGTCAGCCGCTGCAGATTGGCTGTATCGTTTTTCATATGCTCTCCGCTGGACGGGCACTTGATGTCCATTATCCGGCTGCAGCGGCGATCCACCCGATCGATGTCCAGGGAACCGTTGGTTTCCATCAATAGGTGATAGCCGTCGGCAAGCAGGGCATCCACCAGAGCCGGTGTATGGTTCTGGGACAGGGGTTCGCCACCGGTTATTTCAACCCAGTCGCAACCAAATGTTGCCACTTGATCGACAATATGGGCCACGGACATGGCGTTGCCCTCATCAAACGCATACCGGGTGTCGCAATAGCGACAGCGAAGGTTGCATCCGGTCAGCCGCACGAACACGCAGGGCAGCCCGGCATATATGGACTCGCCTTGAATACTGTAAAAGATTTCATTAACCGTAACGATCATGTTATTAATGACGCCATGCCGTTTTTTTTGCGTTGCGCACCAGCAAGCCCTGTATAGCAAGGTGATTGGGGTAAGTAAACCATCCTCTGACGATACGATCGAGGTCAACCATGCAGATTTACCGTCTCAAAAATGTGATCCAGCCCTATGCCTGGGGATCGACAACCGCCATTACCCAGATGCTCGGTCAGCCAAACCCTACCCATCAACCCCAGGCGGAACTGTGGATGGGCACCCACCCCAAAGGCCCTTCCATGGTCGTTGTCGGGGACGATCGGGTTCCACTCCAGCAGTTGATCGACCGGCAACCCATTGACATTTTAGGCCAGTATGTCGTCAGGCGGTTTGGCCGTGTGCTGCCTTACCTGTTCAAGGTGCTGGCTGCCGCCCAACCCCTTTCCATTCAGGCGCATCCCAGCAAACACCAGGCGATAGAGGGGTTTGATAGGGAGAATCGTGAAGGAAAGGCCTTGGATGCGCCGGACCGCAATTATCGGGATGACAACCACAAGCCGGAAATTATCTGTGCCCTGACGCCATTTTGGGGGTTGAACGGATTTCGGCCGTCAGCTGAAGCCGTTCGACTTTTGGCGCCGGTATGCCCCAACGACCTCGATGATGCATTCCAGGATCTGAAAACGAACCCGGGGCAGGGGCTCAGGAATTTTTTCGAAGCCATGATGACAATCGCCGCCGATAAGCGCAGGAGCGCGGCCCAGGAGGTTTTGGATAAGGCCAGGCCTTTGGTGGACACGTCGCCGCTCTACCAGTGGATGGTCGACCTCGCCGGCGTCTATCCGGCGGATATGGGGGTCCTTTCTCCGGCGCTATTGAATCTGGTCTGCCTCGAACCGGGACAGGCCATGTATCTGCACGCCGGCCAACTCCACGCCTACCTGGACGGCGTCGGAATCGAACTGATGGCCAATTCGGACAACGTGCTCCGGGGCGGGCTGACACCCAAGCATGTGGATGTGCCGGAATTGCTCAACGTTGTCCGGTTTGAGGAAACGTCAATTGAAATTCTCGACCCCAGGCCGGTGGGGCCGGCTGAATTCGGCTACGACTGCCCGGCCGAGGAATTCTCACTCACCGTCATCCGGCCCCCGATAGGTCAGCCATACATTTCTCACGCCATCAGAAATGTCGAGATGCTCTTGTGTACGGCCGGAGAAGGATGGATTGAAGTTGGTGGTCAGGGGGTGCGTCTGACCATGAAAAAAGGGGACAGCTTCCTGATTCCTGCCGGCCTCCTATCCTATGCAATTGGCGGTAGCGTCATCGTATACAAGGCGGCCGTCCCACTCGTGAATCAATAATTATCCACATCCCGGGCAAATGCGTCGAAGCCTTTTTCGCGAAGGAAGGCTGAGATCAGGGCGGCCAGCGCATCGGCCGTATCCACCCGATACCGCCCTTTTTCATCTGTGCCGGCCTTCATTTTTGAATTGGCCACCACCGCCTGCAGGGATGCCGCGGATAATTCAATATTCACGTGAACCCTTATCAACGGGCTGCTTTCCGACATGATTAAACCTCGCTCGTTGCCGGTTGCTCCGGTCCTGGCCGTTCAATGCTTAAGATGCGGGCGATGGACAGCGTTCCCAGATCAGGATGGGGCTGACCGGCTCCGGCGGCCTGGGGAAGGTCTGAGAGCCGGGTGAAAAAATTACGCAGAAACCGGCCTTGGCGATCAATACCCACAACCACCTGGTCGATGAGCTTTCTGGGCAATTGGGAGACTGCATTTCTCGTAATCCAGATCTCCCCTTTGCCGGCAACGGCGGACAGGTGAGAAGACTGATCAAACGTCCCGCCGGGGATCGAGGATTCCATGCAGCCGGTCGGCACTGATGTCGTCAGTTCATCCGTGCCGTGGCTGATGCCCATGTTCATGCGGATCTCGTTTGCCCATCCCTGTTGCGCCTTAAGCTTTTCTTCCATCACCATCATCTGTCGGTTCATCCGGGTTGCGCAGCAGATGGCGCTGAAGATGGGGCTCCTTCCTGCGTTTTTAGTAAACAGGTAGTCGATTTGGGCACCACTGCATCCGGCTCGTTTGCCGCCGAAGGATCTGACAACCCCATCGCCTTCATCCCAGATTCGATGCATCAATTTGAAGAAAACCTCGGGGAGCATGGTGTCTGCGATGCGATGAGAATCGTTGAGCCGGACTGACAATATGCAGATCGCTTCTTTTTCATCTCCAGGACCGATGTCGTTGACGGCAGATTCGGTTTCCACGTGGGCGGTCACTGCAGTTTGCCATCGATCCTGTCGGAGCAGAAAGAGTGTCCCTTCCTTGAATTCCAAGCCAAAAATGCGCAGGGGTGATGGGGTGGTCTCCTCCTTTTGCCCGATGATGCAGCTGTCTACCAAAAACGGGTGGACGACAGGGGTAAGGGCGGTCTCGTCGTCTGTGGCGGGGAGGTGATTACTGGAGATGAAGACGGTTCCCCGATCAAACGTATCTGTGGCGGTGGAGCGGCGCAACAGGATATAGACGAATGAAAACAACGCCTGCCAATCGGCAATCGAAGCTTTGATCGCCGGACTGAGCAGCAGGTCGAAGATATTGCCTGCGGGTGTGGAACCCAATTCCTGGGCCAGGGCATGGGAGAAGGCATCGGTGCCGCCGGCGTTCATCCACAGGACGGACAGTTTTTTGTCCACGAAAAACGACGGCGCTTCAATTTGGTCCGGTGACAGGGATAGTGGACCAAAAGTCGCTTGAGCGGTTGGGGACGACTCACCTTCAGAATCCTTTACACCGGCGAGTCCGAATCGATTGTCGGACGGTTCAACGGACGAGACATTGTCCGATGGCCGCTGATTCTGCGCAGGTTTGTCAGGCGCTTTGAATTGTTCTGCGATTTCATCCATGGGATGACCGGAAGGTCCGTTGTGCTCTGACATGCGGGTTCGTTCCTGTGTGCGTTTGGCGGTGTATTGAGAACCGGTTATCCGGGAATTGGAGAAAATCGTCAAGTGAAAAAGATCGCTGAACGTCGCCCATTATACCAGCCATATTGGCATCGCATTGACAATCAACAGGTTATCTCCTAAACACCAAAGAGCTAAATTGTTGCCGCTAGTTTGACCGCGGACAGCGAGGTATTGAAAATGAACGAATACCAGCAGGAACAACTCGAAGCGTTGAAAACCGTCAGGCGCGGACTCGTACATCTCGGTGACGCAAAACGGATTGAACTAACCGAAACAATCCGTGATTACGTGCAATTCAGGCAATCGACCGACCACTTTTTAAAGCGACATTTCAATGACGTATGCACCCATACCTGTTACCTGAGCCGCACCAGCGCCTGCTGTTCCAAGGATGGCATCATCACTTTTTTTGCCGACACGGTGGTCAATGCGCTGTGTTCCACACCGGCGCAGTTGGATCGGTTGGAGACGGTGTTGAACCGGATGAACAGGGGACACCGATGCGTCTATCTGGGCAGCCATGGCTGCATGTGGACGCTTCGGCCGGTAGTATGCGCCATGTTTCTCTGCGACCGGGCCTTGCAGGCCGTTTTCAGCGATGACCCTGAAGCGAGAAGGACCTGGGAGTCGCTTCGCCGGCAGGAAAAATCATTCAAATGGCCGGACCGGCCGGTGCTGTTTGACGACCTGGAACGCGTGTTTCTTGATCTGGGTTGCCACTCCACGCTCATGCACCTGAACCTGAGCCCGGGCCTGCTGAGAGTCAAAAAAAAGGCCGGGCTCATATAGAATGCAGGCGACCCGATCATAATGGGCCGCCTGAAAAGGTATTATCGGCCACCGTCTGCTAGTCGGTATCCTGCGCAATCATCTTGCGAATGACGCAGGGAAGAATCCCGCCGTTTTCAAAATATTCCACGTCCACCTCGGTATCCAGCCGGGAGGTGACATTGAACGTGATTTCGCTGCCATCCGTCTTGACGGCCTTGACGCTGAGCTGCTTTCTGGGCGTCATGTTGTCGACCCCGGAAATGCTGAAGGTTTCCGAGCCGTCCAAGCCAAGGCTTTGGGCGTTTTCACCGTCGGCAAACACTAAGGGCAGTGCCCCCATGCCCACCAGGTTATTGCGATGGATGCGTTCGTAGGATTGGGCGATGACCGCCTTGATGCCCAGCAGGTTGGTGCCCTTGGCCGCCCAGTCCCGTGAGGAGCCGGTGCCGTATTCCTTGCCGCCCAGTACAATCAGCGGTGTTCCTTCGGCCTGGTAGGCCATGGCCGCGTCGTAGTTGAACATCTCTGTCTTTTCGGGAAATTTCAGGGTAAAGCTGCCCTGTTTGGGATCCACTAACCGGTTTTTGATGCGGATGTTGCCGAAAGTGCCGCGCATCATCACCTCGTGATTTCCCCTGCGAGACCCGTAGGAGTTGAACTGATCCTCGGTCACATCGTGTTCGATGAGGTATTGCCCCGCCGGATAATCCTCGGGAATGGCTCCCGCCGGTGAGATGTGGTCGGTGGTGACCGTGTCTCCCAGCAGCAGGAAGCAACGGGCGTCGATGATATCCCCCGGTTGCTGTGGGGTCAGGGAGAATCCGTCGAAGTAAGGTGGGTTTTTGATGTAAGTCGAGGCATTGTTCCAGGCAAAGGTGGTGCTTTCGGCAATGTCGAGGGATTCCCAGAAGCGATCACCGTCAAAGATACGCGCGTACTGTTTTTCGTAAAATTCTTGTTTGACGTGAGATTTGACCAGTTTGTCGATCTGGTCCTGTGATGGCCACAAATCCTCCAGGTACACGGGCTTACCGTTGGGATCGATTCCAACCGGCTCCAGGGTCAGATCGATGTCCACCCGGCCGGCCAGTGCAAAAATGACTACCAGCATGGGTGATGCCAGGAAATTGGACTTGATGTTCTGGTGGATGCGGGCTTCGAAATTGCGATTGCCGGAGAGCACCGCGGCCACGTTTAAATCGTTATCCTTGATGACCTTCTCTATGTCCGGATGCAAGGGACCGCTGTTGCCGATGCAGGTGGTGCAGCCGAAGGCGGCCAGATGAAAACCCAGGGCATCGAAGTAGGGCACCAAGTTTGCGGCCTCCAGGTAGTCCATGACCACCTTGGATCCCGGTGCCAGGGATGTTTTGACAAAAGGTGGCACCTTGAGGCCCTTGGACACGGCGTTCTTGGCGATCAAACCGGCACCCATGAGCACGTGGGGGTTGGAGGTGTTGGTGCAGGATGTGATGGCGGCAATGACGATGTTGCCATCACCGATTTTCATCGGCCGTCCATCGAGTTCCATGTCGAACTGGCGTTGGGTCACCGGGTGGCAGCGTTTGGCGCGCACGGTTTTGCATCCGGATTCATCGTGAAATTCAGATATGCGCTTGACTTCGGCATCCCGGTCGTATTCGCAGCCGAGGATATCGGCAAAGGTTTTTTTGAGATTGGGCAGGGAGATGCGGTCCTGGGGGCGGGCAGGGCCGGCCACAGATGGCTGGACCGTCGCCAGATCAAGCGTCACCACCTGGGTGAACGCCGGATCCGTTTCTCCGGTGTAGAACATGCCCGTGGCCTTGGTGTAAGCCTCGACTATCCGTGCGCGGTCACCCCTGCCGGTCAACTCGAGATAGTCAAGGGTCTTTTCGTCGACCGGGAAAAATCCCAGGGTGGCCCCGTATTCCGGGGTCATGTTGGCAATGGTGGCCCGATCGGTCACCGACAGGCCTTTCATGCCGGGACCGAAATACTCCACGAACTTTTCGACCACATTGATTTTGCGCAGCATCTCGGTGATGGTCAGAACCAGATCCGTTGCCGTGACGCCCGCTTTCAGGGTGCCGGTGAGCTTGACGCCGATCACTTCGGGGATGGACATATAGTAGGGCTGGCCCAACATGACCGCCTCGGCTTCGATGCCGCCCACGCCCCATCCCATCACGCCGATGCCGTTGATCATGGGGGTGTGGGAGTCGGTGCCCACCAGCGTGTCCGGATAGGCGAGCGCATTGCCGCCCTCATCCTGGGTGATGACCACCCGGCCGAGATTTTCCAGGTTCACCTGGTGGCAGATACCCGAGTTGGGGGGCACCACCTTGAAATTGGAAAAGCTTTTCTGTGCCCATTTGAGCAGCTCGTACCGTTCGCTGTTGCGGCTGTATTCCAGCGCCACGTTTTTCTCCAGGGAATCGTCGGTGCCGAAGCAGTCCACCTGGATGGAGTGATCCACCACCAGTTCCGTGGGAACCAGGGGGTTGACCCGCGCGGGGTCATTGCCCAGGGCTTTCACCGCATCGCGCATGGCCGCCAGGTCCACCACCGCCGGCACGCCCGTGAAGTCCTGCATGAGCACGCGTGCAGGGTGATAGGGGATTTCAACCGGCGACGCATAGGTCTTTTGCCAGCGGACGATATTGGCCAGGTCCGCTTCCGTGACCACCCGGCCGTCCAGCTTTCGCAGCAGGTTCTCCACAAGGATCTTGATGGAAAAGGGCAGATTCTCAACGGATGCCCCGGTGTCGGCGGCAAACTGATTGAAATCAAAGAACATGACGGTTTTTCCATCGACTGTAAGCGCCTTTAAATAATCCGTGTTTTTCATGGCAAGGTCCTTTTCGGGGTTGAATGGAACTCGAAAATGATCAAATGAACAAAAAAAGGGACGAATGGTCCGGAACGATATTATTCTGGAAATGGGGTACCATAGCGATGGGTCAGGTTTTTCTAAAGTAAAGAAAATCTATTGGCAGGGCAAGAAAAAAACGGAAGAAAAACGACCGACAGGAAACCAGGGACCGATGCACAGTGATTCCATAAATCTGTTATAACCATCACCATGAGTATTGGCCCTTGACAAAAAAACAACCATGGAACATGTGGAGAACCCCATTGAAAAATCACTCAACCGGGTGTCTTAATCCTGAAGTTCGTTTTTTTTGTGTCAGAACACAAAGAAAAAATAAAATCACAATCGCCAAAAAACAAATGACAAATAAATCACAATGACCAAAAATCAAAATTCCAAACCTTGAAATTAAAGTAAGAACATCCCAAATTGGAGAAATAAAATGATAGCGACGTGTTAATCTGGACCTTGCTTGGGATTTGAAAATTGTAATTTGGAATTTATTTGGAAATTGGTGCTTGTTATTTGTGATTTTCAGTTTGTCCGGGATAGTTTTGGTAGATAAAGGAAAAACATGACCGTTAAGAAAAAACAGATCATCGAGTGTGACGTAATCGATGTGGCCTTTGGTGGAAAGGGGCTGGCCAAGATCGACGGCTTTGCCGTATTCATCGATCAGACCGTTACCGGTGACCGGGTGGCCGCCCGCATCATCAGAAAAAAGCGCAACTACGCCGAAGCCGTGGTGCAGGAGCTGCTGACACCATCGCCCCTGCGTGTGGATCCACCATGCCCCTACAGCGGATTTTGCGGCGGCTGCAAGTGGCAGTTCATCGACTACCCGCACCAGTTGGACTTGAAACGCCGCCACGTCGCCGAATCCTTGGAACACATCGCGCTGATCAGCGGAACATCCGTTTATCCGACGCTGCCGTCTGATACTATTTTCGGGTACCGCAACAAAATGGAGTTTTCCTGCTCGGACCGGCGCTGGCTGATGCCTCAGGAAATGGGCAGCGGTGCGGATGTCAGCTTCGCACTGGGGCTGCATGTGCCCGGTACCTTTCATAAGGTATTGGATACCCGGGCATGCCTGCTGCAACCGGAAGCGGGAAACCGCATTCTGGATGCCGTGCGCACCTTCATGCGTGCGTCGGACCGGCCGGTTTACGGGCTTCGCAGCCATGAGGGCTTCTGGCGATTTCTCATGCTGCGGCACTCGGCGGCCCACGACCAATGGATGGTCAACATTGTTACCGCCAGTGAGGATCACGACGCGGTCATGCCACTGGCCGATACGATTATGGACGGGTTTCCCGAAGTGGTCTGCGTGGTCAACAACATTACGGCCAGGCGCTCGGGCGTGGCCATTGGCGAATGGGAAATCCACCTGGCCGGCAAACCGGTGCTGACGGACCGGATCGGCGGATTCGAGTTCGACATCTCAGCCAACTCCTTTTTCCAGACCAACACTCGCGGTGCGCAAAAACTTTACGAAATCGTCGGTCGATACGCGGCTCTCAAGGGACACGAGAAAGTGCTGGATCTATATTGCGGCACCGGAACCATCGCCATCTGCCTGGCCAAACAGGCCGGCGAAGTGATCGGCCTGGAACTGGTTGAGAGCGCTGTGGAGGATGCCCGCAAGAATTGTCGCATGAATAGCATCGACAACTGCCGATTTATCCTTGGGGATATCAAGGACACCCTGAAAACCATCGATACGGCACCGGATCTGTTGGTGATCGACCCCCCACGCGCCGGCATGCACAAGGATGTGGTCAAACAGGTGCTCAGGCTGGGGTCGGAGAAAATTGTATACGTGTCCTGCAACCCGGCAACCCTGGCAAGGGATGTACTGGAACTCAAGGAGGTGTATGATGTTGAAGAAGTCCAGCCGGTGGACATGTTTCCACACACCTTTCATATCGAATCGGTGGCCCGGCTGATTAAAAAAAGAGGTGTTTAGTGCGCTTGCGAGCTGAAAATAGACTTTCATCCTTTAACACCGTCAGTATGTATGGCGGACAGGGGGTTAAAGGATTGGATGGTATCGATGGGTCACCGTGCGCCGATGCTTTAGCAGAACCCATCGAATTGGAAAAGAGTTGTTAATTCAAGTTAACTGCGTTAATGAGTTCAACGGTTATAACGGAATCCCGGATCAGATAGTGCCTGCTAATGGGGCGCCGTTTATGCTGCATGTCGCCGTCTGCATGAATCAACGTTTCCACATTCTATTCCAGCCGATGCCTTCGGTACAACGACAAATTGAACACGCAGGAGCCCAACCATGTCGACGTTTCAGAAGCTACGCAAAGAAGAGCGCGAAACACGCAAAAACCTCATTGTCAATGCCGCCATGGATCTGTTCAGTCAGAAAGATTTTCACAAGATCGGTATGCGGGATATTGCTAAACGGGCCGGCATTTCAGCCGCTGCGATTTACCGCTATTTCCCCAGCCGGGATGATGTTTTCGTCGAGGCCCTGGTCCGCCACATGAAAGTGGTGGAGGAGTTGTTTGAAAAAAAGGTGAAGGCGGGGCAAACATCCTTGGAGGAACTGGCCATGGGAAGTGTGGACTACCTTTTGGAGAATGAATCCGTGTTCCAGATGATGGGCCATTTCATGATTACCGGGCAGATCCAGCAGAAGGCATTGGATCGGTATAACACGATGCAACGCAATTTTCTAGATATATTGGAAAAAGTAAACAATCAAACCGATATCGGTATGAACAATCGTCTGGTAACCCATGCCATATACGCATCGGTTACCGGGGTGGTCATGTCCTTCAAAAACTATCCGGGTCGTTCGCCGGAGGATATCAAACGCCACATTCACCGGTTGGTCCGTATCATCAGCAGTGTCTTCTCGACAGGGAACATTCCAGAAAGCCTGCGTGAAATGCCGGGGCAGGATATTACCAAACTTCATAGCGGTTGATATTCAACCATTCCGATCTGAAAAACGATCCGCTGATTGAACCCTCCCCGCGGCAAGCCGCGGGGAGGGTTCACCGTAAGGATGAAAATCAATTTTCAGCTCGCTCGCTAACCCCGTCGCAAGCAACGGGGAATGCGCTCGCTATCGCGGTTCAGGCCCAGAACGAAACAGGATACCTTATGATTGTCGAACGCTGGATATTGCTGGTTTCGATGTCACTGGCAGTGATGGCCTGCTCGCCAAGACACCTGATGGTAAGCCAGATTGCTGATTTGGTAGACCACGGAATGACCGCATATGAGCGTGATGACGATTTGGATCTGATGGAAAAGGCGCTCCCGGCCAATATTAAACTGCTTGAAACCGTGCTGGCGAATTCGCCCGATGATCGTCAATTGTTGACCATGTTGTCCCGGATGTATGCCAGCTATGCATTCGGTTTTGTGGAAACCCGGCTTGATGAGACGACTTATCTTGTCGATTCTTCGGACACCAGGTTACGAGAGATGGATTTGTTGAAAAATCAGGTGAATCGATACTACGAAAAGGGTGTCGGTTACGCCCTGATGGCATTGGAAAAGCATACACCGGGTGCGATGGATGCATTCCGAACGGTCGACACCATCACGCCCTATCTGGACAAACTGGGCAGGGTGGAAGTGGCCCCGCTCTTTTGGTATGGATTCAGCCTGGGGGCCTGGGTCAACCGCAACCTCGATTCTGTCCGGGCCGTATCCCAGGCACATGTGGCTCGCCAGGTCATGGAGCGGGTGCTCGAACTGGATCCTGCGTATAACCATGGGGGCGCGCATCTTTTTCTGCTGGTTTATTTCGGTTCCCGGCCGCCCATGATGGGGGGAAGCCAGGACAAGGCCCTTGTCCACTATCAACAGTTGAAAATGATCACCGGAGACCATTACCTTCTACCGGATCTTTTTTATGGTCGCTTCTGCCTGTATCAACAACAGGACCGGCAGGGATTTGTCGACATGATGCAGCGAATCATAGACCATCCCGCCAGCGAGAATGAGGTGTCCTTGTACAATGCCATTGCCGGTCGCCGGGCGGTTGCATATCTGGCTGCAGTGGACAGCCTGTTCGATTAGACCGTGCGCAATCAATTGGCCCATTGACGCTTACCACCCAATCAACCAATGAAACGAATTCAACCAATTAGACCAATTGTTCCGCTGCTCGCCATTCTTGCCCTGGTGGTGTGCGCTTATCCCTGTGTCGGACTCGCCGGTCCGACTGAGATAAAAATTGCCGTGGTAATGCCCGAGGGCAGCACGTGGACCCGGACCCTGCATGAATTTGCCGCTGCGGTGATAAAAGAGACCAGCGGCGATGTGACAATTAAAATTTATGCCGGCGGGGTCAGCGGTGACGAGGTGGATGTCCTGAGAAAAATGCGGGTCAACCGCCTCCACGCCGGCGGATTCTCCGGGGTAGGGTTGGGGCTCGTTCTGCCGGAGATACGGGTTTTCGAAGCGCCTCTGCTGTTTAACACCTATGAAGAGATCGATTACGTCAAGGAAAAGATGTTCGATGACTTCGCCGGCCGGTTTGAAGAAAAGGGGTATGTCCTGCTGGGGTTTGCCGAAGCTGGATTCGTTTACCTTTTTTCAAAACAGCGCATCGACACGATGGACCGCCTAAAGCAAACCCGGATGTGGGTGTGGAAAGGGGATCGGGTGGCTGAAAATTTTCTGGACGCCTTTGGTGTGCTGGGCTACCCCCTCCAGCTTGCGGATGTGAATACCGGACTGGAGACCGGGATGATCGATTCGTTTTATTCTCCACCGCTTGCATCTGTTGCCTTCCAGTGGTACGCGAGGGTGAAATACATGCTCGATTTTCCCATGGTCAACTCTACCGGCGCCCTGTTGATGAACAAACGAACCTTCTACGAACTGGATCCCGAGAACCGGGATGTCGTCAGCCGGCTGGTCAGGCAATACGCTGCAAAACTGGTCCGGTTAACCCGAAAGGACAACGCCGAAGCCGTTCAGGTGCTCAGCGAAGCGGGTATTGCCCTGATCCCGTCCACACCCGAACAAACTGCTGCATTCAAACGAAGCGCCGAAAAGAATTACGAGATGAGCATACCTTCCCTTTACTCAAAAGAACTGTTCGATCAGGTTCGTGGATTGATCGCGGAGCACCGGGATCGGGTAAAGTGAAACCATGATCAAAGCCATCAAATGCGTGGACGATGCACTGGCGCTGTTCGAAAAAAGCGTCATCGTCCTTTGCTTTTCGCTGCTGGTTTTTTTTATCATTTTTAACATCCTTTCGCGCAATCTTTTTCATCTGCCATCCCATCAAATTTTTGAAGCCAGCCCCAATCTGGTTCTTTGGCTGGCCCTGCTGGGTGCATCGCTGGCCCTGAAGCGGCAGCGGCACATCCGGCTCGAACTGGTCCTGCGCTACTGCAGCAGTCGCATCCGACAGTGGGCTGCCGTAGCGGTGAATCTGTTTGGCGCCCTGGTGATGGGGATCCTTCTGGTCACCTCCTTTGAATTCGTTAAAAATGAAATCGCCATGTTTGGCGATTGGGGCAGGCTGTCGATGATCTTTCCCTTTTTTTTCAGCGTAGCTACGTTTCGTTACCTGGCCGCGCTGCTCTACCGGTTTGTGTCCACGCCAACGGCAGAAACTTCCCAACGGGCCAAGCCGACCCGATGAATCCACTCACCCTTGCCATCGTTGTCATTCTGGTCCTGGCGCTTCTGGAAACGCCCTTATTTACTATCATTGCCGCTTTGTCCATTGCCTGTCTCTACCTGGTGGAGCAGGATTGGTTGGCGCTTCAGACCATTCTGATTGAAATGAACCGTCTGGGGGCCATGCCCGTGTTGGTGGCGCTTCCGTTGTTCACCTTGGTGGGTTGCCTGCTCACCGAGACGCGGTCGCCTCAGCGCATCATGAATTTCCTCGACGCGCTGATGGGATGGCTGCCCGGTGGACTGGCCATGGCGGCCCTGTGTTCCTGCGCTTTTTTTACCGCCTTGACCGGTGCCAGCGGCGTGACCATCGTGGCGCTTGGCAGCATCCTTTATCCGGTGATGCGCAATAAAGGATACGGAGAAGAGTTTACCCTGGGCTTGTTGACCACCTCGGGAAGCCTGGGGCTGCTTTTCCCGCCGAGCCTGCCCGTCATCCTATACGGGGTTGTTGCCCAGGTGGATATCGGCAAGATTTTCAAAGCGGCACTCGTTCCGGGCCTGCTTCTCATCGGGGTGCTTTGCGTCTACGCCTTTTTCAAACAGGCGGCCGCCGGCCGTCGGCGGAACATTCCCATCGACATCTCCTTTAAACAGGTGAAAGCCGCCTTTTTAGACGGTATCTGGGACTGGCCGGTGATCGGCATCATCCTGGTAGGCGTGTACGGTGGGTTTGTCACCATCGCGGAGGTGTCTGCCGTTGTGCTGATCTATGTGGTCGTGGTGGAGTGCTTCGTCTTGAAAGAGATCTCTTTTTTCAATACACTGCCGTCGGTTATCGTTGAAAGTACGGTTCTGTCCGGCGCCATTATCGTCATCCTTGGGGTCGCGTTGGGATTTACCGGTTTTTTGGTGGATCAACAGATTCCCAACCGGATCCTCGAATGGTTGACCGCATTGAGCGACAGCAGGCTGCTCTTTTTGGCTGGATTGAACCTGTTCCTGTTGGCGGTGGGTTGCATCATGGATATTTTTTCAGCCATTGTTATCGTGGTGCCCATTATCGTTCCCATTGCCCTGTCCTATGGCGTCGATCCCATCCACCTGTGCGTCATTTTTCTGGTGAACCTGGAGATCGGCTATTCCACACCACCGGTGGGCATCAACCTTTTCATTTCCAGCTTGAAATTCGAAAAGCCGGTGACCTTGCTCTACCGGTCGTCATTGCCATACTTGTTGATTTTATTGGGGGTGCTGATCATCATTACCTATTTTCCCTGGCTGAGCCTGCTTTTTGTTTAACCCCAACGGGTGTCTGTCGACCCCACCTTGTTTTTAACCGGTCATACCAAGGGATTTTGAAGCATGAACATGCACGACGATTTTGAAAAAAGCCGTACCCAGCTGAAAAAAGAGGCCACAGCGCTTCAGAAGATGGGGGAGAAACTGGTTTTGCTTTCGGACGAACAGCTGGGCCGGATGGATTTGCCCATGCGTTTGATGGAAGCCATCCAGACGGTAAGAGCGATAACGTCCCATGGGGCGCGGCGGCGTCAAATGCAGTATATTGGCTCGCTGATGCGCAGCGTGGATGCCGAACCGATCGAACAGGCGCTCCTAGCGATCGAGCAGGGTGCCTATGGGCAGGCCAAAGCCTTCCATCGGATCGAAGCCTGGCGGGACCAACTGGTTGACGGAGACGATGACGTCTTCCAGGTTATTCTGGACACTTTTCCGGATGCGGATCGCCGTCGCCTGGGACAACTGGTGCGCAGCGCCCGCAAAGAAAAGGAAAAAAACGCACCGCCGAAATCCGCCCGCAATCTGTTTCGTTATCTTAAATCGTTGGCTGCCGGGAAGTGACATCAGACAGGCACTAAAACGCGCCCAGCTGACACCTTGAAATTTTGACTTTCATGGCCTCGCAGGCTGATGATACTTCCAGCCTCGTCAGACTCATTTTTTTTGCCAGATCCCAGGCTGCCAGACAGGTGATGCGGTCGCCATCCATGGCCTTGCGAATAGCGGTCTTGAGAGGCTTTGTCACCATGGCTGCCGGTTTTACCACCTTCTTCTTTTTCGTATCATAACCGAACAACCCCAGTTGGCAACGGCGGATCCGTTTTTCCAGCAGGTCGATGTTCACGCCCACCACCTCTGGGGAACAGGCCTGTTTTTTAGCTATGGCATGGGCTGCCACGCAGGTGATGCGCCCCTCTTTTTCCTTGCCGGCAATGGCATCGGCAATGGCCTTGTCGATTTTAGCGCCGGGATGTTTGGCTGCGTAGTGTCCGGCATCTTCATGTGCCATGGAAAACCCCTTTTCGATTAGTTTGGTGGCGATCGGTGGTTGCGGCCCGGCACGGTCACGTGCTCAGTTTGGGTTGTGGGCCATGTCTTTTAAGCGTTTACTACCTTAGCGTTTGTTTTTCATTCCGGCAAGTACCCACTTGAGACTCCATCCGACCACCACCGGTCCGATACCCACCGTGGCAAATAGAATGAGGTTCTGCTGCCAGGGTTTGAAATAAAGCACCCAGGCAACCGGCCATAGGACAGATATAATGATGGCCAGGCGTAGCGCCCAGGAAAGCTTGAGGGGAGGGCGGCGCAGCACCACTTTCTGGGGGGTAGGCCGGGGATTCATCATCCGGGGAACCAGAAATATCCCCGAAATGATCAGAACGATAATCAGAATTTCTTGTATTCCTGAAAACATGGGTGCCTTCACCGGTTCATGCTGACGAGTGAGTAGCAAGGGCATTTGGTGTAGCATAAACGCAAGGGTTAGGCAAACATGGGAACATGGGTAAACCACCTACGGTCAAGATGCACAAGACAGCCCGTTTATTGAAGTTTTGCGCGATCGGTTCGATATTATCACAGAGACACGCGCGATTACCGTATACCGACGTGTGGCAACCTGACCGGGGGATTGAAGCATGGACACCCAGTGGCTGTTGCAGCTGCCGCAGCAGATGACGAAATCGGGAAAAAACCTGCCTGCCTCGTTGACCTTGCGCGCAGGGGATCGGTTGAACGCATCGGTAGTGGATGTGGAAAAGCACAACGACGCCCTGCTTTCCATCGGCCAGTTCAAGGCGTATGCCCGCCTGCCCCTGCCGGTCGTCACCGGCCAGGATATCCAGATCCGCGTGGAAGCCGCAGGAGAAAATCTTCGCCTGGTCATGGTGCCAAAAAGCGGCCAGACGGCGACCACCCCGGCTGGCGAGCATTTGCAGATTCACCTGTTCGAACCCATATCCGACAGGTCCTTACTTTCCGACCATTTGCGGTGGCTGGTTCCCGGTGACTCACTTCAGGGACGCGTTACCGGATTCGAAAAAGATGGGCTGATGCTTGTGGATTTCGGAAAATTCAAGGCCTTTGCCAAAATCGACATCCCGGTTCACCAGGGTCAGGCCATTCCCCTCACCGTGGTAAAAAACGACAATGGCATCGCCCTTGCCATAGGTCCAAAGGCGCAATCCATCGGTTCGATCAATCTGCCGACTGCCACCGCGGTCGACGCAACAGCCAAAGAACAGTCACCGGCCCAACACGCGCAGCCGGACATGTTGTCCAACCGACCGGTTCAATCAGGGATGGTTCCGGCTGGCCCGTCTCCACCACCGACGGCTTCAGAAATGGCGGCGTTGAGAGAGCCGATTCAGCGATTGCTCGAGGGAACGATTCAGCCTGAGAAAGGTCTTTCACCGTCGTTGTCCACCCCGATGAAAGGGGCGCTGATCAACCTGCAGCAGGCGCTGAGTCCGGCATCGCCAGCTGTTGATATGGCTGCGCTGGTGGCCAGGGTCAGGGATTTTGTCGAAAACTCGGGCGTCTATTTTGAAAACCGTCTGGGGCAGGCAATTATTGACCTTCAGGCCCGGTCCACCTCAATGACGCCGGACGAATTGGCCCGGCAGCCGGTAATCCGTGACATCATGATCAACGACATGAAACCCAACCTGTTGATCCTGAGAGAATTTCTGGAAGCGCAACCGCCGGATGCCCGCGGGGCGGACCGACACATGCTGGAAACGTTAAAAAGTGTGGTGACACGGGCGATTTCCCACATCGAGCAGCAGCAGCTCATGGCTGCGGAAAAGCCGATGGATCCGGACCTGTTTCAGGCTTTTTCTCACCTGCTGTTTCTGACGGACACCCATCGCAATGCCCGCCTCAAGGTGTACTACGCAAAAAAGGGGCGCGATGATGCCAACAAGAATCCCCGGGTTTCCCTTTTGCTGGACATGGACCGTATGGGAACGGTTCGCACCGATCTGTGGATGGTTGGCAAGGATTTGAACGTCACTTTTTTCGTCAAGGAAGCGGACGTTAAAGCGGCCATTGAAAGCGACCATCACCGCATCAGTGAGATGCTCAACGATACCTTCAATACCGTTGCCGTCAGCGTGGTAATCAACCAGAAAAAAATTGAAGAATTCGAAGGCGAAGATCTAACCCTTCCAAAACGTCGGCAGGTGGACATTAACATATGAACGACAGACAGATGAAAAAGGCGGCCGCCCTCAAATATGACCAGGCCAGGAACATGGCTCCCCGGGTGGTTGCCAAGGGAAAGGGCCACATTGCCGAGCAGATTGTCAAGGCGGCCCGGGAAAACGACGTACCCCTCCTTGAAGACCGCAACCTGGCCAATGTGCTTGAGGCCATGGATCTGGAGACTGAAATCCCGCCTGAACTTTTCCGGGCCGTTGCCGAAGTGCTGGTGTTCATATACCGGCTCAACGGCAAGCTTTAAGGGCCTCGGCAAGAAATAAATAACCAAGATTGTGCCGGATTATGGTTTGTCAAAAGACAACCCGGACGAAGTTGGTTTTTTGCCCAAACCCGCAATTATATAGATAGGGTGGGGGATAGCAACGATTCGAGCAGTGATACTGCACTAACCGTAACAGCCTTCAAACGTATTTCCCTGCTCACATTATCTGCAAATATTGTTTGGATATATGAAACCTGAATATCCGCTTAAAAATACAGGACTATAGCAGTAATCGCAAGGTTCGATTATCGTGTATTATGTACTGGCTAAATGCTATTTATTTCCATGCTGCTGAAGGCGAAAGTCGCCATGTTGTACCAGCATGTCCAAGCGTTTTTCGTTAAGTGATCTGTACCTTTACCTCGTGTTGTTTCCACCACGCATAGGCCATTCCTGGTCATAGCGATGGCTTCAATTGCTCCCTGGCGAGATCATCATCGGCTACATTTTCGGACTGGTACTGACTGTATTTCTCCCTGGCCGCATCGAAGATGGTGACCCGGTCTACTATCCCGAAGGGCGGCCCCTATTCGCTGCGTTTTCCCCACTTGCTGGTATCGCTTTAGCTTAGGCCTACCGACCCCTGGTTACGAACCAGACCCTGGATACCCCGCGCAAACGCACTGTTCATCTGGGAGAAGTACTGGATGCTCAGGTCGTCATGGTGGGCACGGTGTGGAAATATAGGTAAAAAGGGGCTTTGGTAGAAATGCCCGAGGGCGCCACGTCGGTTGGATTTGCACTTTACCTGGTCGACGCCAAGACGGGCATTCGCTACTGGCGCGGCAGCTTCGACGGCACCCAGAAAGCCCTTACGCAGGAACTACTTGGGGGGCTGAAACATCTGGAAATAAGGCTTCGCTGGCTCTCGGCCGAAGAGTTGGCCCGGTATGGCGTCAAGTCGTTATTGCGAAAATTAAAGCTGTACTGAAGTTTGCCCGTTCATCTTTCATGGAAACGGTGGTGGTTGGGGCGGCCGGCTTACCCTCGGGATCCGGGTAGTAGATATCCGCCTGTGTGATGACGGAACCGGGTTGCCGGCGGTGGAATTTGTCGGGGCCATCAGTACCCCATCCCGATATTCACCCGTAATGCCTCAAGCCTCACGCGCCCCAAAACACCGCACCCTGCTTATGTAGGGATCCGAAAATTTGACGGTCATATATTTTTTACGGACCCCTTTCACTCTTTAGGCCAAAATTTTTACCTGGCCTCCGGTGCATCCCCGCCGTGTTTCCATAATTGTTTATACCCCGTGATATGGGATGTGAACGGATCACCGATGGCGGAAGGAATGACCTGTACCATCCGCGCGGAAAGGCGGTTTTCATATGGAATGATTTCCGATCTGCCAATCCATGTGGATTGATGCGGCAAAAAAGCAACCAGCGGGATCAGTATCACGGCAACGACAAGCATCCCCTTTAGAAGTCCAAGTCCGGCGCCAAAGGCCCGGCTCAACCACCCTGACCGGCGGAGGCGTATCAGGTAGGTTGCAATGACGCAGCATACCGCCGCCAGTATGTACATGCCGGCGAAAAGGGTAAGGAAACAGGTCAGGCCGCGCATTGGTTCAGATTCCATCCACACGGACAACACCTTGGAAGCATAAGGATAAGAAAAGGCGGCGACAAACAGGCCACACAGGACACCGGCGATTGAGAAAAGCTCGTCCACCGGTCCTCTGAATATTCCCCGGACCAGACAAACCAACCAGAAAATCAAGATTGCCGCGTCGGCCATGTTCATGATTGTCTCATTGGGCGGTTGTTTTCAGTGGATAGGCTCTTTTCACGTTTGCCCGGGCTGCTTTGGATCCAGGCGGCGATGGCCGCCTTGTCCCTAATGCCGTCTTCGGTGACCAGAAAATCCACATGCTTCAGGTCCACGGTGTCGTGGGAGTGGGTGGTCAGCTGGTAGCTGATGTCGCCGTGGGTTTTGGATTCCACTTTTCGATGGATCCGTTGCTGGGACGAGGGCCGGTGGGAAAATTTGAGGGTATTGGCAAACAGGTAGACCGGCAAGTTGCTCAGGTGACACAGGCTGACGATATTGGCCGATCCGATGGCTGAAACCACCTTCATGTCGTCGGCGATGGACAATGCGCCCATGAATACCTTGTTGCCCTGCTCGATGTAGTGGCTCAGGCTGTATTCGGGAATGATTTCCATGTCGATCCCGGCGGCGGACAGGGATTTGATCAGCCGGCGGGTCTTGGCCAGATCCTGCTTGAGCACGATCACCTTGAAGGTTTTCTGCAGCACCTCCTTGGCCAGCTTGAGCATATTGGTGACATCGTAGCTGATCGTGTGCACAATGATCACATCGCCTTCGCTGATACAGGTCAGGCCGTGCTCGATCACTTTGCCGGTCTTGGTGATGATCTTGTGGTGCTTTTCTTCCAGAATCCGGATCGCCTCGTCCTTGATCTGATCGATGGACGCATCGGGCGCCTCACCGATTTCTTTTTCAAACTCTTCGATCAGGTGAATCAAGGGAATGACCTTGGGCTCGGTATTCTTGATGGCCTCGGAAAGTTCCGAATACAGTTCACGGACCTCCTCGACACTGCAACGCACCTGTTTGATGGATTCGATGAAGGCCTTGATGGCCATCATGGTGACCCGGGAAGAGCCCACGGTATCCTCATGGTCGCGGATCAGACTGCACAATATTTCTTTGTCTTCGGTTTTCATAACGATATCCACAAATAAAGCGTTAAATAGCCCGATGCAATGGTCAGCGTGATCAGGGTGATCACGGCGCTTTTTCCGGCGAACTCAAAAAAGGAGATGTTATGTTTGAGTTTTTTGGCCATGCCCACGGAGACGATATTGGCCGACGCGCCGATCATGGTCAAATTGCCGCCCAGGCATGCACCCAGCGACAGGGCCCACCAGAGGATGTTGTTGGGAATCGGGTTGCTCTCCAGCATCAATTTGACGATGGGGATCATGGTAATGGTAAAAGGAATGTTGTCCAGAAAGCCGGAGACGATGCCCGACACCCACAGCACGGTCAGCACGATCACGTAGGGGTTGTCGCCCACCCGCAGAAAGATGTTGTGGGCCATCCATTCGATCACCCCCTTTTCCTCCAGCACGCCCACCAGAATGAACAGGCCGGTAAAGAACAACAAGGTGCTCCACTCGATCTCCTCCAGCATCTCTTCCACGTCGATACGCGTGATAGTGAAAAGGATCATGGCTACAAAGACAGCCACCACCCCCGGGGAGAGTTTGGTGATGGTCTGGGTGACAAACAGAAGGATGGCCAGGCCCAGGCACACCAGCCCCTTGGTCAGGAATATCTTGTCGATCTTCGTATCCAAAAACTGGTAGCGGATTTTTTCCAGCAGCAGCTGCACCGAAAAGAGCTTGACCAGGTTGGTGTCGATGGGCTTGAACTTGTCGCGGTTGGTAGCCCAGATATAGACCAGCGCGGCCCCGACGCAGAGGATGATCGGCAGGGAGAGGTTCAACACGAACTGGTTGAAGGTCAGCCCGACCTTGGACCCGATTATGATGTTGGGCGGATCGCCGATCAGGGTCGCCGTGCCGCCGATATTGGAGATGATCGCCTGGCTGATTACGTACATCTTGGGGTCCAGACCCATGCCGGCGGTGAGTTCGATGATGATGGGGATGATGATCAGCACGGTGGTCACGTTGTCCAGAAAGGCGGACAAAACGGCGGTGACGATGGAAAAAAGCACCAGGATCTTTAGTGGGCTACCTTTGGTCAGCTCGGCTATTTTCACAGACACCATGGAAAAGAACCCTGACTTTTTTAATATGGCCACGATGGACATCATGCCCAGCAGCAGCATGATGGTTTCGAAGTCGATAAATTCGACGGCCTGGTGCTCGCTGACCACATGCAGCACCAGCAGGATCATCACGCCGAGCAGCGCGGCAACGGCCTTGTTGACCAGTTCAAATGTCAGCGCCACATAGACCGCCAGAAAAACAACAATCGGAACAAAAACCCCTTCCATCTCAGCGCCCTTTCCAACTCGTCAATCGTTGACAACCTTACTTCGGTGGGCACTCATGCATCGCGTCACTGACAAACTCAAAAATATCCGCGAGTCTGAGCACACCGACAATTTCACGCACGTCGTGATCCGCGGTCACCAGCAAGGAGTGATGATGACCGATGATCAGTCGATGAATCGCTTCATCCATGCTTGCGCTCTCATTCACGAATTCACCCTTGCCGGGTGAATACATGAGTTCAATGACCTTCTGATCGATCGCTTTATCGCACAGATTCTCAAGGGCTTTTTCCCACAGGTGGTATTGCTCAATGGTCGATTTGACGAAATCATCGCTGAATCCGAGCCGGTGTATCGAACCGCTGGGCGCAGAATTTCTCATCTCCTTGTAATTGGGTTCAAGGGCCTCGATCACATCATGCTGGCTCAACTTGCCGACAATGTGATTGTTTTTGTCAATCACCAGAATTGCCCGATGCCGATAGCGTTTTTGATTAAAAGCGGCTTGTGCTTCCTTCAATGCCTTGACGGCATCCATGAGGGTGGCCGCTTCAGAGACCGTGGCATACTCTGAAAGCGGAACCATCAGATTTTTGACTTTGTATGATTTCATTTCGCACCTTCGCCCGCCCGTTCAAGAGCGTCAGCGGTTTGTGGTCGTTCATGACCGAGGGAATTTATCCTTGCCGAACAAGACCGTCGGACGATGTTAAAGACCGTTCTGACCCCCGTCCGGCGGCTCAATCCGGCGAATCCATTTCATTTAATTTCAGGCAGGCTCCCTGATCGCCCAGATAACAGGCCGACGATAGGGCGCTGATTGCCCTTTCGGATTCATGCATCCCCAGATAGGCCAGCGCCTTGGCAAGGAAAAGCGCTCCCCAGTGAGGATATTTCTTCTCAAGATGATCCAGGTAGATAATTGCCATGCGCCAATGGTGTCTTCTGATGTAGCGATACGCTCTGGATAATTCCTGTGCCGGGGCGATAATCGGCGACACGACCGGTTCCATCTCTTCCTGCAATGAAAAATTAGCCTCTTCCTTCTCATACTCGGCATTCTGGATTTCGGCCCTGACAAAGTCGTTCAGCGAAACGCCGCTTTTAATCTTTGTCACGGCGATGCGGTCTTTCTCAGAAAACGAATCGTCAAGCATGCTGTATTGCATTTTATCAACAACGAGGCAGAAGATCTCCATTTGCCTGTCCCCGTAATCTTTCAACAAGCCCCTGCCAGCCAGCTGGTCGGCCGACAATAAAACGGACTGGTATTTCGCACCATAAAGGGCCAGTGCGTGAGCTATTTGCCGGGAATCACCCGGACCGGCATGATACGAAAATGCCGTAACCGTCTGCATTCCCTCGAGGCTTGAACTTGCAACGGCGTCAGACACTTCCGGATGGGAATAGACCAGCACCATGGCCAAAAAAAATAGAATCGTTGCAATCTTGAGTTTCATTTTTAATTGTCCTATCAACCCTTCACCAAGATCGCCCCTGCCGTCCAACCGCTGGGAGAGTTGTTTGCGGGCAATCAATTACCCATACCTGTTATTCTCGCCATCGGCTCAGTTTAATTGGGTCTTTGAATGCGGTCCGCTGACCAGCATGTTGTTGGTCAGCGTGGCCTGGGTGATTTCCACCTTGCTTCCGAAGAGCATGTTTTTTATCAGCCCATGCCCATAGGCACCCGACAGAATCAACGCGTCATGAGGCAGATCGTATAAGTTGTGGGCAAACTCGCCATCGGTGAACTGATATCGATCGCGACAGTATCGAGCCACCTGTTTTTCAAGGCCCGCCTCCCGGATTCGCTGCTCATAATAGCCTTCGTCGTGCTCGAGTTGAATGAACAGGTCCAGCGGGAATCCCGACCGCCTGGAGACCTGAATGCCCGATCGAAGCGCATTCAAGGCACTGTCTGACCTTCCGAATAAAACAGCGACACTTTTCCAGGGCTTGAATACCGGCGACGTCAGTAAAACGGGAAAATCTGACGAACGAATGATTCGCCTGACCTTAGGCCCGATGTACCCCAAACCAATTTTAGAGGACAAATCACTGACGCTGCGCGGACAGCACATGAACGCAAAATGCGTGGGGATGTCGGGCTCACAGCCACCGTTGAACCGCGATAGCGAGCGCATTCCTCGCCGCTTGTTGGCGCACAAAGCAGAGATCCCGCTCATCGGGGCCGCGGGGAGGATTCCATTGAAACCCAATCAAGATCGGCCGGCGGGTACAAGTGTCTCTTTTGTACCGCTATGACTGAAGGCCAGCTTGAATGCCGATCCGTTGTCATTCCAGATCTGATGCAGAGTCCACTCCTCCGATGTCCCGTTTTCGGCGGCCACCTTGAGATGAACACTGTTTTTGCCCTTATCAACTTTATCGATTGTAGCCGCATAGGTCTTGCCGTCGAAGACCAGTGAAATTGGACTTTTTTCGAGGTTGATCTCGACGGTGCCGTCACCTTGGGTACGCTGCCAGGAGCCACTGATCTGTGTCTCCAACTTCTCTTCGTTGCCGCAGCCGATAACCATCCCGACAATCATAAAAGCAAAAACGGCGACTACAGCGGATTGTATCTTGAGCGATCTTCTCATTACATGTTCCTTTTTTTTGAAGTGTGGTGTTATTGATCCAGACCGGCTTGACTTGCAACGGGTTCAGGCCACATGGTTATTGATCATCTTTGGCCGCTATAATCCTTGAAGCACTGGCAAAAGCCCCTATTTGCGGTTATCATCCAGCTTCGCCATTTCCCTGAGCAGCCCCAGCGGGGATTGATGCATGGACATTTTCTGAATCGCTTCCATTCGCTTCAGATTGCTTTCAAACTTCTTTTGCAGTCTGGCCTGATAGGCTTCTTTGAGCGCTTCCACCAATTTGTCGAAATCGTATGGCTTTTCCAGGTATTTGAATGCGCCGAGTCTGGTGCACTCCACGGCTGAATCGACAGTGGCATGTCCGGTCAGCATGATGATCTCAATAAATATGTGGTTCTGTTTGAGAATTTTAAGAACCTGTGCACCGTCGGTACCCGGCATTTGCAGGTCGACCACCGCCACGTCGAACCCCCCTTTATTGGCCGCGTCGATGGCTTCGTCTCCGTTGGTTGCCGTCGTCACGTCGAAGCCCTTGATGGATAAGCGGTCTGAAACCGCCTTCAAAAACTTGACTTCATCATCGACCATAAGAATTTTTATCGTGTTGTCCGTTTCCATGACACCCTCCACTTGTGTGGGTTAAGAAAAGATGGTCCTCGAAAGATCAGCCCTATGCCTTCGAAAAATTTTTCACATGCCTTGATGGCAAACCAATTTGCCTATATCTGAATGGTCTCTAACCTTATGTCTGGCCGGAATCCTGGCCCGCTCGCCGTTGACGGATTTTCTCATTTGCAGCATCGATGGTCTTGCTCAGCTCATCGATGTCTACCGATTTGGATAGGAAGGCGAACGCACCCAATTCCATGCACGTTTTTTTATCAGCTTCCGATCCTTGGCTGGTCAAAACGATGACCTCGATCGCCGGGTGGGTCTTTTTCACGCGGCGCAGCACTTCGATGCCATCGATCCCGGGCATTCTGAGGTCAAGAATCATGACATCGGGTTCGTCCTCCCTGGCCAATTCAAGGGCCGATTCGCCGTCATAGACCACCGCCGAATCCAGTTCACGCATCATCAATCGTTTGGACAGCGTCTGGACATATTTTTTTTCGTCGTCCACCAGCAGGATCTTCGAGGGCGCATCGAAGTCCTGGCGACGGTAAACGTCGGTCTGGTAATACCCGGGCCCCACCTTGGTCTCAACCGAGATTACCCCCGGCTCCCGGACGGCGATGGCTTTGAGCTCTTCTTCAAGGCGATTCAGCATCAACACATGCTTGTTAATGGTCAATGTGACGGCGCCTGCCCGAACGTCGATTCCCACACTATGGCCTTTTTTTGCCAGAGCGATTTCCACGTGGGCGGCGATATTGAAATCATCGACAGCCGTTCTGGATCGACCGGCGAGTTTGATAACGGAAGCGTTGATGCTTTTTTTAATCGTTGCCGCAATTCCATCCGGCGATGTCTTGTCGGTCGGAAAGGAGATGTCATAAAGGGAGGAATTCCAGGGATCCTTGGTGCCAAAAAGGAGATAGATCCATTCGGCACACGTCTCATCTTCCCGGTGGATGATCTTTAGGGCCTCTGCGGGTGCGATGTGGCGCTCGGCAGCGGCGACAGCAATGCGCGAATTCATATCGGCAATCAAGCAAACCCGCAGCACATGCTTGATATTACGAGGAATCAGTTGACCGGCGAAACCGCTGATGACCAGGTCGTCTTCGGAAAGCTTTTTGGCCAGGGCCAACCGAAGATGTGCTAGCGAACGTTCCCGTTCACGGGTCAAGCGGTTGAATACCGATGTCTTATCGGAAAACACCCGTTCGATCCTGTTTTCGGGTATATTGGAGAGGCGGCTGGCGTCGGCAACGATTTCCCGATCCATAACCAGCCGGTATCCGGTTCGATCACGAATTTCCTGGATGACCGGTTTCTCGTTGCAGTAGCTGCCGCTGAATAGGGAAATGACTGGCATGGGTAGCTCCTCCTTTTAGGCTTCAACAAGCCGGCTGGGGGTCAACAGCGGGCAGTTCGCTTCATGGTCTTGCGCGTGAGCGGATTCATGGATGGTGGAGAGGCCTTTTTCCATTGTCGGAAAAAGATGGTCTTCACCGATTTTGGCTATAAAGTGAGTGCGGCCAAATACGTCCATGACCGACTCGTTGACCCCGCTCATCGATATATCGATTCCACTGCTTCTGACTCGATCCACCAGCAGCGACAAGGTTTCCTCACCAGATGAATCAATGTCATTGATCCCGTTGGCAACGATGAGGATATGATTGAGGCCCGTTTTGCTGCGCATAATTTCGGTTATCGTGTCTTCCAGATAGCTGGCATTGGCAAAAAAGAGAGGGCCATCAAAGCGTACCAGGGTCACATACGGACATTCTTGAAGCCCATGGGTCGTCACACAGCGCAACGCTTCGTCCTCCGACCTGGACAAAAAAGCCACCCTGGGCCGCATGCTTTTGTATAGAAAGACCGCCAGGGAAAGCGCGACACCGATCATGATGCCCTTGTCCAGGTGGGGCGCAAACACCATGGTGCTGACAAACGAAATGATGGAGATGGCACCGTCATACCATTTTGCCTTCCAGGCGTGGATAAAACCCGAAACGTTCAGCAGACCGATAACGGCCATCATAATCACTGCCGCGAGTACGGCTTGGGGAAGATGATAAAGCAACGGCGTAAAAAATAAGAGCACGATCACGACCGCCAGACTGGTGAAAACGCTGGATAACCCGGAAACGGCCCGGGCCTGGAGATTGACCGCCGATCGTGAAAATGAACCTGATGTGGGATAGCTCTTTCCGATCGCGCCGCAGATATTGCCCAATCCCTGACCGATCAGCTCCTGGTTGGGATCGAGTCGCTGTCCGGTTTTGCCGGCCATGGCCTTGGCAATGGAAATTGCTTCCATGAAACCCAGCAGGGAGATAATCGCTGCGAAGGGCAACAGATGCAGCATGACTCCGATGTCGATCGGGGGTATGTCCAGCGACGGCAGGCCTTTCGGTATGGTGCCGACCACCGCGCCGCCGCCCATCATCTTCAGGCTTTCGGTGTCCAGGGGTTCGTTGCCGACCTTGATGCGCCATGTGCGCCCGTCGCTTTCCATACCGACCGGGATCTGATCTTTTGGATAAAAGGCAAGGGATCCATCGGCCTGCTGAACGCCGGCAAGCAGGATCGCTCTGATTTCCTCCCGGCAGCGGTGGGCCTCGGCTTGCAGATCCGAAATATTCAGGTTGGCCACATCCACCTCGTGTTCGGCATCCAGGATGCCGATATCATCATGGCGCTGCTTGGCCTTGTTCAATGTCTCGCCGAGTTGGGTTCGCCCTTCAGCCAGCGATGGCAGCGCCGAGGATGCCGTGTTGAACCGTCCGATCAGGCTGCCCACGGCCGGGGACTCTATTGCATCGATGACGACGTTGAGGTCGTGCTGGAATCCGGTTGCCCAGGAGATGATCGTGGTGATGACCACGGCCACGAGGACATTGGGAATCCGCGGCGACAGCCACTTGAGGCCGTACATGACCCCGAAGGCGAACATCCCCATCAGCAGCGTCGGCCAGTGGGTGTAGTGGGTGGCTGCCTTGACGACGTGGATGATGGTTTCGTAATGGTGCGGCTCGGTGTCGACGTAAACACCGAACATCTTGGAAAGTTGAGAGGAGGCGATGATGATGGCAGCGGCGTTGGTAAAGCCGTTGACCACGGGGTGGGACAGAAATTTGACCACCAACCCCAACCGCAGGATCCCCAGGGTCAGCTGAAAGAGCCCGACCATCAGGGCCAACAGG